>CACXKA010000006.1 GCA_902768125.1 uncultured Bacteroidales bacterium | reverse complement strand
TCATTCAAGTGGAAACTGGAAAGTTCCGCAAGATTGAGAGTTCAGTGTTGAAGACTTAGAATGTCATGATTGTCAAAGTCATTATTGTCAAAATCAATTGTAGAGTTCAAAAGTTCAAAGTTCAAGAGTTCAAAGTTCAAATAATTCAAGAGTTATGATTCCAAGAGGTTTAAGAAATTGCAATCCGTTGAATATCCGCAGAAGCAAGGATCAGTGGCGAGGGCTGCTCCCAGAGCAGAACGACAAGAGTTTTTTCCAGTTCAGGGCAATGGAGTGGGGCTATCGGGCTGCCTTCCGACTGCTGAGAACGTACCGAGTGAAGTACAAGCGAACGACCATCCGCACCATCATCGAGCGGTGGGCACCACCTAACGAAAACGCCACGCAGGCGTATATCGACAGGGTGTGCCAAGAAATGGAGGTGCCACCACATTTCATCCTGAACATTGGCAGCCTCCAAGACGATGATGCCTACTGGGCTTGCGAACTCGTCCGTGCGATGGCGTTGGTGGAAAATGGGGTAGGGTGTGCTGACTTGATTAGAAGGGAGGAAATAAGGAAAGGGTATGAGTTAGCCTTTAGCTAAGGGTTTGCGGTTAACGTTAATGGTTAAAGAGAGGGGAGGCTCCGTGTGGGTCTCTCCTTGTTCGTTCTTCAGCGTTTCTTATCAGAGTTGGCAGTTTGTTTATGTTGTGATCGAGAGTGTATATGACTTTGCTAAGATACTAATTGGAAAGTCGATGGTTCGCGGGCACGAGGAGAATGCTCACCTCGTAGAGCAGGTACATGGGGAGGCTGACAATGGAGAGGGTGATGACATCGGAGGTGGGGGTGATGATGGCGGCGATGACCAGAATCGCCACGATGGCATGACGGCGATATTGCTGCATGTCTTCACGATGGAGGATGCCCAAGCGTCCGAGCAACCAGGAGAGGATGGGAATCTCAAAGATGATGCCCATCGCAAGGGAGAGGAAAATGAGCGTGTCGATGTAGCTTTCCAAGCTGATAAGGTTCTCCACCTGCGTGTCCACCTGATAACCTGCCAGGAATCGGAAGGTGATGGGGAAAAGGATGAAGTAGCTGAAGAGCAATCCCAGCATGAACATCACATAGGAAGTAATGACGAGCGGCGTGGAATAGCGCCGCTCATTTTCGTATAAGCCAGGGGAGATGAAACGATACAGTTCGTAGATGATGTAGGGGGCTGTCACGATGACACCCACATACAAACTGGTCATCATGTGGACAACAAACTGACGCGTCAGTTCTGTGTTGATGAGCTGAATCTCTGGGGAATGTCCAAAGATGGCTGGAAGGAAATCAGGGCTTTTGGGAGCAAAGATGACAAAGAACACCTCGTCCTTGAAAAAAAAGGCGAGGACGGCAAATACTGCCACGACAACAATGCATCGTAGCAGTACCCGACGCAATTCTTCGAGATGATCCCAGAAAGTCATGATTCTTTCTTTTCTTCTTCAGAAGATTCCTCCGTAGTGGTTTCCTTCATGCCGTCCTTAAAAGCGCGCACACCTTTGCCGGCACCTCGCATGAGTTCGGGAATTTTCTTGGCTCCGAAGAGAAGAAGAATGACAATGAGAATGACAATGAGTTCGGGCGTACCGAGACCCAGAAATAGGGGCTGTATCATATTTTGTGAAAGATTTTGCGACAAAATTAGTGAGTTTTTCTCTAAAAACAATGAAAAGCAATGTCTTTTTTTATTTTTTTCGTACCTTTGTGCTGTTTTTCAGTAAATAACAAGAGATAAAATGGAACAGGCACTTTACGTTTACAACACCCTGACCCGTAAGAAAGAGGTTTTCCGTCCACTTCATGCCCCTCATGTGGGTATGTATGTTTGTGGACCTACAGTATATGGTGATGCGCATCTTGGACATGCTCGTCCAGCTATCACGTTTGACATTGTTTTCCGTTTCCTCAACCACATTGGTTATAAGGTGCGCTATGTGCGCAACATCACCGATGTGGGGCATCTGGAACATGATGCTGACGAGGGAGAGGACAAGATTGCCAAGAAGGCGCGTCTGGAGCAGTTGGAGCCGATGGAGGTGGCACAGTACTACACGAACCGCTTCCACGAGGCAATGGATGCCCTCAACTGTCTGCCCCCCAGCATCGAGCCTCATGCTTCAGGACACATCATCGAGCAGCAGCAGCTGGTGCAGCAGATTCTCGAAAACGGCTTTGCCTACGAGAGCAACGGCTCCATCTATTTTGATGTGGAAAAATACAACAAGGCGCACAAGTATGGCATCCTTTCAGGCAGAAGTCTTGAAAACGTGAAAGATGCCAGCCGTGAACTGGCAGGTGTGGGCGAGAAGAAGAATCAAGCCGACTTCGCCCTGTGGAAGGCTGCCCAGCCTGAACACATCATGCGCTGGCCTTCACCTTGGAGCGATGGATTCCCTGGTTGGCACTGCGAATGCACGGCAATGGGTAAGAAATACCTCGGCAATCATTTCGACATTCATGGAGGTGGCATGGATCTTGTCTTCCCTCACCATGAATGTGAGATTGCTCAGTCGGTGGCCAGCCAAGGTGACCAGATGGTTACTTATTGGCTCCACAACAACATGATCACGATTGATGGACAGAAGATGGGCAAATCGCTCGGCAACTTCATCACGCTGCCACAGTTCTTTAGTGGTGACCATCCAAAACTCGACCGTGCCTACTCACCAATGACCATCAGGTTCTTCATCTTGCAAGCACACTATCGTTCCACGGTCGATTTCAGCAACGAAGCCCTTCAGGCAGCAGAAAAGGGACTGGAACGTCTGCTCGATGCCTGGAAAGCACTGGGTGCGATCCAGCCAACGGAAAAGGGTTCTGTAGGCATCGACTTTGTCAACACCCTCAAGCAGAACTGCTACGACGCCATGTACGATGATTTCAACACGCCAATCGTGATTTCTCATCTCTTCGAAGCCACGAAGACCATCAACTCCATCGTGGACAAGAAAGAGACCATCACGGCTGAAGCATTGGAAGCACTCAAAGACACCTTCAAACTCTTTGCCTTCGACTTGCTGGGCATCAAACAGAGCACATCTGCTTCTGCTGCCAGCGGCACGAACGATGCACGAGAGGAAGCCTTCGGCAAGGTGGTGGATATGTTGCTGGAGCAGCGTGCGAAAGCCAAAGCCAACAAGGATTGGGCCACCAGTGACATGATTCGCGACAACCTGGCTGCGCTGGGCTTTGAGGTGAAGGACACTAAAGACGGCTTCACTTGGAAACTAAATAAGTAAGCATTCAAAAGTATAGTGACGTAATGGAGAATCTGAAGAAGACCTTTATGATATTGTCCCTTATCTTCATCATTGTGGGCTTTGCTGCCAGCGTCTGGCTTTATACGGTATTGAAGGACACCACCTCCATCATCATGATGGCAGTGTTCTTCATAGCGATGGTGTGGTATGGGTTCAATGTGAAGAGTCTCTTAGGGAAAAACGATAATTAATTCCTTGTTGTATCTGTCATACTTGAAAATATGAAAAGACTCACCTTAATATCAATGTTGCTGATTGCTTCGATAGGAGCATCGGCAAAGAGTGTCGTGTTCACGCTGAATGACGGTACGAAAGTCTACTACCTGTTGTCAGCAGAGGTGAGCCCTATGTTACGTTTCAAAGATGGTAAGATGGTGGTGAATGAAGACACGTATGAGTTCACTGACATCAAAAACTTCTACATCTCGGAAGAAGATGACCCCAATGCCATTGAAAAAGTACTAGCGAAGCACAACGTGACATTCAAGGCAAATACGATTGTGATTAATTCGGATTCCGTAAAGATTATGAAGGTCTATACGCTGGATGGTGTGGAGGTGAAAGTTCCTGTGGAGAAATCAGAGAACGTTATTTCTGTTAATTTGAATGGGTTGGAAAGGGGGACATACCTGATTAGTACGGGTGATTCCTCTCTGAAGGTGCTGAAGAAGTAAAGGATGGGAAGAAATCATGAAAGCAATACGACTTATTCTGATTGTGTTAAACGCATGGGCCTTCTGTTTGATGGTACATGCACAGGAACATCCAAACACGCTTTGGGTGCAATTTGACGATCGTTTTACGGATAACGAGATTGTTGATTTGACGTATGTGGATTCCATTAGTTTTTCTCGTTCCAGTTATAAACTCTATACGTACAATGCATCGCGAGATCGGGTGAGAACCACTTCTCAAGATTATCGTAAAAACGCTGTTTATCGTTTTGATGAAGTGGAACGCTCGGTGGTCAAACCGTCGGGGTATTCTAATATCGATTTCACCAAGGAGACCTCGCAATGGTGCTTCCAGCGTTCACTGGAATCTGAACACTTCATCTGTTTTTGGGAAAAGGGATTGACCCTCTCTAGAAACAACACCATTTCTTTGGGAGGTTCTTCGGTCAATGTAAAGACCCTTCTGGACAATGGCGAGAAGATATGGAAATGCTACGTGGAGGAACTGGGTTTCTTGAAGCCTGGTGAATCGTTGACCGACGACCACAAAATCTGCATGTTCATTGTGAATCAGACAGATTGGCGGGCCGATGGTTCAGGACAGGACGGTACGGTATGGTATTATGAAGGGAGCACCAAGAAGAGCAAGGCGTATAAGGTTGGTTTGTTCCATTGTAATCCTTGGGCAGCTGGTGCTGAGGGCGGACATACGGCAGCACACGAGATTGGACACGTGTTCCAGTATCTTGTGAGTGCAGATTATGCTGTTGTGAAGAATTATTCTGAATGGAACTACGGCTGGCGATGGGGCTTTGGCGATAATGGTGATGGTGGCAATGGATGGTGGGAAAGTTGTGCTCAATGGCAGGCGTTTAATGTGTTCCCAGCAACCCTTTTCACCAACGGCTATTATGGTGAATATGTTTCTTCTGCGTTTAAGAACCTTCTCCACGAGGATTATCGCTATGCCAACTATTTTATTCAGTACTATTGGTGCCAACTTTTTGGCAAGGACTTTATTGGGAAAATGTGGCGAAAGACCAAGCGTCCAGAGGACCCTGTGGAGACCTACAAGCGCATGAATAGTGCCACACAAGATGATTTCAATAAAATGATGTTCGATTATGCTTGTCGTGCCATCACATGGGATATCGATGGTATTCGTGACCGAGGAAAGAATAGCCAAAACTCCTTCTCCACGAAACTGATTTATGTGGAAGGAACTGAGAATACGTATACAGTCGCTGCTGATAATTGTCCTCAAAACTATGGGTTCAATATCATTCCACTCAAAGGCATTAAGCCAGGTTCTACTGTCAAGGTGAACTTCAAGGGTGTTGCTGGAGTGCCTGGCTACCGTAGCATCAATGTGGATAAGGCGGGTTGGCGTTATGGATTTGTGGTACAGACAGAAGACGGAGAGCGTGTTTATGGGGATATGTATAGTGAGAAAGAGGGGACTGCAGAAATGGTGCTGCCAGACAACGCGAAGCGTGTATGGTTCGTCGTAGTAGGTGCTCCCTCTGAACACTGGTATCATCCTTGGGATGATAATGACTCCAACGATGAGCAGTGGCCCTATCAGGTGACATTCGAGAATTGTGCGGCAACAGGCACTACACGCACTTATGGTGAATATCCTGACGATTATGTTCGTACGGACACGACGGTGGTGATTGAGGCCAACCTTGCGGCGGCAAATGATTATTCAAGCGTCAACGTTCAGTACGACATGGATGCTATCAGTCAGGCATTGGGTATTAGTACGGCACAGATGAAAGCCATCAAGCGTAACTCGTCTGGTTCAAATGGTTCTGTTGTTTTTGCTGGAATCAGCGGAAATGGCGGTGTGAGCTACAACACAACGACGACCACGTCTTCCAATACTTGCTACGGACATTGGTTCTCTACAGCTGGCAATGTGGTGGGTTACGACAACTCTGCTGCCATTTATGCTGAGATGTATCCTGAAAACTACGTCTGCAAGGTGGGACAGTATCCTGGTCGTTTGACAAAGGGCAAGACCTATATCATTCGTCAAGCCATTATCTACACCCACATCGATGGACAGCAGTATCGGGCGACGATGGAAGTGCATTTGAATGTGAAATAATGAATCAATTCTTACTAATTGATAAGTGAGTTTTTTATTAACAATTAAAACATTATGATTATGAAGAAGTTTCTTTTTGTGATCACAGTGGCTGCATCAAGCATTGCAGCACAGGCTCAGACAGCTATCGAGACAAGCAAGTTCTTCGATAACTGGTATTTCGGTCTTGGTGGTGGCGTGACGGCTCCATTGAGTTGCGACCCAATGTTCCCTTTGAACGGAACTGGTAACATCACCCTCGGCAAGAAGTTCTCACCCATCTTTGCCGTTGAAGCTGATGGAATTGCTTTCTTTGGCTCTCACATGGCCAATGGTGAGCGTGCGGGTCTTAGTGCCAATGGTCACTACAACGCCTTTCGTGCCATCTCTGTTGGTGTGAATGGTGTGACAAACCTGTCAAACCTTTTTGGTGGCTACAAGGGTACTCCACGTGCCGTTGAATTGTCATTGGTGACAGGTGCAAGCTGGATTCACGGATTCACTCCTCACGTATCTGACAAACAATCCAATTCCTTAGGTGCAAAGACTGGTTTCGCTGTTGATTTCAATCTGGGCAGTACGAAGGCAAGCACAATCCGTGTGGAACCTTACGTGTTGTGGAACCTGAGCAAACCAGGCAACAGCTACGGCAATCTGGCATTCAATCGTGATGGTGCACAGCTGGGTCTTAGCTTGAAATACATTTTCAATTTCAAGACTTCTAATGGAACTCATCACTTCAAAACCTATGACGTGGGTGCTATGCTGGCAGAAATTTCACGCCTGAATGCGGAACTTGCCAAGAAGCCAACGGAAATCGTGAGAGAAGTGCCTGTTGAGAAGATTGTTGAGAAGCCTGTTGAGAAGATTGTGGAGAAGACCATTGTGAAGGAAACTCAGTTGGCTCCAGTGGTGATCTTCCAGCTCGGAAAGAGTGTCATTGATGCTTCCCAGAAGCCATCTGTGGCCATGATTGCCAAGTATATGCAGAACCATCCAACCAGCAAGGTGCTCATCAATGGTTATGCTTCGCCAGAGGGTAACGCAGAACTCAACCAGAAGCTTTCTGATGCTCGTGCCAAGGCTGTTTACGACATGCTGGTCAACACTTATAAGATCGCTCCAAGCCGTCTCACTTGGAAGGGACTTGGTGTGACCGACGAACTCTTCGACGAGAACGACTGGAACCGTGTGGCTGTGTTCATCGAGCAGAGCAAATAAGCCGATACATCTATATAAATAATAAGGGGACGTACCAATTGGTGCGCCCCCTTTTATGATGATGTCCATGATCTTGTGGCCATTCCGGATTAGGTTACACATTATTATTATAATATATGTGTCACGATGCCATTTGTTTTAACTTTTTTAACACTTGAGGATTAAACTATCATTTTATGGGGTAGTCATATAAAGCGTGAATCACAAGTTGGTTACACGAATACTAAACAATCATAACAATAAAAACAAACCTAAAACAATAATCGTATGAAAAAGTTTCTCATCACAGCGCTTGCATTAGTGCTTGTAACGGTAGCTGCAACAGCGCAGAACAATCGTAATCGTCAGCGTTCGAATCCTGCTGAGATGTACACCACTATGGCTGAAAATCTCGCAAAGCAGTTGAAATTGAAGAAAGAGAAGGCTGAGACTTTCAAGCTTCTCTATGTAGATTATCAGAATGCACGTCGCGCAGCACAGGGTGCCGCAGGTGATTTCACTGCAGAATTGCCAGATGTGAAGAAAATGACAGACGAAGAGGCTAACCAGCTCATCGCCGAGCAGTTCGAGAGCCAGGCTAAGCAATTGGCAGTTGACAAGGAGTTCCTGCCTAAGTTCCTCGAGATTCTCACCCCAGTAGAAGCAGCACAAGTGTTCGTCACTCGTCTGAGCATGGGCACCATGATGGGTGGAAACATGGGTAACATGATGCGTGGCATGGGCGGCGGCCGTATGGGCGGCGGCGGCTTTGGCGGCGGCGGCTTCGGCGGCGGTGGCTTTGGCGGCGGCGGCTTCGGCGGCTTCTAAACAAAAAACGCTTTTAGTTCTTAAGTGCGTGAGTTCTTAGGCAAATGCCCGGGACTCACGTGCTCAAGAATCGTCATATAGCTATTAAGAAAAGAACACAACATGGATCATAATGGAAAAGATTAGTGTAAATCAGTGAGTGTCAATATATGATAGGTATTGACTGCTTAGATAAAAAAAGGAGAACAAAATCGACCAAAAAGACAAAAAGAAGCCTCAAAAAATAAAAAATGATGTGTTTTTGAGTACTTTTTGCCCCTAAAAGTTGAAAATTCTTCAAGAGACGTAGTGATATGTGAATCTTATTTTTTAACTTTGCAATCTACATAAGTACCTATTATTATATATTAACTAACTCTGTTTTTTAGTTGGGAGTCTGGGATGTGAATCCAGGGCTTCCTTTTTTTATACTCTCATCTTAACGAAAACCTTAATGCTAAACGTTAACCACTCTATGCTAACCTTTAAAAAAAATCCATTCTTGCACAATAAACGCGAGGAAATGGAGTTATTTATTTGTGATGAACAGACGAATTTTCGTGATGTTGGCTCTCCTAGCGGTGGTGATGCTGGAAGCGAGAGCGCAGTGGGATATGCAGTTTTCGGACTACACATCCCTGAAGTCGTTTTATAATCCAGCTGTTTCGGGTACGGATGGAAAGCTGAATGTGGCTGCCACCTATTCGATGCAGATGATGGGATATGATGACGCTCCCTCCACTTTATATGTGGGGGCAGATATGCCTGTGTATTTCCTGAATCCTCATCATGGTGCAGGTTTGAGCTTCTTCAATGACAATCTGGGTGCGCTCAGCACCACGAGGATTTCCCTGCAATATGCCTACAACATCAAGGTGAGCAAGAAGGGAAAGCTGGCACTGGGTGTGCAGGGTGTCTTGATGAGCGAGAAGGTCAGCATGAAAAGTATGAAGATGGAAGACAACAGCGACCCTGCCGTTCCCTCTTCCGAGGTGAAGGGTACAAAAGTGGATATGGGTGTCGGTCTTTACTATTACCATCCCAAGATGTGGTTTGGAGCCTCCACGCAACACCTGTTGGCTCCCACGCTTTTGTTGGAGCAAAGATACGAGGTGGAAGTGCCCAGAGTATATTATTTGATGGGTGGATGCAATATAAAGTTAAAAAATTCGTTATTATCGTTGCAACCGTCCTTCTTGGTGCAGTCAGATATGAACAGGTGGAGAGAGGACGTGCAGTGCAAAGTGGCATACGAGGCAGATGAGAAACGTTTCTATGGTGGTGTGGGTTACAGCCCCAACACATCAGTGACCTTCCTGGTCGGAGGCATGTTCCACGGCGTCAATCTCGGCTACAGCTATCAGATGTACACATCAGGAATTGGGCTGGTTCACGGAAGCCACGAGGTGGTGCTGAGTTATCTGACAGACCTCGACCTCTTCAAGAAGGGGAGGAACAAGCATCAGAGTGTGAGATGGCTGTGAGTTTAGTTGAGAGTTGAGGGGTTAGGGTTTAGAGCTGAGAGTTTAGAGTTAAGAATTGAGATTATACAAAAAATAGATAACGATGAAAAAATTATTGTTTGCTATAGGTACAGTGGTGTTCGCCCTGATCGTGGCCTCCTGCTTCTCGAGCAAGGGAGGTTCGAATGCATCTGGTGGCGAAGTGACAGGTATTGGTGGTACTTCGATGTCAGAACCAGCACCTTATGGCATGGTATTGGTGAAACGTGGAAGCCTTAAAATGGGTACGGAAAAGACCGATAGCCTTTGGGGCAAGGATGTGCCGACTAGGGACATCAGCGTGGATGCGTTCTGGATGGACGAAAAGGAAGTGACGAACTCGATGTATCGTCAGTTTGTCTATTGGGTGCGTGACTCTATCATTCGCGAACGTCTGGCAGACCCGGCTTACGGTGGTGACGAGAGTTACAAAATTGAGGAAGACAAGTATGGTGAACCTGTCACCCCTCATCTGAACTGGAACAAGGCATTACCTCGCAATCCTGATGAAGACCAGGAGCGTGCGATGGAGAGCGTCTATACTTTCCACCCTGTGACAGGCGAGAAGATGTTGGATGTGAAGCAGTTGAACTACCGCTATGAGGTGTTCGACTACGTGATGGCAGCCAAGCGTAAGTATCGTCTGGATCCAGGGGAGCGCAATCTCAATACCGACTTCGAGACCGACCCCAATGAGGTGGTGATGATTTCGAAGGATACGGCATACGTGGACGACGACGGTATCATCCATCGTGAGACTATCACCCGTCCGCTCAGCAGCATGTGGGACTTTGTGAATACATACATCGTGAACGTCTATCCTGACACTACCTGTTGGATCAACGACTTCCAGAATGCGGAGAACGAGGTCTATATGCGTCTCTATTTCACCCATTCCAACTATAACGACTATCCTGTGGTGGGTGTGAACTGGGAACAGGCAAACGCATTCTGCAACTGGCGCACCGACTTCCTCCTCAAGGGTTTGGGTCCACAGGCGAAGTTTGTGCAGCGTTATCGTCTGCCTACCGAGGCAGAATGGGAGTTTGCTGCTCGTGGCAAGGATGGCAACGAACTGCCTTGGCAGCAGGATGGTGTGTCGAGCGACAAGGGTTGCTATTACGCCAACTTCAAGCCCGACCGAGGAAACTACACGAAGGACGGCAACCTCATCACTTCGAAGACGGGTATCTATAGTGCAAACTCCAATGGTCTATACGATATGGCAGGTAATGTGGCAGAGTGGACGAGCACCGTCTATACCGAAGCTGGTGTACTCTCCATGAGCGATATGAATCCGACGCTCACCTACAATGCCGCCAAGGAAGACCCCTACGCCTTGAAGAAGAAGAGTGTGCGTGGTGGTTCGTGGAAAGACCCCGAGAGTTTCATCAAGAGTGCATGGCGCTCGTATGAGTATCAAAACGTGGGACGTTCCTTCGTCGGTTTCCGTTGCGTGAGGTCGCAGTTAGGAACTGCATCGAAAGCAAAGAAGTAAGAAGACCCTCTCCTCACTCCCCCTGAATGGGGAGGGTGGTTACCAAAAATAAAATAATAGCAAGAATAACAAAAGTAGAATCTCCCCCACAAACATTCTACTCCTCCCATTTAGGGGAGGCGGGGGAGGGGTCTTTATGGCAACAAAATATACAGGCATACAGAAATGGCTCCGCACGAAACGCGGTCAAACATTCTTGAACTATGCATACAGTTGGGGTGCATCCGTCGTGATTGCCGGTGCCCTCTTCAAGCTCACCCACACCGATGGTGCTGATATCATGCTGTGGCTGGGAATGGGTACTGAGGTCATCGTGTTCTTCTTGGCAGGTTTCGAACCGCAGGAGAGTATGGATGCACAGGAATTGGCAGAAGAGGTGGCAGAGAATGCAGCCATCGCGGCACAGACCAACACTTCTCTCTCCGAAGAGACGGTAGCTGCTTTGGCAAGTGCTGCTACAGGTATGGCTAACGCCCCCATTGGTGGCGGCACAGTGATTGTTGGTGGTGGAGGCGTACCCGCTGGTGGCACGATCGTCATCAATGGTGGTGGAGGTTCAAGTCAGGCAGGCGAAGCAAGTCCTTCCGCTGGCGAACCTATCGATGCAGCACAGTTGGCAGAGAACATTTCTTCCGCTCCAGTATTCCGTTCAGCTCAATTCCAGAGTATGGCACCCGAGATGCAGGAAGCAACCAAGGCTTATGTGGAACAGCTCACAGAGCTTACCGATACCCTCAAGGAAGTGGCAGAGCAGAGTGCACGTCTCACACGCGATTCCGAGGAAATGGAGAATATGAACCGCACGCTCACGGGTATCAACCGTTTCTACGAGATGCAGCTGAAGAGCGTCGGCACCCAGTCAGCCACTATCGACGAGGTGAACGAGCAGACACGCAAACTCGCTGGTCAGCTCCAGGAACTCAACGAGGTATATGCCAAGATGGTTGAAGCATTGAAAATGAAGATCGCATGATACGTAAGAAATTAACTCCACGACAGAAGATGATCAATCTGATGTACGTTGTGCTCATGGCAATGCTGGCGCTCAACGTCTCATCCGATGTGCTCGAAGGTTTCAAGCTCGTGGATGAAGGTCTGAATCGCACCAAAGCCAACTCGACTACCCAGAACGAGGCGATTTACAAAGAACTGGAGACTGCCATGAAGCAGAATCCAGAGAAGACGCGCCAATGGTACGAGAAGGCACAGCAAGTGCGCAAGATGTCCGACTCACTCTACACCTTTGCAGAGAATTTGAAGTGGGAGATCGTGCGTGAGGCAGATGGTAGCGATGCCGATCTGAACGATATAAAGGGTCGTGACAACTTGGAGGCAGCCACTCATGTGATGCTTGCATCAGGTGTGGGCAAGGGCGGTCAGCTGAAGAAGGCGATTGAGTCCTATCGTGAGGGAATCACCAAGATGATTAACGATGAGGATCAAAAGAAAATCATCAAGAACAACCTCTCCACCGATGTGCCCAAGAAAGCCAAGTTGCAAGGCAAGAATTGGCAGGAGTACATGTTTGAGAACACCCCTGTGGCTGCCGCAGTCACTTTGCTCACAAAACTCCAGACCGATGTGCGTCATGCTGAAGGTGAGATGCTCCACCAGCTGGTGGCAAACATCGACGTGAAGGACGTGCGTGTGAATGAGATTCAGGCATTGGTCATCCCAAGTGCACAAACTGTGGTGCGTGGAGGAAAGTTCTCTGCTCAGATTATCATGGCAGCAGTCGATACCACCCAACGTCCAGAGATTTATGTAGGTAATACACTCCTCAAGTCAGAGAATGGACGTTACGAGACCATCTGTGGTTCTACGGGTGACTTCACCCTCAAGGGTTACCTCGTGATGAGAAACGGTAATGGTGAAACCATCCGTCGAGAGTTCTCGCAGCCTTACACGGTAGTGGAACCATCGGCAACCGTGAGTGCCACGATGATGAACGTGCTCTATGCGGGCTATCAGAACCCCATCAGCGTCAGTGTGCCAGGCATCCCTAACAACAAGATTAGCCTCTCCATGAACAATGGAACGCTCACCCATAAGGACGGTGGTAACTATGTGGCTGTACCTTCGCAGATCGGCGAGAATGCTGTCACCTTCACCGTCACTGCACAGAACGAAGGTCGCCAGCAGGAGATGGGTAAGTTCACCTTCAATGTGCGTAAACTCCCTGACCCAACAGGTTATCTCGATGTTCCTGATGGCAAGGGTAGCACCAATCGTTTCAAGGGTGGACGCATTTCCAAGCAAGCCATTGTGTCGGCAGGAGGCATTGGAGCCGCTATTGACGACGGATTGCTCAACATCTCTTTCCGCGTAATTGGATTCCAGACACGCTTCGTGGACAACATGGGTAACGTAGTGCCAGAAGTCAGCAACTCTGCTTCCTTCACCGCCAACCAGCTTGCCCGCATCCGTTCCCTTACAAGAGGCAAACTTTTCAACATCAGTGAAATCCGCGTTGTCGGTCCTGATGGCATCGAACGAACTTTGAAAACTCCAGTGGAGGTTATCATCAACTAAAAAGATTATGAAAAAGGTATTATTCATATTGACAATGCTCTGCATGGTGGGCACGATGGTTGCTCAGCCACAGAGAAGCCGTGTGCAGCAGAATAACAACCGCACCACAACTGCCCAGAAGAGTGGGGCAGTAGGAACAGGTCGTGCAAGCCTTATGTTTCCCACCGCTGTGGATGTGCCCGAAGACCCCAGTTGGCGTCGCGACATCTACCGTTCCATCGACCTTACCAAGGATGAGAACGCAGCCCTCTACTATCCCGTGGAGCCACAGGGTAACAGCATGAATCTCTTCACCCTGCTCTTCAAGTTGCTCAACACAGGCAAGATTCCTGCCTACGACTATCAGTTGGATGGTGTGGAGAACTTCGAGCAGAGCAACCGCATGCACTTCAAGGACATGTTGGAGCGTCAGGGTATCTTCTACGAAGTAGATGGTAACAGTATCAAGGTGAATCAAGCCGATATCCCTTCTGCAGAGGTGCTCAGCTACTACGTGAAGGAAAGTTCCTACTACGACCAGAATACGGCAACCTATCATAGCCGCATCGTGGCGCTTTGCCCTGTGCTGCATCGTGCTGCTGACGAATTTGCTATCAGAAGTTACGTGAGTGAAGACGGAGAAGAAGAGAATATGCAGAACCAGAACGTGCAGAAGTTCCCTCTCTTCTGGGTGAAGTACGACGCAACGCTGCCAAGATGTCCATTGACGACTTCTTCTCCACCAACCACTACAAGGGTGACATCTACATGACCACCAACATGCAGAACAAGTCCCTGCAGCAGTACTGTGCCACTGATTCCCTCCTGAAAAAGGAGCAGAACCGCATCGAGAAGCAAATCTCCGACTTTGAGGAGCACATCTGGAGCACTCCTGTTGACTCCGTTGAGTTGGCACGTCGTGATTCCATTGCTGCTGCATCCGTCAAAGGCAAGAAAGGCAAGGCTGCCACAGACAAGGCATCCTCCTCTGCTTCTCGTTCAGCCCGTCGTTCCTCTGCATCTTCAGGCAAGGAGAAGTCAGGTGGCAGTTCATCTGGCGGTGGTAATGGCGCTCCACGCGTCTCAGTCAGAAGGCAAAGACATTAAAAATAAGAGGCTTCCGAATTTCGGAGCCTCTCTTTTTTTGAGAAAATTGTGCTGTTTGGGCTTGGATTTAAAACAATTCCGTATATTTGTCCCCGAAAACAATTTTTTATAACCTAATTCTATCATATGAAGAAAAAGACGTTGTTGTTGCTATGGGCGCTTGTAGGACTGGCGACTATGGCTTATGCCCAGGCAGAGCTAAAGGATTATCAGGTGTTTCATGAAACTGACACTATTTGGAACTTTGGTTATAAGGGCGTCATTCTTTCCAGTCGCAAGATGCATCGTATAGACATTGCTTATCCTTCGTCAGATTTGGATGGCAATCCTATCACGCTGAGTGGCTATGTGTGCATTCCAGACGAGGTGTATAGTGGAGCGATGCCTTGCGATGGTATGGTGCTCTACAACCATTTCACCCACTCAGATGCCAACGAAGCCCCCACGCGAGGCTATGCTACGGGCGAAGATCTGGTGATGGCGAATCCGCTCAAGCCTAATTACATTGTGGTGTGCAGCGATTTCATCGGTTTCGGCTTGACTGCTGACCGCCCACAGGTGTATTGTTTTGGCGATGTAAATGGACAAGCCAGCATTGACTGTCTGTTGGCAGCTCGCAAGCTCCTCGATGAACGTGAAATCAGTCAGGGGAAGTTCCTCTTCAACGCAGGTGTCTCTTCAGGTGGCTATGATGCTATCGCCACACAGCGTGTGCGCGACATGAAATATAGCGATGTCATCCGCTTTGACAAGACCATTGTGGGCGGTGCGCCTTTCGACATCGAGGCTGCCTGTGATGATTTTATCTCAGGGAAGGACGATCCTAAATGGGATCCCACTTGTCTGCCGTTGGTACTGGGTATGTACAACCTTCATGCCAACCTCGGATTCACGAACGAGCAGATGTTCACAGAGGAACTGGCTCCCTATTACGATGAGTGGTTCATGAGTGGCAAGCATTCCATGTTTGATTTGGATAAAATACTGAGGGGTAAGACGCTGACCGAACTGGTGCAGCCCGAATTCCTGTCAAAGAAATCTCCCGAATATAAGAAAGTCATTGCTGCCGTACAAGAGCACAGCCTGACCAATGGGTGGACGCCTGACTCCACAGCCAGTTACTATGTGCAGCACCTTACCCGTGATATGGTGGTGCCACCAAGCGCAGGTCGCGCGTTTCTGACTTTCTTGAACGAGTTCGACTATGACGGCAAGCAGTGCCAGGGCTTCACCAAGTCCATCGTGCCTGAGCGCACTCGCCTGCAAACCAACTTCCTCATTCCTTCGGAACGCCATGCGGTAGTGGGAGGTCTCATTTATTACTTCCACCTCGCAGCCACGTTGACAGCCTACCCTGTGCTATACTACGACGGTGAACTCAACACCCACTATGCCGACCTCGTTGAACCAGCCACGTTGATGGGCATCATCCACTTGTTGGAGTCGAAAGGTGTCGACGTGCGTGGCACGGTGAAGAAACTCATGGAAGGAGACGGTTCGGAAGGCGATAGTGGTAATATATTCAGTCTGATAGCTTCACTCAACGAGACCCTGGAGAAGTATGGCACCACTCTCGAAGAAGTGATGCTGATGGCAGACGACAGCGGAGTGGGGCTGGACGACATTGTGGAAGTCTATATATATCTGACCTCAGAACCCGACTCCGATGAGGCTAAGGCACGTCGAGTGGCTTCTGAATCAGAAGAGACCATCCCTGTGACGATGCTGATTGACTTCTACCAGCAATACCTGACGAATTGGGTGAATCAAGAAACGAACGGTAACTAAAACAAGAGACAGTATGAAAAGGACACGATATACATTGGCAGCTTTCATGCTGAGCTGCATCTTCGCCTTTGCAGGTGAGGAACCCAAGGCGAACCCCACTTTCAGCGTTGTGACACTCAATGTCGATGGACTGCCTGGCAAACTGGCATTCATCCCCGTGAATGCTGATGGACCCATGTCGGCAGGTAGTGAACGCATCAGCGAATACCTCGCTTCCCAGAACTGCGACATCCTGTGCCTGCAGGAGGATTTCAACTACCGTTGGGAAATCTGGTCACGCCTCTTTGCCAACTATCAGCACGACGAGTGGACGGGAGGCATCACCTATGAAGACCGTAAGATAGACTTTGCCCACCTGCAGAACCTGAAGTTCGAGTGCGACGGACTCAACATGGTGTGGCGCAACGACATTCAGTCCGACAGCTACGAACGAGTGCCGTGGCAGAAAAGTTTCGGCAAGTTTAGCCACGACTTCGACGACATCATCACCAAGGGCTTCCGCCGCCACGAGCTGACCCTCTCTGATGGTCATAAGTTAGTGGTTTACAACATGCACATGGATGCCAGTTCCGATCGTGATGAACAGAAAGGCAACGATGGGAAAGACCGCGAGGCACGCATCTCCCAATGGAAACAACTGCGCGACCACATCCTGAAGCATCTCGACGACCGTCCAATCATCGTCGTGGGCGACATGAACAGCTTCTACCATCGTGACGACGTCAAGACCGAATTCATCGATGCCATCACCGCTACTGGCAGTGCCACCGTCAGCGATGCGTGGATAGAGAAGTACAATCAGGGCGTTTACCCGGATCTGGGTGCAGAGCCATTGGAGGGCGAAACCCTCGATAAGGCGCTCTACATCAACCCCACCGACGGCAACAGTGTGGAGCTGGTCAATGTGACCCTCGACCGCACTCATTATCTCTACGAAGGACTCCCCCTGAGCGACCACTATCCCCTCATCACCACCTTCCGCTACATCTCCCGTGACGCGAAAGATGCCACCCGCATCAGCACCCTCGCTGGTGGAACTGATGACCCAGACGCGGAAACCTACGACCTCTCAGGACGTCCTGTGGATGCAAACCACAAGGGCATTGCAGTGACCAAGCAAGGTAAGTATCTCAAGAAATAGTGAAACAATCACAAACAAGGGGAGGCTCCGATTGGATGTCTCCCCTTTCTCTTTCATCTTACATCAGACATCTTACAGTGCCCAGAAGCCGAAGAAGTAGATGACGGCAATCTTGCGGCGGTCGCCTGCAGGTTGAGACTTTCCGATGACAGAGCCACCTTTCACGATGTCGCCATTCGAACGCACTTCGCCCACGATGGAGCCACCGAGCCACACCTTGCCGTTGCCGTCAATCTTGCCGACGATGCTGCCGCCCTTCCTCACGTTGCCGTCCGACAGGAGTTCACCCTCGAATGAGCCTCCCACGCGGATTCTGCCGTTCTCGAATGAACCTCGACGAGAGCCGCCAATCCACACCTCGCCGTTAGCACGCAGTTCACCGACCACGCTGCCGCCCTTCCAGAGCTTGCTGCCTCCAGCATCATTCTTCTGAGCAGCCTTCAAGTCGTTCAGCTGACGCTCACGTTGCTCCTGGTTCTGCTGCACAATCTTCTTGTACTTCTCCTTGTACTCATTGATCAGGTCATCGCTGGCAATCGTGTTGAAGAGCACGAAGCACTCCACATCCTTGTCGAAAGCCTTGTCGCCATAGATCATCTTCTCGTTGAACATATACACACTGCCGTCGTCGCCCACTTTGCCGACCCATTCACCGTTGTGGGTCACCTCGTTGTTGCTCGGATTGAACTTGATGCCCTTTGTCTTGGTGCTGCTCATTGAGCCGTCAGACTTCAACTCTCCAGCATGGTTTCCGCTGCCGAAGGACACGCTTCCGTCGCTATTGAAGATGTACGTCTCCGTGGTCCATTTCTCGTCAGGAGTCTGCACGAACCGATCCAGCGTGCGTGTCTTGGGGTGCCAGATGCCCAGCCTGTTGCCGCTGGTGTAGTAGAGGGTCACATCCCCAGCCTTCGGGTCAGCCTTAGGCAGGTTCTTCATGGGGTCCAACTGGTTTTTCACTTCCTGTTCGACCACTTCCGTCACCTTTTTCTTCGCTGCGTTCTTGGCAGCGTTGAGTAATCCGTTCAACTGAGCGTTTGCTCCGATGCCCGATGTAGCCATCATAGCCACAACCAGGGCGATTCTAACGATTTTCTGTTTCATAATCATGCAGTTATTAGAAGTAATATGTCGCAAAGTTAGTGCAAATCGAATACAATACAAAATGAAAAGACATTTTTTTCATTTTTATTGTTGAGATGCAGCCTAAGTTCGGCGATAGTCAAAGTTAAAGCGAAAAACTGAAATCTCCAAATTATCCGCTCAAATTTTTATCCACTCACCACTAAGGAAACAAGTAGAAACTCCGAACTGGAGCCCTCATGGTCTTTATCCTCCCCCGTAATGGGGAGGGTCGGGGAGAGGATCTTTTTCTTACCAATTTTTTGTTCCCCTATAGGGAAAATTTTGTTACCCTTAGGGGCTGCAAATTTTTTCCTTAGTTTCACGATGCAAAGTTACGACATTTATCAGGGGTCAACAAATTAAAAGGCAAAAAAAGCACGCAAAAAAGCACGCACCTCATGCGTTACAGTTGTTACAGTTGTTACAGTTGTTTTCAAGGTATTCCTACGCCCCCAAAATATGCCTATATTATATATTAATATATAATATAGAATTTACTTTTAACATTTTTGGGTGTTCAGTTTTTAACTGTAACAACTGTAACAACTGTAACGCTAATCATGGAAAAGAGTCATTCCATCCTTTCATGATTTGACTACAAAAAAAGCAATTTTCTTCAAGGTAACAATTCGTGTGTGCAAAAAATGGGAAATAATTTGGATGTTTCGGGGGGACCCTTACCGGGGAGGAACTCAACGACCTCTCCAACATCAAACTCTGGTAAGCTCTCTCATTTGTAACCTTATAGTTTACAGATACCTCATACTTATCCGCTTTCATGTCGTGATTCATCGGTGTGGAGGCGGATTTTTATGAGTCCTGCTTTATTTTGTTGAAAAAAGTGTGTTGTTTGAGCTTGGATTAAAAATAAATCCGTATATTTGCCCCCAAAACAAATTTATAACCTAATTCTATCATATGAACAAGAAACTCATTATTTGTCTCTTTGCGGCATTGGTGGCATCCTCCAGTATGGCGCAAACAGAATCGGGAAAAGGAAACCTCATCACGAAAGCAAAGTCTTTTGTTGAAAGGTCTGTGGTGCATGGATTGGACACGAACTATGTGAAAACACCTTCACGACCTTGGCAAATCAGTGTCAAGAGCCGTGTGTCACAAACAGACTTGCAAATGCACTCCATTGTTGATGGAGGTGAATTATTAGATGGAGAGGGTACAATGCCCTTTATCAGGGGTGTGGGTGACATGGCAACCGATCCTCGCATCATGACCAAAGTGTCCACGTCGCTGGGTGTGAAAGTGGGCTATAAGGGCTTGAGTGCCAGCTATTCCTTCCCTATTGGTGGAGACAAGAGTCAGAATATTTCGTTGAAAAGCACGGGTCGCTGGTATGCTTTGAACTTTCGTTGGCACAAGTTCAAAACGAAAACCATGAGAACACACTATTCTGGAGCTGTGCAAGGCAGAGACATGTTGGATTATGATGAAGAAACTGAAGACATCCAATTCTCCGATTGGGGAGAAGCCTACGGATGGGATGAGACGGAAAAGGAACAATTACCTTCTGACATGTCCATCAAGACCTTGATTTTCGACGGTTTCTACATCTTCAACCACAAGAAATTCTCTTATGCTGCTGCCTATAACCAGAAGACCATTCAGGCTCGTTCGGCAGGATCACCTATCGTTGGATTGATGGGCTACTATGCGGATTTCAAATACAATGATCCACGTAATGCCGAACTCATCTATTGGATGGATGGAATTGGACGTTTGCGCCAGTATCAGCTGGGTGTGGGTGCAGGCTATGCCTACAACTTCGTTCCTGCCAAGGGATGGCTCATCAGTGCTATGGCGATGCCGATGTTGACAGTGGTGAACCGCACTCGCATCAACAATTATTCCAGCAATTTCAAGGATATTGCGAAAGAAAATCTTTTAACGTATATGCTCATAGAATCGATGAAAGAGATGAGAGATACAGGTGAAATTGAAGGCTTAGAGGATGTAGATCTTGATAATATCGATTATGACTTTACAGACAAATATACAATTCAAAGCGAAGGAGTGCACTCGCGCAACAACCGCCTTGCCCTGAACTTCACGACGCGTCTTTCTGTCACCTACAACTGGAAACGCTACTTCATCAACGCCAACGGACAGTTCAACAATTTCAACTACAAGCATAAAGCCATGCATGGTCACTTGAACGACTGGTACATCAATGCATCGGTGGGCGTGAGATTGTAATCTCAAAGAATCGTGACTTCATCGCAGAAGTAACATGAATGTAAAAATGAAACAGGTGAAACTATGGATGCTCGCTGCCGTCCTAACAATCTTCGGCGCGAACGCACTGGCACAGACGAAACGCTCCGATGATTTCCATGCGAAGTATGAACTGAAGGAGGTGGTGGTGATGAGCCGCCATAATATCCGTTCGCCGCTGACGTCAGGTGGTGCTGCCTACCAGCGTGTGACGCCATATACTTGGTTTACATGGTCGTCACCTAGCAGTCAGTTGTCTTTACGTGGCGGTGTGCTGGAAACGGAGATGGGTCAGTTTTTCCGTCAATGGGTTGTTGGCGAAGGATTGCTGCCTGACAACTATCGTCCCGAGGGCGATGAGGTGCTGTTCTACTCCAATTCACGCCAACGCACGTTTGCCACAGCCAAGTATTTTTCTGCCGGATTCCTTCCCTTCGCTAATGTGGAGATTACCCATAAGTTAGAAGAGGACAAGATGGATCCCGTCTTTACGCCTCAGTTCACGAAAATGAACGACACATATCGTCAGCAGGTGTTGGATGAAATCAATGCCATGAACGGTGGACCTCAGGCTTGGATGGCTGCCCAGAAAGCCACTCTCAACTTGATGGAGGAGGTGCTTGACATAGCACACTCACCCGCTGCACTACAGGGAGATACGACACATTTTTGGTATCATGACACACAGTTTAAGATTGAGAAGGGTAGTGAGCCGAAGATGACGGGCGGCTATACGCTGGCTAACAGTGTTGCTGACGCTTTGGTGCTGCAATGCTATGAGTCGGAAAGTATGACAGCCTTTGGTCATGAGCTGACTATGGAGCAATGGCGTGCCATTTGTGCTGTCAAGGCGGTCTATGACGGCTTACTTTTCACCACCCACAGTGCCGCCGTTAACTTGGCTTATCCGTTGGTGAGCCGCATCCGCGAGGAACTGAACCGTAGCGACCGAAAATTCATGTTCCTCTGTGGTCACGATTCCAACCTTGCGAGCATCGGTGCAGCCCTAGGCCTGCAATTCCCTGAGACGGAGAACGCCTTGGAGCTGCGTACGCCTATTGGTTCAAAACTCGTGTTCGAGAAATGGAGCAATGGCACGGACGATTTTGTTGCCATCAACCTCGTCTATCAGGCTGTCGGTCAGTTGCAGGGGCGCACACTGCTTTCACTCAACATGCCGCCGATGGTGCGTCCTGTCACAATAGCTGGGTTGACAGCCAATAGCGATGGTCTCTACCGTCTCGCCGACCTTGATACACGTATGGCCAATGCAATGGCAGAGTATGATGCCATTGAGGATGCGCCGACGGATGTCAGGGCTGCCAACCATTCCGAAGCCACATCGCAGCCCGCCGCCATCTACAACCTGCAGGGTCAGCGTCTCTACACCGTCCAGCGTGGTGTTAACATTGTGGAAGGAAAAAAAGTCGCAAATTGAACAGAGAGCCGTATCTTTGTATCAAGAGAAAATAATCTCAAAATAATTGGAAGAAAGGGAAAGATTTCGTATCTTTGCCACGAAAACGGATTATCCATTTATCAAAACCCTATATGCTTATGAGAAAAATACTACTCACAATGGCTTTGATGCTTGCTGCCTATGTGACGATGTGGGCACAAGATGTACAACGATTGGTGGTATGGCAGAAATCTGGCGAGAAGGTCTATATCGATCTTGCCGAACAGCCTGAAACCACATTCGCGGGTGGCAATCTTGTCATCAATACTCAAACGAACACCATCAGTTATCCGCTGAAGAATGTCCTTCGCTACACTTATGAAGGTAAAGCAACTGCTATCAGTGCACCCAAGTTGCAACCCAATGAGGTCGCTTTTAAGCAGAATGGTGACATGATGGTGTTTGATGGTCTTGCAGACGGTGCTCAGATAATCGTTTATTCTGCTGATGGTCAGCAACTGTCAGTGCAAACAGCCCATGGTGGACAGCCTTCCATCGTTTCATTCGTGGGTTTACCTGCTGGAATTTACATTGTGAAAACTGGTGATGCCACCTATAAATTTTTGAAGCGATGAAACAGATACATGCTATTTACCGATATATGTTGGCTTTCATGTTGGTGATGACAGCCAGCCAGACGATGCAAGCACAGGAGGCTTTTTACATCTACCGCAATGATGGTGAATTCAATGGCTTCTTCTATGATGAAGTTCTGCGCATCGGTGTGTCGAAGGTGGATTTCAATGGTGTAGAGCACGAAGAATATGTGATGCAGGAGATACAAACCACAGACACTCTTTATCGTATCCCACTTGCTGCTATTGATTCCATCGGTTTCCAGCAGCCGGAAATCATTATCAGCGACAAACTCTGTAAAATTAATGACGTAGATAGTCCCGTACAAATCTACTGGGAATTTTTCAGTAGTGATGATGGCTATACCATTACGTGTACTTCAGATGCGGAGTCAATGCTGCCTGTAGTAGGACAGATCCTATATAGGGATAATTGGGTCAGTTATAGTGGACAAAAGGGCGATGGCATTCAAGCCTTCGATAAAGGTCCTTTCATAGGTAAAGTCGTGGAAGTGCGTAAGTCAACCTACGATTTTCCATATCCCAACGACTATGTGAAGTGGTATGACATCGTTTGTGAACCCATTACAGACCTTTCAGAAATATTTGAGCAGTTAATCACTGTGGAGCAAATCGGAACAGATGAAAGTGGGAATGCCCGCCGTCGTATAGCTGGTGCAGATAACGTACAACGCCGAGTGGAAGGAAATACGGATATGACACTTGTCAACCTCAGTGGACGTTTCCCCTTTGCTCGTGGTAACGATGACTTTGAGGTAAGCATGAGCCTCGACCTCTCGTTGCAAGTACGTGCCAACGTTTCTTACTGCATTTCGAGCCGAGTTACATATATTGGTTTGACACTGAAAGAAGATGCTGAGGTTGGCGTGAACTTCACCGCTAAAGCTAATCTTGGCGAGATCACCACTTGGCATCTGGCTGGTGTGCCTGTTTATTTCCCCGCCATCCTACCCATCTTCCAGGTGGATCCATCGCCTCAGGCCTTCATCAAAACTACGGGCGACCTCTCACTTAATGTTGCATCGCCCAAATTTGCCTACCACGGCATACAGAATTTCCATCTTGGAACAGACCATGTTGGGGGTAACTGCATAAATATGCCTACAAAGCCCGGTGATGAAGATAATGACTGGCAGTTGACGCTCTCGCTCAATGGTTCTATACAAGGTGGCAGCAATTTTCCGATGAAGCTTGAGACCAACCGATGGGCAGAGAAAGCGCTGCACGCCTCTATCGGAGCTGATGTCTATGTGGGTCCAAAAATCAGTGCTTCATTTGTTGTTGACCCGATAGCACTAGCTAGTGGTGATGGTTATAACTCACTCAAGAACTCTCAAATCGCATTGTCTCCTGTCAATTCCACTTTCGAGGCCAATGCCACCTATTCTTTTAAGGGAAAGCCAGATGAAAAGGTGAAGTTTTTTGAGGGAAGTAAAGATTACTTTACATTTAAGCTCCTTCTCTTCCCGGAATTCGAGGATATTCAAATCACAAAAGAAGTTGTCGATAATACGCAAGAGGGTTCTATGAGCGCAAAGATATTCCCACGTGGTCTCAGTGTTCCATACTATGTTGGACTTGGATTGTATAAACCGGGAGCAGATGGTAAGATGAAGCTTATTAAGCGCAGATATGGCGATAAGATGTATGGTTTCCTTGATACTTTTGCCGAACAAGAAAACTCGATTGATTTGCTTGACGGCACTTACACGATATGTCCAGTGATTTCTGCTTTTAGCCTTGATGTGCCCGTCTGGGAAAAGAAAAAAGAGGTGAAGCGTTCGCTCATCCCGTCGTGGCGTAAAGATGGTTTTGAAAAAGAAACCACAGATGGCGTTGGTTACGTATATGTTTCTGGAATTCTACCAGATGACGAAGTGGAATTCGAATTGTACGAGAAGGATAGTAAGACGGTTCATATGGTTACCAAAGATGTATATGATTGGGGTCCTGGCGATGATAAAGTCTTGTGTCATTATCCTCAGCTTACTACAGGAACGCACGATGAAGAACCGTGTCCTCTTAAGGTGACGTTTGAACTTGATAAATCAGAGGAGGTTGCTGTATCCCACAGTGTGGGCGATGAAAAGGCATACCGCTATCGATATAAGTTCAAGAATAACTTGGAAAAATATGACCTTTATGATCATGCACCTATTACAGGACCTTGTACACAAACATGGACGCACCACAGAGAAGAAAACACGATTCGCGTCAAGGTGACTCGTGCTGATGGTAGAATATTGTATTCTTCTTTTCTCTACTTCTCAGGTCATGGTAAGGATCAAGATCCGAACACGGGTGAAATAACAATCAAATAAACTGGAGGCTTGCGACGTAATCAATAAACAAACCAGAATATGAAAAGAAATTTTTTGGCAATTGCGCTGATGGCTGCCGGACTGATGATGACGGCATGTGGCAATCAGCAGAAGAATGACGATGCGGCTGCCGAGGGTGACAGCGCAAAGAGTGAGGCAACGGCTGCGCAGGATGATGAGGAGTTCGAGGCGCCCAAACGTGGCATCGAAAGTATCCGCAAGGAATGGGCCGGAAAAAGCCTGAAAGTGGAGGCGAAGGATGCCGTGGGCATCAAGGCGCTGGCGCTGGCTTTCTGCAAGGCGTATCCTCAGTGTGAGACGAACAAGGACATGAGAGATTTCTTGAGTTCTCCCAATGCCGACAAGGAAGAGTATTCGGAGGAAAAGGACTATCAGAAAACGGGTGAATTTGACTATCAAATCTACAACCAACCGAGCAATGGCTATATCCGCTGCATGTTGTACACAGAGACCAACCGCTTCACCTATGCGTGCTACTGGAACCGCAAGAACGGGCACAAGTTGTTTGCCGCCGTCATGGACGAATGCTGGGAACAGGTGAATATGGACCAGTGTCTGGTGGTGTTCTACGACTTTGACCCTGCGACGGGCATCATGAAGCCTGAGCCTGTGTTGACCAAGATGATTGAGGAGCGAGTGAAGGGGGGCGACTATCTGTGCTATTATGTCTCGCTGCCAGAAGAGGACAAGGACATTGAGGTGGTCGCTGTCGAGAGCGTAGAGGAAGAGGCAAGCGCCGAGGAAATGTGGGTGCTGAAGTGGAACGGACAAACATTTAATTGGGCGGATTGATATGAATTTCCTGGAAGAAAAAATCTTGCAAGACGGTTTCATCAAGCCTGGCAACATTTTGAAAATTGACAGTTTTCTCAATCATCAGATTGACATTGACATCATTCGTCAGATAGCATACGAATTGAAGCGTCGATTCAGGGGCGTGGAGGTGAATAAGGTGCTGACGATTGAGGCCAGCGGTATTGCTATCGCCACGATGCTAGGCAACCTCTACGATGTGCCTGTGGTGTTTGCCAAGAAGAATGAGACTGCCAACAGTACCGATGACAAATATATGTCGAAAGCCTACTCGTTCACACACAAGAAACAAAACAATGTCTTTGTTTCGCGTCCTTACCTGCATGCCACAGACAAGGTGCTCATTGTGGACGATTTCCTTGCAGATGGTCAGGCGGTGCATGCCTTGATTGACTTGGTGCATCAGGCTGGTGGCAAGGTGTCTGGCATTGGCATCGCTGTGGAGAAAGGACAACAGCAAGGTGGAAAAATCCTACGTGAAGAGGGCTACCACTTGGAGTCTATCGCTATTGTGGAGTCGATGGATTGGGAGAACCAAACAATCCGGTTCCGTGAGCAACCTGCCTTCGCATTGGGTGATTGCAACCTCAAAACTCCATTTTATTAAATGACAATTAGAATGGCAGACAAACGCAATCTTTATGAGTTGGATGGTCGTGTGCCTTTGGCACAAGCTGTTCCGTTTGGACTCCAACATGTGCTTGCCATGTTCGTGTCTAACATCACTCCAATCATCATTCTTGCCAATGTGGTGGGCATCGACCCAACTATCAGTGCCACGTTGATTCAGAATTGCATGGTGATTGCGGGTATAGGTACGCTCATCCAGCTTTACCCTATTTGGCGCATTGGCTCTCGTCTGCCCATCGTGATGGGTATATCCTTCACCTTCCTTTCCCTTTCTATCGGAATAGCGACATCGCAGGGCATGGGTGTGCTGATGGGTGCTGTGGTTATTGGCGGTGTGGTGGAAGGTCTATTGGGTCTTTGTGCAACCTATTGGGTGAAGGTTGTTCCTCATTGTGTGGCTGCCACGGTGGTGACCGCTATTGGATTCTCTTTGCTGCCCATTGGTGCCAATAGCTTTGCCGGAGGTCAGGGAGCCGCAGATTTTGGCTCTATGAACAATTGGATTGTAGGCTCTGTGACGCTTCTCTCCTGTCTTGTCTGTCAGGTGTTTGCAAAGGGTTCCCTTCGTTCCCTGTCAGTCCTTGTGGGGCTGATTGTCGGCTATATCCTCGCCGTTTGTATGGGAATGGTTGATTTCTCGGGTTTACAGGGTGTCAGCTTCGTTTCTTTGCCCACTTTTCTGCCTTTCAAATTGGAGTTCAATCTGGGAGCCATCCTTTCCATTGTATGTGTGTATCTCGTTTCTGCCACAGAGACCATTGGTGACACCAGTGCTTTGTGTAATGGTGCGTTGAAACGTAATCCGCATAAGGTAGAGATGGGCGCATCGATATCATGTGACGGTTTTGTCTCATCGATTGCAGGTTTGTTCGGATGTACCCCAATCACTTCTTTTTCCCAGAATGTCGGTCTGGCTGCCATATCGGGCGTAATCAACAGATTCACTATTGCCATAGGTGCATGTATCATGATACTCGGAGGCATCTTCCCAGCTGTTGGCCATGCCCTGACGACTATTCCTCAGGCTGTTTTAGGTGGATGTACGCTCCTGATGTTCGGCTCTATCCTTTTTGCTGGATTCGGCATGATGGCACGAAGTGGCTTCACACAGCGTAACATGGTGATTGCATCGCTGTCTCTGTCTGTCGGTATCGGATTTACCCAAGCGTCGGAAATGTTTGGCATCTTCCCGGACATCGTAAAGACGGTCTTCGCCGAGAACTGCGTGGCAGTGGTTTTCCTTTTGGCAGTGATTCTAAATTTGGTTTTACCCAAGGAAAAAAGCAAATAATTGCCCAAAACGAGCGAAAAGCCTTGAAGTCTAACGACTTTGGGGCTTTTTCTTTTGCTACCCCACAAAAAAGTCGTACCTTTGTCCTCGATTTTGAATTCTGAATATATGAAAGTATTAAAATTTGGCGGAACATCCGTAGGTTCCGTGGAGAGTATTCTCAATTTGAAAAAGATTGTGGAGGGACAGGAAGAGCCTGTCGTCGTGGTGGTGTCTGCCCTGGGCGGTATCACTGACAAGTTGATTCACACATCCAAACTGGCTGTCACAGGCGATTCGACATATCTGACATCATATGAGGAAATGGTGGAACGTCATCATCAGATGATTGATGCCATCATCACGAACACAGAGAAGAAGGCGGCATTGCTGAACACTGTGGACGACTTGCTGGGTCAGCTGAAGAGCATCTATCAGGGTGTCTATCTGATTGGTGACCTCAGCGAGAAAACGAGCAATGTGATTGTTTCATATGGTGAGCGCATCAGCAGCAACATCGTGGCTGCCTTGATTGCGGATGCCAAGTGGTATAACTCGCTGGAGTTTATCAAGACCAAGCATAAGCAGGGACGGAATCTGTTCAGCAATTCTGTGAGTAACCCGCACATTCAGGAGGTATTCAGGGATTTCAAGAAAGGTGAGGCTGGCCACAAAGTGTGTGTGGCTGGTGGTTTCATTTCAACGGATAGCGTGACGGGTGAGGTGACGAACCTCGGTCGTGGCGGTTCTGACTACACGGCTGCTATCTTGGCAGCAGCGTTAGAGGCAACAGTGCTGGAGATTTGGACGGATGTATCGGGCTTCATGACGGCAGATCCTCGCGTCATCAACACGGCATACCCCATTGAGAAACTTTCTTATGTGGAGGCGACCGAGCTGTGTAACTTTGGTGCGAAGGTGGTGTATCCACCCACGATATATCCAGTATGTATCAAGAACATCCCAATCTTGATTAAGAACACGTTCCGTCCAGAGGACAAGGGCACTATCATCACCAACCTGGAGGAGGATGTGGATAATGGTCGTGCCATCAAGGGTATCAGCAGTATCAACAACACGAGTCTCATCACGGTGAGTGGTCTCTCAATGGTGGGCGTGATTGGTGTGAACCGTCGCATCTTCACTGCTTTGGCTGAGAATGGTGTGAGTGTGTTCATGGTGAGTCAGGCTTCCTCTGAGAACAGTACATCCATCGGTGTGACCGACGATGATGCCGACCACGCTTGTGAGGTGCTGAACAAGGAGTTTGCGAAGGAGATTGAGATGGGTGCGATGTATAAGATGAAGCTGGAGCGTGATTTGGCAACCGTTGCCATTGTGGGTGAGAACATGAAGCACACGCCTGGTATTGCTGGTAAGCTGTTCGGCACCTTGGGACGAAACGGTATCAGCGTGATTGCCTGTGCGCAGGGTGCGAGTGAGACCAACATCTCGTTCGTGGTGGAGAGAAAGTCGTTGAGAAAGTCGCTGAACGTGATTCACGACTCGTTCTTCCTTTCAGAATATCAGGTGTTGAATGTATTTCTGTGTGGTGTCGGCACCGTGGGCGGCAGCCTGTTGGAGCAGATTGCCGGTCAGCGTCAGAAACTGATGAAGGAGCGCAACCTGCAAATCAATGTGGTGGGCATTGCCAGCGGACACAATGCGATGTTTGATAGGAATGGCATCAACCTCTCTCAATGGGAAGAAGATGGCAAGTTCTCGATTGCAAAGCTGCGTGCTGGCTTGAAGGCTGCTAAAGCAAGTGACTTGGCTCGTCTGAAAGAAGAGGTGATAGGCATGAACATTTTCAACAGCGTATTTGTGGATTGTACAGCAAGTGCGGATGTGGCAGGTTTGTATGAGGATTTGTTGAGCAACAACATTTCTGTGGTGGCTGCTAACAAGGTGGCTGCATCGAGCGACTATGACAACTATGCAAGATTGAAGGCTACGGCTCGCAAGCGTGGTGTGAAATATCTCTTCGAGACGAATGTGGGTGCAGGTCTACCAATCATCAACACGATTAATGACCTCATCAACTCGGGTGATAAGATTCTGAAACTGGAGGCAGTGCTTTCAGGTACGCTCAACTATATCTTCAACACGATTTCTGCGGAGGTTCCATTTAGCGAGACGGTTCGTCTGGCGAAGGAGGAGGGTTATGCAGAACCTGACCCACGCATCGACCTGAGTGGTAAGGATGTGATTCGTAAGTTGGTCATCCTTTCTCGTGAAGCTGGCTACAAGATGAATCAAGAGGATGTGGAGAAGCGTCTTTTCATCCCTCAGTCGTTCTTCGACGGTTCTCTGGAAGACTTCTGGAAAAACCTTCCATCGCTTGACGCTCAGTTCGAGAAGGAACGTCAGGAAGTGGAGGCATCCCATCAGCATTGGCGTTTTGTTGCCAAGCTGGAAAACGGTAAAGGCTCTGTTGCCTTGCAGCGTGTAGGGGAGCGTCATCCATTCTACGACCTTGAGGGTTCAAATAACATCATATTGATTACAACTGAGCGATACAACCAGTACCCCATGCTCATTCAGGGTTATGGCGCAGGTGCGTCAGTCACGGCTGCAGGTGTATTCGCCGATATTATGTCAATTGCAAATATCTAAATGAAGCATATCATTATCTTGGGCGACGGAATGGCTGACTGGCCTGTGGAGTCGCTCGGAAATAAAACATTGTTGCAATATGCCAACACCCCCTACATGGATATGTTGGCAAAGAAGGGTCGTTGTGGCATGCTGAAGACAGTGCAGGATGGATTCCATCCAGGTAGTGAGGTGGCAAACAGTAGCATTCTCGGCTATGACCAGAACGAAGTGTATGAAGGTCGTGGTCCTTTGGAGGCTGCCAGCATTGGTGTGGACTTGGCTCCAAACGATATGGCGATTCGTTGCAACATCATCACGCTGGAGGATGGAAACATTGTCACGCACAATGGTGGTAACCTGCAAACGGAGGATGGTGCGAAGCTGATAGACTACCTCAACGAACACCTCGCTTCAGACAGGGTGAAGTTCTACTGCGGCGTGCAGTACCGTCATCTGCTCGTCATCAAGGGCGGGAACAAGCATGTGGTATGCCAACCTCCCCACGACCATCCCGGTGAACCTTGGCGTCCACTCCTCGTCACAGCAGCAGCGGATGCACCGAACGACAACGAACTCACAGCACAGGAAACAGCAGACCTGCTGAATGACCTGATTCTCCGTTCGCAGGAATTGCTGGCTCGCCATCCCTACAATGTGGAGAAAGCCAAGCGAGGCGAACGTCAGGCAAATAGCATCTGGCCTTGGGCGGGAGGTTACCGTCCTCACATGGTGCCCCTCACGAAGACTTTCCCACAAATCAAGCGAGGTGCGGTGATTACGGCAGTAGATTTGATTCGTGGCATTGGCACGTTGGCTGGACTTCGTGTGATTGATGTGCCGGGAGCTACTGGATTGGCTGACACCAATTATGAGGGAAAGGCTGAGGCTGCCATCAAGGCATTGGAGACGGATGATTTCGTCTATGTGCATGTGGAGGCTTCCGATGAGGCAGGACATGATGGTGACTTAGAACTGAAACTAAAAACCATAGAGTATTTGGACAGCCGTATGGTAAAGCCAATCTATGAGGCTGTGAAGAATCAGCAAGTGGCTATCGCCGTGTTGCCCGACCATCCAACACCTGTGGCACATCGCACCCATACGAACGAACCCATCCCCTTCCTCATTTATGCTCCGGGTATAGATGCGGATGCCGTGGAGACGTTTGATGAGGAGGCTTGCAAGAAGGGCTGCTACGGACAGTTGGAGAAAGATGGATTTATCAGAGAATTTATGAAGATATAAAAGATATATGAATTTTTACAGTACAAACGGACAAGCACCTATCGCCACATTGGAAAAGGCGGTGGTGAAAGGACTCGCAGAGGATAAGGGATTGTATATGCCCGAGCGTATCAAGAACCTTCCGAAAGAGTTTTATGACAATATAGAGAATCTCTCTTTTCAGGAGATTGCCTACACGGTGGCAGATGCTTTCTTTGGTGAGGATGTGCCCGCCGAGGACTTGAAACGCATCGTCTATGATACGTTGGCTTTCGACTGTCCTTGTGTGAAAGTGACGGACAACATTTATTCGCTGGAACTCTTCCACGGTCCCACGTTGGCATTCAAGGATGTTGGCGCTCGTTTCATGGCACGCCTATTACAATTCTTCCTCAAGAAAGAGGGGGCAGGGAAGGTGAATGTGTTGGTTGCCACTTCTGGAGACACAGGCAGTGCTGTGGCAAATGGCTTTCTGGGTGTTGAGGGCATTCATGTGTATGTGCTCTATCCCAAGGGAAAGGTGAGTCCTATTCAGGAATGCCAATTCACGACGCTGGGACAGAACATCACTGCTGTGGAGGTGGATGGTGTGTTTGACGATTGCCAGGCATTGGTGAAGAACGCCTTTATCGATGCAGACTTGAAAGCCCACATGCAATTGACTTCTGCCAACTCCATCAATGTGGCACGTTTCCTTCCACAGGCATTCTATTACTTCTATGCATACGCTCAGATGAAAAAGAAGGGATTGGCAGACCAACTCGTGGTGTGTGTGCCTTCAGGCAATTTTGGTAACATCTGTTCAGCACTTTTCGGCAAGAGAATGGGATTGCCTGTCAAGCGATTCATTGCTGCCAACAATGCCAATGACGTCTTCTTCAAGTATCTGCAGACAGGCAAGTATGAACCCAAAGCTTCTGTGCAGACGATTGCAAATGCAATGGACGTAGGTGACCCAAGCAACTTTGCTCGTGTCTACGAGTTGTACGGAAAGAGTCATGCTGCCATTTGTGCCAACATCAGTGGTGCAACTTATACGGATGCTCAGATTGCCGAGACCATTAAGGAGGTAAAAGCTGAGACAGGATATGTGTGTGATCCACATGGTGCCTGTGGCTATCGGGCTTTGAAGGAAGGACTGAAAACTGGTGAGACAGGTGTGTTCCTTGAGACAGCACATCCTGCCAAATTCAAGGATACCGTTGACCGCATCTTGGGTGACGACATTGAGATTCCAGCAAAACTTCAAGCATTCATGAAGGGTACGAAACAGAGTGTGCCGATGAGCAAAGATTTTGCCAGCTTCAAGGAATATCTGATGGCACAGTAAAAGCCGTTGTGAGATTTGTATTTATAGCGTTCATAAACCCCCAAAGAAATGAAATCCGGTAAACAACTAAAACGCACTGACCAGACTCGTCTTATGATGAAGGTGGTGTTAGTGGCTCTTTCCACGGCACTGATTGTTTATTTCATGCCGCGTGGTGATGAATTTGGCTATAAGTATGAGTTGAACAGACCCTGGAACTATGGTTTGTTGATTGCCAACACCAAGTTCCCTATCTTGAAGAATGATTCTCTGATTCATCAGGAGAAGGAAACAATGATGCGTAGTTTCCAACCTTACTACATTTATGACAAGTCAGTGAGAGACACGATGATGAACCGTCTCTATAACTATGCAGCAAAAGAGTGGCAAGGCGAGAACTCAACCATGTATGTGCATCACATTGCTGTATTGTTGGACACCATCTATCAACGTGGAGTCTTGTCGGGAGAAAATTATGCTCGATTAAAAGATAATGAACACCACAAGAATATTCGTATCGTGAAAAATAACGAGGCTGTGTCGGTTCCGTTGAGTCGTGTGTTTTCTTTGCGCTCGGCTTATGATTATATCATCACGGAGGACACGACCAAGTATTCCAGATTGGTGTTACGTCAATACAACATCAATGAGCTGATTCAACAGAATTTGATGTATGATCAGATGAAATCGGAAACAGAGCTTGAGGAAAACTTGCAGGGTGTTTCCAGCTATAACGGTTTTGTGCAGGCAGGTCAGAAGATTGTTGACCGTGGCGAAACGGTGACGGATGAAGTGTATGACATTTTGCGTTCTTATGAACGGGATTATGAGCGCCGTAACACCATTGACACGAAGATTCCGTACAGGTCGATTGGACAATCCATCTTTGTGTTGGTGATATTTATCACGCTGATCACTTATTTGTCATTGTTCCGTGTTGATTATTTTGAGAATACGAGAAATGTGACTCTGCTCTTTGTCTTGCCCGTGTTCTTTTGTGTGATTGCTTCATTGATGGTGTCGCATAAGATATTGAACGTGTTCATGCTTCCGTGCTGTCTGGTGCCTATTGTGATTCGTGTGTTCATGGATTCTCGAACGGCATTTATGTTCCATTGTGGCATGGTGCTGATCATCTCCATGATGTTGACCAACAATTATGAATTTATCATCCTGCAGTTGGTGGCAGGTATGGTGGCGATACAGACTTTGCGTGAGTTGTCCCAGCGTTCACAGATTGTCCGAACGGCATTCATCATTTTCTTGGTGTATGTCATTTTCTATACAGGTTATTCTCTCCATCACGAGAATGACATCAAGATGGACACTTGGATGTATATTTGTTTCACCGTCAATTGTGTGTTGTTGCTCTTCACCTATCCGCTCTTGTGGATGTTGGAGAAGATGTTTGGCTTCACAAGCGATGTGACACTCGTGGAACTCAGTAATGTGCACAATCCACTCCTTCAGCGCATGACGGAAGTGGCTCCTGGCACTTTCCAACACTCCATGCAGGTGGCGAACTTGAGTGCAGAGGTGGCGAACAAGATTGGTGCCAAGGCTCAATTGGTTCGTACGGGTGCTTTGTATCATGACATTGGCAAGATGGAACGTCCTGTGTTCTTCACGGAGAATCAAAACGGCGTCTCACCTCACAAACATCTGACGCCGTTGAAGAGTGCCGAGGTCATCATTGCCCACGTGAAGAATGGCGTTGCCCTTGCAGACAAGAACCACATTCCAGATTCTATTAAAAGATTCATCACCACCCATCATGGTATGGGAAAGGCGAAATATTTCTATATCACTTACAAGAACGAGAATCCTAATGGAGAGATTGATGAGGCAGCATTCACCTATCCAGGACCGAATCCGAGCACGAAGGAAGAGGCAATCCTGATGATGTGTGATGCGGTGGAGGCGGCATCCCGTTCTTTACCTGAATATACGGAAGAGAGCATCAACCAGTTAGTGGATAGAATCATTGACAGCCAAGTGGCAGAGGGCTTCTTCAGCGTATGTTCCATCACGTTCAAGGATATCGCTATCGCCAAGGCTGTGTTGAAGGAAAAGTTGAAGACGATATATCACACCCGTATTTCTTATCCAGAAATGGGAGAAGATTATGAAAACAGAGAAGAAAAATAAGATTTGGCAGACCTTTCTGCTGGTGCTGCTCGTGGTGGCAGTGTTGATAGGTCTGTTCTATCTGCCACGTATCCACCTGTTCGACCAGGATTTGCGTCGAGTGAATATATTGAGCGATGTGCAACGTCGGGATAAGGACGGCAACATTGTGGCAGAAAAGGTGGCAGATTCTTTAGATGGCTATGTAGAGCAAGGTGTTGACTCTGCGGCAATCCGTGTGAAACAGCTTGCCTATGTTGACACCGTTCCGAAGGGGATGGTGGCAATAGAAGATTTCGCCACAGATGGCTTGCATCGCGAAATGGACAAGTTCTATGCAGCACTGGGACAGTCACATAACCGTCCTGTTCGTGTGGCTTATTTCGGGGATTCCTACATCGAGGGTGATATCCTGACGATGGACTTGCGTGCCCTGCTACAACAGAAGTTTGGCGGCAAGGGTGTTGGTTTTGTGGAAATTGCCTGTGTATCTTCCGACTTCCGTCGTTCCGTCACCTCTCGTCGCAACAATTGGAGTCGATATCATGCTAACGAACGAGGTCGTGGGTTCAAAGCAAGTCTACAAAGTATGGCTGGCAGTTATTTCATTCCTTCTGGCACAGCCACCTATGAGTTGCGTTGTCAGAACAGTGTGTATGGCAACCTCTTGGGCGAAGTGGATGAAGCCACTGTGTTCTTCACACCTGGCAGCGGTCTCAATATCAATTATTCTCTTAATGGTGGAGAGAGTCAAGAACTCTTCTCCAATGGGGCGGCAAGTGCGCCTCAAACCTACGACGAAGTGGTGGAGGTGATGGATTCCGATTCCACAGTCAGCTACAAGACCGTCACCCGTACGGTTGAGACGGCACAGCAGGGAGCAGGCAATGTGGTGGCAAAGAGTGTGAATGGTAACATCAACCGCTTCAACATGACGGTCACTGGTGGTCACGGTTCCCGCTTCTATGGTGTGGCACTCGATGGTCGCAATGGCGTTGCAGTCGATAACTTCAGTATGCGTGGAAGTGGTGGCCAGCACCTCGGAGGCATTCCTGTGGAAACCCTTCGTGGCTTTGCCTCTGTCCGTCCCTACGACCTCATCGTCATCCATTATGGTCTCAATGTGGCAAACGAGAAGCAGAAGGACTATGGTGGCTACACAGGACAATTGGGCAAGGTCATTGACCTGATGAAACAAGCGTTCCCTCATGCCAGCATTCTTGTGGTCAGCATGGGTGACCGCGATAAACGAGGCTCCGACGGCCAGATGCACACCATGGGTGGCGTGAAGGAGATGGTGTCCTACGAACGTAAGATGGCAAGCGACCACCACGTGGCTTTCTGGAACCTCTACGAAGCAATGGGCGGTGATGGCAGCCTCGCCAAGATGACAGAAAAGAAACAAGCAAACCTTGACTATACACACATCAACTTTGCAGGTGGAAGGCATTTGGCTGAACTCCTGTTTGATGTGCTCATGAATGGTAAGACCAACTACGATAATCGTGTACGCTAGGGTTCGACATATCATCCTCTCGGTGCTCTGTGCATTGTTCTTCGTCTCACTTGGTGGAGGCGAAGCGATGGCTCAGTCACTGACCACGCCGTTCCCTTCCACCTTCCGCAACACCCGCACCAACGAACTCATTGATGGGCAGACCTTGGCTCCTGTGTTCAAGAAGATACACCAGCACAAGACCATCAAGGTGATGCAGATAGGCGACTCGCATGTGAAGGGTAACATCTTGCCTCGTGCCTTGGGAAGCACGTTGGAGAGGTATTTCCCGAGGATGGAGTTCACCTATTATGGAATGAATGGTGCTTGGGCACGCCGATTCTATGAGCAGGATATGATTAATCGTGTGGTGGCTGAACGTCCTGATTTGGTCATCGTTTCCTTTGGTACCAATGAGGCACATGGCAACACCATCGATGAAAGGGCACATGCCGAGACGATGAAGACTCTTACCGACCGCATCAGCGAGCGTTGTCCAGGTGTGTGTTTCCTTTTCACCACACCTCCTGGCAGTTTCATCTCTCAGCGTACAGGGAGTTACACCACGGGATCGGGACGTCGTAAGCGCACCCATTACACTACCACTAAGGTGCCCAATCAGAATACTGCCAATGTGGCTCGCAGCATCGTCAATTTCTGCCGCAGCCATCGCATGGCAGTGTGGGATATCTTCACCATTGCTGGTGGCACCACTTCTGCCTGCACCAACTGGCGAAATGCAGGACTGATGAACACCGACTGCATCCACTACCTCGCTACGGGCTACACCTTGCAGGGAAAGTTGCTGGGTGAAGCCATCTACAAAGCCTATACAGGCACAGCCACCTCGGGTAGCCAGACACGCATGATGCACGGCTCCACACCCAAGGAACAGAAACCTTACAAAACGGTAAAAGGATTTTAGGACACATGTTTGACATTGACTTTTCACGCCTCTTAGAACAGCTTCAGTATTTGCCCGACTCTCCGATGATTTTCTCGTCAGGCATCTTCCTGTTCTTATTTCTGGGGTTCACACTCATCTATAATCTATTGGGGAAGGCGGACACTCTGCGTATCCTCTTCGTCACTCTTTTTTCTTATTACTTCTACTACAAGTCCAGTGGTCTTTTCTTCTGGCTTTTGGCATTGGTGACCACCTCCGACTATTTCATCGCCAAGGCGATTGCAGGCGTAAAGGAAAGGGGAGGCATGGCAAAGACGCTCGTAGTTCTTTCCTTGGTGCTTGACCTTGGCTTGCTCGTGTTCTTCAAATACACCAATTTCCTGGGCGAGACCATCTGCACCCTGTTGTCAGATTGTGGTATCCAAGTGCCTTCAACCATCAGCGGCTCCTATCTCTTGGGCGTCACTTGGCAACATCGTGATATTTTCTTGCCTGTGGGCATTTCGTTCTTCACCTTCCAGTCGTTGAGCTATACTATTGATGTGTATAGAGGTAATATCAAGCCTCTCGACCGACTGCTCGACTATGCCTTCTATGTGAGTTTCTTCCCTCAACTTGTGGCAGGACCTATCGTTCGTGCTCGCGACTTCATTCCTCAGATACGTCGTCCGCTCTTCGTGTCCGACCAGATGCTGGGCACAGGTATCTTTCTTATTATAGCAGGTCTTTTCAAAAAGGCTATCATCAGCGATTATATCTCCATCAACTTCGTGGAACGTATCTTTGACCAGCCCGACCTTTACAGCGGTATAGAGAACCTCTTTGCCGTCTATGGCTATACACTACAGATCTATTGCGACTTCTCGGGCTATTCCGATATGGCGATTGGTATAGCTCTCTTGCTCGGATTCCAATTTCCCAAGAACTTCGACAGTCCTTACAAGTCTGCCTCCATCACCGAGTTCTGGCGTCGTTGGCACATCAGTCTCTCCTCATGGCTCAAGGATTATCTCTATATCTCCCTCGGTGGTAACCGTCACGGCAAGTTGCGCCAATATTTCAACCTTCTGATGACGATGCTGCTGGGTGGTCTCTGGCACGGAGCATCCCTCAACTTCATCCTCTGGGGTGGCATTCATGGACTTCTCCTCTGTCTCGACAAGATGTGGAACTCCCTCTGTGCGGTACTTAGTCCGCTCACGTATTTGCCCAGCAAGAAAGACCCCAACCCTTCGAAGAACTGGTTCGTTGTCTTCGTGGGAGGTCTCATCACCTTCCACCTCGTTGCAGCCTTGTGGGTGCTCTTCCGTGCTCCTTCTTTTGGCATTGCCGAACAGGTGTTCCATCAAATTTTCTTCAAGTTTGAACCGCAGATTTTCCTTCAGTGGTGTACCTCCTACAAGGCGGTTGCCCTGCTGATGCTGCTGGGTTATGTGCTGCATTTCATGCCAGAGTTCCTCTCCGAAAAGGTGAAGACCTATGTCACTCGATGCCCTCTTCTCGTCAAAGCACTTCTCATCGTCATCGTGGCTTTTATCGTCATCCAGATCAAGTCTTCCGACGTTCAACCATTCATCTACTTCCAGTTCTGACCCCATGAACTCCTCCGAAATCTACAATGCTGCCCAACTCATTGAGCGTATCCAGCAAATCGGGTTTCTCCCATTGCTCGATAGCGGCATCGTGGGCTTCTCTGCCGAGGAGATGGTGGCAGAAGATTGCCGTTATGTGACCTTTCCCGATGGAGGCTGGGATTGGCCTTTGTGGAAGTGGAAAGGTCCTGTCGTGACGGAAGGAAATTGTGTGTATGGCAAATTCTTCAATAAGAAGGCTGGTTTTATTAGTCGTGAATGGTGGGCAGACCTTTGCAACTACCGTCGCAGTCAGCACCCAGTTCCTGAGGCTGGCACTATAGAAGATGTGATACTTGCCACCTTGCAAGAACATGGTAGTCTCATTACGCGTCAGTTACGTTCACTATGTGGTTTTACGGGTCCTAAGATGCGCAGCAAGTTTGATGGCTACGTGACCCGTCTTCAGATGGGGTGCCACATCGTGACGGAAGACTTCGTTTATCCCGTCGATAAACATGGACACAACTATGGATGGGGTTGGTCACTCCTCACCACCCCTGAGCAACTGTACGGAACAGACGCTTGCCGTTGTTCTCGTTCTCCTGAGGAATCCTTCCAACGGATGCTTGCCCATCTTCAGACTATTCTACCTGATGTGGAAGAGAAAAAGCTGAGAAGGATATTAATATAATCTCTTTCTTATATGTATAAGGTGCACGAAAGTGTGCCTTTTTTACAAAGACTGGTTAAAAGAGAGGAAAACTTAGTAGATTGTGCTCTTTTTGTGAATTTGGTACAAAATTCTGTGAATTTGACACTGCAGTCAGATGAATAAATAGTATATTTGCGACTAAAATCTTTAACACTCTTTTTTATAATCATTTATTACCTATGCTAAAATCTTTGTATGCTTATGAAAACAAGAAGACTAGTTATGACATTGTTACTGATGCTTTCGATTCCGTTAGGAATGTTGGCTCAGTTCTTTGAGAGTGGCACCACCAAAACAGGTTCGGTGTCAAGTAAAGTACACGAAGCTTGGTACACCATTAATCTGGAAGAGGATGGTGAAGCGCAGATTGTCGTGCGAGAAGGCTCGAACATGAATCTCAATACAGTAGAGATTCATTATGTGGTCAATGGCGAGAATAAATGGCGCACACAAGCTGTTGAGGATGATGGTATTGCTTCGCTTACCTGTAGCAACCTCTCCAAAGGTGTCTATAAAATAAAAGTAACAGGAGCTCCTCGTTCAGACAAGATGAACGGTACTTTCCAAATCTCATATGCATTCGTGGCACCACTTTTGAAAACAGATCCAGAGCCGAACAATGAATGGTCGGAAGGATCATTGTTGCAGGATGCAGTTGCACAATCAGGTCATCTGGGCTATGAATACTACAACTCAACTGATGTGGTTGATTGGTATAAGATTGTCGTGCCTGCCGATGGAAAGCTGACGTTCCAGACAAAGAGCGATATAACACTTCGTCTGGCGACTCTGGAACTCTACCCAATGAGATCCGACGGTTCTGGTGTGGATTGGCGCACCCAGAAAGATATGGACGGTTATAATAAGGACACAACCGTTGTGTTTGAAGTACCCAATGTGTCTGCTGGTACTTATTATGTGAAAATGAACCGTTATAATGGTTATGGAAGTTATTTGCTGACTTATTATTTCACCAGTCACAGTGAAGCTGCAGACCCAGAACCAAATAATGAATGGTCTCAAGCTCTTGATTTGAAATCGGGACCAGCTATCACGGGTCAGTTGGGTTATGATTTCCACAATTCAACTGATGTGGTTGATTGGTATAAGATTGTGGTGGAGGATGAGGGTTCTCTCACTTTCAGCACATCCACAGAAACCACCTTGCGTCTGGGTCAATTGGAACTGTACCCTCTGAAGGCTGATGGCTCTGATGTGGTTTGGCGCACTCAGAAGGATATGGACGGCTATGAGAAGGACACGACGGTTGTGTTTACAGTTCCTAATGCCTCGCCAGGTACATATTATATCAAGTTGAACCGCTATAATGGTTATGGTACATATACACTACGATACACATTCAATGCAAACAATAAGAAAGCAGATTCAGAGCCAGCCAACAACGATTGGAAAAATGCGACATTTATAGAAAACCGCACAACTGCAGAAGGACGTTTAGGCTATGACTATCACAACTCGACGGATGTGGTGGATTGGTATAAGATTGTCATAGAGGATGAAGGCGCTCTCTCTTTCAGCACCACATCTGAAACCACCTTGCGTCTGGGCCAATTGGAACTGTACCCTCTGAAGGCAGATGAATCTGATGTGTCCTGGCGCACTCAGAAGGATATGGACGGCTATAATAAGGATACGACGATTGTGTTTACAGTTCCTAATGCCTCACCAGGCACTTATTACCTGAAACTGAATCGTTATAATGGTTATGGTGGCTACCTGCTGAAGTATGAGTTTACGCCTAACCCTCATGGTAACGAGACCTTGGATAACGACACATGGGACAAGGCCGTTGAATTGGCTAATGGTTCCAATCAACCAGGTCGTTTGGGCTATGATTACCTCAACTCAACGAATGTGGCTGATTGGTTTAAGATTGAAACGGAGGCCGATGGTGAACTGGTGTTTGGTGTTACCAGCGACGTGACCTTACGTTTGGGCCAATTGGAACTGTACCCTCTGAAGGCAGATGGCTCTGATGTGGTATGGCGCGCTCAGAAGGATATGGACGGCTATAATAAGGATACGACGATTGTATTCTCGGTTCCTAACGCTGCTGCTGGTATTTATTATCTGAAGCTGAATCGTTATAATGGTTATGGCGGTTATCAATTGACCTATCAATTCAACAAGAATCCTTATTATCGTGGAGCGCTTGACAATACAACTTCTGCTAAGGCGTTGATGCTGGAGAATGGCAAGACTGTCTATACAACCTTAGGCTTCGATTATCACAATTCCACCAATGCAGAAGATTGGTATGACTTAGGTTCTTTCAATAAGGATGTTATTGATGTGACGATTGTTCCCGACACAACTAAGAGCCTTATCTTGGGTGTGGCAGATTGGTATAAGTGGGATGGCAGCAGCTACAATGATGATGGTAGCCCCAAACTTTCATGGGTGAAGGGTGACCGTATAGAGCGTAGCCGCATCACCACCTCTTATCAGAACAATGCGGATGGAACACACTTCTTCTTGAAGGTTCCACGTTACAGCGGCTGTGGTGGATACACTATCACATTGGGTGAACCTGAAGAGGAAGCAGAAAGCAAGAGTCCTCTGCTGGCTGCTGGTACTGAAGGTCTTCGTCTGATGGTAGGAGGACGAAATAGTGTAAGAAAAGGTGTGCCTTGCTACAATCCTATCACCATTTCGAATATGAGTGACATGCCTACTGTTCCTGCATTCCTTGCTGTGACATACACTGACAACATCACCCTTATTGGTTTCGAGATGCCAGGTGACAGAGGTACCACTTATATTCCTGCCGACAGCATCCTGATTCCTCGTGATGGTTGTGAAAACTTCGCCTTGTTCGATATTCCAAGTCTTGCTCCTTGGCAAACTTACACTTTCACAATGATCACTGAGGGTACGGGTGACATTGCTTATGCTCCATTCCGTGATGGCGAACTCGTGACAACGGATGAAATGGGTAGGCAGCGTCGCATTGAACCTATCACCACGGCTTGTGTTATCAGTTTCCTTGTTGCCTGCGCTGTTGATATCGCCGAGGATCAATTGGGCATTGATGATATTTATTCGAAGCACGTTGGTGAGGCTGTCAAACTGAATGACCGTGAACAAGAGCAATTGCGTAAGTTCTATGGCCAGACACGCGAGCAGTTCTATGAACAACAACCAGGTGTGGCTGCCTATACAGCGAAATCGGTTGTGAAGACTGCATGCAAGAAGGCCATCAATGCTGTTCCTGTGATTGGTCCTGCCATTAATAAGGTGGGTGGTGTGTTGGATATGATGGCTAATATCGTACCGAACCTCCGTCGCCGTCTGTGGTACTGGATCTACAAAGACTTGGGTTATATCAAGGATGATGAAGTTGAGGTGAAGGATGGTAAGCGTGCCATCAATGATGTGGTGGGTTCTTGGGATCCTAATGAAATGGTCGGTCCTGCTGGTATTGGTGATGAGCACTACATCGGTGAGACTCAAACGGTGACTTATACAATCCTGTTTGAGAACAAGGCTGAGGCTGGCGATGCTGCTTATCGTGTGCGAGTCAGCGACGAACTGGATGAGAACGTGTTCGACGTAAGTACGGTGAAGTTTGGTGAGACCAGCCATGATGGTGTAGGTTACAATTGGAAGATGAAACGTGAGGGTAACAAACTCTCTTGGGACATCGAAGGTATTGAGTTGCCACCAAACGTTAACGCACCAGAAGGTGAAGGTTATGTGACTTTCTCTGTTGACTTGAAGCCTGGACTTGCTGATGGTACGAAGATAAAGAACAAGGCTACCATCATCTTCGACAAGAATTTCCCAATTGAAACCAATGAGTTTGTCAACACGCTTGACGTGAAGGCTCCTGTCACCACGATGGCTAATGTGTGGTACGATACCAGTCGAAATGGTATTGCTGTGGCTTGTGAGTCCAAGGATGCAGCATCAGGTGTGGAGAGCTATCAGCTCTTTGCTTCGAAGAATGGTGGTGATTACATCTACGAGGGACAATTCCCACGTCGTGTACTCTATCCTGCTGAAGTAGCAGATGGTGCAAGCTATAGCTTCTATGTCTTGGCAACAGATGCGGTGGGAAATACCGAGGTTGTTATTCCTAAGGCTATTTCCTTTGACAACACGATGACGGGTATTGAGGTTGTTCCTGCTGACCAGCAATCGCTCCCACAGGATGGCCAGGTGTATAGCATCGATGGCCGCTATCTTGGCACGCTTGGCGTTGGAGGCTTCACGATGGAGTCACTCACCAAGGGCGTTTATCTCATCGGTGGCAAGCAAGTGCTGGTAAAATAATCAAAAAGTGGAGTATTCCTCCACGATGACAAAAAAGAAGGTCGCTTACGATTTCGTAGGCGACCCTCTTTCATTTATGGAGATGATGTATTATTCCTGCACGTAGCTTGCCAACTGGTCAACATCCAGCTTCTGGATGTAGTTGCTGTGCTTAGCCACTTCGCTCTCAGCGTAGTTCATGAAGACTACGAGAGACTTGCCGAAGAGTTCTGGTGCACGCTGGGTGTCCTGGAGGAGCAGGTGGCACATGATGACGTAAGCTGTCATCTCGTAGAGCTTGCGAGCGCAGAGGTCGAGGAAGTCCTGGTTGCCAGGTTCCTTTGCCTTGTCGATGCAAGCAGCGAGCTTCTCAGCCATTGCCTTGATGCGCTCTGCGTATGCTGCGTATTCAGCTGCCACTGGTTCTGCCTCGAAGTCCTTGATGACACCAGCATAGAAGCCAGAAGTGATGTAGCGGATAGCAGCAACTGTCTGGAGCTGGGTGGTACCTTCGTAGATAGACATGATGCGAGCATCACGATAAACACGCTGGCACTTATACTCGAGCATGAAGCCTGAACCTCCGTGCACCTGGATAGAGTCGTAAGCACTCTCATTGGCAAACTCAGAGTTCATACCCTTCGCCAGTGGGGTGAAGGCGTCAGCAAGCTTGCTGTACTTCTTGAACTCGTCACGCTCCTCTGGAGTGAGCTTGCGCTCCTTGCTGATGTCGTCAAGTGCCTTGTAGATATCTACATAACGGGCAGTCATGTAAAGGAGTGAACGACCAGCATCGAGCTTTGCCTTGATGCGGGCAATCATATCATAAACAGCTGGGAAATGGATGATCTCCTTGCCGAACTGCTTGCGGTCGCGAGCGTAGTTGATAGCCTCTTCGTAAGCGGCCTGTTCTGCACCTACTGACTGAGATGCGATACCCAGACGAGCACCGTTCATCAGACCCATCACGTACTTGATCAGACCAAGCTTCTCAGAACCACAAAGTTCTGCCTTGGCATTCTTGTAAACCAACTCGCAAGTTGGGCTTCCGTGGATACCGAGCTTGTTCTCGATACGGCGCACGTTCACACCACCGTTGCGCTTGTCGTAGATGAACATAGAAAGACCACGACCATCGCGAGTGCCTTCCACTGAACGTGCCAACACGAGGTGGATGTCAGCGTCACCATTGGTGATGAAACGCTTCACACCATTCAGGCGCCAGCAGTTCTCCTTCTCGTCGAAGGTGGCCTTGAGCATCACGCTCTGGAGGTCAGAACCTGCATCAGGCTCCGTCAAGTCCATTGACATTGTCTCGCCTGCACAAACACGTGGAATGTAACGCTTGCGCTGATCCTCGTCGCCGAACTCATAGAGTGTCTCGATACAATCCTGGAGTGACCAGATATTTTCGAAACCTGCATCACCTTCAGCGATGATTTCGTTGGCAGCTGTGTAAACCACGTTAGGCAGGTTGAGACCGCCGTAACGACGTGGCATTGTCATACCGCAGAGACCAGCCTTGATAGTGGCGTCGAGGTTCTCATAGGTCTTGCTAGCATAGCGCACACGACCATTCTCGCAGTGAGGACCCTCAGCATCCACGTCCTCAGAGTTAGGACCGATGATGTTGGCGTTGATGTCGCCTGTGATTTCGAGCAGGCTGTCGTAGTTCTCCTGTGCATCCTCGTAGTCTTTGGGTGCATAGTCATACTGACCGTGGTCAGCGTAATTTCTCTCCTTCAACTCAACGATGCGTTTCATCAAAGGGTGTTCCATGTGGAATTTAATCTCAGGAACGTCTGTATAGGAATTTGCCATTATTTCGAGTTCTTTTTATAGTACTTGATGAGTTTTGGAACAACTTCTTCGATGGTGCCGTTGATGATGTAGTCGGCAATCTGGTTGATAGGAGCCTGTGGGTCATTGTTGATGGAAATGATGATACCAGAATCCTTCATACCAGCCACGTGCTGGATGGCACCAGAGATACCGCATGCGATGTACACCTTAGGACGCACAGTCGTACCTGTCTGACCAATCTGACGATCGTGGTCAATCCAACCCGCATCGACAGCAGCACGGCTGGCACCTACTTCTGCATGCAACTCCTTAGCCAATTCGAAGAGGAGGTTGAAGCCTTCAGGACCACCTACGCCGTAGCCACCAGCCACGATGATAGGAGCACCCTTGAGGTTGTGCTTTGCCTTCTCCACATGACGGTCGAGCACCTTCACCACATAGTCAGTGGTTGGAATGTACTTGGCTACGTCGTGCTTCACCACTTCGCCCTTGTAGTTCTCGTCGAGGATTTCCTTCTTCATCACACCGTCACGAACGGTTGCCATCTGTGGGCGATGCTCTGGGTTGACGATGGTGGCGATGATGGAACCACCGAATGCAGGACGAATCTGATAGAGCTGGTCTTCATAGTGCTTGTCCACCATGTTGCCCTCAGCATCCTTCACCTTCATGTCGAAAGAACCAATCTCCAACTGGGTGCAGTCAGCTGTCAGACCAGAGTGGAGTGCAGAAGACACGCGAGGACCGAGGTCACGGCCAATCACTGTGGCACCCAACAGGCAAATCTGAGGTTTCTCCTCCTTGAAGAGGTTCACCACTGCAGAAGTGTGGGGAAGTGAAGTATAAGGGAAGAGTCCCTCAGCATCGAAGATGTGTACCTTGTCAACACCATAGGGAATCACTTGCTTCTCAACGCCGTCGAGGTTGTAACCCACGAGAACGGCTTCCAACTGTACACCAAGCTGGTTGGCGAGTTTGCGACCCTTGGTGCAAAGTTCCAAACTTACATCAGCAACCTTGTTGCCTTCAAGTTCACAATATACAAAAACGTTGTTCATGATTATCCGATGGTGTTGCTTTCCATGAGTTCAACAATCAGACTCTCCACATCTGCGTCAGAAGAGGTGAGGGTCTTGTTTTCTTTCGCTTTGAAGACAATGCTCTTCACGGCCTTCACGTTAGTGGGAGAACCTGCCTTACCAATCTGTGCTGGGTCAGCCTCGATGTCAGCTGCGCCCCAAGTGGTGAACTCGCGGTTCTTGTTTGCCCACACGCGCTTCACGTTGCGTACACGGCAAGGAGCGGCAGAACCGTTCACGGTCACAACGATTGGGAGTGGACCTTCCACTGTCTCAACACCGCCGTCGATGTGGCGCTTTGCCACAATCTTCTTGGCAGCCTTGTCAAGAGAGATGATTTCCTCTGTGTAAGTGATCTGGGTGAGACCCAACTTCTCTGCCACCTGTGGACCTACCTGAGCGGTGTCACCGTCGATAGCCTGGCGACCGCAAAGGATGATGTCGTAGTCGCCCACTTTCTTGATAGCCTGAGCCAGGGTGTAGGAAGTGGCAAGGGTGTCGGCACCGCCAAGAGGACGGTCAGAAATGAGGATGCCTTCATCGGCACCACGATAAATACCTTCCTTCAGCACCTCAGCAGCCTTGGGCAGACCCATGGTGAGCATGGTGATGGTGGAACCAGGATTCGCGTCCTTCAGGCGCAGAGCCTGTTCAAGGGCGTTCAAGTCCTCGGGGTTGAACACAGCAGGCAGAGCTGCACGGTTCACTGTACCCTCTGGAGTCATCGCATCAGGACCGACATTTCGTGTGTCTGGCACCTGCTTTGCGAGTACAATGATTTTCAAACTCATAAGTTAATATATTGATTGTTTTTGATATATGTATTTCCGTTATTGGTCAGTTTTGCAATCAGGTAAAAATCGCAACGATTGTGGAAACGGTTACAAAGGTACGACTTTTTTCCCGTTCCACAATAAAATATAGATATTTTAATGCTCAAAAACGCGAAAAGAGTGCAAAAAGCGGGTGTGCTTGTTTACAGGGGGTCAACGTCGTAGTAAATGTTGAGGTTTTTGGCGATGGGCATCGCGAGCATTTGCTGCTGGATGGCAATGAGATGTTGGCGCACTTTGTCGGTCGAGGTGTGTGGCTCAATCTTGAGCATGATCTTGCGAATGTAGAGGGAGTGGATGCGTGCCACAGGAGGGCGGTCAGGACCCAGCACCCTTTCTCCAAACACCTTGCGGAGCTTGTCTGCCATATCGTCTGCAAGGTGCTCCAACAGTTCGTCATCTTTGTGGCGCAGATACACATAGATGAGGCGTTGGAAGGGAGGATAATGAAATGCTTGGCGTTCAAGCATTTGTGTGTAGAACATCTGCCAATAGTCACCTTGGGTGATTTGACGGATGATGTCGCTGTCAGCAGAGCGTGTTTGGAGGATGACGTATCCCGATGTCTGGTTGCGTCCGGCACGTCCAGCCACTTGACTGAGTGTCTGGAAAGTGCGTTCATGACTGCGGAAATCGGGCAGGTTCAGCATCGTGTCGGCATCGAGGATACCCACCACCGACACTCGATCGAAATCCAATCCCTTGGTTACCATCTGGGTGCCGATGAGGATGTCGGCTTTGTGGACAGAGAAGTCGCTGATGATGCGTTCGGCTTGCAGGCGTGTCTGTGCGGTGTCAAGGTCCATCCTCAAGGTGGTGGCATCAGGAAACAGCTGTTGAATCTGCTCCTCAATCTTTTCCGTTCCAGTACCGATGTCGGTGAACTTGCTTTCCTCGCAGGCAGGACATTTCCCTGGAATCTGGGTGGTGTAGCCGCAATAGTGGCAGATGAGGGTGGAGGTCTTCTTGTGGAGCGTCAGCGTCACGTCGCAATGCGGACAACTGGGCACCCAACCGCAGGTCTTGCATTCGATGAAGGATGAAAAGCCTCGTCGGTTCTGGAACAGGATGATTTGCTCTTTCCGTTCCAATGCCCCTTGCATCACCTCGATCAGACGGGGCGAGAAGACGCCCTTCATCAATTTCTTGCGCTTGGCTTCCTTGGTGTCAACCACCTCAATGGTAGGCAGTTGCATGTCTCGGTATCGTTGGGTGAGCTGCACATAGCCATATTGTCCCTTGTGTGCCAGATGATATACTTCGAAGGAGGGAGTGGCTGTGCCGAGCAAGGTCTTGGCGCCAAACATCTTTGCCAGCATGATGCCAGCATTCCTTGCGTGGTAGCGTGGGGCAGGTTCCTGCTGTTTGTAGCTCTGCTCATGTTCCTCATCCACAATGACAAGACCAAGATTCTGAAAAGGGAGGAAGATGCTGGAACGCACACCCAAGATGAGTTGGTAGGGTTCTGTGGAGGCTTGACGCTTGTACACCTCCAGACGTTGTATATCAGTGAATTTGGAGTGATACACCCCCATCTTTTCCCCAAAGAAACGACGAAGCCTTTCTGTGATTTGCGTGGTCAGCGCAATTTCAGGCAAGAGATAAAGCACTTGCTTGCCTTCAGCAAGATATTTACTGATGAGGTGGATATAAAGTTCGGTCTTGCCAGAGGAGGTGACCCCATGCAGCAAAGTGACGTTTTTCGTCAAGAAAGAGTGCTCAATCTCCTCGTATGCCTTCTGCTGGGCAGGAGAAAGGTTTGAGATTTGAGATGGAAGGTTTGAGGTTTGAAAGAGGGTATTGGAACCTCTTCGTTTGCGAGTGGATTCCTTCAGGGCAGCTTCATCCTTTGGTTTCATTGCACCAGGCAGGGCAGCTTTCATCACATCGCCGATAGGGCAGAGATAATAGTTTGCAATCCATTGCCAGAAAGTGAACTGCTGCTCGTTGACAACAGGCTGTTCATCAAGTACTTCCATCACCGATTTCATCTCCACGCCCTGTGGGGCATTGTCGTGTGTGCGAGCCACCACGCCTGTGTAGATTTTGTTCTTGCCAAGGGGCACAACAACTCGACAGCCTCGCATCACTCTTGCCTCCATCGAGGGAGGAACGAGGTATGTGAAGCTGTCGAATGGTATAGGAAGTATGATGTCTGCGAACATCAATTAGAAGAGATAAGTCAGAGAGATCTGGTGCGTGTTGTTCTTCAGTTTACCCTTAGCACCTGCTACGCCAACAGCAAGGAGGTCGAACTCGGCTGTCTTGCCGATAGCAATGTTGTAGTTGTAGCCTACGCGAAGATGGCTGAGAGCAGTCACACCACAACCGATGTTCCAAGAAAACTCAGACTTCTTGATCTCCCAATCCTGTGTGATATACTGAGGAGTCCAGTGACGGTCGCCAATGTTCCAAGAGAACTGAGGTCCCGTTGCGACATACACGCTTGCCAAGCTGCTGAGACCAACGGTGTATTTTGCGTTGATAGGCATGTCGATGTAGTGCAATGTCTTGTTGGCTTCATTGACTCCGTCTGAAATGCCCACCACCTTGTTATCGTAGAGCACAGCGATGTCTGCACCCAGACCTGCGAGTGGAATCGTTACGTCAGCTGTTACACCAGCAAAGAAACCTGTGCGGTTTTTGGCTTTGAGAGTGCCGTAAGAATCTTTCAGGTTGATGTTGTCAACATTCAAACCAGCCTTAACACCAAACTTAACTTGTGCCTGAGAAGGCAGAGCAAAACAGAGCGCTGCAACGAGAACAGCAAGACTCAAAATGTTCTTTTTCATACGTTTGTAGTTTTAGATAAAATAAATGTAAATAGATTTTCGGGGACAAAGTTACGATTAAGTGAGGAAAGAACCAAATATTTATTTGAGTTTTTTCGAGCGTGAGTAATTTCGACATAGTCAAAGTTAGTGAAAGCTGAAGACAATACAAAATAAAATCGCTTTTATTTTTATTTTTTCTGCTATCGTAAGAAGGGCGTAGTATGATGGAAGTATAGAAATGGGGCAAATTCTTGTAACGATGTCATATAGGGCGGTGTTGATATTGTACTTTCTCACTTTTTCGAGGCAAATTGTTTATATTTTTATCTCGATTTGTTTGTGATATATAAATAATTATCTAAATTTGCAATCGATGAAGACCAAATCTATATCTGATGAAGAGAGTAACTGAAAAACAATCCCGTCATTCGTTGACCACGCAAGTTGTGCTGTGGGTGGTCGGATTCGTGTCAATTCTCTTCGTCGCTGCCCTCTTCATCATGTTCCACCATGCCCGTAATTCTATCTATCAGGAGGCCATGGAGAAAGCTCGTCAGACGCTGCGCACGACAGAATTGCGCATTGACAACACCCTGAACGAGGTGGAGACTGCCACGCGCAGCTGGCACTGGACCATTGAGAAGCGTTTGAACAAGCCTGAAATCATGGACAGTCTTTGTCAGCAGTTGTTGAGAGAGAACCCTCACATCCAGAGTTGTACCATCGCTTTCGAACCAGGTGTCTATCCGCAATACGGCATCTATTACGAGGTGTATGCCCACCGCGACCCTACTGATTCGACACAGATACAAGTAATGGTGAATGGTGGAAAGAAACTCTATACTCGTGAGAAATGGTACTTCATACCCCTGCACCACGGCCAGCCCATCTGGATAGACCCTTATGTCGATGTTGAACATGGAGAGACCTCCATCATCACGTCCTATGGTATGCCGCTGCACAACAAAGAGGGTGAACTGGTGGGCGTTTTGTCGGTACACATCTCGATGAAGTGGTTTGCCGACTTGGTGCTCTCGCTTCGACCATTCCCCAACTCGCATGCCTCAGTGATGGGTACTGACGGACACCTGATTATCCACCCTGACAGCACGCTCGAAGAGCATGAAGCCTTCTTTACGGAGGCTTTCAACGAACCGACCAACGAAGGACATCTGGCAGCCATATCCATGAAGACTGGCCATATCGGACATAGCGAGATTCACATGGACGGCAAGCAGGACTTCATCTTTTACCACCCCTTTGAGAATGCAGGATGGAGCGTGGCGATTGTATGTCCTGAGAGTGACATTTTCAGTTCCTACAACTCACTTTTGCGCTATACAATCATCATCAGTTTCATCGGCCTGTTGCTGCTGGCGCTGTTCTGTTTCTTCATCACCCATCGCCAGTTGAAGCCGTTGCAGAAGTTGGTAGATGAAGCTCATCGTATGGCCGAGGGTCAGATGGATGAATTGGTGAAGAAAAGTAATCGTCCTGACGAGGTGGGTTACGTGCAGAATACATTCCGCCAGATGCAGCAGAGTATCAGTCAACACATCGCTCATATCACCCATCTGACCGACGTGCTCAGCCAGCGTAATAAAGACCTTGAAATAGCTTATGAGCAGGCGCGTGAGGCAGATCGCATGAAAGATGCCGTCATTCTGAACATGAGCGACCGGATGGAGCAATCCGTCAAGGTCATCCACAATACCATCGCCGATTTCCGTCAGCGTGCAACCGACATGAAAGCCGACGAATTCCGCCAGATGGCTGACAAGATACAGGAACATACCGAAATAACCACGGCTCTGTTGGACAATCTGCTCGACATCGCTGACAAGAAGAGAGGAGGACGCCTATGATAGAGATGAGGAAAAATATTCGCCAGTCGCTCTCCACCAGGCTCTGTCTCGACATCTTGTTTGTCGTGCTACTGATATTCTCGCTGTCACTCGGATTCCTCTATTGGCAGTCACGCAACATCATCCGTGAAGAGTCCATCGATGAGGCGTCGCACGTCCTCGACAATACGGCATTGCGTGTCAAGGGATATATGGTGGAGTTGGAAACTGCCACGCGCAACATCATTTGGCTCGTCAACCTTCACAACGAGAAGGACTCCCTGCTGAAGTACACCCACCGAATCGTTGCCAACCATCCCAACACAAACGGCTGCTCCATCACGATGGAACCCGATTTCTTCCCTGATGAAGAATATGGTTTCTCTGCCTATTCCGTTCGCCTTGAAAATTCAAAACCAGGAAAAGACTCTGTGGCCACCGTCCGTGAAGCCGATTACGACTATTATGATAAGGTGTGGTATAAGACGCCACGCCAAAAAAAGACCGCTTGCTGGGTGGATCCCTTCGATGACTACAATGCAGGAACGCTCTCAAGCCCAGAGATGATAGCATCCTACTGCATGCCACTCAACGACCGAAAGGGAAAGTTCGTGGGCGTCATCTCCACTGACTTGTCGCTGAAGAGGCTGACAGAGACCATCACAGCAGAGCATCCATACCAAAACTCCTACTTTATGTTGCTGGGTGCCGACGGACACTATTTTGTGCACCCCGACACCACGAAACTGCTCAAGCAGACCATCTTCACAGGCGTGGACCCCAGAGATCACACCGATATTGTGGCATTGGGATATGAGATGACCAACGGACGAACAGGACACATGGATGTCAAAATAAATGGTACCTCACACATCGTGCTCTACCGACCGCTCGAAGGCACCCAGTGGAGCATAGCACTCGTCTGCCCCTCCAACGAACTGCTGCGTGGATACAACAGGCTGAACTATATTCTGTTGCCTCTGCTCATTATCGGATTGTTGCTGCTGGCGATGGGTTGCCACCGCATTGTGAAGCACTTCACACAGCCTTTGGGACTGCTGGCAGCCGAACTGAGACAGATAGGTCATGGCGACTATGAGAAGATTCTGCCACACAGCCAGCGCACCGACTTGATAGGACAGTTGCAGAACAGTTTCTGCCAGATGCGACAGAGTATCAGTCAGCACATCAACGACGCAGAGAAGACGAAGTTGGAGACCGAGCAACGCACCAAGGAACTCGAGCAAGCCACCCTGCTGGCACGACGGGCAAGTGAGCAGAAGACGCAGTTCATGCAAGACATTACGCATCAGATACATACACCACTCAACATCGTTCATGGATTCTCGCAGATATTGTGCGAAAGTGACGCGATGTCTGATGACGAGAAAAAGGAGATGGCAGAGACCATGTATGTGCAGACCAATGCCCTCGACTATATGGTGAACAAACTGCTCACAGCATCGCTTGTCGAGAGCCGTCAGACCATCATCACCAACGAAACGGTGGGCTGCAATATGTTGGCACACGAAGCCGTCGAAACCGCCAGCAGTTTGATACCTCATACCGTAGAGATGCACCTCGACAGCCATGTAGATGATGAACTGACCCTTCAGACGAACCGTCACCATCTGCTCATCGTCCTCACAGAGTTGCTCGTCAACGCCCTCCACTTCACCAGCGAAGGCAGCATCACCCTGCGCATCGAAACGACTGACGATGTTGTGAACTTCACCGTTGAAGACACAGGACCTGGCATCCCATCCGACAAAGCCGAATTCATCTTTGATAAATTTACCAAAGTCGATATGTTCACAGAAGGGTTGGGTCTCGGTCTGTTCCTTTGCCGCCGAGTCGTCATGCTGATGGACGGCACCCTCACGCTCGACACCCAATACACCAGCGGCACTCGTTTCGTCGTGAGCCTTCCATTGAACCATTGACTTTTTGACCCTCCCCTCAAATACAATCATCTATAACGCCACCGATGGAAAGACATTGGTGGCGTTATGATTTGTTTTCAAGTTAGTGTCATTACATCGAGACTTTTGGGGAAAACTTTAGGTGACCGTTCGGTATCTAGCCGTGTTGCTGATTGTATTTTTCCACTTCCATACAGATGCACTCCTTCATTCTTTCCCAACTAATATCTTCGAACATATAAGGCATGGGGTGAGGGTCAGCGTCATCAAAATAGGTCATGCTCAACAAGGCTCTATACTCAGAGCCGTCAGAATACTTCTTCAAGTAAAAATGCATCAGATCGTCAAACGAGAAATGCTGCAACAAGTAATAAATGTCAACAAAATCCTTTTTTGTACCCCTACCGATGACCGCATTAACCTTCATGGCTGCAATATCTATTGGAGAAGCCAGAATGAGTCCATTCTCCTTGATGGGTTCATCTATCCAAGGGTAGATATAGTTGACAATATCAACTTTGACATTGGAGATATTATAAACTCTTATCGTTTTTGATGCTGAAAGCATAGTTAATTCCCCAACGTTTTCCCGCAGCGTTTCAGTCAGTTCATCAACGTCACTGGTTGTCGTTCCGAAGAAATCCAAATCGACAGACCTTCTGTGCCCATATTGTAAGGCAAGTGATGTTCCACCCACTAATCTCATGTCGCTCAATATGGGTAACTGCATGAGGGTTTTCAGGAGTTCCAAGGTGTTGGGGTAGACTGTCTGAAGTGATAGCATCGATATTGTTCTGGTTTAGTGTGTGATATGGTGCAAAGAAAAGAGAGACAAACGGGATCCAGCGTTCGTAATTGTTGACACACATTCACAATCTTGTCAAGACCATAAAAGCGATTAATGAGTCGCCAATCATCCATCTGTCCATATTCCATCACTCTTTGGATGATATAGGCAGCATGAGCATTCATCTGTAGTTGAGATGTATCGACATCCCAAAACAGATTTTTGGAAAACTTGCTTAAACAATCTGTATTGCTCATGATTTCTTGATTTACAATGCAAAGGTAGTGAAAGCTGAAGACAATACAAAATAAAAACACTTTTATTTTAATTGTTGAGGCGCATCCTACGTTCTTTCTCCACGTTGTTACGAAAGCGCAAGCGATAACGAGCGTAATTCAACGTTACGATTAAGTGCACAAAGAACCGTGTTGTGATTTGCTTTCAAATTAGTATCTTTGCAGAGTCATATACACCCTTGAACCGATTTTAGCAGAGTCGCCACTGTTGTGATTTGCTTTCAAATTAGTATCTTTGCAGAGTCATATACACCCCCTGTTGCATCTTCATCGTAGCATACGTAGTTGTGATTTGCTTTCAAATTAGTATCTTTGCAGAGTCATATACACCTATGATGTGGATAAGTTGTATGCCAAACATGTTGTGATTTGCTTTCAAATTAGTATCTTTGCAGAGTCATATACACCGACCGGTGGGTGACGGTGTTCGAGCACGGAGTTGTGATTTGCTTTCAAATTAGTATCTTTGCAGAGTCATATACACCACGGCTTGACCAACAAGTGGGGTGGCTTCTGTTGTGATTTGCTTTCAAATTAGTATCTTTGCAGAGTCATATACACCGTGAAATATGGAGCTGATTTAATCTTAACGTTGTGATTTGCTTTCAAATTAGTATCTTTGCAGAGTCATATACACCAAGCTTAGGTTGTATAGCCGAGGCATCTCGTTGTGATTTGCTTTCAAATTAGTATCTTTGCAGAGTCATATACACCCTTATCACTTTCGTTCATCAAAAACGATGCGTTGTGATTTGCTTTCAAATTAGTATCTTTGCAGAGTCATATACACCCATGGAAAACAAGGGGACGGTGAACGGGCCGTTGTGATTTGCTTTCAAATTAGTATCTTTGCAGAGTCATATACACCAAGTGTAATATTTGGTACTTTTTAACATTTGTTGTGATTTGCTTTCAAATTAGTATCTTTGCAGAGTCATATACACCGGTTGGTGCAGCCACAATCCACGTCGATGCGTTGTGATTTGCTTTCAAATTAGTATCTTTGCAGAGTCATATACACCAGGAAACGCAAGACCTGTTGGCGGCTGCTGTTGTGATTTGCTTTCAAATTAGTATCTTTGCAGAGTCATATACACCCAACCGTCCGTTTAATGTATCGGCATCATCGTTGTGATTTGCTTTCAAATTAGTATCTTTGCAGAGTCATATACACCTTCGCACTCTTCGAGGACTGCGGACTGGGTGTTGTGATTTGCTTTCAAATTAGTATCTTTGCAGAGTCATATACACCACCGCAATGAGCATAGCGATGGCAAGCAGGTTGTGATTTGCTTTCAAATTAGTATCTTTGCAGAGTCATATACACCGAATGTTTTAATCTGAACAGAGGCTACCCTGTTGTGATTTGCTTTCAAATTAGTATCTTTGCAGAGTCATATACACCCTTTGAACTGGTGGCGATGAACGGATTCCGTTGTGATTTGCTTTCAAATTAGTATCTTTGCAGAGTCATATACACCAACACCATCCAGCAGCGACATTTAATAACCGTTGTGATTTGCTTTCAAATTAGTATCTTTGCAGAGTCATATACACCTGACTGTTGCCAAACAGGAGTGTAAGGAGAGTTGTGATTTGCTTTCAAATTAGTATCTTTGCAGAGTCATATACACCGCCGTGCCTCCGCTTTGGTTTTAGCCGCAAGTTGTGATTTGCTTTCAAATTAGTATCTTTGCAGAGTCATATACACCGTATCCTCACAAGAGATTGTCCTGAACGAAGTTGTGATTTGCTTTCAAATTAGTATCTTTGCAGAGTCATATACACCGATGTAAGGCTGCGTGTGGCACAAGCAGCCGTTGTGATTTGCTTTCAAATTAGTATCTTTGCAGAGTCATATACACCAATTTCGTAGCGAATGTCAAGAACTGTCTTGTTGTGATTTGCTTTCAAATTAGTATCTTTGCAGAGTCATATACACCATAAACAATCGAGATAACAAAATGAAACGTGTTGTGATTTGCTTTCAAATTAGTATCTTTGCAGAGTCATATACACCTTTAACAGTTAAAAGATTAGCATTATGCCGTTGTGATTTGCTTTCAAATTAGTATCTTTGCAGAGTCATATACACCATGACCGACAGCAAGGGCAACAAGACACCAGTTGTGATTTGCTTTCAAATTAGTATCTTTGCAGAGTCATATACACCAATAGGTGCGCTCCATATCCACCTCGGTCAGTTGTGATTTGCTTTCAAATTAGTATCTTTGCAGAGTCATATACACCGTGTCCTTCACGCTCAGCTGAATGTTGGGAGTTGTGATTTGCTTTCAAATTAGTATCTTTGCAGAGTCATATACACCCCACTAACTGGTGAGCCGTATGGCTCTGACGTTGTGATTTGCTTTCAAATTAGTATCTTTGCAGAGTCATATACACCGCATCCGTGATGCGATGGAGAGCCACTCTGGTTGTGATTTGCTTTCAAATTAGTATCTTTGCAGAGTCATATACACCACAATCTTTGTAAATTGCAGATTAACAAGATGTTGTAGGTGAAATTAGAAAATAAAAAAGAAGGGAATATGGCATGGAAAAACCAGCTTGACGGCTGGTTTTTCTATTTTTAGAATAATTCTAACTGTACACCTGGTGCTTTCGGTTCGGTTGGTTTCTGTCCATAAAAAAGTTGCATATTTCCGAACTGTTTGTCAGTTATAGTTAGCAATCCGACCTTTCCGAACTCAGGAAGGAAAGATTTAACTCTTTTTAAATGTACCTCTGCATTCTCGCTGCTGGCACAGTGCCGAATGTAGATGGAGAACTGGAACATGGTGAATCCGTCACATTGGAGTTTCTTGCGAAAATCCGTGTATCGTTTTTTGTCCTTCTTGGTTTCAGTGGGCAAGTCGAAGAATACTAAAATCCACATAACTCGGTATTCAGTAAGACGTGACAGACTACTCATATTCTTTATTTATAATTCAGGGTATGAGATTTTCCGCAACTCGCCGTTAAAGCATTTGGCGAGGCTTGCGGTCGTTTGACCTACAGCAATCATTAACGGGCTGCGTTTACCATCTAGCATCACGTCAAGTGAAGGAATGGTGAGTAGGGCTGCCTTGATGCTAAGTGTCAGTTCACTGTAATCGGGATATTGTTGCATGATGTTGATGACCAGATCGTCTACAAAAGGACGATATGGTTCCATGATGTCATCAGCCAGACAATAGGCATTGTAGCGATTGTGGTGATGGATGCCCAAGGTTGGCAAGAGTCCACTTCCCACTAAACCACGAGCCACACAAGCCCGTAGGATGGCATAACCATAATTAAGAAGATTGTTGGGAGGCTCACCTTCACGTCCACGCACGAAGTTAGGCAGCGTGGGGAAGAGGTTGCGCCAATAATAAGTGGCAGCACGGGCTTCGAAGTTGTCTGGGTCGCCACTTTTCACCTCGTTTGCCCATACCTGCATATTCTTGACGATTGCTCCTGTGTTCTTGTTCAATACTGTAGCCTGGTTCAAGATTTTTTGTCGGACGGTTTGTTGCCAAAGTTGTTTCTTAAGTGGCAACGACGCATCTATCTGGTTGCGGAAACGTTCGCTCTGTGTGGTGTTTCCACTCAGAGGCAGCATCAGCCCCACCGGCAGATTTGTGCTGTTACATGTGATGATGGCACAATTGTTGTCAAGTAATGCTTCCATTGCTCCTGTTGTGATGGTGATGCGTCTGTTGTCGAGCACCACCACACCGATATCCTCAATTGGAATCGTCCGTTCTGCTTCCCGTTTGAACGACTCTTCCAATTTATCCGCATCTGGCGTCTTCAGTACCAGCTGTGAATTGCGGAGACTGAGGTAGATGGGATTTCCGAAATAGAGGGTCTTCTTGATCATGTTAATATTCTCCTACAGCTACGATTTGACCAATGTGGTTGACTCTAACTTTTATAATACCTTTTAGTCCATCACAGTTTCGAATCCGCTTCCATGTCATTTCTCTGAGTTCATTTTTGTCTTCAACTGTTGTTTCAAGATGGTGTCTAAAGAAATAATCTTTGGTGGTGAGTTTCTGTACTCGGAACAAATGTGGGCTAATGATGGCGTTATTTTCTGGATTCATCAAGTCATATTCTGAAGGACAGAAGTTTTTATCAGGGAATACAAAGTATTCATTCTGTTTCATTGTAAAAAGAAATTCCCACCCTTCCGCCTTGTTGTATTCTTTGTCAATGATGGGTAATCCCTGGTTGGCGCGCATGGCCGCCTCGTAGAATGATACGATGTGCTCTTGTAGTTTCCCTTCTGCATCGCGGAAAATGGCAACATGATGGTTGTTGGCTGTTTGAACAAAGTCTGCAGCTTGTTTGTTCCCTTTTTTGTTAAATATCAGTTGTCCACGATGGTCTCGCTTCTCGTGAATGGCCTCAGGTTTACTCAATCCGGCATTGATGGCAACACTCTTAATGCAAATACCTTTCTCCTCATTCAACCAGATGGGATTTTCGTCCAAGTTAGAGAACGCTTTATTAGCATCACCTTCATATTCTTCGAGACGTGTACGGAGGATATCTTGAATATGCTTATCAATCACTTTGTCGATTCTCAAATCTTTAGAGATTAGTTTGCGTATGGTATAGATGGTTTCCATAGTTACACACTTTACCTTAATAGGAACGGCGCGTGTGTGCAAATCGTCCAACCAAATGGGTGTCTTTTCCAAAGAGTTCTTGCCCGTAAATGCTTTCTTCACGTCACCATTATATGTATCAAGACGACGTTGTAATGCCTCTCTATAGGCTTTGTTCGCGACGGTGGAAATCTTCGCTACATCAAAGGAAGAACCAACTTTTTCTTCTTTAGTCACATATCGTTGGCTGCTGCCATAGATGGTTTCATTGTGTAATTGCCCACGCGGAGTCAATTGTACTCGTTTGTTATAGCCTTTCTCTACTTTCTTGGATTTTGATTTGTTGGTGTTGCGCGTAACCACTTTTGTTTTGGATTTGATGGATACAAGAATCTGTTCCAAGTGCTGTTTGGCTTCTGCTCGGAATTCATCCAATGGGATTGGTGGTAAAAATCTAAGAGAGCCATGTTTGTCGCGATACAGTTCATTCTGTTCAATGCCGTAGATGCTACTTGATTTGTCGCTTCGTGCGTTCAGATTATTTAAATATTGAATAATGCTCAGTTTCGTGAAAGCGATAGTCAATGCGTCCATTGCATGATGTCGGTGGTCATTACGCTTTGTCCATTCTTTTTCGAAAGTTTCAGCCAATCCTAATTGCTGATACTTAGGGTAGTTTAGTTCTTGCATGACATTCACTAACTGCCAGTCTTCTCGCAACCGCTTTGTAATTTTGCCAGTAGTTGGCACAACGACTTTGGCAACCTGCTCTAATATTTCGCGTGCTTTTCTTGCGATATATTGTGTGTCATTTAGTTCTCTATTAAGAATGTTGCTTGGAATACCTTCCACTGACATCAGCAAATAGGCGTGTTTTGCCTTGCTGATAACTTTCTGCTTGAGTAATTCGTCAACACGTTGTTTGTATTCCTTCGCCCCAGCTTCTCCATATTTTCCTTTTACATAGTCGAAGGCTGTGGCATTACTTTTCTCTTGATTGATGCTACGCCATTCCAGCGTTTTGTTTGAGAAAGAATCATCAAACAAACGCGCCTGTGGTATGATATGCTCTATGTCAATCTCGCGGCTGAATAACTTTTCTTTGGGAATATACTTGTTGGAATAAAGGGTTTTATATCCATTCTCTTTCAGCTCTTCATATAATTTGTAACGTATAATGTCGTTACGACTTACATGCTCTATATTGAAAGGAGCGGCTTGGAGAATTTTTTTGATTTGCTCATGATAGGCATTCATCGCATTGATGTCGTTTGTTTTATCCTCACGCTTTTTTGCACTTTGCTTTAAGTCACGAGCCATTTCAATACGGATTTCATCAATAGGACCATATGTTGTGACTACTTCATTCACCACGTTTATCATCTGATTCAATATCTTCTCAACAACTGGGTTTCGAAGGCTATTCTTGGGCAACAAATCCAGATAACCTTTCAGTTCTTTTTGATCAAGTTCTTCTTTTGTCAGCGAACGTTTAGAGTGGGTGCCATATTTTGATTTGCAGGCTTCGCTATATTCAATCCCTTTTTTCATGATTGGGAGAAGATTGCGAATAGCCTTTGCGCTGAGACTTCCATAATCGGGCTTAAAAGAAACAGCAGCAATGACTTTGGCATAGTCATCGTTGTCGAAATTGAAGATATCTCGTATTTTCTTCACAAGGCTGGCATCACCGGTTTTAGAATTATCGCTTTCATACGAATAGAGTAGATGCCACAGCTGGTACATGGGCTGTTTGTCGAATTGTTTCCCTTCAATGGATACATCGAAATAGAGTGGTGCTGTGTTAAAACCTAATCCTGTGAAAACTTTTTCAACAACATCTAAAATTTGAGAAGCATTTAACTTGGCAAGGTCATATCCTTCATGTCCAGACATTTCTACAATTTTGAGGTAGGCTTCGAATAATTTTGCTTGCGTTTCGTTGCCGTCAATGTCCTTGAAGTTCATGTCAAGCCCAGCCGTCTTTCCAAACAGACACTTCAACATTTGCTGTTTGGTCATTTTACCTTTAATGCTTAGTTCAAAAGCAAGAGTGTTCATCTCCTCTTCTGTCAAACGCCGTTTTGTGGCTCTGCCATTTCCGAAAAGGTCGGGCATTGCATTGGAATCATAGATTACAATATCATTCAAGCGTTGCCACATGCGGAACTCTTGAAACAGGGGTGAGGACTTTGGACAGACTTTGCATCCGATTGTAATCTGTTTCTTAGCGCCATCCACTTCTACTTCCCGTTTTTCGTTCTCCAATTCACATATTGCCACCAAGCCCTTTTGACTTTTCAAAGGACGTTGATAGAAAATGATGATGTTGCCCAGCTCTTTCTTTAGTTCAGGCGTGAGTTCTGGGTGATATTGGGATTGTGTGTTCCAAATGGCTTCAAACTCATCAAGATAGTCCTGCCGATAAAAGACAGAGTTCTTCAAGCTGTAGTTAGGATTCTTATCTAATTCCTGCATCAGATACTGCCCGACGGTTTGCTTGTTGAAGTACAAATTCTTACTCCTATCGCTGATTCTTCCTAAATAGCCACTTGAACCATTGATAAGTCCGTTTAGGTCGCTAATAACGTATGCGACTTCTTCAATAGTTAATTGTCGGTTTAAGGCATCAACACGCCATTCGTATGCTTGTAGTTTCTTGTCCTTGCTTTTATTGTCAGCCGTGTGAATGCCAAAACGCGCATAGAATATTTTGGAAGTGTTCGTTTTGCTTTTGCCTTCAAGTGCTTTCATGAAATCTGGTGTCAAGATGCCAGGATAAAATGTCTGTTGCTTGTGCCATATTTTTAGCATCTCGGCATGAAGATCCGATTGGTAATAATCAGGAAGATATTTCTTTCCGTTACGAAGAAGCAGGAGCGAGTATTGTCCTGGAGTAAGGTTTTCTTCATAGAGTGTTTTAGCAACGGTCATCCCGTCCACAAGTTCGCCTTCATCGGTGGATTTTGCCTTTCTGCTACTTTTGTAACCACGTTTCTTGTTAATCATTAGGAGAACACGTGCCAGTTCTTGTAAACTAATCTTTTCGGTTGCTGCTTTAGCACGAAGACGATAGGTCTCGAAGGTGGTTCTATTACCATTCTCGCATAAGATGGAATCGTTATTGATAAAACCATGCTCTTTCAAACAATTTATCAAGTTCTCTCTACGTAGTTTATAACGTTGTAAATTGCGACGCATACTACGTTTCAAAGTTCTATCGGCATTGGTTGTTATGGGTCTGCCTTTTTCAAAGTTGGTCTGTTCATCAACGGTTAGCGGATTCACACGAACGCCCAACTTGACAATAGAAGATTTTTCTTCATTGTTTGTGGCTTCATTCACTACAGCCCAACCAATGCTTGTTGTTCCTAAATCGAGGCCTAAAATCTTTTTCATAACGGTTTTGGTTTTTCTAATTTGAAGTTATTTGACGCCAAAATTACGGAAAAGCAATGATTTTGTCAAGAAAAATTTGGAGAAATTCAAAAAACGTAGTAAATTTGCCATCCTAATTTGAAGCAAATCACAATAAGGATTATTCCGTTGTGAAAACATTCAGGTTTTGCCCTCGTCCTTAACGGGGGCATTTTTGATGTATGATCAGCTCGTTGTGTGCCTCAAGATTACCTCAAGGTTACCTCAAGATTACCTCAAGATTACCTCAAGGTTACCTTGCGTTTGAAAAACCAAGCTTAACCTATAGTTCTCTCTAACCTACAGATACGCTAACAGTTTCCCAAATCTTTTTCAAACATATGCCGACCATTTCTCAATAAGTGGCACTTATTCCTGAATAATGGCAGGTTATTGTTCAATAAGGAACGCTTATTATTCAGCAGAGGCAGGTTATTGGGAGTCCAAGCCAAGCGGAAGGGGAGCCCGAGCCAAGCGGACTACCAGAGAGTGCCAAGCGGACTCCATGAAGGACAATTTTTGCTGGCTAGTTAGAGAAAAATATTTTCCTCACGGGGGGGCGCAAATTTTCTCTCGTGGGGGAACAAAAAATGGGAATGGATGAGAACGGAGTTGGAAGGTGGGGGAGGGATGGAAGCGCAAAAACGGAAGGCGATTGTAAAGTCGGGCTTACAAAATGAGGTTCCCCCACCAAATGGGTAATTTTACTAAATTATAGAAAATCAGTGAGTTATATAGTTATTAACAAGGGTGTTGATAACTTTTTTGAAAAAAAATAATAAAAAAGTGGGGAATTGTGGGGAATTTATGTATATTTGCACATTATTTATTGGCTGACATCAAAAATCGGCTGAAAAACAAGTTCAAACGATAACGAGAAAATGACAATGCGATTCATAGGTGATTACGGAGCAAAGACTGACGCGAAGGGTAGGGTTTTCCTGCCGGCGCAGTTCAGGAAGATCCTCGAGGCGGAGGGCGAGACGAGTCTCGTGCTGCGCAACGATGTGTTCCAGAAATGTCTGGTGCTGTATCCAGAATCGGTGTGGAATGCTCAACTGGACAGTTTGCGTGCTCAGGTGAACCAGTTTAACAGCAAGCAGCAGATGATGTTGAGAAAGTTTGAAGCTGATGCGGAGCCTGTGGAGTTGGACAGTAACGGCAGGTTGCTCATCTCGAAGAGGAAGTTGCAATATGCGGGGATTGAGGGTGATGTGCGTTTCCTGGCGATGGTGGACAGAATAGAGATATGGAGCAAGCAGGCACTTGAGGAAGTCATCAACGACAGCGCTGACCTGGGCAGTGAGTTGGAAGAGGCGTTTGGGAATGGGTGATAGTGTAGAGTTGAGAGTTTAGAGTTTAGAGATGTAATGGGTGAACAGGAGATGACATATCACGTGCCGGTGCTGCTGAAGGAGAGTGTGGATGGGTTGAATATCGGTGAGGGTGGTGTCTATGTGGATGTAACATTCGGTGGTGGCGGTCATAGCCGAGAAATCTTGTCGAGATTGGGTGCTGGTGGGCATCTGTACAGCTTTGACCAAGATGCCGATGCGGAGAAGAATGCGGAGGGGTTTGATGCGGAGAAGTTCACGTTTGTGAGGAGCAATTTTCGATTCCTGAAGAATTTCCTCAAATATCATGGAGTGGAGCAGATTGACGGGTTGCTGGCAGACTTGGGCGTGAGTTCCCATCATTTCGACGACAGCGAACGAGGTTTTTCGTTCCGTTTCGAAGGGAAACTTGACATGCGGATGAATCAGCGGGCAGGCAAGACGGCAGCGGATGTGGTGAACACGTATGAAGAAAAGCGGTTGGCGGATGTTTTCTATTTGTATGGAGAACTGAAGCAAAGCAGAAAGATAGCCTCAGCGATTGTGAAGGCAAGACAGACGAAGAAAGTGGAGACGATAGGTGATTTCTTGGACATCGTGAAGCCTTTCTTCCGCAATGAGAGGGAGAAGAAAGAGATGGCGAAGGTGTTTCAGGCGCTGAGGATCGAGGTGAATCATGAGATGGAGGCCCTGCGCGACATGCTGAAAGGTGCGACGCAGATGCTGAAGCCAGGAGGAAGATTGGTGGTGATCACATACCACTCGCTGGAAGACCGCATCGTGAAGAACCTGATGAAGACGGGCAATGTGGAAGGAGAGGAAGACAAGGACTTTTTTGGCAGGGTGAACACCCCATACCGTCTGGTGAACCGACAAATCATCGTTCCGAGCGACGAGGAAATGACAAGAAACCCTCGAAGCAGGAGTGCGAAACTGAGAATAGCAGAAAGAATCTGAAAATAATTTTTATAAACACAGAGGTTATCCACGCCAACGTAAGGCGATAAAGTGAGTTACACATTATTTATTTAAAGAAAAGTTTTTTAAGAAGAAGCCCAACAGATTTGTATGTCGAAAAAAGAAGAAAAACAGAAAATGGATTTGGAAGAGTCGAAGATGACCCCTCCAGATGATTTTGGGGCTGACGATGAACTGAAAACAGAGGAACAGGAAGCAATTGAGGCGATTCGAAAATTCACCGATGAGAATCAAGACGACTTAGGTGAAATATCGATTAAATCGATCCTCGGTGGCGATTTCCTGATGAGCAAATTCATGGTGAAGCAAATCATGTTTGTGATGTTCTGTGTACTGCTGATGATTATCTACACGGGCAACCGTTATGACAGTCAGCAGGACACAATCCTCATAGACAGTTTGCGTGGTCGCTTGCAGGAGGTGAAGTACAACGTGCTCACCCAGTCGAGTGAATTGATGAACCTGACGAGGCAGTCGAATGTGGAGAAGAGTCTTCGAGGCACTCCCGACAGCCTGTTGCACAATTCCATCACGCCTCCCTTCTTGATCAGGAAGCAAAACGGACGTAGTGCGGCAGAAGAGGAGGCGCCTGAGGAGGTGCTGGTGGATTCGCAAGATCTGGTGGCACCCGAAGAACCAACCGAGGAGGTGAAGAAAGAAGAAGTGAGTGACAAGAAAAAAGAGGAAGAAGGAGAGAAGAAGGAGGCGAATGAAAACTCTAAGAAAACAGAAGGACAATGAAGTTTGACAAGAAATATATCAACACTCGTATCACGGGCATTGTGGTGATTGCAGCTTTGGTGATGATCGCCATCATCGTGAAGGCCATCCTGACCGCCACGGTGGAGAACAGGGAGTGGAAGAAAGTGGGCGCCGTGAGTGTGAGTGACACGATGCTCCTGAAGCCCAACAGAGGCAACATCCTGAGTGCTGACGGCCAGCTGATGGCGAGCAGCCTTCCTGACTATAAGGTCTATGTGGATTTCCTTTCAGGCATCGAGTGGTGGTATGATTCGATAGGGACAGGACCGAAGCAGAAAATCTATGACCCTGAGCAGTTGGCAGAGAAGGATTCGATGTGGATGGTGAATATGGACACGATCTGTCGTGGGTTGGTGGAAATCTGTCCAAAATTCACTTTTGAAGAATATAAATCGCACCTGACAGAAGGTTTGGAGAAGCGCAAACGCTATTGGGAGGTGTGTCCGCATACTGTGCTGAACTTCATTCAGTATCATGAGATTGCGAAGTTGCCTATCTTCAACCTGAAGAACAAGAACAGGAGCGGTATGGTGGCAGAGGAGCGCAACAACCGCAACAAGCCTTTCGGCTCTCTGGCTCGACGCACATTAGGAGAAATGTTTGGTGCCAAGGACTCTGCCCGTTCGGGTCTGGAACTGGCATACGACTCGTTGCTGAGAGGTGTGCCGGGTAAGGTGCACAACAAGAAGGTGCTGTCGAAATATCTGTCTATCGTGGACAAGGAGCCTGTGGATGGTTATGACTTGGTGAGCACCATCGACGTGAGCATGCAGGATATCTGTGAGAGTGCGCTTCGTGAGAAACTGCATGAACTGAATGCCGAGATGGGTGTGGTGGTGCTGATGGAAGTGAAGACGGGTGATGTGAAGGCAATCGTGAATCTGATGCGCTACGACGATGGCGAATATTATGAGGCACGAAACTATGCGCTGGCAGCCTTGATGGAGCCAGGTTCCACGTTCAAGACGGCTTCCATTCTGGTGGCGCTCGATGACGGATACATCAAGCCAACGGATTATGTGGAGACGGGTGGCGGTATCTGCAATATGTATGGAGCGATGATGAAAGACCACAACTGGCATAGAGGTGGCTACGGAACCATTGATGTGCCGCACGTATTGATGGTGTCCAGTAACGTGGGTGTGAGCAAACTCATTGACAAATACTATCACAACCAGCCCGAGAAGTTTGTGGAGGGCCTGCGCCGAGTGGGTATTGGCACTCCGCTGGGATTGCCATTCGATGGTGCAGCCAATCCGAATATCCGTATGCCTCACAAAGACCATACAGGTGGTTACAGAATGTCGGACAACTGGTCGGCAACAGCGTTGGCTTGGATGTCCATTGGATATGAAACACAGATTCCTCCTATCAGCACGGTGAGCTTCTACAATGCAATTGCCAACAACGGAAAGATGGTGCGCCCACGCTTCGTGAAGGGTATCTCAAAGAATGGCGAGATGGTGGAAGAGTTCCCTGTAGAAGTCATCAAACCACGCATCTGCCGCCAGCAGGCGTTGGATGATATTCGTGCCATCCTCTATCGAGTGGTGAATGACAAGGATGGTCTTGGAAAGCGAGCAGGAAATCCTTATTTCCATGTGAGCGGAAAGACGGGTACGGCACAGGTGGCAACAGGTGGCGGCTATAAGGCTGGACACAATGAACACTTGGTGAGCTTCTGTGGATACTATCCTTCGGAAGACCCGAAATATACTTGCATCGTGGCGATTCGCCATGCTTACTATGTAGCAAGTGGTGGTGGTCAGGCCGGTCCTGTGTTCTCGAAGATTGCACAAAGAATCTATTCGAAGAATGTGACGACTGACATCAACTTGGCAAAGGATTCCACAGCGGTGTATGTACCCGACGTGAAGAATGGCAATGTGGTGTCGGCACAATATGTGTTGCATGAGCTGGGTTTGAAATCAGAAGGCGGAAAGGGCTATGAATGGGGCGTGGCTTCGTCAGGCCATTCAGGCGTGGAGTTCCAACCGGTCAAAGTGAGCGACAACATTGTTCCCAATGTGTTAGGTATGGGTGCGAAGGATGCCGTTTGCGCCTTGAGCAGCAGGGGTTTGAAGGTGAGGATGAGTGGACGAGGAAAAGTGACGAGTCAGAGTCTGTCGAGTGGCAGCAAGGTGGTGAAGGGACAGACGGTGACGTTGGTGTTGAATTAGTGGAGAGTTTAGGGTTTAGAGTTTAGAGCTTGGATAAGAAAATGGTTTAAGATATGAAATTAAAGACACTCGTAAGTAAGCTCGATGTCCTTGAAGTCAAGGGCGATCTGGAGCGAGAAATCTGTGGTGTGCAGATTGATTCCCGTCAGGTGGCTGCAGGTCATCTCTTTATGGCTGTTAGAGGCACAGCAGCTGACGGACACAACTACATTGGTAAGGCACAGGAACTGGGAGCCTGCGCTGTGTTGTGTGAGACGATTCCAGCGGATGCGGATGCAAACGTGACTTATGTGCGAGTGGCAAACACAGAACAGAGCGTCGGACAGGTGGCAACCACTTTCTATGGTGACCCAACCAAGAAGCTGAAACTGGTGGGTGTGACGGGAACCAATGGAAAGACTACCATTGCCACTGTGCTTTACGAAATGTTCCGTCACATGGGACATAAAGCTGGATTGCTCTCCACAGTGTGCAACTATGTGGATGGTGAAGCCATTCCGACAGAACATACAACGCCTGACCCTATCACGCTCAATGCCCTCTTGGCTCGGATGGTGGAGGCAGGATGTGAATATGCCTTCATGGAGGTGAGCAGCCATAGTATCGTACAGAATCGTATCGGTGGTTTGACGTTTGCTGGTGGCTTGTTCACCAACATTACGCGTGACCACCTTGATTATCACAAGACGTTTGAGAACTATATCAAGGCTAAGAAACTTTTCTTTGACAATCTGCCCAAAGAAGCTTTTGCCATCACCAATGCTGATGACAAGAATGGTATGGTGATGGTGCAGAACACGAAGGCGCAAGTGAAGACCTATTCTGTACAAAGTCCTGCCGACTTCAAGGCAAAGATTGTTGAATGCCACTTTGAGGGCATGTATCTCAATATCAACGGGAAAGAGGTGGGCGTGCAGTTCATCGGCAAGTTCAATGTGAGCAACCTGCTGGCGGTGTATGGTGCTGCCATCATGTTGGGTAAGGATGAACAGGATGTGCTGGTGGCATTGAGTGCGATGAAGCCTGTGAACGGCCGTTTTGAGGCGCTCCGCTCTCCTTCTGGCTACACGGCGATTGTGGATTATGCCCATACTCCTGATGCGTTGGAGAATGTGCTGAATGCCATTCATGGCGTGTTGGAAGGAAAGGGTGAAGTCATCACCGTCTGTGGTGCTGGTGGCAATCGTGACAAGGGCAAGCGTCCATTGATGGCGCGTGAGGCAGTGAAGCAGAGTGACCGCGTCATCATCACCAGTGATAATCCCCGATTTGAGGAGCCTCAGGATATCATCAATGATATGCTGGCAGGGTTGGATGAGGAGCAGATGAAGAAGGTGATTGCCATCGTGGATCGTCGTCAGGCCATCAAGACTGCTTGCATGATGGCGAAGAGTGGTGATGTGATTCTCATTGCTGGCAAGGGACATGAGGATTATCAAGACGTGAAGGGTGTGAAGCATCATTTCGATGATAAGGAAGAGGTGAGAGCTTGCTTTTGAGATTTGAGATTTGAGATTTGAGGTTTGAGATTTGAGGTTTGAGATTTGAGGTTTGAGATTTGAGGTTTGGCTCCGCCGAGCTGAAGGTTGAGATTTATTTGACAGATAAAATATGTTATACGAATTCTTCAAATATTTGGACGGACTTGACATTCCTGGTGCAGGTATGTTCAGTTATGTGTCTTTCAGGGCTTTGACATCATTGATCCTTTCACTGGTTATTTCGATGGTGGCAGGTGAGTACTTCATCAAGTATATGCGTAAGAAGAAGCATATAGAAGAGGCGCGCGATGCTTCTATTGACCCTTATGGGGTGCAGAAGAAGGGCGTTCCTTCGATGGGTGGTGTGGTCATCTTGGCAGCGGTGTTGGTGCCAGCCTTACTGTTGGGTAAGCTGAGCAATGTCTATATGGTGCTGCTGATTGCCACCATTGCCTTTTTCGGCGTGATTGGCTTCTTGGACGATAAGATCAAGTTGGGGGGCAACAAGGATGGTCTTGCACCCCGATGGAAGATGCTGGCGCAATTGATGTTCGGTATCTGTGTGGGTTTGACGCTTTGGCTGAGTCCTGACGCGGTGGTGCGCGAGAATGTGGAACGTGAGATTGGAGATAAGGTGGAAGTGTACCACATGAGTGAATCCAGAAAGAGCACGGTGACGACGGTGCCGTTTGTGAAGAGTAACAACATTGACTATTACGAGGTGTTCAGTTTTATTCAGGATGGTAAGACCAAGCGTGCGTGTGGCTGGATTTTGTTTGTGTTGGTCACCACTTTCGTGATTGCTGCAGTCAGCAATGGTGCGAATCTGAATGACGGTATGGACGGAATGTGTGCTGGCAACTCTGCCATTATCGGTGTGACGTTGGGTATTTTGGCGTATGTGAGTGGTCATATCCAATTCGCCAGCTATTTGAATGTCATGTATATACCGGGTACGGAAGAGGTGATGGTGTTCCTGAGTGCCTTTGTGGGCGCCTTGGTTGGTTTCCTTTGGTACAATGCCTATCCAGCTAAGGTGTTCATGGGTGATACGGGTAGTCTTGCCATTGGTGGCGTGATTGCTGTGACGGCGATTATCATTCACAAGGAGCTGCTGCTGCCCATCATGTGTGGTATTTTCCTGATGGAGAGCGTTTCCGTGATGCTTCAGGTGGCATACGCCAAGAAGGGTAATGCGAGGGGTGAGAAATGGAGAGTGTTCAAACGGGCTCCTTTCCATGATCACTATCGTCATCGTATGGAGGACGGCGTGAAATACCTCATCAAGCGTCCACATGGATTGTTGTTTGAATCGATGATTACGACAAGATTCTGGATTGTCACAATCCTGCTTGCCGCTATTACAATTATAACTTTGAAAATCAGATGAAAAGAATTGTTGTATTGGGTGCAGCTGAAAGCGGTGCTGGAGCTGCAGTGTTGGCAAAGAAAAAAGGTTTTGATGTGTTTGTCAGCGATATGTCAACCATCAAAGACAAGTATAAGGAACTTCTGAACAGTCATGAGATTGTCTGGGAGGAAGGACATCATACGGAGGAGCTGATTCTCAATGCCGATGAGGTGATCAAGAGTCCTGGCATTCCAGAGAATGCGCCAATGATTCTGAAGATCAAGGAGAAGAATATTCCCATCATCTCCGAGATAGAATTTGCGGGCAGATACACCCAAGCGAAGATGATTTGTATCACAGGTAGTAATGGTAAGACGACCACCACATCGCTCATCTACCACATCCTGAAGAATGCGGGCTACAACGTGGGATTGGCTGGTAATATCGGTAGTAGTCTTGCTTTGCAAGTGGCTGAAGAACAGCATGATTACTATGTGATTGAGTTGAGCAGTTTCCAACTGGACAATATGTATGACTTCAAGGCAGATATTGCTGTGTTGATGAACATCACGCCTGACCACCTTGACCGTTACGACTTCAAGATGCAGAATTATGTCGATTCAAAGATGCGCATCATCCAGAATCAGACCCCTGATGATGCATTCGTCTTCTGGAATGATGACCCCATCGTGACGGAGGAACTGAAGAAATATAACATCAAAGCAAGACTTTGCCCCTTCAGCGAGTTCAAGAGCAACAGCGTGATTGGTTATGTGGATAAGGATGAATATGTGATCGAAGGTCCTACACCATTCAACATGGAGCAAGAAGAACTGGCACTTCGTGGCAAACATAATCTCTACAACTCTCTTGCTGCTGGTATCACAGCTGATTTGGCGGGTGTGAGCAAGGAACAGATTCGTGAGGGTTTGAAGACCTTTGAGGGCGTGGAACATCGCCTGGAGAAAGCAGGTAGGGTGCGTGGCGTGGATTTCATCAATGACTCGAAAGCCACGAACGTCAATGCTTGTTGGTATGCGTTGGATAGTATGCGCACCCCAGTCGTTCTCATCCTGGGCGGTAAGGACAAGGGAAATGACTATTCGGAGATATTTGACTTGGTGAAGGAGAAGTGTATCGGACTTGTCTTCCTTGGTGTTGACAATTCGAAACTACATGCAGCATTCGATGGATTTGGTATTCCGATTGCTGATGTGAAGAGCATGAAAGACTGTGTGGATGAGTGCTATAAGATGGCAAAACCTGGTAGCACTGTGCTGTTGAGCCCTTGTTGTGCAAGCTTTGATTTGTTCAAGAATATGGAAGATCGTGGCGAGCAATTCAAGGAGTGTGTGAAGAATCTGTAAAAGCATGGATGATATATGGGAAAATTTGTGAACGCCTTGTTCGGAGGGAACCTTTTCAAAGGTGACAAAGGAGTGTGGATGATCTACTTCTTCCTGTGTATGATTTCGCTGGTGGAAGTATATAGTGCTTCGAGCCGTCTGACGTTCGAAGGAGGTCATCACTGGGCACCGATGGTGAGCCAGGCAGGATTCCTGTTGTTAGGCTTTGTCATCATTCTTTTGGTGCATCGCATCCCTTGCAAGTGGTTCATGCTTCTCCCATTTGTTTTGCTGCCCGTTGCTGTGATTCTGTTGCTCTATACGGCGGTGTTTGGTGGTGGTAGTATGGTGAATGCCACCAATCGCTGGGTGGACTTCTTTGGTATCCGTTTCCAGCCTTCAGAGATTGCAAAAGCAGCCCTCCTGATGACTGCAGCGATGGTACTTGCCAAGACGCAGACAGAAAAGGAGGAATGGGTGCGTGGACGAAAGCGGAAGGTGGTGGGTGCCATCAAGGGGCGCCGCTATCTGGCTTTCGCTATTGTTGGCGGTGCTGCGCTGTTGGTTTGTGGGCTCATCATGATGGACAATATGTCAACAGGATTGATGTTGTTCTTTGTTGTGCTGGTGATGATGTTTATCGGTCATGTGCCGCAAGATTTGATGTTCAAGGGGATCATGGCGTTGGTGTTCACGGGGGCTGTTGTCGGAATGGTGGCAATGGTGACTCCTGAAAAGGTGCTCAACGAGACCTCGATGACAAAGCGTCTGGTGACGGTGAAACATCGTGTGATGCGTAAATTCAATCTGGGTTCGGATGATGACAAGAAGAAGGCGAGCAAAAGCGAGATAGAGATTCTGTTGGACGATGACAATTCACAGACAACTTATGCCTCTATTGCCATCGCCAATTCGGACGTGATTGGTTTAGGACCGGGTAACTCCATCCAGCGTGACTTCCTGCAACATGCAGAGTCGGATTTCATCTATGCCATCATCGTGGAAGAGATGGGCATTGTGGGGGCGTTTTTCGTCGCCTTCCTTTATTTGGCGTTGCTCATCCGTGTGGGACGAATAGCGCAGCGATGTACGAGCTTTTTCCCTGCCTATCTGGTGCTGGGATTTGGCATCATGATGGTTTTGCAAGCGTTTGTGAATATGAGTGTGGCTGTGGGTTTGATCCCCGTTACAGGACAAACATTGCCTTTGATCAGCAAGGGTGGAACATCCATTCTCATCACAAGTTTCTATATTGGTGTGATATTGAGTGTGAGCCGTTATGCTGAGAAAAAAGAGATGAAAGCACCTCTGGTGGAGGCTGTTCCTGATGGCGAAACCAGTGAGTATTATACTGACGGAGCGATGTCTTAAAGTCAAAAGGACATTCGGACGAAAAAAAAGCAGGGTTTTTTGATAAATTATGGGTATTTATGCTTGCCCATCCATCAAATTTTTGTATCTTTGCCACAATAAAATACTATACAGAAAGCAAGTAACGGGAAATGGAACAAAACAAGCCTTTGAGAGTGATTATCAGTGGCGGTGGAACGGGTGGACACATCTTTCCGGCGGTGTCGATAGCAAATGCGATTAAGAAACATCATCCAGAAGCAGAGATCCTGTTTGTGGGTGCTTTGGGACGTATGGAGATGCAGCGAGTTCCAGCTGCAGGTTACAAGATAGAAGGACTTCCTGTCAGAGGACTTGTTCGTCCGTTGTGGAGTCCCAAGAATATTGGCGTCATGATGGATTTCCTGAAGAGCAAGAAAATGGTGAAGAAGATTATTCGTGACTTCAAACCCCAGGTGGCTGTTGGTGTAGGTGGCTATGCTTCTGCTCCCACGTTGAATGCCGCTTACTCAATGGGTATCCCTTGTCTGATTCAGGAACAAAACTCTTACGCAGGAGTGACTAATAAGTCTTTGGCAAAGAAAGCGAAGGTGATTTGTGTGGCATATAGCGGCATGTCGCGTTTCTTCCCAGCCAAAAAGATTATCATGACTGGCAATCCAGTGCGTCAAAATCTGTTGGAGAATAATATCTCGAGGGAAGAAGCCCGAAAGAGTTTTGGATTGGATCCCAACAAGAAGACGGTGCTGATTGTAGGTGGTAGCTTGGGTGCAAGAACGATGAATGAAAGTGTGCTTGCTCATTTGGATGTGATTCGTAACAGCGATGTGCAGTTTATTTGGCAGACAGGTAAATATTACAGTGAGCAGATTGCCGAGGAATTGGGCAAGGTGGCACCGATAGAGAACCTGAAGGTGATGGACTTCATTGGCAGTATGGACAATGCGTATGCTGCAGCAGACATCGTGGTGAGCCGTGCGGGAGCAAGTTCCATTTCGGAGCTTTGCTTGTTGGGCAAGCCCTGTATCTTGGTACCATCGCCCAATGTGGCAGAAGATCATCAGACGAAGAATGCGATGGCACTTTCGAATAGAGGTGCTGCTATCTTGGTGAAGGACAAGGATGCGAAGGACAAGTTGATAAGTGTTGCACTCAATACAGTGATGGATGATATAAAGTTGGAGTCGTTGAGCGGCAATGTGAAGATACTTGCTTTGCACAATGCGGCAGATGTGATTGCCGAGGAAGTTTATAAGTTGGCTGCAGAATATAAAAACAAACGAAATTGATGAAAACAAAAGCGTTGAAATCCGTGTATTTTGTAGGTGCTGGTGGCATTGGCATGAGCGCATTGGTTCGTTATTTCCTGACGAAAGGTTATAACGTGGGTGGTTATGACAAGACACCAAGTGAGTTGACGGAAAAGTTGATTGAAGAGGGTGCCAAAATCCACTATGAGGAGAATGTAGAGGCAATTGATGCTTGTTTCAAGGATAAAGACAGCACGTTGGTGGTATATACGCCAGCCATTCCAACGGAACATAAAGAAATGGTTTATTTCCGTGAACAGGGATTTGACATTCAGAAGCGTGCACAGGTGTTGGGATTCCTGACACAATCACATAAGGGACTGTGTGTGGCTGGTACTCACGGAAAGACTACCACTTCGACGATGGCAGCCCATCTGCTCCACCAGAGCAAAATAGATTGCAATGCTTTCTTGGGAGGCATCTCTAAGAACTACGGAACGAATTATATCCTTAGCGATAGTGACTATGTGGTGATTGAGGCAGATGAGTTCGACCGTTCTTTCCATTGGTTGCGTCCCTACATGACTGTCATTACAGCAACAGACCCCGATCATTTGGACATCTACGGAACCAAAGAGGCTTACTTGGAGAGTTTCCGTAAATATACGACCCTCATTCAGCCAGGTGGTGCATTGATTATCCATAAGGGATTGGAGATGAAGGCTGATGTGCAGGAGGGAGTGAAAGTGTATGAATATGCTCGAGAGGAAGGTGATTTCCATGCAGAGAATATCCGTATCGGTGGCGGTGAAATCGTGTTCGACTTTGTGCATCCTCAGGGTGTGGTGAAGGACATCCAGTTGGGAGTGCCTGTGAGCATTAACATAGAGAATGGCATCGCAGCGATGGCGTTGGCAATCTTGAATGGGGTGAATGAAGAAGAACTGCGGGAAGGCATGAAGAGCTTTAAGGGTGTTGATCGTCGTTTTGACTTTAAGGTGAAGAACGACAAGATGGTGTTCCTCAGCGATTACGCTCATCATCCAAACGAGATTGAGCAGAGTGTGAAATCTGTGAGGGAGTTGTATCAAGACAAGAAGATTGCAGCCATTTTCCAACCCCATTTGTACACTCGTACTCGTGACTTCTACAAGGAGTTTGCTTCGGCTTTGTCGCTGCTGGATTGTGTTTATCTCTGTGACATTTATCCTGCTCGTGAGTTGCCGATTGAGGGAGTGACCAGCAAACTCATCTACGACAATTTGCGTCCAGGCATTGAGAAGCATCTCATTCATAAAGAGGATATACTCGATGTGGCTCGTGGTAAGAACTTCGATGTGTTGATGTCGTTGGGTGCTGGAGATATAGAGAACTATGTTCCTCAGATAACAGAAATACTTTCAAAATAAGAGAAGAATCATGAGGATGTCCAAAATCGTCAAGTTTACGGTACTGTCATTGCTCTCCTTGGGATTGATGACTTATGTCGTATATGCGATGTTTTTCTTATCGGGACCTGATGAGGAGGAACGCTGCACGGCTGTGGAACTGACGGTGGAGAAGGACAATGGTTCCTCTATGTTTGTGGACGCTGGGGACATCGAAAAGATACTGAAAAATGCCAATGTGTATCCGAAGGGTATGCTGATGAAGGATGTGGACACGGAGAAGATAGAGGAAACCATACGAGGCAATGAGTTCATCTCAAAGGTGGAATGCTATAAATCTGCCAACGGAAAACTTTGTGTGAATGTGGAACAGAGAGTTCCCGTTATCTTCGTGATTCCAGAAGGAAAAGATGGCTACTTTGTGGATGCGCAAGGGAAAATCATCCCTAATAGGAATAGTCCCACAAATCTCGTGGTGGCTTCAGGCAATATCGATGAAAAGTATGCCAGTAAGGAATTGGCAGAATTCGGTCAGTTTTTGCAGACGGACGAGTTTTGGAACAACCAGATAGAGCAGATTTATGTGACGAAAGACAGGAAGGGAAAGCGTGTGGTGGAGATTGTTCCGAGGGTGGGTGACCAGATTGTCTATCTGGGAACATTGGAGAACTACCAGAAGAAACTCCGTAAGCTCAGAACTTTCTACGACAAAGCCGTAGGAACAGTGGGGTGGAAAAAATATGCAAGGGTGAACCTTGAATATGACAACCAGATTATCTGTACGAAACGTTGAGGTGGATGGAGGGTTAGCAGTAAGAGATTAGCGATTAGAATTACAAATGTAAATCATAATAAAGTATGACAAATTCTGATAAAGATTTCATCGTTGCAATCGAACTTGGTTCTTCCAAGATTTCGGGCATAGCAGGTAAGAAGAAAGATGGAACGATGCAGATTCTCGCATACGCTGAGGAAAAGACGGCGGGTTGCGTGAAGAGAGGTGTCGTTTATAACATCGAGAAGACCTATCAGAGTGTGAATACCATCATCGCGAAGTTGGAGGCAGTGCTCAAGACGAAAATCACTCGTGCCTATGTGGGCTTGGGCGGTCAGTCGATGCGCTCTTACAAGTGCATCATCAAGCGTAATTTACTGACACAAAGTTACATCACGAATGAGGCCATTGATGCGATTCGTCAGGAAAGCTACGAGATTCCTTTCAACGACTATGAGGTGCTGGAGAACTTTCCACAGGAATATGTGGTGGATTCGAGCGTGATTGCCGATCCCGTGGGTGTGATGGGAACCAACATTGAAGGTGAGTTCTTGGATGTGATTGCGAAGAATAACCTCCGTACAAATATTGAAACGGTATTTGCCAATGTGGGTGTGGATATTGTGGAAGGGTTGATTTCTCCACTTCAGTTGGCAAACAATGTGCTGACTGATGCGGAGAAGCGTTCGGGTTGTGCGTTGATTGATTTGGGTGCAGATACAACAACACTGGTGGTTTACAAGAACAACATTGTCCGTTATCTTGTGACTATTCCACTGGGAAGCAACAATATCAACAAAGACCTTTCCACTTTGCCAATTGATGAGGCTGAGACGGAAGACGTGAAGCTGAAGTATGGTGATGCGTGTCAGGAGTTTGAAACTTCTGAGGAATCGGAAACGCAATATTACACCACTTCAGACGGTCGCCAAATCGATGTGTCCGTCATTAGGAATGTGGCAGAAGCACGTATGGGCGAGATCATCGCGAACATTAGCAGCCAGATTATTAATTCCGACTATAGCGGCAAGTTGTTGGCAGGTTTGGTTATTACTGGTGGCGGTAGCAACATGAAGAACATTGTCAGGGCGCTCACGAAGAACACGAAGATTGATAAGGTTCGCATTGCCAACAAAGTCAATCAGGTGGTTGTCAAGACGTCGAATGCTACGGGCATTTCTCTGGATAGTGCTGATGCAACTACGATTGTATCTCTCCTCCTCGCAGGCACAGTTTCTTGTGGTGGAGAAGACATAGGACGTGCTCCGGACATGTTTGACCAACAGCTGAAGGATGAAGAGCGTCGCAAGCGCCAAGAGGAAGTTGAGGCTGCTGCTAAGGCAGAGGAGCAGGATGCAGTGACATTTGACAATATCAAGTCAGAAATCCGTACTGCTATCGACAAGGTGAGAAAGCAGAATGATGAGGTGAAGAAGTACGGTAGTGACAAGAAAGTTCGTCAGAGAGCAAAGGAACTTTCTCTTACGATTCTTGACGCAACTATCGGCGAGAAGTATGAGAAGGCAGTCAAGGCATTGGAAGGCAAGGATAAGTTCAAGCAAAGCCTCAAGGAAGGCTCAGAATTGGCAGAAATGCTCAAGGATGCTGTTGACGAATTGACAGACCATGTGAATAGCGCGACCAAGGAAAATAGTGCATGGGGACGTTTCAAGCGTACCCTTACTGACTTGGTGAGCGATGATGAAGGATAATAACTCATTAAAACCCAGATAAGATATGGCAGAAAACGATGATATTGGTGTTTTCAACTTTACGAAAGGCGCCACAAGCATTATCAAGGTGATTGGCGTTGGCGGCGGTGGTAGCAATGCTGTCAACCATATGTATAATGAGGGCATTCACGATGTCACATTTGTAGTATGTAACACGGACAACAAGGCTCTTCAAGACTCACCTGTGCCTGAAAAGATTCAGTTGGGTAGTGAAGGACTTGGTGCTGGTAACCGGCCAGAACGTGCCAGAAAAGCAACTGAGGAGTCCATAGATGCGATCAAGAGCATGCTCTCTGATGGTACGAAGATGGCGTTCATCACAGCTGGTATGGGTGGTGGAACAGGTACTGGTGCCGCTCCACTTATTGCCAAGACCGCCAAGGATATGGGTATCCTCACCGTCGGTATCGTCACGATTCCTTTCCGTTGGGAGGGAAACAAAAAGATTGACCAGGCACTTGATGGTGTGGAGGAGATGAGCAAGAATGTGGATGCCTTGCTGGTCATCAACAACGAACGTCTGCGTGAGATTTATCAGGACTTCACCGTCATTAAGGCCTTTGCCAAAGCAGATGACACCCTTTGTAATGCAGCCCGTTCTATCGCTGAGATTATTACGATGCATGGTGTCATCAACCTCGACTTCAATGATGTCAGCACGGTGCTGAAAGATGGTGGTGTCGCTATTATGAGTACGGGTTATGGCTCAGGTGAAGGACGTGTCACCAAGGGTATCGAGGATGCCTTGAATTCTCCGCTGCTGAATGATAGAGACATCTATCGTGCCAATAAGATTTTGCTTCGTATCTCTGTGCCAGATGAGGCAGGTGAGGGCAATAGCGCCTTGATGATGGATGAAATGAACGAGGTGCATGAGTTTATGGCAAAGATCAAGCGTGATGATGTGGAGACGAAGTGGGGACTTTCTGTCGATCCTTCGTTGACTGATCAGGTGAAGATTACCATTCTTGCGACAGGCTTTGGCGTTGAGGACATTGACTCTGAAGATATGAGCAATCGTCTGATGGCACGTGACAAGGAGCAGCAGCAGCGTGATGCTGAGCGTGCTGAGCAGGAGGCTGAACGTGCTCATCGTCGTGAGACCATTTATGGTCCAGGTAAGAATCATAGTCGAATTCTCCGCCCATTGTATAGTTATATCTTCAGGGAGGAAGACCTTGACAACGAGGATGTCATCAGCATGGTGGAGACTTCTCCTACCTACAAGCGTTCAAAGGAGACGCTTCGTCAACTTACAGACATCGGCACGAATCGAAACAATGCGATTGAGCCTGGTGCCACCATCCTGTTCAGCTAATCGTTGAAAGAAGAATCCGCTTCCAGGAAGCTACAAATAGTAGGGGCTGTACCAATTGGTGCAGCCCCTTCGTTTTATGTTTTGCTGGGCATAAAAAAAGATGTGCCGACTCGGTTAGAATCACTTCTGGATGGTCGGCACGAGAATATATGTAAGAATTGAATGAAATATTCGTATTTGAGCTAGTTTGAACGAGTGTGGCTAGTTGTGCTAGCTTGACTGGTTCTCCTAGGTCTTACGCGTCAATGTTCGCGTAGGTGGCGTTCTTCTCGATGAATTCGCGACGAGGACCTACATCCTCACCCATCAGCATGGAGAAGGTGTAGTCAGCCTCTGCGGCATCATCAATGGTCACCTGCTTCAAGAGGCGCGTTTCTGGGTTCATGGTGGTCTCCCAGAGCTGTTCTGGATTCATCTCACCAAGACCTTTGTATCGCTGCACCTTGATCTTGTCCTCAGAACCCTCGCCATAGGTGTCAATGAAACGCTGGAGGGCGGACTCGTCGTAGCAGTACTCGCTAATCTTACCCTTAGTGCACTTGTAGAGTGGGGGAGTGGCGATGTACAGACGGCCGTCGCGAATCAGCTGTGGCAAGAAGCGGAAGAAGAGCGTCATCAGAAGGGTGTCGATGTGAGAACCATCGACATCGGCATCGGTCATGATGATGGTCTTGTAGTAGCGCAGCTTGTCGTAGTTGGCTTCCTTCTGGTCTTCGGGGTTTAATCCGAACTTCACGCCGAGTGCCTGGAAGATGTTGTTCACCTCCTCGTGCTCGAATGCCTGATGCCATTTTACGCGCTCCACGTTGAAGATCTTACCACGGATAGGAAGGATGGCCTGGAAGTGACGGTCGCGGCCCTGTTTGGCTGAACCACCTGCAGAATCACCCTCGACAATGAACATCTCGCAGTTAGCGGCATCCTTGTCGGAGCAGTCAGCCAGTTTGCCCGGCAGACCACCGCCTGTCATTGGGTTCTTGCGCTGCACCTTCTCACGGGCTGTACGGGCAGCCACACGAGCCTCTGCTGCCAGCACCACCTTGTCGATGACCATCTTGGCCTCCTTGGGGTGCTCTTCCAGATAGTAGGTGAGTGCTTCACCCACAGCTTGCTGAACGGCACCAGCCACCTCGCTGTTACCCAGTTTGGTCTTCGTCTGGCCCTCAAACTGAGGCTCAGCCACCTTCACGCTGATGACCGCCGTGAGACCCTCGCGGAAGTCCTCACCGCTGATTTCTATCTTTTGTTTCTCAAGTTTCTCTGTAATCTTGTTGTCGTCAGCATACTTCTTCAGCACGCGGGTCAATGCCGTACGGAAACCCTGCAGGTGCGTACCACCTTCGATGGTGTTGATGTTGTTGACGTAAGAGTGGATGTTCTCGTTGTACGAAGTGTTGTACATGATTGCCACCTCGATAGGCGTGTTCTGCTTCTCTGTGTTCAGATAAATCACGTCGTCGAAGAGACAAGTGCGGGTTGAGTCAATGTAGCGCACGAAGTCCTTCAGACCGCCTTCGCTGTAGAACACCTCCTGACGCACACCTTCGATGCCCACCTCGGCGTTCTTGTCCAGACGCATGTCGGTCAGCGTGATCTTGATGCCTGCATTCAGGTAGGCAAGCTCGCGCATACGGTTTGCCAAGATGTCGTACTTGTATGTCGTAGTGATGAAAATGGTCTTGTCTGGCCAGAACTGCTGGCGTGTGCCTCGCAGATCTGTCTCACCCACCACCTTCACGTCGTAGAGAGGCTTTCCTTTCTCATATTCCTGCTGATAGACCTTGCCGTCGCGGAACACCTGAGAGGTCATGTGTGTGGAGAGTGCGTTCACACAGCTCACACCCACACCATGTAGACCGCCCGACACCTTGTAGGAGCCCTTGTCGAACTTACCACCGGCGTGCAGCACAGTCATCACCACTTCGAGGGCGCTACGATGCTCCTTCTCGTGCATGTCCACAGGGATACCGCGTCCGTTGTCTTGAACCGTGATGGAATTGTCTTCGTTGATTGTCACTTCGATGTGCGTGCAGAATCAGACCCTTCTCGCTGATGTCGCCGATGTACATGGCGGGGCGTTTTCTTACTGCCTCCAAGCCCTCGAGGACTTGGATGTTACTGGCGGAGTAATTCGCCCCGTTGGTTAATGTTTCATCCATTGTTTATATTCTCATTTATACGTTACAAAGTTACGAAAAATTCTTGATATATCGAAAGAAAAATCAAAGAAAAGTTCCCCGTAGGGGAAAAAACTTGAAAAGGATGGTTTTTGACCCTGTTTTTGACCTGAAAAAGGGCATAAAAAAGGTCAGAATTCGATGGAATTCTGACCCCATTATCTCTAACGAATGTTTATAGCTATGTTCCTATGTTTTTAGGGTTGCTTTTCGTTTAAGCGAGTTTTGCAATCATCTTGGCAGTGTTGGACTTGAGGTTGGCTGCCTTCTTCCAGTGGATAATGTTCTGCTTTGCGAGCTTGTCGAGCATCTTCTGGAGAGTTGGGAACATACCCTGAGCAGTTGCCTTGTCCTTCTCGTTGCGGATGTCGCGGAGGAAGTTACGCATTGTCTTTGCGTAGTAGCGGTTGTGAAGTCTGCGCTTCTCGTTCTGACGGATGCGCTTCAGACATGACTTGTGGTGTGCCATTTGTTTGTAAGTTTTTAATTGTTTGTAATTGTTTTGAGTTTTGCCCATCTTGTGGGCTGGAGTCCGATGTGGTATGGCGCTATGACCTCGCACCCATCTCCATAAAAATGGTAGCCCGTAGGAGAGTCGAACTCCTCTTTAGAGAATGAAAATCTCTCGTCCTAGCCGATAGACGAACGGGCCAACCTAACAGCAATTTTTCAATTGCGAGTGCAAAGGTACGACTTTTTCGCCGACCACCAAAACTTTTCACCACTTTTTTTCTTCTTGCCCCACTTTTTCGATGTTTTTCCGCTTTATATTCATTATATTCATTTCTCTATCAGCTTTAGAACAGCTTCGCGGACAGCGTCTGGCTGACTGGGACGAGGGGCTTCTTTGGTTACGATTGTGCCATCGGGGGCAACGAGTACAAAAGTTGGGAAACCAATCACACCAAGAAATTCTTCCACAGCATGCTGCTGCTGATTTGGCAGGTGCAGGTTCTGGCAGTCGTCACCTTCAAGTCCGAATCGCTTGGCGGTCTTCTGCCAAAGCTCTTCAGGAGAATTGTTGGCAAGATACATATAGGTGACGGGCAGTCCTTTGAGGGTTTCGTGCAGTTGGTTCACATATTCCATTTCTTTCATGCAAGGGCCACACCAAGTGCCCCAGAAGTCCACATAAACCACGCGACCACGATAAGGAGCAATGAGTTTCTGGAAAATGTCCTTGCCGTCAACAAGGCTGTCAATCGGCGTTTCGTCCAGCACTTGGGCTTCTTCCACAGAAATAGCCTCAAACTTGGCTTTCATGCCGTTGATGTAGCTTTGCAACTGACCAAACGCGTTTGCTGTGAGTTGTTTACGCAAGAACTTCTCACGTTCTGGCGTCATTTCCAGATTACAATCCTTCAGGAAACGGTGGGATTTCATGATCTGTCTCACATCGTCCGATGCATCTATGGCATCAATCAACGAACAGTTTTGCTGGAATTCCTTCAGCTGATAGTCCCCCTTCTGCTTCTTGGCTTCGCGCACGAAACCATTCTTGACGAGATCTTCAATGTTTATAATATCGGTAAAATAGGTTATCGCTTCGCGTGGGAGCAATCCTTGGGGATGCAACAGATCGTGCGTTTTCACCTCATGCAACAAGTTGAGATATTCTTGCGGCACCGTGTCCCCCTGTTCAAGAATCTTTGCCATAGAATCGAAAAGATGTCCCTTGATATTCTGCGTCATATCCATCCCAAAGCCATAGTCAGCCATTGTACGAAGAGCCTCCACATAACCGCTTGGCAGGTCGGGGTGAGCCGTGCTGAGCGTGTCTATGCGATAAAGGTTCTGCTGATGGATGCTGCGGATTGCTTGAGCAGCTTCTTGCAAGTTTATGCCGAACATCTGTCCGTGGAAGTTCTCTATCTTCAATGGATGTGTTATTTGTGCCTGATGAGCCTCTGCATTTTCTCCTGTGAAGATGCAACGGTCGTTCACGTCATCAAGCAAGATGTCAGTTCTTGTCCCGGGACGACAGAAAAGGTTGATTGCTCCCCATACCACACCTTGAATCTTGTTCTCATCCCAAATCTGAATATGGAGCGTTCGAAAGGCGGGAACCTTCACCATCCAACATCCATTGCTGTCTGTGATTGGCTTCAGTGCGACGATGTCACAAGTCAAGAAATCTGGATAAACGAATGTGGCTGTCTCGCCCTTTGCCTTGCTGGATAACTGGAAACATACAGTGATTGTGTCTGGCGACACTTGTGCTTGCCCCATCATTGCGACAAGGGCAAACAGCGTTGTGATGATGGTTTTCTTCATTGTTCTTGTTTTATTCTCTATATGTATATACGTGAAACAGGGCCATTTTGTCACACAAAACAGTGTTAAAAAAACATAAGGGCTTATATTACCCACGTTTTGTGTGGTGCTACCCCTTTTGCTTTGATAAGGCAGAAAGGGTCGTTGGTGAAAGCTTTCAGTTCTCGCGAGGCAACGGAACGAGACAACCCGTTCATGTTGGCATACTCAGTCAGAGTGATGAATCCGTGTTGCTCGATGTGATTGATGGCACGCAGCAAACGTTCTTCCTTGGTGTAGCGCTCTTTGGTGACTTGCACGACGCCTCCCTCCACACGGCTCAGCTCTGTTTTAACACGCAGTTTCTGCATGATTTCCTCGTCGGGACGGAAGTTCAACGACTTCACCTTTACGTGGCGGTATCCCATTTTATCACGATTGTCCGTTAGTTCGTTCCCCTTCTTATCGTCGAAGCCCAGCGAGAGAGAAAAAGTGCCCAAGCCGTCAATCTTTACGGTGTGTCCGTTTGAGAGCCACGTGACGGCTGCATCTGCCAATATGTCCATCACACTCTTGATGATGCTTGGATTATATGGTGATCCAAGATCTTGAATGTATTTTGCAAGGTCATCCAGCGTCTTCAGCGTATAGGTTTCCATTTTGGGATACACTTTCCGTTTGCCCTTCTTCTGCATGTCGGGCATTTCCTTCAAGATATAATTTGCCATACTTCGTTTCTTTTTTTGTGATATAATGTTGTTTTTTATTTCAGCATACGTGGATTTTTATATTCCAAATCGCGAAACATACGTTCCAAAGTTTGAAACTTACGTTCCAAGTTTTGGAATGTATGTTCCAAATCTTGAAATATAATAAATCCAGTACAAAAATAAGAATTTCCCTTAACACTCGCAACAAAAATGCCTCCTCCCATAAAAAAAAGAGTCTCTTTAGTAATATTTAACGCTGTTTGCGTCACAAAACAGCCCTATTCCACGTTTATACATATAGAGAGAAAAAAAAGAGCAATGAAGAAAACCATCATCACAATGCTGTTTGCCCTTGTCGCATTGATGGCAATGGCACAGAAATCGGTCGTATGGGAGAATCCATCGGCATTTATGGGAATTTATAACTCGGAGTTTGTCATCACTAAAGTGGAGATGAAGCAGACGGAAACGGTGCTGCATGTCGATGTCAATTATAATCCTGGCAGTTGGATTCGCTTTGACAAAAATTCGTTCTTGCAGGCACCTGACGGGAAGAAGTATGTCATTACAGGTGGCGAGGCTACCACAGAGAAGGAGTTCGACTTGGTGCCTGATTCCCTCTTTTGGATGCCCCAAAGTGGAAAGGCAAGTCTTGCCCTTCACTTCCAACCCGTACCGCTCGACACGAAGGAGATGGATTTCTCAGAAGGTGATTTCGAAGGATCTTTCCAGTTCTGGAACATCTGCGACGCCAAGACTAAGAAGAAACTGGAACTGCCTGCTGATTGGCAAAATGTGACCTATGCCAAAGACGAGACGCTGCCTGTCGCTAAGATTAATAAAGGTGTAGCAACCATCAAAGTGAAGATGCTCGGCTATAAGCCTGGCATGAAACTGGAGTTTTATGTGGGCGGTTTCAAACCATTAGGTTCCAGAGAGCGTGTGGATAAGTTCTACACGTTTGCCAACGATGGTACCCTGAAGGTTGAAATGCCCCTGTGGCTGACTCGTGAGGTAGCTGTTGGTGTTCAAGGTATGGCATTCTCCAATATCGTGATCGCCCCAGGTCAAGAAACCTCCATCTTGATGAAGGTTGCCACAGACAATCGTCCGTTCATCGCTTTCAAAGGCTATCTTGCTAAGACAAACTTGGACTTAATCGATGCCGGCAACACTTTCGAACCATATAGTATGGACGATGAAAATTTCCTCAAAGTCAGGGAGTGCAAGACAATGCCTGACGGATCTCTTCAACCAACGGGTGGCTGCTTTCAAGAAGGCCAAATACACTACAGCTGCCAAAGACCTGCTCTGTATGGCAGCAGAAGAAAACTACATCAAATGGTCACGCCAGTTTGCTACCAATTATAGCCAATTCAGATTGGATGAAGACGGAACAGTCTATATGACCAGTATGGACTTCGAAGAGAATTATCAGAAGAACAAGGATCTTCTTGCTTTGTCAGAAGAAGAAAGTGCTTATACATGGAAGTATCTGAATGAACCTGGCTCCCCATGTAGCAGCGCGTTCTGGGATACCGCTCTGAGTGCTTATGATAAGCAGCTGGTAAAACAACCCAATTATAATTTGGAACTTCAGTTGGTACCAACGCTTTTGGAGAATGATGATGAACAATTCGTTAATCGTGTGCTTCAAACGATGAAGCATGAGGACTGCAAGGCTGTTGTTCTCGAGTATCAGGCAGAACAGCAACGTATTGCTCAGCAGCTGACCAGTCAGGAGAGCGTATTCTTCCAAAAGTACGACGATGTGGCTCCTGAAAACATTCTCCAAACCATTCTTGACAAATATAAGGGCAAGGCAGTGGTGATAGATATCTGGGCAACTTGGTGCGGTCCTTGTCGTGCAGGTCATCAGGCAATGAAGCCGATGAAGGAAGAGATGAAGGGCAAGAATATCCAGTTTGTCTATATCACTTCTCCTACCTCTCCCCTTAATACTTGGCGGGAGATGATTAAGGAGATTGATGGCGACCACTATTATTTGACCAAGGAGCAGTATAGCTACATCCTCAACAAGTATGAATCAGAGGGTATTCCCACTTATGCCATTTACGACAAAAATGGCAATCAGACAAATAAGACCATCGGCTTCCCTGGTCTCGAACCCATCAAGACAGAAATAGAGAAAGCAATGCAATAGGGAATGCAGGAAACGCTTCGTGGCATAGTGTTGAGAACGGTGAAGTATGGGGACAATTCATTGATTGTGGACCTCTTCACAGAGAGTCGTGGACGCCAGTCGTTCATGACCTCCACTATGCGTGCTAAACGGTCGGTCAGGAGTGTTTCGTTCTGGCAACCTTTGTCAATGGTGGAGTTTAGTGCAGAGACGAAGCCGAATGCGGGCAAACTACCCCGTCCCAACGATGTGCGTACCTATTATAATTATACAGATTTGCCCTTCTCGCCCATCAAATCTACGTTGGCGCTCTTCTTGGCTGAGTTCCTCAGTGCTGCCCTGCGTGAAGAGAAAGAGAATCAGCCTCTTTATCGCTACATCGAGTCCTCCCTTCAATGGCTCGATATGGTAGAATCGCCGGCATCAATGGCAAACTTCCATCTAGCTTTCCTCATGCACCTCAGCCGTTTCATGGGCATCTATCCCAATCTGGAACATCCTGACCATTACTTCGACTTGCTGGCTGGTACGTATTGTGACCGCCAACCTTATCATGCACATTTCCTGAAACGCCAAGAGGCGCAGGCGCTTCCCATCCTTTTCCGTATGGATTATCCAAATCTGTTTCTTTTTCGCTTTTCACGCCAGGAGCGTATGCGCATCCTGCAAGTGCTCAACGAGTACTATCGCCTGCACGTTCCCAACTTCCCAGAACTGAAGTCCTTGGAAGTTTTGCAGGAACTGTACTCATAGTTGTTAAATAATCCTAATGAGCACGCTTTTTCTTTGAGAAACATTTGGCGCATATTTGGAGAAAGTCTTACCTTTGCGGTGTCTTAAGTAACTAAGACACCTAAAAAGGAAAGAATATGATTCAGGTTCAAGATGTTACGTTTTACTACGGAGACAAAGATAAAAAGGTTTTTGAGCGTTTTTGTCTTCAATTGGAGCAGAACAAGGTGTATGGGCTGCTTGGCGAGAACGGTACGGGCAAATCAACCCTGCTCTATTTGCTGATGGGATTGTTGCGCCCCAGTGAGGGACGCATTCTGGTGGATGGCTTTGACATGAGGCGTCGCCAGCGCAAGGCTTTGCAGCAGATGTACATTGTGCCAGAGGAATTCACTTTGCCGCAGATGCGCTTTGCCGACTATGTGGAAACCTATCGTCCCTTCTATCCTGCCTTCAGCGATGAAATCCTGCGTCGTTGTATGGAAGAGTTTCATCTGCCGCTCGATGTTCGAGTTGACCAACTGTCAATGGGTGACAAGAAGAAGGTGCTGATGAGTTTTGCTCTCGCCACCAATGTGCGCTACCTGCTGATGGACGAGCCGACCAACGGACTTGATGTACCCTCGAAGAAGCAATTCCGCAAGGTTATTGCCACTACGATGACGGAAGAACGCACCCTCATCATCGCCACACACCAGTTGCACGATGTGGAGTCGCTGCTCGACCACGTGCTTATCCTGCAGCGTTCCCAACTCCTGCTCAATGCGTCGGTGGAAGCACTTTGTGAGAAATACACCTTCGATGTCCGTTCCAACGAGGCCCTAACTGACGATGTGCTCTACACAGAGCGCACCCCACAGGGCAATGCCACACTCTCCCTCCGTCAACCCGATGATGAAGAGACCCAACTGAACCTCGAATTATTGTTCAATGCCGTTACATCAGATTCCATCAACGGCGAATTTCTCTAATTAAACGAATTTTATTATTATGGATACGATAAAAAACATCCTGCAACTGTGGCGCTTCTATTGGCGCACAGAGAAAAAAATATACTTGAGACTTTTCTTCATGTTCTGGGCAATATTCCTCGTCAAGATAGCTGTTATCGACTTCATCTTCATGCACGGCGATAGTGAAATATATGCCTGGACACACAACACCCTCCATACCTATATCTGTATGGGTGGCATCCTTATCACAGTCTCCCGTCTTTTCGATTCCATCCACCAAAAACAACGAGCCATTGACTTCCTTAGCCTGCCTGCCAGCAACGGCGAGAAGTTCTTCTCTCGTTACCTTTTAGGCATTATGGGTGTTCCCCTCTTGGTCAATCTCAGTTTGTTGGCAGCGGCTTGTGTCGTTACCCTCGTGCTCAACTCCATTGATGTCCTTCTTAGTCACCAACCATCAGGATGGGAAACCATTTTCAACTACTATTATGACCCCTACTCTTGGGTGGGATTCAGAGATGTCCTCAAGGGCTACTATCCCGTCAGCACCTTTCTTGTTGTCACCATTTGGAATTATATCGTCTTATTGACTTTCATCTCATTCTTTATTTGGTTCGGCACCGCCTTCCGCAAGGCTGGATGGGTATATGCTTTCATCGCTATTTTTGTGACTGCTGCATTGCTTGTGTTCTTCTTAGAAGTCACAGGAACAGGCAACCAGCCAACACCTCGAATAGCCATCTCCATCTTCAAATATGGCTCTATCTTATTCACCATCCTCTACACCTACCTTGCCTACCATTCCTTCTGCCGTGCCCAAGTAGTCACTCATAAATTCTTCACCCTATGATTTACCAGAACGAAAGAGCCATCTACGTGAAGATTGCCGACCGCTTGTGCGACGATATTCTCTCGGGTAAGTACAAGGAGGAGGAACGGGTGCCGAGCATTCGCGAACTGGCTGCCGAATACGAGGTGAACACTAACACCGTCTTGCGGACCTTCGACATCTTGCAACGCGACGAGATTATCTATCAGAAACGAGGCATTGGCGTATTTGTCTCGCATGGAGCCTTGCGACGCATCCGTTCGGCACGAAAAAAGGCATTTCTGCAAAACGAAATGCCTGAGTTCTTCCGTCGCCTCCGTTTGTTGGACTTATCAATAGAAGATGTGGCGCAGGCTTGGGATACGAGTCTAAAAGACCTTAAAAGCCTGGGGGAGAGTGCTAAAGAAGAATAAAAAAGTTGTGAGAACCAGCGTGTTGATGTACCTTTGCGACATCTTTCGCAAAGAAGCCTTTCCATGCCTTGCGTTGCCGAAAGCTCATGTCAGCACCATCCACCAGAATTTGTCCTTCACTAGGACGCAGTAACCCCATCAGCAGATAGAGCATGAGTCCTATTTGTTTTGTTGACGGTAGGTGAGGGGGGGACAATTCTGATAGAGCTTGAAGTTCCTGTAGAAAGAAGCTCTGGAGGAGAATCCGGAACGAAAAGCGATGTCAGAAGATGACAGGTCGGGATTCTTTTCCTTCAGCTGAATGGCATAGTTGATGCGCAGGCGGTTGATGTATTCGGAGAAAGACAACCCCATTCTCACATTGATGGCTTGGTAGATATAGTCGCGATTGGTGTTCAGTCGCATTGCCACATCGTTGATTTTCAGGTCTTGCTGCAAGAACATCTGTTCCTGCTCGATAACTCTCTCGATTTCATCTTTCAACTTTTCGATGGTGCTTTTATTCTCCTCCGTCGTTTGAGGCTCGGCAATAGGCTCTGAGGGGAGATTGACATTCGAGTTTTCGAGTGTCAGCTCGTGGATGGTGAAGTTTTGGCGATGCCCAGCGTAACCCAACAGGAACAACAGGACAGAGAATGTGAGTGAAGGAATGAGCACGAGCCAGCGAACATGATCAAAGCATTCTCTGCCAAGAATGTTGGCGATGAAACTGATGATCGAAGCCACCACGAGCAGCACGAGAATGGTCTTCACCATATACATCTTGCGAAGTCCGATGTCTGCATAATTTGCCTCCACCATCTTGTCGTATCGCTTGATTTTCTGGAGTCCCTTCACGAGAACGAACGGGATTTGGAGGGCAAAGATGAACTTGAAAGAGAGGTGAGCGATAGCTTGTACTTGGGGAAGTCCGCTGAGCCCCTCGATGGTGTTCTGATAGAGAAATGCGTCAATGAAAGTGCGAGTCTGTTGGTCGTCCATCAGGAAATAGAGTGTGCCTGTAACCAAACCAGCCAGCAGGGAAGGTACCAGCAACGTCACTTGCCAATGTCGCTTCCACTCCTCTTCCGTCACCTCCTTGATATAAATATAGTATAGAGGGAACACCGCCAGATTTGCCATACAATAGAGCGTGTCTGTAACGGGCATCAGCTCGTACAAATGTCTGAAGAAGATGAAGTGACCCAGATAGAGAATCGTTGCTACCAACATATAGACTAACATCCTTGCCTTTGCCTTGGTGCGCTGTTCCCACCAATCCAAAAGCAGTATCGCCGACCAGAATAAACATACCAGCATCGGCATAGATGCAACGAAGATGTTAATCATGTTGCAAAGATACTGCATTCTTTCCAAACATCGTCTGTTTTCTTCCTTTTTCTATGAGTATATCGCTCTTTGAGAGAGAAAAAATGGGGTTTCTGTGAATATGAGACACTATTTTTGTGAATATGAAACATCAAATGGCGTAATAATTTTTAACTTTGTCGCCGACAATTTACTTTTTTCTAAAACCTAATGCGTATGATACGAAGAACCCGACTTGTCGCGCTACTCGTCCTGCTGACAATGATGCCAGGGCTGGCGATGGCCCAATTGGGGCTGAAGGTGACAGTGAATGTCGAAGAAGCCGGCACACTGTTCGTGAAAATCCAAGAGAAAATTGAGGAAGTCGGTGAGCTCTCAGACATTACAGAACTCACCATTTCAGGTGTACTCAATGTTGATGACTACAATGTCATTCGTAACCAGTTGACCAACTTGCAGCTGCTTGATGTCAGTGGGCTTGCCGCCGAATGTGGCCCCGAACTGAACATCAGCAACCAGAAGAAGCTGACGAAAGTCGTTCTTCCTACGGCAGCTACGGCACTGAGAAACGGGTGTATTGAGAAATGTGAAATCCTCACAGACATCGTTATGCCGCCCGCTCTGACGTCTATCCCTGATTATTTCGTTAATGGATGTAAACAGTTGGAGCACATCGACATTCCGCAGACGGTGACTAAAGTAGGGTATTGTGCTTTCCAATATTGCAATTGTCTGAAGGAAATCACTTTGCCCAAGGGAGTGACCGAGATTGGCAGTTATGCGTTCTATGAGTGCATTGCTTTTCAATCAGTCGTCCTGCCCGATTCGTTGAAGAAATTGGGCAGTCATGCCTTCCGTAACTGTACAGCGCTAAAGCAAGTGACGATACCAAAGGGACTTGGTGTCATCAGTGAAGGCTGTTTCCGCAACACAGGATTGGAATCGTTCACCCTTCCAGTGGGCATGAAGATTGAGGGCGATGCTGCTTTTGGCGAGTGTAAGTCGTTGAAAAGCTTTATTTTTCCCGATGGATTAAAGGACCAGACAGAGGTGGGTACCAGCACGTTCTGGCATTGTGAATCGCTCGAATCGGTGCGTCTGCCCCAAGACCTCACGGAGTTACCCAGTTACTTCTTCAGCCATACTCGCATTCCTGGCATAGACCTGCCGGCCACAGTCACCGAGATAGGTAAATATGCATACGAAGGTGTTGAATCGTTTACCAAGGCCGTCATCCCCGATCATGTGACGAAGGTGGGCGAATACGTGTTCTATGAATCGAAAATAGAAGAAGTGGTATGGTCCAAGAACTGCCACATCATTCCCAACGATGCTTTCCGTGCCTGCAAACATCTGACAAGCGTTACGATACCCGAGACGGTTGACAGTATTCAGGAAAATGCGTTCTACTACTGTACAGCTCTCGAAAGCATCCATCTGCCTGAAGGCATACGCTACCTCAAGGGCACCTTCAACCGCTGCACCAGCCTCAAGGAGGTCAACATCCCTTCCACCGTTATCTACATAGGACGTGGTGTAGAAGGCTGCTTCAATCAATGCCCGCTCACGCATGTCGATATACCAGACGGCGTCACCTTCATTGGCTTCGGCAGTTTCTCCGGTGTACCCTTGGAGGAGATAAAGCTCCCCTCGAAGCTGAAGACAATTGATAACCGCGCCTTCAGCGGCACCAAGCTGAAGCAAGTCGTCGTGCCCGAGGGTGTGACAAGCATCGGTGAACGTGCCTTCGGCTCCGACAGCCTTACGCTATTGGATTTGCCCTCCACAATTATTGTCCTCGAGGGGCTTCCCATGGACGACGAGCGTTGGAACAAGAAAGATGCCACCCTCATCTGCCGCGCTTTGATGCCGCCATACGTGAAGGGAAACGTATTCTTTGAAGGTACACGCAAACGCACACTTTACGTCCCAGCCCCCTCGGTAGAGACCTATAAGGCTCACAACGACTTCAAAGTGGCAAATGAAATCTTGCCTCTTGAAGGCGAAATATCCTCAGGTCTGCTTACTATTGCCGGTCAGTCGGCCATCACTCCTGAAAGCGGACTGCAAGCAGGGAAATATGATGTGAAAATGTATGAAACCTGGGGTAACTACGACGTGACTGCACAAAGCGACCACCACCCGCGACTCAGCGTGGAAGAAGGAGCCACGTTCCACGTGGGGACGTTCAATATGGAATTCGACCCCGCCGACCAGTGGTGGTTCACCTCCTATAAGTTCCAGACTTTCATCAATCGAGGCACGACTACGATTGACCAGATCGATGTGAATTGTAAGTTTCAGGCAAGTCAGTTCTTTACTCCTGCCTTTGATGTTCGAATGAGTGACATCGTCCCTGAAAGACCCAACACGCCCTATGCCATCTACCGTTACGACAGTGGAGCCCGTGCGGCAGGCAATCTCGACAATACTTGGGTGAAAATCGGTCCCGACGAGACACTTCTGGCTGGTCAGGGCTATGCCTACGTAGGCGATCAGACACCCTATTGGAATGAACAAAAACACGAATGGAGCAAAGAATACAGTTTTCTGCACTTCCGTTCACACGAGGGTGGCAACAACTACTTCACCACTGCCGAAGACGTAACTTTGCCACTGAAACACTATTCAGGAGAGTTTCCACACAACCGCAACTGGAACTTCATCGGAATGCCCTATCCCGCCTTCCTCGACATTCGTGGCGTTGACTACGACGGACCCATGCTCGTTTATATGTCTGATAGTTGGGACTATGGATGGAAAGCCTGGAGTGCCCTCGACGACGAGGCCGTAATCGACCCTATGCACGGCATCTTCATTCAGGTACCTGACGGTGTGGAGAGCATCACCTTCAGTGCCGACCGCCGACAGAACAGCAAGACATTTGTGAAGGACGCAGAAGCCAACGGTCGCAAGGCCGTCCGACGTGCCGAGAAGAACATGAACCGTACGGTATATAACCTCATTCTCTCTATGGGAGCTGTAGATTCCGACGAATCCGCAGACCCGGAAAAAATCATGAAGAAAGACCGCACCCGTTTCGTCATCAATTCCGAGGCGACGCTGCGCTACGACATCGGACGCGACGCACCGAAGATGAGCAATGAGAACGATCAGGCCATCGAGTTCTACACCCAGTCGGGCGGATTGGCATACGCCATCAACGAACGTCCACTGGACAATGGTGTCGTCAGTCTCGGTATGAAAGTGCCTGAGGCTGGTACCTACACCCTCACGCTTGATACGAAGAGCAGCGAAGAGGTGTGGCTCATCGACAACGAAGAGCAGATACGCACCCTCCTCTCTGAACCCTATACCTTTACCGTTAGCGAACCCACGACCCTCACGAACCGTTTCGTCATCGAATTGGGTAATGCCGATCCTACTGCCATTGACAATGTAGAGACAGCACAGCCCATGCGCGCCAGCGGTCTCTTCAACCTGAGTGGTCAACCTGTAAACATGCCGCAACGAGGCATCTACATCGAGAACGGCAGGATAGTCATCAAGTAAGTCATACACCTTATTAATATAAAGAGTTATGAAAAAGATATTCAGTTTATGCCTGTTGTGCCTCATGACACTTATGGCAATAGCACAAAGCAGTGAGAACGAAGGACAGCAGTCTGCCGTCAAGCATCGTCTGCGCATAAAGATCCTTCCCGCAGGAGCGGTAACAACATATGTCACCATCTATCAGGAAACTGGTGGATATGATCGATTCGGTAGACTAAATTACGAAAAGTATGCGACAGACACACTCGACGTCATCGAAACGATGGTTGCCCCAGGTATAAGAATTAATATAAGTCCTTATTTACAGGGATATAAGACGAAAAGCTGGACAGCCAACGATGCGCCCCTCAATATCAATTATTTCTATGATCAATCCTTCGATTATATGATGCCGGAGCAGGACGTAGAGCTTGTTGGACTATTCGAGTACGACTCACAAGCACCAACCTTCCAGCCTGGTGCAGGTGGCTGGTATCCTGAAACGGGAACACTGGTGAGAGACTACGAAAAAGGAGGGTCCACCTTCCCTTCAAACTTCAATATCGATGAAGATAAAGACAAAGTGCTACGCTATGTCCTGGCGGGCACTATGTCAGACACTTACTATATAGGGAAGTTCACGAATTGTCAAGTATATGACTTGAGCCGTACCACCCACACGGAAATTGGAGGTTACGGCTACCTCAGGCTGAATGGTATCACCATTAACGAGATTGTATTGCCCTCCACTATTCAGAAGCTTGGACTTCGGAGCTTCGAGGGAACAAAAGTGCAGACACTCACCTGCTTTGCCGTCACCCCACCGGAATTGTATGGAAACATGGAGTACGTGTACGATGAAAATGGGTGGCTTATTATAGTAGATGAAACAACAGGTGAGTATAAGCAAGAATTCAAACAAAAAGTCTTTGACAAAGACCTCGACATGGTGGTTCGCGTGCCTGCCGAAGCCGTAGCCCTCTATCAGATTGCCGATGGATGGAAAAATTACACCATCCTGCCTATGGATCAGAATTACGTTGACCTCAAGCTCAACCTCATGGCTTCGCCCAATGAGGCTACACTGGCGCAATACAAAAACATGAGTGTGGAACTGACCAACAGGAACACAGGTCAGACGAAGCGCCTGCTCATGAACGGACGCAACACCTATGAATTCCGCTACCTGCCAGAGAACACCGTCTATTCGGTGGCACTGCGCAACAGCCGAGGCGTAGAGATTGCCAAAATCGACAATGTCTTCATCGAGAACAAGAACGTCGAGCTGACCTTCGACCGTCTGAAGACCATCCACAACCTTTCGGTCAACTTGACGGAGGATAACGCCCCCGTAGATCCTTTTTTCTTCAACAACACTTGGCTCACTTCCACTGGCGAATACATCGCTCGCGGAGCCACTATCGACAATATGATTGAAGGTGAGGAACTTCGATATGTTCTTTCCTTCGGACGCGATCTCGCCATGAAGTATCAGCAGCCCGACACGCTGACAACGATCGTAGGACAGAATGCTGACAACATTGCCATAGAATTGGAGCCGATAGCCACGACCAATGCTACGATTACAGTCACCGACTCGCAAACGCAACGAGGTATAGAAGGTGCTACCGTTCAGGTGACACAGGTGTTGGCTTCAGGTGAGTATGGCAAGTCTGTGACGCTGAAGACCGGTAGCAACGGAAAAGCCTCCGGCGAGGTGCTGAAGACTTGGAACGACATCAGAATAAGTGCTTCGATGTATGGCGACCGCAGCGTATTGGCCAACATGACTGAAAGCACAGATGTCAGTGTCGTTTTCTCGCCTGCCGATGGCACCAATATCCTGCTTTCACACACATGGCAGCCTGCTGTTGTCGATGAAGAGACGGCAAAGATAGAGCAGACATACAGCGAGGGTCGCAGCTTGCAGTACGAGTTTATGAATCTCAACACTGGTGAGAAGATTGACAAGTTCCTTGCCAACTATCCGAACTATACGCTCTATGAGGCCCTGCCTGAGGGAACGCGTGTCGGTATCAAGGCCAGCAGCCCTACAGGCACGATAGAGCCGGTTGAAGTAGAAGGCGTGGTAGATGCTAATGGCAAGGTGGCAGTGACCCTCCCCATCGTTGAGCGCGGCATCATTCGTGTCAAATACACCAAGTCGGAGAGTAACAAGCCTGCTGTGCTTGTGTTCAACAATGAGACAGGTGAATTGATGAAGAAACAGCCCTTTGGTGACTATTTGACCCAGAACATCGGCAGCCTGCCAACCGGCAACTATTTTGTGGCAGCTATGTCGCAGGGCATGCAGTACAGGGGCATCAACAGCAAGGCACAATTGGAACTGTACAATGCTGACAAGGACTATGTATACAAGGAAGTGCGTGTCAACGACGGACAGATTTCTGAGGTTTCGTTCTACAAGGTTCCGATGGCGATGACCCAACTGGAGAGCAACCTCTCTGAGCGCAGTGCCCGTTTCGGCAAAACTACAGCTACTGTTGGCACTAATATCGGCATCAACGTAAAGGTGGCCTTCGAGGGACTCAAGGAACGTTATGCTGGGCAAAACTATAATGACAGCAGCTATCCAACCAACTGCAAACTGGAATTCTATGTACCTCAAGGTTTCACTTGTCCCACTGCCTATAGAAGCCAGCGTATCTATAAGGTGGGCTCTTACCATAGTGGCGATGTTTGGATTCAGGCGGATTATAAGACCACTGACAATTTGATCAATAATCCTTTGCCTATTATCAGCAGTTCTATTAATATGGTAACCGCCACTTCCGAGTGGGATGAGACAGAGCGTAAGCTCACCATTGACTGGCCTCACTACGATGAGGGTGGGAAAATGCAGCTAAGCATGATTCCTACACTATCGAACTCCTTTACGCCAGAGATGTACCTGACTTATACCCTTGACGGTAAGGAATATCGTGAAATGTTGGAGAGCAACACCATAGAGATTTCGAAATCGGGCATCAACGTCCCTGAGCTTATCGTTACACCGACGTTCAAGGTGAGCGGCACAGCTATGTATCTTGAAGAAGAGGCTGACGACAACGCAAGTGAACGTGGATTGCGAAGGAGTTATGGTACAGCTGTGGCTCGGCCAGCTGTATTTTACACAGAGAAAGTGTATCAAGTCATTGTAATGGACGGAAGCCAAATGATAGGCAAGGCTCAGATTAATAGCAATGGTGAGTGGAAGGCTGACTGTACACTTCCTAACCCAAAGACACAAAGTAAGCACCACATTTGGGCAAAAATCGCTCCGAGCGGTCTGCTTTCGGAAACGTTAATGGGCGGTCATGCCATATCGGGTGCTCAAGAGCTGAATCCGTCTTTCTCCTACAATACAGAGGCTAAAGATTTGACTTACGACCCCAATGGCGTGATACCTCTCTCAGTTAAGATGTCGTTCTTCAACCATCACCCCGTTCATCTGATCAATCAGGAAGTTCTTTTCGACTTCGTCAATGACAGGGCTACACCTTCCAGTTATGGCTATTCCAATGAGGAAGGTTACAATACCGACTTTACCTTCGAAATCAACCTTTCGAACAACGACCCCAGCAAGGTGTATGCCGTTGCACTCCACGTTTGGACGGAAGGTCCCGATGGTGGCGAGGTCATCACGATGGCTCACTACAACGAACGTAAGAACTGTTGGATTGCATACGAGAAGTTCAATACGCGCAATATCCCTACGGGCGTTTTTGTTGAGCCGTTCTGGCATTCGGAAATCATCGGTTCGCGAGAGAGTCTTGATGAGGCGTTTAGCGAAACGTTCGATGAAATCTTCAAGCCAAAAGAAGATCCAGAATGTGTAGGCACGCTTGAGCAGCTGATGGCACAGGTGAAACTTGCTATTGACAAAAACGACATCACATTGGCACCCAGTTGGGATGTGCTGTCGGCTGCCACCGATGCCCTCTTCCGCTACGACGGGCTTGACATCGAAACAGATTTTGCTGCAAGTCCTTTTAGGAAAGCTCCTGCACGCGCCTATAGCGAAGAAGATATTGCAGAGCTGGAACAACGCATCAAGGAAATCGAAGAACAAACAGCAGTCTTGCGTTCTTACTTTAAGGAAAATGGGCTAAATGTGAACGAGCTGGACAAACTCGTTGATGGCTTCACTATCGGCAAAGCCGACGGACTCACTCCAGAAGGACTCCTGGCCGATGGATACATGGAAATGCTTCTTGACGATGGCTCAAAGGTGTACCTACGTACGGATGGCGGATGGAGCTATGTCGATTTCAAACAAAACATACTCTTCTCCGTGACGGCTGAGTCCGCAGAGTTGAGTCGTAAAATGATGAAGATTAGCGGTTCTCCGGAATGGCAGGCTTTGGTAGAAACTACTAGCGACCTGCTCGATAAACTACAGAAGACGATTGGCTTACTTTCTGATGCCACTGATGCTGCCATCAAATTCTTCCAGGGAATTTGCGAAACTTATCTCGAGACGATGAAGGCACAACAGGCGACGATCAAGGCGTGCGAGAAACTGCCAGGTATTAGCGGTTACGTAAAGTGGTGGGAAGCCTGTGCTAAATACGAAGCCACCCGCTCTACTATGGCATCCTTCTCAAGAATTAAGACATGGCTGACGAAATTCAAGTTGGGAGATGGCATATGCACATTGGCCAGTTTCATCAGCTATGTGCAGAATTGTGCCAAGTTCGGTCAACATGGTTACGAGTTGCTGGGCATCTATCATCAGTTGCCAGAAGTGTGCCCTGATGATCAGGCTGATGCAGACCAACTGCGTTCTACACTCAACAGCTTTGCTTTCTGGGCAGCAGGGTATCATGTAGCCACTATTTCGGGCGATCTCGTTTCAATATATGCTGGACTTGCCGGTATGGCGGGACTGGTTGAGACCGGTGGAGCATCTTTCGTCGCTTGTGTTATGAGCATTGGAAAGATTGCACTCTCTCTGGCTTGCGATGGCTACTATGACGCGAAATACAAGGAAAATATAGATGATATCAACTATTGTCTGAAGTTCTTGGAGTGCGATAAGAAGAAAACCTGCAAGCAGCGCGGCGATTGTCCGAAGTGTGTGAATACGGGCGAATGTCCGGAATGGCCTAAGCGTAAGAAAGGTCCGTTCCCACCTAAGTCGGATGGCACCCTCGACCCATCAGGTTTCGTCTATGAAGGCATTGCTGCCAACCGTCTCGAAGGTGTGACTACAACTGTATTCTACAAGAAGACCACGAAGAACCAGTTTGGCGACGATGTTGAGAAAACCATCATGTGGGATGCCGAGAACTACGGACAGATCAACCCGCAGCTGACCGATGAAAACGGTGAGTACGGATGGATGGTGCCAACAGGTCTCTGGCAGGTGAAATACGAGAAACCAGGCTATCAGACTGAGTACAGCGACTGGCTGCCCGTTCCTCCACCACAACTCGACGTAAACCAGCCGATGACACAAATGTCGCAGCCTGTCGTTAGTAGCGTCAAGGCTACCCAGAACGCCGTACAGTTCACCTTCGACAAGTATATGCGTGTGAAGACCCTGACCGATGCTAACATCATGTTGACAAAGGGAACCGAAAAGGTTGAAGGAGCCGTCGAGATCGTTAATGCCCAGGGTGACGGAGACTTTGCACTATCCAACAAGGCGCGCTTTGTACCATTCACCCCGCTGCCTGCTGGACAAACAATCACCCTCACTGTGAAGGGCGACGTTGAGAGCTACGCGGGAGTGGCTATGGGCAGTACTTACACTCAAGACTTCGACGTTGTGGCAGAAGTAGAGCAGATTGTAGCTGATTCGGCTGTCCACGTTATCTTTGATCAGGGTACTCAGTTCACCGTGCAGGCTCTGCCCGCAGCAGCTGCCGCCGGTAAGAAGGCCAATGTTCGTGTATTGAGCGACATCATCGCCTCTGTCGATGCCAACGAAATCACCTTCGATGCCGAGGGAAAGGCTATGCTGACCCTCACCGGTGAAGCTCACGGCACAACTGGTGTCATCTTGCAGATGCAGGACGATGCCGACGTCAGCCGTACAGTCATCGTCAATGTCAAGGACGAGGGCGACTTCATCTGCCCAATGCCAGTGGCTAATTACTCGCCAGGTACCGAATTGAAGGCGGGAACCCTTATTGAGCTTAGCTGCGAGTTGCCCGAGGCAGTCATTTACTACACCCTCGATGGTTCATGTCCATGTACCACTGGAAGTAGCAGCGTCATTAAGTATGAAGGTCCTATTGCACTGACCGACGACCTTACTATCAAGGCCATTGCAATGGCTCCTGGCTATGCCGACAGTGATATCAGTGAGTTCGCATTTGTCGTCACTGCCATTAGCGACATACCTGTCACCTATAAGGTGCCAACCTCTACATACACCCTCACAGGTGTCAAGGTGAACGATGCCGACAAACTACAAAAGGGTATCTACATCCGAAATGGCAGAAAGATTGTGATCAAGTAAATCTGAAGTAGCATTCGCTACTAATCGCAATGAAAAAGAAAGAGAGAATTGCTGTTGCGATTCTCTCTTTCTCTTTATATATGAACTGATGGCTTATCTTGCAGCTACGTACTTGTGAAGGGTCTTGCGCACAGCACCCTTGCCTGCATAGAGTTCCTTGACCATACCTTCAATTTGTTCGCCAAGACCAGCGTCGTAGAGGTTCACACCAAAGACGTCAGCACGGCTGTAAAGTTGCTTCAGACGGCTGTAATCTTGCTCAGTCTTACCCACTTCAAGAGGAGCCACGATGGCTTGTAATTCAGCCAGCATTGGGTCGGGTGATGGCTCGAAAGGAGTACCGTCATCCTTGATGCCCTTGAGGTAACGGGCATAACCAGCCAACGTGAGTGGAATCAGTATGAGGTTCGACTTGTCAAGTCCACGAGCCAGGTATTTCTTGATGGTCTCGCCAAAGCGGATAGGCAGCTTCTGGCTGGTGTCCATCGCGATGCGCTGAGGAGCGTCTGGCATGAATGGGTTGGGCAGACGACGGTTGATGACAGCACCAATGAACTCGTAAGGGTTCAGCACGCCTGGGTCAGTCACTACAGGCATTGCTTCCATATAACCAATCTTCTGGATGAATGGACGCAAGTCCTCATCAGCCATTTCGGCAGAAATTAGCGTGTAGCCCAGCATGCAGCCATAGATGGACATCGCTGTGTGGAGTGGGTTCAGACAAGTGGTCACCTTCATGGTCTCCACCTTGTCCACCGTCTCACGAGTCGTGTAGAGTGCACCACCCAAGTCGAGTGGGGGACGACCGTTCGTGTAGTTGTCCTCGATGACAAGATACTGCACTTCCTCTGCGTTCACGAAAGGTGCTGTGAAAGTGTGCTTCTCTGTCTCGATGTAGTCATTGTCCTCGAAGCCATCAGCCGCCAGCATCTCCTTCACCTTCTCGTGAGGACGAGGTGTGATCTTGTCAATCATCGACCAAGGGAAGGTCACCTTCTTCTCGTCTTTCAGGTAGTTGAGGAAGGCTGCAGGCACAAGCCCGTCAGCCACCCATTTCTCTGCGTAAGCAAAGACGCCAGCCTTCACCTTGTCGCCATTGTGTGAGCAGTTGTCCATACTCTGAACCGTCAGAGGTAGCTGTCCTGCATTGAAGCGTTCAAGCAGCAAAGCACATACCTTACCCATTGCAAAAACAGGAGTGAGTCCTCTTGCGAGGTCGGCCTCGTTATAAGTGTAGCCCTTCTCTGTGATGGTGAAAGAAATCATCTGGAGTGATGGGTTTCGGAAAATCTCCACGAGTCGCTGCCAGTCAGCAAACTGGTAATCAGCCTTCAGTGCCTCAGTTACAGAGGCAATCACCTTCTTCTCGATGGAACCGTCAGAGCAGAGGTTCACGCAGAGGGAAAGGTTGTTGTAAGGTGCATACGCTTTGTCAATCACCTCAAAGTCGAAAGTTTCTGCCACAATCACACCTCGGTCATACTTGCCCGTGTTGAGGGCATCGTTGAGGATCGCGGCTGGGAAGGCACGGAAGATGTTGCCTCCACCAAAGTGTACCCATGTAGGTTCCTTCGCTGTCTTCTCGCGTACAGCCTTGATGTCGAACTTGGGCAGCTCATAACCTTTCTGTTCCCATTCAGCGGCATTGCAATTGCCACAAAAAATATCATTCAGTTTCATAATTATAAAATTGAAGAGTTGAAGAATTGAAGAATTGAAGTGACCATCCGGCAAAACTTCAATTTTTCAATCCATCAATTTTTTAATTCTGTTTAGTCAAAGAATCCTGGTTGTTTGTATTCAATTCCTAACTCTCTGTCCACAGTGGCGAGGATGCCCTGCACCTGCCCCATAGCGAACATACGTCCCAAAAGCGTGTAGCCAGAATTGTGACCATGATTGCTCTCGTCCATGATGCCACCAGGCTCGTCTGTGAAGGTCATGCCGTGATCCACACGCATAGGCAGTTGTGGGTTCTCTTTCTCAAAGATGCGGCAAAGCTCGATGAGGTCAGCACGACCCCCCAAGTGAGAAGCCTCTGTGAAGTCACCGTTGGGGAAGATGTGGCAAGAGCGCAGATGAACGAAGTGTGTGCGTGAAGCGAACTTCTTTGCCATTTCCACCACGTTGTTGTAGGCACCAGCAGAGAGTGAGCCAGCACAGAACGTGAGTCCGTTATGTTTGTTAGGAACAGCATTGAGGAACCACTCGATGTCCTCTTCTGTACGCACGATGCGTGGCAAGCCAAGCACCTCGATAGGTGGGTCGTCAGGATGTACACACATGTTCATGCCATATTCCTCACATGTTGGCATGATTGCCTCGAGGAAGTACTTCATGTTGGCACGAAGCTGTGCCTTGTCGATACCCTTGTAGAGAGCGAGGAAGTCACGGAACTTCTGGATAGGAGCCTCGTCGTTCTCGCTGAAATTACCAGACACGAAGCCTTGGGTCTTGATGATGATGGTCTCCACTAGTTTGTGGTCTTTCTCTGGTGTCATCGTCTTAGCCAATTCATCGCACTCAGCCAATACGTTACGACCAGCACCCACCCCAGCAGGGAACTCGAACTTCGCCCATTCCTCACGTGCACCTTCACGCTTCAGGATGTAAATATCGAAATAAGCAAATTCTGCATAGTTGAAGTAGAGGTTGGTGGAACCGTTGGGGTTCACGTGCAGGAGGTCGGTGCGAGCCCAGTCGAGCACAGGCATGAAGTTGTAGCAGATGCAGTGGATGCCCTCAGCCGAAAGGTTTCTCAGGCTCTCCTTGTACACCTCAATCTGGTGGTCACGATCAGGACCGCCATACTTGATGGTCTCCACCACAGGCAAACTCTCCACCACGCTCCAGCGCATACCATAACTCTCGATGTACGTCTTCAGGTCGTGAATTTTCTCACGCGTCCACACCTCGCCAAGAGGCACGTCGTGCAGGGCGGTCACAATGCCCTCCACACCAATTTGTTTCAGTTGGGCAAGGGTGATCTTATCCTTCTTGCCGAACCAACGCCATGTTCTTTCCATATGATTTAGTTTAGAGTTTAATGTTTATCGTTTAGAAAAGATTGCCCAGCGCGTGGGCTGGTGCAGGTGCAAAGTTAGGGAAAAAATGGGATTGTTATTTGTTCCTCCGTATCATTTTTGTTTGAGGATGTATCAATTTCGGCGTTTTAGGGCAGATTTTGTGCGTTGTTGTAACATATACGAAAGAATGTGTAACAATCGAGCCAATTTGTTTCATCAATAATGCTTACCTTTGTACCCTCGAACATGAATAAAACTAATTATATACCAAATCAACATGAAGAAAATTATTTTAGGAATGCTTGCGTTGGCAAGCGTGTGGTCGTCTGCCTGGGCGACAGAGAAGTCTTTTACAAGTCCTGATGGTAAACTGACAGTGGTCGTGGATGACCAGAATGGTGCTGCCACTTATCGTGTCACATTGGGCGCAACCGAGTTCATCGGACGTTCTCCGCTGGGTGTGAAGACCAATATGGCTGATTACACGCAGGAATTGACTTTGGCAGGCTGTGAAGTGAAGGAAGTGAAGCAGCAGTATCAACTTCGCAACATCAAGCAGAGCCATGTGGACTACGAAGCCACAGAGGCTGTGTGCAGTTTTGAACAGAAGGGCAAGAAAGTGCTGGATGTCATTTTCCGTGTGAGCAATCGTGATGTGGCATATCGCTATCGTATTTTGCCTCAGCGCGACACCAAAGTATGTATCGTGGAGAGTGAGGCGAGTGGTTTCCAGTTGCCAGAGGGTACTACTACATTCATGTGTCCTCAGTCTCGTCCAATGGGTGGCTTTGCACGTACATCTCCCAGCTACGAGACATCCTATACCGACGATGACCAGATGGGTAAGAATGGTTGGGGCGAAGGTTACTCCTTCCCCTGTCTCTTCCACTTGGGCGACAAGGGTTGGGTGCTCATCAGTGAGACGGGCGTCGATGGTAGCTATGTGGCAAGCCGACTCCTCAATGTGAATGGCGGACTCTATAAAATTGGTTTCCCACAAGCAGGTGAGTGCAACGGCTGGGGCTCTACTTCTGCCTCTGTGGCACTTCCTTGCGAGACTCCTTGGCGCACTATTACCTTGGGCACAACACTCGCTCCTATCGTGGAGACTACCGTTCCTTTCGACCTTGTGGAACAGAAGTATAAAGCATCTCAGGAGTACATATATGGTAAAGGCTCTTGGAGTTGGATCATCGGTATGGATGCCAGCTGTAACTTCGATGAGCAGAAGCGTTACATCGATTTCTCTGCAGCAATGGGTTACCAGACTGTGCTCGTTGATGCCCTTTGGGACAAGCAGATTGGTTATGAGAAGATGGCAGAGCTTGCTGCCTATGGCAAGAGCAAGGGCGTTAGCTTGTTCTTGTGGTACAACTCCAACGGTACTTGGAACGATGCGCCTCAATCACCTATCGGCAAGATGGACAAGAGTCGTGAGCGCCGTGCAGAGATGGCTTGGATGAAGAGCATTGGCATCCGTGGTATCAAAGTCGATTTCTTTGGTGGTGACAAGCAGAACATGATGCAGCTCTACGAAGACATCCTTTCTGATGCTAACGACTTTGGCATCCTCGTGATTTTCCACGGTTGTACCCTGCCACGTGGTTGGGAGAAGATGTATCCTAACTATGCAGCCAGCGAGGCAGTCTTGGCTTCTGAGAACCTGCACTTCGGACAGGGTTCTTGCGATGCTGAGGCACACAACGCCACCCTCCACACTTTCATTCGCAACACTGTGGGTTCGATGGATTTTGGTGGTTCCACCCTCAACAAGTATTACAATGCCGACAACAAGCGAGGCACTCATCGTGTCACTTCTGATGTGTATGCCCTCGCAACGGCTGTGCTCTTCCAGAGTGCTGTTCAGCACTTTGCATTGGCACCTAACAACCTCACTGATGCTCCAGTTTGGGCTATTGACTTCATGAAGAGCGTGCCCACCACTTGGGACGAGGTGAAGTTCATCGACGGCTATCCAGGCAAGTATGCTATCATTGCTCGTCGCACAGGCAACAAGTGGTTTGTGGTCGGCGTTAATGCACAGGATGAAACCTTGAAGAAGACCATTGCCCTGCCGATGTACGACAAGAACGCAGAACTGCAGGTGTATAGCGACGATGCAGAACTGAATGGTAGTGTCAGCACCATCAAGGCAAAAAAGCAAATTACTGTCACCATCCCCAAGAATGGTGGTCTCGTGATCGTCAATAATTAATATTTCTTGAACAAAAAGGGCGAAAAAGAGGCTTCGTATCCACTTTTTCGCCCTTCTTCTTTAAAAAACTCATCATTTTTCATCCCTAACTCTAAACTTTTTCGTACCTTTGCAACCGTTTTTGGCGAAGCCGCTGTCTGATAGGGAGAGAGCCCATGGATTAGAGACAACAGGTTTCACGATTCTGAAAAGGAGAATGCTTCGCTGTAACTCTTTAATTATCAATAAACAACCAAAATGGCAGTGAATTTAATTAAAGTGGCTGAGGAAGCAATGAAGGCTTCTGAGTCAAAGCAGTTTCCAGAGTTCAAGGCTGGTGACACTGTAACAGTAGCTTACAAGATTATCGAGGGTTCAAAGGAGCGTATCCAGCTCTATCGTGGTGTGGTCATCAAGATTGCAGGTCACGAGGAGAAGAAGCGTTTCACAGTTCGCAAGATGTCTGGCACCGTTGGTGTGGAGCGTATTTTCCCACTCAACTCACCTAACATCGATTCTATCGAGGTGAACAAGGTAGGTAAGGTGCGTCGTGCTAAGCTCTACTATCTGCGCAAGCTCACAGGTAAGAAGGCTCGTATCAAGGAAAAGCTCTCTGGCAAAAAGAAGGAGGATTAATCTTTTCCAGAACCTTACGGGAGATAGAGAGAATTGCTTATTGCAGTTCTCTCTTTTTTGTCCTTTATGTAGGAAAAATAAATATTTTTGTTCCAAACGTATGAAAATGGAGGGTTAGCCTGCTTTATTCATCATTTTTTGTTTACCTTTGCATCCAAATTCAAACCTATCGCATTTCTATGGGAAAGTTGATTGTTAATTCATACGATGAGTTCGCCTCACATCTGGGCGAAGTGATTGGCACGAGTGAATGGCTCGAAGTGTCACAGGAGCGCATCAACCTTTTTGCTGATGCCACTCTTGACCATCAGTGGATTCACGTAGACACAGAGCGTGCCAAAGAGGAGAGTCCTTACAAATCGACGATTGCTCACGGCTACCTGACCCTTTCTTTGCTGCCTCACCTTTGGCAGGAGTTGATTCAGGTGAACAATGTGAGGATGCTGGTCAACTATGGAATGGATCAGATGAAGTTCGGTCAGCCCGTTCTTTCTGGTCAGCGTGTGCGTCTCACCGCTTCTTTGCATGAGATTTCCAACATTCGTGGCATCTGCAAGGCGCAGATCAAGTTCAAGCTGGAGATTGAAAACCAGAAGAAGCAGGCACTTGAGGGCTTGGCTACGTTCCTCTACTACTTCGAATAATACGCATAACTATACTACAGGGGATGTTTAAGGGGGGTGAAACTTTCGAGTTTCATCCCCCTGCTTTATTTCCCTTTTTACTTCCTCTTTAACTCCTATGAGCAAAGCGAGTTAACTTCCATTTTAGCTCCTCATTCATCAATTACCAGAACATGATATACACGATCAGTGAGATGATGCAGATGGCGATGGAACCATAGGTGTAGCCTCGTGTGGAGGAGAAGAGTGCGAGATTGATAGGCAAGGCCTTGGGGTCTTGGTATGGACTTCTCGCATTGGAATACGAGGCAATGGCGCAAGCACCCGTCAGGAAGCCAAAGAAGTAGAATGCCTGGAAGCCAATGTCGTGGAGATAAGCAATGAAATTGTTCTCTGGCGTGGCTTCTGTGGGCAGCAGGCGACAGCCGAAGCTCACGAAAGCAGCAGCAACGATAGAGGCAATGGAAATGACACCCAAGATGATACCCCATCTCTTTAGCAAATCGCGTCCCAATTTGGGGATGGTTTGACTTGTTTCAGCTTTCTTGCTGTTGATAGAGATGGTGACGAACAGCACGAGCAGCAATATAAAGACGTATCCTGCACGGAATTGGAAAGCCACCTCAGGAAAGATTAACTTAAACATCACACCTAATGGAATGGTGAGGATGGTGACCCAAATGGCAGCCGTTCCTGATGCCCGCTTCCACAACAGTCCGAGTCCGAACACGATGACGATACCTGGATAGAGGAAACCTGAGTATTCCTGAATGTATAGGAATGCCTGGTCAAGCTCTCCCAGCAGTGGAGCCGCAGCAAAGAGCGCGAAGAGGAGTGCAATGACCGCCGACCCACGTCCGATAGCCACCAGCCTTTTATCGTTTGCTTCAGGATTGATATATTTCCTGTAGATGTCGATGGTGAAGATGGTGGAAGTACTGATGAGCATGGATGCCAGCGAGGAGATGACAGCTGCTGAGAGTGCCACAAATGCGAGTCCCTTGATGCCTGTAGGGATAAAGTTCTTGATGAACCAAGGGTAAGCTTCATCCGACACATGAATAGCATCTTGCAGGTTGGGGTCACCATATTGGGTGATGTAGAAAGCGCAAATACCAGGGACAAGGACGATGATTGGTATGACGAGTTTCAGGAGACCTGCAAACAAGAATCCTTTCTGTGCCTCATGGGTACTGAAAGCAGTGAGTCCCTTTTGGGTGATATACTGGTTGAATCCCCAATAACTAAGATTGGTCAACCAGAGACCTCCCACAATGGCAGCGATACCAGGCACGCTGTTGAAGGCATCGGGAGCGTGGCTTTCCTGAATGATGAGGTGGAAATGGGCGTCTTTGGCATATTCGCGGTCGATGGCGAAATGGCTCAGTTTTTCTAGGCCTACTGATAGACCTCCATCTTCGCCTCCCACAGCCACCAAAGCGTAGTAGGCAGTGGCGAGACCACCACCAATGATGAACGTCAGCTGCATCACGTCAGTCCAAGCTACCGAAGTCATACCACCATGAATGGAGTAGAGTCCTGAGATGGTAATGAGGGCAAAAATGATGATGAAGCGTGCCGATAAGACGATGCCTCCGATGGAAATTGACAATCCTTGGAGTCCCAAAATCTTCTCAATGGCGAGGGCACCCAGCCATGCTACAGTGGTCAGGTTGACGAAGATGTAGAGGAACAACCACAAAATGGAGAAAGCGAGACCCACCCTGTCCGAATAGCGTTTGCGCAGGAACTGGGGCATGGTGAAGATGCGTTGCTCCATCATGATGGGCAGCAGGAATTTGCCAACGATGATGAGGCTGACGGCTGCCATGAACTCATAGGCAGCAATGGCGATTCCGTCCGCATAGGCCGTACCTGACATACCAATGAACTGCTCGGCAGAGATGTTGGCACAGATGAGGGATGCACCCACAGCCCACCAAGTCAGCGTGTTGCCCGCCAGGAAGTAGTCTGTGGTGTTCTTAGTCTCTCGGTTGAAACTGAGAAACACGCCCAGGCTGATCAGCATGATGAGGTATGTGAACAATATGACATAGTCTATCGATTCAAGTCCGCTCTGACTGAGCGCCTCTGTGAGACTCATTTGTGTGTTCATAATGATAGAGGTAATAGTTTTTGTTATTGTGTTGTTAAGATGATTTGCAAAAGTAGCAATAATAGTTTGAAAGAAAAAAGTTTTTGTCACTTTTTTTTCGAGAAAAATAATTTGTGGGCGTTTCTACCTCTATTTTTAGCAAAAAAAGAGGACTCTCAACAAAGAATTTTGTCAAGAGTCCTTTCTGTTGTGGTACCACCAGGATTCGAACCGGGGACACACGGATTTTCAGTCCGATGCTCTACCAACTGAGCTATGGCACCATCGTGCTTTTGTTTAGCGAGTGCAAAGGTAGGGCTTTTTTTCTAACTGACCAAACTTTTCCGCATTTTTTTCGCTTGAGGGGCGAAAAAAGTCCCTTTTCTTACATCAACCTCTCGAATGGGAAATCCCTTTTAGTGCGATAAGCCAGTCCTGTGACCGCTGCAAGGAGTTCTCCATTCTGGTTTTTCACCTGGATGTCGCAGTAGGGCAGTTTATGGTGATTGAGGGTTTCTGTGCATTCCGCTGTGAGGTGGTCGCCCAGCTGTCCTGATTTGAGGAAGGTGATGGTGTTGTTCACCCCCACAGTGAGGATGCCCCGACTGTTGGCAACTCCTGCGAAGGCGAGGTCAGCAAGGGTGTACATCACACCTCCCTGACAAACGCCAGCCCCGTTCAGGTGTCGTTCCTCCACGGTCAGTTCTGCTTTCGCATATCCTTCACGTACCTCTGTCAGCTGTGCACCAATGCTTTCAGCAAAGCGGTCACCCTTATTGAGTGCTTCCAGTAAAGTCATGTTTACTTAAAGTCTTCTTCTGTCATGAACGACAACTTGTTCAGCATGATGGCCTCCTTTGCCTTTTCGCTCTGGTCGGCACGGAACACGAGCACGCCTTTTCCTTGCCAGAGGAAGGAGTAGAGGTACATGATGCTCACGTTGGCATCAGAGATTTCCTTGATGGCTTCAGCTGCACGTCCGGGTTGGTCGTCGATGCTGAGTGCGAACACTTCGGAGAGTTGCACGTTGATGCCTGCCTCTTTCAGGGTGAGGTACGCCTGGGCAGAGTTGTTGGTCAGCACACGATAGATGCCGTAGTCCTTCGTGTCAGCCACTGTGGAGGCGATGATCTGGATGCCTGCCTTGCTTAACAGGTCGAGCACCTTGATAAGAGTGCCACCCTTATTCTCGATGAAAATGGATAGTTGCTTGATTGTCATAAAGCCCTTCTTTTTATTGATAAACTTTTCTCTTATCCACCACTCTCACAGCCTTGCCTTCGCTCACAGGGAGGCTGCCCTTAGGCACGAGTTTCACGTGTGGGGTGAGGAGGATTTCGTCCTTCAGGCGACGCTTGATTTCCTTCTCCAGTGCGAGGAGACGTGTGAAGTCGTCGGTGAAGAGTTCCTCGAGTTCCACCTCCACGGTCATGTTGTCGTTGTCCTCGTCGGTGGTCAGGGTGATGAGGTAGTTGTTTGCCAGTTCCTTGAACTGCATGAGAATCTTCTCGATCTGGATGGGGAAGATGTTCACGCCACGCAGCACCATCATGTCGTCGCTGCGACCACGCATACGGTCGATGCGCACGTGGTTACGACCACAAGGACAAGTGTGTCCCAGCACGCGAGTCAGGTCTCGAGTACGATAGCGGAGCAATGGCATTGCCTCACGACACAAGGTGGTGAGCACCAATTCGCCAATCTCGCCCTCCTTCACAGGCTCCAGCGTTTCAGGGTCAACAATCTCCACGATGTAGTAGTCTTCCCAGAAGTGCAGACCGTTTTGCTCCTTGCATTCGAAGCCCACACCAGGACCACACATCTCGCTCATGCCGAACGAGTTGTAAGCCTTCACGCCCATCATGTCCTCGATGCGCTTGCGCTGCTCCTCACTGTGAGGCTCTGCACCGATGGCGAGCACTTTCAGCTTCGTGTCCTTGCGAGGGTCAACACCCTCCTGCTGCATCACCTCGTACAGACGGGTCACGTAGCTGGGCACTGCATGGATGGCAGTCGTGCCGAAATCCTTGATGAACTTGATCTGGCGGAGTGAGTTACCTGCTGCTGCAGGAACGGTCAACATACCCAACTTCTCAGCACCATACTGGAAGCCCAGACCGCCTGTGAACATACCATAACCAGAAGAGTTCTGGAACACGTCATCAGGGCGGAGTCCCACCATCCAGAGGTTACGAGCCACTTGGTTTGCCCACTCGTCGAGGTCTTTCTTCGTGTGCAGGATTACGGTTGGGTTACCCGTCGTGCCTGATGAAGAGTGCAGACGCACGCAATCGCGGAGTGGGGCACTGGCGATGCCGAAAGGATAAGTGTCGCGCAGGTCTTGCTTGGTGGTGAAAGGTATCTTGCGGATGTCGTCGAGGCTCTTGATGTCCTCAGGCTTCAGTCCGATTTCCTCAAAACGCTGCTTGTAGAAAGGAGAGTTCATGCAGTGCTTCACCGTTGCCTGCAGACGCTCCAGTTGCAGCTTCTGAATTTCCTCACGAGACAGCGTCTCATATTGAGGATGAAAGTAAGGTGAGTTATTGTCCATTGTATTGTATTAATGATTCGATTTGAAGATTTCAATTCTTTCCTTAAAAATAGGCTCCTGCTCCTTCGAGAAGAAGGAAGTGCAGATACGCACACCTTGCTCGTTGCTGCCCATCGTGTCGAGTGGGAACACGGCGATGCCGTAGTACATCAGTTCGCGCGTCAGTTCGAGGTCGGTCATGCCTGGGTACTGCACAGTGAAGTAGAAACCGTCAGCCAGTGGGGCACCGAGGTCGTTATCGTACACGAGGTAGAAGCCGTTCGCCAAGAGCACGTCCTTCATGAACTTCGCCCTTCTGCCATACTCGCGTACATCGGCAAGGAAGTTGTATGAGCCGTCGCAAGCTGCCTCCATCAGGGCTGCCATCGCGTGTTGCACACTATGGGTCGTGCCGCTGGAGAGGGTGTACATCAATCGGTTGCAGAAGAAGTTTCCGAACTCGCCCACGCCGAAGTTCTTCTCCAAGGCTGGATACACCCTGTGGTAGAGCGTGTTGCTGATGCAAGCCACACCGATGCGCTGACCGGCATACGAGAATGCCTTCGAACCAGACACTGCCAGGATGTACTTGTCTGTGTATCTTGCCACCGTTGCCTGGAAAGGTGCCTCGAAGGGGTGGCTCAGGTCTCTGCGGAAGTCCATTGCGAAGTAAGCCAAGTCTTCCAAGATGATGCAGTCGTGCTTGTCAGCCAGTCCTGCGATGCCCTTCAGTTCCTCGTCGTTGAAGCACACCCACGATGGGTTGTTGGGGTTCGAATACACGATGCCGCAGATGTTGCCTGCCGACAGGATTTCCTCCAGTTTCTCGATGAGCGCCGCACCACGATAGCCGTGGATGTCCAGACCGATGTGCTTCAAGCCAATCACGTCGCATTGCGTTGTCTGCACAGGGAAGCCCGGGTGGATGAACAACACAGTGTCCTTCTCAGGCATGGCGTGGTGCCAAGCCGTGAACGTGGCGAATGTGCCTTGCATGCTTCCTGTGGTGGGGATGCAGCAGAGTGGGTCGATGTCCACATCGATGAACGCTTTCACGAAACGAGAGGCAGCCTCTTTGATGCGTGGGATGCCGCCGTTGGGTGGGTAGGTGGTGGCACAGCCCTTTGCGAGTGCTTCTTGTTCTGCTTTCAATGCGATGCTGGAGGGTTGCAAGCCTGGCACACCCATCTCCAGGTGTATCACTGTCTGTCCCGTCTTCTCTTCCAGCACTTTCGAGAGAGATTGAATGTCACGGATGGTAGCTTGCGAGAAGTCGCCCAGCCCCATCCCCTCAATGGCTTCGGTGACGATGGTATCATTTAAAGGAGTCTTCATTTTGGTAAATCTTTGTTTCTGCTTGCAAAGTTACAACTTTTCTACGCACCCACCAAAACAAAAGAGAGAAAAACAAAAAGTGTTTTCTGCGTTTTGTTACGTTTTTTAGAAAAATAATTCAAAATTTACAATGTGTGTGTTAGTTTTCGAAAATATCTTGTACATTTGCAAGTGGATTACTGACCAATCTGAGGGGATGTGCTGCCGAAAAGGAGCAAATGCGGCTGAATAACTGAACAATTTCTTACCAACCTATGATTAAAAATCTACATTTTTCTGCAAGGGTAGCTTTGTTATTGCTGTTTGCTGTGCTCACCATGCAGGTGTGGGCGCAGGAGACGCGAAATGGTGTGGGGCATCAGTGGCCTCTCACCCCTTGCTCAGTCCTCTCTCAGTCCCCTCTCAGTCCTCTCTCTATCCCTAGGGTATGAGCAAGGCATGAAAAGAAGATGAAAGGCCGTTCTAAGGCAATATTTCCAACCTTGAGGAGCGCACCGATGCCAACGTGCTCGTGACGGATATCTATATGCCCGACACCAAAGAGATGATCGACGTGGCCAACAACGGTGTGATGATGGGTTGCGACAGCGAAAAGGGCGGCACCTTCGACCTGGTGGCTTGGCCCAGCGCCGACCGTCCCAGCGGTATGACGCCCACGACCGACGACGCCAAGACCTACGAAGGCAACTTGCTGGTGCTCAAAAAAGAAGCCCCACCTTCGATGAACGGAGGTGGGGCTTACTTTTATATGTGAGGTTTATTTCCAATCGGACAAGAGGGTTCTCTTATCGAGTACGTGCTTTGCCTTACCAGTAGAACGTTCGATGTTGCCTGGCTCCTTGATGTGGATGTTTGGCTTGATGCCCACCATGCTGACGATGCGGTCGTAGAGTGGCTTGATGAATGGCATCTGCTTCGCTGGGTTGGGTGAGAAGTATTCTGCACGCAACTCGACATCGAGGTCGAAGGTGTCTTCGTTGTTCTTTCGATCTACGGTGATGAAATACTGAGGCGTGAAGACAGGGAACTCTGTCAGGATGGTCTCAATCTGTGATGGGAAGACGTTCACACCACGGATGATGAGCATGTCGTCGCTTCGACCCAGAATCTTTCCGATGCGGACAGAGGTTCGTCCACATTCACAAGGCTCGTAGATGAGGTGGGTGAGGTCGCGTGTGCGATAACGAAGGATTGGCATCGCCTCCTTGCACAGTGAGGTGAACACCAACTCGCCCTCTTCGCCTGGTGCCACTGGCTCCAGTGTTTCAGGATTGATGATTTCTGGATAGAACATGTCTTCGGCAATGTGCGTACCGTTCTGATACAGACATTCACCACCGACACCAGGACCACACATCTCTGTCAGACCGTAGATGTCGATAGCCTTGATGTGGAGCTTCTTCTCCAACTCGCGGCGGATACCCCAAGTCCAAGGTTCAGCACCGAAGAAACCGACTCTCAACTTCAAGTCTTCTGCATTGATTTCAGGATGCTGCTCAATCACCTCTGCCAAATGGAGGGCGTAAGAAGGGGTGCAGCAAAGGGCTGTTGTGCCAAAGTCCTTCATCAGCATGATCTGCTTGGCAGAGTTACCTGCTGAGGTAGGCAACTGAATGGCTCCACGAACGGCAGCACCGTCGTGCGCACCCAGACCTCCTGTGAACAATCCATATCCGTAAGCCACCTGAACGACATCGCCAGGACCTACATCGCCAACTGCCATCACACGAGCCACACACTCTGCCCACATCTTCAGGTCGTTCTCTGTGTAAGTGCCTACAACGGGCTTACCTGTCGTACCTGAAGAAGCGTGAATACGGCGAATCTCGCTCTGAGGAACTGCCTGCAAACCGAATGGGTATTCATCACGCAAGTCGTGCTTGGTGGTGAAAGGCAACTTGTAGATATCGTCGATGCTGCGGATATCCTCGGGCTTGACACCCATTCTGTCCATCTTCTTCTTGTAGAAGGGCACATTTTCATAACAAGTCTTGACGGTCTTGATCAGACGTTCAGATTGTAACTTGCGCATAGACTCTCTGTCCATGCATTCAATTTCCGGATTGTGAATCATGTTTTTAATTGTGTTTGATTGTTATTTTTTACTTGCCTCCACGCCCATGTCGAAAGCTTTGAGGTTGGCATTGACGATGGCTTCACCCTTGCGAGCAAAGATGACGGAGATGGCTTTGCGGAGTTGTTCTACTGTGAGAATCTCAATGAAGGGGGCAGCCATGCCGAGCAGCACCATGTTGGCACCACGCACATTGCCTGCATCCTTTGCCACACTCTCAATGTCGAGCTTCACCACAGATGGCATGCTGTCAAGCTCAGCCATCAGGGCGGCCTCGTCAGGATAGTTGGGAATGTTGACGAAAGGCTTGCTGCTGGTCACGATCGTACCCGTCTTAGCGAGGTAGGGCAGATAACGAAGAGATTCCATAGGCTCCATGGAGATTACCACATCGGCACCACCCTGAGGGATGAGGTCGCTGTAGATGTTCTCTGTAGAGAGACGCAGGTTAGACTGCACGTCGCCACCACGCTGGCTCATTCCGTGCACCTCAGCTTGTTTCAGATTGATGCCAGCCTCTGTGGCTGCTTCTCCGATAATCGTGGCGATGGAGAGGATACCTTGTCCTCCCACACCACAAAGTATGATGTCTTTTTTCATCTTATTTCTGTTGTTTTGCTCTTTCTCTTGCGTGACGTGCTGCCGTCTGGATGCACTCACGACGAGGAATAATCACTGAAACTCCATTGTACTCAATCTCTTCCTTCAGGATGCGAGTAATCTCTGGCATATTCTTGGGAAGTGGCACCACCACGCGCACATGCTCAGGTTCTACGCCCAATCCAAGGCAAATCGCCTCAAACTTGTTCGTTCCTGCAGAGTCCTGTCCACCCGTCATACCTGTAGTCAGGTTGTCGGAAATGACAACGGTGATGTTGGATTTGTCGTTCACAGCATCCAACAGACCTGTCATACCGCTATGCGTGAAAGTGGAGTCACCGATGATGGCAACAGCAGGGAACAAACCTGCATCAGCAGCACCCTTCGCCATCGTGATGGAAGCACCCATGTCCACACAAGATGAGAGTGCCTTGAATGGTGGCAGAGCTCCCAAGGTGTAGCAACCGATGTCACCAAACACGCGATAATCAGGATATTCAGCCAGCACTTGATTGAGGGCAGTATATACATCGCGGTGTCCGCAGCCCTGACAGAGCTGAGGAGGACGACCTGCAAGGTTCTTGGCGTTGTCGAAAGCAGGACCTGCTGGTTTGCCCAACGCCTTGGCTACACAGTCAGGAGTCAGCTCGCCTGTACGTGGAAGGTCGCCAGTCAGACGTCCCTTGATGGGGTAGTCGGCACCCACCATTCCAGCAATCGCCTCTTCTACAACTGGCTGTCCGTCCTCAACCACGAGGAGGGCGTCGTTCTCTTCGGCAAAGGCGCGAATCACTTTCGGAGAAAGAGGATATTGACTCACCTTCAGGATGTTGGCATTGTCGCCCACATTTTCCTTCACGTAATTGTAACCGATGCCACACGCGATGATGCCCAATTTCTGACCATCTGCCGTTTCCTTCCTATTATAATCAGAAGCCTCACTGGCTTTCTCAAATTCCGCTTGCTTGCCCAGCAGATCCACATACTTCTTTCTGGCGATGCCTGGCAGCAACACCCATTGGTCTGTGCTGGGGTTGAGTGCGTTTTCTGCACCCAGTTCACCCACCTCCACAGCAGCACGGCTATGTGCCAGACGAGTGACGATGCGCAGCAGCACAGGCACCTTCAGACTTTCTGAGAGTTCGAAAGCACTTGCCACCATATCGTAAGCCTCCTGCTGGTTCGATGGCTCAAACACAGGGATGAGGGCGAACTTGCCATAGAAGCGGCTGTCCTGTTCATTCTGTGAAGAGTGCATCGATGGGTCGTCGGCAGCCAATACGATAAGACCACCATTCACCCCCGTAATAGCACTATTGACAAAAGCGTCAGCACACACGTTCATACCCACATGCTTCATGCACACCAAAGCACGCTTGCCTGCATAGGACATACCGAGGGCAGCTTCCATCGCTGTCTTCTCGTTGGTACACCAGCGGCTGTGAATGCCACGTTCGCGTGCCACTTTGTTTGTCTGAATGAATTCAGTGATTTCGGTTGACGGAGTGCCGGGATAAGCGTACACGCCAGAAAGTCCGGCGTTAATTGCTCCCAAGGCAATGGCTTCGTCACCAAGAAGTAATTGTTTCATATCTTAGTTTGTTGATGTAATGACATAAAAAACACGTTTCTCAACTCTGGAAAAGAGCCGAAAAACGTGCAAAGATAGTAATAAATATGAAGAGTGCCAAGAAAATAGCCTCTTTTTCTGTCTTTTGTATAGTGGAATGGGCTTTTTAGAAGAGTTTGTCAATATCAACTGACAAACCGACCATCAAATTGATGCCATCGGTGAGGGGACTGTTGAAATAGTGATACTTGGGTTTGTAGTTGAGTAGATTGTCCAATGCCGTTGTCACCTTAAAGGCTTTGCCGATACGTTGAACAGCTGAGAATTTCCAGTAGGTGTAGGCAGGGTAGTGGATGGTGCTGGTGCCTTTGGAAATGTCGTAATAGTCAATAAACTCCACGTTCTTCACATCGGAGAGGTAACGTCCGTTGAGAGAAAGTCGCAAACCGTAGTTGCTGCTGAATTGCTTGTCCCAGTCGATGCGAGCCGTGAGGGAGTGCTTGCGGGCAGGGATGTATTGGTTGTTGATGGTGTTTCCCTCTTTGTCCTTGGGCAAACGCTCATTGGTGTAGGCATAGGAGAACCGCACACTCAAGCCATTGTCCCAACGTGCCTGAACGGTTGCATCACCACCATAGACGGAGTAGCCGGCAAGGTTGGTGTAGTCGAGATAGAGCTGCTTGTCATCCCCAGGAAGGTAGTGGGGAACGCCTGTGGCAAGTTTGTTCTGCACGTCGTTGTAGTAAGCGGAGAGGGTGAAGTTATAATGTCCTGTGGTGTAGTCGGCTGAGGCGTTGAAGTTGTGGCTCAGTTCCGACTTCAGGTCAGGATTTCCTCGGATAATCCAGATGCCTGCAGCATCGAAGTTGTAGTATTTCTCCTTCAGGGCTGGTGCACGGAATCCCATGCCATAACCGAAACGCAGGTTCAGGTTGCTGATAGGTTGGTAACGAGCTGATAGCTTGGGGGTGAACTGGGAATCTTTGCTATCGGAGAAGTAGTCGTAACGAACGGCACCCACCACCTCCCATTGGGTGTTGATGAGCCAGTCGTACTGGGCAAAGGCGTCGAAGGTGTTCTGACTTTCCGTCCTGCTGCCCAAGTTCTTGTTCATCAGATAGTCGTGCATAAAATCAGCGCCCAAGGTCAAGATGTTGCCTGTCTGCCAATAGTGGTTGTAGAGTCCTTTGAAGATGTTCTGCACGTTCCGATAGTCACGCACATCCATGTGAGTGATTTTGTGGTAGTCCGACTTGTCGTACTGGTCGAATGAGTAGGAGAGTTCGAGGTTGTCCTTCTGGGTGATGTCCCAAAGTCCTCTCAGTCCTGCGCTGAAATCCCTGAACCGTTCGGGAGCGTCAGCCGTTCGGGTTTGCTCACGATAGAAATAGCCCAGCCTGCCAATCAGTTTCAGATGGTCGTTGAGGGTATAGGAAAGCCTGTCTTTGATGTTCCAGGTGCGGTCACCATATACCGTTGCCACCACCTGCGTGGCAGGATTGGGTGCATTGTGCACGTTGTAGTTGTCGATGGAGGTGTGGTTCACGTTCAGCATGTTCTTCAACTGGGTTCCGTTCACTCCATACGAACCGCCAAACCGACGTTCGTTGTGTCGTGCCAATCGTCCGTTCAGGTTCAAGGTCCAAGGCTCCGTTCCCTCCTTGGTGATGATGTTGATGACACCACCTCCCGCATTGCTGCCATAGAGCGCAGAGGCGGCTCCTTTCACGATTTCGATACGTTCTACATTCGCCATGTTCAGACGTGTGAAATCCACATCGTCCATTGTCTCACCAGCCAATCGTTCTCCATCCACCAAAAAGAGAATGCCCTGACCGCCAAAGCCGCACAAGTTCATGTGCTTCAGTTGGTTCATCGCGTATGAAAACTCCACACCCGGCATCTCCTGTTGCAGAAGGTCTTCCGCATTCGTGGCATCCACCTTCTCAATGTCGGCAGACGTGATGAGGCGTGTCTGGATGGGTGCATCCTTCAACAGTTTTGGGGTACGCGTACCCGTCACCACCACATCGTTCAGGTAGTACATCGAGTCAAGACCCTCTACAGGTTCCTCTCCCGCATCGGGAAGAGTTCCCTCTTGATCCTGCTTGGCATAACCCACAAGTGTCACCCCCAAGAATAATATGTATAACCAAAACCTCATTCTCTCTTAAACCTCAAATCTCTTATCGTATCTTTAGCACGCTTGGCTTGCCAAGAATTCTCCAACCTCAAATCAATACGGGTACTTATAATTAATCGTCAAACAGCATTTCACACCTGTCGGACTCTGATAATTCTCCAGTTGGATTGCCCCATAAGTGCCATCGTTGAACTTGATGATGAACACGTGGTTGTTCAGCGTGAAGACAGGGGGTACAGGGGGCAAGCTCACCGTGAGCCATAAAGACAGCACGGGATTCACCTTGATGCCCTGATTGCCGATTAGTCCTTGCAACATCTGCGCCTGAATCGTCCACACATCCAGTTCGTTCCACACATCCTCCGTGAAAGTGGCATTGGCAAAAGCCTCGCTGCTTTCAGGCAGGTCGTTCATCGAGGTGTAGGGGGTCTCGTAGGCAGCTCCACCATTCGTCCTCACGTTGTTGCGATGAACGGCAATGTGCCATTCGTCAGGTTCAGGTTGAGAAATGGTAGGGGTGAAACCTCGAAATTCGTGCTTGGAGAGCCCTTCGCCAAACACATCATACCAGTAGGTGTAAAGACCCTCAGCCCCCTCCCCGTTGGGGGATGGGAGGGCTTCGGTTGGAATACTCATCTTCACCACCTTGTTTTCGGTGGCGGTTAGGTTGATATAGTGCCAATCCGTCCAGCTGGAGGCATCAATGTAGAGTTGTCCCTCTTTGATGTCCACCTGCTCCTGCGGCTCGTCGTAGATGTCGTCAAACATCCCATGACAAGCCGTCAGAGAACACAGCAGTCCGAGAAAGAGCGCTTTACTTTTCACTTGGGATCACTCCTTCGAAAGTGGCTACGATGGGGAAAGGCATCTTGCCTAGTTGGAAACGGTTGATGATCTGAATGCCAGACGCTGTCTGCTTCACCTCTATCTCGCTGTTTTCAGAGAAGTTGTAATCGCCGTCCATTGTTACTGTGCCTTCTCTTTCGGCCTTGAAGTGCATGATCATCTCCTTCTGCAACTTGCCATAAGGGTAGCAGAAGTCCTCCTTGGCGCTGTCATAATACACATTTTTGATGGTCACTTTGCCCAAGGTGAGGTCGCCAATGGCAGTACCCTCAAGGACGTGCTCTGGAATCTCCACATTGATGGTGCCGTCAGGATTTGCAGTCACCTTGCTGGTGAAGTCAGCCGTGTAAGGGCCATAAGAGTCGCCTACCATCACAGAAGTGCTGCCTGAGTAGTTTCCCTGCAACTGACAAGCCAATGGAGCGTCGCCCTTGAAGAAAGAAATGGTGGTTCCACCCATCACGTCAGGCATGGTGATGGTAGGATTGTTCACGTCGCCGCTGAGGACAGCGTCGTAGCTTCCATCCTTGCCACGATAGTTCATCTTCAGCGTGCCAGCACCCGATACGGTGTTCTTCGCCTCGTCGATAGCCACGTTCTCGAAATCCACGTCGCCCCATTGTGGGTCGTGGAAGGTGATGGTGTATTGGTTGTCTTTGACCTTCACGCTCAATGTGGCTTGGTCGCCATAATAGGAATCCTTGAAGTAGCCCGAGCTGACAAAGATGTAACCTTTGAGTCCTTCTACTGGGTCAATGACATTTTTTTTAGTCTCGTTGTCGTCGTTGCTGCAAGCCGTCATGCCGACCAATGCAACCAACATCATTGCGAATAGTTTAATAGCTTTCATTTGTTTGTGTGTATTTTTTGATTGAGAACAGAAAAACGCTGCAAAGGTACGGACTTTTTCTTGACTCCACAATCCTTATTTGTGAGGATTTGCACCGAAAAAGTGAGTATTTTGCCCTCTCAACGAGGTAGCCTTTCCAGCAGAATCTCAATCAGTCGGGGGACGGCATACTGGTCTAAGTCGCTCTCCTTCACCCAGATATAGTCATCGGGTAGGCTGGGAGGCGTGTCTGTCTCCCAAAAGTAGAAGTCGGCAAGGAGAATGCGGTGGGTGAGTACATGCTTCACGTCTTTGGCAAGAAGGACAGCCCCCCGCCCCCAAAGGGGGAGGTCATCCGCATTGTTTGTTTGTTTGGAAGCATCTTGAATAGCCTCCCCCTTTGGGGACTGGGGAGCATATGGTTCCCACAACCCTTGCCAGATGCCCCCTGCAGGACGTTTGTGGATGGTGGTCTTGCCCTTACATCTTATATATATGTACGTGAGGCGTACCGTTTGGATGGTCAGCTTCTTCTCCTTCACAGGCAGTTCGTCGATGCGTCCTGTGCGGAGTGCCTCACAAGTTTCCTGCAAGGGACACACCACACACTTGGGTGAGGTGGGGGTGCATTGGATGGCGCCAAAGTCCATCAAGGCTTGGTTGAACTCTGCTGGTTGGTCGGAAGGCAGCAGCGATTGTGCCAACTCCGTGAAGAGCCGCTTCCCCTGCGTCGTGTTGATGGGCGTGTCGATGCCATAATGACGGGCAAGCACCCGATATACATTGCCATCCACTACAGCGGCAGGCAATCCGAAAGCGATGGAGCCAATGGCAGCAGCCGTGTAGTCGCCCACACCCTTCAATTGCTTGATGCCCTCGAGCGTGGTGGGGAAACCGCCTTGAGCCACAATTTGCCGGGCAGCGGTATGCAAGTTTCGTGCCCGACTGTAATAACCCAGACCTTGCCACATTCGCAACACCTCATCCTCCGTTGCACTCGCCAAATCCTCCACCTTGGGCCATCGTTGCATGAAGCGCAGCCAATAATCCATCCCCTGCTGAATGCGAGTCTGTTGCAGGATGATTTCGCTGAGCCAGATGGCATACGGGTCTTTCGTGTGTCGCCAAGGAAGGTCGCGCCCATGCTGGGCAAACCAGTCGAGTAGTGTGGTCGTAAACATGGTGCAAAGGTAAATCTTTTTAAGTTAAAAACTAAAAGTTAAAAGTTAAAAGTATAAGTATCCTGCTGTTTCGATGGGTCAGTAACACTAACTTTTAGTTTTTAGTTTTTAGTTTTTAGTTTTTTTCGCTACCTTTGCATCGAAAAATGAACGTATATGCCGCATTTCGAAATAGCCATCGTAGATTCCAACATCTTAGCTGCCTTGGGGTTGCAGCCTATCCTGTCTGACCTCATACCTGTGGCTGATGTGCATATCTTTGTCTCTTTCGACGAACTGCAAGCCGCTGACCAGGGGCAGTTCGTTCACTATTTCGTGGCTTCACGCCTCTATTTCGAGCATGCCGCTTATTTCCGTGAGCAGTCTCGTCGTGCCATCGTGCTGGTCAATGGTGACTTGCAGATATCGGGAGTGCCCACCCTGAATGTCTGTCAGACCGAACAGGCATTGGTCAAGTCTCTCCTTGCCGTCCATCGTCAGGGACACCCTGCTGGCCCTCCCTCCCCAATGGGAAGAAGGGAAGAGAAAAACATCTCCCTTTCCGCCCGTGAGGTTGAGGTGGCGATACTCCTTGCCAAAGGTCATATCAACAAAGAGATTGCCGATCGTCTCAACATCAGTCTCACCACAGCCATCACCCATCGCAAGAACATCATGGAGAAACTCCGTGCCCGTTCCCTTGCCGACATCATCCTCTATGTCGTGATGAATGGACTCGTTGATGTAGGGGAACTCTAAGATCACAAAACAACACCATTGTTTCATCAAAACATCGGTGTAGGAAAGGCAAAACAACGGCGTTGTTTTAAAACGAGTTTTTCTCTACAAGGACAAAAGACAGGCGAGCATGACAGTTACAGTTGCGACAATAAAAAAGAGGTCGCGCATCATTGCATGACCTCTTCTTTGGTAGCGGGGGAGGGGCTCGAACCCTCGACCTCCGGATTATGAATCCGACGCTCTAACCAGCTGAGCTACCCCGCCATCACTACGGCTTTTTCCGTTAGCGAGTGCAAAGGTAGCGCAAATTTTGGACATGACAAAATAAATAAAGATTTTTTTTGGAAAAACGGACAAAAGTGGCGGACAAAAAGTGAAAACACCCCGTTTTAGGCTGTTTTAGGGTGCTGGAAACTGAGATTTTTCACTTTCCACTTTTCACTTTTCACTTTTCTTCGTACCGTTGGCTGCGCCCAAAGTACTTTCGTTCGACAATAAAAGTAAAAACTTTCGTTTTTCCTTTGTATTGTGCTCACTTATTCGTACCTTTGCAGCCGTAATTGATTTACACAGAGAACAGGATAATATTATTAATAGGTAAAAAAACGAATTATGGCTTATAATTTGCTGAAAGGAAAGAGAGGAATCATTTTTGGTGCATTGAACGATCAGTCCATCGCTTGGAAGGTGGCAGAACGTGCTTACGAAGAAGGTGCACAGATAGTACTTACCAATACAGCTGTTGCCTGCCGTATGGGTACCATCGCGGAACTGGCAGAAAAGACTAACGCGGCAGTAATCGCTGCCGACGCCACGAGTGTGGAAGACTTGGAGATGCTTTTCTCTGAGGCTCAGAAGGCACTGGGTGGCAAGATTGACTTTGTGCTCCACTCTTGTGCCATGAGTGCAAACATGAGAAAGAAGCGCACATATGACGACCTTGACTACAGCCTCTTGGACAAGACGCTGGACATCTCTGCGATTTCGTTCCACAAGATGTTGCAGGTAGCTAAGAAGATGGATGCGCTGGAGGAGAATGCCAGTGTGCTGGCACTCACTTATGTGGCAAGTCACCGCACATTCTTCGGTTATAACGATATGGCTGACGCGAAGTCTCTCTTGGAATCTATCGCCCGTTCCTTCGGCTACATCTATGGTCGCGAGAAGGGTGTGCGCGTGAACACCATCAGCCAGTCGCCTACTTATACGACTGCTGGTTCAGGCATCAAGGGCTTCGATGGTCTCTACGATTTCTCTGACCGCATGTCTCCACTGGGCAATGCAAGTGCTGACGAGTGTGCTGACTACTGCATCGTGATGTTCTCTGACCTCACCAAGAAGGTGACCATGCAGACGCTCTTCCACGATGGCGGTTTCTCCAACATGGGTATGTCGCTCCGTGGTATGACTCAGTACAACAAGTCCTTCATCGAGGAGAACACCGATAAGGAAACGGGTAAGATTATCTACGGATAATCAGTTCCAGTCCATACGCTGGACGATTTATTAACGGATAAATACGACAGAATGGTTCTGCTCCACCTGTAAGGTGAGGGTGGAACCATTTTTTTTGAGGTGAGTGGTTTCAGGGAACACTGGCGTCCAACCTTTTAGTTTCAAGTGGGTGAGGGTGGCTGTGTTCTCGCCTTTGAAGTTGCTGATGATGATATAGGAATGGTGGGCATCAGGCACCATCACCCCATTCCAACCTTCGGGCAACTGGTCTTTCAGGGAAACAAGTTTGGATGCCATCTTCTGGGTCTTCTTGGCATTGATGCGGCTGTAATAGACAAGATTGCGTGCATCCACCATTTCTCCAGCCTTGACCTCACAACGGGTGTCGCTGTAAAGGGGATAAAGCTTGGAGGTGAAGATAGAGTTGTTGGAAGTGCGATCACCGAAAGCGATGTTGGGTTGAGAGTTTAGGGTTGAGGGTTTAGAGTTATGGTTAAGGTTATGGTTATCGTTAATAACGCCTAATTCGTTGTCGATATTCACCCAAGGACTGTCAAAGGTGATTAGCTGGGAACCATCGGTTGTCTGTTTCCCGTTCTTATAATATAAAGTACGGGTGGTCTTCATGAGTTCGTCGGTGGAGATGGCGAGAAGACCTCCTTTGGCGGCGGTGATGGTGGCATTGGCATTGGCAGTCACTTGGTCGAGATAGATGAGGGCATTCTCAGGGGTGGAGTAGAGGACGAAGCGGTGGTTGAGGGTGCCGTCGTTGGTGTTCAACTCGCCGTTCATCACGTAACTGTTGCCCTGAAACTGATAGATGCCGCTCACCACAGGGGTGGCGTTGGTTCGTTTGCCCTCCACTTCGTACCAGCCGAGGAGATTGCCCGTGTTGTTGGCACGATAGGGCACCACTATCTTGTTCTTGTCGGGACTGTTGGCTGCAAAGTAGCCTGTATAGGACTTCAAGCCTTCGCTCCATGAGAAGCAGGTGAAGCGGTCGTCAGTGGCAGCACGCACGATGTTCTGGCAAGGAATCAGCTTTGCTTTGCCGTAGGTCTTGTTGAAATCCTCCCATGCGGTGGGAGTGAGCTGAGCGGTGGGAAGCACCTCATGCATCAAGAAAGTCATCATCACACGATGCGCCTCCACACCCATGCGTCGGGCGCCCACATCGGGACGCAAGAGCCACGAACCGTCGGGGGTGGTCTTCTGACGCGCCTTGATGTACTTGTAAGCCTGATTCTCCAGCATCAACGCGTTGGGGTCTTGCAGGAAACAGGCAAGGGTGGAGTAAGAGGTGATTTGGTCGTAGAGGAACAGGCTCCAGTCGTTGCCGTTGGGCATCGCCAGTTCGCCGTCGGGGAGGGCAAGCCAGTTGAGGATGCTGTCCTGCACTTCTTGGTTGTGGTGCATCAGGGCACGAGTCTTCCAGCGTTCTGTGCCATGCAGCCCTTGCTGGAACATCTTGAGTGCTAATGCCGCCTCACCTAACTCTTGTTGCACTACATTCTGATAGGAGGTGTGGAAGAGGTTATGGTTCTGGAGAGAATAGTCATCGTAGAGATTCTGCCCTTGGTAGAGGTCGGTAACGCTCTTGTTGTCGTACCAAGGGTCGATGATGGTGTGGTTCTGCTGGTCGGAAGGGTGTGAGTAGCTGTTGATGGCAAACTTCCTCAATCGTTCGAACCATCGAGGTGCCAATGGGTCGTTGGGGAACAATCCGAGTGTGGCAGCCAACACATCGGCTTCCCAACCATTCTCTTCTGCTTTGGTGTCGCCTGCATAACCTGTAGGGATAGAGCGTTCCAGCTCGTAGTTGCATTCGGCTTTCAGCAAGGCATAGATGTAACCTTTCTGGGTGTCGCTGAGCTTGTCCCATTGGAAAAAGGCGGAATAGGCAACCGACATCGCCCAGAGGGAGGACTCCCATACGTGGTCGGCATCGGAGACGGAACCCCAATAGTTGTTGCCCTTGCACACCTTAAGACGGTTGGCTTTGTGGGTGGAATAGGCAAAGATCAATGACTTCATCGCCATCTCCTCAATCTTTGCCCAAGTGACACCTTCAGGAAGGGTCACTCCTGCTGGCTTTCCATACTTGACGAGGAAAGCACAAACCATGCTGAGGTCGGCATTTGGACGTACACCCCGTTCGTCATTCGCCATCGTGTTCTCTCCCTTGAAACAGCCGCATTCCTCTCCTTTTTCGTTAGGATATTCACACGGCTGAAAGTCGTTGACCATATACTGGGAGAAATCTGCCAACATCTGCAGGAGGTCACGCTTCATAGTGGCTTCCCCGACGAACTCGGAGGTGATGACGCCCTCCGTATAAGACACAACATCCTCTTGAGCATGAGCGAATGACACCCATGCCAAGAGGATGATGGTGAGCAGTCCTTTCATAGGAATTATTTGAGACGTGCCAGCGTTTCCTTGATGCGCTTCATTGCCTCCACGATGTTCTCGTCGGAAGTGGCATAGCTCATGCGGAAGCACTCAGGAGAACCAAAGGCATCACCACCCACGGTTGCCACATGACCCACCTCAAGCAGGTACATGGCGAAGTCGGTGGAGTTGTTGATGACACGGTCGCCGTCTTTCTTGCCGAAGTAGCTGGAGCACTTGGGGAAGAGGTAGAAAGCACCCTGTGGCTCGTTCACTTCGAGACCTGGAATCTCCTTGGCGAGTTTCACGATGAGGTTCTTGCGACGCTCGAAAGCCTGACGCATATCCTCTACACATTGCTGGTCGCCAGCGAAAGCAGCTTCAGCCGCCTTCTGAGACACAGAGCAAGGACCAGAGGTGTACTGACCTTGAAGCTTGTTGCAGCCCTTCACAATCCAGTCGGGAGCAGCAATGAAACCAATACGCCAACCTGTCATCGCGTAAGCTTTAGACACACCATTGATGACCACCACGCGGTCTTTGATGTCGGCAAATGAAGCCATTGAAGCATGCTTGCCCACATAGTTGATGTGCTCGTAGATTTCATCGGCAATGACGATGACGTTTTCATGTTTCAGCAGCACGTTCTTGAGACCTTCCAACTCTTCCTGGCTATAGACAGAACCCGTAGGGTTGCTGGGAGAGCAGAGAATGAGGGCACGAGTCTTGGGAGTGATGGCAGCCTCCAACTGGGCAGGCGTGATCTTGAAATCCTGCTCGATGGGAGCGTCGATGAAGACAGGAGTACCTTCTGCCAACAGCACCATCTGTGGGTAAGACACCCAGTAAGGAGCTGGGATGATGACTTCGTCACCAGCATTGATGATGGTCATGATGGTGTTGCAGACAGACTGCTTGGCACCATTGGAACAGAGAATCTGTGCGGGCTTGTAATCCAATCCGTTCTCATTCTTGAGCTTGTTGACAATCGCCTGCTTCAACTCTGGATAGCCAGGCACAGGGCTGTAACGGCTCCAGTTCTCTTCCACAGCCTTGATGGCAGCAGCCTTGATGTGGTCGGGGGTGTTGAAGTCGGGTTCACCGACACTCATGTTAATCACGTCCACGCCCTGAGCCTTCAGCTCGGAGCTCTTCTGACTCATCGCAAGAGTGGCAGAAGGGGAAAGTCTGTTAAGACGGTCTGATAAATTTTCCATATCTTTGAGTTTTATTTGTTGAAATGCAATGTATGTCCCATGCGTTCCTTCTTGGTGTGCAGGTAACGCTCGTTGTAGGGATTCGGGGTGATTTCAATGGGCACATTCTCCACGATTTCGAGTCCGTAGCCTTCCAAACCCACACGCTTCACGGGGTTGTTGGTCAACAGACGAATCTTGCTGATGCCGATTTCACGAAGAATCTGAGCACCCACACCATAGTCTCTCAGGTCGGGGTCGAAGCCCAAGTGGATGTTGGCATCCACGGTGTCAAGTCCCTGTTCTTGTAACTTGTAAGCGGCAATCTTGTTCATCAAGCCGATACCACGACCTTCTTGAATCAGATAGACCACAGCACCCTTTCCCTCTTTCTCGATGAGCTGCATGGACTTGTGGAGCTGCTCTCCGCAGTCACAACGCTGACTGGCGAAGATGTCGCCTGTGGCACAACTGGAGTGCATTCTCACCAAGACAGGTTCATCGGGTTTCCATTCACCCTTGATGAGTGCCACATGCTCCAATCCGTTGCTCTTCTGACGGAAGGGGATGATGCGGAAATGTCCGTAGGCGGTGGGCATATCAGCCTCCACGCCTTTCTCCACCAGACTTTCACGTTGCAGACGATAAGCAATGAGGTCTTTGATTTGGATAAGCTTCATGTCTAACTCTTTGGCTTTCTCAATGAGTTGCGGCATGCGTGCCATTGTGCCGTCGGGGTTGAGAATCTCGATGAGGGCAGCGGCAGGTTTCAATCCAGCCAAACGTGCCAAGTCGATGGCAGCTTCTGTGTGTCCTGAACGACGCAGCACACCATTGTCCTGTGCGTAGAGCGGATTGATGTGTCCTGGACGTCCGAAGTCGCCTGGTTTCGCATTGGAGTCAGCCAACCACTGGATGGTGGCAGCACGATCGTGGGCACTCACACCCGTGGTGCAACCCTCAAGCTTGTCGATGGTCACCGTGAAGGGGGTGCCCAACATGGATGTGTTCTCCTCCACCTGATGGGGCAACTCCAATTCTTTGGCACGTGAGAGCGTGATGGGTGCACAAAGCACGCCACGTCCCTCGCGGAGCATGAAGTTCACCTTCTCTGCCGTGATCATCTCGGCAGGGGTGATGAAGTCACCTTCGTTCTCTCGGTCTTCATCATCGACGACAATGACGAACTTGCCTTGACGGAAGTCCTCAATCGCCTCTTCTATCTTACTGAACTGAAAGGATGTTTGCATATATGTAGTCTTTTATTTTCTCTGAATATTTGATGACCGCCCTGAGGTCTTTCCTCCTGCGGCGGTAGAAACGGAAATCGCGTGTCTCCATCACAGGATAGCCGTTGAGCAGACGCAGCACCTTACGGTCTTTACTGTTTGACAGCACCTCCACCACGTATTCCGTTATGTGCATGATACCCTCTGCCTTCATGTCCTCACGCTTCGAGAAGAAGTAACGGAAGATGTATGCCATGTAGCCGAAGAACGTCGAACGTGGTAAAGAACCCAGATATTCTCGGCTTGTCGTGATGAGCTGTTCCAGCGTTTTGTGCATATCGGCATAGTCGGGGTCGTTGATGATGACCTCTTTGCGGACGATGTTGCGCTTGGGTCGGATGCCCAGGAACTTCTTCCATAGGTTGATATAGGCATCGATGTTGAACACGGCTGAGTCGTTGTTGGACTTCACCGTGAAGAATACACCCAAAGGCGCCATCACCAAGGTGCTGAGCCACATACCAATCCATACTGGCATTCCTCCCTCGCGACTCACCTTCATGGCTCCTGTGTCGATGATGTAGTACAGGATGAAGATGATGACTGCCACCACAACCGGGAAACCCAAACCACCCTTGCGGATAATGGCACCCAATGGAGCACCCACGAAGAAGAAAATCAGGCACGCCAATGCCATCGTAATTTTCTGCCAGAACTGTATCTCGTGCAGACGAATTTGCTTGTCGCCATATTCCATCACGTCAGCCTTGCTGTTGGCATCCATTTCCTGAAATCCCGCTTTCTGCAAGGCGTCCATGATGATGCGCTGTTTGCCTTGAGAACTCGCTTGAGCATACAAGGTGTCGATGTTCACACTCGACAGAGGAACGGTGAAGGCTGTTTTCTGCTTCTGTGCCTGATAGACTTTCTCCTCTTTCTCCAAATCCTTCTTCATGCTGTTGTCGAATCCAGCCAAGGTGAGGGAATCAAAGTCGGAAAGACGCTGCTTGTGCGGCACGCTCAGCGTGTATCGTTGCATGTTGTTGTAGAACTCAACGCTGAGGCTGTCGTAGTAGCATTCCATCGAGTCGATGTCGTGCGTCAGCTGTGCCATCGTCTTGGTGCGGGCACTTCCCGCCACGTCCTCCTGATCTGCGAGGTTGAAGTTTGTGTCGAAGTCGATGATGAAGTGCTTCTCCACAAATGTCTCCCTTCGGTAGGGCACATTCCTCGTCTGCAGCGCATTGCTGGAGAGGTTCTCGAACTGTTCCCCCTGATAGAGGTGCAACAGCAAGTGCAGTTTGTCGCTTGTGGTCTCCAATCGGGCGGAATCTGCCAAGATGATGTGTGCCCTGTTCACCCCGTCCTGCATGTTGTAGATGATGACATCGTAGAGCATACCCGTCTCCTCATTCTTGTGCTTCACGTAGAGGTTGATGTTCTCAATCCCATCGTAGAACACACCTTCGGGGATATCCAGCTCTGGTGACTTCATCTTCAGCGACGTAATCATCTGCAGCAATTTCTGTTGCGCTTCTGGTACAATCTTGTTCTGGAAATGGAAGGATCCCAGTGACAGGAGCGACACCAGAATGATGAGTGGCCGCATGGTGCGGATGAGTGAGATGCCCGCTGCCTTGATGGACAGCAGTTCGAGGCGCTCACCCAAGTTGCCGAACGAGATGAGTGATGCCAACAAGATGGCAAGTGGAAGTGCCAATGGCACCAAGGTCTCGGCAGCATAGAAGAAGAACTCCACATAGACGTCGAAACTCAGTCCCTTTCCGATGAGGTCGTTGATGTACTTCCACAGAAACTGCATCATGACGACAAACAAGCTGATGCAGAACGTGCCCGCAAACAGCGTGAGGAAGTTACCCAAAATGAAGGAGTCAAGTCGCTTGATGAGTCTCATTTCTTACCACAAAATCAGCAATACACAATTTTTCAAGGTGCAAAGGTACGAAAAATTTCGGTTATTACCTTCTTTTTTTGCCATGAACCACAAAAAACTGCCTACTTCTGACTTCTAACTCCCAACTTTTCACTAACTTTGTCCCGATGAAAGGACTTTTACCATATTCGATCAATGTGAGAGGGAAGTTACTTGACCTCTCAGAACCGCAGGTGATGGGCATCCTGAACGTGACTCCTGACTCGTTTTATGCAGGGAGCAGAATGGAGACGGAAGATGCCATTCGTGGACGTGTGAGACAAATTGTGGAAGAGGACGGTGAGATGATAGATGTGGGTGCCTATTCCAGTCGTCCTGGAGCAGCTGATGTGTCAGCAAAGGAAGAGATGGAACGACTGAGACGCGGAATGAAAATCGTGAGGGAGGAAGCTCCTGAGATGCCGGTGAGTGTGGACACGTTTCGTTCCGATGTGGCGAAGATGTGCATTGAAGAATTGGGGGCTGACATCATCAACGACATTTCTGGAGGCGAACTCGACAAAGAGATGTTTCCGACGGTGGCGAAGCTGGGAGTTCCTTATATCCTGATGCATATGAAAGGTACACCCCAGACGATGCAGCAGGCTCCGCATTATGATGACTTGCTGAAAGAGGTGATGCTCTACTTCGCAGAGAAGATTCAGCAGTTACGGGATCTCGGTCAGAAAGACATCATCTTGGATCTAGGTTATGGCTTTGCAAAGACGTTGGAACACAATTACGAACTCCTCCAGCATCAGGAGATGCTTCAGGCTTTTGAACTTCCGCTGTTGGTGGGAGTGTCTCGTAAGAGTATGATATACAAGCTGCTGAACTGCACGCCCGATGAGGCTCTGAACGGCACGACAGTACTGAATACAGTTGCCTTGCAGAAGGGTGCCAGCATTCTTCGGGTGCACGATGTGAAAGTGGCAAAAGAAGTGGTGAAACTATGTTTGAATTTAGCATAAAAGACGCAATCGACATTATTCTGGTTGCCATGCTGTTGTTCTACGCGTGGCGACTGATGAAGTCGTCGGGTTCTCTCAACGTCTTCTACGGCATCATGGTGTTTGTCATCATCTGGATTGTGGTGTCGCAGATGTTGGAGATGAAGCTTCTTGGTAGTATCTTCGACAAGTTGGTCAGCGTGGGTGTGTTGGCTTTGATTATCCTGTTTCAGGAAGAAATACGACGTTTCTTCCTCACACTGGGTTCGCAACGTCAGTTGAATTTCATCACCCGATATTTTGTAAAGAACAAGACCGGCATCTCTGAGGAACATGAAGACCAACAAATCATGCGCATCGTGTTGGCTTGCGACTCGATGAGCAAGAACTTGGTGGGTGCCCTGATTGTCATTGAACGTGAGATGTCGCTGAGCGATGTCGTGAAGTCGGGAGAACTCATTGATGCCAATATCAGTACAGAATTAATCAAGAATATCTTCTTCAAAAATTCACCGCTCCATGATGGTGCTATGATTATCGGTCACAATCGTATCGTGGCTGCTGGCTGTATTCTTCCCGTGAGTCATAACCTGAACATCCCGAAGGAGTTAGGTCTGCGTCATCGTGCCGCTTTGGGTATCACCTCACAGAGTGATGCCATCGCTGTGATTGTGAGTGAGGAGACGGGTGCCATCAGTGTGGCACAGGGTGGTGAGTTCCATTTGCGATTGGCAAGTAACGAACTGGAGAGTTATTTGATTAACGCACTTAAATAGTTTAGAGATTAGGGTACAGAGAATATGGAGATGAAAGACTTATACGAATTGTTCCTTCAGCATCCGACCATCACAACCGATAGTCGTGATGTGCCTGAGGGTTCGATGTTCTTTGCTTTGAAAGGGGAAACTTTCGATGGTAATGCTTATGCTAAGATGGCATTGGAACAGGGTGCTGCTTATGCGGTGATTGATGAAAAGGAATATGCGGAGGAAGGTAACGACCGCTTGATTTTGGTGGAGGATGTGCTCACCACCTTACAGCGGTTGGCAAAATATCATCGTGTCCACTTGGGCACTCCCATCATTGGCATCACGGGTACGAATGGCAAGACGACCACGAAGGAACTCATTGCCACCGTGCTGAAGAAGAAATACAATGTGCTCTATACGCAGGGTAACTTCAACAACCATATTGGTGTGCCGAAGACGTTGCTGCAACTCACGAAGGAGCACGACCTCGCCGTTGTGGAGATGGGTGCGAACCATCCCGGTGAAATCAAGACTTTGGTGGAGATTGTGTTGCCAGATTTTGGCATCATCACCAACGTGGGCAAGGCACACTTGTTGGGCTTTGGCTCCTTTGAAGGTGTCATCCGCACCAAAGGGGAACTATACGATTTCCTCAGGGTGATTCAGGGTACCGCATTCATCAACAACGACAACCCGCATCTGTTAGGTATCAGCAAGGGACTGAAGTTGGTGAAGTATGGTCAGAAGGAGGCGGATGACCTTTTGGTGAAGGGCGAGTTTGTGGAATGTAATCCCTTCCTGAAATTCAAATGGAATGGGGGGGTGGTTCAGACGCAACTCATTGGTTCCTATAATCTTGACAATGCATTGGCTGCTGCTTGTATTGGTACGTTTTTTGAGGTGCCAGCGGGCGACATTTGTGATGCGTTGGCAGAATATAAACCTTCGAACAACCGCAGTCAGTTGACCATCACGAAGGACAACAAACTGGTGGTGGATGCCTACAATGCCAACCCCACCAGTATGAGGGCGGCACTCGATAATTTCCGTCTCATCCAACATGACCACAAGATGTGTATCCTCGGACAGATGGGAGAGTTAGGTGAGACGAGTGAGGAAGAGCACCAGAAGGTGGTGGATTTGTTAAGCGAATGTGGTTTTGAGAAGGTGTGGTTGGTTGGTGAAAACTTTGCCAAGACCCAACATCCAGCGGATTACCAACTCTTTGCCAATGTGGAGGATGTGAAAGCCGTCCTCGCCACCCAGAAGCCTCAGGGCTACCTCATTCTCATCAAGGGATCTAATAGTAATAAACTTGTGCAGACAGTGGAACTGTTGTAGGCACTAACTTTCAAAATAGCATCGTCATGAAGCACTTCATTCTCAAAATCCTCTGTTGCGTGTTTGTTCTTGGAATGAACATCCACCTGCAGGCTCAAACAAGAGTCGTGACTCCCAATGACTCCATTCAGCAGGAACTGAAAATCCGCATCCGGTCAGCAAAGGATCAGGTGCGTGCCGATCGTACCCAGTTGAGAACGTCTGAGCGTGAAGTGACCCGACTGACCCGAGAATTAGAACGTGCCAGACGACAGGCTCAGAAGGATAAGTTGGCTGCTCGAAAGGCAAAAGCCAAAGGAAAGACTTATACCCCCAAGCCTGTGAAGGTTCAGATGGAAAAGGAATCCAAAGAGTCCAAAGTGAAAGCTGAGAAGACAGCCAAAGAACCCAAAGTGACTGTCGTGAAAGAACCTAAGACCCCCAAAGAACCCACGGTGAAGGTAGAGAAAGCTCCCAAAGAATCCACAGCGAAGGCAGAGAAAGCCCCAAAGGAGCCAAAGGTGAAAGAGGAGAAAGCGCCCAAAGAGCCAAAGGTGGCTGTCGTGAAAGAACCTAAGGTAAAGGAAGAAAAAGCACCCAAAGAGCCCAAAGTGAAGGAAGAGAAAGCACCCAAAGTGAAGGAGGAGAAAACTTCTAAGGCGAAAGCCGAGAAGGTTCCAGCACAACGTGCCACTAAGGAGGAACAGGAGCGTGCCAAAGAGGCAAAGAAACAGCGTGATGTGAAGGTGAGTGTGAGGAGAAAACGTGATATGAAAGGGGACGATGAGGAAGAAAATGAGGAAAATTAATCATTTTTATGATTTTTTTCCCTCTTGAATGATTGTATATTATTTATAATCATTACTTTTGTGCCGACATTTACAATACCTTTTCTAATTTATGATAGTGAAAAATAACCTGATGAAGAGGGCTTTTTATGCCTTGTTGGCTACACTTTTGTTGTGTGGTTGTGCACAAGACAAGCCTCTTACTTTCGTGGCAGGTAGCTACGAAACCACCTATAACGGGCACAATGGTCCCATCAGTATCAAGACCACTTTCAGCGATTCGTGCATCATGAAGATAGAGGTCCTTTCGCAGGAAGAGACCCCTCACATTGGTGATTGTGCATTCGAACAGTTAATTCCTCAGATTATTTCAGCCAATGGTGTCGGAATGGATGCCATTTCGGGAGCGACCATCACCAGTCACGCACTCATGAATGCTGTGGCACAGGCGGCAGAGGATGCGCAGGTTTCGGATATTGATCAGTTCCGCAAGAACACCCTGAAACAGGAACAAAAAGATATTGATGACACGTGGGACATCGTGATTGTGGGTGCTGGTGGAGCTGGTCTGGCTGCAGCGGCAGAGGCTGCCAACGAGGGGAATACGGTTTTGGTGATTGAGAAGAACGGCGAGATGGGTGGTAACACATTGGTGTCTGGCGGCATCTTCCAGAGTGCTATTCCCTATTTGGTGTGGAATCCCGCACAACCTGATGCCACAACGGGTCAGGGTTATGATGGAAATACCTATGAAAAGGTGAAGATGGGTACTGGATGTATCCAAGACCTTGAAATCATTCAGAACTGGTCGGAAGAGGATTTCGATAGTCTCTATTATACCAAGCATGACTTTGTTCCTGGTGACATCAAAGCATTGTCGCAGCGAGGCGTACACAAAGAATACCTTTCCACCCTTCAGGAATTGAAGAAAGAAATCAGCGCTTATATGGCTTGGGCAAAACCTAAATTGAAGAGTGGTGTTCCTGAGACACAATTGACCCTTTTCTCCTCCAACAACCTGCACATCTTCCAGACCTATATTGGTGGTCTTCGTCAAAGTTCCGAGAATGACAAATGGTGTTACGGAGATGCACAACTGGTGCGTCAGATGGTGGAAGAAGGTGAAGCTTTGAAACCTTGGCTGCTTTCGATGGGAGTGGAATTCCTGGAGGATCAGCTCATGATTACGGGTGAGATGTGGTTCAGAGGCAACAAGATGACAGGAGCCAATATTGATACGGATGGTGATGGAGAACCAGAACATTATGAGGGTAATTGGGGTGCTTATGTGATGGCACCTTACACCATGATGAAGAGGGCGAATCCCAAGAATCAAGTGATGAAATCCACCACAGCCTACGAACTGATGATGGATGGAGACCGTGTGGTGGGCGTTCGTGCAGAGAAACAAGATGGCACTAAGGTGAAGGCTCATGCCAAGAAGGGCGTCATCATTGCTTCAGGCGGATATGCTGCCAATATCAGTAAGGTCATCAATTCCAATCTCTACTGGAAATCTGAATTCCTGAGTCAGCAGATGGGAACCACCAACAGGTCGTCCATCCGAGGTGACGGAATCGAGATGGCACAAGATGTGGGTGCTGCTGTGACGGGTATGGGATGGACACAGTTAATGCCACAGGCATATGCGGATTATGGAAACATTGCTTTCGGAAGCATTTCAGATGCCATCTTCGTCAATCCTGAGACGGGTAAGCGTTTCGTGGACGAAGCCAGCGAACGTGATGTATTGTGCATCAAGGCGTTCAAGACAGGCGTCACTGTTGATGGCAAGTTGGGTGCATTCCTTTATATTGGAGGCGAAACCACAACGGAACCTAACGACATCAGAGGTGTTGACATTCCTGGCAAGCAATATGCACGAACGGTGGAGCAGTTGCCTGAACTGCTGAAATCGCTCAAGTTGAGTGCTGATCCTGCCACCATCGTCAAGACCATCCGTTCTTACGATGAAGCCATCATGGCAGGAAAAGAGCCAGAGGGAGTAGGGAAGAAGTTTGCCACTTCGTTGATTGGTCGTGCCCAGAAGAAAGCCGACGGTTCCTACGATCCTTCCACGTATTCATTGGATAGTGTTGTGCTGACTATTCGAGTGATGGCACCCGCAGCACATCATACGATGGGTGGATTGAAGGTGGACACTTGGCGCAGGGTGCTGGACACCTCTGGCAAACCTATTCCTGGACTCTTTGCCGCAGGTGAGGTGACGGGTGGCATTCATGGTGGTAACCGATTGGGTGGCAATGCCCTCACGGAGATTATGGTGTCAGGACGTATTGCTGCACGTTCAGCCGACAAGAGTAAGTAACCATTTAGATATCAAATAAAAGGGAACAGCGTGAATGCTGTTCCCTTTTTTGTGCGCCTGACAGGACTCGAACCTGCACATCGGAGATACCAGATCCTAAGTCTGGCGCGTCTACCAATTCCGCCACAAGCGCTTGGACTCATTGACAATTGACAATGAAAGTGCTGCAAAGGTAGCACTTTATTGGGACTTGGACAAATATTCTCGTGCTTTTTCGATATAAGTGTCCTTCTTCTGGGCAAGGTCGGCACCAGACAGCGAGAGGGAAACGTCGGGCTCAATACCGAATTCCGTGTGGTGCATGTCCTTGTCGTAATAAACCACAGCACTATAGCGAATGGTCCAGCCATTGGGTAATTCGTTGTTGAAGGGCATTCCTGAACCTCCTCCAGTGCGGTCGCCCATGATGGTGACGTTCGGACAGAGTTTCATACACTTGATGAAGTCGTTGGCAGCAGAATAGACGCCCCGATTGGTGAGCACCACCACAGGCTTTTGCCAACGGATGCCGTCAGAAGCAGGGTCGAGGTATTCCGCTTTGGGGGAAGAGAAGTCGTTGCGTCCCTTGCCTGTCTTATGGGAGATATAGCCCACATGGAGCCGTTCATTTGTGAAGTGAGAAGCCAACGTGCGAGCTTTGTCGAGCTGACCTCCTCCATTCCCTCTTACATCGATGATCAGTCCATGACATAAAGCCATACTTTGTAGCATGACACTGACATTGCCATCACCCACACCCTCCTCGAAAGACTCACAACGCACATATCCGATGTTGTCATCCAAGATGATGTATTTCAAGCCTGAGGCAATGTGGTAGTTGTGCCCCAGATAGAGTTTGGCAATGCTGTCATTGTAGTTCTCAGGATGGTCTTCGTAGAAGCTCCAGTTGCGTCCAAAATCAAAGGGGGCGCTGAGGTTTACGTGTCCGTCCTGTAGTTCGGAGAGCATCTGGGTCAGCACCTCAAACAACTGGGCATTGGTCATCTTCTCATTGATCTTGTAGGCATAGCGTCCGTGTATCTCATCCCAATCCACACCCAGTTCTTGTTTCTTGTAGTCGAAAAAGCAGTAGTGCTCATTCATGATGCGCCAAAGAGCCTCGTAGTTTCCCTGCTTGGAGTTGTCAAAGTAGTCTTCCTTCACACAGGATGCGAGCAGGCATGCAGCAATAGTGAAAAGTGAAAAGTGAAAAGTGAAAAATCTAAATATGTTATGTGCGAAGTGTCTCATCGGCGATACAGGTATTTGTTGAAGCCAATCATGAAGTCATGCGAGTAGCTGTGATACTTCAGGTGGTTGAACATCGATTGATTGAACTGAGCCACATAGCCCACCCGCAGGGTGTAACGCTTGATAGGAACGTCGAGAGTCAGTTTGTGGCGCATGGACGGCATGTTGCCCGGATAGGCAAACACCACGTTGTGGTCATAGTGTTTCGCCACAAACGCCTCGTAATAGCTTTGTCCATAATTCGGTGAGAAAGCCATTCCTATCAAAGGGAAAGTGACTTGGTAGCGCCAAAGGTAATGATGCTTGGCAATCACCATGTCGTAGGTTGCCAAAGCACTCACGTCAATCATCAAGTCCGCCTTTGCCTGAGCAGGGTTGTTGCCGCTCCTGTCTATATACACCACACCCAGATAGCCCGAAGCCGCTAAACCTGCCGCCACATTGAACCGAGAAGCAGAACGCTCCACCGGATTGACGGTGTTTCCGTTGAAGAAGTTGTAGAACCATCCCTGCGAATAGCGGATGCCTCCAGCATATTCATCAATGTTGCGGGCATGATTCTTGTTGATGTCGCCATTGAGGTCAATCAATGACTGGTTAGACACTCGTCCTCCCCACAGATTCGTCATGCGCATCGTTTCTCGCTGGATGCGGATGTCTGTACCCGTATAGTTGTAGGAAGAGAGATAGGTGTCAAGGATGTTGGAAGAACCCACACCAATCATGGAGGAGTGAAGGACTTCCTTGTTGAGGTTGGAGATTTGAGGATTGGCTCCGCCGAGCTGAAGGTTGAGATTTGAGGTTTGAGAGTCTTGGCTATAAGCATAAAGACTTAGCAATAGCAGGATTGCCATTGCCAAGCCTTTATACATTATTATATACAAATATCTCATGATCTTCAATTACTCCGCTCTTCATCAAAGGGGAAATATCCGTAAGACTGAGAGGGTCTTTAGAAGAGTTTCAGCTGTCCAGTGATTTCATCGCGGATGTCGCCATCGCTCTTGCCCTCGTCGGGGTCAATCACCTCTTCTATTTCCTCCACAGGTTCTTCTTCCACTTCGGGTTCAGGCACGCGGACAGGTTCCAGTTCCTTCACCTTCGCCAACGCAAAAGTGGTGAGACGCTTGCCCTTCGCCTTGAAACCTTTCACACCGATGAACTCTTCGGCATCCACTTGCAGCGGACCGCGGAACTTGTCAGGTTCGTTGAACGTCAGTTCCAGCAACGGGTAAGGGGTGTCTGTCAAAAGAATCAGGGTGCTGTCGGGATTCTCGCCGAGGAAGCTCTGCTTCTTCTTCGAATCCTCAAACATGAAACGCTTGATGTAGGGCTGGTTCTGATTCTCCGCATCCCACAACACCGCCGTCCACACTTTCTTCTCCTTGTATTTCTCAATGCGCAGGACGTTTTGCTCGTAGTGGTTGTTGGCATCGAAGTTGGTCAGGTAGTACTCGCCTGTCTTCAGCACCACCAGAATCTGGTCGTTATTCATGAACTCACCCAGATACTCGCCGTGCTCATCGTAGTTGATGCGCTGGATGTCAGGATCCCACCACACTTTCAAGCCGCCCAACGTGCTGCCACCATGGGCTTTCAGTTGGATGCGGAATATCTCGTGCTTGGTCAGCTGATTGCCTCGTGCTGCCCTGCCCTTGATGTCCACTTCGCTGAAGTCCTTCTCAAACACCAGCTTCTTCAGTTTTTCTTGTGGCTTCAGCGTTACCTTGATGATTTCGGCTTCACCGTTGCTGTTGGCTGAGAACCATGTCACTTTCGATTTGGGTGTACCCATTGTGATGTCGTATTCACGGTCGCGGGTCACACCCGACACATTGAAGCGCTTGATGTAGGTGATGCCCGTCTTGCCGTCCTTGTAGGTGGCATTGTAGATGGTGCGCGTGTCGTTCTTCTTGAACACCGCCACATGAATCACTTCCACTTTCCGTTTCTCTGCCTTGCTACGTTCCGTCTCACCAATGAACACCTTCTCTGCCACCTTGATGACCTTGTAGGTGCCATCCTTGTAGAAGATGATGATGTCGTCGATGTCGGAGCAGTTGGTGACGAACTCGTCCTTCTTCAAACCTGTACCGATGAATCCTTCTGCACGGTTGATGTAAAGCTTCTGGTTGGCTTCTGCCACTGTGGCTGCCTGGATGGTGTCGAAGTTGCGAATCTCCGTCAAGCGTGGATGCTCAGCGCCATACTTCTTCTTCAGGAAGCGGAACCAGTCAGCGGTCACTTCCACGAGGTTGGCAAGGTCACGTTCAATCTGTTCCAGTTCTGCCTTCAGTCGGGCAATGAGTTCATCTGCCTTGTCCTTGTTGAACTTGAGGATACGAGCCATCTTGATTTCCATAAGCTTCAGGATGTCATCCTTTGTCACCTCACGCACAAACTGCTCATAGAATGGCTTCAAGCGTCCATCGACATATTCACAAGCGATGTCCATCGTCTTGGCGTTCTCAAATTCCTTTGCCTTGTAGATGCGCTCTTCAATGAAGATTTTCTCCAACGAACAAAAATGCAGTTGCTCCAAGAGTTCACCTCGACGGATTTCCAGTTCTCGCTTGATGAGATACTTCGTGTAATCCACACTCTTGCGCAGCACGTCGCTCACCGTCAGGAACTTCGGCATTCTATCGTCGATGACGCAGCAGTTGGGTGAGATGCTGATTTCGCAATCGGTGAAAGCATACAAGGCATCGATGGTCTTGTCGCTCGATGCACCAGGCATCAGGTGGATGACAATCTCCACACCCGCAGCCGTCAGGTCTTCCACCTTGCGTGCCTTGATTTTACCCTTCTCAATGGCTTTCAGGATGGAGTCAATGAACTGGCTGGGCTTCGAGGGCGAACCAGTTGTCTTGCCGTAGGGAAGTTCCGTGATGGCAAGGGTCTTGCTGTCACGTTTCTCAATCTTGGCACGCACTCGTACTGTGCCGCCACGCTGACCATCATTGTACTTTGACACATCGATGGATCCACCCGTCTGGAAGTCGGGATAGAGCTGGAAAGGTTCGTCGTGCAGGTAGTGCACAGCCGCATCACACAGTTCGTTGAAGTTATGGGGAAGTATTTTGGAACTCAAGCCCACCGCGATGCCTTCCACTCCCTGAGCGAGGAGGAGCGGGAATTTGACTGGCAATGAGATGGGTTCCTTGTTTCGTCCGTCGTAAGAAAGTTTCCACTCGGTGGTCTTGGGGTTGAACAAGATGTCGAGTGCAAACTTTGAGAGTCGAGCCTCGATATAACGACCAGCAGCGGCATCGTCACCCGTGAGGATGTTGCCCCAGTTACCCTGACAGTCGATGAGCAGGTTCTTCTGTCCCATCTGCACCAACGCATCCTTGATGGAGGCATCGCCGTGAGGGTGGAACTGCATGGTGTGTCCCACGATGTTTGCCACCTTGTTGTAGCGTCCGTCATCCATCCGCTTCATCGAGTGGAGAATGCGTCGCTGCACAGGCTTCAGACCGTCCATGATGTGAGGCACCGCACGTTCCAGAATCACGTATGAGGCATAATCCAGGAACCAGTTCTGGTACATGCCGCTCAGATGGTGCGTGATACTGTCTTTCATCACGGTGGGGTCATAGTCACTCTTGGGTGGCTGACCCGAAGCAGGAGGAGAAGCATCCAGTGCCTCGTCCTCCAATGGCTCTTCCATGATTTCTTCGCTGTCGTTATAATCTTCGCTCATACAGACCCCTCCCCCGCCTCCCCTAAATGGGAGGAGTAGAATGTTTGTGGGGAGGCATTCTACTTTTAATTATGTTAGTAAAAGGTAACCACCCTCCCCCTCCAAGGGGGAGTGAGGAGGGGGTCTTCTATTTTGTCAATTCCAATGTGTCCAATGCAATCATCAGCTCCTCATCCGTTGGGATGCAGCAGATGGTCACCTTCGAGTCGTCAGTGGAGAGGATGGCTTCCTTCGCACGACAAGCCTTGTTCTTGGCGTCGTCGAGCTTGATGCCCATGAACTCCAAACCCTTCGTGGCACCTTCACGCACCTCATACTGGTTCTCACCGGCACCACCTGTGAAGAGGATGATGTCCACGCCACCCATTGCGGCAGCGTACTCACCAATGTATTTCTTGATGCGGTAGCAATACATCTCCTTTGCCAGACGCGCCTTGTCGTTGCCGTTGGCAATGCCTGCCAAGATGTCGCGGAAGTCAGAAGAACCTTCGCTCACACCCAGCAAGCCTGATTGCTTGTTCAGAAGGTTGCTGATGCCCTTTGTGTCCAATCCCAGCTTGTCCATCAGGAAGGTCACGGCACCAGCGTCGATGTCACCCGAACGAGTGCCCATGATCAATCCCTCCAATGGCGTCAAGCCCATTGAGGTGTCGACACACTTGCCATCCTTCACGGCAGCAATGGAAGCACCGTTGCCGATGTGGCAGGTGATGATCTTCTTGCCTTCAGGCTTCACGCCCAAGAACTCACAAACGCGCTGACTCACGTAGCGGTGGCTCGTTCCGTGGAAACCATAGCGGCGCACGCCATACTTTGCATACAACTCGTAGGGCAGGGCGTACATATAAGCGTAGTCAGGCATCGTCTGATGGAAGGCGGTGTCGAACACGCCCACCTGTGGAATGTTGGGGAGCAAAGCACTCACCGCATTCACACCCTTGATGTTGGCAGGGTTGTGGAGGGGTGCCAAGTCGTTGCAAGCGGCAAATGCTTCCATCACCTGAGGGGTGAGCAGCACCGACTTGTTGAACTTCTCGCCACCATGCACCATGCGGTGACCCACGGCGTCCAGTTCGTCAAGGCTTCTCAACACGGAGAACTCGCCTTTGGTCAGCACCTCGAAGATCCACTGCACACCTTCTGTGTGCTCCTTCACGGGCTTCTCCATCTTATGTTTCTCGCCGTGCAGTTTCACGGTGATGAACGAGTCTGGCAAACCAATCTTTTCAATACCTCCCGACGTGATCACTTTCTGATCCGTCATGTCATACAATGCATATTTAATAGAACTGCTGCCACAGTTAAGAACCAATATCTTTTTCATCTTCAATTCTTCACTCTTTCAATATTTCAATCCTTTGCATCCATTGCTTGGCAAGCCGTGATGGCCACCATCTTGTAAATGTCATCTACTGAACAGCCGCGGCTGAGGTCGTTCACGGGTCGGGCGATACCTTGAAGGATAGGACCAATAGCATCGGCATTGCCGAGACGCTGCACCAGCTTGTAGGCGATGTTGCCCACTTCCAGACAAGGCACCACCAGCACGTTTGCCTTTCCTGCTATCTCGCTGCCTGGCGCCTTCTTCTGACCGACCGATGGAACCAATGCGGCATCTGCCTGCAACTCACCGTCAATCTTCAAGGCTGGGTCAAGTTCCTTGGCAAGACGAGTCGCCTCCACCACCTTGTCGACCACCTCATGCTTTGCACTTCCCTTTGTGGAGAACGACAGCATTGCCACGCGTGGGTCGGCAAAGCCAGCCACACTCTTCGCCGTCTGAGCTGTGCACACAGCAATCTGTGCCAACTGACTGGCATCCGGCATTGGGGTCACCGCCACATCGCCCATCACGAGCACACCCTCCTCGCCATACTGAGGCGTCTGGGTGATGAGCAGCATCGCACCGCTCACGCAGGTGATGCCAGGGGCACACTTGATAATTTGCAGGGCAGGACGGAGTGTGTCGCCCGTTGTGGAGAGGGCACCACTGATTTGTCCGTCAGCATCACCGCTCTTGATGATGAGGCATCCGAAGTACAACGGGTTCATCACCAGCTTGCGAGCCTCCTCGATGGTCATGCCCTTCTTCTTGCGAAGTTCGAAGAGCAGCTGCGCATACTCCTCCGTCTTCTCCGAAGTGGCAGGGTCGATGATGGTCGCCTTGTCCACGTGGTTCAGTCCCAGCTTTTCAGCTTGGGCAAAAATCTCATTCTTGTTGCCGATCAGGATAATATCGGCTATGTCGTCAGCAAGACACTTGTCGGCGGCAGTCAAAGTGCGCTCCTCCAAAGATTCAGGGAGCACAATGCGTTGCTTGTTTGCTTTTGCACGTGCAACGATACTTTCAATTAAAGCCATTGTAATGAAATGTGATTAGTTATGGTGCAAAGGTACGGATAAATGAGAGAAAAAACAAATATTTTTGAGTTTTTCCGAGTGTGAGTACCTTCTTTCTCCACTTCATCGCGAAAGCTCTATAGTTTTCGTGGTTTTTGTCCTTTTGACTTTGTCAAGCTGGGGATAAGGGGAAGAGACGGGGGCAAACAGGGAAAAGCCCCTTAGGTAACAGGGGGAGAAGCTAGGTGTAACCAGATTCGGGCGGTCGGTCGCATCAATAAGGGCGGGCGCCCGTACATCTGCGAGCGTCCGCCCTTATATGTGGGTGCGGTCGGCAAAAACCTTGTGTTGTATTCCTTTTTCGCTTGAACGAGCGTTCGTCGCTCCAACGTCATTTCTTTTGCAAAGATATGAAAAAAATCTCGAAATTACAAAGAAAGGAAGTCGGTTTTTGAGAATCGGCTTCTTTTTTTGCCGAAATATTTGTTTGGTAGAAATACCTGTATTATCTTTGCAATTGAAGAGATAGAAAACACCGATTGCTGATTAACACTTAAATGATAACTATATGAAAAAGAAAAATGCTTTGACGTGGGCTGTGGCGACTGTCACGACAATCTTCGGATTGACGGCATGCGGACTGGACATGCCCAAAGAGACACAGTCTTCGTTTGAAACCATGACAGTGAAAAAAACGGACATTGAGCTTCCTTATAAGTTCAGTGCCAGGATGAAAGGTCAGAACGACGTGACGGTGACGCCACAGGTGAGTGGCCAGTTGGTCAAGATTTGCGTGACGGAAGGTCAGCAGGTGAAGCAAGGGCAGACGCTCTTCGTCATCGACCAGCGCAACGCCCAACTGGAGCTGGAGGCTGCACAGGCCAACCTGCAGGCTGCTTTGGCGCAGGAGAATTCTGCCAAGCTGGAGTATGATTCGAACAGGAACCTTTTTGACAAGAAGATCGTGAGCAGCTATATGCTGAACAATTCGGAGAACTCTTACAAGCAGGCTCAGGCTGCAGTGGCTCAGGCGCGAGCTGCTGTGAACCGTGCGAAGGTGAACCTCGGTTTCTGCACCATCACGGCTTCCGTATCTGGAATTATCGGTGAAATCCCTGTTCGTGTTGGTGACCAAGTGTCGCCGATGACTCAGTTGACCATGTTGAGTGGCAACACGACGATGTATGCTGAATTCTCCGTGACGGAAGGCATTGTGGAGGCGATGGTGCAGAATAGCATGAAGGCGACCGATGTGGAGAAATATATTGCCAGTTTGCCTGAAGCAACGTTTGTCATGAAGAATGGCACGGAGTATCCCCACAAGGGTCGTGTCGTCAGCTTGACGGGTATCGTGAATGCTGCCACTGGTTCGTTGACCAGTAAGGTGCTGTTCCCCAACCCTGACGGCCATCTGTACTCTGGCATTCAGGGCACGGTGGTGATGCCTTTCGCTGAGAAGGGTGTGATTGTCATTCCCCAGAATGCGGTGGTGCGCCTTCAGGATAAGTCGCTGGTTTATAAGGTGCAAGCCGACAGCACGGCGACCGCTATTGACGTGACGACGGAAGATACTGGCAACGGTAAGGACTTCATCGTCACCAGCGGCTTGAAAGCGGGCGACCGCATCGTGACCACCGGCGCCAACAATGTGACGGAGGGGCAGAGGGTGCTTTTTTAATTGACAATGGAGAATTGATAATTGACAATTCTTGGCAAGCCAAGCGTGCTAAAGATACGATAAGACAATGAAAAACAATATATTCATCAACAAATACGTGATGGCATGCGCCATCTCGATTGTGATAGCTCTGGTGGGCTACATCTCCATGAGCACACTGTCCGTGGAGCAATACCCCGACATCGCACCGCCTACGGTGTTGGTCAGCACAGCCTATTCGGGTGCAGACGAGAACACGGTGATGAAGTCGGTCATCCAGCCCCTCGAAGAAGCTATCAACGGTGTGACGGACATGACCTACATGACCTCAAAGGCTTCATCCAATGGTAATGTCAGCATCAATGTCTATTTCAAACAGGGTGTGGATGCCGATATGGCAGCGGTGAACGTGCAGAACCGCGTCACTCGTGCACAAGCCCTGCTTCCTGCCGACGTGAACAAGGTGGGTGTGACCGTGCAGAAACAGCAGAGCAACATCCTGCAGATTTTTGCCGTGAAGAGTGTTGACGGCAAATATGACGAGGACTTCATCTCGAACTATGTGGACATCAACATCAAGCCGCGTCTGATGCGTATTACGGGCGTGGGTAACGTGATGAGTCTGGGTAACACTTACGCCTTGCGCATCTGGCTGAAGCCCGATGTGATGGCACAATACGGCCTGACTCCTGACGAGATCTTTGCAGCCATCAATGGTCAGAGTTTCGTGGCGGCTACGGGTTCGTTGGGCGAACAGTCGGAGAACTCCTACCAGTACTCCATGCAGTACAAGGGCACGCTGAAGAGCGTAGAGGAGTTCAACGAAATCGTGTTGCGCACCAACGGCGGCGGCATGTTGCATCTGAGTGATGTGGCTGAGGTGAAGATTGGTGCCATGAGTTACAACTTCTCTTCGAACATCCAAGACAAGCCGGGCGCCCTCTTCATGGTGTTCCAGGCTCCGGGTGCCAACGCCACTGAGGTGAATGCCCGCATCAACCAGACTTGCGAGGAGATGAAGAAGTCGATGCCTGCGGGATTGGAGTTCGTGACCATGATGACCAGTGATGACTTCCTCTTTGCAGCCATCCACAATGTGGTCGAGACGCTCATCATCGCCATCATCCTCGTGATTCTCGTCGTGTTCTTCTTCTTGCAGAACTTCAAGGCGACCATCATTCCGTCTATCTCGATTATCGTGTCGCTGTTGGGCACTTTTGCCATCGTGTCGTTGGCAGGCTTCTCGCTCAACATCCTGACGCTGTTTGCCCTCGTGCTGGCTATCGGTACGGTGGTGGACGATGCCATTGTGGTGGTGGAAGCCGTGATGGCGAAGATGGAGGGCGGTATCAGCGATGCCCGCGAAGCCACCCGTCAAGCCATGAGCGAGGTGTCGGTGGCTGTGGTTTCGTGTACCTTGGTGTTTATGGCGGTGTTCATCCCTGTGACTTTCATGCCTGGCACTTCTGGTACGTTCTTCACCCAGTTCGGTGTGACAATCGCTTCTTCCGTTGGTCTGTCGTGCGTGTCAGCCCTCACGCTTTGTCCTGCCCTCTGTGCCATCATGATGAAAATTGATGAGAAGGGAGCAGAGAACAAGAAGAGCCTGACATACTACACCAAGAAGGCCTACACCGTCAGCTATAATGCCATCGCCGACAAATACAGCAAGAGCGTTCAGAAGTTCATCAAGCGCCCCGTTTTAGCATGGAGCACATTGGCTCTGGCTGCTGTGTTGCTGGTGTTCTTCATGAAGAACTTGCCATCGGGTCTTGTGCCACAAGAAGACCAAGGCGTGTTCCTGGCTGAGGTGCGTGTTCCTGAAGGCACCACCCTGACTCAGACCCGTGAAATCTTGAAGCAGGTGGAGGAAAAGGTGAAGAAGATTCCTGAGTTGGAGAGCTTCGCCGTTTGCTGCGGCTACGGTATGGTTTCGGGTGAAGGTTCGAACTTCGCCACTCTGATTGTCCGTCTGAAGAACTGGGACGATCGTCCGGGCATGAACCACCTGATTGACCTCGTCATCGGTCGTTTCTACTACGACTGTATGGATATCAAGAACGTGCAGGTGCTACCGTTCCAGATGCCACAGATTCCGGGCTATGGTACCAGCAACAGCGTGAGCCTTGTGGTGGAAGACCCCACCGACGGCAACCTGTCTGAGTTTGCCAAGAATACGGAGCGGTTCTTGAACAAGCTGTCTGAGCGACCAGAAATCGGCTCCGCGATGTCATCCTACTCTGAGCGCTACCCGAAATATCAGATTGATGTTGATGCTGTCCAGTGCGACCGCGCTGGTGTTTCACCGGCTGCCGTGCTCAACACGCTGGGCGCTTATTGCGGCGGCGCATACATCGGTAACTTCAACCAGTTTGGTAAGGTGTACCGCATCATGGCTGCTGCTTCGCCCGAATACCGTCTTGACCCATCATCGCTGCACAATATCTTCATGCAGGTGAAGGAAGGCAAGATGGCACCTATCTCTGAGTTCGTCTCGCTGAAAGAGATTGTCGGTCCGGCGAACATCGAGCACTTCAACATGTTCCAGAGTATCACTTGCTTCGTGACGGCAGCCAGCGGCTATACCGAGGGTGATGCCCACAAAGCGATTGCCGAGGTGTTTAAGGAGGAGATGCCTTCTACTGCCACCTATGAGTACAGTGGAATGTCGCGCGAGTTGGAGGAGACTTCTGGCTCTAATGCCACCGCCCTTATCTACGTGATTTGTGCAGTCCTCATTTATCTCATTCTGGGCTCGCTCTACAACTCTTGGTTCACGCCAATGGCTGTGTTGCTGAGTGTACCTTTCGGACTGATGGGCGCGTTCGTCTTTGCCTACTTCGGCAATCTGCTCAGTTTGCCTGGTATGGACAACAACATCTACCTCCAGACGGGTGTCATCATGTTGATTGGACTCTTGGCGAAGACCGCCATCCTCATCACGGAGTTCGCCTCCGAACGTCGTGCCCAAGGCATGAGCATCAGCGATGCAGCCTTCGAGGCTTGTAAGGAACGTCTTCGTCCTATCTTGATGACTGTCGTCACGATGATTGCCGGTATGATTCCACTCGTCATCGAAGGTGGTGCCGGTGCCAATGGTAACCGTGCCCTCGCCCTCGGTGTCATCGGTGGTATGACAGTGGGTACGATTGCCCTCCTCTTTGTCGTTCCCGCCTTCTTTATCGTGTTCCAGAAACTGCATGAGAGGTTCCAAGGGAAGGATGTGAAAACAGAAGAATTGAAGGATTGAAAAATTGAAGCTGAACTATGAAGTATAAGAGTTATATCGTTGCCACTGCCGTAAGTTTCCTGTTGGCGGGTTGTGGTATCTATGATAAATATGAAAAGAAGGTGGAAGCACCTGCCGATGTCTTCGGCACCACGCAGGACATCACGAGTGCAGGAACCGACCATTCGCTGGCTCAGATGTCGTGGCGTGAGTTCTTCACCGACCCGTTGCTCCAGCAACTCATTGAGCAGGTGCTGCAGAACAATACCGACCTGAACTCTGCCCGCATCGCTGTGGAGAAGAGTGAGGCATCGCTGAAGGCTGCACGAATGGCTTACCTGCCTTCGCTCTATTTCGCTCCACAAGGCACGTTGGCGAAGTTCGACAAAAATCCGTGGTCGAAGACGTACAACTTGCCGTTGCAGCTGAGTATGGATGTGGATGTGTTCGGCTCCATCACCAACAAGAAGCGTGCTTCGAAGGCGGTGCTCCTGCAAGCTCAAGTGTGTGAGGAGGCGATTCGTGCCAACCTCGTTTCCACCACTGCCCAGCAGTATTATATGCTTCAGGTGCTTGACCGTCAGTTGGAGATTCTGACGCAGACCGATAGCCTTTGGAACGCTTCGCTGGAAACCCAGAAGACACTCTGGGAAAATGGCAAGTCGTACTCGACTGCCGTCAATCAGATGGAGTCATCCTATCTGAATGTGAAGACGCAGATTGTGGATACTCGTCGCAATATCCGTGCCGTAGAGAACGCTATCTGCCGCTTGTTGGCCATCACGCCACAGCATATTCAACGCAGCACGATGGGAAGTTCCTCGTTGCCTCATCATCCAGAATCGGCAGAAAGCAACGGACAGCGGATGTTCGACACGAACTTCCTGACCCTCGGCGTGCCAGCTGGTATGCTCGAACTGCGTCCCGACATTCGGATGGCTAACTACGCAATGGAGGAGGCTTTCTACAACACGCAAGCTGCCCGGGCTGCCTTCTTCCCAGGTATTACCCTGACGGGAACGGCGGGATGGACAAACTCGGCAGGTGGAATGGTCATCGATCCAGGAAAAATCCTCCTGAGTGCTGTTGCCCAACTGACGCAACCCATCTTTGCTCGTGGCAAGATTAAGGCGAACTATAAGATTTCCCAATTGACGGAAGAAGACCTGCAGCGCAAATATGTGCAAACCGTCATCGATGCAGGAAATCAGGTGAATGAGGCGATGGCTGATTGTCAGGCGGCTCGTGAAAAGCATGCTTACTACCATCGTCAGGTGCAAGTGCTCTACGATGCCTATACAGGCACTCACGAACTGATGGACAATGGTAAGGCGAACTATCTCGAAGTGCTCACCGCTCAAGAGAGTCTGCTCAGCTCGCAATTGAGTGAGGCGATGAATATGTACAACGGTGCGCAGGCTGTCATCGCACTCTACATCGCGCTTGGTGGTGGCACGAAATAAGGTCCTAATCCCCACAAATGTAACGTGGGAAAAAGGATAAGAAACATAGCGTAAAACAGGGGCTGATAATTTGGTGTAACTTTGCACGCAGATTATTAGAACCTGTTTTTATATGAAGAAGATTTACACCTCTGTAATGTTGTTGGTGATGCTCATGATGGCATCGCTGACCCTGTCGGCTCAAGAACGCCGACCGATTGATTCGGAACATCCTCTCTGGTTGGTACACATCGATGTGTGGAATAGTGCTGACCCTCAGAAAATCATTGACTTGGTTCCTGACGACATCAAGCCGTATGTATGCATGAACCTGTCGCTGTCGTGTCAGTTTGACAAGGACACCGAGATGTACCGCATGCCACGTAATGCTGTCCGCACCTACAAGTCATGGGCTACTGTATGTCAAGCCAACGGCATGTGGTTCAGCTGCCAGCCAGCATCTGGAGGTCATACTCACATCCAGGATACTGACCTTGACACTTTCGAGTATTTCTTCAAGACCTTCCCTAACTTCCTTGGCTGGAACTATGCTGAGCAGTTCTGGGGCTTTGGCGAGGCAGGCGACAAGAGTTCCATGACGGAGTCGAGCCGATGGGCTTTGTTTGCAAAACTGGTGGAGATGTCGCACAAGTATGGCGGTTTTCTCACGGTCAGCTGGTGTGGTGGTGTTTACCATTTCAACACCGACCCTCTTGCCGAACTGAAGTTGAACAAGGACTTTATGGCTGCCTGCAAAAAGTATCCTGAAGCCATCCTCTTCCTCTACAAATATACTCACGGCAGCAGTTTCCTCAACAACGAGAGTGTATGTTGGGGACCGTTCATCTCAGGTCTGACCAAGAACTATGGTGTGCGTTACGACAACTGTGGATGGAATGACATGACTGCTAAACTTGTCGGTTCCAATAAGTGTAAATATCCTGGTGCTGCTGGTATCGGCACAGTGATGGAGCAGACGTGTGTGAATGGTGGAGCCGTGTGGGATGGCCCTGAACTTATTTGGGATGGAGCATGTTTCAGGAATGAATGGGATGCCACTGTGGATGGCTATTCATGCCGCAGATGGTCACAGTTTGATGATTTCAAGGGCATCTGGCTGGACATGTGGCGCAAGGTCATTGATGGCACCATGTACATCCCCACCCGTGAGGAAGTGCTGGCAAAGACCAAGGCAGTCATTGTGCATGACACGAATGATGACTTCAAGGTGCCGGACAATCTCTTCAACGGGCTTTATCTGCAAACCGACCCTGCCAACCAGAAGAAGGAAGGTGCATGGGCTTATGGACAATTGCAGAATAACCTCTGCTACTTCAAGAAGACAGGACGCTACGGTGCCATTCCGATGGTTCCAGGTCTCTACGATGATGCCGCCAAAGCCATTCAGGTTCAGGTGAAGAAGACTGCTTACAACTCTCGTTGGGGTAACGAAACCAACAAGGTGAAGGAGTTCAACAATCTCTATCCCGAGGTGTCGAAGGGCGACCTCTATGTGAACCGCTACAAGAACCAGCTCGTCACCTACACACCTTACACCTACTTGAACAAGAAGAAGGGCGCACGTGCTGAACTTCCTTTACAGTACAACACCTGCGATTCGCTCAAACTCAACTACTACCGCCTCTCCAGCGGTGTCGTTCGTGAGTATGCTGACCATATCGACTTCTATCTGAACAACTACCGCAACGACACCACCACTGTGCGTGCCGACACACTTATTGTCACAGGCGTGACAAACGTGCCTTCCTACACATTGAAAAAGCACAGCACAGGTGCCAATGGACAGTCAGCCTCCGCTGCTGCCAGTTATGATGCAGACAAAAAGACTTACACCGTCATTGTCCGTCATCTTGGTGCCGCAGATGTCACCATCAATTGTACTGGCGAACAAGATCGCTCAGGTGCTGATGAAGGTCTGCCATCCGCAGCTCTTCCTAAGCCCAAGCAGCCAGAACCTTACCATGGTCCCATCATCATCGAAGCTGAGAATATGGACACCAAGAGCGCTGACCGCAAACTGACCAACTCGGGTTGGTGGGCACAGCACACCAAGAACTTTGCGGGCATGGGATATGTGGAGATGAAGGCAAACTCGGGCAGTGCTTTGCGTCATCAACAGAAAATGGCTGAAGGAGGTAAGTATAATGTCCGTATCCGCTATGCCAACAGCAGCAAGGCTGGTAACGTGAGAGTGAGTGTCAACGGAGTAGGCCAAAACGCTGCTATTCAGAAGACAGGCGCGAGCGATTGGCTGGAAACTGTCGTTTCTGTTACCATGAAGGTAGGCAGCAACACACTCATCATCACAAATCCAAGCGCCATCAGCATGTATATCGACCAAGTGACTTACGAACCAGAAGGCACACCTGCCGAGAAGTTCGATGTGAACATCCTCGATGCTGATTTCGGAGAAGTGACAGCAGATGTGGACGCTGCTGCAGCAGGTCAAGAGGTGACTCTCTCCATCAATCCTGAAGAAGGCTATGCAATCAAGGCACTGAAGGTCACCAACTCTGTTTTCTTCACGCAAGGACTGACCATCCCTGTTAAGGAAGGTGCCAAAGAGGTAACCTTCGCCATGGCAGATGAAAACATGACCATCCAGCCCATTTTCACCGACACACAGGCTATCTACAACCTCGACTTTACGAATGTGGCTGCTGGAGCATTCCCTGAAGGTTGGCGCACCACAGATGGTACCAGCGTGCGTAACTATCCAACGTCAAACGGCTCAGGCCCTCGCACCTTCACGGGTTTGACCGGCTATCAGGGAAAGACGCTCTATTGGCGTACAACCAGTGCAGAATATGGTCGTTTGAGCAATTACAAGTTGTCACTGGAGCCAGGCACTTACCAACTCATCTATGCGATGGCAGCATGGAAGGGTACACCTACTTATCAGGCCAAGATTCTCAACAGCAGTGGCACCACCGTAAAGGCTTCGACCACACAGACGGCAAAGCCCAATGTCAATGGAAACTCTGCAGGTGACATCACTTCTGCCACACGTAATACGCTGGAATTCGAAGTTAAGACCAAAGGCAATTATATCATCCAGTTTGCCGAAATTGGCAGTGGTATGCAAGAATTCATGTTGGCTGAATGCCGAGTGAGAAAACTGCACGACACCACCGACATCATGGCCATAGAAGCCAAAGATGGCGAAGCATCTGAATCTGTTGAAATCTACAACACCGCAGGTGTACGTATACCAGCATTGCAACCCGGTGTGAACATCATCAGAACTGCTGACGGCAAGACACGAAAAGTATTTGTGAAGTAGGTTTTGGCTCGGTGAGCCAAAAGTGAAAAACAGAAAGTGAAAAATCTAAGTTACCTGCCATGCGGGGTGTCAAACCCCTATTGGAAAAAGTAACGTAGATTTTTCACTTTTTGCTCTTTAGCTTTATTTCAGGAAGTTAAACGCTCCCATTTGGTCAAGGAATACAAGACCTATTGCCAAAGGTGTGATGTAGCGCAAGGAGAAGATGAGCATTTTGAAGTAAGGAGTCTTCAATTCACCTCCGTTGCTGATCTCGTCACGATAGAGCTGGCGGTCAAGCACCCATCCTGCAAAGATGCTGATGAGCATTCCACTCAATGGCAGGAGAATGCGGCCAGAGAAGTCATCGAACATCTCAAAGAAATTACGATCGAAGAGTTTGACGCCACTCAATGGACCAAACGAAAGGGAGCACAAGGTACCCAACACAAGAATGGTGAGGGTAACCAACGTCGCTCCCTTTTTGCGCGACACATGAAACTCCTCCGTCACGTAAGCCGTTGCCACTTCATGCAGGGAAATAGCACTGGTCAATGCTGCCACAAACAGGAGGAAATAGAATAACGTTGAGAAGATGACAGCCAAGAGGCTACCATCGCCAAATGCCTGTTGGAACACGTTGGGAAGGGACACAAATGTCAAACCTGCACCTGCACCCACCTCGTCGGGATTCATGCCGATATTGAACACTGAGGGGAAGATGATGAAACCTGCCATGATGGCGATGAAGGTGTCGATGAAAGAGACATTCACAGCTGATTTCGCCAATGGTGTCTTTTTATCGAAATAGCTGGCATAAGTGCAGAGACACCCCATGCCAAGACTCAGCGAGAAGAAGGCCTGTCCCATCGCATCCAATACTGTTGTGCTATCCACCTTGCTCCAATCGGGCTTCAACAGGAACTCAATACCCTGCGATGCACCAGGAAGACACACAGAACAAACAGCCAAGAAGAGGGTAATGATAAACAGGGTGGGCATCATCAGTTTGGCAGATTTCTCGATGCCCGACTGCACCCCACGTGCGATGACATAATGAATCACCCCAATGAAGATGAAGAGCCAAAGCGTCGGCAACCAAGGACTCGCCACGAAGTTGTTGAAAATGTCCTCATATTGTGTGGCAGGTACATCATAGAAAGCATTGGTGACAGAGAGGAACGTGTAATGCATCGTCCATCCACCCACCACGACATAGTAGCAGAGGATGAACCAACCTGTGAACACACCCAGACGTCCGACCCATTTCCATAGAGAGCCATTAGACAAGATGCGATAGGCTCCTGCTGTGTTGGCATGGGTGTAACGTCCAATCATGAATTCGCTAATCATGATGGGCAAGCCCAACACAAGGATGCACAACACATAAATGATGATGAACGCTGCACCACCGTTCTGACCTGTCTCGATGGGGAAGCGCCACACATTGCCCAGTCCCACAGCAGAACCTGCCGCTGCGAGGATGGCACCTAATTTTGACCCGAAATTTTCCCTGCCCATAACTTGTTTGCCAATATGCTTAATCCAATACCGATTGCTGTACCAATGGCATCCGCTTCGAAATCAATCCAATCGCCAGAACGGCAAGTCGTGAAGAATGCTTGCACCAATTCCATCACTCCGCCAAGCACCACAGGATAGAAAAACATCCATAGAACGTACTTGCGGCTCAGTTTCTTGTCACTCCTGACTACATGGTCAAACCACATGATAAACGCAAGTCCAGCATACAATAGCATGTGCACCCATTTGTCAATCAAGGGGAAATCGCTCATGGGGGCTTCCTCTGGAATGGGGATAGTGCTTAAGACGATGATGATGATCGTCACGAGTAGCGTCAAGAAGTATTCTTTCAGTTTCATTTATGTTTGTTTTTTTAGACCATCATTTTTCAAAATCCACCTCATCTTTCCACATCTTGTAGGGACGACGAAGCATGTATTTGTTGTAATAATGATAATTTCCCGTCACTTCCTTGCCTAAGAAATCAGGTTTTTCATACGGTTCATCCTCACTCTCCAGTTCTATCTCTGCCAATACCAACCCTTCATTGTCCCCAAAGAACTCGTCCACCTCCACGATGTGCTTGCCACTCTTCACCAGATAACGATCTTTGTTCACACGACCTGGCATACAAAGCTCCATCATCTCACGGGCATCCTCCATCGGTATCTCCCGCTCAAACTCATATCTAGCAAACTCGCCCTCCTTTGGCGCACCTTTGATGGTCAGATATCCCTTGTCGTCACGAATCCTGATTCGCACCGTCCTCCCTGGGTCTGTGGCAAAGTATCCCTGTTCGATGTGGGTCTTGCTGAACGCCAACGACTTATAATCGTCATTCTTGACCAAGAATTTTCTTTCTATCTCCTGCATAAAAAACTAAAAGTTAAAAACTAAAAACTAAAAGTTAAAATTACTTGACAACAACAGAGGCATTCCTTTTCAATGTTTTGATAGATGAAACTAACAATGCAATCAACTCCTTGCAATCTGACATGATACTTTCATGTTGAGGAATGGTTATGCAATCTGTATCTTTCAACAAGTCCAACCAGTGTTTTGTCTCATTGGCTTCTTTAAGTGAGATAGACAACTTGGAGATGAAATCACTGGTGCTTTGAGCAAACTCTGCTTCATGTATATTAGCAGAGATGGAAGTTCCTGAACGCAACACTTGATCATAAATCGAAAACAAGCATCTATCTTTCGAGAGCATTTTCACCATCTTCACGATCCTTATTGCAAAAGCATATCCTTTCTCTTTCAACACGGACTCCTTATCGTAAATCACACTCATAATGATATCGTTATAAAACAACAATGAAAGCCCCTATCCGCATGGTGGTAACTATTACTTTTAGTTTTTAACTTTTAGTTGTTAGTTTCCCCTGCAAATTCCATAAGGTAGGCCTTGATGAATTCATCCAGCTTGCCATCCATCACTCCACCCACATCACTGGTCTGATAGTTCGTGCGATGGTCTTTCACACGACGGTCATCAAAGACATAAGAGCGAATTTGGCTACCCCATTCAATCTTCTTCTTGCCAGCCTCTACTTTTGCTTGCTCTGCCATACGGTGTTGTAACTCCTTGTCGTAGAGCATAGAACGCAACAATCGTAAGGCGTTCTCTTTGTTCTTGGGCTGGTCGCGTGTTTCCGTGTTCTCAATGAGAATTTCTTCCTCCTCGCCAGTGTAGGGGTCTTTGTATTGATAACGCAGACGCACACCTGATTCCACCTTGTTCACATTCTGACCACCTGCGCCACTCGAACGGAAGGTGTCCCAGGAGATGCGTGCCTGTTCAATCTCCACATTGATGGTGTCATCCACCAAGGGTGTCACGAACACGCTCGCAAAGGATGTCATACGCTTCCCTTGTGCATTGTATGGGCTGACACGCACCAAACGATGCACGCCACTCTCACCCTTCAGATAACCGTAAGCCATATCGCCCACAATCTCCATCGTCACGGTTTTGATGCCGGCATCCTCACCATCCTGGAAGTTGCTGATAGTCACCTTATAGCCGTGCTGCTCGGCATATCTCTGATACATTCTCATGAGCATCTGTGCCCAGTCCTGTGCCTCAGTACCACCTGCACCGGCATTGATTTTCAGCACGGCATCCATATTGTCCGCTTCGCCCTGCAGCATGTTTTTCAGCTCCAGATCCTCGATGAGCTTGAGCGCCTTTCCGTAGTATTCGTCCACTTCCTGCTCAGTCGTCATCTCCTCCTTATAGAAGTCGAACGCCACCTCCGTATCTTCCGTTGCCGCCTTCACTTCGTTATAACCGTCAATCCACTTCTTGAGGGTTTTCACCTTCTTCATCTGCGCCTCGGCAGCCTTCTGATCATCCCAAAATCCAGGAGCCTGAGTACGGAGTTCCTCCTCCTCCACCTCGATGAGTTTACGGTCAATCTGCAGGTAGCGGCACAGCGCTTCCGTCCTGTCCTTAATGTCCTTCAGTTGTTCTGCTGTAATCATAAGTCTTTGAAATTTGGTGCAAAGTTACGAAAAAAAAACCAAAAACCGAAAAACTTAAAACTGAAAGTATCAACCTGTTGCAAAAGGTTTAAATCCGTATCCCTATATCTGTTATAGGAAATCCCCTACTGTTTGGGGATTTTCAGTTTGAAACGCCTGTCAAAAGTCCGTAACTTTGCATCGTCAACCAACAAAAAAGGTTATTGGTTAAAGGTTAAAGGTTATAGAAGCCAAGCCCAAAACTCAAAACTTGACAAGACAAATAAAACAATAATTAATAACAATAAAAAACTACAATTATGAAAAAGCTCATCACCCTCGCTCTCGCAGCAGTCATCGCCATCAGTGCAAACGCAAATAAGGTTAACACCGCAGTGTTCAACTCAGTAAAGGTAAACGCACCCGTGCACCTGGTCATCGTCCCCAGCAGGGAATACTCAGTTGACGTCACCTCACGCGAAACAGGCCTCGCATCCGCCATCTCCTGGAGCATCAAGGACGGCGTGCTCAACATCTCAGCCCGCGACCTCGAGACCCTCGAACAGTCCGACGGCACAGTGGATGTCATCGTGTCAGCCCCACAAGGTGTAGATTACACGATCGGTCAGGACATGCAGCAGGTATCCAGCAGCAAGAAGCGCGCTCCCCTCTTCCGTCGCCATCATCGCCGCTAAACCATAGCTCCTCTCTCTTATACAACATATATACCAAGAAAGAAGAGACTCTCACACGGGAGTCCCTTCTTTTTTATGTCGTGAAACAAAAAGAACTTTTAACCTGGCGATAGTTCGATTCTCCACCAAAGTGGATCAGAGAACCGTCACTTGAATCCTTCGAACTTCTCCACCAGATAGTTCTTCCTCGCCAGAATATCTTTCTTCTCGCCCTCAAACGTTCCATTATTCTTCGTGTAAGCATACACCCACACCGCTTTCATGGCAACCATCAAAGCTACTACCATAAGGGCAATCACTATATTTCTCACTTTTCGTGGTTTCATGTTTGATAGAAGTCTTTTCTGTTTCATTCCCGTCTCCCTTCATGCCGTTCTCTATATTCTTCTCACTTTTTTGGAAAAGTCAGATAGCCTGCAAATACACCATCTGTTGCAATAAGCTATTACGAAATAGGATGAAGCAACAAATCCTCGCAAGCCATATATACTTCCTCAAAGATTTCACGGCACCTTTTTTCCGTCATCTTGATTTTTGTGCCGATAGCTATCATATCTAAGAGTGTCGGATTTCCCGTGCCATTGACAGAAGTGGCATGCTCACCGTTATATCCCTCGGTACAGAGTGTTAAATCATAAGCTGGGGCAAGGTGCCATGCATAATGTCCTGTAGGGTCTTGGCTGATGTAGAAACTGAAGTTTTTACAGTGGTCATCCTTGTTGTCTGTCAAATAGTTGAAAACCATACGACGGAACATTTCCTCCACATCCTGGCGGTCTTGGGTGAGAAAACCTGTCAAAGCCAACAAATTGCTGTAATCAAGGACAGGATTGGCAAGTGAAAGGCAAAGTAATCCACCGGCTGTAGCAGTGTGTATCCGTTGTCCATCGGCGCTGATGTCATAGCGTCGTGTGGCAAAATAGCGTCCGTTCATCAGCTTGAAATCTGGCACATGGATGCCACATTTCTTCGCCACCTCATTATAATGGAACTCCTGAAGCCCAATATCCTTCGGATCAAAAGTGTGACGGAACTTCACCAACCAATGTCCTTCCTCATCATTGAATATTGCCTTTGGGCGTGCGCCGCCACTATTGCCGCTATTATATAACAAGAGTCCTGCATCCGTATCCTGCTGCTCTTTCAGCACTTCGAGTGCTTTCTGTTGAAGCAGGTCAAGGTCACGCATGTCAGTTCCTTGCTGGATGTGTGTTTCAGGATGATAGGTGAGGGCACCCATACCACTGCTTCCAACGAGACTTAGCCTGTCAAGTGAAGAAAGGTTGTAATCATTTATCCCCTCACGCAACAAGGCCTTATGGAGAAGATATCTTCCATACCCATCGGGAAGACTATCTTCGAATATTCCGAAATTGCCATGAAAAGGTTGGGGCTTAGCAATGAACAATCCCTGCCGCAGTGGTAATTCAAGAGGAGATATGCTAAATCCATCCAACAGCCACCCCTTGTCATATTCAAATGCGCAAAGTTTGTCATCTGGAGTCAGCGATAGCGTGCCAACAATCCTGTTGCGGTATTTTACAGTCAGGTGATCAGTCTTCATCATGGTTTCCTATAAGCCTTCTTTTTGCCAGTATTTTTTCGGATCTGTGTCAGTTCCTCCATCGTTGAATACTTGGGACTCTTGAATACGTTCTTTATTTCAGACGTGTAACCCAAAGCAACAGCGATGGCAATCAGATTCTTCAATGAGATCAGCCCCTTCTGCTCAAACCTAACGATGTTGCTGACAGCAACACCTGCGCGCTCAGCAATCACTTCTCTTGTCAGATTTTTCTCGATTCGTCTGTGTCGGAAGTCATCTGCCAATCCGAGTGCAATATCATCAGTCGTTTCAAGTGCATACCCGTCAAGAACTGATAACATATTGTTCATATCCATTTCGTTTGCCATAGAATCTGGTTAAATATTATCAGTTGCAAAGGTACTATATTTTTTTGCTCCTACCAAATTATTCTCCCTCTTTTTTCATCTTATCCTCATCAATCACTCATTTTTCTTTCACTCACAACACTTTACCAAATATTGATATCATCCATATCATACACCAGATTCTTGATGGAATCATTAAGGTTGGGGAAGAACTTGTAGCCTGTGATTCGTTCTACCTGTCGGATGGAGTTTACATAGAAATCCTTTGTCCTGTTCCCATCCGTATTTCTGCAGATGAAACCGATTCCCTTGGGAGCATATTCATCCACACATAACACCACCTTAAAGAATGCCTCTGGTATGGGAATCTGATTCGGCCCAATTCTCTCGTGCTCTTGACTCTTGAAGAACATCGGCCCACAGACAATATAGATGCTACCATACTTCTGAGCCCATTTCCTGCATGCATTCTCAATCTCCTTCCAGTCCCCACGATTCAGATTCGGATTCTGAGGGCACATATTCGATAGCACATAAGTCTCATCCCTTCCCACATCATCCCAATTGCAATCACCCCCAGGACACATGTGCCCTCGATCGTAACCAGATGAAGCATAATCCGCTAACGTAGCACGTTCATCAGCAGGCAAATCCGGATCTTCCCTATACTCATTCCACACCCCTTCCTTACGATTCATCACATGATCCCCAGTCAGTTGCCACATCACCCAATTAGGTTGACGATTCACCTTGTTATAAGAAGTTGTATAGCAATACCTCTCCAACCATGAGCTTGAAATGCTATCAGGGATGACAGGAAATCCCACATCTGCAAGTGTGCTCCATACCTCACGCCCATGACTCACGTAAGGAGCCTCAACACTATCAGACACAACAGAAGTGTTCACATGATGCGAACATGTGCCACACGACTGGAAAGCTATGGTAACAAGCAATATGACAATCAAATTCTTTTTCATTTGCTTTCTTCTTTATCTTTCATCCACTATTTCACCCACAACGCCCCAATCAAAGCCACAGACATCACAATGATATTTGGGAGAATCAGCAGACACAACACATCCTCCTCCTATCACTTCCTCCGTGTCCATTGCCCCCAATCCATACTCCCATCTACGGACATCGTGACTCAGACATCGGGGACACACTCCTTCTGCTGCATCAAACAATGGTGCTTTCCTGTTGAAATACCAACACGCAGCCCCACCGATTGCAACAAGAATGATTCCTGTGATAATCAATTTCTTTTTCATGCTTTCACTCTTTTATGTCTAACATTTTGACTTGAAATGTCGTGTCCACAATCAAAAAATCGATGTCTTTTATAGTGGAATAATGCACTTGGATAGAATGACTATTTCCTGAGGGCCTCGCCACATCTTCCAGATGCAACTTGTCCTCATCAAGAAAACATTCATACACAGAGATGGGATCAGTCAATAATCGCCAACCCTCTTCGTCGTAAGAAAGAATGTAGTAGGCTATTATCCTATAGTATTATATAAATGCATTGACTATAAGACAGATATATAGATATTATAATTAAATGAGTAACAAAATAGCAACATTTCTGAAAGAGTTTTTAGATAACGCACCATATGGGTAATTGCGGAATGATTATAGTGAATTGCTTACACGCTTCGATATTCAAACTTGGTACCTAAATGGAGGATAAGGGTTGCGACAAGTAATTGTCTTGATTTTAGCTGTGGCTTTCAATCTCACAAATATTGGTGTCAATTTCGTGATTTTTAGTCTCAATTGAACTAAAAAGCAAAGAAAATGACTACTTTTTGTCATATTTTTGTCTATTCTTGCACGTTTTACATGAAAAATTAGTATTTTTGCTGCATTAAAATTTTGTATAATGGCAAATAAAGACCTCAACAGATTGAAAGTGGTGCTTGTTGAACAACACAAAACAGCAAAATGGTTAGCAGAGCAAATGGAAAAAGACCCTGCAACTATTAGTAAGTGGTGTACCAACAAAGCACAGCCTTCATTAGAGACAATCAAAAAGATTGCAGAAATCCTACAGGTTAAAATGAGCGACCTTGTAAGCAATGAACAACCTTTATAATTGAAGCAAATGACTGAAAAGATAAATATTCGCAAACTAGAAGCTGACCTTTGGGAGTCGGCAGACCTGCTTCGTGCAGGAAGTAAACTCACATCAAGCCAATACTGTATGCCGGTGTTGGCATTGCTGTTTCTAAGATACGCATATAGTCGCTTCAAGATGGTTGAAGCTGAATTGCTGAAGAATCGTCCAAGCCGTGGTGGCCGCGTAATGCCTGTTGAACCAAGTGATTTTGCTGCTAAAAGTGCTCTCTACCTTCCTCGTGAGGCTCAGTTTGACTATCTGGTAAATCTGTCGGATGACCAACCTTTGGGCGAAGCTGTCAATCGCGCTATGACTCTGGTCGAAGAACAAAGCGAACAGTTGACAGGTATTCTGCCTAAATCATACACTATGTTCAGCGATGAGCTGTTGCGTGAACTCCTTCGTATCTTTAATAACAAGACACTCGACGAAATCGGTGGCGATGTTATAGGTCGTATTTATGAGTACTTCCTCAGCAAGTTTGCTAAGGCTGTAGCATCAGACGATGGTGTGTTCTTCACTCCTAAGTCTTTGGTAAAGATGCTCGTAAATGTACTGGAGCCAGAACAGGGTGTAATGCTTGATCCTGCTTGTGGTTCGGGAGGTATGTTCGTTCAAACTGGCGACTTTGTGAATGCTGGTGGTATGAATGCCAATACACAGATGACCTTCTACGGTCAGGAAAAGGTGGAATACAATGCCCAACTCTGTCTGATGAACATGGCAGTACACGGTTTGAATGGCAGGATTGTTTCTGGTGATGAGGCTAACTCCTTCTATCATGATGCACACAACCTTGCAGGAAAGTGTGACTACGTGATGGCAAATCCTCCATTCAATGTTGATAAAGTAAAGTCGGAGTCTGCATCTGCTGCTGGTCGTTTGCCATTCGGCTTGCCAGGTGTTAATGCTAAGACAAAAGAGATTGGTAATGCCAACTATCTCTGGATTTCATATTTCTATGCCTACCTCAACGACCATGGTCGTGCAGGATTTGTTATGGCATCATCGGCAACGGATAGTGCCAACAAGGATCATGACATCCGTGAAAAGCTTGTTCTTACAGGCGATGTGGATGTTATGGTAAGTGTGGGCAACAACTTTTTCTACACCCTCTCGCTCCCTTGCTCTCTGTGGTTCTTTGACAAGGCAAAGCGTTTAGAGAATAAGAATCGTGTACTTTTCATTGATGCCCGCAACTATTATACCGTTGTTGACCGTACTCTTAATGAATGGTCAGAATGGCAATTGAAAAACTTGCAAGCTATTGTCCATCTGTATCGTGGAGAACAGGACAAGTATAAGTCGCTTATCAATGAGTATTGGAATGCACTTAGCGAACATGCCGAGAAGCATGACTCTTATTCTTGGCAAGATCGTGACATGACTTTCGAGAAAGCCCTTGGTGTGCTCAACTCCGAGGAGGCGATGTACAAAAAGTATATCAAAGACCAGCAAGATACCCTCAAAAAGACAAAAGGGAAAAAGGAGAAGGATGAGCTGAAGGCTGTCATTACCTCCAATGAGGCGGAACTTGCTGTTACTCTTGAAGCCAAAGATATGGTAAACGAAGCCATTTGGCTCACTTCAAAGTTCGGTCTTGAAGGCGAATATCAGGATGTGCTTGGTCTTTGCAAGATTGCCACTATTCAGGAGATAGAGGAAAAGAACTACTCGCTTACCCCCGGTGCATACGTGGGCGTTGCCGAAGTCGAGGACGATGGCGTTGACTTCCATGAGCGTATGAATGAAATCCATACAGAACTCGCCTCACTCAACAAAGAAGCCAACTTGCTAATGAGTGAGATCATGAAGGAATGGGAAACTCTTAACACGAAGTAAATCATGGCAAAAGAGATAAAACCAATAGTGTCAACCGATATTTCAGCAATGGGTGCAGTAGTTGGAAATTTGATGACTGACCTCCGCCAAATCATTGACGAAGCGCGAATTCATGTGGCATCTACAGCCAACTATGAGCTAACCATGATGTACTGGCATATTGGCGAGCGAATTAACCGCGACATGCTTGGAAATGAACGAGCTGATTATGGAAAGCAGATTGTCGCGACAGTGTCACGACAATTACAGAATATCTACGGACACAAAGGCTTTGACGTAAAAAGCCTGTATCGTCATATGCAGTTCGCAACCCTTTTTCCTGATTCTCAGATTGTCTCGACAGCGTCGCGACAATTATCATGGTCGCATTTCGTGGAGCTACTGCCATTGAAAGACGAACTGCAACGTGATTATTATTTCACGCTGGCATCAGCCAATAGATGGAGCGTTCGTCAGCTTCGCAAAGAAATTGATGGAATGCTATACGAGCGTACTGCATTGTCTTCAAAGCCTGAGAAAGTTGTAAAACAGGAACTTACCAATGTTAGAGATAATAAAGTTGTTTCTCCTGATGTAGTATTCAAAAGCCCTTATTTCCTTGAATTTACTGGGTTAAAAGGCTTGTATAGCGAGAAGGACTTGGAAGATAGTCTTGTCGCGCATCTGGAACAGTTCATTCTTGAACTTGGAAATGGATTCTGCTTTGCTGAGCGCCAAAAGCGAATGATTATTGATGGAGAGGATTTCTATCTTGACCTGCTATTCTATCACCGCAAACTACATCGCCTTATTGCCATTGATTTGAAACTCGGTCGTTTTAAAGCTCAATACAAAGGTCAGATGGAGCTGTATCTACGTTGGCTTGAGCAGAATGAAATGGAGCCAGGGGAAGAAACACCACTTGGTCTTTTACTCTGTACCGAAGGTAGTGAGGAACAGATTGAACTTCTCCAACTCGATAAATCAGGAATAAAGGTTGCTCAATATATGACAGAACTGCCTCCGCGCGACCTTCTCATGCAACAGATACAGAAGTCCCTTGAAGTTGCAAAAGCTAAATGGGGAAATGGAAGAAAGGAGGATGAGGTATGAGTGAGTGGAAGAAAGTGAAGTTAGAGGAACTTTATGAAGTTCACAATGGTTTATCCAAGGGAAGGCAGTTCTTTGGTACAGGTTTTCCATTCCTTACTTTTTCCAACGTATTTAACAATTGGTTCTTGCCTAAGCAGTTAGAATCTCTTGTACAAACGACTGATAAAGAACGTGAATCATGTTCGATAAAAGCAGGTGATGTCTTCATTACTCGTACAAGCGAAACAATGGATGAACTTGGAATGAGTTCTGTTGCACTGAGAGATTATCCAAACGCGACATATAATGGTTTCACCAAAAGACTTCGTCCAATAACAGATAGGGTTAACCCACGCTACATTGGTTACTATTTACGTACACCTAAGTTTCGTGGTCAGTTCATGGCATTCTCAAGCATGACAACCAGAGCAAGTCTTGCAAATAACGATTTGCTTAACATGGAGGTGGAATTACCACCAATGGAAATCCAGCACCGCATCGCCTCTATCCTCTCTCGCTACGATTCATTGATAGAGAACTATCAGAAGCAGATAAAGTTGTTGGAAGAAGCAGCGCAGCGACTCTATAAGGAATGGTTCGTTGACCTCCACTTCCCCGAACACGAAAACACCAAGATTGTCGATGGGATGCCTGAAGGGTGGAAGAAGAAGAAACTTGTTGATATGGTCGATGTGCAATATGGATATGCTTTCGATGGCAAATTGTTCAATAGCAATGGTGAAGGTATGCCCATTTTGCGAATAAGGAATATTCCTGATGGCATAACATCTGATTATACAACAGAAGAAGCGCAGGATTGCTATATCGTACATAATGGAGACATTGTAGTTGGTATGGATGGAATATTCCATATTAATAGCTGGAGTGGTGGTGATGCATACCTTGTGCAACGAGCCTGTTCTTTTAGACCAAAAGAAGAGAATATGAAAGGCTTTATCTTCCAGGCTATTCAAGAGCCAATTAAGTTCTTTGAGAAAACACTCGTGGGAGCTACCGTAGCTCATCTTGGGAAAAAGCACATTGATTCTATCGAATTATGCGTTCCTAATAGTATGGAGTTATTTGGTCCTTTCTCTAAGCAATATGAACAGAGACAGAAATTACTCTCTCAAATCCGCCTCCTTACTGAGGCTCGCGACCGCCTGCTTCCTAAGCTGATGAGTGGAGAGATTAATATGAATTGTTAAATACTTATGTGATTATTTATGGATAATATTTTTACACTGATTGAGAATTTCTTGTTAAAGAATGTGTGGGGTGTTATTATCGCAGGGATAATAGCATCTATGTTAGGTACATTGTCATGCTATTTGTTTAAGAAAATAGTTGATTATCTAAGAAGGAAATTTCAAGTAAGAAAGAAAAAACAAACAGTGGTAAAATATGCTTTAGGTTTTTATAGGGGAGCAGCTGCAGAATATTCCAAACACTCATCATATCGTCAAATATTATTAGTGGGTGATATCATTATGGACGCTCTTTCTCTAGGATTAAAGATTGTCGTATATTTATTGATTGCCATTATTTTAATTAATATGCTGAACGATGTTTTTTGGGATTTGGCAATAATCGCTATAGTCTCATTTATGATATATCCACAATTGTCTAAATTCAAGGATATAAGAAAGGCATACGAACTGACTTATGACCACATATTCGGGGAAGATTTTACCAAGAAGTGCATTGATGGAGCCTTTGAAACTTTGGAGAAGAAACAAAAAGAAAAAGACGAAGCATTGAATAAATAACGGTGAAATAGATAATGTGACAAAGGTATATAGTACGAAAGCTTGCATACAAAACTGATGATCGATTTTTTTGAATCATAGAATAAACAAAAACAGATACAATGTATAAAGACAGAACTATAGATAGAAAAATTCGCACGGATTTTCAGAGTAACCCTAATTTCAACTATTTACAAAGCATCGAAGTTAGTGGTGGCGGTATTAGAGGTTTACATCCATCAAAAGTTGAATTCAAGTATCCTATTACTGCTATTGCAGGTGTTAATGGTTCTGGTAAATCGACATTATTAGCATTGGTGAGCTGTGCATTCCATAATACCAGCTCTTTTGTTCCATTCAATAAAAATAGTAATTATTATACATATAGTGATTTCTTTGTTTTTGCCCCAGAAGAAAAGGGACTTGTCTCTCAGATAGAAATTAAATCCACATATTTAACAGATTTCGTCCCCGCCCCTCCAAAAATAAAAGGAGAAGATATAAGGAAAAAGAAGCCAAGCGGAAAGTGGAACGATTATAACACGAGACCAGAAAGAGTTGTTTCTTTTCTTGGGATTAACAGAATTCTTCCACCATCAGAGGATAGTAAATATCGTGGGTATAGAAGTAGTTTTAAAGAAACAAAAATAGATGAAATAATAAAAAGTTTCCTGACGAGTTCATTGACTAGAATTTTTGGTCAGGGGTACACGGATATTAAATTAAAAGAATACAAGAATTATAAACTATTCTATGTAACCAATATAAATCAATATACTGGATATAACATGGGAGCAGGCGAAAACGCTGTTCTCACATTGCTCTATGAAATTCTAGCTGCTGGCGAAGGTGCCTTGATAGTTGTTGACGAAATAGAGTTAGGTATTCATGTTAGTGCACAGAAGAAATTAATAGATGTATTGAAGGAACTATGTAAGAAAAATCATTGCCAGATTGTTTGTTCAACCCATTCACAGTATATTTTGGATTCTCTTCCATTAGACGGAAGAGTCTTAATTCAATCATCTGGGCTTAGAACTACTATAACGCAAGAAATATCTTCTGAATTTGCTTTGTCTACCTTATCAGGTCAAAATCAACCAGAGATGTCCGTGTTTGTTGAGGATGAGGTTGCTCAATCTTTTTTGCAGAATGTGCTATGTGAAGAAATCCGCAAGAGAATTGATGTTAAGATTATAGGTTCTGCTGATAATTCTATCCCAGCCCAAATGGAAGCACATTTTAGGGAAGGAAGTGATAACTTCTGTGTCATAATGGATGGAGATAAGAAGAATAAGAAAGAGGATATGGTTAAAGGAATCATTAAAAGACTTGATGATCGTAAAGAGTCTGAAGCGGCTAAAAAAGATTATTTCAATAGCAGAATTACATATCTTCCAGGTGATTGTAATCCGGAAAGGTATTTGTTACAATCAATTAAAAATGCAAGTGATAAAACCTTCTTAGAGCAAGCCTGGTTAAAGAAAACAGACGAGATTATAAACATTTGCAATAAAGGTATTGTTGCTGGCACCCATAGTGAGTTTTGGGAAGTTCATAATTTATTGGCTCTCCCAACAAATACTGTTATTAGCGATATCTTACGTTTCTACAAGAATATCTATGGAAATGAGATAAGAACAATAGAAGAATTTATTAAACAGCGTTTAACTGCATAATTTTTTGAATTCGTAATATTTGTTTGCTAATGGATAGATTTGATTTTATAGAAACAAGAGACGATGTGATTCGTAACATCAAAACGCTCTATCATTATTTAAGTGATGAGAATGATGATGATACGTATCAATGGGCATCAAGTATATTCAAAAATGGTAGAATATACGTGATTGAAAGATTGAAATAATCGACTCTCACATCTGTTTTTCTCCAAGTCGATTTGTCGGATATAAAGATAACACAAAGGAAAAACATCAAAAAAATCATGGAGATGGGAATCAGACCAATGATATTTTAAAGAGTTTCTACCAAAAAGTGCAGGATGAGAGATTGGATGTTGTTTTTCAAAAAGAACTGTCCCGATATAACTTGTCGTCAGGCACAAAGAAATATTGGATTCCAAACGATCTTACAATCGAAGATATAATGAAATACGACAATAACAAATGTATGTCTATGAATAGCAAGCAAGACAAGTATTGGCACATACAGATGCACTTGCCTGATGGTAAGGGAGGCATGGAAATTGACTCAAAGCAAATGCTTTTAGAGAAAGAGCCTGTTATTGGCACTGGAGAATGGGAAGATAAGCAATGTGTTGATTTCAAAACGATTGCAAAAGGCAATATTGTCTTAGTTAGGAAAGGTAGTGAAGCTATAGCTCTATGTGAAATTATTGGAGATAATTTTAAAGATGAAAAATTGACAGAAAAGTATTATAACCTCAATTACAGAAAGGTTCGTATTCTTGGTTGGGCTGAGCATTATAAACAGCCCAGGCCTTCACTTTTCTCGCAAGGCTCGTTCAAATCTTGTAGCCCATCTACAGAGCAATACAAGTATATAGACAAATGGCTGAAATACATTGAAAGTCATTCTTTCATAGGGAATTGTAGCAAACTGCTCAAAGAAAAGAAAAATATTATCTTGCAAGGCGCTCCTGGCACAGGTAAGACATATAATACTGCTGCAATAGCCTTAAAGACATTAGGCGTTACAGATATTGATCTCACAGACCATAAAGCTGTGATGAAACGCTATGACTCATTGCTTGGAGATCAGATATTCTTCACGACATTCCATCAGTCACTTGACTATGAGGATTTTGTCGAAGGACTAAAACCACATGTACAAACTGATACTGACGGCAATTCTATTGGTGTAACCTATGAGCCAGAGGATGGAATCTTCAAACGCGCCTGCAATGCAGTTCAAACAGACCAAAGTAAAGATATTGTAGAGTGTATTGACGATTATCTCCAAAAGATAAAAGGGTATCAGAACAAACGAGAGATACCAACCGTCACAGGAAGATCATCACTTTATGTCTGGTGGAAAGAAGGGAACTCTACTGTCAGTTGTAGAAGTACTAACTCCACAAGTTCACGGGGAGAAGAATACACGCCATCACCTCTAAATATCGAGAAGATAAAACTGCAGGCTCAGGGTAAAGGTGTGGAGAATAATTGGCAACAGTATGCTCAGGCCTTTATTGAAGCTGTCAAGAAAGAATTTCATGCAACTACAAATAAGCCTGTTGTACTGATCATTGACGAAATCAACCGAGGAAATGTGTCAAAGATATTTGGCGAACTTATTACCTTGTTGGAGTCAGACAAACGTCTAAATGGGAATCATCCTATTAAAGTGATGCTGCCATATTCAAAGAACGAAGTGTTTGGTGTACCTTCAAACCTGTACATTATCGGTACGATGAATACCACTGATAGAAGTACAGGAACCCTTGACTATGCTTTACGTAGAAGATTTGCTTTCATTACACTCAAATCTCAGGATTCTGTGATTAAGAAATTCTATTCTGATACAGACAATGAGGAACTTGGAACTATTGCTTTAGAATTATTTGAGGACATTAAGAGATTCATTGAGAATCCGAAACATCTATGTGGAGACATGAGCATAGATGATTTGATGGTAGGTCATAGTTACTTCATGGCAGAAAGTGAAGATGAACTTCATGACAAAGTAGAGTATGAAATCCTTCCGCTTATAAACGAATATATCAATGATGGCATCCTCAATGTTAAGAACGACAAAAAGAAAACAGCCTTTAATTCATGGCTTTCACTGAGTCCTGTCCAAGAGATTGAGGATGAAGACCAAGAAGAAGATGAAAACGAATAATAGATAACTGGTATGAAATCCATTCTTATTCAAGAACACGAACGTCTGAGCATCGAACATAACGACAGATATGATAATCTGAACCTTGTTCGATGGGATAAACCTATGGAACACGATCCATGGGGATATTATGCATCGTATGTTATTGGGGCAGAATGGATAGACGATAAAGAAGCATTAGTTGTAACAACAAAGAGAGGGATGGAAGAAATAGATTTCCTCACTATGTTCATGATGTGCTTCTCATCAGATTTGTCAGTGGAGTCTTTCGCCGAGATTTATAACATTGATAGTGAGGCTCCTGTCATACATGCACCATCACTAAAAGGTGTTTTAAGTCCTCTTATTGTTCTGCATTTTCTTGGAGTCGTAAGTAGAATCAAGTCTTTAAAGAAAGGCTATGTACATTACAGCGAGAACCTGAAAAAAGTCAAAGGACACATACAAGTGATGAAGAATGAACGAAAGAACATTGCTTCAAAAAGATTCGATAGAGTCTTTTGTGACTTTGACGAATATACGGTCGACATTCCTGAAAACAGACTTATCAAGAAAGCTTTATTGTTCAGTTCTCAAATACTCAGAATAATAACAGAGAATCATTCCATAGGGAGCAAAGCAAAACTGATGCTATCAAAGTCTTTGGCTTTGTTCGAAAATGTAACCGATGAAGTACAGATAAAGGAAGTGTCTCTGATAAAAGGGCATAAACTTTTTAGTGAATACAATGAGGCTGTACGTTTGGCAAAACTTATTCTTCGAAGATACGATTATAGTATAAGTAAAACAAGTTCATTGGACGAGAATGTCCCTCCATTTACATTGGATATGTCATTGCTCTATGAGCATTATGTTTATGGATTGTTAAATGAAGCGTACGGAAATAAAATATCGTATCAGTTCAATGGAAAGACGGGATTCCCAGACTTCCTTTATTGCGCGACTGGATTTAAGGCAATACTTGACACGAAATACATTCCAAAGTATGAGAGTTCATCGCTTGACAATAATGTCATACGACAACTAAGTGGTTATAGTAGAGACATTCCTATCCTACATCACCTTGGCTATGAGGATATAGATGAAGAATCTCCTATTCCAAACGTTCCTTGCGTTATCATATACCCAAAGGAAGGACGCGATGTGAAGAATCCGTTTGCAAATAAGAGACTTCGAGATTTATGTACAACTCCAGTACGTAAATTGGCAAGATTTTATAAAGTATGTGTTCCACTGCCTGTTATGGGCACCAATAAATAAAATTATGGCAAAAGACTATAGTGAAGACCTGCTAATACAGAAATCAACAGCAGAACTTTTGGAAAAAGAGCTTGGATGGAAGTCTGTGTATGCTTTCGACAATGAGGTACTTGGCGAACAAGGCACGCTGGGACGCAAGAATCAGAGCGAGGTTGTATTAACACGTCATCTTCGCTTGGCCCTGAAACGTCTGAATCCATGGATGTCCGACAAGCAGTTGACAGAAGCCATCGAGCGCATGACCAGCTACATGAGCTCGCAGACGCTGATGCAGATTAACGAGGAGAAGTATGGTTACGTGCGTGATGGTGTGCCTGTCACTCGCCTGAAGCCTAATGGCGAGACTGAACTGGTACGTGCCAAGGTTCTGGACTTTGCTAATGTGGATAATAATGAGTTTATTGCCGTAAGGGAACTGTGGATAAAGGGTGTTATCCACAAGCGCAGAGCAGATGTGGTGTGCTTCGTGAATGGTCTTCCGCTTATCTTCATCGAACTGAAGAATCATGACCAGGACATACAGAATGCTTATACCGACAACTATCGCGACTACCTTGACACCATACCGCATTTATTCCACCACAATGCCATGATTATGCTGAGCAATGGCATGGAAAGCCGTGTGGGTTCAGTTGGTGCCAAGTGGGAGTTCTTCCATGAGTGGAAACGACTGACGGAGTTGGATCACGGGAATATCGAATTGCCAACGATGCTGCGCGGCATATGTAAAAAGGAGAATTTGCTGGATTTGCTTGAAAACTTCATTCTCTTCGACCACAGTGGAGGTTTTACCGTCAAGATTCTGGCCCGCAACCATCAGTACCTGGGTGTAAACCAAGCAGTGGAGATGTATCGCCATCGTGAGGTGATGAAGGGGAAACTGGGCGTGTTTTGGCATACCCAAGGCTCTGGCAAGAGTTATTCGATGGTATTCTTGGCTCAGAAAATCAGGCGTAAGTTTGAAGGCTCGCCAACGATTGTGGTGTTGACCGATCGCGATGAGTTGAACAAACAGATAAGTGACACCTTCGAGAATTGCGGACTGTTGGGAGGATTGAAAGCCAAGCAGTTCATTGCACATAGCGGTGATGATCTTCGGCAGAAGCTGACCGGCAATCCTTCGTTCATCTTTTCGCTGATACAGAAGTTCAACAAGGCAGACGCAGAACCTATCTATCCTGATCATGACATCATCGTGATGAGTGACGAAGCACACCGTACACAGAATGGCGTTTTTGCCGACAACCTCATGCACATGTTGCCAACAGCAAACCGTATTGGCTTCACTGGTACACCTTTGTTGCGAGACGATAATATCACGGCTCGCACCTTTGGACAGTATGTATCTGTGTATGACTTCAAACGTGCCGTAGAGGATAAGGCAACGGTTCCTCTCTACTATGAGAATCGCGGTGAGAAACTTCAAGAGCTGAAGAATCCGGAAATCAATGCTGAAATTGCCGCCAGATTGGATGAAGAGGAGTTGGACCCCTCACAGCAAGCTAAACTGGAGCGTGAGTTTGCACAGGAGGTACATCTGTTGACCGCCGAGAAACGACTGCGAGTAGTGGCACAGGACTTTGTGCGTCACTATAGTGACTTGTGGACAAGTGGTAAGGCTATGATGGTAAGCTTCAACAAGGTAACTTGCGTCCGCATGTATAACTACGTGCAGGAGTATTGGCAAAAAGAGATAAAGGCTCTGCGTAAGCGTATTGAGCAAGATCCATGGCAACAGGAAGTTCAGGAGATGAAGCGTAAACTGCAATGGATGGAAGAAACCGAAATGGCAGTTGTTGTATCGCAGGAGCAGAACGAGATACAGACCTTCAAGAAATGGCGACTTGATATCACTCCACATCGTGAGAAGATGGAGAAAAGGGAGTTGGACAAGGAGTTCAAGGATGCCGACAGCAAACTGCGAGTGGTCTTTGTCTGTGCCATGTGGCTGACAGGTTTTGACGTAAAAACGCTGTCATGCCTTTATATTGACAAACCCATGAAGGCGCATACCCTGATGCAGACCATTGCCCGTGCAAACCGTGTGGCAGAAGGTAAGTCGAATGGTCTTGTGATTGACTATATTGGTCTTGTGAAAGCACTACGCCAAGCGCTGGCTGACTATACAGCTAATCCTGATGGCGGAGACGGCGGCAACGACCCTACAGTCAACAAGGAAGAACTGATAAAGAATGTTTGGGAAATCATTGCGACAGCGGAAACATTTCTGCATGATAAAGGTTTTGAATTGCAGGAACTCATTGATGCAATGTCATTTGAGAAACTGTCACTTCTGAAGAAGGCAGCAAACCAGCTTTGTGATAAGATTGAAACTCGTAAGTCGTTCTGTACATTTGCAACTTCTTTGCTCAATCTTTGGAAATATCTCGATCGTGAAGATATAACTGAAGATATGCGTAAAAAGAAAGATGCTCTGGAAGCCATCTACAAGGAATTGCAGAAAAAGCGTAAGCACGCTGACATCACCGACCTGAGTGTGGCAATCAATGATATTGTCAATGAGTATCTTGAAATAGATTCCAATGCTATGATGGTTGCTGATGGTGGTGGACGTAGATTTGACATCAGCGGTATCGACTTCGATTTATTGCGAAGAGAGTTTGCCAAGCGTGAAGACAAGAATCTCGTACTAAGAGACATTCAAGACTTACTTCAGGAACGTTTGGCTCGACTATTAGCAGAGAATCCATCCAGAATTAACTTTTACGAAAAGTATCAGGAGATTATTCAAGCGTATAACCAGGAGCAGAATCGCGCAACGATAGAGAAGACCTTCGAGGAGTTGATGCATCTGTCTCAATCTCTCAGCGAAGAAGAGAAGCGTTATGTACGAGAAGGATTCAAGAGTGATGAAGAGCTCTCGCTCTACGACCTCCTATTGAAAGACAATCTGTCAAAGACAGAAGTCAAGAAGCTGAAGGATGTAGCCATAGAGTTGCTTGCCAAAATAAAGGAACAGTTGGCTGGTATGGATCATCCATTTGATAAGCCAACGACTCGTGCTACTCTTATCATTACCATACGTGATGTTTTGTGGCAAGAACTTCCAGAGAGTTATAGCGAAGAAAGTATAAACTACTACCGAGATACCATTTACAACTATGTTAGTCAAAGATATGGTGGTGTGGCATAAAACTAAGAATGGACGAAAATGAATCGACTCGTTATCATAGGAAATGGCTTTGATATGGCACATGGTCTCAAAACCAGTTATATGGATTTCATAAACTGGTATTGGGAAAGGAGATTAAATGCCATGTTGACAGAGCATGCCCCTATCTCGGAAGATTGCTTATGCAAGTTGGAGATAAAGAACACAAAAGATTGTGCCAGTTGGTCTAATTTCTTCTTCTTTCATTCATTTAGGGATTTGATGACAAGGGAGTGGAAATACCCCCCAACTGAGATAGTAAATGCTATCAGAGAAAACACCGATGATTTTTCTGTGACGTGTTCACGGTTCTTTGAGACAATCCTTCAATCAATAGAAACCAAAGGCTGGGTTGATATTGAGAACGACTACTATCAACTATTGAAGCAGTGTACAGAAAATGAAGACAGAGGTTACTCGGTCGAGGAACTGAATGAGCAGCTGGCTTATTTGCAGGAAAAGCTGGTAGAATACCTTCGTACCATCGGGTCGAATCTGTATAAAAAAGAGTTGCATAATCCAATGATAGAATTCTTCGACCCTGCTGATTTTTCAACTGAAGGGAAAAAGAAAGCATTGGAAAATATGGGGTTTGAAGATACGAACCTTGAAGAAATACAAAATATCTTTGAAGAGCAAAAGAAACTGAGACCTGAGCGTATCATGTTGCTGAGCTTCAATTACACCACCACTGCCAAGATGTACGGCAATTTCAACATTGAATTCAACTATATTCATGGCGAGTTGGAACACCCAGAGAAAATCATCTTTGGCTATGGTGATGAACTTGACAGGCATTATCAAGACATTCTCGACAGGAACGACAATGAATTGTTGAAGAATGTCAAGTCGGTGAAATATTTGGAAACAAGACATTACCACGATATGCTGGAATTCTTGATGTCAGCACCATTTCAAGTGCTGATCATGGGGCACTCTTGCGGCAACTCTGATAGGACATTGCTCAACACCGTCTTTGAACATGAAAACTGCGTTTCAATAAAGCCGTTCTATCACAAGTGGGATGATGGCTCTGACAATTATCTGGAACTTGTGCAGAATATCTCACGCAACTTCACCAATATGAAGTTGTTCAGAGATAGGGTTGTGAACAAAGAGCAGTGTAAAACAATGTAACATCTATAAAATCTGAAAAAGCATATGCCATTTATAAGTGAGATAGAAAAAGAAAAGCTTATTTCTACTTTCAAGTCCTTGCCTAAAGAGACTGTTTCTGGAAATGGGAGCGGATGGGTAAACCTTGTTAAGTTCGCCCCCGGCATTAAAAATGTCCGGGCTTAATTTCCGTTCTCTTGGCTTTAATAAGTTAGGCGATTTTGTTGATGCAACACAACTCTTCGATTCTTGTTACGATAAGACACAATCAGTACCGCCAAAATATATTAGACTTAAAGATGTAGTATTAACACCAGAATCAGAAACCGTTTCACCTACAAAAGAAGTGGAGTTAGACAATACAATAAAGGAGAATAGCACATCTTCCTATAACCCCAAGTTAAGCAATAGGGATAGAGAACTATTTGAACTTTTGCATCAAGAAAAGAAAGATGATGCAAGGACTTTCAACAAACCGGGTTATAAAGGCATTTGGGCTGGCGTTGTTGATAAATACAAAGAAAAGGCTCACTTTGTTTACGAGTTGTTACAAAACGCTGATGATGCAAAAGCGACAGAAGCTACTTCTACTTTGGAAAAGGAACGGCTTATCTTCAAACATAATGGCACTGTTCAATTCACTATATCTTTGGAATCTGATACCGTTAACAAAGGACACATCAATGCAATTACAGGTGTGGGTAACTCTACTAAAGATGAAAAGAAAGGCAATACTATCGGTAAATTTGGTGTCGGTTTTAAGGCAGTATTCCAATATACCCAAGTACCACACATTTACGATGACACTTTCTGGTTTAAGATAGAGCAGTATATTATCCCTACACTGTTAGAGGAAGATTTTCCCGGACGAAAGGAAGGGGAAACACTTTTTATGTTCCCATTCACTTCTCCGGCTTCATCATATCAGGAAATCGTACAAAGATTGAGAATGTCGTCGAAATAAAGAAAATGGAAACATTTTCCAATCAAGCAGAGAGTTTGGAATAAAGTTACATGGCACAAAAAGGGCACAGAGTCGGAATGGAATTTGTGCCAATTGGAACATTCACCCCAGAGAACAGGGAGATTCACTCAACATAATCGGGACATTATGTTGACTTAATAGGGACAGTGCCTTTAGGCAAATTATCGTTTGCCTAAAGGCACATGACCATTTGGCTAAAGGCAGACGATTAAATGCCTAAAGCCAAATGAAGTTGCAAATAAGGGGAAATGATTGGTGGATGAGATTCTTAAATCTCTGTGTATATGTGTATTCTGCCGAAGCGGGAGAACTGCAGCTTGGGGTTGTCGCCAAAGCACCACTTGTCGAGTTGCCTGCGGGCTGAATGATTAGTTAGACCACTATGGGCGGCAAAACTCGCGACGGTGGCATAGCCATGTTCCTTGATGCACTGCTGTAGGGCTTTCTCCAAATGTTGCTGGTTATTCAACAATCTATTGGACTGAGGTTTGCGGACATAGCGGAAACCATCTCGAACAACCGCATACTCCATATTCTTGATGAAGGACTTAGAGGGCTGAAACTCAATGCCATCCAGTTCCGCATCGTCATGACTGATGTCATCAGGATCGGTCACTTGGCGTTTCAGCTTCAATTTGGGCGAGAATGTTCCGATAGGGGTCTCAATGCGGTAGCCCGCGGCAAACCATTCTGGGGCACCATCCAACATTGCCTCAAACACGCGATTCATATCACCTTGACGCAATGAGAATTTGTCGTGGAACCACATTTCGAACTCACTAAGCGTTCTTACCAGTCCGCTTTGTGGCTTCACATAGAGCAATTTCTCTCCGTTTTCCGCCACTTTGGGTGACGGATGCGCTTCAAATGGCATAGCTGAAAATCTAAAAGTTGGCACAAAGATACAATACAAGACACTCGAAATGCAAACATTTCAGCATTTATTTCTAAATATTCCCTTTAACGTGATGTTCACCTTGTTCAAAATTGGTGACGGCAAAGCATCAAAGAGGTGCTGTCAATCCATTGCTTTGCCTGCGGCACAAAAAAATCTCCCCAATCTTCTCAATCATCCGCAAGGCGGACTAGTCGAGAAACTAGTCCGCAAGCGGCCAATGAGAGAATTGGGGAGATTAAGAGAGTGTGGGTTGCCCGAAAGATGGGCTACGCTGAGCAGAAGATTTGTGTTCGAACTATCAGAAAGTCCACTTCAACGCCAGGGTGGGGTTGATGAATGTGTCTCTATTGTTGTAGGTGTTGAAGATGAAGTTGTGGCCGATCTCCACCTCAGTACCAATGCTGAGTTTTGTGGAGGTTGTACCAAAATTGAGGCTCACTTTGGATAACGAGTTGGCCGTGGTTGTTGGCATCCTCACCACGCAAGAAATCAATGTAACCAGAGAAGGTGCAGGCTTTATTGGCAAAGGTGATGCCCCAAACACCAGTAAGCTGTACACTGGCATAACTGTGTGTGTCATTGTAGCTCTTGAAGAACTGCTTGTACATCAATTGTACAGAATAGGTCTTGGAGAAATCGGCATTGTGTCCGTTCCATGCTGGACCAATAAGAGCTGCCTGCTGGAAACTGCCAAAGCGGTTCAGACCTCCGTTGTATTCGATGTGGGCAGCAAAAGGTGAATGTTTGCCAAGATTGAACTCACGAGAGATTTCGGTATAGGCACCTTCTGTGAATTTGCGGCTCATGTCAATATCTACGAAATAGAACCAGGAACCCCACTGGTCCGCTTTGAACTGCTCGACAGTGACAGTTACTTTCGGGCGACCATCTTCTTCATGGGGATAGATATTGCGACCAAAATCGTAGTGTAATTGTATGTTTTGTGCGTCAATACTAATGGCTGCGATGAATAACATCGCAAATAAAGTAATCTTTTTCATTGTTATCTTTGGCTAATTGCTATATTGTATGTTACTCGATGGAGAAGAATAAAGGCATGAGATATCTTGCGATGAAGATAATTGCCAGTATGACAATCGTGACATTGAGATTCTGCCATTTACGCGCTATCACATTAATACCGACAAAAGCGATGGTGCCGAGAAGAATACCTTCAGAAATGGAGGCTGCCATTGGCATCATGAAAAGGGTGATGAAGCATGGGATACTGTTCGTGTAATCTTTCAAATCCATCTGAGTCACGTTGGTGAACATCATCAAACCTACAAGAATGAGCACGGGAGCTGTTGCTGCTTCAGTAATGGCGAGGAAAAGTGGTGCAAAGAACAACGAGAAAACAAAACATAGGGCAATGCTGAAAGCGGTCAATCCGGTTCTTCCTCCTTCTCCCACACCAGTTGCCGATTCTACGTAGGTAGTTGTGGTTGAGGCACCTACGCAGGCACCTGCAGTCGTGGCGATAGCATCAGCCATCAATGCCTTGTTGATGCCGGGAATGGTACCGTCCTTCTGGATCAATCCTGCACTACTCATCACGCCAATCACAGAACCAAGTGTGTCAAAAAGGTCGATGAACAAGAATGTAATGACCACCAAGACCATGTCCAACGAGAAAATCTTGTCCCATTCGAATTGGAAGCACAAAGAAGATACATCTGGGGGCATGCTCACCACACCATCCAGATTTGTGATTCCCAATGGAATACCAATCAAGGCTGTGATGAAAATACCGATAAGCAAGGCACCCTTCACTTTGTAGAGGAGTAGTGCTGCAATGATGAAAAGACCAATGCATGCAAGCAATGCCTTTCCTGAAGTGAGGTCGCCTAAGGTGAGCAGAGTGGCGGGGTCGCTGACGACAATATCTGCATTCATCAAGCCCAAGAATACGATGAACAGGCCGATACCTACTGAGATAGCCAATTTCATTTGCAATGGGATGGCATTCACAATCATCTCGCGCACTTTCGTCACGCTCAAGATGATAAAGATGATTCCCTCAATCAGAATGGCAGTGAGGGCAAATTGCCAGGAATAGCCCATTTTTAGGCACACCGTATAGACAAAGAACGCATTCAAACCCATACCAGGAGCAAGCCCGAATGGTAGTTTTGCGTAGAATGCCATAACGAGTGTTCCCACTACGCTGGCGATGATAGTTGCTGTGAACACTGCGCTTGTGTCCATGCCTTGTTCTGCTAGGGGAGAAAAAATGCTAGGGTTGACAGCAAGAATGTATGCCATTGTCAGAAAGGATGTTAAGCCTGCCATCAGCTCGGTCTTGACACTGTGTTTTGAGGGGTCAAAACCGAAAAGTTTTTGAAGCACCATAGTTGTGTTTATTATGAGTGAAAATATCTTCTTCGAGGTAAATATTTTGCAAAGGTAAGGCAAAAAAATGAGTAAATAAAGGTTTTTCTTTGTTTTGTGTGCTTTTAATTGTACCTTTGTCCTCGAAATAAACAGAACTTGCGACAATGAAACTTTTCATCCGACTGTTTTTTATCTTCATCCTCCTCTTTGCGGGGCATCAGGGAATGGCACAACCTCAACGGCAAGACGTGATTGAGGCAATGGAACGTGCGAACGATTATTTCCTTAAGAAATATCCCGATCCTGGGAAGCCAACTTTTGTGAAAAAGGAACGCCCATCGAACCTTTGGACGAGAGGCGTGTATTTCGAGGGATTGATGGCTTTGGCAGAGGTGGAACGATTGATGGGGAGCACGAAACATGAAATCTACAAGAAATACATTTATGATTGGGGAGAGGCGCACAAATGGCAGCCGCGTAATGGCGTGACCACACGTGATGCGGACGATTACTGCTGCTGTCAAACTTATCTTGATATTTATCAGTATGTTCGATCGGCTTCGACGAGTGCGGCAGAGCGGAAACGGGAGGATAAGATTCGTGGGTCTGAATTGCTTATTGCACCCACGAGGGAATGTATGGATAATGTGATTGCGGCAAATGACATCCCTTGGATGATTGGCGGTCAGGAAAAGTCTGCTGGTAGTGCAGGTGATTGGACGTGGATTGATGCGATTCAAATGGGATTACCTGTGTTTTCAAAATTGGCAAGATTACGTCATTTCGAAGGCGACAAGGAGGCTTCCCGTTATACGGAGCAAGGTTGGAAGATGTACGAAATGGCACGCAATACAATTGGTGAAGGATTGTTCAATACTACTGATGGATTGTGGTGGCGTGACAAGGATTTCGTGCCTCCATACAAAGAGCCAAACGGGGAGGATTGTTATTGGAGTCGTGGCAATGGATGGGTGTATGCAGCCTTGGTGCGTGCGATGGATGCGATGTTACTGGCCGATGGTGCTCAGGTCCCGCAGTATTGGGAACCACTGGGCACAAAAAAGTGGACGGATATCGGTGTAGATGCCCATTTCAACGATTATAAGAAGGATTATCTGGCAATGACAAAAGCACTCGTGAAGTGCCAGCGTTCAGATGGATTCTGGAATGTGTCATTGCACGATGAAGGTAATTACGGTGGTGCAGAATTATCTGGTACGGCTTTGTTCATTTATGGTATGGCTTGGGGTGTGCGTCACGGGTATCTTCCAAGGAAAAAGTATGCCCCTCTTATTTATACGAGTTGGGAAGCGATGGTGAAGACTTGTCTGCATGCGAATGGCTCTTTGGGTTATGTGCAGGGTACTGGTAAGGAGCCGAAAGATGCACAACCTGTCACTTATACAAAGGAACCCGACTTTGATGATTTTGGATTAGGTTGTTTCTTGCTTTGTGGAACAGAAATCTTTAAATTATTGGAAAAATGAGACATTGTATATATATATTAATGTGTGTGTGCCTGTTGGCAAGCTGTTCATCGGGCAATGAGAAGAAATCTGCTGTAAAAGGAAAGGTACAAAGTGCACCTTACGAGCTGTTGGTGGTGGCTGATAAGGAGTGGCTGAAAACCGAAATGGGACAGCAGTTGGTGGAAGTTGTGGAAGCGCCAATTCTTGGACTTCCACAGCGAGAAGGCAATTTCCGCGTGACGTACATCAATCCGGAAGCTTTCAAAGGAACGTTCCAATATTATGCCAATATTCTGACGGTGGATATTGACAAGAAAACAAAGGAACCGGTCATGGGTGTGGTGGAAGATAGGTATGCTCGTCCACAGGTGGTGGTTCATCTGCTTGCTCCTGACTACAAGTCTCTTGTGACATTGGTACAACAGGAAAGTCAACAATTGTTGGATATCTTTAATGAGAATGAATTCGCTCGCGAACGTGCTTTGTTGGAAAAACATCATAGTGGTGTGGTGACAAGAAAGACACAGAATTTGTTCGGGGTGAGCATGAATGTGCCAGAAGAAATTGATGACATGAAAGAGGGAAAGAATTTTCTTTGGGCATCGGCAAGCAAACAAGATTTCAAACAAAATGTGTGCCTTTATACGATTCCCATGCAAGACTTGACAGGAGAAAGATGGGTGGAAGTGCGTGACTCTGTGATGAAGGTGAACATCCCGGGTGACAGAGAAGACCAATGGATGGAAACAGATTTCCGAACTGTGTCGGTTCGTTTGATGAAAGTGGAGGAGAATGATGTGCTCACCATGCGTGGCTTGTGGGATATGCGGAATGATGCGATGGGCGGACCTTTTGTGTGCTATGCCTATCCAGATATTGTGCGTGACCGTTTGCTGATTGTGGAAGGTTTTGTGTTTGCTCCCGACAAGAAGAAACGTCCCATCATCCGACCCTTGGAAGCCGCTTTGCAAACAGTCTTTTTTGTGCCAGGTACTCATAAATAAGTATGATTTTGGCGGATAAAAGCATTTTCTCTACCTAAAATTTGGTAGGAAACGAAAAGTTTTCCTACATTTGCACCCTCAATGAGAGATTATAAATAGTAAATAGTAAATTGTTAAATTGTAAATTATTTTATGGCTTACGTAATTAGTGACGATTGTGTAATGTGTGGAACTTGCGCAGGTGAGTGTCCATCAGGTGCTATCAACGAAGGCGATGGCAAGTATGTTATTGATGCTGATGCATGTGTAGATTGCGGTACTTGCGCTGATGCTTGTCCTGCAGGTGCTATCGCTCCAGGTGAGTAAGGATAGTTACTGTGTTTATTTACACGTGTTTTTATGATTTTAGCGGCATACTCTTGTGAGTTTGCCGCTTTTTTTATACCTTCGCACACAAAATCACTAACTAACAATGAGAAATGACCTATTTATTGTAAGAAGATTGGCGACTTGTGCCCTTGTTTTGTCCTTCTTTTTGACGAGTTTTGCTCAATTGATTGATTTGAGCGGAGCATGGGATTTTCAGATTGACCGAGAAGGGAAGGGGGCGGAAGAAAAATGGTTCCTGCCTGATTACAAATTGAATGATGTTATCGCGTTGCCCGCTTCGATGCCACAGCAACTGAAGGGCGATGATATCAGTGTGGATACGAAATGGGTGGGTTCGCTGTATGATTCCAGCTATTTCTATAATCCTTATATGGCGAAATATCGTCAGCCAGGAAAGGATATGAAATTGCAGTTTTTCTTGACGCCCGATAAACACTATGTGGGGAAGGCGTGGTATAAGAAGATTGTACGATTGCCAGAGAATGAGGCGGTACCCATGTACACGCTGTATCTTGAACGTCCACACATCACAACGGAGGTGTGGGTGAATGGTGAGAAAGTGGAGAGAACTCAGAATTCACTTTCTGTTCCTCACGTTTTTTATTTGTATGGATTGTTGAAACCAGGCGAGAACACGATTGCTATCTGTGTGGATAATGATCCTGAAACGGTGAAAGTGGGGCAGGATTCGCATTCTGTGACTGATCAGACTCAAGGAGATTGGAATGGCGTTGTCGGAAAGATTGAATTACAGCCGTTTAACTCGATTGACGAGGTGAATGTTTATCCCGATATTGATTCGCGAACAGCACGGGTGCATTTGGAGATGCTTGACTACAAATCACGGAAAGCAACTGTCACATTGAGGGCTACAGCGTTCAATACCGATAGGCATCATGTGGTGGAAAGCAAACCTGTGGAGGTGATACTGAATGACTCAAAGGTGGTTCCCTGCGATATCACTTTGCAGATGGGGGAAGGAATGTTATTGTGGGATGAATTTAATCCGCAACTTTATCGATTGGAAGTGGAGGTGAAAGCCAAGGATGGAAATGTTTGTCGTAAGGAGACTGTCTTTGGAATGCGTAAACTGGAGATAAAAGATAAGATGTTCTACTTGAATGGGCATGAGATTCTTTTACGTGGTACGGTGGAGAATTGTGACTTCCCTAATACAGGTTATCCTCCGATGGATGTCGAGTCGTGGCTGAAACTATTCAGAATTTGCAAGTCGTATGGTCTTAATCACATGCGTTTCCATAGCTATTGCCCACCAGAAGCGGCATTCCTTGCTGCCGATATGACAGGCTTTTATCTTCAGCCAGAAGGTCCTTCATGGCCAAATCATGGAGTGCGGTTGGGTAGGGGTGAACCCATTGATGAGTACTTGATGGATGAGAGTATTGCCATCGTGAATGAATACGGTAATCATCCATCGTTCACATTTTATGCTTTTGGCAATGAGCCAGCAGGAGATTGGGTAAAATGGTCAACGGAGCATGTGGCTGCGATGAAGGCGTATGATCCTCGTCATTTGTATTGCGGATTTAGTGTTGGTGGTGGATGGGCTTGGCAGCCAGGTAGCGAGTATGCCGTGAAAGCTGGTGCCAGAGGCTTGAGCGAATGGTCAAGAAGTGCACCTGAATCGGTGGTGACCTTCGAGAAAAACATCACCACTTATAATGGGAAAGATATGCCAAACACTCCTATTACGATACCGTTTGTCAGTCACGAGACGGGTCAGTGGTGTGCCTTCCCTAACTTCGACGAAATTGGCAAATACACGGGTGTGAACAAAGCAAAGAATTTTGAGATATTCCGCGATTTGTTGAGGGACAATGGTATGGAGTCGCGTGCTCGTAACTTCATGATGGCATCGGGAAAACTTCAGGCTTTGTGTTACAAGGCAGAGATTGAACGTACGTTGAGAACACCAAAGTATGCAGGTTTTCAGCTGCTTTCGCTGAATGATTATTCAGGGCAAGGCACGGCTTTGGTGGGCGTGACGGATGTGTTTTTTGATGACAAGGGCTACATGACAAACAACCAATTCCGCGAGTTCTGTTCTCCTGTCGTACCGTTGGCGAAAATGGAGAAATTTACATTCAAGAATGATGAAACCTTTAAGGCAAGTGTTGAGTTGAGTCAGTTCTCGGGTCATGAAATAAAAGGTGTGACACCATCGTGGACAATTTATAAGACGGGTAATGTCGTTCTGAACCAATCTGTGTCATCCATTCCTTCAGAAGAGGTGTATGCAGAGGGTGAACTGCCAACCCTAGATTTGCCTATAGGTGGAAATATTGAGTTGGGAGAGATATCTGTGCCGCTTGATGATGTCAAGGAACCAACTAAAATGACACTTGTTGTTTCTATTCCTGGTTCAGAGGCTATGAATCGTTGGAATTTCTGGGTTTATCCTTCTGCATCTTCCGAGATGATTCAGTATGATAAGAAACTTGAGCCCAAGGGTGTTTATGTGACGGATTCCTTGGATGAGAAAGCAATAAGAACATTGAACAAAGGCGGAAAAGTGCTAGTATGTGCTGCTGGAAAAGTCACTTATGGGAAAGAGGTTGTTCAGCAATTCACGCCTGTTTTCTGGAATACTTCTTGGTTCAAGATGCGTCCGCCGCATACGACTGGCATCTTTGTGGAGAATACCCATTCCATCTTTGACCTGTTCCCGACCGATTATCATTCGGATGTGCAATGGTGGGAGTTGGTGAATCGCGCACAAGTGATGCAATTCACGGATTTTCCGAAAGATTTCCAGCCTCTTGTGCAAAGCATAGATACGTGGTTTGTATCTCGCAAGATCGGTATGCTCTTTGAAGCCAATGTGGGGAAGGGAAAGTTGGTGATGACGACAATGGATATCTCGAATAATCTGAATCGACGTGTGGTGGCTCGTCAGATGCGAGAATCCATTCTTCACTATATGCAATCCGATCAATTTACGCCGCAATGGACGATAGACATTCAACAAGTGGCGGATTTGTTCACGAAAGTGGCGGGAGAAATAAATATGTACACGAAGGGTTCGCCGGATGAATTAAAACCTGCGCTAAAATAGGTGCATAGTTAAGAAAAATTATTTCCCTCGTGGGGAAAAAAAATTTTCCTAGTTAGGAAGTAAAAAAAGAAACTGATGAATTTGATCGAACAACGATTCTTTACCATCCTTTTCTTGTTGATTCAGGCAACGTTTGTTCCCCTTATAGCACAAACTTTTTCCTTTGATGGAAGAGAAAAAGATGCTATTCAGGTGACGCCTGATGATATCTACTCGAATGAGAAGGGATACGGCTATGATTTTCAGGAAGTCATTGCTGAGGCACGCAAGTCGCAGAATGAAACCTATCATCTTTCAGATGGAATCTTTTATTTCTCGGTGACAGTGCCAGATGGGAATTACAAGGTAACAGTCACATTGGGATCGAAAAAGTCGAAAGGCAATACAACCGTTCGAGCAGAATCACGTCGTCTTTTCATCCAAAACGTGGAGACGAAAAGAGGAGAATTCAAAACGTGCTCCTTTGTGGTGAATAAACGTAATACGACCATTCAACTCCCTGATGGTAAAATGGACCATGTGCGCATCAAAAAGCGTGAAGAAGGAAAGATGAATTGGGATGATAAACTGACGATAGAGGTGAATGGTGATATGCCTGCAGTTTCTTCTATTACCATAGAACCAGCAAATGATGTTCCGACCATTTGGCTTTGCGGCAATTCAACGGTTGTTGACCAAGATTATGAACCATGGGCATCTTGGGGGCAGATGATTACTCGTTGGTTTACGGATCAGGTGGCGATTGCAAATTATGCGGAAAGTGGGGAAACTGCAACATCTTTCATTGCGGCTGGACGTCTGAAGAAAATTGTCTCCCTGATGAAGGAAGGTGATTATCTCTTCATGGAGTTTGGACACAATGACCAGAAGGAAAAACGTCCTGGTAGTGGAGCTTTCTACAATTATGTGTATGCATTGAAGCAATTTGTTGATGAGGCTCGTGCTAGGGGAGTGACTCCTATCTTTGTTACTCCTACACAACGTCGTTCCTTTGATGGAAATGGGAAAATACAAGAAACACATTCCAATTATCCAGAAGCAATGCGATGGGCAGCAAAAGATTTGGGGGTCCAATTGATAGAACTTCATGATATGACTCGCGTGTTTTATGAAACGTTGGGCGTGGAAAACAGCAAGCATGCTTTTGTTCATTATCCCGTGCACACCTACCCTAGTCAAGCCAATGCTTTTGAAGACAACACCCATTTCAATCCTTATGGTGCCTATGAAATTTCCAAGATGATTGTTGAGGGAATGAAAGGGTTGAATCTCCCAATTGCAGCGTTTCTTCGTGAGGATTATACACCATTTACCCCATCTAAACCTGATGAATGGCGCACTTTTTATTGGAACGATGGGCCCTTCGTGGACATTGTAAAGCCAGATGGCAATTGACGAGAGGAATGCGCCTCTATTCAATCCTTGCCCAACACGTACCTTGATTTTTTTCTTATTTTTTTTGTTTATATTTAAGATTTTTTTGTAAATTTGACCCTGATTTGAAATAAAGCATTCGAAAAAAATGACTTTTAAAGGTCTAATTCTATTTTCCTTTGCTTCTAACGCTTTGATAGACACTCTTTTACAAATAAAGGAGTGAAGTGAAATCGTATTCTATTGCCAAAATCTCTATAAATTGAGAAATGTTATTGTTTTGCCGATAACTCTTATTTCTTGAAAGTTAAAAAATATTAAATATGAAAAAGTCGCATTTGTTTCTTGGGATCACTTTTGTGGTTATTCTCGCAATGTTGAGCTCATGCTCAGTACCTAAAGACATTGCTTATTTCCAAGATTTTAATCCTGGTAAATCAATCGTTGTTCAGAATCCTGTGGAGATTAAGTTCAAAGCAGACGATGAAATCAGAATTATGGTGAGTTCGGATAGGCCCGAACTTGCTGCTCAGTTCAGTTTGTCTTCTGGTTCTAATAGTGGTAGTGAAGGTTCTCGTTATACAATCGACTCGGAAGGCTGCATTCGTTTCCCGATGTTGGGTAAGATTCATGTGGCAGGTTTGAATCGTCAGGAACTTCAGGAAGCTATCCGTGAGCAGATTATGGAAAAAGGATTGATTCGCGATCCGATTGTGACAGTTGATTATTCAAACCTCTATGTGATTATTTTGGGTGCAGCCGGTGCTGGACGTATTCAGATTGACAGGGATAAATTTACCATCCTTGATGCGATTGGCTCAAATGGCGATTTGAATATCAATGGTTTGCGTACCAATGTGAAGGTGATTCGTGAGAACTATGGTAAAAAGACGGTGTATGAGGTGAACCTTTGCTCAGCAGAGGATTTGTATTCTTCACCAGTCTATTATTTGCAGCAGAATGACGTGATCTATGTGGAGATGAACAACAAGGAAAAGCGCAATGCAACCGTCATGGGTAATTCTACAGTTCAGCCATCCTTCTGGATTAGCATGGCAACCTTTATTGTAGGTGCTTTGGCATGGTTCAAATAATAACCCTAAACTCTCAACTCTAAACCCTAAACTTAAATATGTTACCTCTTAATAATCAACCAGCAAATACTGGATATCAACCCACGGGTGGTTCTTTGGTATCAGCGCCCAAGGGCCCTTCTGCTTATGCAAAAGTAATTGATATGTTGACGGTCTATGCGTCAAAATGGTATTGGTTCATTCTTTGTTTGGCATTAGGACTTGCCGGCTCCTATTTTTATCTTCAGATTACCCCGCCGATATATACCCGAACTGCATCTATTCTTATCAAAAATGATTTTCAATCTGGTTCGAGTGGAAGTGCTTCAGGCTTGAATATGTTTGGTGGAAACGTGGATGTACAGAATGAATTGTTCACACTTCGTTCTCCAAGTCTGGCGGAATCCACTGTACACAATCTTCATTTGGAGGTGAATTGTTATGCACAGGGACGCTTCCATGAAGAAATCATTTATGGGACAGCATTAAGTGTGCAGATTGTTCCTTTGGATTTGAATGACTCGGAATCTGCAGAGTTCATGTTTGATCTGAAGGATGATGGAACGTATGTGATGAGCAATTTTGTTCGTGGAGGCGAAAAGGTTTCCGGTTCCATTACTGGAAAAGTAGGAAGAACGGTGAGAACCCCGATTGGACAGATTGAAGTGAATAAGTCGGTGAATTATTTCCCGCAGGAGATTACGCTTCGAGTGGAACGTATCCCGATTCATGCTGCAGTGAATGAGATTACAAGTGGCTTGAATGTAAGTGCTGTGAGTGAATTGTCTACCATCATCAAACTATCTTATGATGACGAAAGTCCTCAGCGTGCGGAAGATGTGCTTTCTACCATTATTGCCGTCTATAATGAGAACTGGGTGAAAGATTGTAACCGTAGATCAGTTTCTACATCAGAGTTTATAGGTGAACGTCTGCAGGCCATTGAAAAGGAATTGGGTAATGTGGAGGATGACATCTCTAATTTTAAATCAGAGAATTTGATTCCTGCCGGTCAAAGTGATGTGGCGGGAATTTATATAAGTCAAGCAAGTTCTGCCACTGCTCAATCGACAGAAATTAGTAATCAGTTGCACATGGCACGGTATGTGCGAAATTATTTGACGAACGAAGCGAATCGATACACATTGATCCCTGCCAATCAAGGTGTGAACAGTCCCAATATCAGTGGTCAAATTGCAGAATATAATGCTTTATTGTTGTCTCGAAACAATTTGTTGAGTGCCAGTTCTTTGCAAAACCCGATTATTCAGGAAAAAGATATTCAGTTGGCTGAACTTCGAAATGCGTTGATTGCTTCTGTTGACAATCATATTGCATCCTTGAATGTGGAGTTGCGTTCGGCACAGTCTATTAGAGGACAAGCCAATAGTAAGATTGCTTCTTCTCCTTCACAATCAAAGTATCTGTTGAATCAGGAACGTCAGCAGAAGGTGAAAGAGAATCTGTATTTGTATCTCCTACAAAAGCGTGAGGAGAACGAGCTTTCACAGGCATTTACGGCATATAATAACCGTGTCATTACACCAGCGAATGGCTCGAATGTTCCAACATCACCAATCCCTAGTATGGTATGGATGATTGGTGCCATTGTGGGTATTGCCGTTCCTGCTTTAATCATCTTCTTGTTGGAAGCTATCAACAATCAGGTGCGTGGACGTAAAGATTTGAATGAATTATCCATTCCGTTCATTGGTGAGATTCCAATCCATCGTCGTCATCGTACTTTGAAAGAAAAGATGTTTGGCCCTTGGAAGAAATTGTGGCACAATATTCTGGTTCTTTTGAGGGTTGCCAAGGACGAAGAGGATAAGACATTGCATATATTGGTGAAGGATCATTCTCGTAATGTCATTAATGAAGCATTCCGCGTGATTCGAACGAATATCGAATTTATGACGGCTAAGGGGAATCGTGGTAAGGTCATTATGTTGACTTCCTTCAATCCAAATTCAGGTAAAACATTTGTGGTCACCAACCTGATAACTTCTTTTGCCATCAAAAAACAACGAGTGGTGGCGATAGACCTTGACCTGCGTAAAGCCTCTCTTTCTGCGATGGTTGACAAACCCAAGATTGGTATTGCGGATTATTTGTCAGGGGTGACGGATAGTTTTGATGATATTGTGATTCGTAATGCGACGCACGATTATTTGGATGTGGTACCTGTAGGAACGATTCCACCGAACCCAACAGAATTGCTCTTTGATGAACGTCTTGGAAAACTGCTGGATGAGTTACGGAATCAATATGCTTACATTCTTCTAGACTGTCCACCAATCGAGATTGTGGCTGATGCAACGATTGTTGGTCGTTGTGCTGATTCAACACTTTTCATCATTCGTGCCGAGAATCTTGACCGTAACCAACTTCCAGATGTGCAGAAATATTACGATGATAACCGTTTGCCAAAGATGTCTGTCATTCTGAATGGAACGAATGAAGGCTTCTCCTATTATGGATCTGGCCGTTATGGTTCTCGTTATGGTTATTATGGCGGATCTGCATATGGTGGATACACGAAGGATGATGATTAATAATTAGTTAAGGTTAGGGTTAAGGTTATCGTTACAAATAAACTTTATTTCGAAAAATATAAAACAAAATAGTCCTATGAGTAATTCTAAGCGCAAAATTCTTTTCCTCGTCGAATCTCTTGATTCTGGTGATGCGGCGAAAGCTCTTTCTGTATTGGTACAGTACATAGACAAATCAAAGTATGATATAACGGTGTGTGCTATTAATGGAGGTGGACAATATGAAGCGATCATTAGAGAAAATGCGAATTATAAAGCTGTCCTTACTGAGCCAGATGGATTCAAACACCAAATGGTATATGGCGGCCTTCCTTTGTCTTGGGTTTACAAATTCTTTATTCCTCAGGGAAATGATGTGGAGATTGCCTACTCCGAAGGTTTTGTGACGAAATTGTTGAGTCATGCATCAAAGGGAAAAAAGAAACGATATGCATGGGTACATACAGATTTGGCAAAAAATCATTGGACGAGTGATTTTTATAGTGGCATCAAAGAGGAAACAGAGGCATATAATAAATATGATAAAGTTCTTGGTGTCACCAATTTGATTACCGAAGCTTTTAAGAAGCAATTTCCAGATGTGAAAGTCCCAATAGAAACTGTTTATGATCCTATAGATTCTTTATCTGTGCGTCTGAAATCATTGAATGCCAGCAATCCTGATGAAAACCCTGTGCAGATTCGTCTGATATCACAAGGAAGATTGGAACCCCAGTATCAATATGCTCGTCTGCTCCGTATTGTTAATCGATTGGCTAAAGAGGGTTATGACCTCGGACTTTGGATATTTGGTGATGGGGTGGAGCGTGTTGTCTTGGAACGTTATGTCCAGGAGAATGATTTGCAGACTCGTGTGAAATTCTTTGGCGCTCACCCCAATCCCTACCGATTTATGATTCAGGGTCAACTTTTTGTTTGTTCTGCTTATCATTCGAGTGTAGCGAAGGCATTGATCTTGGGTCTTCCAGTGGTTGCAACAGAAACTCCTGAATTAAAAGAAATTCTCAAGAATGGAGAAAGCGGATTGATGACCGCGAATACGGAAGAAGCTCTGTATAAGGGAATCAAGAGCTTGCTTGATGATCCAAATCTCTTGAGTCAATACCAACAGAAAGGTGAAGCACGAGGTTGGGATTTCGATATCGAAGCTCTTTTGGTGCCTTACGAGAATTTGTTCCAAGCATAATATTGATAGATAATAAGAATATCTTAGATAAATCGAAAATGTAGTTTCAACACGATCCCCAGCATATGAGTAATAACACTCTCACGGTAACCTCCCCGCTTCTTCCTGATTTGAAAGAATTTTATTCAATGTTAGAAAAAATCTGGGAAAGTAAGTGGATCACGAATAATGGTTGTTTCCACAATCAACTTGAAAGGGCGTTGGCGGAGTATTTGAAGGTGCCATATGTAAGTCTGTTTACCAATGGAACGTTACCACTTATCACAGCATTGCAGGCACTTCGTATCACGGGTGAAGTTATAACGACTCCTTATAGTTTTGTAGCAACCACCCATTCTATATGGTGGAATGGTATTAGACCTGTTTTTGTGGATATAGAGCGTGGAACGGGTAATATGGATCCAAATAAGATTGAGGCGGCAATCACACCTCAAACCACAGCTGTCATGCCTGTTCATGTGTATGGTCAACCATGTAAAGTGAAAGAGATTCAGGATATTGCTGATAAATATGGTTTGAAAGTAATCTATGATGCAGCCCATGCTTTTGGTGTGGAGGTGGATGGTGAGAGCATCTTGAATGCGGGTGACATGGCTACACTTTCTTTCCATGCTACGAAGGTATACAATACGATAGAAGGTGGAGCCATGATTATGCATGATGAAAAGACCAAGAAACGTATTGATTATTTGAAAAACTTCGGTTTTGCTGGTGAGACAGAGGTTGTTGCTCCTGGCATCAATTCCAAGATGGATGAAGTGCGTTCTGCCTATGGCCTGTTGAATTTGAAGCAAGTGAATGCCTCTATTGAGGCGCGTCATCAGGTGGCTATCTGTTATCGTGAAGCACTTCGTGGGGTGAATGGTATTGACTTTTGGGAAGATACGCCTGGCGTAAAGCACAACTATAGTTATTTCCCCATTTTTGTGAAAGCGGAAGAATATGGAATGAGTCGCGATGAGTTATATTTCAAGATGAAAGAACAACACGTTCTTGGGCGAAGATATTTCTATCCTCTAATTAGTGAATTCTCTACTTATAGAGGATTACCGAGTGCTGTTAAAGAGAACTTACCTGTAGCCACCCAGATGGCCAATGAAGTGATTTGTTTACCGATGCATCATGCTTTAAGTGAAAAGGATGTACAGCGTGTAATAGACTGTATTATCCACAAATAGGTGATGAAAGAAATTTACGCATTAGGGGTTGGGCGTGCAACACCTGTATTCATTGAACTTGCTGAGGCATGTGGGTATAGGGTGGTCGGTCTGTATCATTATAATGATTCTCGTACAGGTGAAACGGATCATGGATTCCCCATTCTGGGTTCATTCGATGACCTTTTCAATTCTGACGTGCGTGGGCGTAATTTTGTGTTAACGATGGGGAATATGAAAATCAAGCAAGACGTAAGCACTCGCCTCATACAGAAGGGAGGATTTACCCCAACCCTAATCCATCCCACAGCCTTAATCTCTCGATTTTCCACGATTTCACAAAGTGGAGTGTTAGTGTGTTCTTACTCAGAAGTTCATCCTGATAGTACAATTGGACAAGGGTGTGTACTTTGGCCTAAAGTAATCATAGAGCATGGTTGTCAGATACACGAATATGTTTTTTTCGGTCCGAAAGCATATGTGGGAGCGTATACAGAAATAGAGGAGAGAGCTTTCATCGGTCAATGCTCTGTTCTGATTTCAGAAAAGGCTAAACATATTGGGGAAAATACACTAATTGGGGCTGGTTCTCTTGTTACAAAGCCTATGCCTGATAATATTGTGGCAGCAGGTAGTCCCGCAAGAGTGTTAAGGGAAAGATAAGTGAGTTTGGAACAAGATTTATTGTCACCATAGAGTTGAAAATGGAAGCGTTAATCAGTATTGTTATCCCAGTATATAATGCAGGCACGAAGATAAATCCATGTATGCGGTCTTTGCTGGCTCAAACTTATAAAAATGTGGAAATTATCTTGGTGGATGATAAATCTCCTGATAGAAGTACGGTGGAAATTCTTCGTGATTGGACGAAGAAGGATACACGTGTGAGATTGTTGGAGAAGGATGTTAATGGAGGTCCTCGACTGGATGGTATAAAAATTGCACGTGGCGAATATATTGTATTGATAGACCAAGATGATTGGATGCCGAAAGATGCAATAGCAAAGATGTACAAGGCTGCTGTTGAAAAAGAAGCAGATGTTGTAATTGGTCAGGTGTCCAAAGTGTTGAAGATTGGACCTTGGATACAAACTTTTCCTCCTAAAAGATTATTGTCCGATACAGGAAAGGTTTTGGAACATGACGAATTAATGGGTGAGTATTTTGAATCGTATTTTGGTCATAACATTTTGCCTGTATCAGTTTGGGGGAAGATGTATAGAAAGGAACTTTTTGATAAAGTGGATTTCCCTTCTCCTTGGCCAAAGGTCGGTGCCGATGATTTATATATGTCAATGCTTTTGCATCCTCATATTCAGCGATTGATAATTATTCCTGATGTTGTGTATTCATATTTGATAGGCCTTCCTGGGGCTTCACCGAAATATCTGAATGGGTGGCTTGACTTAGCATGCGTATTGTTTGATCTAAAATGGAAAATGCTGGAGAAATATAATTTTATACGCGCATATAGGTATCAGGCGATAGAGATGGTGAACTACATAAAAACTTTTGTACGTAATTGTACCATATTTGATGCTGATAATAGAGAAAAAAGGTTACAGCAATTGGCAAATGCCTTGGAAAATCCAATATGGGATAGAGTTCACATTTTGAAAGGGGCAGATTACAAGGAACAAAGTCTTGTAGAAGATATCCTCAAGAAAAACTCAAAGAACATCTATGAAACCTTGGAGATTCGATATCGTCCTAAGTCATTAAAAGAAAGGATTGAACATAGTCTACTAAGATTGTCTGCTAAATTTAAATAGTTTGAAGTAGTTTTTCTTCATTGCTGTCTATGAGAAAATTGGTATTAGGTTTATATCCAAGACATAAAATAGAGTTTTGATGGAAGATTCATTAAAACAAAGGACATTCTCTGGATTAGTCTGGAATTTCTTGGAAACTTTTGTGCTACAGGGATTTGGTTTTGTCCAAGGTATCATATTGGCCCGTTTATTGATGCCTTCAGATTATGGTCTAATAGCGATGACTGGTATATTCTTTGCTGTTTCATATACATTGATGGATTCAGGGTTTACTTCTGCCCTTATACGGAAGAAGGAGAGAACCGAGATGGATTATTCGACAGTCTATGTCACAAACCTCGTTCTTTCATTCATTCTATGTGCTATCTTGTGTATATGTGCAAGATGGATAGCAGACTTTTATAACGAACCTATATTACAATACATCGTATATGTAAATGCTGTATTGTTGTTTTTATGGTCTTTTGTAGCAGTCCAGACAGCTCGTTTAAGTATTCAACTGAATTTTAAGGCAAAGAGTATTATCAATGTAATAGCCACTGTTGTTACAGGACTCATATCAATTGTCTTGGCTTATATGGGATGGGGTGTATGGTCATTGATATTTCCTAATTTCATCTCTATTGCTATTCGTTTTGTATTGTATTGGAGGTATCAACGTTGGTTGCCTAAATTGAATTTTTCTTGGGCCCTATATAAGGAATACTTTTCTTATGGCTCTAAGTTGATGCTGACAAACATGTTAAATACGATATATGGAAATGTCTATCCTCTGATTATTGGTAAATACTACTCATCATCGAGGTTGGGATACTATACAAAGGCTCAAAACTATGCAGGTTTGTCTTCTTCTGTATTAGGAGGGGCCATTTATAGAGTGACATTTCCCGTTTTATCGAAAATACAAGACGATGATGAGACATTGAGCGTGATTTATCGTAGAATGATACGTGTGACAGCATATGTGGTGTTTCCTTTGGCCTTCCTCCTTTTTGTTTTGGCACGTCCATTTGTAATAGTGCTCATAACGGAAAAATGGGTGTCTTGTATCCCCTATTTGCAAGTGTTGTGTTTTGCTGCTATGTGGAATCCTATACATTCCCTCAATCTAAATCTTCTGCTTGTTAAAGGACACTCCGATCTGTATCTGCGTTTGGAAGTGATAAAGAAGATTATAGGTGTTACTGTTTTATTTATAACGATACCTTTTGGCTTATTAGCGATGTGTTATGGTCAATTAGGTGCAGCCATCTTATTTTTGGTCATGAACACATATTATACTGGAAAGTTTATAAATGTAGGTTTCTTTAAGCAGATGAGGGATTTGTTTCCGACCATATTATACTCAATATTCATGGCTTTATTAGTGTGGAGTTTGACATTGTTTATCTCTTCGGGAGTTCTGCAATTAATATTTGGTCTGATTTTGGGTATAATGTCTTATGTGGCTCTTTCTAGGATGATGAAGTCAATGGAACTTTTTTATCTTGTTGATATTGTCAAACAGAGTGTGTGGAAGAAATATGTTTCACGGAAAGATTCTTAATCGTAACAAAGGATGTGCTACGAAAATTCGGCGAGGCTGCATAGAGAGAATTAATCCACTGAAAGGGTGTGAAACTTTAGTAAGTTAATAAAAATATAACAGAAATGATGAACACGGAAGCCACAGCTCCTACAAAACGTATTGAGTATATTGATGCCATGCGTGGATTTACCATGATGCTAGTGGTGCTACAGCATGTGTCGTCTTTGTGTATTGGCCTTGACGATACTCCTGCATATCATCATTATTTACAACAATTACGTATGCCATTATTTTTCCTCATCAGTGGCTTTGTGCTGTATAAGGCAGGAATAACATGGAACCTAAAACATATTGGGGGCTTCCTTAAAAAGAAGTTCTCTGTTCAGATACTATCCACGCTATTATTCTTTACATTATATATTCACTATTCAGGTAAGGACTTCATGCATGGAATTCTTGACACCTACAAATCTGGCTATTGGTTTACATACACCTTATTTATCTTTTTTATATTCTATTCTATTATCCGATTTACATGCAGAAAATATGAGGAGATTGTAATCATTATCATTGCTGCGGTTTTCTATGTAATCAATTGGCCACCACTCTATGATTCCATACCATTCACTACTGATGTAAAAACGGCTCTTGGAATAGAACAATGGTATTATTTCTGTTTCTTCCTTATAGGTACACTTCTAAAGAAACATTTTGATCTTGTACAACATTTATTGGACAAATGGTATACTTTGACAATATGTGTCATTGTATATTTCTTATTGAACATTTATCGTGATCTTATACCTTCAAGTGGAGTAATGGGAGTCGTTTCTCTGTTTTGTGCGTCCTTTTCTGGTGTTCTTATTATAATTTCTTTTTTTAGACAGAACCAGGCATCTTTCACAAAAGAAAAGATATTAGGCCGTTCATTACAATATATAGGCAGACGTACGTTGGACATCTATTTAATTCATTATTTCTTCCTTCCTTATCAGTTGGTTCATGCAACGTCTGTGTTCAGAGATTATCCAATGCCTGCTGTGGAGTTTACCTTCTCTCTATTCATTTCTTTGATTGTTATAGGATTTTGTCTGATTGTCAGTAATGTTATACGACTTAGTCCCGCACTCGCCCATTGGTTGTTTGGAGTTAAAAAGACATAATCTATGCACTGCGTCCCTTACTTCCTATATAGTTGCTTTCAATAGTGCAACCATTGCTGCGGGTTCTGTCCTGACAAAGGATGTGTCGCCTTATGTAGGATTTCCTGCAAAAATAATGCGAAAGAAATGTACAGATGAAGAATTAGGACAGATGAATCAGATAGCATGGTGGAATTGGTCTGATGACAGCATAGAGGAACGTAAAGATGATTTTCAATAGTCTATACTTGGATTCATAAAGAAATATGGATAGTAAAAGACGTGTTCTCTTTTTTATAGACTCTCTCACATGTGGAGGTGCTGAGAAAAGTTTGATTTCATTGCTCCCATTGCTGGATTATTCAAAGGTACAAGTTGATTTGATGCTTGTCGTACGAGGAGCAGTGTTTGAACAATATGTGCCGAAAGAAGTCAATGTGATGAGTGTTCCACATTCTTGTAGTCTTGTGTTTCGTATTGGGCAAACGTGGTTTTCAATACTTCAGAGAATGATGAGAAGGCGTCATGGAGCAGAAATCCGTTGGATGGCTATGCGTGGGATGTATGAAAAATCAAAAAAAGAGTATGATGTGGCCGTTGCTTATCAGCAGGGATTTCCTACGTATTATGTGGCACGGAAAGTGCGTGCGAAAAGGAAATATGCATGGGTGAATGCGGATTTGAAAAATGCTGGTTATTGTGAGGCTTTTAACAAACCTTTTTATGATTCATATGACAAGGTGATTCCTGTAAGCGATGTTTTGTGTGATTTGATGAAGAATACACAATATGTTGATGCAGAGAAGTTGTTCACGGTTTACGATGTTCTGAATGTGGACTTAATTAGGAGAATGAGTCAAGAGGAACATGAAAATTTATCCCATCCAGATGTCACTATTGTAACAACAGGAAGGCTCGTTCCTCCCAAAAACTATGTATTGGCCGTGGAAACTGCTGCGCTGCTGAAAAAGAAAGGGATTGATTTTGTGTGGTATTTTGTGGGCGATGGTTCTGAGAGGGGGCATATAGAGAAGTTGATAAAGAATGAAGCGTTAGAGGAACAAGTGAAATTGTTGGGAATGAAACCTAATCCCTATCCATATATGGCCATGGCTGATGTGTATGTGCAAACTTCTTCATTTGAGGGTTTTGGACTGACATTGAATGAAGCGCGTATTCTCCATCGACCTGTGGTCAGTACTAACTTCCCTGTGGTATATAATCAAATTAAAGACGGGGAAAATGGATTGATTGCAGAGATGACTCCAGAATCTGTTGCAGAAAAGATTTTGATGATTGCTCAAGATGAAGCATTACGCAATCGGATAATTGAGGCAACGAAGCAGGAGGTTAATACGACTTCTGTGACTGAGCCTAAGAAGGTGATGAAGTTGTTGTTATAGATTTCCTAGGGGAAGAGGAGAATGAAGATTTGTACGATTACATGTCAAAATGCAGATAATCATGGTGCCCGTCTGCAATGTTATGCATTGGTTAGACATTTGCAGAAGCAGGGGCATGATGTTAAAGTCATTGATTATAGGCCATATTATATGCGAGGGTTTCGTCTCTGGTATTGGCCAGGAATCTCTATTAAGGGTTGGATAAAATTCTTTTGGTGCTTTCCTGATAGAATGCGGAAAGTGTTACGACACAGAGATTTTGATGCTTTTTCTAAGAAATATATTCCTCTGACACGGGTATATTATTGTATTGAGGAACTCCGTAAGGATCCTCCTGAGGCTGATATGTATATAGCGGGTAGTGATCAAATCTGGAATACGACATTTCCTAATGGGACGGATCCTGGCTATTATCTTGACTTTGGATCTAAGGAGGTGCGCCGTGAGAGTTTTGCTGCTAGTTTTGCCACGACGGAAGTCGTTCCTTCTGCTCGTAGATTTGTCAAAGAGAATTTGAAGAGATTCGATAAAATCACAGTTAGGGAACAGTCTGCCTTGAGAATATTGGAAGATATGGGCTACCACGGGACTTTGCAGGATGACCCTGTTTTTCTGCTATCGACAGAGGAGTGGAATGAAATCGCAGATGGAACAGGTGAGGGAAAGAAGTATGTGTTGGTCTATGATTTTTATAAGGATGAACAAATTCAGAGGGTGGCGCAGTCAATCGCTGTGGAGAAAGGGTGTGAAATCTATGGTGTTTGTCCGGATTATTTGCCTTATGCAGACAAGAATTATGTGTATGCAGGTCCTGAGACTTTTGTGTCATTGATCAAGAATGCGACTTATGTGGTGAGTAATTCATTTCATGGAACTGTCTTTGCGATGATTTATCACATTCCATTTAAAGTGGTGGATAGACCAGATGGTTTGAATATAAGGATGCATGATTTGTTGGAGAGACATCTTAGCTGATATTAATGGGAAAATTTGCAATCCCTAGGGACCGCAAAAATTCCCCTTAAGGGAAACAATTTTTTGCTGCCTAACTGGAGAAAATTTTTCCCCTCGTTGGGGCGCAAAATTTTCCCAACGAGAGAACAAAAAAATGTGGATGATGTTAAAACACGGTGCGGAAAAAATGTTGAATTCTGTACAAACACCTAACAACCTCACCAGATGCCGATCAAACCAAGATATACAAAGGGATAGAGGCGAGTGAGGTATCCCAAAGTAACCTCACTCATACCTCACTTTTAATCTCACTTGTCCTGATTAAGAGAAAAGTTATAGGAGTGAGGTTGCAAGTGAGGATACCAGTGAGGTTACCAGTGAAGTGTCCTGGCTCTACCTCACTCGCTTCTTTCCCTTATAAACAAGGAAATTGCAAGCGATTGAATGAGGATAAAGCAAAAAAAACCAATTTGTGTTTTTCCATACATATACTTTTCAACCAGAGTCGTCCACGAATCCTATAATATAAAAACAAAGAACAGTTATCGTTAAGGTTAAGGTTCTTTTTAAGGTTATACTTCCGAAAGTTAATTAAATGGATATAAAGAAGAAGCGAGAAATCGTCTTTCTCCATAATGGGCTTGGTAATCAAATGTTTCAGTATGCTTATGCTCACAAAGAACGATTAGCTGGGCATAAGGTGTCCTGTTGCTATGGACTTTCAGAGAAACGCGGGAATCACAATGGGTACGAATTGAATCATGTTTTCAAGGGAATTGTAGCCAATCAAGGCGCTGTTGCAGTATTTATACTCCGTGTACTATGTTACTTGATATATAATTATAAAATTAGCATCATAAAGAAAATGCTAAATTTGTTGTCATGGGATTTGATTTGGAAGGACACAGACTTCACAAATTCAACATGCCGAAATTTCTTAATAGTGGGTTTTTGGCAATCTAGTGAATATGTCAGTGATCGTTCCATCTTCATTTTTCAAGAAGAAAAACTCTCAGAAAAGACAAAAGCACTTCAGCAAAGTATAGAAGCCGGCAATAGCATTTCCCTTCATGTCCGACGTGGAGATTATCTTTCGCCGAATCATAAAAACTTGTTTGGTGGAATATGCACTATAAAATTTTATGAGAAAGCCATTCGGTATATGTGTGCGCATGTACAGGAACCGGTTTTTTATGTGTTCTCAGATGATATTCCTTGGGCGCGCGATAATTTAGTGATACATAATGCGGTTTATGTGTCGCATAATCAAGGAAAGGATTCCTGGCAAGATATGTATTTGATAAGTAAGTGTAAACATCATATCATTGCCAATAGCACATTCAGCTGGTGGGGAGCATATCTTTGCACGAATGAAGATAAAATAGTTGTATGTCCTCCTAAATTGACAAATAGGGGAGATTCTCCAGAATTGTTCCCTGATGAATGGGTAAGAATAGAAGCATCATAAATCCTGTCATAGAAGTTAAGGTTAACGTTATGGTTATAAAACAATGAAACCACGGATTCTCATAATGATGCACTACATGGAGTTGGGCGGAGCAGAAAGTGCTTTACTTGGACTCTTGCAAAGCGTGGATTCAGATAGGGTGGATGTGGATGTTTTTTTGTATGATCATCGCGGCGAGTTGATGAAGTATATCCCAATGGATAAGGTTCGGTTGTTACCAGAAGTGATAGCCTACAAGATGATAGAAAGACCTTTTAGGGAGTGTTTGAAATCGGGGCGACTGGGTGTGGCTTTGGGGCGTTGGTGGGCAAAGAAGACTGTGGACAAGAGTCCTGTGCCTGAGGGTAAGTCTGATATACGTATTTTCTCACGTGTGGCAGATTGTGTAGAATGGTGTATGCCTAGAATTCAGCCTCAAATAGAGTATGACTTGGCCATCTCCTTCTTGATGCCCCACCATTATGTCATTAGTAAGGTGAGGGCGAAGAAGAAGTTGGGATGGATTCATACGGATTACTCGACGGTGTATGTGGATGTGAAGAGAGAACTCCCTATGTGGGGACAGTTGGATTACATTGCGAGCATTAGTGATGAGGTGGGGCAAAAGTTTGTTGAAACATTCCCAACGTTGAAAGATAAGATTATTTCTATAGAGAATATTTTAAGTTCAAGTTTTATTCGTCAACGTGCAGAGGAAGAGACCGTTTCTTTGGATCTCCACCCATCGACCATCAAGTTATTGACGATAGGCCGTTTTTCGCAACCTAAAAAGATGGAGGAGATTCCATTGATATGTAAAAAGTTGGTGAATGCTGGTTTGGATGTGAAATGGTTTATCATTGGGTATGGGAGTAAAGAGATAGAACAGGTGGTACGAGAAAATGCGGAACGGGAGGAGGTAAGTGATAGAGTGATTTTATTAGGAAAGAAAGAGAATCCCTATCCTTATATCAAAGCGTGTGACATTTATGTGCAGCCGAGCCGTTACGAGGGTAAGTCCATTACGGTGAGGGAGGCACAAATTCTTTGCAAACCTGTGATTGTCACAAACTATCCAACGGCTTCCTCTCAGATTCAAGATGGTGTGGATGGAATCATTGTTCCGATGGATGTGAATGGATGTGCACAAGAGATGGCAGCCTTCATCCGTGATAAGGCGGAACAGACGAAGATGGTGGAATATCTCCAGACTCATGACTATGGGAACGAAGATGAAATAAAGAAGATTTATCAGATAGCAGGAGCATGATACGTACAATCATTCTTATTATATACAATGTATGTAGAATCGCTTTGAACAGATTGGCTCATTGGGGGCACTTTGATGTGCATTGGTTGCAACGCGTCAGTCCCTTGTGTGCCCTCAAGGTGTTCCAGCAAGGAAAGATGAAAGTGGGGCGAAACTGTGAGTTTGCTGCCTATTGCGATTTTGAGGTACATGGTGATGGAACATTAGTTATTGGAGAAGGCACCTATTTCAATCGTTACTGTATGATTAGTGCGCATGATCATGTGACAGTGGGAAAACACTGTATGTTCGGTCCGGGTGTAAAGATATTTGATAACAATCACAAGCATTCGCCAGAAACAGGTGTGAGTAGCCAACTTAGCACGGCTCCTATTTTTATTGGAGATAATAGTTGGGTGGCTTCCGATGCAATAATTTTGAAAGGTGCCAGGATTGGAAATAATTGTGTGATTGGTGCCGGCTGTATCGTGAGAGAAGAAGTGCCAGATGGGAGTGTGGTCACAAATCGTCAAGAAATCCATTTGAGATGATTCCCAAGATAATACATTATTGTTGGTTTGGTGGGAAGCCACTTCCCAAACTGGCTTTGAAGTGTAAGGTCAGCTGGGAGAAGTTCTTCCCTGATTTCGAGATAAAGGAATGGAATGAGAGTAATTTTGATGTAAACTCAATTCCTTATACAAAATATTGTTATGAACATCGGCAATGGGCCTATCTAAGTGATTATGTAAGGTTGGATGTTGTTGAAAAGGAGGGCGGTTTATATTTTGACACTGATGTGGAGGTGATAAAACGTCCAACCGAGTTGTTGGAATCTAGTCATGCCTATTTCGGATGGGAAACGCCCGAATATATCAATACAGGCTTGGGGTTTGCTGCTGAAGCACATCATCCTGCAGTGAAAGCAATGCTTGCAATGTATGATGGATTGGTGGTGGATGGCACATACCGATATGAAAGAATGCAAGGATGTCCGCAGTTAAACACGCAGGCATTGCTTCCTTTCGGATTGAAGCAAGATGGAACAAAGCAGGAAGTGTGTGATGCGAACATTTTGCCGATGGATTATATGTGCCCGTTTCAGGACGCTACAGGCAAGATGAACAAAACGGAGAACACTTTTTCCATCCATTGGTTCAGCAAATCTCCTCATGGCAAATGGGCTGCATGGAAAATGAATTTCACGAGACCATTGCATAGGTGGTTCTTGAACTAGTTAGTTAAAAACAAAAAGAATACAAAGATGAAACGTGAATTGGTTTTTCTTGACGGAGGGCTTGGAAATCAAATGTTTCAGTATGCATTTGCCAACAAAGAAGAGCAGGGGGGACATCAAGTGACATGCTGTTATGGGTTATTAGAAAAGAGAAAGACCCATAACGGATACGAGTTGGATCGAGTGTTCCAAGGTATTAAGGCCAAAAGAATGATTGTGGCTACGTACATGGTTCGTGTATTATATTATCTGATATTCATATATAAACTCTCTTTCTGTAAGAAAATATTGAATCTCCTTTCGTGGGATTTCATCATGACTGAAGAGGAGATGGATGCTTCAACGTCAAAGAACCTTTTTGTCGTGGGTTATTGGGCATCGTGGATGAATGTCCGAGACGTGTCTATTTTTAAATTCAGAGAAGATGATTTGTCTGGAGAAACCAAAGAAATCCAACAAGGTACAGTGTCCAGCAATAGTATATCTCTTCATGTTAGACGTGGTGACTATCTGTCCCCCAATAATCAGTGGTTGTTTGGTGGAATATGTACGACAAAATATTATGAGCAAGCCATACAATATATGTGTGAGCATGTACAGGATCCCGTCTTTTACGTATTCTCAAATGACATACCGTGGGTTCGAGAGAATTTAATAATCCCCAATGCTGTCTATGTAACCCATAATCAAGGTGCAGATTCGTGGCAGGATATGTATCTGATGAGCAAGTGCAAACATCATATCATTGCCAACAGCACATTTAGCTGGTGGGGTGCATATCTTCATCAGGATAAACGGAAAATCGTTATATGTCCTCCTAAATTGACAAATGTAGAGGGAGGCTCTCCCAATCTGTTTCCAGAAGAATGGATAAAAATAGAAGGATGATAAACCAATTATACCCCAACATGTATTTGTTATTGACAATGGGGTCTATAGAAAACTGACGACATGACTGCTTTACCACTAGATCCTCGATTATTTGGTGTTCTTCATTTTTGGGTGACTTCTATTTTTTGTCTTATCCTTGGCATGAAATATGTGTCATCTGATTCCTGTGAGAATCTATTGCAGAAGAAAAGCCCTGCAACAGCATTCGTTTTTTGTTTTATATGGATTGTTTTTCTTGGACTGAGACCGCCTCATATTGTGTTCGGAGACACAGTGACTTATGCTCGTACTTATATGGTGACTTCACCTGTATTTGGAGAAATTGATTTCCATAAAGAATGGTTGTTTTCTTTGTTTAGGACTTGGTGCAAGTCTATGGGATTTAGTGTGAATACATTTTTCTTTTTAATAGAGGCGGGCTATATAGGCTTTATGTTGATGTCCTTTAAAAAGTTTTTGTGGGAAGATACTTTGTTTGCCGTATTGTTCTTTTTTAGTGCTTTTTCTTTTTATGTATATGGTGTGAATGGTATCCGTAATGGTTTGGCTTGTTCAATATGTTTGGCGGCTTTTGCGTTCGTTATTAAGGATAAGAACTATTTGATGGGGGGAATCTTGTTGTTTGCCGCGTTTTCGATACATAAGAGCACACTATTGCCCATTGCAGCATTAGTGGCATCATTATATGTCATCAAAAAACCTAAATTGGCATTGTATTTCTGGCTTGCAAGTATTCCTGTTTCATTGGTTGCAGGGGGACCCATTTCGAATCTCTTTATGAGTATGGGTTTCGATGATAGAGCCGAGGCTTATCTCTCTGGAGAGAATATGAAGTATGGTAATTTCTCCAATACGGGTTTCCGATGGGATTTCTTGTTGTATAGTGCCATGCCTGTCTGGCTGATTTGGGAGGCTCAGAAGAAGATTGAGAAAAGAAGAGAAGAGATGGGTGGATTTTGTTTAGAGGAAGAAGAAAGTGGTGTGTATGGTGCTGGTATTTTGGCTGATACGCAGAGCATGAGAATTTTTAATACCCTTTCCACCATTTATTTGTTGACAAATTCATTTTGGGTAATGGTTGCAAAGGCCTCGTTCTCGAATCGTTTCGCATATTTGAGTTGGTTCATGTATCCCTTGATTATCGCCTATGCTGTTGTACGATTGCATCTGTGGGATGATCAGGATAAAAAGGCAGGGTGGATACTGATTGCTCATGCAGGCTTTACGATGTTTATGTTTCTGGCAAATAAAATGTAATCCAATGAAAACGTTAACAGTTTTTACACCGACATATAATCGGAAGCATACTATTGGTAGGACATACGAGTCTCTTTGTCGTCAATCAAATGATGATTCTGAGTGGCTGATAATAGATGATGGCAGTTCGGATGGAACACGAGAGTGGGTGGAGAGTCTCGGAGAGAAAGTTGTTGATAAAGGAAAACGATTTGATTGGATGGGGCGTGAGTTGGGTGGAGAAGATGATAATCATTTTGTGGTGGACACAGGAAAAATCCGTATAGAATATGTCTATAAACCCAATGGTGGACTTTATACTGGTTATAATACGGCGTATGCCACGATTCGAACAGAATTATGTGTCTGCATTGACAGCGATGATTATATGCCAGATGATGCAGTGGAGAAGATAGTGAAGAGATGGAAGGAACGACCCCAAGAGAAGGAGTATTGTGGTATTGTGGGTCTCGATTTCAATGTGGTGGATGGCAAACCGATAGGTGGTTTGTTCCCCGATAGTCTATCAGAAGCCTATCAGACGGAAGTTCATCATACAGGGGATGTGAAGCAGGTGATGAGGGCAGACTTGATGCGCAAGGTCGCTCCACAGATTGGATTCAAGGGAGAACGGGATTTTAATCCTTTCTATATGCTGATTCAGATACTGGACAAATATCCGATCTTGCTTTCTAACGAGAACTTTTGTTGGGTGGAATATCAGATAGGAGCAGACAGCATGAGTCAGGGTATTTGGAAACAGTATATTCGTTCTCCTCGTAGCTATGCGAAATATCGAATTAATCAGATGACCTTGATGCATGCAAACTCCTGGAAAAATAAATTTCGATTATGTGCTCATTATGTGTCGTCTTGTATTTTGAGCGGGGATTCTCATTGGCTCAAGAATAGTCCTTTAAAAGTATTGACATTATTGGCGGCACCTTTTGGTGTGGCGTTGTGGGTATTGGTTCTTATAAAGAGTAAAAAATGATTCGTGTTCTTCATATACTTCATTCGATGAATCGTGGTGGTGCAGAAGCGATGCTAATGAACTACTATAGAAATATAGACCGTACACGTGTTCAGTTTGATTTTTTGCTGACGGAGCAAAACTGCTGTCAATATGAAGATGAGATAGAGAGCTTGGGCGGAAAAGTGTATCGAGTTCCGTTATTGACATTCGCCAATCCATTCTTATACATCAATGGCGTAAAGGAATTCTTGAAAACGCACCCCGAATATCGTATTGTGCATTCGCATACTTCCAGCAAAAGTGCAGTTCCGTTGTGGGTTGCAAAAAAGTGTGGCGTTCCTGTGAGAATTTGTCATGCACATAGCAGCAGTTCTGGACATGGCTTGGAGGGATTTGTAAGATGGGCTTTAGGTGTTTGGCTGAAACAGGTCGCAACAGACTTCATGTCATGTGGAGAGGGTGCTACACGTTGTTGGTATGGTGAGAAGTATCTGAAAATCGCAAAATTTGTTCCCAATGCAGTAGATATGGACAAATTGAGATATGATGATTCGGTTAGGGAGGCTATGCGAGAAAGATTGAAGATATCAAACAACGAGTATGTTTTGGGAATGGTGTCGCGATTTCATCCTGTGAAGAATCATCTATTTGCGCTTGATGTGTTGGCGGCATTAAAACAGCATCATTGCGAAGCTAAACTATTATTTGTTGGAGATGGCGATTTGCGTTCTGCCATAGAAGAAAAGATTTCTTCATTGAGTTTGCAGAATGATGTGATTCTGGCAGGACTGGTGAGTGATGTCCCCAATTATCTTCAGGCAATGGATATGGTGTTGATGCCTTCATTCCACGAAGGTCTCCCTGTTTCACTGATTGAGGCGCAGGCGAATGGATTATCAGTCGTCGCCAGTTCAGGTGTTCCACATGAGGTGAATGCGACTGGTAATGTGGATTTCCTTCCTTTAATAGTGAACGTGTGGACAGATTGTTTGGCTGCCCGGATGAGTGGTGGAATGAAGCGTGATAAGGAGGCTGTCAACAAGGTTCGAAATGCAGGTTATGATATTCAATTGGCAAGTAAAAAGTTGGAAGAATGGTATCTTGAGAAATGGAATCGTGAATGTGAAGGGACTACTTGAGGGAAAAGTGGAATAGTCATATATGCATGAATATAGTAACAATATGTAAGTATTATCGCTTATAAAATAATAAAAAATGAGTCGGAAATATATTTTACTAATGATGGGTGGCATTGGCTCAAGGTATGGTGCGGAACTGCCTAAACAGTTTACGGATATTGATGGACGTCCATTATTTTCTTATATTATCAATAAACTATCGAAGTTAGATTTTATTTCGGGTATTGTGGTTGTCGTCAATCCGGCTTTCTTGAAGCAAACATGTGATTGGACAGAGAAATTCTGCCCGAATAAAGTTTTGAAGATTGTGCCAGGTGGTGACACCCGTTCTGATTCAGTTTTCAATGGATTGAAAGCACTGCAGAACATAGCTAATCCTGATGATGTGGTATTAATGCATGACGCCACGCACCCTTATGTCGACAGGGAAGGGACGAAGAGAGTTGCAGAAATGGTTGAACAATATGGATCTGCCACCCTTGCCAGTCTGAACTATGACACCACTTATATGATGGATGACGATTGTAACATCGTTAGAGTGATTCCTAGAAGAAATGTGATTGCAGGGGCATCCCCGGAAGGCTTCAGATACAAACAAATATATGATATATACGCTAATACGCCCAAAGAGGACATGGAGAAGATGACATCCGTGGGAGCAATAGCGCTGGCGCACCATATTCCGATGAAGGTGGTGCCAACTTCTGTGTTAAATTTGAAAATCACTTACCCGGAGGATATGAAACTCTTCATGAAACTCCATAAAACTTATTTTTTCGATGAAGAGTAATCCTTTGTATAGTTTGGTGACAAAACGACAGAACGGAATATTTACAGGAATTCCCTCATTCTGTAGCGCAAACAAGATTGTGATAGAAGCAATTCTTGAGCAATCAAAGCGCTTCAATGATAAAGTTGTTATTGAGGCAACAAGTAATCAGGTGAATCAATTTGGTGGTTATTTTAGAATGACCCCATTCGATTTTCGTGATTATGTATATAAGATTGCTGAGAACATTGACTATGATAAGTCGAACATTATCTTGGGAGGGGATCATTTGGGACCTCAACCTTGGCAGCATTTACCCGAAAAGGAGGCAATGGAGAATTCCAAAGAATTGGTCCGGCAGACAGTTCTCGCAGGGTATCTGAAAATACATCTTGACACCAGCATGAGGGTTGGGGATGATGATATAAACCAACCATTGACGGATGATGCTATTGCTCGCCGAGGTGCGATATTGATGAAAGTGGCAGAGGAGGCTTATCAAGAGTTGCTAAAAGAGGATTCTGGGGCTATTCATCCGGTATTTGTGGTAGGTAGTGAGGTTCCTATTCCTGGAGGAGCCCAGGATGACGGGAAAATGAAAGTTACTACACCAGATGATTTTGAAAACACGATCATCGCTTACAAGCGACAATTTGACAAATATGGAATCGCAGATTTGTGGAAGTATGTGATAGCTGTGGTTGTGCAACCTGGTGTCGAATTCGGCGAATCAGAGATTCATAAATATAATCGTTTGGATTCTTTTCAATTGTGCCAAAAACTGAAAGAGTATCCAGATCTTGTGTTTGAAGGACATTCAACAGATTACCAATCACCAGAAGCATTAAAGCAGATGGTGGAAGATGGTATAGCAATCATCAAGGTGGGACCTGCTTTGACTTTCGCTGTCAGAGAAGCTTTGTTCGCTTTGAGCTTTATAGAACGTGAGTTGGAAGAAGATGATAATAAGAGATCTCACTTTGTTGAAGTACTTGAGAGGGTGATGCTTGCTAATCCTAAAGACTGGAAGAACTATTACAAAGGGACAAGTAAGGAACAGGCAATTTCAAGAAAGTATAGTTATTCAGATAGATGTAGATATTATTTCACCCAGCCAGAAGTTGAAACAGAAATGGATAAACTTCTGAATAACATGGCTGATGTTGACATTCCTATGGGACTGTTGATGCAGTATATGCCCATTCAGTACATGAAGGTTCGTGATGGTAAGCTTTGCAAGACTGCACGGGAATTGGTTAAGGATAAGGTCGTGAATATCGTTGAAGATTACAATTATGCGGTCAAGCGTAACTATATGGTAGGTAGTATTTATTTTTAATGACATGAAAGCAGCTGTTGTAGTGGGGTATAATGATATCCAATATATGGATATTGCCAATCCGGAAGTTAATGCTGGTGAGGTGAAGGTGGCAGTCTCTTACTGTGGTATTTGTGGTTCTGACATTCCTAGGGTGTTGAAGGGAACCTGTCATTCATTTCCGCAGGTGTTGGGCCATGAGTTCTCTGGAGTGGTGACGGAAGTCGCAGACGGGGTGGCTTCTATACAACCGGGGGATCATGTTGTTGGTGTTCCTTTGGTGCCGTGTCATCAGTGTGAGGATTGTAAGAAAGGGCATTACTCTCTTTGTAAACATTATAGTTTCGTTGGATCACGCCAACAGGGGGCAATGGCTGAATATGTTGTGCTTCCTGTGAATAATGTATATAAAATTGATAAAAGAATCCCGATGCATTTGGCTGCATTGTTCGAGCCTTCGACTGTAGCTTTGCATGGGATACAGATTAACAACTTCCATCCTACTCCAGATGATCATGTCGTGGTGATAGGTGCTGGTACAATTGCATTATTTGCCATCCAATGGTGTAAGATACTTGGTGCTAAGCATATCACAGTTGTTATTCGAAATAAATCGAGAGAAGGAATTGTGAGAAAATATGGTGCCCATGACGTGGTGTCTTCTCTTGACAATGATTATGTTGAAACAGCTATGACAATCACCAAGGGCAAAGGGTTTACATATGTGTTTGATGCGGCCGGTACGAATGATACAATAAAGACAAGTTTTAGGCTTGCTGCCAATAAAGCTAAAGTGTGCTTAATAGGAACCCCGACAAAACCAGTGGCATTTTCCGTGAAAGAGTGGGAGTTGATTAATCGCAAAGAAATGCTTCTGACAGCCTCATGGATGTCCTATTCCGCCCCATGGCCAGGGGAAGAGTGGAGAATGACAGCAGAGTGTATGGCGGATGGTCGCCTTATATTAGACGAAGATATGATCCACACTTATTATTCGCTAAACCAAGTTAAGGATGCATTTAAAGAATATGAAGTAAACACATCGGCTGTTAAAGGTAGAATCATGTTAGAAGTTGAGGCCTGAATCATAAATGTCTTCTAAATAATTATTGGATTAGCATTTTGATTATTATGCATTCGTACAAAGAATTATTGAATGATATGTCTCGTAAATCATCCGTATTGAGATTGTTGACGGATGAGGAAGAACTTGCGTTGAAGAAGTTGTTGGTTGAGATGTTGCAGAAATTCATATCTGTGTGTAGTCAACATGAATTGTCTTGGATGATGGGGGGAGGCTCATGTTTGGGCACCATTCGTCATCACGGATTTATTCCCTGGGATGATGATTTGGATTTACAGATGCCACGCAGAGATGCAGAAAAACTGAAATGTCTGTTAGAGCAAGGTGCTATGGGGAATGATTATGAATATACTTATCCTAATAGTGGAAAGGACGCTCCTTGTATGTTTTTAAAAATATACAAGAAGGGAACTCGAATGGTTGAATTGGGTCAAGAGTTCTCAATTTATCCACATGGTGTTTTTCTTGATATATTTATATTAGATGGGGCGCCTTCTCACAAATGGGCACGAAAACTTAAGGGTGGGGTGGCGAATATGTTGCGGCTGATTGCTAATGTTGTGATGGAGGCAAAGTCTCCAATAAGTGAAATACAAAAAGAGTTCTTCCACGCTGATAAGAAAACGGCGATGATGATGCGTCTGCGTCGAATGATGGGGCATTTGTTCGGTGTATTTCCCCACCGGTTCTGGATTGATACTTTTGATTCATTCGTGAAAGATGAAGATACGGATCGGGGATGGGTAACTTTCCCTACAGGAAGAAAATTGTATGAAGGTGAAGCATTGCCTGCCTCATGTTTCTTCCCAATAAGACATGCTATTTTTGAGGGGATAGAAGTTAACGTTCCTGGACGTGCTGAGGAATATTTGATGAATCTGTATGGCCATGATTATATGCAATTGCCTCCTGTGGAAAAGAGGGAAAGGCATTTTATAGTGGATTTTAGATTGTAATGATATATTATTGAGTCGTTATGGATGCAATGTGTTATACGACAGCGGAATTGGAAAAGCTGCATTTGGAATTGTATGATATATTGAGGGAAATCCTGCGAGTATGTGATACATTGGGCATTAAATGCTTTATCCAAGGGGGGTCGGCAATTGGCGCTTTTTATGAAAAGGGTATATTGCCGTGGGATGATGATATAGATGTGGGTATGTTAAGGCTGGACTTTGAACGCTTTCTTCGTGAGGCACCAGCACTCATGAAACCCAAGTATTTCTTACAATGGATCGGTTCTGAAGAGCATTTCCCTCAAACAATGGCGAAAGTGAGAAAGACAGGAACAGAGTTCAGACAACATTATTTTCGTAATGTTCCTATGCATCATGGTATTTTTGTTGATGTCATGCCTTATGACAAGGTTCCAGATAATAAAATCCTACAATCGCTTCATCGTTCTTTTCTTCGCTTTTTGTCTTTATGCATGCTTAACCAAGAGGTGTGGGGTTGGAAATTTTTTAAGGAAAGTGCCGTGGATAGGCCTGCAACTCATCGATTCATGACAGCATTGGGTGTTTATGCCGTATCATCTTTGTTTTCGAGAAAAACAATCTTTCGTTTCTATTCTATTGTAAGTGCAATGTTTAATCGTTATAATATGCATTATTATAATCAGGCGAAAGAGTTTCGCGATCACATCAGCGTGAAGAGCCTGGAAAATCTGCAATTGGTGCCATTTGGACCATTGCAAGTGTATGTGCCAGATGACTTGGAGACTTATTTGCGTCATCACTACCCCAATTTACGCAGGACAATACCAAAGGACGAACAAGTCTCACATGGGCCAGACGTCCTGATATTTAGTACTGATTTCCCTGATAATGTGTTTATTTGATATATGTTGATGGAGGAGAAGAAAATATGATGTATGAAATAACTCATTGGTTGCAAAAGAAGGTTCCCTGGATGTGGAATGGCGTTGAACTATTGAACGCTAAAATATGCGGTATTCGAATCGGGGACAGAAAGAATCTACAGGCATGTCTCATTAAGAATGTCAGAATTGCCGATGTGAATGATGTAAAAAGATTAACAGAATTCTTTGCTCGTCAACCTCAAGATAGTTATAAATGGTTCCGTCCGCATGACTTCGATGAAGCAACATTGGGAAAGTTGTTGGAGAGAGAATCATATATTATCTATGTGATGGAAGATGATACGGATATCATAGGGTATGCTTTCTTGCGTTGCTTTATGAATGGAAAATGTTTTCTGGGAAAGATGGTGGATATGGATCATCAAGGAAAAGGTGTTTGTACACAGTTGTGCACTGTAGGGATGAATATGGCTGAAAGACTAGGATTCAGGATGTTTGAAAGCATTAACAAAGATAATCATGGGTCAATGAAGGCGAGCAAAAAGGCTTGCGATGTGATAGTGGTGGAAGAGTTGGAGGATGGTGATTTGTTAATAGAAGATAGACCAAAAGGATCTTTGATACCTTAACGATAACCTTAACCCTGACTTGCTCTTGTCTCTAAACTCTCAAATGAACAATGAAATGGCTGTTCGATAGATTCGTCGCTTTTTTAGGACTGTGCTTTATCTGGCCCGTACTTTTGATTGTGTGGATTCTTATTAATGTGAAGATGTCGGGTGGTCCAGCCATTTTTAAGCAGAAAAGGGTGGGAAAGGATGGAAAGTTGTTCACTATGTACAAGTTTAGAAGTATGACGGTGGGGCATGGAGGCAGTTCGGTTTCTGTCGCGGGTGAGAACCGTATCACGCCTTTAGGGGCAAAGCTGAGAAAATATAAATTGGATGAATTGCCCGAGTTGTGGAATGTGTTGATTGGTGACATGAGTTTTGTAGGACCTCGTCCGGATGTTCCTGGCTATGCGGATCAATTACAGGGCGAGGATAGGCTTATTTTGAAGTTGCGGCCGGGTATTACGGGACCTGCATCTTTGAAATATAGAAATGAAGAAGAAATCCTTGCGCAAGTGGATGATCCTCAAAAGTATAATGATGAAGTCATTTATCCCGATAAGGTAAGAATCAACTTGGATTACTACTATCATCATTCGTTGATAGGTGATATAAAACTAATCATTGAGACAATCTGTGGGTAAGAAAATCGTACGTACTGCGACTATCGGTATGTCATTGAACATTTTCTGCAGGGGACTTCTACGGGAGTTGGCCAATGAGGGGTATGAGGTCGTTGCATTGTCAAGTCCAGATGATGATTTAGTAGAACTGGGCGAAAGAGAAGGGGTGCGGACAATTGGGGTGAAGATGGAACGTCATGTGAGTCCGTTCAAGGATATTGTTTCTTTGGTAAAGTTGACTCGATTGTTACGGAAAGAAAAACCTGATATGGTGCATTCGATGACCCCTAAGGCAGGATTGCTTTGCATGCTGGCTGCAAAGATGGCGGGTGTTCCGATTCGATTGCATACGTTTACAGGATTGGTGTGGCCTACAGCAACAGGATTGTCACGCAAGATCCTGATGATGACGGATAGAATTACTGCAGCATGTGCTACCCATATCATACCAGAGGGGGAAGGTGTCAAGCAGGATTTGCAGCGTTGTATCACCAAAAAGCCAATGAAGGTGTTGGGGTATGGAAATGTTAGGGGCATTGATTTGGATTATTGGAGGAGGAAAGACGAGAAAGTGGATAATGGCATACTTACGTTTGTGTTTGTTGGGAGAATCGTTCGCGATAAGGGACTCAATGAATTGGTCCCTGCTTTTGTGAGATTAAATCAACAATATAAAGAAACACGATTGCTGCTTGTGGGACCTTATGAGGAACATCTAGACCCGGTCCTGCCAGAAACGATGCATATGATTGAAACCTGTGAGTCAATTGAATCGGTGGGGCGTCAGGACGATGTGCGCCCGTTCTATGAACAAAGTGATGTGCTGGTTTTTCCCAGTTATCGAGAAGGTTTCCCAAATGTGGTGATAGAAGCAGGGGCAATGGGTTTGCCCAGCATCGTGACAGATATCAATGGCTCGAGGGAAATCGTCGAGAATGGCAAGAATGGCTTGGTTGTGCCTCCACGTGATGAACAGGCGCTTTATGAAGCAATGAAATGGATGGTGGAACATCCAGATGCAAGGGAACGAATGGCCATGAATGCCCGCCCTATGGTGGCAAGTCGATATGAACAGGGATTTGTGAGACAGTGCCTCAAGGATTATTACAAGGCAATCTTGTTAGCATGAATGATTTGAAACTATCTAGCATAACACTTTCTATAATGTCATAAAATGATAACAAGATAACATACACATAAATGGGAAGTGATAATACAATTGATTTTGTTGTCCCATGGGTGGATTGTAATGATTCAGAATGGATTAAATCGTACAACTATTATCGTCCGGAGAAACCAATATCTGACAGGGGGCGGTTTAGAGATTGGGATATATTTCGCTATTGGTTTAGAGCCGTAGAACGATATGCTCCATGGGTGAATAAAGTATATTTGGTGACTAACGGAACCTTCCCAGAGTGGATTAACTCCGAGTGTGAGAAGCTAGTGTTGGTCAAGCACAGTGATTATATTCCAGAGAAATATTTACCCACGTTCAATTCTATTACTATCGAGCTGAACATGGATAAGATCCTAGGATTGGAAGAAAGGTTCGTCTATTTTAATGACGATGTTTTCTTAAACGCACCCAGACACCCAGAAGACTATTTCCGTAGGGGTTTACCGTGTGACAATAACGCTGAAACGTTGTTCCCCAATCCTATGTATGATTCTGTGGATCGATTCAGTACGAAGATTTCTCATTTCTGTAACATGGGAGTTCTCAATCGACATTTTGACCGCCGTGAAACTGTGAAACATGCTCCCCGAAAATGGTATGGACCGCACTTGTGGAATAAATCGCTCGTTTCCAATCTGCTTATGACAGGACTGGAGAACTTCGAGTTCTTTCGCTGGAGACATTGGGAGAAGCCGATGTTAAAGTCGGTCATTAGGGAGATTTGGGAGAAAGAGCCAAGTCTAATGGACGAAAGCTGTTCTCGTTTCAGAAAAGAGGTTACGCTCAACCCCGACCTTTTCCGCTTTTGGCAATTTGCTAGCAATAGATTTTATCCCATCAAGTGGGATACAGGGAAATCCATAAATATATCATCAAATTCGATGAAAGATATCTGCAGAACTTTAGAGGAAGAGAAAATAAAGTCGTTGTGCTTGAATGATAGTCCATATTGTACGGATGACGAGGCTGAGCAAATAGAGAATAGCATAAAGATGGTTTTCGATAAAAAGTTCCCAAATAAATCTATGTTCGAGAAGTAATAATCCTTATATCAGACAAACTCGAAATGATTAAATTATCCGTTATAGTTCCCGTTTATAACGTGGAGAGGTTCCTCCCTCGCTGTCTCGACTCTTTACTACGTCAAGGTGTAGAGGACGGAGAATATGAGGTCATATGTGTGAACGATGGTTCGCCCGATGGTTGTGCTGCCATCCTTGCAGATTATGAACACAAGCATCCTGGTATATTTAAGGTTATTGCTCAGGAGAACCAAGGATTAGGTTGTGCGAGAAACACGGGCATGAAGATGGCAAAGGGCGAGTGGCTAACTTTTGTTGATAGTGATGACTACTTGGTGGATGGGGCATATCGTTATTTGCTTGATCATTTTTGTGATGAAGAGGTTGATGTGCTTCATTATGGCTATGTTTTTGCTTATACGGATGGGAAATCGTTATATGATCATGATGCGCTCCCTGAGGGAAAGATATCCTATGATGGCGATGGCGCTGAATTATACAATCGTATCCCACTCCCCTACGTGTGGTCGAAATTATATAGACGCACCTTCTTGGAGAAGAATCGTGTTTGTTTTGAACCAGTGTTTTTGGAAGATGATACGTTCAACTTTGAAGTGTTTCTCCATTCGCCCCATTTACGTGTCGTCACAAGTAACATTTATCGTTATGAACAGGGGAATGTTAACTCACAGATGACTATTGTCGATAAAGAAGCGGTGAAACGCCAGTTGCAAATGCTTCTCCCAGTGATAGAGAAAATAAAACAATATATGCAAGAAGGTGATGGTAAACTTGCTATAGGGGCAAGTAGAACTCTTAACATCTATTTGAATCATTATTATAATAAGATGCTGAAGGGCCGTCTTACGAGGCAAGAGTGGCGGAAATATTCTCAACTGCTCAAAGAACAGCCTATTTACAAGATGGATGTTTCCCGTGAATCATCCCACTTGGGAAAGGCAATCGCCCGTCTAAAGAATTGGTCAGGGGAATCTTACACGGTTTATTGTTTAACAGAGAAACTTCTCAATAAAGTGTTCACGCCAATCATGCGACCGCGTATCATTGCGTCATACACTCAGGCGAATTCATGAAGTTATCCGTCATCGTACCGGTCTATAACGTGGAGAGGTTTCTCCCTCGTTGTCTCGAGTCCCTGCTGCGTCAGGGCATGGGGGTGGGGGAGTATGAGGTGATTTGTGTGAATGATGGTTCTCCTAATGGTTGTGCTGCCATTTTGGCGGAGTACGAACGGAAATACCCCGACATTTTTCGTGTAATCACGCAGGAAAACCAAGGTTTAGGTGGGGCGCGCAATACGGGAACAGCACAAGCGCAAGGTGATTATGTGACCTATCTTGACAGCGACGATTATGTCATTGACAATGCATATAGCTACCTGCTGGAGTCTTTTTGTCAAGATCAACCCGATGTGTTGTGTTATGGCTATACCTGTATCTATACGGATGGAAAGACGCGGCAATACTCACAGGACCCGCCTGATGGTGTAGTGATCTACGACGGTGATGGTGTGGATGCCTACAACCGTTGGCCTCTCACTTTCGTCTGGTCGAAGTTCTACAAGCGCTCCTTTATTCAGCAACATCGTATTGAATCACATATTGTTGCTTGTCAGGATGAAGTGTTTAACTTTGATGTGTTTCGTCGTCACCCCCATACACGTATTGTCAGTAGTAATGTGTGTCGTTATGAACTTGGCAATGAAAATTCGATTCAGCGGACTGTTAATAAAGAAAAGGTCTTAAAGACACTTGCTGATATGTTCACTAATATAGATTACATCTTTGGATTCTTGGGGGATGAGCATACGGAAATCAGACCCGCGGCCATGCGTGATATCAATTACTTTCTGAATGTGTATCATAAGAAGCAGATCATGGTTTTCCTAACTTGGAATGAATGGCATGCCTTCCATAAGAAGATGCAAGGCCTTCCCGCCTATGAGCCGGTGCCAAGTAGTGAAGCCCGTTCCGCACGATGGTTGGGGGTGGTAAAGAAATGGTCGGGTCAATCTTATCTATTCTATATGGTGATTTGCTTTATCCGCAATGTTATCTTTTCTCGATTTATTCGGCCGCTGATGCAGAGAAAGAAGACTTCGTGATTAGAGAATACTATAACACAAACACAATTGACGACAAGAATTTTATGAAAATTGTATATTGCCTCGATTCCATATACCAGTTATCAGGGATGGATATAGTCACCATGACCAAGGCTGAGGCGCTGGCGATGATCCCAGACAATCAGGTTTGGGTTGTGGCCGCTAGCAACCCGCGTTCATTGGTGCATCGAATGAAACATGCTTCAATGATTGACTTAAACATTCACTATTATGAACATGATAATGAGGGCTTGCTTCGTTCCATTATCGACTTGCAAAAGAAACGGAAGCAACACCGACAAAAATTGAATGAATTCTTGGAGAATGTTGCCCCCGATGTTGTCATTTCAGTCGGTGTTTTGACAAAATATTTTCTGCCCACTATGAAGCTGTCTTCTAACCCGGTTTTTATTCGCGAACAGCACACGGAACGTCATTATAATCTACATAGTGCAACCTCTTTATTCAAGAAAATGGTAGCTTTATGTGGCGAATTCTACGACTACTATTGGAAAAGTCGCGCTTATGATATGATTGCGGTACTGACTGAACGAGATAGAGATGGAGCGTGGAAACATTGGGCAAAGGTTGTTGTGATGCCCAATCCTATCACGCACGAGATAGGTTTGGTGAGTGATGCTAATGCTAAGATTGTTGTTACAGCTGGTCGATTAGCTGTGATGAAAAATTTCTCAGCAATGATTGACATTTGGGCAAAAGTGGTTCAACGCCATCCTGATTGGGTTTTACATATTTGGGGCATAGGTGCCGAGGAGGCCGCGTTGGGTAATCAAATTCAGTGTTTGGGTTTGCAAAAGTATGTTTTTCTAATGGGATATACAAAAGAGATAAGTGCGGAGATGAGTAAGGGATCAATAATGGTATTGACTTCTTTGTCGGAAGGCTTCTCACTCGTTACCCTCGAAGCCATGGCATTGGGAATTCCGACGGTGGTCTATAACTGCCCAGGTGGTATTAGCCATTTGGTGAAAGACGGTGTGACAGGCTATCTTGTACAGATGAACGACGAGGATGCTTTTGTGAAACGTGTATGTCAATTGATAGAGAACGCGAGATTACGTAAGGCAATGGGACAGGCGGCAAAGAAAGAGTCAATGCAATATAACGTTGATAATATAGCTTCTCGCTGGATGGATCTTTTTCATGAACTTTTGGACAAGAAACAGGGAACAAGAAATAACACCGTCTTTTGAGAAAGAGATTGCTATTGTTTTGAATTAATAAAGGTGCTATTTATATGTGAGTACGCCTTTGAGACATTTTTGTGCATATTTTTTTTGTGTGATGCATTTTTATTTGTAACTTCGCAAAAAATACAGAACAACTATGGATAGAATTTATTTGTGTCTTGCCCATATGAGTGGCAATGAACAACGATACATCCAAGAAGCGTTTGACACGAATTGGGTCGTGCCTCTGGGACCTAATGTGGATGCATTTGAAAGGAATTTGGAGACCTTTGTGAATGAGAATGGGTCGTTGGATAAGAAGGTTGTTGCATTAAGTGCTGGAACGGCAGCGATTCATCTTGGATTGATTATGTTGGGAGTGGGTAAAGGTGATGAGGTGATATGTCAGTCATTCACCTTTGCTGCTAGTGCAAATCCAATAATCTATCAGGGAGCAACGCCTGTTTTTGTTGATAGTGAACCAGATACTTATAACATGGATCCGCAGCTGCTTGAAGAAGCTATCAAGGACAGAATCAAGAAGACGGGGAAAAAACCGAAGGCAATCATTCCTGTCTATCTATATGGGATGCCTGCAAAGATTGATGAGATTATGGAAGTGGCGCGACACTATGAAATCCCCGTGTTGGAAGATGCCGCTGAAGGCTTTGGATCCCGTTATAATGGACAAACGTGTGGAACATTCGGCGATTTTGGCGTGATGTCATTCAATGGGAACAAGATGATTACTACTAGTGGAGGTGGTGCCCTGATCTGTCCGACTGAGGAAGCGAAGAAGCGTGTGATGTTTTATGCAACGCAAGCTCGTGAGCCGTTCCCTTATTATCAACATGAGAAGATTGGGTACAACTATCGTATGTCCAATATTTGTGCGGGTATCGGAAGAGGACAAATGACAGTGGCCGATGAGCATGTCAAACACCATCAATGGGTGCATGAACAATATGTGCGACAATTGGGCGATATAGAAGGATTGGTTGTTCATAGTGCTCCAGAGGCTAAAATGGACCCCAATTATTGGCTTACTACTGTTCGTTTTGAGGATGCGAAACATACAATTAATGACGAATTATTACCATTTGTGGATAAATTGAATGCAGCCAATATTGAAACCCGCCCATTGTGGAAACCGATGCATCTTCAACCTGTATACAAAGATGCACCGGCTTATACGAATGGCGTGAGTGAACGTCTTTTTTCGTGTGGACTATGTTTGCCCAGTGGCCCCTATGTGGGAGAACGGGAAATCGATTATATTACGAGAAACATTGTTGAGAACTTGTAAATTGAGATAGGAGAACAAAAATGAAAAGATTCTATTTGGTATTGACATTATTGATCCTCTTTGTCGCGGGGTATGCACAACAACAGAAATGGAAGGCTCCCAAACGCCCTAAACGTCCAAAGTGGGAGGCACCTAAACAGGCAGCCCCTGAAGTGATTGATGTGTGGAGACCTTATATTGTTTCTGATAATTGGTTTCTGGATTTTTATGGGGGAGTAAGTCTTTCTATGGCAGAAAACATGAAAGGGCATAATTTGGGAAAGTTATGCCGTCCGATGTTTGATTTTGGACTTGGAAAACAATTCTCAAATGTGTGGAGCACCCGCTTCACTTTAGGATATAAGAACCAGAAAGGCTGGGCAAGTAAGCAGGCGATGGCTGCAAGCACATTACTGGGGGATGGCGATTATACATATCAAGTGTTGGTTTTCTACGTGGATGAGATGATGAGTCTGACGAGGATGCTTTGTCCCTATAATGAGATGCGTAAACTGGACGTGCAGATGTTTGTGGGTGCAGGACTAAATTATTCGTGGCATTTTGATGACAAAGTGGATAGGTGGAAGAGATATGGTTATCCTGTGGATGGAAGAGATCATGTGAACTGGGCTGCAAGGACCGGTTTGTTGGCTATGTGGAAAGTGAGTGAAACAGCGGATTTGTCATTGCAGGGCTCATTTAACATTGTGAATGATAACTTTAATGGAGTGAAGCATGTGAACCGGTTTGCATTGGATTCTTATACAGACGTTGTGCTTGGCGTGAGACTGCATTTGGCGGATCATTATGGGAATAGCCGTTTCTATAAAGTACGCCGATGGGAGGCCACGTCTTTGAGAACGTCAGAAAATAAAGTGGCGAATTTGTTGGAAAGTGAACGTGCGAAAGAATATGAAATGAGAGAGGCGGCCGAAGTCGTTGCTTTTGGTGAACTGATGAAAACTCATATCGCCTTTTATGTGGATAGAAGTTTTGTGAATGATTATCAGATGGAAAACATTCGTATTGTTGCAGACTTCTTGAAGAAACATCCAGAGGTGAACATTATTGTTCGAGGGTATTGCGGGGCTTCTGCTAAAAGTGAATCTTCTGACATGCATTTGGCGGAAAGAAGGGTTGCCTCGGTGAAAAAGGCGCTTGTTAAATACTACAACGTGGATTCATCTCGTTTTGAGACTTGGTTTGACGAAGAAGCAACAGCCCCATTCCCGATGAAGGGAGAATGGATTGATGGTGTGGTTTTTGAGATGGTGAAAAACTGAACCAGTCTTGAAAAGTGAAGCCTTCGAATACAATCTGGTTAAAATCTGACGAAATTTATGTAAAATGCGAATAAAAGTTGTGCCTTATTTTCGTATTGGGTATTTTTTTTGTAATTTTGCAGCGTTTTTCGTGATGGTGTGATGGAAGGTAGCAATAAAAATCTCGTTCAGCGGTTCTCCAGTTGGTATTTCTCAAGAGAGGCATTTCCTTATTGGGTGGTTAGTATCTTGGATATGATGCTGATCTTTGTATCTATGCTTTTGATGTATTCATTGGTATATGGTCCTGCGAGGTTGGTGGCAAATGGTTCTGTTGTACTGAATACGTTGATCATTGATTTGGTGTTTTATGGAATAGGAATGCGCATATTCCACACATATACGGATGTTTCCAAGATCTTAGCATTTAGAGATTTGGTTCGAACAGCTTTTGCCATGATGGTGGGTTCTGTTTTATGCGTTGTATTACGATGGGCAATTGACATGCTTCCTTTTACTTCGCAAATACCATATCGTGTGTTCTTTATGACATTCTTGTGTTCAACAGCATTTCTATGGTTGTGGAGAATCGTCGCAAAGAATCTGTTTGATATAGTCCGTGAAAATGTTCGTGAGGAAGTTGAACTGTTACCTCGTCAGGAAATAGAGGTGAATATGGAGAAGATTGGAAATTTGCTGCGAGGCAAGAAGGTTGTGGTGACAGGCGCTGCGGGTAGTATTGGTAGCGAAATGGTCCGTCAGATTGCTAGTTATAGTCCCGCAAAGCTAATTTTAATAGACCAGGCAGAGACGCCCATGCATGACTTGATGTTGGAGATTCGTGAGAAATGGAGCCATATAGATTTCCTTTTTGTTGTTGCGTCCATAACGGACAAGTATCGTATGGAGTCCATATTTAGCAATGATACTCCTGACTACGTATTTCATGCAGCAGCATATAAGCATGTTCCGATGATGGAGGGTAATCCAAGTGTAAGCATACACAACAATGTAGTGGGTACTCGTATCTTAGCAGATTTGGCGGCTAAATATCAAGTGAAGAAATTTGTTATGATTTCCACAGATAAGGCTGTAAATCCGACCAATGTGATGGGATGCTCAAAACGTTTGTGTGAGATATATGTACAAAGCTTAAATGCTCATTTAGTGAAGTCATCAGATGCTTCTTCTGTGAAGACTCAATTCGTTACCACTCGATTTGGTAATGTTTTGTGCTCAAACGGTTCGGTGATACCACTATTTAAGAAACAAATAGAAGAAGGTGGGCCTGTTACGGTAACCCATCCTGATATCATTCGTTTCTTTATGTTGATACCAGAGGCTTGTGCATTGGTGCTTGAGGCTGGAACAATGGGAAATGGTGGTGAGGTTTTTGTTTTTGACATGGGACAACCTGTGAAAATAGCAGATTTGGCTAAAAGACTGATTCAGAATAGCGGGCACCGGAATGTGAAGATTCAATATACAGGACTTCGTGATGGAGAGAAATTGTACGAGGAAGTTCTTTTTAAGGGTGAAGAAGAAGTGCCGACGGTCCATCCTAAAATTCATGTGGCGAAAGTAAGACAATATGAATATGAGGAAGTGTGTAAACAATTTGATGAATTGGAAGAACTATCTAATACGCCAGATGATATGAGTGTTGTACGAAAGATGAAAATGATAGTGCCAGAATTTAAGAGTAATAACTCGAGGTATGAGGCAATAGATAGGGAATTGGATTTGATATAATAATTGGAATAAGAGAATATAAACATAAGAAATGAATTTGGGCATGTATAAGAAGATTGTATTTACATTATTTGCGTTGCTAATAAGCATAGCAGCTTCTGCACAAAATACGGGTGACTCAATCGTTACGTTGTTTGATGATTTGAAAGTTCCGTTGGTGGAGAAGAAGTATGTTGCAAACACGAATTTTCAGGATAACTGGTATATCAGTTTGTATGGTGGTGTGGTTTCAAACTTTGGTAGTGATGACTCTCACTCTGGTTTTTTCCGTCTGATGGGACCTTCTGCTGTTATTGCTGCTGGTAAGGAATTGACGCCGATTAGTGCCGTTCGTCTGGGAATCGGTTATGGACGCAATACGGGTGTGACGGACAATTTATTTGGTATGGTCAAGAAGAATGATGGTTCAATGTCTGCTGATTATGAGTACCTGACTCATAATCGGTTCCATTGGAATACGTTTGGATTGAATATTGACTACATGCTTAATTTCACCAATCTCATTCTTGGCTTCCGTGAGAATCGTAAATTTCATCTTCAGGGTATTATCGGTATTGGAGGATCGGTGTCTCGCAATTATACAACGGATAAGTTTGTGAAAGCAATTGGCGAAATCACGGGTGATCCAGACTATAATAGGCACGAAAACCAATTGCACAACAAGGACAAGTATGATAATCGCCAGCACTCGTTAGTGCACCTGCGTGGTGGTTTGGCGGGCACTGTTATGGTGGCGCGTAATTGGAATCTGCATGTAGAAGCAGTGTGCCACATCTTGGATAACTCATTTGATAGTAATCCGACGACTAACAACACTTGGGATGGCCACATTGATTATCTGTTGGGTGTAAGCTATCGTTTCAATAATAAGGGCGGTCAAGCTCCTGGTTTCTATTATCCTCGTCATGATATGACCGAGTATATCAGAAAAATGAATGATATTAATGATACGCGTGATAAGACGAGGAGAAGAAGACAGGAATTGGAGGAAATGACCGATACGATTGATGTGGATGCTCAAGTGATGTACACGTTGATTGCTTTTGATGAGAATGATACTGCCATTGACCGTCTGCAACAGACGAATATCTATACCACTGCATACGCATGGGCAAAAATGCCAAGAAGTTATATCTATATAACGAATAGTACGGGAGTGGATGATAAGTTGTTCCGTAAACGCGCCGAGGCAATTCGTGATATTTTGTTGGAGCGTTACGAGATCCCTGCTTCGAGAATACGAATAATCGCAAGTGAAAAAGATATACAACCAGTGGGTGACTATATAGAATTAATTGTGAACGATTGATTGGGAATAATTGAGTAATATTGTTTATTAGGATATGGTGACAAAGAAAATATACATATTAATGACTGCAATGCTGTTAAGCATGGCGGTATATGGTCAAGGGTTCCAAATCGTTGACTCCACATTTACGCATACGAAGCTGGATCAAGATAGTCTGTATTATGATGAGATGGCATATCTTGATGATTACCATTTTCATGATAATCTCTTTCTTTTGGGACAGTTGGGTATTAGCCACTCTATGTCAGAGAACACCCGTTTTGGTAGATTTTTTGATAATGAGAAGTTGAGTTTTAATGTTGGTATAGGTAAGTGGCTGTATCCATCGTTTGGTGTTCGTGTTACGGCAGGTCTGCACCCTCAAGTGGGTCGTGCTGAATGGTCCATTAGTGACGCATATCCAGAGACTTTTGGTAATTATACTTACAATATGTTTTCTGGGTATATTGATGGCTTGGTGAATTTTACTAATATTCTGTTGAAATATAAGGAAGACCGAGTGTTCAATTTGGTTGGTATTATTGGCTTTGGATATAATCATGTGTTTGGTTTTGATAAAACAAAATGCGCCATTATGCATGAAGGTCTTGCAAGAATTGATGGGAAATATGTTCAACGTTATAACAATCCAGAGGCAAGTGCAAAGGACAGAATTATTGGTTACGACGTTGACACCAGCTCGGGCAATTACTTTGCTGCTCACATAGGTCTCCAAGGTCGTTGGAAGGTGAGCAATGCATGGGATATCATCGGTGAGGTTACGTTTAATGGTACGGACGATAAGTACAATGGACATGAATATGACCGTGTGTATGATACCTACTTTGACGTGTTGGTGGGTGCGCAGTTCCATCTGAAGGACTGTCACGGACGTCGCCGTTTCCACTATGTGAAGAACCTGAGTGCTACTGTTTTGGATCGATTGGCAAAGATGCAGGATGATGAAAACGAACGACTTAATGAGGCGAATATGGCCATCCCTGAAATCTTTGAAAAGATTCGGTTCAATGAGGCTTTGCAGACAACGGTTTCTTTCTATGTGGACCGCTATTATATCACTGATGCTCAGAAAAAGAACATCAAGAGTGTGGCAACCTTCTTGGCAACTCACCCCGACATCAACTTGATTGTCACGGGTTATGCCGATATCGAGACGGCTTATCCTGCTTACAACCTTCGTCTTTCACAAAAGCGTGCACAGGCTGTTTATGACATGTTGGTCAACGATTTCCATGTGCCAACGAATCGCCTCCGCATTGATTATAAGGGTGATACGGTTCAGCCTTATGCTTCTGTGAATGAATGGAACCGTGCCGTTATTTTCTTCCTTGACAGGGATGGCGGCAAGAGCCAGGTTCTTGAATCAGAGACGGGAACAATTATTGAAGAAACAATAACACAATGAACAAAATGAAGAGATACATATTTTTAGCATTAGCATTGATTTCTTTCTCCTGCATGAAGGCACAAGAGGAAGAAGTGCTTGTTGAGGAGGCTGCCGTGAGTGGCGATGTGGTTATCCCTGCAGGCCAGACCTCTATCCCAGATTCGGCATATTATAAGAATACGGAGATGACTTCTCTCTCCATTCCTGCATCCGTTGAGACTATTGGCGAGAATGTGATTGACCATTGTTTCAAGCTTGTTTATATCAGTGTGGATGCAGAGAATTCTAAGTTCAAGTCAGTGGGTGGTGTTGTGTATTCCAAGGATGGTAAGACGCTGATTCTTTGCCCTCCTGGCAAGACTGGCGAGTTTGTGATTCCAGCACAGACAACGACTATTGCTCCATACGCTTTCCGTACTTGCAAGAAGTTGTCATCGATTGTTCTTCCTGATGGCATCACGGAGATTCCAGATGGCGCATTCATGGGCTGTTGGGGCTTGGAGAAGGTCAATCTCCCACAAGGTCTGAAGCGCATTGGCAAGCATGCTTTCGATGGTACGATTGTCCAGAAGATGAATATGCCGACCACGATGGAGTATATTGACGATGAGGCTTTCATCAATACGAGTTTGGTGGAGGTGAATCTTCGTGTCACACAGCCATTCGCGTTGGGCGAGGATGTGTTTAGCGAGATTCATGTGACCCGTTTGAATGTGCCTGCTGCAGGTCTTCAGAACTTCAAGAAGGATCCTAAGTGGGGTAAGTTCGGACGTATCACGCCAACGCATAGCTATTGGACGGTGAAGCTTCCGTAAGAAGAAACGCCGTTTGATACAATACGAAATAGAGAGGGCGACCGACAAATGTTGGTCGCCCTTCTTTTGTTATGCCTTATTTGATGACTCGGATGTATTGGGGTTCAATGTGGGTGCCGAGGGCGCCGAGCATTTCGAAGTTGATGAGGAACATGCGTTTGGCTCTGCCTTTGGCTTTGAGGAGGGTGCCTTCGTAGCCGTCGAAGAGACCGCCGACGATTTTGACGCGGTCGCCTTTCTTCAGTTCCACTTCGTCGGGGTGGAAGTAGGCGATGTCATTCTTCATCTTGGTGGAGGAGTCGATGAAGAGTTCCATCTCTCGTGTGGGGACTTGCAGGATTTTGAACTTGCCGTCCATTTTCTTGTAGCAGTAGGTGATGAAGGGGTGGAGGTTCTTCACGGCGTTGAGTTGGTGGAAGGGAGCGAACACAAAGACGGTGTTGGGGATGAGGGGACGTTCCACAATCACTTTTTTCCCCTGAACGGTCAGGTCGGTGGAAGCCATCGGACAAAAAGTGCGCAACCCCGCCTTCTCGAGCGTGGAAATCGCCAGCGATTCCTTTCTGCTGACTTTCAGGACGAACCATTGTGGCTCGTCCTTTATGGTTGATGCTGGTACTTTGGTCTCTGCGAAGCTTTCCATGCGTGTGTTTTTGTGAAAACGCTGCAAAGGTAATGATTTTTTCACTGAAAATCTTTATCTTTGCATCATAAACTGAATCATGCACGACGAAAAATGTACAAATTAACTAACTATTCCAGTCGGACAAGACCCCATTCCAGTCGGACGAGAACCTATTCCTCTTGGATAAGACGTTGTTTCTTGTTGGGTCTTTCCGCTCTTTCTCTTTTCTTGGTTTCTATTGGCATTGCTGCTCAGCAGTGGATTCCCATTCCGCAGGAAGCGAAGCCTTACACCCGTTGGTGGTGGTTGGGCAGTGCGGTGGACTCGGTGGGGTTGGAGGCGAACCTGATGGAGTTTGCCAAGGTGGGCATTGGTGGTGTGGAGATTACGCCCATCTATGGAGTGAAGGGGAATGATGCTAATGAGATTCCCTATCTTTCTCCCCGATGGATGCAGATGCTGCAGTATGTGGAGGAGAGGGGAGCGGCATTGGGGATTGAGACCAATATGGCGACGGGAACGGGTTGGCCGTTTGGTGGTCCGCTGGTGTCGAAGGAGGATGCGGCAAAGAAGATTGTCTTTGACGAGCATCAGGATGCATTCATGAGGCTGACGGAACAGAAGGTGAAGCGTGCGGCGCCTGGTGGAGAGGGGCTGGTGATTGACCATTTCGATGGGGATGCCGTGAAGCACTATCTGGAACGTTTCGATAGGGTGTTCGCCAGTCAGGGTGTTCCGTTCCCTCATGTCATGTTCAATGATTCCTATGAGGTGTACGGGGCGGACTGGACGCCCAGCCTCTACGATGAGTTCGAAAAGCGGCGCGGCTATGATTTGCGTCCCTTCACTTATATCTTGAACAAGCAGGACTCTCTCCGCACCGATGCCGACCGTCGCATCGTGAGCGATTACCGTGAGACGCTCGGCGAACTTCTCTTGGAGAACTTCACCACGCAATGGACGGACTGGGCGCATCGTCACGGCAGCATCACGCGGAACCAGGCACACGGCAGTCCTGCCAACCTGCTTGATGTCTATGCCGTCGTCGATATTCCCGAGTGCGAGGGCTTCGGTCTGAGTGATTTCGGCATCCTCGGACTTCGCAAGGACGAGGGCTTCACCAAGAAGAACGACTCCGACATCTCCATGCTCAAGTACGCCTCCTCTGCCGCGCATGTGGCGGGGAAGAAATACACGTCGTCCGAGACCTTCACTTGGCTCACCGAGCATTTCCGCACGTCGCTCTCGCAGTGCAAGCCCGACCTCGACCTCATGTTCCTGTCGGGTGTCAACCACATCGTCTTCCACGGTTCCTGCTATTCGCCCAAGGATGAGCCGTGGCCCGGATGGCGGTTCTATGCCAGTGTCGATGTGACTCCCTATAATAATTGGTGGTCGGCGATGCCGGCTTTCTCCCAATACGTGCAGCGATGCCAGTCATTCCTCCAATGGGGCGAGCCCAACAACGACGTGCTCGTGTATCTGCCTTACTATGACATGCTCTACGACCAGCCCGGCACGGTGGCGCTTTTCGACATCCACAGCATGGCGAAGCGTGCGCCCAAGTTCATCGAGACCGTACAGACCATCATCCAGAGCGGCTACGATGTGGATTACATCTCCGACCGATTCCTGGCTGAGGACGAGGTCACCCGTCGGTATGCCACCATCATCATCCCCGACGTCCATTTCATGCCCCTTGCCACCCTGAAGCGCCTCCTGCAGATAGCCGAGCAGGGCGGGCAGGTCATTTTCGTCCGTTCCTTCCCCGTCTCCGTGCCGGGCTATGGCAAGAAGGCGGAGCAGGACGAGTTCCGACAGCTCATGGCGGAGGTGCAGCGTACCGTGTTCTTCCATCCCGACCAAGCCATGCAGACCTTCTGGGGACAGGGCAGCATCGTCACCTCGCCCACCTACAGCGACGGGCTTCGCTTCAGCCATGCCAAGCCCGAACCCATGCGCACCCAGCAGGGGCTCAGTTGCATTCGTCGCTCCAATCCCGACGGCTTCCACTATTTCGTGTCCAACCTTCAGGGCAAGGACGTCGATGCCTTCGTCGCCCTCGGCGTGGAGGCGGAGCAGGTGGTGTTCTACCATCCCATGAATGGCGCGGTTGACCTTGCCCAGCGCGATGCCGAGGGACGGGTGCACCTGCAACTCAGGAGTGGCGAGAGCCTCATTCTCCGCACCTTCTCTACCGCCCCTGCCGAGCGATTCCCTGCCCATCGCTATCTGGGCAAAGCCACTGCCACCACCGTGCTGAAGGACTGGACCCTCGCTTTCAAGGCGTCCGCTCCCGTTGCCCTCCAGCAACGCTACAAGATGGACGTGCCTTGCTCGTGGACTTCCCTGGGTGACTCGCTGCTCCTCTCCACGATGGCGACGGGCGTTTATTCCACCACCTTCTCGCTGCCCACTATTTCGCCAGCCTCAGCCTATGTGCTCGACCTCGGCGATGTGCGTGAGACGGCTCGGGTGTTCGTCAACGGACAGGATGCCGGAATGCTCTTTGCCGTGCCTTTCCGCGTGGACATCACCTCTTATCTCCATGCTGGCAGCAACACGCTCGAGGTGGAGGTCGCCAACCTTCCTGCCAACCGCATCGCCCAGATGGACCGCGACGGCATCACATGGCGACGCTTCAAGGAAATCAACGTGGTGGACCTCAACTACAAGACCACGCGTTACGACCGTTGGGAGCCCGTCCCCTCGGGACTGAATAGCCCCGTGCGGCTCATCAACTATAAAATAATAGGGGAATAATTTGGAGGAGTAGGGTGTATCCCTTATGTTTTAGCTCAGCAGGTATGTGACTAGAAGGGGGATGGTGAGCATGGAGAGGAGGGTGGTGATGAAGGTGATTTGTGTCATGAGGGTGGTGTCCTTGCCGTGACGCAGGCAGAGGATGGTGCCGTAGGTGGCGACGGGCATGGCGATGACCACCGTGTTGATGCCCACGACGAAGGGGTCGAAGCCCAGGAGGGTGAAGAGGTAGTGGATGCCGACGGGCAGGATGGCAAGTCGCAAGAGGGTGGTGAGGTAGATGGTGGGATTGCCCAAGAGGGAGCGCAGCGGCAGTTGCGACATCGACGAACCGATGATGAGCAGGGCGGCTGGCACGGTGATGTTGCCAATCATGGTCAACGGCTGGCTGATCCACTGGGGGATTCCTGTGATTTCCAATGCCACGATGAGCATGGTGAGGTAGGCGGAAAGCATTGGTGTGCTCCACAACACCTTCTTCTGGAACTTGGGACCATTGACGGTCTTGCCCGTGATGAGGATGGTGCCGACGGTGAAGACGGTGAAGGTGTTCACCACGTTGAGCACGGCGGCATAGAACACTGCCTCGTGTCCGAAGATGCTTGCCACGATGGGGTAGCCCATGAAGCCGACGTTGCCAAACATCATGGCGAAGCCCAACACGCCCTCCTCGTCCTTCTTCTTGGTGAGGAGTCGGGGCAGCCAGATTGCCACGCCCGTGAGGAGCACGTAGGTGAGGGCACTGATGCCGAGTAAGGGGAGGATGTAGCGGCGGTCGGGCAGTTCGCCTGTCATCGCCGAGGAGAGGATGAGTGCGGGGCAAGTGATGTCGATGACGAGCTTGGAGAGGCGCTTGTCGAACGTCCCTCCCATATATTCGTTCTTGCCAGCGATGTATCCCACCACCACGATGGCAAAGAGTGTCAGCATTACTTGGGCAATCATTGAGGGTTGAGGTTGGAGGTTTGAAGTTTGAGGTTTAGTGGTGGTCGCCAATAAGTTTCTCCATCCAGACGACGTCGTACCAGCGTCCGAACTTTCTTCCACACTGGTGGAAGTGGGCAACCTTCTTGTAGCCGAGGCACTGGTGGAAGTGGATGCTGTCGTGGGTGAGGTATTCGTCCTCCTGCTCCACGTAGGCGATGGCGGCTTCCATGTTGAGAATGCCCTGCGCCTTGAGGGCTTGCTCCAGGGCTTCGTGCAGTTGCTTGCCGATGCCCTTGCGCTTCTCGTTCCTATCTACGTAGATGGAGGTCTCTACTGACCATTGGTAGGCAGCCCTTCCGTGGAAGATGTGGGCATAGGCATAGCCCACGATGCGTCCGTCTTCTTCTGCCAACAAGTAGGGGTAGTCCTTGCTGAAACCGATGATGCGCTGGCGAAACTCTTCCTCGCTAGGCACCTCATACTCGAAGGAGATGGCGGTCTCTGCCACATAGGGGGCATAGATGGCGAGCAGGGCTGCTGCATCGTTGGGGGTTGCTGGTCTGATGTTGAATTGTTCCATCGTCGTGTCGCTTGAATCTTTTTTGAGGCTGCAAAGTTAGAAATTCCTGCTGGAAAACGCAAGAAAAAGCGGAAAATGTAGTATCTTTGTGGCAAAAATACGAGACTGCAATGAAAAAGACTTTACTGATATCTACGATGTGGGCGGTGGCGATGATGCTGTCGGCTCAGACCTTGCACTACGACCGTCCTGCCACCTACTTCGAGGAGGCGCTCCCCATCGGCAACGGCACGATGGGCGGCATGGTGTATGGCGGCACGGAACGGGAGAAGATTTCCCTCAACGACATCACCCTCTGGACAGGCGAGCCCTGCAACATGAACATCTATTCGCCCGATGCCCATAAGACCATCCCCGCCATCCGCGAGGCATTGAGGAATGGAAACTATCGGGAGGCTGACCGACTGCAGCGTGAGGTGCAGGGACACTTCTCGCAGAACTACCAGCCCCTGGGACAACTCTCCATCGAGTACCTCGACACCCTGGAGCAGGTGAGCAACTACCGCCGCTGGCTCGACATCGGCAATGCGACGGCACACACGGTGTGGCATCGCGGAACGTATCAGTATGCCATGGAGTGTTTCGCCACCCACCCCGACTCGGGCATCGTCATCCGCCTTACGACTGACAATCCCAAAGGCATCCGTGCACGGGTGTCGATGGGCTGCCAACTGCCGCACCTGACGACGGCAACAGTCGATGGCACGCTCACTGTGGACGGCTACGCAGGCTATGCCTCCCTGCCGAGCTACTACGATGCCAAGGAGAAGTTCGCCTACGACCCCAAGCGCGGCATCCATTTCCGCACGAAGGTGAAGGTGGCTGCATCAGAGGTCGGCTTTGGCGATGAAGTGATTGAAGTGAAGGGTGACAAGGAAGTGACCCTCTACGTGGTCAGCGCCACCTCCTTCAACGGCTACGATAAAGACCCCGTGAAGGAGGGACTGCCCTACAAGCAAATGGCAGATGCACGGCTGAAGAGGCTCGTCTCCGTGCCTTACAACGACCTTCTGACCCGCCACATGAACGACTACAAGTCTATCTATGACCGCGTGAAACTCTCTTTGGGAACAGAGAAGGAGGATGCACGTCCCACCGACGTCATTCTAAGGGAATATGTGAACGAAGGCATCTTCAACCCCGCCCTTGAAGCCCTTTATTTCCAGTACGGACGCTACCTGCTCATCTCCTGTTCCCGCACACCCAATGTCCCTGCCAACCTGCAAGGACTCTGGAACGAGAGCATTCTGCCTCCGTGGTCGTGCAACTACACGAGCAACATCAACGTGGAGGAGAACTACTGGACAGCGGAAACGGCAGCGATGCCCGAGATGCACCTCTCGTTCCTCTCCTTCCTGAAGGAACTGCAAGGCTCTGGCGAACTCACCGCCAAAGCATATTACGGCGTGGATAAGGGCTGGTGTCTTGCCCACAACACCGACATCTGGGCGATGACCTGTCCCGTCGGTCTCCATACGGGCGACCCGATGTGGGCGAACTGGAACATGGGAGGGGCATGGGTGAGCACCCACATCTGGGAGCACTACACCTTCTCGCTCGACAAGGATTTCCTCCGTGAATACTACCCCGTGCTGAAAGGCGCTGCTGAGTTCTGCCTCGGCTGGCTCATCTCTACCAAGGATATGGGCATCGAAGGGGAGGAATACCTCATCACCGCCCCCGCCACCTCGCCCGAAAACTCCTTCATCACCCCCGAAGGTTACCACGGACGCACCTGCTTCGGAGGCTTTGCCGACATCGCCATGATTCGCGAGTGTCTCACCGATGCCCGCAATGCCGCCATCGTCCTTGGACTCGACAAAGCCTTCATCGCAGAAGCAGACCAAGCCCTTGCGAAGCTCCTCCCTTACAGAATCGGCAAGAAAGGCAACCTCCAGGAATGGTTCTATGACTGGGAGGATGAAGACCCGCATCACCGCCACCAGAGCCATTTGTTTGGAGTTTATCCTGGGCATCAAGTCAAAGACCCCGATCTTCTCCATGCTGCCTCCAAGACCCTTGAACTTAAGGGCGACCAGACCACAGGTTGGAGCACAGGCTGGCGTGTCAATCTCTATGCCCGTTTGCACGATGCCAAGAACGCCTACCATATCTATAGGAAACTTCTCTCGTACGTCAGCCCCGACGGTTACCGAGGTCCTGATGCGCGTCGTGGTGGTGGCACCTATCCGAACTTGCTCGATGCCCATTCGCCCTTCCAGATAGACGGCAACTTCGGCGGTTGTGCTGGCGTGGTGGAGATGCTGATGCAGAGTGAATACCAACTTCCCAACACCATCATCATTGAACTTCTGCCCGCCTTGCCCGAACAGTGGAAGGATGGCTCCGTTTCAGGCATCCGTGCTCGTGGTGGCATCAGCGTCAAGATGACATGGAGAGACAGTAAGGTCACCTCCCTCATCCTCACGGCTCAGAAGGCACAAAAAATTCAGCTCACCGTGAATGGCGAGCTGAAGCAGTTGAAGTTGAAGAAAGGACGGAACGTCATTATTTCTTCTTAGCCCAGTATTTTTCTAGTTGCTTGGCTTCCTTCACCGTGAGGGGAGCCACCGCTGCGTGTTTCTGTTCGGAGAAATTGGTTCGCTTCATCGGACTTTCGTCGGCGTCGAAGTAACCAATCATGTTGAACTTCTGGAAATCGGTCGTCTCCACGAAGCCGAAGTTGTGAGGATGTCGGCTGTAGTTGTCGAACATCACCACCCACTTGTCTTCCCCTTGGCGCTGCCAGCAGTTCGGTGCCTCGTGACCCTGCGTCTCACCGTCGTCGTATTTGTCATCCATCTGATAAGGACCCGTGATGACCGAAGCCGTCGCGTGCTTCACCGTCGCGGTCTTCTCGTGCGATACGTAGAAAAGGTGGTAGGTGTTGCCCACGTGGATGATGTCGGAGTCAATCACCCCATAGGAGGGCACGCCATTGGCATTGAGCGGAGCTTCAAAAAGAAGCTTGGGTTCGGAGAGCATCTGCGTGAAATCATCGTTCATGTAGATGTAGTAAATCATATTCACGCCTGTTTTCATTCGGGTGGTGAAATGGACGAGCAAGTGCCCCGCCTCGTAGTCATATACCGTCTCGGGAGCCCACACACATCCCACTTCGCTCCAGGGTACAGGATTGCCATGCATGTCGGTGACACCTGTGGCACAAGTGAGAGCAGAGAAATCGAGGTTGGTACGGGTCCAATGGATGAGGTCGAACGACTTCATGAGCACGAGTCCGCGGTTATTGCCCCAGCCGTATTTCTTGCCGTCGCGTTCCCATTCGGTGTTACGATACACCTTCACGTTCTTGTGTCCCTCGCGTTCAGCAGCCGCTGTGCTGCCCCAGATGTTGAGATCGGTCATGGCGAGGTAGAAGCCTCCGTCTGGTCCGCGGAAGATGTGAGGATCACGAATACCATGCTGAACGGCGATGGTGTCGCCATTGATGACGGGCTTGTCGTCATTCAATGCCGTCCACGTGTAAGAGTCGTAGCTGAGAGCCATGTGGAGGCTGTGATCAGCATCCTTGTGATAAACCATGAGATAGGCGCTCTTGTCCGCCTTCTGGGCATGCGTGCCCATCACTGCCAAGAAGGCAAAGGAAAGGATTAGTAATTGTTTCATAGGGTTAATGATAGTTAGTTAATGATAAAAAGAAGGTTCTCAGAGACTATGCTCCGAGAACTTTCTTGAACTTGTCGATGAATGCTTGCGCTTCCTCCATGGAAAGGCAGAGAGGAGGCAGGAGTCGGATGACGTTGGTACCCGAGCACCCCGTAAAGCAATGCTCCTCCTTGATGAGACGAGTGCGAGGCTCCTTGTAGGGGATATCCAGTTCGATGCCAATCATCAAACCGATACCACGTACATCGACCACGTGTGGCAGGTTGCCTGCCTCTTTCTCCTTCTTGAGTGTGTCGATGAGGAACTGACCCACTTTGGCGGCATTCTCCACTAACTTCTCCTTCTCAATGATGTCGAGCACTGCCAATGCACCCGCACATCCGAGGTGATTGCCACCAAATGTGGTGCCAAGCTGACCATAGACAGGGGTGAACTTGGGTGAAATGAGCACACCGCCCATGGGGAAGCCGTTGCAGATGCCTTTCGCCACAGTGATGATGTCTGGTTCCACATCAAAGTACTGATGGGCAAAGAACTTTCCACTACGTCCATAACCGCATTGGATTTCGTCGCAAATCAGAACCGTGTTGAACTTGTTGCAGAGGGTACGCAGCTCCTGGAGGAACTCTTTAGTCACCACACGAATGCCGCCTACTCCTTGGATGCACTCAATAATAACAGCGCATACGTTACCCTTCTCAAGTTCCCTACGCCAAGGTTCGATGTCGTTGATGGGCAGGTAGGTCACATGACCGTTCGCATTGATGGGCGCGATGATTTTTGGGTTGTTCGTTGCCTCCACTGCCAAGGAAGTCCTGCCGTGGAACGCTTTCTCCATTGACAGCACACGAGTTCTTCCGTTGTAGAATGAAGCCAGTTTCAATGCGTTCTCATTTGCTTCCGCACCCGAATTGATGAGGAACAGCTGGTAGTCCTCATATCCCGATACCTTGCCGAGACGTTCCGCCAGTTCCTTCTGAAGTGGGTTCTGCACGGAGTTGCTATAAAATCCCAGTTTGTTCAGTTGCTGGGTCATCGCCTCTACATAATGGGGATGACAGTGACCTACGCTGATGACAGCGTGACCACCATACAGGTCAAGATACTCCTGACCCTTCTCGTCCCACACCCGGCATCCTTTGCCGCGCTCGATGGCGATGTCAAAAAGTGGATATACGTCAAATAGTTTCATGTCTGTTGATAGTTAGAAGGCACTTGCCTTGAGATTGAGTCCGGCTTTCTCATCAATGCCGAACATGATGTTCATATTTTGTACTGCTTGACCTACAGCTCCCTTGAGGAGATTGTCAATCATACTGGTAATCACTACTTTCTTGCCAAACACCTCCACGTGTACCAATGCCTTGTTTGTGTTCACCACCTGCTTCAGGTCGAGCGCCTTGTCGCAATAATGGGTGAACGCTGCATCTTGGTAGAAGTCTTTGTAGCGTGCGATGATGTCGCTTTCTACAGGGCATTCGTTCAATGTCACCACTTCGGTGCAGAAGATTCCTCTTGGAAAATCTCCTCTGTAAGGAATGAAATCGACCGTGATGCCATCTGCCTCATAACCCTCATCCAGAGTGTCCACTACATGGGGCGCCTCAGCAGGCTTCAATTCGTTGAGTGTCTGACAAATCTCATGCAGATGCTGGTGCGTAAACAACTTATACACCGAGAAATTATTGTCTCTCCACGAGAAATGTGTCGTCGCACTTGGCTTCTGACCCGCACCTGTCGAACCTGTGATGGCATTGACCGCGATGTCCTTTGTCAGCAATCCTGCCTTCGCCAGCGGCAAAAGTCCCAACTGGATGCAAGTGGCAAAGCATCCTGGGTTCGCCAAATGTTGACACTTCGCAATCTCCTCCCGATGCGTCTCAGGCAAACCGTACACATAGTCGTGGTCTCCCTTGATACGGAAATCCTGTGCCAAGTCGATAATCTTCACGTTCGCAGGAATCTCGTGTTCCTTCAGGAATGCTTCGCTTTTCCCGTGTCCAAAGCAGAAGAACACCACATCCACTTGGTCGAAAGGCATCTCCGACGTGAATTCTAAGTCCGTCTCGCCGAGCAGACCTTCATGCACGTCGTACACCTTGTTGCCCGCATTCGATTCCGAATTGGCAAACACGATTTCTGCCTGTGGGTGGTTGATCAGCAGACGAATCAACTCGCCGCCCGTGTAACCAGCCGCACCTAATATACCTATCTTTACCATTATCTTTCTTCGTTTGGATGTGCCAAGTAATAAGCGCGGAGTGGGGTGGAAGTGACCTTGATGAATCCCTTGGCATCCTCAGATGACCATGCCTTGGCAGTCTCACCATACTCACCGAGCTTGTTCTTCACAAGGTCGTTAGGAGAATCTACGCCGACTGTCTGGAAGCAGAGTGGACGGAGCTCGAGAGTCACCTCACCTGTCACGTTGCGCTGTGAAGAAGCCAGCATTGCTTCAATATCTGGCATAACTGGCTCCAGATACTGGCTTTCATGCAGGAACATACCGTACCAGTTGCTCACTTGGTCTTTCCAGTATTGCTGCCACTTCGAGAGTGTGTATTTCTCCAAGAAACGGTGTGCACCGATAATCAACATAGGAGCAGCAGCCTCGAAGCCTACACGACCCTTGATGCCGATGATGGTGTCACCCACGTGGCAGTCACGACCGATGCCGTAAGCTGCACCGATTTCTTCCACTGCCTGAATCGCCTTGATCTTGTCGTCATATTTCACGCCGTTTACGCTGCAAAGTTCACCCTTCTCGAAACCCAACTTCAAGAGTTCTGGACCTTCTTTGGTGGGGTGCTTCAAGTACGCTGACTCTGGCAGACCTTGGGTGGAATCGAGAATCTCGCCACCGCAGATGCTGGTGCCCCAGATACCCACGTTGTAAGAGTACTTCAGTTTGGTGAAGTCGGCAGCAAAGCCATTCTTGTTCAGATAGTCGATTTCCTCCTGACGGCTCAAGTTTCCGTCACGGGTCAGGGTGATGATTTCCACACCTGGAGCCATGACGAGGAAGGTCATGTCGAAACGGATTTGGTCGTTACCCGCACCTGTTGAACCGTGGGCAATGGCACTTGCACCAATCTCCTTGGCATATCTCGCAATCGCCAGCGCCTGGAAGATACGCTCAGACGATACCGAAATGGGGTAGCAGTTGTTTCTCAGCACATTGCCGAACACCATATACTTGAGCGACTTGGCGTAATACTCCTGTGTCACGTCCAGCGTCACATACTTTGTTGCACCCAACTTGTACGCATTCTCCTCGTTGGTCTTCAACTGCTCAGCCGAGAAGCCACCAGTATTGGCACATGCTGCATACACTTCATAACCTTTCTCTTTTGCCAGATACATCACCGTGTAGGAGGTATCCAGACCGCCGCTGAAGGCAACGACAACCTTTTTCTTTTCTGCCATAATATCTTGTTTTTTAACTTTTCACTCTTAACTCTTAACTCTTAACTTTTCACTCTTAACTTTTCACTCTCACATCAGCCCTCTCATCACCATCTCTTTCATGATCTCTTGAAAGATTTCCACGGGAGTAGGCTCACCCTGATGCTGTGCAGGGTCGTACAGCATACCCGTGCAGATACAGAACTTGCGGTTCTTCATCTCCAAAATAGGATGGTTCACACAGCCACGACATCCGCGCCAGAACGCATCGTCATCCGTGAGCTGGTTGAAACTTACGGGCACATAACCCAATGCTGTGTTCATCTTCATCACGGCATCACCGCTCGTGAGGGAGAATATCTTGGCATGAGGCCAGCGCACACGAGCCAATGTGAACGTGTGGTCCTTGATGCGCTTGGCAATGTTGCGTCCCTGATAGTCAGGATGCACAATCAGTCCCGATGTAGTCACATACGATTTGTTTCCCCACGTCTCGATGTAGCTGAAGCCCACGAACGTGTCGCCCAACTCCGTCTGCTTGCTGGGGTCAAGTGCCAACACCGCCTTGCCCTCCTTCATTTTCGTCGCCACATACTCGTGGGTGCGCTCGGCAATACCCGTTCCACGCTTCTTGGCAGCCTCGCGGATGGTGTCAAGAATCAGATCAACATATCTCTCGTGACTGGCATCTGCCACAATCACCTTAATTCCGTCTTCGTATATCATAATGATAATATAACTTCAATTCTATAATTGACTACCAGGATATACCGGTACAATCGTTCTCAAATGCGCTTCTAATGTATTTTTGTTGAATCCTTCCTCCAGCGCCAGAAAGATGGTGTCATCTCCGGCAATGGTGCCAATCACCTCTGGAATGTGGGCGTTGTCGATGTCGCTTGCCAATCCGCTGGCATAACCGGGTCGGCACTTGATGACTGCCAACTGACCTGAGATGCGGATGGACATGAAGCCATTCCTGATGGCTGTTCCTTCCTGCCGATGTTCCCGCACCCTTCGGTAATAGGGATTCTCTGGCAACATGTAGATGGAACGTCCTTTGGGCGTGAAACCTTTCACCACCTTCAACAGTTTCAGGTCGCGAGACAGAGTGGCTTGCGTCATGTTCACCCCCTCTTTTGAGAGTGCCTGTGCCAATTCCTCCTGACTTCCTATTTCTTGCGTCTGGATGATGGCCTTGATGATGTCCAGTCTTGATTGTCTTGCAGTCATTTTTTGAAAAGTTCTTTGGGAAATAGCCCCAATCTGTATAATTATTCACAAATCGGCTGCAAAGTTACAACAAATCTTGCAAAACTATGCAACTTTTTCGGTATATTTTCGGTATAAAGTGCATAAATATGATGGTGTCCAAAAAAATATGAAAATTTGTGATAAAATATTGGAGAATAATAAGAAAAAATTCGTACCTTTGTGGCAACAAAGATTTTTTACTGGGCAAAATAACCGATTGATTATGATTAGTTACATGAACATGCAACGTACCGACAATGTCGTGCGAAACTGGATGCGTTCCTGGGGCAGCTATGAATGTATGGGTGTATGGGAACAGATGCAGAACCACAAACCTCACACGCTTCCATCCGTCAAATCTGACTCTCAGGTCAGCGTGAGTTGTGCCAGTCTTGTCGAAGATTGGGACGTTGTAGAGAAATAAAAAAGGGAAAGACGTTTACAATTCCGTCTCTCCCTCGATGAAGTTATCCATAAAGAAATGTTCGCCATCCCAGACGGCATAGGTGAATAGGGTGATCCACTCGCCAAGGATGAGGAGTCTTGCCTCACGGCTGAGTAGGAGATCCAATTCGATGTGCCGATGCCCGAAGATGAAATAGTTGACTTCTGGATGGCTTTTAAGGTAGTCTTTGGCATAAATCACAAGGCCTTCCTTATCTTCTCCCTTGAAGGGTGTCTCTCCGTTGTCGGGAGCACTCTCATATCCCACCAACTTAGTATCATTCATGAATCCATCCTGAGTCATGACGCGTCCCTCTTCGTCAGGCACCAATGCCCGATTGGGTCGTTTCATGCGTGAATGCTTTGCCCAGTTCAGTCCCCAGTTCATGAACCAATGGGGGTGAATCCAACGCGCCACCTTTTGCAAGGTCTTGTTGCGGAAGCACCAGAACATGAAACGTGTCTGCCAGCTTCGGTCGTCATTGCCGATGCCATCCCCGTGAGCAAGATAGAACACCTTCCCTCGAATCTCCAATGTACTGGGTTGACGATGCAGGATGACACCACATTCTTTCTCCAGATAATCCAGCATCCACATATCGTGGTTACCACAGAAATAGTGTACTTCCACCCCCATGTCGGTGAGTTCGCTGATCTTGCCTAAGAAACGCGTGTAACCTCTTGGCACCACCTCCTTGTATTCGAACCAGAAGTCAAACATGTCCCCCAGCATATAGACCGCCTCTGCCTTTTCCTTGATTTTGTCGAGGAAGTTCACAAGACGGCGTTCCTGAGTGCGTCGGTGCTCAATAGCCCGACTCCCCAGATGTGCATCGCTGATAAAGTATATATTCTTCATATTATGCCCAAATCTTTCAAATCTCTAAACTCTCAACTTTCAACTGTCAATTGTCAACTTTACATAAACCCTAAGTCAAGTTTCGCCTCTTCGCTCATCATATCTTTTGTCCACTCAGGTTCGAAGACCACATTCACGTTGACGGTTTTAACTGCCGAGATACCCTCCAGTTTCTGCTGGATGTCTTCAAGGATGAAGTCGGCAGCAGGACAGTTGGGGGCTGTGAAGGTCATATCGATGTCCACATCGAAGTCCTTGCCGTCAGCAGGCTCAACCGTTTCCTTCACATCAATCTTGTATATCATGCCCAAATCCCACACATTTACTGGGATTTCAGGGTCGAACACCGTCTTCAGGTATTCCACCACTTTCTCTTCTACTTCGTATTTTGTCATATCTCTATTCTTGAACCTTGAACTCTTGAACTTTTGAACTCTTTACCCTTTACAATTTCCCATTCTCCGCAAAACTGTAATAATTTCCCTCAGTCACGATGACGTGGTCAATCATACGGATATTCACCGCTTGAGCCGCCTTCAACGCCCGTTGGGTCAGTTCCTGATCAGGGCGACTGGGTCGGAGATTGCCACTGGGATGGTTGTGTACCAGGATGAAGCAAGTGGCATCGTGTAGGATAGCTTCCTTCAGCAACATCCGTATATCTACTGCCGTTTCGGTCAATCCACCCGAACTGAGGGTGCTGAAATGGATGAGTTGTGAGTTGTTGTTGAGCAACAAAACCCAACTTTTCTCGTGGATCAAATCTTGAATGTGGGGCGTCATATACTTCAGCACATCCGCACTCGTCTTGAACTTCGGGATGTCTCGGCTGTTCTCCATCATGCGCCTTTTACCAATCTCTGCTGCTGCGATGAGGGTGAGTGCCTTTGCTTCGCCGATACCATTGAAGTGCAACAGGTCTTGCAGGGTCATGTGGTTGAGCCCTCGCAATGTGTCGCCACAACTGCTGAGCACCTCCTGCATCAGTTCCACAGCCGACTTCTTCGTGGTGCCGCCTCCGATGAGGATGGCAAGCAGTTCGGCATTGGTCAATGCCTCTGCTCCCTTCGCCATGAGTTTCTCTCGGGGTCGGTCTTCTTCTGCCCAATGCTTGATGGAGGTATGTTCTTTCTTAATCATAGAAGTTCTTTTCAAATGCAGTGAACTCGTCCTTCCCCTGTACGCAGCGCAACCACCACGCCTTGAGGAATCCGAAACCATATCCCATCAACTGCACAAAGGCTGCCTCCACGCTGAGGAAGCCAATCACCACGTTCCTATTCTTGATGCTCGAATCAATGAAGATGAGCAACATATACAAGACAATCGGCACCAGACACAACGCATACACAGGGATGAACCCGCCATTGGGCAACAGCAATCCTGTGGCGGTCTGGTTGTAGTAGTCCCACATGCGGAAGAACACAGCCGCCGCAATGAGCAGCAGCACACCCACCGTGAAGACCATTGGCAACAGATGCACCAGCTTCAAAGTGCCTGGATGACGCTTCGTCAGGTTGATACGGGCAATGCCAGAATTGAACACCTGCTTGAAGAACTTGTCCATATCCGTCCTTCTTTTGTGCCACACCCACGCCTCGGGGAAGAGCCTGCTTTTATAGCCAGCCTCCACGATGCGGTAACTGAAGTCAATGTCCTCGCCAAAGCGCATCTTGCTGAATCCCTTCAACTTGAGATAGACCTCTCTCCTGATGCCCATGTTGAACGAGCGTGGATAAAACTTGTCCATCGCCCCTTTCTTCTTGCCTCCTCGGATGCCTCCTGTCGTGAAGAACGACGTCATGCTATATGAGATGGCTTTCTGCACATTCGTGAATGATTCGTGAGCGGCATCGGGTCCTCCGAAGGCATCACATGGGTTTTCCGTCAGTTCTTGCTCGATGGCAGCCAGATAGCCTTCTGGCAACACACAGTCGCTGTCGAGAATCAGCACATACTCTCCCTTCGAATGCTCCACACCATAGTTGCGGGCAGGTCCGGGACCCCCATTCTTCTTGGTGAGGTACTGAATGTCTAACGTTGACATATATTTCTCCACCACCTCCTTGCAGGGTACGGTGGAACCATCCTCCACCACCACCACCTCGAAGTCCTTCACCGTCTGGTGGGTCAGGCTTTCCAGCAGTTCGTCCACCTCGTCGGGACGATTGTACACGGGTATGATGACAGAGTATTTCATACTTATTCAAAATAGAAGGTGAAGACAATCATCTTGCTCTTCGCACTATTGACCGACTGGGTGAAGATGAGGTCAGCCTCGTCTCGGATGTCCGAACGGTTCTTATTGATGACATTGGAGAGTCCGTACATGAACTTCACTTCAGGAATGAACTTGAAATAGGGCAGATATAAGTCGCATCCAAAACCTGCCTCCAGATACACGTCCGTCTGCTTGAGCAGATACTGCTTGTGCTTCTTCACCGTGAGGTCGAGCGCAGGGGTCACACCAGCCATCATATAGGGACGATAGTTGTTGAAACGCTCTGCTGCAAACTTCACGTCGATAGGCACGGTGATGTAGGTCGATTTGATGACCTGATACTGCTTGTCGCCATTCCGGTCATTGCGGAACGTGAGGTTCTTTGTGCCGAAGTGCATCGTGGGGATGATGCGAAGTGATAGATTCTTGGTCATGTAGAACTCGCCCAAGATACCCACCGAGAAGCCAGGCTCATAGTTGGGCGTTTCCACAAACCACTGGTCGCCTGCTTCGCTGATGAGACCATTCTGCTCCAGTTCGATGTCCTGCAGATGCATGCCTGCCAGGAAACCGTAGTGAAACGTCCTTTGGTCAACGTAGGGTCGATTCATCACCTTCCTCTTCTGCGCATGAGCCACGCCAGCAGGGGAGGGGAGCATCATCATCAATGCCCACAAACAGCCTATTATATATAAATGTGTATATTTCATCAGCTATAAAAACGAGAAAATCCGCATTTTATTTTGCAGAAAGCGGAGATTGCCGTAACTTTCACTCCGTGCAAGTTACTTTTGCTCGGAAAAATCCAAATAAATTTGGTTATTCGCTCGCTTAGTCGTAACTTTCACTCCGTGCAAGTTACTTTTGCTCGGAAAAATCCAAATAAATTTGGTTATTCGCTCGCTTAGTCGTAACTTTGCTGCAAAGTTAAGGATTTTAATCGAAAGTAACACAAGAAATATGAAACTTACTGTCATAGGCGCTGGCAATATGGGCGGCGCGCTCATCAAAGGATGGGCAAAAAGCGGGAAAATTGACAATATCACCGTTGCGGACAAGAACGAGGCACTTCTTGCCCAGTTCAAGAAAGAGTATCCTGCACTCAACATCACCACTGACAATGTGGCTGCAGTGAAAGGTGCCGACATCGTGGTGCTCGTTGTGAAGCCTTGGCTCATGAAGATGGTGCTGGCTGAGGTGAAGCATTCTCTCAACCTCGACAAGCAGATTATCGTTTCCGATGCAGCCAACTTCACCACAGGCATGCTGGCTGAGGAACTGGGTGCAGAAGGTCAGTTCTTCTATGTCATTCCCAACATTGCCGCTGAGTTTGGTGCCAGCATGAGTTTCATTGCCAAGTCACCTTCGGCTACCGACGAGAGCCTCAAGGCAGTGGAGGAACTCTATGCTATTGATGGCGACACCCTCGTGGTGGCAGAAAACCTTGTGGGTCCTGGCATGATGATGGCATCCTGTGGTATTGCCTACGTGATGCGCTACATCCGTGCCCAGATGGAAGGAGGCTGCGAAATGGGCTTCTATCCCCAGCAAGCCAAGCAGATTGCCCTTCAGACCATGCAAGGTGCCGTTTCTCTCCTCAAAGCCACAGGTTGGCATCCTGAAGAAGCAATTGACAAAGTGACCACGCCTGGTGGTGTGACCATCAAGGGTCTCAACGAACTCGACCATGCAGGTTTCAACTCTGCTGTCATCCGTTCGCTCAAGGCTGGATTGAAATAAAAAACGCTTGTTTTTTCTACAAAACACCTCCAAAATCATGTTTGGAGGTGTTTTTTTGCCCTTTTTTCAAAAAAAACTATCAACTCTACGCGCTAAACTCTAAACTTTTTACTACCTTTGCACCCGCTAACGACAAGTTGAGGAATTGACTTCGTCTATTTCCCTTGAGGAATTGACTTCGTCTATTCAGCCCAGATGGCGGAATTGGTAGACGCGTTGGTCTCAAACACCAATGGAGCAATCCGTGCCGGTTCGATCCCGGCTCTGGGTACCACGAAAGGACTTCTGTGAAACATCTTTGCAGAAGTCCTTTTTGTCTCACTTAAAACCGACGAATTTGTCGAACTCACGACCTACGAATGAAAACAAGACTGATATTGGGATTGGTGCTCGTGCTGTCGGTACTCGGCATGCAGGCACAGGAGAATGCCAACACCCGTCAGGCACGCAAGGTGTTTGATGAGGTGTATGGGAAGGTGTATGGCAGTCAGGGGGCATCGCTCCACTACAAAGTGAATGTAGCCAGCCTCTACAAGACCGAGGGCACCATCTGGTACAAGGGCAAGAAGAGCAAATACACTTCCAAGTCCAGCAAGTCTTGGAACGATGGCGTGACTGCCTATGTGGTGAGGGAAGACAAGAAGCGGGTGGAAATCTACAAGGGGGATGACCCCAAACAGAGCCGTTTCGGCGATGACTTCAAGTTTGAGCCAGAAAACTACACCTACCACATCGCCAATGATCCCAAGGGTTACCTCCTCACTCTCAACGTGAAGAAAGGCAAGAAGGGCATGAAAGAGATTCGTGCCTTGCTCGACAAGAAGACCCGTGAGCCTCTCCAGCTACGCATCAAGGTTGCCTTCATCTGGGCAAATGTCGATATTTCCAACTTCAAGGCAGGCGGCATCACCGACGCCACCTTCGCCTTCCCCCACAGCGAATACAAAGACTACGAATTTGTGGACAAACGGGATTGATTAGGTTGTGGAAGAGATTTGATATTTGAGGTTTGGCTCCGCCGAGCTGAAGGTTGAGGTTTAGCCATGCGGCGTGTCTCTAACCTCTAACCTTTAACCTTTACCAATTATCATCCTCATTTCCGACGATGCCGTTCTTCACAGCTTCTTCCACCTTGTCCATCACGGCATTCGAATAGGCATGAGCCATTACGAGTGCTTTGGCACAGGTGCGTTTCTGCGGGTCTTTTTCCACGAAAGGATAGTGGCGGGCAATCTCCCATTGCTCATCGTAGAGGTTGGCATTCGTCTTGTCATCCTGTTTGCGTTTCGAGTCGCCATTGGTCTTTTGGCTGTTGTCGGTGGGGCTGAGCCATCCACCGCTGATGTCAGCCAACACGTCGTAGTTCTGCACCGTGTAGGTCACGCGCACACGACCCTCCTTGATGTCAATCTTGATGACAGGGGTGATGCTCACGGCATACTTGTTCAGCGTGCCCATGTGTTCCGCAATGTCCTTGATGGTGGAGGAGATGATGATGCACCCTGCCTCCTTGTCGTTGAGGGTGATTGCTTGCTTGTCCTTGAAGGTGGCGGTAGCCCAGTAGTTCAGGGCGATGTACAGCTGTCCCTTGCTCTTCCCTGGCGCCTCAATCACCTGTTGGTAGGTGAGCGACTCGTTCTTGTCGAATTTCAGTCCACTGGCGAGGTTGGCAGCCGCATCCAGCCATTTCTCTCCATAGCGTGCCTTGGCATACTTCTCAAGGTCGGCAGCCTTCAACATTTGTGCCTGCACATTCATCGTGCCACAGAAAACAAGGATGGTGGCAAACATCCATGAAAGATGGTTTTTCATTGTTGTTTCATATTGTTTCGGCGACAAAGATACGCACAATTCTCCAAACATCCAAACATTGGATAAAAAAAGAGAGGCATCCACTCGGAGCCTCTCCTTTTTCGGTTAGCGTTCAGCGAGGGCTGACGCGATACGTACTTTTGTTCACGATGGCACAGACGCAGGAGTCGCTCCACACGTTTTCTGCCGTTTCCACCATATCGATGATGGTGAAGATGGGGAGGATGATGCCCATGATGCCGATGGGAGCACCCACGCCAGCCATGAGGGAGAGGGTGAGGAAGTAGCAACCCATGGGAACGCCTGCGTTGCCAATGGCGGAAATGACGGCGATGAGGAGCCACAGGAACATGGTGGGGAGGTCAAGGATGGTACCTCCGTTCTGCATCACATAAAGGGACGTGACCAAGATGAAGGCGGCACAGCCGTTCATGTTGATAGTGGTGCAGATGGGCAGGACGAAGCGTGCCACTTCTGGACGAACCTTCTGACGCTCCTCAGCTGACTGCATGGTAACGGGTAGGGTGGCGGCACTGCTCTTGGTGAAGAGTGCCATGAGCACGGCGGGTGACATCGCTTTCATCACCTTCAGCGGATTCAAACCTCTTGCCAAGAGGAAGAGGGGGAGCACCACGAAGAACTGGATGAGGTTACCGCCGAGAATGACTGCCACGTACTGACCCAACGAACCGACTGCCACGCCTGCAGACACCTGTGCAGAGAGTTGTGCGGCAAATGCCACGATGCCCAAGGGTAATGTCCAGATGAGAGCACGGATGAGGGTATAGAGCACTTCCTGCAAACCAAGGATGCCTTTGATGAGTACCTCCACGTTCTCGCTCTTCTTGATGAATGCCAATGCCAAACCGATGGCTGCGCTGATGAGTAGAATGCTGAGCACATTCCCCTTGGCGAAAGGATCTATCACATTGTTGGGGATGACGCTGAGGATGTGGTCATAGTAGGAGAGCTCGCCCAAGTTCTCAGGCACATCGGATTGTCCTGTCGCCACCACTTCCGCTGGCAGGTTTTCAGGACTGATGAGGAGATAGAGCACAAGTCCCACAGCTGCCGCTGCAAAAGTGGTCAGGAGCGTCCACGTGATGGTGTGAAGGAAAATCCGTCCCGTCTCTTTCTGCCCTCCCAAGGAAGAGAGGGTGGTGATGATTGCCAAGGCAATCGTGGGCACAGCCACAAACTGGAACAATCGTGTATAGACGGTGGCGATGAAGCCCAATAGTCCGTTGAGCCATTCGATGCCTAACCATCCGAGTATGGCACCCACAATGAGTGCACTTGTCCAAATGATGATATTCTTCATATGATGTTTTGAGGTTTGAGATTTGAGGTTTGGCTCCGCCGAGCTGAAGGTTGAGATTGGAGATTGGAGGTTTAGCCATGCGGCGTGTCTTTAACCCTTAACCTTTAACCCTTAACTTTTAACTTTTAACCTTTAACTTTTAACCTTTAACTTTTAACTTTATAAATTCCACGATAGATTCACATAGACGTTTCGTCCCTTCTGTGGGATGTCGCACCAGTCGGAATAAGTGGAGTAGCGTTTGTCCAACAAATTCTCCACGCCTGCACGGAACGTCAATGTGTGCTTCTGAAACAATAACGTATATTGTCCACTGATATTGCCGATTGCCCATGCAGCGGTGGTGGTTTCTCCGTATTTTTTGCCTGCATTCACTTGTTTGGTGTTCCCTCGCACTTCTGCCTTGCCCTGAAAATGCTTGTAGGCGAAGATGAGGCTTGATGTGTAGGCGAAGGGTGAGATGAGGGGAAGCGGGTCGCTTTGGTCATCACGTCCGATGGCGTAGCTGAGCCGTGTGTTCCAAGTCAGCCAAGAGGAGAGTTTCCAATCCGCCGTGAAGGCAGTGTTGACGATGGTGGCATGACTGAGGTTGCCATACACTTTCACACCCTCGGCATCGACGGTCATGGGCGAGAGACGATTCTCGAACTGCCCGATGATGTAGTTGGAGAAGAAGAAGGCGTTGGCATCGAGTGAAAAATTGAAGGATGGAAGAATTGAAAAAATGAAGTTTCCATTTAGTTCGATGGCACTTTCATTCTTCAGACGTGGGTTACCGATGTAGTCGTACTGGTCGAACGTGTTGTTGAGATAGTAGCCATAAGCCTCTGTCACCGTTGGAGCACGACTTCCCCAACCCGCTCCGAAAGAGAGCTTGGAGTTGGCAAATGACAGCTGATAGGTGGCTGCAATGCGTCCGATGACCTGATGGTAGCTGTCCTTCATGCCAGGGAAGAACACACGCAGGGCATGATAACCCTCTTCGTTGTTGAGTTTCTGCCATTGCACAGCCCATTTGGCGATGAGTGTCAGCGACTGTTGGTCGGTCAACGAGATACGGTCGTTCAGAGCCACACCCGTGTTGAGCGTGCCTACATCAGGCCATGTGACCATATACATGGGTGCTGCACCGCCTGGATACATCGTCATGTCGGCAAAGAGGCGGTTGTAGTAGAGGTCGTAGTTTGCTTGCACGTCGTGCCGTCCCTTGCTTCCAGTAAGGAGACTGTAGAGTCCGCTCGTCCAACTCTTTCCGGGCATATCCATGTGGATCTCCACATCGGGGCGCTTTGTGTCGTCCATGATGTGGGTGATGTGGTTGTAGTAACCCTTCGTCTCCCACGAATGGAGGAAGCCCTCTTTGAACTGGTGGCGATAGGAGAGTGCTGTGATGAACGCCTCCGCTTTCAACACATCCATGTTCAGAGCAGGATAACCCACGTTGCTGGCACGGTCGTAGATGAAGGTGCCTTCCACCACATCACGTCCCTCGTCGGTGAGTCGGATACCGAAATTGTCATACACGTTCACCTTCTGGAATTGTGAGAACTGCACCTCCTTGCCGCCCCCTTCCTTGTAGTTGTTGGCATGACGGTAGAAGACGCCTGCGTTGGTGTAGAACCGCTTCAATGAGACTGCTCCATCGGCACCATACACCTGCAAGTGACCGTTGGACTCGTAGCCCGCATTCGCACCCAACTGGAAGGCGTTGCCTTCAAACCCTGAGCGGCGCAACTTCAGATCCAGACTTCCCCCGATGTTTCCTGTCGATTGTGGGTTGCCGTTCAATCCGCTGTTGAGCAGGATGCTCTGCAAGTTGCTGCTCTCCACATAGGAGGTCACAGGGTCCATCTTGTCGGTGCAGGCATAGAAAATCTTCATGCCGTCGATGGTGGTTGACACCCGTTCCGTCGCCATGTTGTTCACTACAGGTTCCCATGCATACGAACCACGGCGCACCAAGTCCACGTGTGACAGCTCTGCCAAGTGTTCCTCGATGCTTGCCACCTGTCCCTTTGCTGAGCGTTTCTGTCCATCCCCTGCTTTTGATACCACGACCACCTCGTCGATGAGTAGTGACGAGGTGGGGATGGTATCAGCAGGTAGTAATATGGCTAAAAGTAATGTTCCAATCATTCTTTGTTTAGAATTTAAGAGTTGAAGAATTGAAAAATTGAAGTTGCCATGCGGCGAGAATGTAGAATGTTGGCATAGAACTTCAATTCTTCAATTCTTTAATTTTTCAATTCTTTAGAGTGTCACGTCCCAGAAGATCGAGCTGAATCCGTCTTTCAGATCGTCGCCGCCTGCCACGATATTTCCCTGTGTGTCCTTCACCGTCAGGTGGATGCGCCACAAGCCTGTCATGGTTAGATTGATGCTACCCTTGTAGGAACCATCTGCCTGCTTGGTGAGCGCCACATTGTCGGGTGAGGTGTGGTTACCCATATCGGGCATGCGTGGGTCAATCTCGATGGTGAATTTCTCCGTTGCCAAGCCGTAGGGTGTGGTGGCAGGAGTGTTCTTCTTGGAGATATATGCCTGGATGTCGTTCGTGCCAGTTACAAAGTCTGATGGGTTCACCAAGGAGAGGTAATAGGTGTCATCGCCCACCTTGAAGGACTTGAGCCAGTCCTGACCGTCAGGCAAAGCATCTACGGTGAAAGGTGTATCCTTGATGCCGCCTGTGCTGCCCAATACTGCTATGTCATAAGAGAAAGCCCATGTGCCTGCATCGCTTGTGTTCATCAGGAAGGACACCCAAGTGTGCTTCACTGCCAGACGCGTCTCGTCAAAGGTAGTAACAGTCGGTGCTACAGGTGTGCTGTGCTTCATGCCCATTTTCACCATATCCATGATAGGAGTCACGTTCGTCAGGTCGAAGTTCTTCACGTAGTTGCCCGTTTTCTTCTTGGTCACCACGAAGTAGAGGTCATTGTAGCCCTTGTGCAGAGAGCCTGTCTTGGAATAAGCCCACACATTGTACAATCCGTCCACCTCAGTGGAGAGTTCGGGGATGATCTTCACCGTCTGCAAGAACTTGTACACCTGCAATGCCTCTTCAGCCGAGCAGCAGTCAACATCCTTGGAGAGGTCGATACCATCAATCACAATTCCTGTCTCATCATCGTTGCTGTTGCACGATACAAGTCCCAGCGTCGTTACCGCTAAAAACAATGTTAATACCTTCTTTTTCATTTCTTTGGTAATTTAATATTAATATTGAAGTTTTTTGTTTGTTTTGAAATCTGGTGCAAAGGTACGGACATTTCACCATGCCCGAAATACCCCTCATGCGCTATAAGCATACCATAAATGAGTGATTTTTCCCTTTTCACTTTCCCTTTTCCCCTTAAATCCCTACCTTTGCAACCAAATAAGAAGAATTATGGCAAACATTCAACCTATTTTTCGACGTTCGGAACTGCTATTGGGCAGTGAGGCGATGGAGCGTATCGCAGAGAAGCGTGTAATCATCTTTGGCGTGGGCGGTGTTGGTTCGTGGTGTGCTGAGAGCTTGGTGCGTTCAGGCATTCGGAAATTGACTCTTGTGGATTCTGATCGTGTGTGCATCACCAACATCAACCGTCAGCTGATGGCGACCACGAAAACCATCGGACAGGTGAAGGTGGATGCCCTCAAGCAACGGCTGCTCAGCATCAATCCCTCGGCAGACATCACGGCCTTGCAGAAGATCTTCACAGCTGAGACTGCCGAGAGTTTTGACATCGGCAGCTACGACTACATCATCGATGCCATTGACTCGCTCAAGGACAAAGCCCTGCTCATCCTGATGGCTTGCCAGACGAAAGCCAAGTTCTTCTCGTCGATGGGTGCCGCCCTGAAGCTTGATCCCACACGCATCAAGATCGCCGAGTTCTGGAAGGTGCAAGGTGACCCTTTGGCTCGTGCCCTCCGTAACCGCTTCAAGCGCGACAAGCAGTTCCCCAAGCGCAAGTTCCAGTGCGTCTATTCCGACGAACTGCTGCAGAACCAAAAGCCCGTTGACCCCGACGACCGAGGCAACGGCACCATTGCCCACATCACCGCCATCTTCGGCTTCATGCTGGCAGGATTGGTGGTGCAAGATGTTGTTAAAGGTTAAAGACGCAGGAGAGGCATCCACATGGAGCCTCTCCCACTTTTGTTTTGGAGTTAAAGGAGTTAAAGACGATACCTTAAACCTCAAACGCTAACTCGTAGCCTTTCCTAATCTCCTCTCTCCTAATCAAATCAGCACATTCATTCCCGTTTTCCACCAGCGCCATTGCTCGGACGAGTTCGCAAGCCCAGTAGGCATCATCGTCTTGGAGGCTGCCGATGTTCAGGATGAAGTGTGGTGGTACCTCCATTTCTTGGCACACCCTGTCGATGTACGCTTGCGTGTTGTTCTCGTTGGGTGGTGCCCACCGTTCGATGATGGTTCGGATAGATGTTCGGTGGTACTTGGTTCTGTACGTTCTCAGCAGTCGGAAAGCAGCACGATAGCCCCATTCCATTGCCTTGAACTGATAAAAGTTCTTGTCGTTCTGCTCTTTCAGCAGCCCTTTCCATTGATCCTTGCTTCTGCGGATATTCAACGGATTACAATTTCTAATTCCTCTACTCATTTTCATTCTTTCATTCCCTCATTCTTTCATTTTTTCACTTTTTTAAAGTTCTTTTTGTTCACATTGATTGCAGTGCTCTTCGGGAAGGCGATGCTATACGCCTTGTCGAGTGCTTTGAGGCTCACCTTCCGCATGCCGATGTCCAGTTGGGTGGCGACGAGGGAGCGTAGGAACTCCCTGTGCTTGCGTGGATAGAGCCTCGGTGGTGGGAGGATGTCCCAGCCACACACTTGCTCGTCGTCCACAACGGTCTTGCTGCACACTTCCCAGATGAAGTCGTCGGTGGCGCGAGTGCCGAACCACGCTTTCAGGATGCGGCGGATACAGAAGCGTTTGTACTGACCTCCGAGGAGGCGCCTCGTGCGCTCCAGCCGTAGCCAGAGCTGCACGAAGCATTCTTGTGTGTTCTCGATTTTCATCATTGTTTCAACTTTCAAAATCCTTAATGACAATTGACAATCATGACAATGACAATCCATCTTTAACCATTGGCTTTTCTGTACTTGCCACTATCGGTCAGAATGATCAGCCCCTGCTTGCGCCAGTTCTTCAGCATCTGATGTATCTGGTTGCGCGAAACACCTGCCCCTTTCATGGCAACCGTATTCTGCATGGCTTGCTCGAAGGTGAATTCGAAGTCCAGACGTGCAAAGATGGAGTCGTTCTTGCCCGTGCGCAGACGTACATTGCTCCCTGCATAGTCGCGGCTGCCAAAGGCGTTCTCGATGCGGTCGCGGAAGAAGTGGAGGGCGTTCTCGATGAGCGAGTCGGCAATGACGTCGTACACCTCCAGCACCTGCGGTGTCTGCGCCTTCAAGAGCTGTTCCTTCCACAGGTTCGGATGCTGTTTCAACTGCGTTTCTGCTCCTTTCAGTCCGTGCTTCTGAATCAGCTGTTCTGCCACCTTGCAGAGCATCAGGCAACAGGTCATTCGCTGTGCCGTGACGCACACGCGGAAACGCTGGCGTGCCATCACCTTGTCGTCGTTCTTCATGGTCTCCAAGCGGATGCGCTCCACCCATTCACGTCCCTTCGCCTCCAGCTTGGGCAGCACCACCTCTCCCTGCATCAGGGGCAACAGGTGGGCAATCTGCTGGATGCGCTCCGTCTGGCGGTCGGTCAGCACATAGGGCTTCTCTTCCAGCGGCGCAAAGGTGTTGTCGGGGGTGCGCGCCACCGCAATACGGCTCTGGAAACCGTCGGTGTAGTTGCTCACCACACGGTAGAGGGCATCGGGCGTGCCGCACATGACCACGTTCCACAGCAGTCGGTCGATATGCACGTTCACCGCCTCTGCACTCCGTGCCTCACGCTCATACTTGGTGCCGTCGTAGCTCTGGCGGAGCATCACCGAAAAGTCGCTCATGGTGGATTTCCACTTCTGCGCCACCGTGTCCGCCTCGGGCGTGAAGGAGAAGGCGTGCTTGCCTTCCGTGTTCGCCAGACGTTCCGCCAAGTTCGCCACGGTGTTGTTCAGAGTGAGGCATCGCACAGGGAGTTTCGGTTCCTCGGGTTGCTCCTTCTTGTTCTTCGCCGCCCGTTTCTTGGCTCTCCACTCGTCCTCCTGCGTCTGGTACATCTTGTCCAGCGCCATCACCTCACTCATCCAAGCCTCCACTACAGGGTCTATCTGTCCCTTGCCCGAAGCGAAATCACCTGCAATGTAGGCAATCAGGTTCAGCCCCTTCTTCTGACCGTGCACGTCGAGTGTCACCCCTGTGGCGAGTGTGCCGATGCAAGGACAGATGGCGGTCAGCACTGGCATGGCAAGCTGAGGACCAACGGCTGCAATAGAATCCTTGACGCCCATTGGCATTTTGAGGTTGGAGATTTGAGGTTGGAGGTTTGAGGTTGAATCGTCTTCGATGTCGGTGTCATCCAAAGATACTCCCGTTTCGAGCGCATTCACAATCTGATCCATCAGTCGTGAACCTTTCGTGGGTTCTTTACAAGCGGAGTGGATGATGCTCTTCATTTCCTGAGTGGACAAGTTGTAGTTAGGCATCACCTCCAGCAACCAGTCCTCATTATTATCACAGATGGCTCGAAGATTTGCTGCCAACTGATGAAGCCGCTTGTTGCGTTCGCCTTCGCTGGGTTCACCTCCTGTTTTACGCCAGTACTCACTAATAATATAAGTATAAGGCACACCCTTGAATTCTGAGGGAAAATTAAGTTGAAAGCTAGAACTTTGAACTTTTTGAGCTTTTCCCTCCATTGCTTCTTCTCCTGGGTCATAATACGAACCGTCCTCTATGCGACCATCTATGCTCAACCCTCTATCAGTATAAGCCTTGCGACGCTGAGCCACCTCTTCCTCAGAAAGTTGCTCATACCAACCTTCAGCACGATAGATTTCAAAATCGGCTGGTGAGATGTAGATGAATCTCTCAGGGGTAAAGCATGAAGTGTCACATTCCACACCCAAAGCCTTGCAATAAGCACGCTGTGCCTCAGGCACCGTCATCCCCAACGGCAGACGAATATCAATGTGCAGTTTCCTGCGGATGGAATAATCCTTGTGAAGCATCAAGCCCTGCCACTTTCCACCTGCTTCCATATCGAGCTTTTCGGACATCTCGTTGGCTTTTTCCACCAACTCAGGGTCATCAATATCAACGCAAGTCTGCCAAGTGAACGATTCAGGGTCAATGTGTTCACGGTCTCGATAATCATCACGAAACTTGGTATAGTGCGGACAACGGAAAGGCAACCACCCCTTCAACTTGCGCTGTTCCTCTTCATCCTGAGTGCCATTGATGCGCTGCTCCAGCTGTTTCAGCCTCGGTGATTGTGTCAGCGTGTCGTAGTCTTGGAGCGGGCATTCTTTGATGAATGCCCTTGTCTGCTCCTTGTTCTGACGTGGATTGAGTGCTATCAATCGCTCCAACTTCTTATTCATTTCCATACTGTTTCCTCCTTTCTGGTCTTAAAGAAAGACATAATCTCGTCAGCCTCCTCTTCGTAGAGGGCCTTGGTGAGTGCCAACCCCAGTTTCTTGGGAAACTTGAAGGTGACATACACGAACTCTCGATCCAACCGTCTCATACCAGCCTTGTGTTTTTTGTCGCCGGTTCTACGATAGATGGGACGTGTTATCTTCACAGCTCCGTGAGCCGTTTCATAGAGGGTTTCGTGGAGTGGTCCCTTGCTGCCTTCCCTGTAACGCTTCACCCTGGTTCTACCGTCGGCATCCACCTCGATGCCGCCACGATAGCGTACACGCTCACCGTTAGTCACTTGCTTGTCATCCTCCCATGGGCATGGATTGATGTTGATGTTGCCGTTCAACTGGAAGTTCACACTTGCGTCCATCTGGACATCCTGAATCAAAAGATTCTTTTTGAAATTGTTCTCCATTTGTTTTGCTGATTCGCCTCGAAGAAGGGTCTGGAGGTGGGTACCCTGTTTCACTTGCAAGACTTCCTTCGCTTCGTCTCAGCACCCCGCTGCCTTTTCAGCGGGCTTTAAGTAGTTGATGTTTTCTGAAGACGCTGCAAAGGTAAGTACTATTATTGGGGGGTGGATGGCTTTGAGAGTGGCCTGTTCTGACCTGCTCTAACTTGTTCTGAATTGCTCCGAATTGTTCCGTTCACCGCAAAGCACAAAAAAAAGCACCAGAACCTTTCGATTCTGATGCTTGCTATGGTGTTCCCGATAGTCCTTATTTCGCGTTCGGAGCAATCGGCTTGTTGTAGTACTTCCTGAAAGTGGTTTCGTTAAAGCCCTCACCATCAGGCATTCCCATCCTGACGAGCTCGGTATAGGCAGCCGACGGATTAGGTGGCAGCAATACTTTCTTCTCGTCCTTCAGCCCGACAAGATACTGGCATATCATCTGTATTCCCTGCAGCTTAACAATCCGTTTCACCGCGTCGTGAATACGCCACGCTTCCGCGTCATCAAGCTCTGGGTGAACGAAATGGAACAGCGCTTCATTGCGTTGTTGACTATTTGTGGAAGATTGACAAGTATCTGTTGTTTTCACCACTTCCGCGTCTACAATCGGGTTTGTATTGACATCATCACAACATTCAATCTTCTGAACATTGCCGAAGTAGTTGTTCTGCTCCTTCACGTACCCGTTCATTTGGGCACCAGGCATTACGTTGATATTTATTTTTGGTTCATTCATGATGCTATTTGTCGATTAGGGTCAATGCCATTATTTGTCTGTTGCTGCACAAAGGCGTTCACTTGTGAGCCGGGTTCTGCCGTTATGTACGCGTTGCCCATCTGCATTTCCTTCTGTTGTTTGGCTAAAATCATGTCACGAATGCTTAATGTCCGTGCTTGCCAAGCAGTGTTTCCGATAAGCAAGACGTTAAGCTGCATGTATATTGCAAGGGCTTCTCTCGATTGGAACCTCATCAGCTCATCCTCTATTTCCTTGATAGGTACAGAAGCTTTCACAGCGGCACTCAACCGTTCTGCTAAATCTCGAACTTGCTTGTTCAGGGCATCCACTGTGACGTTCATTTCTTCCTTGATATGTACAATTTCCCCCTCCAATTCCTGGTAGCTCTTCAGACGGTGTCGGTTGAGTAATTCACGAAAATCCTCAGGGAAAAGCACCTCACAAAGCTCATCCAGTTCATCAGAGGAAGAAATCTGCTTCATGCGTTGCTCCAGTTTCAGAAAGGCTTTTTCCAACTTCTCTTTCTTCGTCCCCTTGGCGCATAATTCATTGAATCGCTCCTTCAAGGGGCTATGGTACAGATGATAATATGGTTCCAATTCCCTGTCATTGGTGAGACAGTTGGTTAAGGACGCAAAATTTGCAAATCGAAAACCAATAATCGTGCGAGTCATTACGGAGTACATATAGCGGAGAAAGCCCCAGCTGCCATCGAACAGTTCCAGTAGTGCCGCTTTCTCTTCCCTCGTGTGTGCCGACATCATAATCATGGTGAAGGCATGAAGCAGACAATAGAAATACCCCGTCTCTTTCATCCCGTTGCGAGTGCCGTCCACTTCCATGCGGCGCAGTTTCTCATCCAGCGTTGTGCGCAACAACTCCCAATCCGTTTCGTATCCCGTCCGTCCCAATTGTGTCAGCAATGACATCAGCTTTGGAGAATCGCCCAACTCTATCCAGCGTTTAGCAAGCTCCATAAGATTAATTCTTCCTGTTGCCCATGAACCTATATTCTCATCTCGTTGTGCCAAGAAATCGATGAAAAACCATGCGTCGCGCGACTCCATCCGTCCCCACAGATAACCTTCGTAGAACTCCTGCATCAGCACATGAATGTCCTGCATATGCCCCTGCTTGAGCATTGCCTCCATATCCTGCTTCATCTGTACCCATTCATAATGCTGGATACTGTTCGGATTCTCTATTTCCTCGCGCAATAGCACGAATATGTATTGATATCGGTGGGGTATCATCGGTTATTAATCATTTCAATCATTTCAATATTGTTTCAGGTGATGCCTGCAACTTAGTGACTGCACTCGCATCTGCTTAGCCGAATCCCGTTGCTTGAATATTTCTTTTTGTGCCATATCTTCTATTTTTGTTTTATTCGTTGCTATTATATTTTTCGTTTTCAATCATCCTTTTACTTCCAAATATTTACTTATGCTAAAGTCAAATTCCTGTAGTTTCAGTGCGCTATCAATGACAAAGTTAATACAAAAATGACAATCTTGAGGTGTAATAGTTCTCGTACTTTCAAAATTCTCTTTTGTTTCTTTAGCGTATTTGTCTTCACAAATTCCACACGTTTCAACTACGTTTGGTGTAATAAATTCAAAAAGTGCATATTTTTTGTAGTCAATCCCAAGAGCAGTTACTTTTAAAATATTACGAACGGCATTTGTTGTTTTTGTGACTTGTTCGAACCATTGTAATCCGTCTTTGTTGTTGGCAACAGGACTCCTGTAATCCATTCCCACTTTTTCTCCAACATAAAAAATACTATCACGCCATTGTCTTTTATTGGATTCGTATAAAGATAATAATTCTTCAAATCCAACTCTTGCATTAACTAAGCAGTCGTATGTATTGTCTTGACTTAAAGCAGATTCAGCATTCTGAACATATTTCTTAATTTGGGGATATTCAATCAAATCAGCTAAAGATATCGTATCAAAATCTTGTTTGAATAGACTTTTGGTATTTTCTCTAAAGAATTGTGTTATTGTAACACGGCTTTCCTCAACATCAGATTTAGATGGAAAGATACCTTTATGCTTAATGTTTCTACGCCTCTCTTTTAAGAGATTCATGGACTCTTTAAGAGTTAATTCCTTAAAACAATCCCCGTAACCCATGAATGAAATTTCTTTCTTCTTTTTTACTTCATCTTTAGGTCTTGGGTCTCCTCTGTCTTCAAGAACTAATAGCAAAAACATTTCGGCACAATCATGGAATGACAAAATGGAAAAACCTGCAAAAGTCCCCTCTTGCATTGATTGTTCTACACCAATTTTGTATAAATACTTTATCTTGGCAAGCCTATTTATGATTATCTTTTTATCCAAATACCCCATTGCTTATTCATATTATCCTTGCTCGTACTTTTCCAACAATGCAATTGTACTTTCATCAGAAAATTTCTTCATCCTAGCTTTTACCCATGCAATGAAGTCACTCTCACTAGTGAATTGGATATTGAACATCTTTGTGTTACTTTTATTGTATTGACTTTCAATATCGAGAATTATCTCGTCCTTGATGCCGTTCTCCAGCTTCTGTAATGTAGAATCGCCCAACATCACAACATTTGTGTCATCATAGTATTCTGCATTAGCATAGCCGCCAAGATTACCTATAAGTTGACGAATAATACCCATATCTGCATTTGGTCTATTGGGAACGTAAATCTCCATGCCATAAATGGGATTATTCTCGCCATAGACAAGAGGTGACGAACAACGCACGCCAGCATCATCTCCATCTTCGTCACTAATTGTTGGAGGATTCCAATTGTAGTAAGACATATCTATACTTACCTGTTTGATGGGTTCTGAAGCAGTCTCAAATCCTGCATAATGCCCATTGAAGATCTCTTGAAGTTCTGCTTCACTTATTTTCAAAGGCTTCCATCCATCATGTTCGTAGCAGAGAAGACGGTTTTGCTCTTCTTGCTTAACATCACTACCGATGACGAGAATCTGAGTGTCACGAGTCAACCCGTCTTTACTCTTTTCAGATGCTCCAAATTCTTTGACCTTCTTTACAAGAGCAGCACGGTTCTTAAACTTTCCAATAAAACCAACGCGACGATTGGTCAATGGATTCTGCTGAATAATGGCACTATCGCCAAATAAGTCTTGCTGTATCATAGTTGTTTTATAATTTCTTTAAATTCCTCTTCTGACATAATACGTGCACCAAATTCCTGTGCTTTCTGCATTTTGGATGGGCCTGCATTGTAGCCGGTTATGAGGATGTTTGTTTTTTTGTTCACTCCGTCCTTAATGATGGCACCCAATTCATTCAACTTGTGAGCATATTCCTGACTGTCTGCTTTTGCAAAGCCAGTCAGTACCACGACTTGATTCTTAAAAGGATTGTCAGCAACACTATCCAAATCATTACGCTGGACTTTATCCTCAGGATTATATTTCTGTCTTAGAGTCGTAGGTGTTTCTACGACCTCAATAGTTTCCCCTTCACTTAATATCTTTTGGAACAGCACCATCAGATTGCCACTCATTTCTGCATCGGCCAAAGCATTGTGGTGATTATTGCCTGAGATTCCAAACCTCTTGCAAACAGTGTCAAGTTGATGAGTTCCTGGTCCTTCCTCTGAAATGCCAAGTTTTGCTTCGGCTTGTCGTGATAGAGTCAGAGTGTCGAAGATATTTTCGTAGTCGAGTTTTGTCTGAAGACCATAGAATGCACTCGCATCACGAATACATGCCCTTTCAACGCAAGCATTATGAGCAACAAGAGGCAAATCGTCAACAAAGCTTTCCATTTCTGGCAAAATTTCCTCAAATGTCCTAGCGTCTTTCACCATATCTTCAGTCAATCCATGAATCCATGTCAGTACGCTACCACATTTCCCCGGATAATCGAATGGCGGACGAATGAGAGTATAGAACCTATCAACGATTTCGCCATCTATATACTTTACCATACCCACAGAACAAGCAGATACGCGCTGGGGATAAAGTGTCTCGAAGTCTATTCCCACGAAAGACTTGGGAAGGTTTGAAAGTTTTTTATTTGGATTAATATGATGTAAGGTATTTATCTCAATGATATTATTATCTGTACATTGACAATTGTCTATATTATTGGAATCCTGTGGATGTTGATTGACAAATTCTCTACAAATTCTTCTTAACTCATGATAATTAAAATCGCTTGAAAATGAAATAGTAAACCAGTTGTCAGGATTTGCAAGGTCGGCCCTTCCACCCGCTAATCTTTGCTCAAAAGAATCTGAGATAAAAAATAGCATAGTGTTGTAAGGGAAAACATATATTTTTGCTTTTTCCCAATCTATCTGGTAATTATTTCTTGCATACTCAATTCTTTCTCGTAGATTAGTCTCTGTCAGTTTTTCTATGAAAATAATTCTTTTCTCGACTATAAACAAATCATTGCCCTCAAAATATATGGAATAATCTGTATGGGAAAGATATTCTTCGAAAGATATGCCAGAAGAAGAACATTCTTTGTCATAATTTTGTTTAATATAGGCTGTGGGGCCTTCATTGGGAAAGCGATAGAAGGTATCTCCCATCCGATAAAATCTTAGCTTCTGAGCTTCTTCTTCGCTCAATCTGAAGCGATCATAATATTTCATCTTCCATCCACCATATCTTATGTCGTCTATGTATTCCTCTACAATTTTTTGATATGTATAAAAAGGTGAATAAAAGTATCCGGAAATATCCCCATCCATAAAAGCTCTTATTGTTTTTTTACGTCTTAGCCTACGATCTGCTCTTTCTTTTAGCCAATCATTCAATCGCTTTGCCTCGAACTCTTCTCGTGCTCTACGTTTCTCTTCTTTTGCAGCAGCCTTTCTTGCCACTGCTGCATTATGAATCTCATCTTTGGCATCACTTCCACACATGGGACATCCAAATTGTAAATTCAATATCTGTTGTGGTAATCTTGAAAAAGCGCCATGAGTGGGGCATATCAAAGTAACAGGCGAGGTAGAATTCTCATAAACGAACTGATCCAACCCGAACTTATCGCCAAACTTCTCCTTTAGTTTAGCCAAGAATTTTACACCTTTCTCACACTTTGGGCACCCTTTACCATCAAGGTGCTCGCGAGCATATACTTGGAAATCGCCATGAACGGGACATACGACAGTCACCCTATGATCGCGATTTTTATACTCAACCTTGCTATAGTCATAGCGGTCGCCATAGATCTCCTTGGCTTCTGCTATGAACGATTCTGTAGTTACTACACGCCTACAAAGTTCAAGGCTTCTATTGCTTAGGTTCTCGTTTTGTTCTGACATATCGTAGTTCTATTTATAATGGCTTTACAACACCTTCTCACATACATACTTCTCTATATCCACGTCAGGCAACTTGCTGCCTTTTTGCTTTACTTCGCTGATGAAAGTCTTCACTTCATCGGGGGTCATCAAATTCTTACGCCAAGCGTACCAAAGAAAGTCCATCGTGGTGAGATAAGTGATCTGCTTCTCCTCGCAATAAGCACGGATATCACGCAGGTTGCTGCTGCCTATCACGTTATGGGTAAACAGGCAATATGCCATACAGGCACTCTCACCCTTGCCGAATCGGCTTCTTAGCTGGGCATATTCGCGAAGCATCTCGCCACGAGGCGCAAAGGAAAGGAGCGTGATATTTTTCAGCAGTGCCATCTGGTGGTCAATCTGCGTCCTGATGTCCGACAGCAATTCCTCGTGCACAGCTTCCAGCAACACATATTCATAGTCAGGAAATATGCTGGGCAACTGGCTGAGCCGTCCTCCCTTGGCGAAGTGTATTATCACATCTGCATCCAAAACAATCTGTGTCTTTACACCTTTTGCCATCCTATTTCAGCAGGTTTAACAGTTCAACATAGTGGCCCTCGGAAATGCGCTCCTGCTCGAACAACAGGCGTGCTTTCTCGCCAAAGTCGCCTATCACCACACCTTCGTTGCCTGGCTGATAGAGTGAGAGGTCGTATCCGTATTCCTCGGCAATCTGCTGAATCTCCATGCTCTCGGCCAGATGATCCTGCAATTCCTCTTCGGTAAGCAGGCGCAGATGGCGCAAGCAATAGCACAGCGACTGGTGACTGACACCAAACAACTGCTCCACGCGCAGCATCGTGGCGGTGGAGATGTGGCGGTTTACAATCTCTTCCGTGGGTATCGACTCCAACACACCTGCCTGTGGCAAAAGCAGTGCTGAAGCAAAAGCATTGGCATTGATCTCGGCAGGGTCTTTCTCCAAGCCGGGGGTGCCACAGATGTGCGGTTTTGGCTCTTCATCATAATACAGATGGAACAACTCGTGACAAATGGTGAAGTGCTGGCGTCCACGTGAGTTGTTCGAGTTGATAAGCATGAACTTCGCACGTCCGTCGGCAGAGCGCATCGAAAGACCGCAAGCCTTCTCCGAAAGGGGACGATAGATGACCATAATCCCCAGTTTTCTGAGCAGCGTCTTCGTGTGAATGGGCTCTGACGGATTCAAGCCCGCATCCATACGCATCTTCACCGCCAGTTGTTCAATGGTTTCTTTAGTTAACTTCTTCATTCTCCAAGCATTTTCTGCATTTTCATATACTCCAGCACCACTTGCTTGAAGCGTGCCACTTCCTTCATGTCGCTCTCTGTCAGCCCTTCGGTGCGGAAGGCGCAAACCATCATCTGGTCTTTCACCGTCTCCACATCCGGCTCGAACAGCAGTTCCAGTTCACAACCCAACAATGACGCCGAACGTTCCAGCACCTCCAGCGGAGCCTCGCGCTCGCCAGCTTCATAGTTGGCATACGCACTACGTCCAATGCTCAGATAGCTTGACATCTGCTCTTGCGTCAGGTCGTTTGCCTCACGCAGCACTTTCAGGTTTCTTCCAATCAAATTGCTCATAATTGCTCTCTTCTCTCATAGTTTTAATCCGTGGCAAATTTAGTGACATTATTTTATACGACCAAATTTTTGCCACGTTTTTTCATCATTTTTTGCAAACAACATGTCCTGATGGCATAAATTAAAGTACAAGGCAAACATTGTCATCATTGTCATTGTCATTAGTTGTCATTAAGATTTCGGATTGTCATTTTCTGCCATATAATAATATAAAATATTATTTATATGAGGTTTTTGACACTTTCCAAATCCTTAATGACAAATGACAATCATGACAACATGACAACGAACTAAAATTTTTTGAAAATTTCTTGCAATTTATTCGTAGACCGCACTCCCGATGTCGTAACTTTGCAATGTCAAAAATGAGGTGAAATTTGCGCCCTAACTGGAGAAAAAATTTTTTGTAACTGGCCAGTAAAATTTTCCTAACCAGCGGGCAAAAACGAACCGAATCGGCGACACGAGAGTATTAACAACACAAACACAAAATTAAAACACACAAAGATTATGGCATTGAAAGTAAAAGCAGTTGAACGACTGGTGAAATTCAACAAGACGGACGCAGGCGTGTGGCGCTACGTGATGTCTCCAGAACTCTACACCGCACTGAACCAGCAGAAGGTCATCCGCGAGGCGGCACTCCGAAGCGGAGTCAGTCAGGGTGTGATGCAGGCTTGCTGGGACGCGGCAGGCGAGGTGATCAAGGCATGGGCGACGGAAGGTCACTCAGTGGCACTCCCCGGACTCGGCACCATGCGATTCGGACTCCGCGCCAAGGCAGTGGAGGACGTGAACAAGGTGAAGACCTCCCTCATCCGCAGCCGCCGCATCATCTTCACCCCCAGCGTGGAGCTGAAGGACGAGCTCTCCAGCACCGCCATCCAGATCACCTGCTACAACCGCAACGGCGAAGAGGTGAAGCGCGTGACCAGCACCGACGACGGCACGGTGGAAGACCCTGAGAACGAGGGCGGCGAGAATGGCGGCTCTGAGAACGGCGGCTCCAACACTGGAGGCAACTCAGGCGGAGACAACAACGGTGGCAACAACGGCGGAAGTGGTGGATTTGACACGGGAGACTGATGATTTGAGGTTTGAGATTTGAGATTTCTTGGCAAGCCAAGCGTGCTAAAGATACGATAAGAGGTTTGAGATTTGAGATTTAAGTCAAAGGTCAAAAGTCAAAGGTCAAAGATTCCGAAAAAGACGGAAAAAACAAAAACCACGAAAACCCTTGGAGGTGCTGCTGGCTCTACGAGCACTCGAGGGGTGTTGCTTCGGAGAAGCTGATGGGGTGTATGAAGGCTTTTATCTGTGAGCTGGCTCACAAGGAAAAGCAGGCAGACACAACATCAAGACGCTGTCTCAACCTGAGAAAGAGGTTTTTAAGGTTTTGGTCTATTTCGTCTTTTTAGAAGTTTTCGGAATAAAAATCTGTGAAATCTGTGTTATCTGTGTGAGATTAAAATTAAAATCAAATGATGATGGAAAAGAAGCAAAGAGCATTGGAGATTGTGGTGAAGATTGTAGTAGCTGCACTCACGGCGTTTTTGACAGCACTCGGAACGACCAGTTGCATGCGAGGGCTGATGTAAAAGTCAAAGGACAAAAGTAGCAGGGACGCTTCATCGCGAAGCGCCCCTGCTCGTGTTTTATGAGTATGGTTTATTTGTTACGTACGGGTCGGATGCTGTAGCCGAGATATCCATAGGCACCTCCGCCGCCGACACCTCCGGCATTGATCACTCCACTGATTCCAACTCCTGTGTAGCCTGGGTCTGTGCTGCTTGACCACAAATAGCCTGAGAAGGTCTCTTTGGAGCGGGTGTCACCAGAATAGAAGCCTGCTGCTGGGATGAAAATGGATTTTCCATTCTTGCCTGTGAGTTTCAGACCTTTCACCCCGTTCTGGGTCGTCCATTCTTGGGTGGTGTTGCTTCTCAGCTCACTGATTTCTCCATAAGTGGGTGTTCTCCATTTTCCACCAAGGTGATAGGTGGCAGCATCAAATTGGATGTCTCCGCTGAAATTGCCAGGAATCTTTTCCACTTCCACTTCTGCATTGTAGGCTTCGCTGGCGAAGGAAGACAATGGGTTGATGGAACCCCAGGCGAAGTAGTCGCCGTAATCCTCTGGCGCATTGGCACCCAGATTCTGGTCAGACCATTTCAGTCCGCTGGGCAAACCGAGGTCGACAGCATGAGAGTCGTATGCCACAGACTCCTCGGAACTGCTACTGTTATTATTGTCGTCGTCCTTGCTGCAAGAGACGGATGCCACACTGAGAAGAGCGATGGTGGCGAGTGTGAGATATTTATTGTGTGTCATGTTCGTGTTGATTTTGTGTGGATACAATAAGGGCTGACACACGGTAGCTGCATGCCAGCCCTCTTCATAAACTATTAACTCTAAAATATCTAATTATATGGCCAAATGCTGATTAGTAGCCAGGGTTCTGGGCGATGCCGAGGTCTTCACCTCTCATGCCTGTTGGGATAGGCTGACGGTAGTGCTTGCCGCGCACGTTGTTGTACTTAGCCACGAGGTGGTTGTGAATCTTCGTGAAGTAAGCCTCCTGATCAGCTGTGTAGGTGTTGCCTGTGCTGGTCTTCCAGTCGTTGGGGAAGTGCTTGTAGTTCTTCACCTTCTGCACAGAGGAGATGAGATCCTTCCAGCGGTACGAGTTGAGAGCAGAGAACTGTTCATAGGTGAATTCATAATCCCATTCACGCTTGATCTGGTCGAAAGTGGGGGCACTGACGGTGGCGATGCCGGCACGAGTGCGGAGTTGGTTGAAGGGCTCTGCTGCCTCTGTGTTGCGACCTAACTGCACGAGGGCTTCTGCCTTGATGAGGAGCACTTCTGCATAGCGAATCTCGATGCGGTCAACGGAATTGAAGGTGATTTCGAGGTTCTCTGCGTCTTCGTAGCTTCTGTCCACGCCTTTACCATTGATGGGTGTGTAGAAAGGTGAGTAGTAGTGGTAGGTCTTGCCATCCTCTGGGTTGGAAAGCTCAACGAAGTAAGTTTCAGCCAGACGCTTATCGTTGGGGAACTCAGCCTTCCAGTCGTCGTAGAGGTCATCGTCAGACACCTCGGTGTGGTTCTGGCTGTAGCCCTGTCCGTTCTCTCCGTTCTGGTAAGGGAAAGTCCAGGAGCAGTGTGTCTGGTGGTTGCCCTGAGCATCGTAAGCATCCCCGTTGTGAGCAATCGTGAAGAGATGCTCATTGGTCTTGCGCTTGTTGCTCTCATACTCGCGTCCCCACAACTTATACTCGGGGTCGAGAGCGAGCTTGCCGCTATTGATGACCTTGTTAGCATACTCTACAGCCTTCTCCAGACGGGCTGGGGTAGTGGTGAAAGCAGGGTCTGTCTGGGTGTTGGCGATAGCTGCCACTTCAGCCTGTGAGAGTGGGTTGTCACCCCATACGAGGTAAGCACGTGCCAAGAGTCCCTGTGCTGCCTGCTTGGATGGGATGCGTGGGTCACCATCGTAGTCCTTCAGGAGTGATTCGGCTGCGGTGAAGTCGCTGACAATCTGTTCGAACACCTTGTCGATGCTTTGACGCTCAGTGGTGCTTCCGCCTTCTTCTGTATAGACGGGCACTTCACCCCAGAGTTGCACGAGTTTCAGGTATGCCAAACCACGAAGGAATTTTGCCTTACCTACAGCGGCGTTATAGCCTGCCTGAGAAACCTTGCCCGCCTTGAGCGAGTTAGTCACAGTCGTGATGGCTTCGTTTGCCTGTGTGATTCCGAGGAACAGGTGGTTAAATATCTTGACTTGATACCAGGTTGTTGGCTCCTGCTCGAAACGGCTGTTAACCGGTCCTGCCTCATTTTCCTCACCCTCGAAAGAGGTCAATTTGTTACTGTTCAACTCGATGATGAACGAGAAGGAAGACGAGAGCGGCTGCCAGTGGCTGTACACACCGTTCACCAATGAAAGGGCACTGGCGTCGTCTGCCACCACGTTGTCATCTGTCACTTGATTGCTGTTGCTGTTATCATCATCTGATGAGCATGATGAGAAGCCTGCCAAGAGGCTTGTTGCTGCGATTGCAGCGAGAAGGATGTTCTTTTTCATGTTTTTTGTCTCCTTTCTTTTTTACCTTAATTTGTTTATTGTTTGAAATCTGGTGCAAAGGTACGGACATTTCGCCTACCCCGAAATCCCGATGATGTGGTATTCATGTACCAAAAGAATGGTAGGACGTTTGCCCTACCATTCTTTAAGTGATTTATAATGTGATATTTACGCCGAAAGTGAATGTGCGTGCCGATGGGTAGGCTCCGCTGTCTGTTCCGCTGCTCACCTCGGGATCATAGCCCTTGTAGGGGGTGATGGTGAAGAGGTTGGTGGCTGTGGCATAGATGCGCACGGAAGCAGGGAAGGTTTTAGGAAGGCGTGGACGGTAACCGATGGTCAAGTTGCGGAGCTTGAGGTAGGAGGCACTCTGCACGTAACGGCTGTCGATGTAGGAGAAAGGACGTGAGGTGGAGGCGAGTGGAAGGCTGTTGCTGCCGTTGGTAGGTGTCCAGGCATCCAGCACGGTGTTCAGCACATTATAGGAATCGCCTGTCTGTTCCAGTCTTCTGCCCAGGGCATTGTAGAGTTTGGCACCATGACTGCCTGCGAAAGTGAAGCTGAAATCCCACTCGCGCACTTGCAGTTGGGAGGAGAATCCGTAGGTGATGTCAGGCTGAATGGACCCCAGAATCACACGGTCGTTGCCATCAATCTTGCCATCATGGTTGGCATCGGCAAACTTGGCGTCACCTGCTTTGGGCACCAAACCATTGACGGTGGGAAGCTTCGTCACATCTTCGCCATTCTGCACGACACCCACGTACTGCAAGCCGTAGAAAGAGCCAAGTGCCTCTCCTTTGCGGAGAATCTGCTGGTTGTCAGCTCCTTGTACCACATTGTTGGTCTTGCCCATGTTGGTGATGGTGTTCTTGTTGTGAGCAAGGTTGGCAGAAGCAGTCCAAGTGAGGTGACGACGTTTGAGGAGCGTGCCGTTCAATGCCAATTCGATACCCTTATTCTCCACATTTCCCACGTTCTGAAGCTGATTGGTCACACCTGCTGCAAAGCCCATGGGCACATCAAGCAGAAGGTCGGAGGTCTTCTTATAGTAGAGATCAAGTACGATGCCCAAACGTCCGTTCCAAAGTCCGAGGTCAGCCCCCAGGTTGTAGCTGGCGGTAGTTTCCCATTTCAGGTCATCGTTGGCTGTGTTAGCCTTGGCGTAGGAAGAAGAACCTGCATAGGAACCTGTGCTGTAGGAAGTGCTGAAAGCATAGTCGGAAATCTCTTGATTACCCACCAAACCACCAGTAAGACGCAGTTTCAGGTAATCTAAGTTTCGTACACCTGCCAAGAAATCCTCCTTGTCAACGTTCCATGAGAGTCCGAGTGATGGGAAGTAACCCCAACGGTGGTTCTTGGAGAAACGGCTGGATCTGTCAGCACGGAAAGTGGCGGTGGCATTGTAGCGGTCGAGCAGGGTGTAGTTGACACGTGCAATGAGCGAATGGAGGTTACTCTCGTTGATACCTGTCTGTGGCGTGTAGATGTTGGCACCATCACCGAGGTTGTATTGCTTCAAGGTCTCGTTGGTGAAGTGGTTGGTGCGGATGCTGCTGTGGGTGGAGGTCGTGTTCTGCTTCGTGTAGCCTGCCAACGCATCAATTTGGTGGATGCCCAGTTCTTTATTATAGGATAAGGTGTATTCCTGTTGCCACACATCGGTCTGGCGATTGCCCGTGCCACCGATACCTTGCGTCGCCAATCCCAAAGAAGTGTAAGCGCCCGAGAAGTAGTTCTGCGTGAGTTTCTCGCTGCTCAGTCCTACGGTGGCTTTCAAGGTGAAATCGCCGAGTTTGTAGCTTGCCCACACGTTGGAGAGCAAATAGTTGTTGATATTCTCCGCCACACTCTCCTTGAGGTCATAGACGGGATTGGCAGCATGGTCACCTATGGCGAAGTAGGCATACTCGTATGGGTTGGTGAAGTTATAGGAACCATCTGGGTTATAGACGCTGATGACGGGAGGCATGAGCAGGGCATACACAAAGCTGTTGGTGATGCCAGCAGAGTAGGGCGATGAGTTGAACACCTGTTCCTCGGTGGTGGTCAAGCCCTGCTGCTTGCTACGTCCGTAGGTGGCGTTGATGCCAAACTTCAAGTTCTTTTGCAGTTCCCACTCCACGTTGGTGTGGAAGTTATATCGTTGGAAACCAGAATTGAGCACGATACCGTCTTGGTCGGTGTAGTTGGCAGAGAAAGCATAACGGCTCTTGTCGGTGCTGCCATTCACGGAGAGTTCGTGTGCCTGCTGCACAGCTGTACGGAGCACAGCATCCTGCCAGTCAGTCCCCTTGCCGAGCGCCTTGATTTGGTCATCGGTGTAACCACCCTTATTGCTGAAATAGTCTTTTTGGAACTGTGCCCATTGGGAGGCATTCAGCAAGTCGAGTTTCTTGCTCACGTTGCTGAATCCGAGGCTGTAACCGTATGAGATGTGGGCTTTCTTCTCGCCCAACTTTCCCTTCTTGGTAGTGATGAGGATGACACCATTCGCACCACGTGAACCATAGATGGCAGTGGCGCTCACGTCCTTCAGCACCTCGATGCTCTCGATGTCGTTGGGATTGATGGTGGCGAGCGGGTTGAGGCTGCTTTCGATGGCACCTAAGCCTGTGCCACCTGTCGAAGCGTCCTTGAAATAGATGAAGCCATCGACCACATAGAGCGGTTCGTTGCTGGCATTCACCGAGTTGCCACCACGGATGCGAATGCTGCTCTCAGCACCTGGCTGTCCACTGGCTGCTGTGACATTCAGACCTGCCACCTGACCACTCAACGCCCCATCGAGCGTGCTGGCTGTGCTGTTCTCAAACACATCGGACTTGACGGTCACCACAGAACCTGTCAGTTGGGTGCGGCTCTGCGTGCCATAACCCACCACAACCACGTCGTTCAAGTAACTGCGTTTCTCTGTGAGTTTCACGTTGATGTCCTCCTCATCGTCATACACAGTGACGGTTTGTGCACGGTATCCCGTGAAACTGATGTTCAACTTGACGGGCAATGACTTCACGTCGATGGCGAAGTGACCGTCAATGTCTGTGGTCACACCTTTACCGTCGCCATACTTGACGGTTGCTCCGATGATACTCTCTCCTGTTGTGGCATCCAAGATGGTGCCCTGCACTGTTTGCGCCCAAGTCGCAAAAGTGGAAGCGACGGTCAGTGCCGCCGCTAATAACAATCTTTTTCTAATCATGATGTATGAAGTTTTTTGTCTATCTGGGAAATCAGTTATTCTGTGCTAGAAGCCTCAATTGGCTCTCCACCTCCTTGTCTGTGAGTCGGAGGAAACCTGCCTTGTGGTTATACTCCTGACCTGCACGGATGATCCATTGGAGGAAGTTGTCGATGTCGGCATCCACGCTGTTGTAGGTGAACCCAATCTCTTCCACAGGGATGAGGTCAATGTCTTCGTCCTCAATGAGTTCGAGGGTTTCGTCGAGATTGCCCGAACGGAGTGCCTCACGCTGACTTGCTTTCACGCCAAGGGGCAACAGGACGAGATCGCTGCGAAGGGTGCGGGAAGAGAGGTCGTAGAGATTGCTCAAGGCATTGAAGGTGACGGAAGCTTTATCTTCGTTGATGGCTGAGAGTAAGTAGAAGTCGTCGCCAGCGATGCGGTTGCCACGCAGGTCATCGGAAGTGCGTCCGAAATGAGAAGCAAAGATACCAGAGAGGGAAGCCTTGCTGCTACCTGAATACACGGTCAGCTTGTCCTTCAGCTTGTTGTGCTTTCCTTCCACTTCTTCCTCATATTCCTCGTCGAGGTCTTCAGCCGTGAAGAACAGGCTCTTGATGTCCTTGCTCTTCCACTCCTTCTTCTGAATGTCATTCAGCAAAGGGTTTTCTGCCGTAGTGACGGGCAGCAGAGCATAACGACCCACGTAGGTGACATTCACCCCATCTTGATGACTGCTCACCAGGGTCAGGTCAGCATCCGCATTCTTGCCACTGACCAGGGCAATCTGCACATTGGGATTCACTGCCTTGTATCCCTCAATCCACTTTTCCACCAGGGCTTTGCTTGCCTTGTTCACTTTCACTGTAATCACGCCGTCGTTCTGAGACGTTGCTGCACTCGCTGTGAGTGCCACCGTTGCAAATGCTGCTATCAAAAATGCTTTAACGTTCATGTCTTTTATATATTTATAATGTGTAACAATTCTTTTGTTTTGAAATCTGATGCAAAGGTACGGACATTTCACCTACCCCGAAATCCCTTTGATGAGGGATACATCTACCATAAATGTGGTAGAAAGGCTTTTTCGACGTGATATGGCTTTTTATTTACGTAGAATGTTTATATTGTTTTAGTTGTATTTTTAGAATGATTTTCCAAAGAAGCGATGTTTTCTTGGTGGATTTTTCCAAGCGTCGTAACTTTGCAGCCGATAAGACAAAAGACTTCAAAAATATGGCTGAAAGACAGATAATATTAGCAGACAATCAGGACATTACGCGCCTGGGACTCAAAACGCTCATACGTGGAGCGTTGAAGGATGTGGACGGGTTGGCTGTAAAAGAACTGAGCCGACGTTCGGAACTGATTGCGGAACTGAAAGAACATCCATCGTCAGTGGTGGTGATCGATTACACGAAGTTTGACCTTGCCAGCAGTGACGAGTTGCTGAACCTGAGCGAGCGTTTCCCCTTTGCCATGTGGGTGCTCTTCTCCGACGACCTGACGGAGCAACTGATCCGTCGGTTGAGTGTGGAACAGCAGTTCAGCATGATCCTGAAGGATGACTCAGCACAGGAAATCATCACAGCACTGAAATGCGCCATCACTGGTGTGCGCTTCCTCTGCCATCAGGTCACCAACCTGCTGCTTACGCCTTCGCCTCAGCAGTCGATAGCGGAACGCGACCAACTGACTGCTACGGAGAAGGAGGTGTTGCGACTTATTGCCTTGGGCAAGTCGGTGAAGGAGATTGCAGTGGAACGTAATTCGAGCATCCACACTATCACGACGCACAAGAAGAACATCTTCCGCAAAATCAATGTGAACACTATTTATGAAGCTACCAAATATGCGCTCAGGGCAGGATTGGTGGAGATGGTGGAATACTATATTTAACCAGCCCACGCGCTGGGCGAAATTCTTATGACCAGAATAATGAAAAAATCTACGATAGCGATTGATACAAAATTGCCGAGGCAGGATGCATACGGGGCGATTGCCATGCCGGTGTATCACACGGCGGCATACGAGTTTGAGACGGCAAAAGATATGGCAGATGCCTTCTGTGGCAGGGTGCTGGCACCCGACTATTCGAGGGTGATGAACCCGACAGTCATGCACTTGGAGGACACAGTGAAGGCACTGACAGGAGCTGAGAACGTATTTGCCTTCTGCTCCGGCATGGCTGCTATCACCAATGCCTTCTTCACCGTGATTGAGACGGGAAAGAATGTCGTCACATCGCACCATTTGTTTGGCAACACGGTGGCACTCCTCAACAAGACATTTGCACGGTTCGGTGTCGAGAGCCGGCAAGTGGATTTGCTCGACTTGGAAGCAGTGCGTCAGGCAATTGACGACCAGACATCTTGCCTCTTTTTGGAGATTGTCACCAATCCGCAAATGGAAGTGGCGGACATCGCAGCTTTGGCTGAAATTGCGCACGAGCGGGGCATCCCACTCATCGCAGATACGACAATTATCCCTTTCACTCAGTTCAGTGCTAAAGCATTGGGTGTGGATGTGGAGGTGGTTTCTTCCACCAAATACATATCGGGCGGTGCCACCTCGCTGGGTGGATTAGTTATCGACTACGGCACGTTCCCCGTGGTGAACCAACGCATCCGCTTTGAATTGCTCTTCAACGTGGGCAGTTACATGTCCCCTCATGCCGCTTATATGCAGAGCCTCGGACTTGAAACCCTCGATGCCCGCTATCGGGTGCAGTCGGCCAATGCATTGGCATTAGCAAGGAAGTTGCAAAGCGTGCCTGAGATCAAACGGGTGAACTATATCGGGCTGAAGGACAATCCTTTCTACGCCTTGGCACGCAAGCAGTTTGGCGAGACGAGTGGTGCGATGCTCACCATCGATTTGGCGGACAAGCAGGCCTGCTTCCACTTCATCGACCACTTGCAGCTCATCCGCAGGGCAACAAACCTCTTCGACAACAAGACCCTCGCCATCCATCCCTACAGCACCATCTTCGGTCCTTTCAGCCGGAGCCAGAAGCAGGCAATGGATGTGTTGGACACCACTATCCGCCTCTCTGTAGGACTGGAAAACGTGGACGATATCTTCGCCGACATCGTACAAGCAGTCGAGGGACTACCATAAATGTGGTAGCGGAATACCATACGAGTGGGATTTCATGATTGGCTGAAAACCACGAACTTTGCATCAAATTTAATGACAAAAAACTTTATACAACCATGGCAAAAAGAATCGCAAACAGCTTGGTGGAACTGATTGGCAAGACTCCACTGCTGGAACTCTCAAAGACAAAGAAGAAGCAAAAACTCCAAGCACGAGTTTTGGCAAAACTGGAGTATCTGAACCCCGGCAGAAGCGTAAAGGATCGCGTGGGTTATGCTTTGATTGAGGAGGCAGAACGACAGGGCTTGCTCAATCGCAACACTGTCATCATCGAACCCACCAGCGGTAACACAGGTGTGGGACTGGCGTTGGTAGCAGCTCAGCGTGGCTACAAACTCATCTTGACAATGCCTGACAGTATGAGTGTCGAACGCAGGACTCTCCTGAGAAGTCTGGGCGCGAAACTGGTGCTCACTCCTGCTTACGAGGGAATGCCTGGAGCCATTCGCAAGGCTCAGGAATTGGCTGCAGAAACCAATGCCTTCATTCCTCAGCAGTTTGTCAACGAAGCAAATCCACAGATTCATCGCAAGACGACCGCCAAAGAAATTTGGGAAGATACAGCAGGAAGAGTGGATATCTTTGTAGCTGGCGTAGGCACAGGCGGCACCATCACGGGTGTGGGCGAAGTATTGAAGAGCCTGAATCCTAAAGTAAAGGTGGTGGCTGTTGAACCTTACGACTCTCCAGTATTGTCGGGAGGCAAACCTGGACCTCACAAATTGCAGGGTATCGGAGCGGGCTTCACGCCACAAGTGCTGAACACGGAGGTCTATGACGAAATCTTCAAAGTGAAGAACGAGGACGCTTTTGCAGTAGCCCGACAGTTGGCAAAGACGGAAGGTGTGTTGGTGGGAATCTCCAGCGGTGCTGCCGCTCATGCTGCCATCGAAATTGCCAAACGACCTGAAAATGCAGGCAAGACCATCGTGGTGCTGTTGCCCGATACAGGTGAGCGTTACCTCAGCACAGCACTTTTCTCAGAAGAATAAAATTATCACATACAAAAAACTTCATCATTATGGCTAAATTAATTGTAAACGGAGAAGACCAAGAGGTTCAGCTCCCTGCTACTGTAGCAGACTTAATCAAACAGAACAATGTGGCACAACCCGAAATGGTAAGTGTGCAGGTGAACGAGGAATTTGTGGACAGAGAGGAGTTCGCCACCCTTCAACTCAATGAAGGTGACGAAGTGGACTTCTTGTATTTCATGGGAGGTGGTGCGTATGTTTGATTTCACAGAAGAAGAACTGAACCGATACTCGCGTCACATCCTCTTGCAGGATGTAGGCGTGGAAGGTCAGGAAAAAATACGCGAGGGCAAGGTGCTCGTGATTGGTGCTGGCGGTTTGGGTGCTCCAGTGGCGATGTATCTTGCGGCGGCAGGTGTGGGCACCATTGGCATCGTGGATGGCGATGTGGTCGATTTGAGTAACCTGCAACGTCAGATCATTCACACTACAGCTGATGTGGACAAGTGGAAGGTGGAATCTGCTAAAGAAACCATCAACGCCATCAATCCCCATGTGAAGGTGAATGCGCATCGTGAATTCCTGATGGCAGACAATGCGCTCGACCTTATCAAGGAGTACGACTTTGTGGTGGATGGAACGGACAATTTCCCTGTGAAGTTCCTCATCAATGATGCTTGTGTAATGGCTGGTAAGCCCTTCAGTCATGGTGGCATCCTGAGATTTGAGGGACAGACGTTCACGCATCTTCCAGGTACAGCATGTTACCGCTGTATGTTCAAGACACCGCCACCAGCAGGAGCTGTACCAACGTGCAGTCAGGCAGGTGTGTTGGGAGCCATCGCTGGTATGCTCGGAACCATTCAGGCAGCAGAGACATTGAAGTATCTGACAGGCGTGGGTGAACTGCTCACCAACAAGCTGCTCACATTCAACGCCAAGACGATGGATTTCCGCAAGATTAATGTGAAGAAAACGGACAAGTGCCCTATCTGTGGCACCAACCCGACAGTAACAGAATTGATTGATTACGAACAGGCTGCTTGCGACCTCAAAAATCATTGATGATATGGCAGAACAGAAGAAACTTTCATTGATTGCTTTCTCTGGCGATTTTGATAAACTGACAGCTGTCTTCACGCTGGCAACAGGTGCTGCAGCTGTAGGCTATGAGGTAAACATCTTCTTCACGTTCTGGGGCTTGGATGCCATCAAGCAGAAGAGAGGCAGAAGTTTCATCGGGGGCAATTGGCTTACCAAGCTCTTCGGCTTCATGATGGGTGGTCTCAGCGTAGCTCCCAATAGCAAGTTCAATTTCCTCGGTATCGGTCCTCAAATATTCCGCCATCTGATGCGTAAGAACAATGTGGCCACATTGGAAGAATTGGTGGATGCTGCTAATGCACTGGGCGTGAACCTCTATGCCTGTGAGATGGCAATGCACGTACTCGGATTGGAGAAGAAAGATTTTATTCATGAGGTGAAGGACGTGCTGGGTGTGGCGACTTTCCTAAATATCAGTGAAGGCGGACGGACATTGTTTATATAAATAATTAAGGGGTAAAGGTTAAAAGACCATGTGGCTTGCCTGCACTGAGTCAGCCTTCTATAAACCCTAAAACCTAAACTCTAAAAACATTAAACTTTATAAATTATGGCAACACATACATTAGATATTACCAAAGAACATTGCCCAATGACCTTTGTGAAGACAAAGCTCAAACTGGCACAAATCGCAGCAGGCGATACGTTGGAAGTCCTTCTCACCGAAGGCGAACCACTGGAGAATGTTCCTCGCTCTGCGAAGGAACAAGGGTATAACGTCATCAGCGTGGAGCACGTGGAGGGCAATGTACACAAAGTAACGATTGTAAAGTAGTTTAGCATGAACGTGATTATCACAGAATCGACCTATCAGTCCATCTTGGCACAGGCACAGAAAGATGCTCCCGTGGAGTCATGCGGTTATCTGCTCGGCACGGACAAGGAAACGGCAACGGAGAACTATCCGATGACGAATGTTGACCACTCCGAAGAGCATTTCAGCTTCGACCCCAAGGAGCAGTTTGCCGCCATCAAGTATGCCCGCAAAAAAGGACTAACCATCGTGGGCAATTGGCACAGCCACCCAGCCTCTCCTTCACGTCCATCTGAGGAAGACAAACGGTTGGCATACGACCCCAACATTCTCTACTTCATCCTCTCTTTGGCAGAGGAAAAACCTGTATTAAACGCCTTCCGCATTGAGGAGGGCGAAGTAAAAGAAAAGTATCCACTTAGATAAATTAATTATTCACATTTCATCATTAGAAGAACATGGCAGACAACAACATTCAGCGCAGCATCACGACTGCAACGGCTCGCAAATTGGCGAACACCACCAAGACGCCCCCTCAGATGGGCAGTATTACACCGAGACTCCTCCTCAAGCTCCTTCCTTGGACTCAGGTGGAAAGTGGCACCTATCGTGTGAACCGCACGAAAGTGGAACTGAAAAAGGCTGAACGCATCGAGATTCAGTACTTCGATGGCGTGCCAAGTTTCACCGCCAAAAATCTTCGTGCTATTCCGCTCTTCCAGAACATCAAGCAGGAGATTGTAGCTCGTTTGGCTCGCAACTTCGTACCTGTAGAAGTGTCACGTGGCAAGAATCTTGTCACTCAAGGCAAGGACAAGCAACGTTTCTTCATCGTGGCAAATGGTCAGGCTGAAGTGATCAGCACGGGTACACATGGAGAGGAGCTCCGCATTGCTTTGTTGGGCAATGGCGAATATTTCGGAGAGGCTGATTTGCTGAGTGCCGCTGACTCTACCGTCAGTGTCCGTTCTGTGACTGACTCCGTGTTCCTGGTACTCGACACACCCGTGTTGGAATCGCTCATCGAGGAAATTCCAGATTTCCGTGAGCAGTTCAACAATGCTGTGGACAAGCAACTTCGTCTGAAGGCGACAGTGAATGAACATGGCGAGAAACACATAGACCTTGTGAGTGGTCATGAGGAGGACAACGTCATCCCAGAGACCTATATTGATTATGAAGAGAATCCTACGGAGTACTCACTCAACACTTTGCAGACAGTGGTGCGTGTTCACACTCGTGTAAGTGACCTCTACAATGCTCCTTACAATCAGTTGGAACAGCAGTTGCGTCTTTCCATTGAGAGTATCAAGGAACGTCAGGAATGGGAACTCATCAACAATAAGAAATTTGGTCTGTTGGCTCAGACAGCTCCAGGCTATAAGATTAGTGCCCGCTATGGTGCACCAACTCCAGACGATCTTGATGAGCTGCTGTCACTCGTGTGGAAGGAGCCTGCATTCTTCATTGCCAATCCACGTGCCATCGCTGCTTTCGAGCGTGAATGCACTTGGCGTGGTGTGCCACCTGTGGCTATCGACCTCTTCGGAACAAAAGTCATCACTTGGCGTGGTGTGCCAATCATTCCATCCGACAAGGTGGAGGTGAAGGGACAATATCTGACCAATCGTGGTGTCGGAACGACAGACATCATCCTCGTGCGTGTGGGTGAGAAAGAGCAGGGCGTGGTCGGTCTTCATCAAGCAGGCATCCCAGGCGAAATTGCTCCAAGCCTCTCAGCGCGTCTGATGGGTCTCGACCAGTATGGTGTGGCAAGCTACTTGCTCACTAAGTACTTCAGCCTGGCGTCGCTCACCGATGATGCCATTGCTGTGCTGGAGAACGTAGAGGTGGGTTACTACCATGATTATCAGCATAGAAACAAGATTGAGAAGTAACTATGTATTTGAACGAGTTAGATAACTTTCACTTTGACTTGCCAGATTTGGGAACAGCACCACAGGTGGCAGTACCGAATGCGGCACCTGACGAGTTGGACTTGTCAGCCCTGCCTCTCCCTGCCTCTTCATCCCCCATCGGGAATGTGGATGCCCCCCAAATTGGAAGTCTGAGTGCCGCTGATGAGGAACTCTTTAGGGGAGTCATCGCCAAATACTTTTCGGATGAAGTGCCATCGGCATCCTCCTCTGGAAAGGCTGACGATGCACAACCAGAAAAGAAGAACTGTCTGCTGAAGGATAACGGATTCGGCATCGGAATACCCGAGACCGACATCGTTCGAAACCTCCACTATGATGAGGCTGACACGGTGAATACCGAAGAGATCCGCAAGCAGTTCCCCATCCTCCATCAGAAGGTGAATGGTCACGACCTTGTGTGGTTCGATAATGGTGCGACCACTCAAAAGCCATTGCGGGTCATCGACGGATTGAGCGACTTCTACAAGACCGACTACTCGAACATCCATCGTGGTGCCCACACTTTGGCAGCACGAAGCACCGACCAGTATGAAGGTGCCCGTGAAAAGGTGGCACGCTTCATCAATGCCCCCGCCAAGGAGAACATCCTCTTTGTGCGTGGCACGACGGAGGGCATCAACCTGGTGGCGCAAACGTTCGGCAGGAAATTTTTGGAGAAGGGCGACAACGTGATTGTCTCCACCCTCGACCACCATGCTAATATCGTGCCTTGGCAGCAGATGTGCAAATTGCAGGGTGCGGAACTCCGTGCCATCCCCATCGACAAGAATGGCGACCTCATCCTCTCGGAATTGGAACAACTCATCACGCCCCACACCAAGTTCATTAGCGTGGGACATGTGAACAATACTTTCGGTACTATCAACGATGTGGAGAGCATCATCCGTACTGCTCATTCCCACAACATCCCCGTGCTTATTGACGGCGCACAGTCCATCGCCCACACGAAGGTGGATGTGCAGCAACTTGACTGCGACTTCTTCGTGTTCTCAGGTCATAAGATTTATGGACCTTCAGGCATTGGAGTGGTGTATGGCAAGAAAGAATGGCTCGAACAACTGCCACCTTGGCAAGGAGGAGGTAACATGATCAAGGATGTAACTATCGAGCATACGGAATTTAATGCGCCGCCAGCACGTTTCGAGGCAGGCACACCTAATATTGCCGATGCCATCGGTTTGGGTTATGCACTTGACTTCGTACAGAGTGTGGGCATCCACAACATCGAACGCCACGAACACGACCTCACCGAGTATGCTCGCCAGCAGATTAGTCGCATTCCGGGCATCACCATCATGGGCAATCCCAAGAAACGTGTGAGTGTCATCTCTCTCGACATCCCTGGCATACCCGCTCCTCAGGTGGGGCAGATGCTCGACAAAGAGGGCATTGCTGTCCGTGCAGGTCATCACTGTGCACAGCCAGCCTTACGGGCACTAGGTTACGAGATGTCAGTACGTCCTACGTTTGCTGTCTATAACACTAAGGAGGAAGTGGACCGGTTTGTCATCGCTCTCCAGAAGATTGCAGCAGACGTGCAAAAACGATAACATGGGACTTCTATGATTAGGCTTTATGCCAAAAAGATGAAGTTTTTTGTCAGCCCTGTGCAATCTGTGAAGACTGCATGGGGCTATTTTCTTTAAGATTGTGTAACTTTGCAAGCAAAAAGATAGAACGATGATATATGATTTTGACAAGCCTGTTGACCGCATTGGGTCAGGCGACCTGAAGCATGAGGTGCTGAAGGAGAGATATGGACGTGGCGATTTGCTGCCACTTTGGGTGGCTGATATGGATTGGGAAACCCCACCATTCATCACTGAGGCGTTGAAACAGCGGCTCGAACACTCGTTGTTTGGCTACACCATCGAACCGAAGGAACTATGGCCAACAGTGCAGCGATGGATAGAGGAACACCACCAATGGAAGGTGGAACGTGAGTGGTTGTCTTACATCCCCGGCGTTGTGAAAGGTATTGGCATGGTCATCAACTTCTTTCTGAAGTCCGATGAGAAAGTGATTGTGCAACCACCCATCTACCATCCGTTCTATCTGACGCCGAGAGGCAACAAACGCGAGGTCGTGTGGAATCCGCTGAAAGAAATGACCTCTCGTAACCAACAAGGCGGTAGCCCTACCCCTTCGGGGGCTGGGGGGCTTTACGAGATGGACTTCGACCAACTCGAACAAGTGTGTGATGACAAGTGCCGCCTGCTGATTCTTTCCAATCCCCACAACCCAGCGGGCATCGTGTGGGATAGGGAGACGTTGAAACGGCTAGCTCATTTCGCCAAAGAGCATCACCTCATTGTCATCAGCGACGAGATTCATTGTGATATGGCGTTGTGGGACAACAAGCACATCCCTTTTGCCTCCGTGAGTGATGAGGCGGCTGAGGTGAGCATCACGTTTGGCGCACCGACCAAGACGTTCAATATGGCGGGGATTGTGAGTTCATGGGGCATCATTCCCAACGAAGAACTGCGCAAGCCTTTTTACAAATGGTTGACTGCCAACGAGCTGAACGAACCTCATCTCTTTGCCCCCATCGCTACCATTGCTGCCTTGCAACAGGGGGAGGAATGGCGACAGCAAATGCTTCGATATGTGGAAGGCAACATTAACTTCCTCATCGACTATTGTCAGAAGTATATTCCGAAAATCAAGCCTCTGCGTCCTCAGGCCTCTTTCCTTGTCTGGCTCGACTGCCGTGAGTTGGGTCTGAACCACAAGGAACTCAACGACCTCTTCATCAACCAAGTGCATCTTGCTCTCAACGATGGCGAGATGTTTGGTGCTGGCGGCGAGGGTTTTATGCGCATGAATGTGGGTACCCAAAGAAGTGTACTGAAAGAGGCGTTGGAACGGCTGAAAGTGGCTCTTTCATAGAAATCGTAGGCGGGGCATGAAAAAATAGTCTCTTTTATTTGTTGGTACGGAATATTGTATCTACCTTTGCGAGAAAGAGTCGGATAGAATGATCTACGAATTTCTTGAACAATATGGGTGGCTCCTCGTTTTGGTGTTAGGGGCGTTGTTGGTGTGCCTGATGTTTGTGCAGGGAGCCAATTCCTTGTTGAGTTCTTTGGGCGGTGATGACGAAGGACGCAAGTTGGTCATCCAATCGACGGCACGAAAGTGGAAGTACACGTTCATCACATTCGTCCTATTTGGCGTTGCGTTGTACTTCTCGTTCCCACATTTTTACAGCCCATCCGTGGGCGGAGCTTTCTGGCTGTGGATGGTGGCGGTGTGTTCTTTCGTGTTGCAGACTTTATGCTATATAATACAGAACGCCTTGGATTCCAAGACGTTCCGATTCTTTTTAGTGCTGAATGGCTATGTGGGTCCTTTGTCGCTGGGCAGTCTGCTTGCCACTTTCTTCGAGGACAATAGCCTGTGGGTGCTGGTGTTGGGTCTTTCCGTCTTCTTCCTGACACGCATCATGGGCATCCTCTATGTGATGAATAATGTGAAAGATGCCGATATCCGCGCCCGAGGACGATTGCGACTGCTGGGCAGCACGATTGCCTTCCTCGTCCTCTTCGTGTCGTATCTGGTGCATCTGCTCCTGAAGGAGATATTGTGACGGACGAAGCGTATTAAAAACAAGAGGAACCTCATTGCTGGGGTTCCTCTTTATCTTCTTATAATTAGTTCATCTTCTGAATCAGCTCCATGCCTCTGCGGATGGCAGCCTCATTCATGGGGATAAGTTTGTGGTGGCGTTCTGGCAGTGCCTTGTGGAGTCCTTTCACCACGTCTTCTACAGTAGCGATAGGACGCACCTTGAGGAATCCGCCAAGGACGAGCATGTTGAACACCTTGGAGTTGCCTGTGCGGGCAGCCTCTTCCATCGCGTCGATGCGATAGACGTTGATGTCGTCACGCTTGGGTGGCTGGATGATGGAGTGTCCATCGTAGATGATCGTGCCGCCTGGCTTCACGAGTGGCTCGAACTTCTCCAATGAAGGTTGGTTGAGCACGATGGCTGTGTCGTAGGCACTGACGATAGGGGAGGACACCATTTCGTCGCTGACGATGACGGTCACATTGGCGGTGCCGCCTCGTTGTTCGGGACCATAAGCAGGCATCCAACTCACTTGCTTGTCTTCCATGATGCCAGCGTAGGCAAGAATCTTGCCCATGGAGAGGACGCCCTGTCCTCCGAATCCTGATATGATGATTTCTTCAGTCATAAAGACCCCCTCCCCGCTCCCCCTGTTGAGGGGGAGAGTAGAATGTTTGTGGGGAGGATTCTACTTCTTGTTCATATGGTGACCACTCCCTCCCTCAACAGGGAGGGTTAGGGGAGGGTCTTTTTATTCAACTGTGTTCTTTAAGTCTCCCAATGGATAATAAGGGAACATGTTGTCCACCATCCACTGATTTGCCTGTTCGGGTGTCATCTTCCAGCCTGAAGCACAAGTGGATACGATTTCCACGAGAGAAGTGCCCCTCTTGTTCAATGAGTTCTCGAATGCCTGACGAATGGCTTTCTTTGCCTTGCGGATGTTGGCTACTGTGTTGACAGCCTGACGCGTCACGTAGCAAGTGCCTTCGAGCTGTACAGCCAAGTCGGTGATGTGGAGTGGGTATCCGTGCAGGTCTGCCTGACGACCGTAAGGACAAGTGGCTGTCTTCATGCCCATCAAGGTGGTAGGAGCCATTTGTCCACCCGTCATACCATAGATGGCGTTGTTGATGAAGATCATGGCGATGTTCTCACCACGATTCAGTGCGTGGATGGTCTCACCTGTACCGATACAAGCCATATCGCCGTCACCCTGATAGGTGAAGACGAGCTTGTTAGGCCAAAGGCGCTTGATAGCGGAAGCACAAGCTGGTGCACGTCCGTGACTGGCTTCAATCCAATCGACATCCACATAGCGGTAGGCGAACACGGCACAACCGACCGGGCAGATGGCAATGGTGTCTTCCTCCATACCCATCTCTTCGATGATTTCGGCAACGAGCTTGTGAACCACACCATGACTGCAACCAGGGCAGTAGTGCATGGGTGTCTCGTTCATCAGCGTTGGCTTGCCGTAGATTCTATTCTCAGGTATAATTAATTCTTCGCGTGTCATAGTTTACTTCAATTCTTCAATTTTTCAACGCTTCAATTCTTCTTACTTCATCCAATAGCCCTTTGGCCAGTTAGTACTCATTTTCTCACGCGCCATGCTCTTGAAGTCCTCGACGATTTCCATTGGAGAGGAAACCATACCGCCAGAGCGTCCTGAATGGAACACGGTGGCTTGGCCTTCAGTGGCGAGGCGAACGTCGTTAATCATCTGACCCTCACTCTGTTCCACACAGAGGATGCTCTTGATGCGCTCAGAGAGTTGGCTGATGATCTTGTTGGGGAAAGGCCACAGCGTCTTGGGACGGAGCATGCCAATCTTCACGCCAGTTTCTTGCAGCAGGTCGATTGCCTTCATGCTGATGCGTGAAGAGATTCCGTATGCCACAATGAGGTATTCTGTGTCGTCATCCACGCGATACAGCTCGTAATCCACCTCTTCTGCCTCCACCTGACGGTACTTGGCAGCCATCTTCTGGTTGCGCTCCTCCATCACGGCTGGGTCAAGCTCCAGCGTGGACATGAAGTTGTACTTTCTGTTCTTCAGACCGATACCGTTGGTTGCCCAAGGACATTGCTTGCCAATTTCCTCATCGGTACGGCGTGGACGATAAGCTGGAAGTTCCACTTTCTCCATCATCTGACCCAGCACACCGTCAGAAAGGATGATGACAGGCATGCGCCACTTGAACGTCAGTTCAGCAGCCTTGCCCATGCAGTCACTCATTTCCTGCACGCTGTTAGGAGCCAGCACGATGGTGTGGTAGTCACCATTTCCACCGCCATACACAGCCTGATAGTAATCTGCCTGACCTGGCTGGATGGTTCCCAAACCAGGACCGCCACGACCTACGCTGACAATCACGCCAGGCAGTTCGTTACCAGCCATGTAGCTCAGTCCTTCCTGCATCAAGGCGATACCAGGAGAAGAACTGGAGGTGAACACCAGTTTGCCTGTACAGCCTGCGCCATACAGCATATTGATGGAAGCCAACTCGCTCTCTGCCTGCAGCACCACCATACCTGTGGTTTCCCAAGGCTTGTCAGCAGCGAGTGTCTCCAACACTTCACTTTGTGGGGTGATAGGATAGCCAAAGAATCCGTCATATCCGTAGCGGATAGCAGCCTTTGCAATCACCTCGTTACCCTTCAACAATACAATATCTTTTTGTCCGTTTTCCATCTCTATTCCTCCTTTTTACGATAAACTGTGATACAACCGTCGGGGCAGACAATGGCACAGCTGGTACAGCCGTTGCACTTTTCCCAGTCAGTCTGTTCTGCATAGTTGTAACCCTTGTGGTTGACAGTTGCACTCAGTGTGACAAGATGTAATGGACAAGCTATCGTGCAGAGGTTGCATCCCTTGCAACGCTCGATGTCCACAACGATAGCGCCTCTCATTTTTGCCATAATTATATATACTTTTACTTATAGTTTCTAAATCTCAAACCTCAAATCTCAAATCTCAAACCTCAAACCCTCTCACGGATTATACTGATCCTTGTTATAGAACTCCACGATGTTCATCGTCATCTTATGCAATTCCACTGCTTCTGAGTTCGGATTCAGCTTGATGGCCTCAGCATAAGAATCCAGGCACACTTTCCAGTCCATTCTGGCGTATGCCTCCTTACCTTTAGCAATCCACTCCTGTTCCGTCATCCCTATCTTTAACCCTTAACCTATAACCTTTAGCCTTTAAATTTCTCTGCATCATTCTGTCGAATCTCCACTCGACGAATCTTACCAGAGTGTGTCTTAGGCAGCTCGTCCACGAACTCGATGATACGTGGATATTTATAAGGTGCGGTTGTCCTTTTCACGTGGTCTTGCAGCTCCTTCACCAATTCCTCGTTCGCTTTGTCCTTCCATTCCTTGCCCAACACAATCGTCGCCTTCACCACCATACCTCTGATGTCGTCAGGCACACCTGTGATAGCGCATTCCACCACCGATGGGTGAGTCATCAGCGCACTTTCCACCTCGAAAGGACCGATACGGTAGCCTGACGACTTGATCACATCGTCAGCACGACCCACAAACCAGAAGTAGCCGTCCTCATCCTTGTATGCCAAGTCGCCTGTGAAGTAGAAACCGTCGTGCCAACCCTTCTTCGTCTCGCCCGCATTGTGATAGTACTCGCAGCACAAGCCAATCGGCTTCTTTCTGTCCGTGCGGATGGCAATCTGCCCTTCTTCGCCCACTTTGGCTTCCTTCCCTTCGTGTGTCAACAGATGAATATCGTATTGTGGCATCGGTTTGCCCATTGAACCTGGTTTTGTCTTCATCCAAGGCGTTGTGGCAATCAGACAGGTCGTTTCGCTTTGTCCGAATCCCTCCTTGATTTCCAAGCCTGTAATCTCCAGGAACTTGTCGTACACAGCCGAGTTCAGAGCCTCGCCAGCCGTCGTTACGTGCTCCAGAGAACTGAGGTCGAAACGGCTCAAGTCCTCACGAATCATGAAACGGTAAATCGTTGGAGGGGCACAGAAACTGGTGATTTTGTATTGTCCCACCTTCTCCAGAATGTCCGAAGCGTGGAACTTCTCGTGGTCGTACACAAACAGGGTGGCACCAGCAATCCATTGTCCATACATCTTTCCCCACGTAGCCTTTGCCCATCCTGTGTCAGCCACCGTCAGGTGCAAGCTGCCCATGTGGAGGTTGTGCCAGAAAGCCGCTGTACCGATATGTCCAAGCGGGTAGGTGTGGTCGTGAATCGCCATCTTGGGCTGACCGTTCGTACCCGATGTGAAATACATGAGCAGGAAGTCCGAAGACTTGGTCACGCGTTCTCTCTTATATTCTGGTGACACCTTCACGCCCGCCTTGAAATCATCCCAACCCTCAGGCACCACAGGACCGATACTGATACGATGCTTCAGGGCAGGCCACTCAGCATGAGCCTCATTGATGTGGCGCAGAATCTCTGGGTCGCCTGTGGCTACAATTGCCTTCACATCCGCACACTTGACACGATAGATGATGTCCTTCTTCGTCAACAGGAAAGAAGCTGGAATCGCCACAGCGCCTATCTTGTGCAGCGCCAGCATCGTGAGCCAGAACTGGTAGCGGCGCTTCATGATCAGCATCACAAAATCACCCTTCCCAATGCCCAGCGAGAGCAAGTAACTTGCCACCTTGTTCGATTCGCGTCGGATGTCGGCAAAGGTGAATCGGCGCTCAATTCCCTTGTCGTTGCACCACAGCAGCGCCAGACGGTCGGGCGTCTCTTCAGCCCACACATCCATCACGTCATATGCAAAGTTGAAGTTTTCGGGAATCACAAACTCAAAATTCTTCTCGAAATCTTCTTGAGAGGTGAAGGTTGACTTTTTCAGGAACCTATCAAGCATTGTATTGGTCATATCTCTTTCTGTCTTCTTTACTCCATGAAAAATGCACACTCTTCAATGGTGTGCCGCTTTTCGGGTTCAAAATTACGAAGAAAAAATGGTTCGTACAAATAAAAAACATGTAATTATGAGCATTTTACACACACTTTCCCTTTCTGTGTAAAAAACGCTGAAAAAACTGCACACCTCAAAAAAAGATGTGCAAAACTTCGCTAACTTCTAAAAAAATGTCAATTGTCAATTGTCAATTGTCAATTAATTCGTAACTTTGTGGCATGAAAAAGTTTTTTGCTCTACTCAAAGATAAGCCACGCCTCTACAACATCGTGTTCAATTCCGACACGAAGGCAGGCAAGGTGTTCGACATCGTCGTGATGGTGGCGATTGTCCTCAGCCTCATTGTTGCATTCATCGAGACGAAACCCGCTGTCATGGGGCGTTTCAAGGATGTGCTCACCATCATGGAGTATGTCCTCACCTTCTTCTTCACCATCGAGTACATCCTCCGACTCTACTGCTCCCCACGACCCAAAGATTATGCCCTCAGTTTCTTTGGCATCATCGACCTCGTGGCGACGCTCCCCCTCTATCTCTCCTTCATTCCTTATCTCTCTTCAGCACGCTATTTCTTCATCCTGCGTGTCTTCCGACTCATCCGCATTTTCCGCGTGCTCAAGCTCTTCGCTTTCATCAATGAAGGTCATCTTCTCCTTCAGAGCATCAAGCTCAGTTTCAGGAAGATACTCGTCTATTTCCTCTTCGTTCTCATCCTCGTCACCATCGTGGGAACCTTGATGTTTATGGTCGAAGGAAACCAGCCTGGCACCCAGTTCACAGATATCGGCACCAGCATCTATTGGGCGATTGTCACCCTCACCACCGTCGGTTATGGTGACATCACCCCAGTCACCCTCGTCGGTCGCCTCCTTTCCTCTCTCGTCATGATACTGGGTTACACCATCATCGCTGTGCCTACAGGTATCGTCTCCGCCACCATGATTGACGAGACCAAGCGCAAGGGAAAGAACGGCCGTTGCCCCCGTTGCAACGAGAAAACCGACCTCAAAGCCAACTACTGCATGCATTGTGGAGAAAGACTATGATGGTTTGAGGTTTGAGATTTGAGGTTTGAGATTTAAGGTTGAGATTTGAGGTTGAGATTTGAGTTATCGTTAAGGTTAAAGTTAGAGCAAGATGAATTATCGGTTGTTTGTAAAGGAAGACCTTTCCTCCATCACTTCCGAGGAACTCGAAGCCGCCATTGCTTCCCTCCCAGCGTGGCGAAGAGAGAAAGCCCTGCGATTCAAGCATCAGCAAGGCCGCATCGAATGCGCATTCTCCTACCTCCTTCTCTGCCAAGCCCTTCGTGAAACCTATGGCATCACAGAACAACCTTCCTTCCTCATCGGCGAACACGGAAAACCCGAACTTTCTCTCAACTCTAAACCATTAGCTCTAAACCCTAAACTCTCAACTCTCAACTTTAATCTCAGTCATTGCAAATCCGCCCTTGCTGTAGCCCTTTCCGCTTCTCCCGTTGGCATCGACGTCGAGAGTGTTGGTCGTTATAGTGAATCTCTTGCCCGTCATGTCCTCAATGACAGCGAGTTTGCAGAGGTATCCCAATCCCCAAATCCCCAGATTCCCTTCACTCGCCTTTGGACACAGAAGGAAGCCGTTGTCAAGCTCACAGGTCGAGGCATCGACGACGACCTCCCCAACCTCCTTTTAAAATATAATAATGTGTCCCTCCACACAGAAGAACACCTCGCCCAAGGCTACATTCTTTCCGTAGCTACCTACAAAAATTCCTAACCCCCCGATCTTTTTCTCCTTTCCCCTAAGGATAAATTACATTCCGAAGTTTGGAACGTATATTCCTAACTTTGGAACATACGTTCCATGCTTTGAAACGTACGTTCCAAGCTTTGGAATATAAAATTCACCTAAGAGAAATATCTTTTATTCCAAAGGGGAAGGAAAAATATAGTAGGGAGAAATAACTTATTCTTATTAGTGAGTCAAATTATGGTTATTGTTCAAATTGGTTTCCCAGAATAACTGCAATCTTAGCCCCTAACTTCCACCGCTTTTGTTGCCAAAAGCACCCGAAAATGTAAAAAAATGAAAAAATCTATCAATTTTCTTGAAAAAAGTCGGGAAAAAGTGAGGTAGTAATGATTTAAAACCGTAACTTTACCGCCGAATTGGCTTGCGCCCTTTCCTGAACTCCCCCTAAAGGGGGTTCTGACAGTTACTAATCATTCTTAATACACATTATTAATATATATAACAGAGGCAAAACCAAAACAACAATCAAATAATAACAAAAACCAAAACATTTTTTAATCAACTTTTTTATTAACTAAAACTTTTAAGCTTATGGACAAGATTACAAAATCTTTCTTGGCACTTGTGCTCATGTTGGTGGGTCTGGTGTCGGCAAAAGCTGGCGAGGCTCCTACTCCTCCAGCTGCACCAAAAGCTTCTGCTCTCGTTACTGACGGTAGCGTGGATCAGTACCTTTTCAATGTGGGCGCAAAGGGTTTCTTCCTTGGTGCTAACGATTGGGGTACTCGTGCCTCTATCGATCCAGACAAGGGTTACAAGGTGAAGATTACCAAAAATGCAGATGGTAATACTTATACCTTGAATAATGAAGCGAAGGGTGGAAACTCTGCGGACTGTCAAGGTGTTGACCAGATTTGGGTTGACGGTAAAGGTCGTGCAGGTGATGCAAAATGGACTGTTACCATTGCTGAAGATGGTTCATTTAAGTTAGGAAACACCAATGTTACTCCTGGTTTCCTTGCGGTTGTTCCTTCTAAGAATGACACAAAACTTTACATTTCTGATGCCGAAGAAGCTCAGGATGTGTGGATTGCAGTATCTGTAGAGGACTATACTGCTTTTGCTGAAGCTAAAGCGAAGTATAAAGAAGAGTATGCTGCTTGGGTAAAGGATAATGCTAAGGCTGGAGACGATCTCATTGCAGTTGCTCCTTCTACTTGGGAAGGCCAGAGTGGTACTTATGCTGGTTTTGGAGCAGCTTCTGAGCGCTATAATGGTGGCTCTATTGCTGCAGGTGATGTGATGACTCAGACAATTGAAGGTCTGAAGAATGGTAAGTATGAAGTTAAACTTGAGTTAGCAGGTTCATATACTTCTGGTCGTGGCTTCGAATGCCCAACAGGTGATGGTCTTGCTGTTGCTTTTGCAAATACACAAGAAGAAAACCTTCCTATCGTTGATAGAGGCGGCGTTGGTCAAGGTGAACAAAGCTCTTTTGACTTTAAGAATGTTGAGGTTACAGATGGTGTTCTGAAGTATGGTATCAAGAACTTAGCAGCTGCTGGTAACTGGTATGTTGCTCGTGTGACTTCTATTGTATTGACAGAAGTAGCTCCTCCTGCTAAGGACGCATGGTTCAATGCCATTGACTTCTGTTTCAGGGATAAGGCTTCTACTGTTGCAACGTCCAAGGAAAGGACTTTTGCAGTTTGGGGAGCAGATCCTGATGATGAGACGAATGGCTGTATTGTAGCGACTGCAGGCAAAAATAGCAATGCAACTAATGCTCAGTTCTGGATTAGAGGTGCTGAGTATGTTGAGCCTACTTATATTGGAGAAGACAAGAAACAATTGACAGCTGTTTATGACAAGGGAGGCTTTGCTTCTGGAACAGGATTCAAAGTTACAATGCGTGTGAAGGCTGATGGCGAATATTCCGCAGGATCTCAGACTCATAGTGCTTTCCAACATAAGTCAAATGATGGCTTTGGCACTCTGAAAGTAACTAAGGAATGGCAAACTGTATCATTTACTTGTATTGCTACTGATGCTTTAGCAGGCTTTACGGATCTCTGCTTCAACCTGGCAGCTTCAGATGCCGATAGAACATTCTACTTCGACGACATTCAGATTACAAGTGGCGGTCCTGAGTGGTATGTTAATACCAGAATCACTGACAAGTGGAAGGAGAATGGTCAGGATAAGAACAAGCAAGCTGAATACAAGTCAGATGGTTATGCAGAAATCGTGACTGTTTCAAATGCTAACACTTGGGACAATCAGGTATTCTTCCAGATTGCTGATGCTGCTCCTAATGGTAAGCTGAAGAAGAACGACAAGATCACTCTTGAGTTCAAGGCTATGGCATTGCTCGATTCTGAATCTACACTCGACAAGACTGAGATTCAGGCTGGTGGTGGCTACCACAGGTCTTATGACGGTGCTGGCTGGATGGCTGGTGTAGATGGTGCTACTATCAAGGTTGGTGACTGGGCTGATGTTAAGAGAGAAATCACTCTTGATAGAGACGGTGTCACTAACTTCTCTCTCGACCTTTCTTACGATTCTAAGCCTATCACTTATCGCTTCAAGGATGTGAAGGTTACTTATGAAAGTGGTATAGAGGAATGGACTGAGGCTATTAAGTTTGGTGTTAAGGTTACTCCATTCACTCAGGATCCTGCTGATGAAACTAAGTGGGTTGCCGGTGATGATGTAGTAAATGATCCTGCTTATAAGGTTGTTGACGGCGATGGTATGTTCGAAGTCGTTGTTGACGGCAAGAAGGCTAATGCATGGGATACTCAGTTCTTCTTCCAGATTGCTGATGCTGCTCCAAGCAAGGCTCTGAAGATGAATGACAAGGTAACTCTGAAGTATAAGATTAAGGCTGTCAGCGAGACTCTTGAGGAAGGTACTGAACTCTCACTTGGTGGTAACCTCCACACAGCTTGCGGTTCTGGCTGGTTCGCTGGTGCTCCTGCTGGTAAGGCTGTTATTGGTAAGTGGACTGATATCGAGCAGTTGTTCGAGATTGGTGATCCTAAGACTACCAACTACTCAATGAACATGTCTGCAGATGCTAATCCTATCACTTATTACATTGACGAGGTATCTGTTAAGTTTGAAGCTGCTCCAGTTCTTGACTGGGTTGAGCTGATTCCTAACGGTGACTGCGAAACAGCTGCAGAGCATGCATTCGCAGCAGCTAAGGAGGTTCCTGTAGATGGTTCTAACGTGAACAAGGCTCGTATCGTTGACGGCGTTGGTAAAGATGGTGGCAAGGGTATCGAAGTTGTTGCTGGCGCTAAGGAATCACAGCCTTGGGACAACCAGTTCTGGATTTATGAGCCATATTACCTGCCAGCTGGTACAAGTATCATAGTTGAGTTCGACTACAAGGCTGACCTCGCTGGTTCTGTAGGTACTCAGTCTCATCGTGAGCCTGCTGCTGGTAATAATTATCTGCATTATATTGGTATTGGCAATGTTAGCTTCACTACAGAGTGGCAGCACTTCAAGTATGAAGGCAAGATCCAAAATGAATGTGATGGTAAAGACGATGATGGTAACGCTGTTGCTCGTTTCCTCTCCTTCGCATTTAACTTGAACGATATTGCTGACGCTAACAAGTACTATTTCGACAATCTCTCATTCAAGGTTCCTGCTGATGTAATTTCTGGTAAAGAGCCTATTTACGACGTGGATACCTACAAGGAGGTTGAGTACAAGGATCCAGCTACTCTTGACTGGACTGACAACCTCTTCACTAATGGCGACATTGAAGGCGACGACGTGAGCGCATTCTACGCTAAGGTGAACAGCGATGCTGATGGTCTGATTCTTGCTGCAACTACTAAGAACATTAAGAGTTCTAACCAGATTGAAGTGGTGACTGCTGCTCGCGAGAAGGATCCTGCGGACGAAACTAAGTACCTTGGCAACGACCACGATACTCAGTTCTTCGTACGTCTGCCATACGCTTTGGCAAAGGGTACTAAGTATTACTTCTCTGTTGACTACCTCGCAACTAAGGTGGCTGACGTTCAGTCTCAGACTCACGCTGAACCAGGTGAATATAAGAGCAACACTGGTGTTGGTAAGATCACTACTGGTAGCACAGCTCAGACACTTGCTGGCTACTTCACAGCTGACAACGACATGCGCACTCTCGCATTCAACCTCGCTTCTGCTACTGAAGGTGGCAAGTTCTACTTCGACAACTTCGTATTCAAGGTTGTGAAGGATGACGAAGCTGCTATCAAGACTTTCACTGAAGAGTGGGACAAGACTTCTCTCTGGGATGCTACATTCGCACTCAACGTTGCTTACGACAAGGGTCGCAACGCTGAAACTGAAGGTTGCACTGAAGCAAGCGTGAAGGCTCTCACAGACGCTATGGCAGCTGGTAAGGCTATCCTCCAGCCAGCAGAAGGCGCAGAGCCAGCTACTAAGGATGCTATCGCTGCTGCTGCTAAGGCTATCGAAGATGCTATCGCAGGTTTGACTAAGGGTGGTGCTGAAGAGCTTCTGCCTAAGCCAGAACTTGGTGCTGACTTCATCGAGATCGCACAGGATCAGGGCAAGTCTCTTGACGAATTCACTCGCACAGACCT
>CACXKA010000005.1 GCA_902768125.1 uncultured Bacteroidales bacterium | reverse complement strand
TGCTGAAGAGCTTCTGCCTAAGCCAGAACTTGGTGCTGACTTCATCGAGATCGCACAGGATCAGGGCAAGTCTCTTGACGAATTCACTCGCACAGACCTTGTGGAAGGTGAGGACTACAACACTTACACCGCTCATGGTGACCTCAACATCGCTCTCAAGATGATGCCTGTTGATGTAGAAGGTTGTGACTATGTAGTTGTTTACTTCGCTACTCCAGCTCCTGAGGGATGGAAGCTCGCATTCTGGAACAACCAAGATCTTGTTGACGTTCCTGCAGGTGCAACTGAGTTCAAGTATGTATTTGCTGAAGATCCTAAGTGCGATGTGAAGGACGGCGTTCTTCCACAGATTTGCATGATGACCTTCTTCGGTGCTCCAAACCCACTTGAGGCTAAGATCTACGGTATCTATAAGCACAAGGTTCCTGTTGAACTCGCTTACACTGACTTGACAAAGGAGATGTTCTTCCATTGGAATGCTGCTGATGAGACTGCAGAGGCTCTCGAAGCATCTAACTGTGATTACAACATTGGTACATCTACAGGCCAGCCATACGGTTTGAGCACTGTGAACCATGACAGATTCGCAGACCTCTCTGCTTACAATACTATCGAGTTGACAGCTACTGAGGGTGAGCCTCGTCTCCTCTTCAACCGCATCGAAAATGAAGGTACTGTATTTGCAGAAGTTCCACGCGATAAGGATAAGTATGAGACTGTTGTTGACAATGGCGATGGTTCTAAGACTTACATCATCAATATCGAAGCTATCGTAGCTGAGTATGGTTTCGCTCACCTCCACGCTATCAAGGGTGCTAACTGGACAAATACTACAGTTACAGAGATTAAGCTTGGTTATGCAGGTGAAAAGCCTGAACTCCCAATCCCAACAGCTATCGAAGGTGTAGAAACTGAAGGCGAATCTATCGCTGACGGCAAGTACATCGAGAACGGCCAGATCGTTATCGTGAAGGGCGGCAAGAAGTACACTGCTGCAGGTGTTGAGATCAAGTAATCAGATCTAACGTAACAAACTATATGAAAAGGTGTGGAGCCAACGCTCCACACCTTTTTTATGTGCTTGTCACACAAAAACTATACGGTCACAGAACACATATAAAAATACGAACACGAATCGCACGAATCTAACGAATAGATGTTGTCTCTAATTCGTGTGATTCGTGCGATTCGTGTTCAAATAAAATTTCTGTGTTATCTGTGATATCTGTGTGAGCTTAAGATAGTCCCTCGATCAGTCCGTCCACAATCGTGATGCGTTCTGCTTGTGGAGACTTTGCCAATCCAGGCATCCGCATGATGTCGCCAGCAATCGCTACAATCATTTCAGCTCCAGTGTTGATGACGAAGTCACGAATCTTGATGTTGAAGCCTGTAGGACTTCCGTAGAGTTTCTTGTCGGCAGAGAACGAGAATTGCGTCTTGGCAATACAAACAGGGTAGTGCTCAAGTCCCAGTTTCTGGATGCGTAACAACGATGCCTCTGCTGCCTTGCCGAAGGTGACGCTGGCTGCTCCATAGATCTTGCGGCAAACTTTCTCCACTTTGGTCTTGATGGGATCGTTGTTGTCGTAGGTGAAGGTGAGGGGATGGGAGGGTTGTTGCTCAATGGTGTCAACAACCAGCTGTGCCAACTCTTTTGCACCTTCTCCTCCTTCGTGGAAGGCATTGTTGATGGCAAATCCCACACCAATGCTCTCACAATGGCGACGCAGCAGTTCTATTTCTTCTTCGACGTCAGTGTCGAATCGGTTAAAGGCCACAACAACGCTCTGTCCGAAACCTTTCAAGTTGCGGATGTGGCGGTCCAGGTTGTCAAATCCCTTGGTGAGTCCTTCTATGTTGGGCTCCTTGATATTCTCGACAGGCACCCCACCATGCATCTTGAGTCCTTGGGTGGTAGCAACGATGACGGTGAGTTTGGGCTGAAGTCCACTCTTTCGGCACTTGATGTCGAAGAACTTCTCTGCTCCCAGGTCAGCGCCGAATCCCGCTTCTGTCACCACATATTCAGCGAATGTCATTGCCATCCTGGTGGCAAGGAGCGTGTTGCATCCGTGTGCGATATTGGCGAAGGGACCTCCATGCACAAAGCCTGGCGTCTGCTCTGTTGTCTGCACAAGGTTGGGCTTGATGGCATCCATCAGCAGGACGGTGATAGCATCACCCACCCCCATGTCGCTGAGATAGAAAGGAGTGTCGTCCATCTTGATGCCGAGAAGAATGTTATTAATGCGTCGACGTAAGTCGTCAAGGTCTTTGGACAGGCAGAGAATGGCCATAATTTCAGACGCAGGTGTGATGTCGAACCCGGTCTCGGCAGGAATACCATCAGCTTTGGCGCCGAGTCCCGTCACGATGGTGCGCAAGTTGCGGTCATTCACGTCAAGCACACGTTTCCACAACACCTCTTTGAGTGTAAAGCCATCATCGCGATGCTGATAGAGATAGTTGTCCAGCAGAGCTGCAATCATGTTGGTGGCAGTGGTGACGGCATGAAAATCGCCTGTGAAATGGAGATTGATTTTTTCCATGGGCAGCACCTGTGCATAGCCACCTCCTGCTGCACCTCCCTTCACACCGAAGCAAGGACCCAATGAGGGTTCACGCAGGGCACACACCGCCTTCTTTCCTATCTTGTTCAATCCAAGGGAAAGCCCGATGCTGACAGTGGTCTTGCCAATGCCCGCCTTCGTGGGGGTAATGGCTGTGACGAGGATGAGGTTGCTCTTTGCCACCTTCTTTTCGTTAATGAGGTGAATCGGCACTTTGGCAATGTACTTGCCATAGTGTTCAAGCTCGTCGGTAGGAATCTGAATGTATTGTGCGATGTCCTCAATTGGTTTGAGCGTACATTCGCGTGCGATTTCTATGTCTGTCTTCATATCTAAATATGTTACTTTTTCATCTTTAAAGTCGCCTTCTTGCCTGTCTTGCTTTGGATGCGCAACAGGTAGATGCCTTGGGGCAGTTCTGTCTTGACGAAGGTGTTGGACACGCTGTCCATCGAACAGGTGAATGACGCAACGGGGATGCCGTTGGAGGCAATGACCTTCACGCAGACATTCTCTGAGGCAGGAATGGTTTCAATTCCTGTCAGGAATTCTTGGTATTTGGCAGCATCGCATCGTACATAGAGAATGCCCTCGCTGATGCGGCTGGTGTCCCAGTAGTTATAGGGAAGCAATTGGGGCAGGTCGAAATTGAGTTCCCCTGCAATCGTCACCTTCTGCACGTCTGTCCATACATAGAAGGAGTCTGCCACAGCCTCGTCGGTCGTGAGTTTCTCCAAGTTCTTCTGTGTGATGACAGCACCGATGGTGGTGCCTGCTGCCAACTTCAGGGTGCCAATATTCTTGAGATAGGAATTGTTGATGGAATAGTCGGTGGCGCCTTTTCGAATGCCGATGACCACTTTGGCGGTCTTGCCGATGGTGACATTCTTGCCACCAAAGTTAAGGTTGCCAGAAGTAGCGGTTGCTGATTCGCCTGGCTGAACGGTACCGTTGATGGTGATGCTGCTGTTGGCAAGTGCCACTTTCGTATCGCTCACACCTGTCAGAGAGGCGTTGTTGGCAACGGTCAGAGCACCTGTGCCCAGTGAACCACCTGTTCCCAAGCGGATGCTTCCTGCCGAGATATTGATGGCTCCTGTGCTGTTCCAAGCCCCAGTGACGGTCAACTCACCTGTACCCACTTTGGTGAAGTTGTCGTTGCTGGTGAAGATGCCCTCGAACTTGCAATTGTCGCTGTTACCCACCTGCCAAGTGTTGGTTTGGGCACTCACATCATTGCGAAAGGCACAAAAACCACCCAGAGTTCCCTTGCCTGTCAGTTTACCGATACGAAAGGTCTTGCCTGAGTTCTGCACGATGACGTTCTCTGGGATGTTGAAGGTGCAGTTCTCGGAACCATTGCTGGTGTCGAGCGTGAAACGTCCGTCAGCCGTAATGGTGGCGTGGGGTACGATGGTGCCTTTGAAGGAAGAGAGGTTGAGCTGAAGGGGGGTGCGTGTTGCCACCCAGCCGCTTCCTTGTTCTCCTGCACAATAGATATCAAGCGTGCCTTCTCCTGTCACTTTGTTGGTGTAAGTGGCACGATTGGCTGTGTTCCAAGTACCTTTCTTATCCTTGGGAATATTCAGTTCGTTGGTGGTGCCTACTTCGTCAATGAGGGTTCCCCCTTGGAACTCGATGACTTTAGCTGCATTGCCCATGAAGTTATCAATGGCTCCTGCCACGATGATAGCTCTGTCAAGGCTGGCTCCACTTGTGTAGGTCTTGAGCCATCCTGATCCCTTCTTGGTGAGGAGGGTGCCAGAGAATGCCTTGTTTTGAATGAAATCCTTGTTGGCATCGGCACTAATGACACCTCCCTGCTCACCCACGAACTTGATGGGTGATCCGTTGGTGACGTTGGCTGCTGTCTGAATCACTGCTCCGTTCTCCATCGTGAATTTGTCAGCAGAAGTGGTCACAGCACCCAGATTGCCTGTGGCTTTGTTTTCGTTGGAAAGGGAAGCCACTACAACGGTTCCCCCTTTCAACGCATTACCGCCTGTATATGAGTTTTCTGTCGAAATAGTCAGTTTGCCTGTTCCCTCTTTCACCAAGGAGCCAGCCGTGATGGCACCATTGCCTGAAAAAGTGTAGTTCTTGGAGGCATTCACCTTGAATGTCTTGGGTTCCAAGTTCTCTGTGATGGCAATGGAGGTTTGGGTGCCCTCATCTGTGAAATTGACAATATCACCCTTCACGAAGATGTCGGCAGTCTTTGACGCATCGTCTGAGACATAGAAATTCTCTGTCTTGGCAAAATCCCAAGTGGAAGACTGGGCACCCGTCCAGATGACATCACTTGCATTACGAACGGCACTAATGGTGAGGACGAGTTGCTTTTGAGCGTTGACAGAGAGAGATGCTCGATGGTTGGTCACACCCTCAATCTTGATGTCATTGAGGGAACCCGATACTTCGTCTATGTTACCAATGATGTAGTTGCCTGGTTCGAGGTTGGAGGCTCCCTCTTTGTAGTGTTCCACCACCTCAATGACTGGCTGCAAGTATTGTGGTCCATAGTCCATCCAAACTTTATCTGCAAGTTTGGTCTCGATAATCAGTTTGTTGGCAATCACTTGGTCAGCCTTGAGCCCGTCGGCATAGAGATCGAGCATCAAGCGGGAACCAAAGCCCATCGTATAGGTTGTTGTGGTGATGTTTCCGGCTTTGTTTTCACCGCCAGGACGAATGATGGACGCATAGTTTGCCTGGATGCCACCCATGAACTGACCACCATCGGAGTTCAGCTCTGTAAAGCGGTTGAGCCAAAGAGGAGAGTTCTGCAAGGTGCCATCGAAGTTGACGGTACCAGCCCACACGTCGGTGTTGCCTGTATGCTTCATCGTTGTCTTAGGCAAGATAAGAATACCATCTCCTTGCTTGACGAGACGAGCCGCACCAGCCAATCCACCACCTGTCACCTCACAAGTATAATATTGATAGGTGGGAGCAGGTTTTGCTGAAGAGCCGCTGGCAGCATTGCCCTGCACGTGAGATGGTATATTAAATGTCACAATATAAGGAGCTGCGCCTTCATGGATGCTGACCTTCGTGTCGTTGGTCTCACATACGATGAGGTGGTCGCTGGTCGTGGTGATGGTACCACCATTAGCCACTTCTGTGCGTCCCGTCATGGTGTTGGTAGGAGGTGCTTGTGTAATTCCCTCCAATTCTCCCAAGAAGTAACTCTTGTGAGGAGGCTGATTGTAGCCAATGGGCTGTGTCACCACCGCATTGCGATATTGGTGGTCAGACCAAAGGGTTGGGATACGGAACGTGGTGGAATATGTGGTGGTGAAAATACGAATTTTGGTGTTGTCAGCTGTGCGCATCACCACTTCTTCACGCCAGTCACCAAAGATATCGGCAATGGCACCTGCGTTGTTCTTGGTGCCGTTGATGGTCAGACAGCCATCGGAGTTGAAGAGACGTCCCGATGGATATTTGTAGATGGCAGCTGCTCGTCCGTCATTGGAACTTCCTGGGGAATCATACACGTCATCGCAAAGGTCACCATCCCAGTAAATACGTTGGTTCAGGTGTGACCAGAAAAGGGCATCGTTGGTGTTTCCTGGTGCATCAGCCACCACAGCATCCTTGACGGTGGATACAATGCCCGTTTGGGTGCTTCTGCCGATGCTGCCCACAAAATCGTTGGAGAAATTACCACAAAGGGCACGTCCATCATCCGATGTGGACTTCAAACGATAGTAGATTTCGCCAGTGGTGGCGTTGTAATAGGTGCATGCAGGCTGGCTCTCGTTACAGGTGAACTGCTCCGCATATTTGCGATAAGGATCGAGGTCGGCACAATGCTGTGCGTCGCCATGTCCCAGTCCTGTGGTACAAAGTCCCTTTCCGTTGTCATCAATCATCATGGAGCCGAAGATGATTTCATCGCGTCCGTCCCAATCCACATCGCCAATGGTGAAGTTGTGGAAACCGTTGCCAAACCAAGGACTGCCACCATCGTAAGCGTTCCAACGCCAGCGTTGGGTCAGTTGGTGAGTGGCGGGGTCAACATCCAACGCACACATCTTGTGACGGGTATAACAGCCACGTCCAAGGAAGATGCTGGGTTTGCGTCCATCCAGATAGGGTGCACCAAAATAGTGCTTGGAGGAACGATGACCTGTATCGTTTTTGCCCCATACAGTGGCGTAGTCACTCTCTCCACTTTCAAAGCGAGGCAGAGGATATGCCATCGGAGTATAAGTAGTTGCTTGGGAGTTATAATCATAAGGAACGGCGGTCTCACCGTTCATGTAAAGCAGGTATTCAGCACCATTGCGTGTATATTCATCGCGAGGAGACACATAACTCATGTCACCCACCTTGATGACGGTTCCATTGGCTGCATGGATAATCATGTTGTCAGCACCACGCATCAGGCATTCAGCCTTACCGTCCATATCCCAGTCGAAACTGACGAGATCCCATTGTTCATCAGGACCTGCCATGAGGTTGGGACCAAGGTCAATCCACCAAAGGCGTGTGCCGTCCAATTTGTAGCATTCATAATGATGGAACTTGGTGGTGTTGGAAGCATTGAGGATGTCACCTGCATAGTTGCGCTTGACCAGGAACTCAACCACACCGTCACCATCCACGTCGCCTAAAGAAATATCGTTGATGATATATTGGGAAGTCACATCGTTCCCGTTTCGATCAAGAACTGTAGCGGCTGGAATGTCGAAATAACCATTCTCCCAACGGGTCACAGACTTACTTTTTGCTTGTTCAACACCACGCACCACTGCTGCCACCTGATAACTGCTGGAGGCATTGCCTGAGGTGTGGGTATAGTTGGAAACCTGGAGATTCTCGGCTATCTTGGTGCCGTTGCAATAAAGGTTGTAAGTCACATCGTAGTATTCCTCACCCAGCACACGCCAGCTGACGAGATTGCCGTTGCCACTAGGCACTGCCACAAGTCCGCGGTCGAGCTTGTCGGTGAAACGCTGTGCAAAGCCCAAAATGGCCAGCATTGCGAGGAGGGATGTGAGAATAAACTTCTTCATAAATGGAATGTTAGTTTTGTTGTTAATTAGTCGTTATTTCTTTGTTTGATATATAATTACGTGTCAAAGTTACGAATAAACTTTCTATTGGGCAACCATTTCGAGCAAATCTTTGCCAGTGAGCTTGTAACTGGTGTCAGTTCCTGCCAAAATGTTCTCGGCGAGGTCACGTTTGGTCTGATGGAGACGGATAATCTTCTCCTCAATCGTGTGTTGGCTGACGAGGTGATAGACGGTCACGGCACGGTTTTGTCCAATACGGTAGGTTCGGTCGGTGGCTTGCTGCTCAACGGCAGGATTCCACCACGGATCGAGATGGAAGACATAGTTGGCTTGTGTGAGGTTGAGGCCCAATCCACCAGCCTTGAGGCTGATGAGGAAGAGAGGTTTCTCGCCACGTTGGAAGGCATCGACCATGTCTGTACGCTGTTTCATCGGTACACTTCCATCGATGTAGAAGTAAGGCATTCCGAGACGATCGAGTTCTTTCCTGACGAGGTCGAAGAAACTGACGAACTGACTGAATACCAAGGCAGTGTTGCCACCCTCGATGACACCTTGCAGCAGTTCTGTAAGTGCCGTGATCTTAGAGCATTCGCCTGCCCATTTGGGTTCGATGAGCTGGGCGCTACATGCTGCCTGTCGCAATCGGGTGATTTCCGCCAATACATGCATGTCAATTTCTGCTCCTGAGGCTTGCAGCATCTTCTCGGCACGAGTGCGGATGCTCTCGTAAATGGCGAGTTCATCGCGGTTCAGTTCCACTGCATGGTATATTTCTGTCTTTTCAGGAAGTTCCTTCAGCACAGCTTGCTTTGTACGTCTCAGCATGAAGGGATGTACAATGCTTTCGAGTTGTGCCTGCTTCTCCTTGTCTTGGTGTCCTTCGATGGGGATGATGAATTTCTGGGAAAAATGTTCGTAGTTTCCCAAGAGTCCAGGATTGACAAACTGGAAGAGACTCCACAGCTCACCTAAGTGGTTTTGCACAGGCGTACCCGTCAACATCACTCGGTTGTCTGCCTGTATCTTCATGGCTGCAGCACTGGTCTTGGCGCCTCGGTTCTTGATGATGTGTGCTTCATCCAGACACGCCACATTCCAATGCTTCTTGGTGATGTACTCTTGTATGCTGAGCAAGATGCCATAGGTGGTCACAATCACATCACCCGCCTTGGCGTCTTGAATGGTTTTCAGTCGGTCGGCAGAGAAGTTGAGAATCTCCACGTTGAGCGTTGGGGCAAACTTCTCCATTTCCGTCTTCCAGTTGGGAGCAACAGAGGCAGGAGCCACCACAAGCGATGGTCCTTCATCCTTCTTCAGCAGGAGGAATGTGATGGTTTGTATGGTCTTACCAAGTCCCATGTCATCGGCAAGCAAGGCACCTGCTCCCCAACTGTTGAGGCGGGCTATCCAAAGATAACCGTTCTTTTGATATGGACGTAAGGTGGCATTGAGCTCTTTCGGAATGGCAGGACTATAGTTAGAACTGTCGAGGATGCGTTGGCGGATTTCCAGCAGTTTCTCGTCCATGTGCAGCTTCATCTCACCATCCATGAGTTCATCTCCCATCAGGGCTGCACTGAAAGGTGAAATCTTGATCTTTCCGCGTTCACGGTTGGCAAGAGCGTCAAGGGCTTTTAACTGGTTTCTCAGTTTCTCACTTAGGGCAAGGAACTCGCCTTCTGCGATCTTTACAAACTTTCCCTTGCTCTTACCCACCAGTTCCAGCAGTTCGCTGATGCTGATGCGTGTCTGTTCGTCAATATTGACGTCTCCCTCGATGTCAAACCACTGTCCACGTTGGCGAAGAACGCCATTCCATGAACCCATACCTTTGGAAAGGGAACGGATTTTGAAACCTTGTCCTTCTGGCCATTCAGCGTAAAATGTATCGGGATTGTTTTGTATCAGTTGCACGAGGTCAAGCATGAATTCTGGGGGATAGACGGGCTCCTCTTCTTCATACCCCTCCGTGTGCCAAAAAGCACGTACCAATTCGAGATTCTGCCGTTCCATCTCCATATTGCGCTTCACTCTCTTGCGACCCTCCTCATTTTCATCAATGATGGTGTCGTCACCCTTTCCTAATGGGAACGTTTTCTTTCCTCCTTGTAATGGGCGTACAATAATCTCCACTTCCCAGTTGCTGCTCTGCTTGGGGCTGAGCTTGAAGCCGACATTCCATTGTCCATCGACCAATGGTAGAGTGCTGCCTCCTTCTATGAGGGAGGAATGCAGTTCCACTTTGCCACCAATTTTTGCCAAAAGGCTTCTCAGGGTATCTTCTGCTTCCAAAGGAAGACTGCCTAACTGCAGCAGTTTCACGTAATAGCCACGTATCTCGTTGGGTATGTTGATGAGGCTGTAGTGCGTGGGTGAATCTTCCACAATCACAAGGTCATCCTTGGCGTTGCCTAATGGAACATTCGACTTGACCACAAATCGATCATCCTCTTTCTCTACAATCAGATAAGGTTTGTCCCGATCTACTTTCACCAGCTCGAATGGTGCCGTGCGTCCCACATACAGACGGCTTTCGTCCACCATCTCCTCGATCACGTGTTCCAATTGTAATTCCCAATGCTCACTATGGTTCAATCGTGCCAGAATGCGACGATCGGCATTGTTCATGTATTCTAAATCACCTTTTCTATATCGGGCTTCACTAAGTCGCTTGCCATTTCCCCATGCCCCATTTTTCAGGCGAGTTTGTTCTCTCACCTGAATCACATGCGAGTCGTTGGATTCACGGATATACATCAGCCGTGTGTCTGGTACTTCAATCACAGGCTTGCTACCGTCAGCTTCACCCATCAGGTCCTCCAGCACCGATTCCCATTCTGCCTTGTGGTAAATGTTCACGAGGGTAGGGTGGTCACCAAACCGATGGCGCAGCGATTCGCGTTCATTATCGTAAAGGGGCAGATATTTGGACATCTCATGTTGCAGCAAGGCAAGCTTGGGAATGCAGGGGTTAAGATCCATCTCGCTGGTTGAATAACCTAAATAGTTGGCAATCAGGAATGCCAACGAACGGTAGATGGGGGGTAATACCCCTTTTACTCCCCATTCATAACAATGTTGTACTTGTTCCCTGTGCAGGGAGATGTTGATGTTGCAGAAGTCCTCTGCCAGTATCCTGGCTGGTAACATAGCGTGATTGGTTCTCACTTCCATGTTTGCCACGAGCTCCTTGAGCCTGTTGCGACAGGCAGTGGCAATTTTTTCATTCTCTTCTTTGCTTTCGGAAGCGACCACCATATAAGATAACACCAAGTAGAAGGTCATCAGCCCGTTTGAGAAATACCCTCTCTTGCCTCCTTCCTTCAGTTGGGTCTTCAATGCCATATCAAACCATTGTGCCGATTCAAGGTGCTTACTGGCACAGAGGTTTCGTAAGGCACCCATGATGAAGCCTGCGGAAATATTAGAGTAGATACCTCCAGAAGGGGTTTGTCCTGTGGCAATGTATTCGTAAAGTTCTATTTCAGCCAAGAGACGGCATCGCACAGATTCGGTGATGGCGTTGTAATGACTGATGATGGTGAGTGCCAATGTGGGGTCAACCACCATGTCTTGGTTAATGAGGTAATTGCTCAGATGCCCATAGAACTGAATGAAAGACTCGGTTTGGAAGTTCTCAAATAAAGGCTGGAAACGTGGTTCTGTGGCAACGCTGTAGAAAAGATGAACTTGGTCTTTCCCAATCACGTTGGCACTACTGCACAGTTGATAATTGCTCTCCACCAACTGTTTGACAGCATAGCGTACGAACATATAGGTCTGGCCGCTGATGGGTTGCAGTTTCTTGAAAGTCAACAGCAAATCCTTGCGGTATTCATACAGATACCACAAAACAGGGATGAAATCATCCTCGTTGATACCATATTTTGGCATGTTGGAATACCAGTCCTTTCCCTCCTCTGTGAAAATGCCTTTCTGTATCAGTTCTTCCAATGCTGCTTTGCCATTGAACACTTTGAAACAATACTGCCCCAAAATATAGATGTGTTCATCCATCCGCTTGTTGGAATCAAGCCCTGTATCGGCATAGAAGCATAGCAACCTTTGTGCATCTTCGCTCAATTGTTCGTACTTGTCGAATACCATGAATCGTTTGTGTTGGTAAAAAGCGTGCGAAGGTACGGAAAAGTGAGCATAGTACCAAGAGAAAAAGCCTATTTTTCTCTTCTTTTGTCATCAATTCTGCCCGATTTTCCCAGACATGATGTCAATGAGTTCGTTGGTGATGGCTTGCTGACGGGTCTTGTTATAAAGTAAAGTGAGTTCTTTCAACAAGTCGTTGGCATTGTCATCGGCCGTCTGCATCGCAAGCATACGGGCTGCGTGTTCGCTGGTGAGGGAGTCAAGCAAGATACCATAAACCTGAGCGTTTTGCAGACGAGGGAAAAGAGATTGGAGAAGTTCCTCGTGGGAAGGCTCTGTGAGATAAGATGAGGGTTGAAAGTTGAAAGTTGAAAGTTGAAGGTTCTCGTCAACGTTATCGTTAGGACTCATGTTAAGTTGATCAACTTGAATAACTTGACTTCCCATCGATTTGAAATGGTGATATAGGAACTCCACACTATCTATCTCGTTGTTTTGCTGCCATTCACAAGCCTGCTCTACAAGCGTAGAAACATCAGTGAAGTTATTGCTTTTTTCTATCTTGTCCAGCAACTCAACAAAGTTGGCATGGAAGTCTTTTCCAACTTTTTTCAGTTCATGGGCAATCTTCTTGCCGATGGGTAAAAGGCGCACTTTCTTCCCCTGTGACTCCAACTCCTGGATTCGTTGCATGGTCGCCTTGGCAATGTTGCTGTTAAAGGCACCACAAAGGCCGCTGTTGGAAGAGACGGGAATAAGAAGAATGGACTTAAGACCCTCTTTGTCCTGACGGACATCTCCCCCGTCATTGAGAGAACCATCTAGATGGTCTCCCTCCCCATTATGGGAGAGGGTCTTCACAATCTTCTCCAACTCATCTTTATACCGCAGGAAAGCCTCCGTCATACCTTGGGTGTGATGGAGTTTCGCGCTTGCCACCATGCGCATGGCACTGGTGATTTTCTGCGTACTGCGGACTGACGCGATGCGACTTTTTATTTCTTTGAGCGAAGACAAGATGATTTACAATTTACAATTTGACAGATGCTGCGGTTTCCTCGATGATACTGGTGATGTTGTCATCAATCTTTCCTTCTTTGAGCGGAGTCAGCACATCGTCTTGGTGGGTGGTGCGCAGCAAATCCAGAAAGGCAGTTTCGAACTCACGGGCACGCTCTACGGGGATGTCACGCAACAGGCCATGTGTGCCGCAGTAGAGAATGGCAATCTGTTCCTCTACAGGCATGGGTTGGTACTGCTTCTGGATAAGCAGCTGGGCGTTCTTACGTCCTTTGTCAATGATGAAAGCCGTGACGGGATCCATGTCACTGCCAAACTTCGAGAAGGATTCCAACTCACGATATTGTGCCTGATCAATCTTCAAGGTTCCAGCCACCTTCTTCATGGATTTCAATTGAGCATTTCCACCTACACGGGATACTGAGATACCCACGTTGATGGCGGGACGTACTCCTTGGTTGAACAGGTCTGTTTCCAAGAAAATCTGTCCGTCGGTGATGGAGATGACATTGGTGGGAATATATGCCGAGACATCGCCTGCCTGTGTCTCGATGATGGGCAGTGCGGTCAATGAACCGCCACCTCTCACTTTTCCCTTCAGACAGTCGGGTAGGTCGTTCATCTGCTCAGCCACTTCTTGCTGAGCGATGATCTTGGCGGCACGTTCAAGCAAACGTGAATGCAAGTAGAAAATATCACCAGGATATGCTTCACGGCCCGAAGGACGTTTTAGAATCAGTGACACCTCACGGTAAGCCACCGCCTGTTTCGAGAGGTCATCATACACTACAAGAGCATGGCGGCCTGTGTCACGGAAGTACTCACCGATGGCAGCACCAGCAAAAGGAGCGTAGTACTGCATAGCGGCAGGGTCGCTGGCAGTGGCGGATACGACGATCGTGTAATCCATCGCCCCCTTCTGTTGCAAGATGTTCACGATGGTGGCAACGGTGGAACCCTTCTGTCCGATGGCAACGTAGATACAATAGACGGGCTTGCCTGCTTCGTAGTTGGCACGCTGGTTGATGATGGTATCAATGGCAATGGCAGTCTTGCCTGTCTGACGGTCGCCAATGATGAGTTCTCGCTGTCCACGACCAATTGGAATCATGGCATCCACGGCTTTCAGACCTGTCTGCAAAGGCTCATTCACGGGTTGACGGAAGATCACACCAGGGGCTTTGCGTTCCAGTGGCATATCGAAGGCTTCTCCTGTGATGGCACCTTTGCCGTCGATAGGATGTCCGAGGGTGTCAACCACACGACCGATCATGTTGTCGCTAACGGAAATGGAGGCAATACGTCCCGTACGTTTCACGGCATCTCCCTCTTCAATGTTGTCAGTAGGTCCCAACAACACAGCACCTACATTGTCTTCCTCGAGATTCATCACGATGGCCTCCATGCCATTGTCGAATTGGAGGAGTTCGCCTGCTTCGGCATTGCGCAGACCATAGGCACGTACCACACCATCACTGACGGTCAGCACGGTTCCCACCTCTGTTTCATTGCCGAGGGTGTTCTCTTCGATGTCGATGTCGGCGAGTTGCTGGCGCAGCATCGCTGTCACTTCACTTACTTTTATTGGGTCGGACATAATTCTTTTCTAATGAGTTCCAATTGATGTTGATAACTGTAATCGTAACGGCGGTCACCGATGCGGAGACGGAAACCACCAATAAGTCGTGGGTTCACCCTACGCTTGCATTCCACTTCACGGTGTCGGTGAGCCTTGATGTGTTCGGTCAGGTGTTCAACGACCTCATCATCGACAGGTACGGCTGTTTCGAACACCACACGGTCAATGCCATGATGCTCTCGGTACATATCCCGATAGATGAAGATGATGAGTCGCAACTGATCTTCACGACGATTCTCCAGAAGAAGACGAATGAACCTCGTGTAAAGGGTGGTGGCTTCAGGGTCAAGTCCCGAGGCAAGTAACAGGAGCGTGTACTTCTTCTCAACCAGCACACGAGGATTGATAAGTGCCATCTGTAAGTCAGGCTCAACTTTCATGGAATGATGAAGCACACCCAAGTGTTCGTAGATTTGTTGTTCCACGAATTGCGCCTGTGCCTCTTCATACAAGGCTGTGGCATATCTCTTAGCAATGCTTCCGTTCGTCATGAGCGTTGATGGTTGACCCTTAGAGTTTGTCAATGAGTTGCTCTATGTTCTTCCGTTGTGTCGCGTCATCCTTCATCCGTTCGCCAATCACCTTTTCGGCGATGTCGAGGGCGAGGCTTGCCACTTCGTTTCGAACATCCTGTAAAGCTCTTTCTTTCTCTGCCTGAATGCTCTGTCGTGCCTCCTCAATCATTTGTTGGGCAGAAGTTTGAGCTTCCTCCTGTGCTGCTTGTACAATCCGCTGTTTCTCCTGCATGGCAGCCGCAATGATGTCCTTCTGTTGGGCTTTGGCATCAGCCAACAGTTTCTCACTCTCTGCCTGAATGCCAGCCAGTTTTTCATTGGCTTGCTTGGCAGAGAGAAGCGACATCTCGATGAACTCTTTCCGTTCGTTGATGGCCTTCACGATGACTGGGAAGCCGAACTTCGCCAGCAGGAAGAACACCACACCGAACGAGAGCACCATCCAGAAGAGCAGTCCTGGGTCTGGTATGAGTGGATTCATCTGTTAATTATTTCAGCACGACGAGGAGACACACCACGATAGCGAACAATGCCACACCCTCGATGAAGGCGGCTGTCAAGATCATGGACGTGCGAATGTTGCTCGCTGCCGATGGTTGACGTGCAATGCTCTCAGTGGCGGACTTACCAATCATTCCGATGCCGAAAGCGGCACCAATCACTGCGATGGCAGCACCAATGGCTGCTCCGATTTGTGCGAGGCTCATGCCTGCTTCTACTGCTTCAAGAATCATAATTACATTTACAATTTGAAGTTTTACAATTTACTTTTATTCATCATGCGCCAATCCAATGAAGTTGGCGGTCAATATCGTGAACACGTATGCTTGGATGAATGCCACGAGCAATTCGAGGCAGTTCATGAAGATGCAGAAAAGGACGCTCACTGCTGTCATGGAGGCACACATGCCTGCCCCCATCTTTGCGGTCACAAACACCACGCTGGTCAAGGCGAGAATGATGATGTGTCCTGCCATGATGTTGGCAAAAAGACGGACAGTCAATGAGAAGGGTTTGGTGAAGACCCCGATGAACTCGATGGTCGGCATAATGGGCAGTGGTGCCTTCAAGAAGATGGGCACATCTGGCCAGAAGATGCTCTTATAGTATCCTTTTGGTGCAAAGCAGTTGATGGCGATGAAGGCAGTCACTGCACAAGTCAGTGTCACGGCAATGTTGCCAGTCAAGTTGGCGCCACCAGGAAAGACGGGGATGAGTCCCAAGAGGTTGCTCGTCAGGATGAACAAGAACACCGTCATCAAATAAGGCGAGAACTTCTCATATCCATGTCCGATGCTTTCTTTTGCCACATCCTTGTCAATGAAGTCGATGACCGCTTCCATCATTCCCACAAATCCACCAGGAGCCTTTTTGCTTCCGTTCTTCTTATACCATCTTGCCAAACCCAATACCACGGAACACAACAAGATACACACGATGAACAGTTCCAGCACATTCTTCGTGATGCTGATGTCAAATGGACGTTCTCCAGCCGCATTCACAATTTTTCCTTCGTGGTCACCTTCTGCAGCAATATGATAACCCTTGTAGGTTGCGCCATGTTCCAGCTTGTCCGACATAAACATATCCACGCCCTCTTCTCCAATGAGGATGCAGGGTAGGGGAATGACTGCCCCCTCCACAATGTGCCACTCGTAGCTGTCGCCCAAATGCTCAAAGATGAGTTTGGACACATCCAGCTTCTCTTCTGCCCTGATGGGTGCAGCAAAGCCCAACACACATATCATATATATTATGACGGCTCGCATACCACAGTGATTTCGTCGTTCTCTATTCTCACCACACCAGCACCACATACAATCTCTTCATTCTCTGTATGGATGTTTCCAGCCTTTACCTCTGCAATCATCGGGGCATGACCTGGGAGAAATTCCATCATGCCTGTTGCCGAAGTGAATTGAAACCGTCCCACTTCCCCTTCGTATGCTGTTCCTGTAGGTGTAATGATGTGTAGATGCATTTTTTATGCCTTTGCCTGTTCTTTCAATTTCCTTGCTTTTTCAAACACTTCCTCGATGGTGCCGACATTGAGAAATGCTTGCTCGGGCAGGTCGTCACACTCTCCATCCAGAATCATCTTGAAACCTTTGATAGTGTCCTCGATGTTCACCATCACACCTGGCACACCCGTGAACTGTTGTGCCACAGCAAAAGGCTGGGAGAGGAAACGCTGTACACGACGGGCGCGATTCACAGTCGTCTTGTCCTCGTCAGAGAGTTCTTCCATACCGAGAATGCTGATGATGTCCTGCAATTCCTTGTTGCGTTGCAGAATCTGCTTCACCCGCTGTGCTGTCTGATAATGATCTTCACCCACCACATTCGGATCGAGGATGCGTGAGGTGGAATCCAATGGATCCACTGCTGGATAGATACCCAACTCCGCAATCTTTCGGTTCAAAACTGTCGTGGCATCCAAGTGTGAAAAAGTCGTGGCAGGAGCAGGGTCTGTCAAGTCATCGGCAGGCACATATACAGCCTGTACCGATGTGATGGAACCGTTCTTGGTCGAGGTGATGCGCTCCTGCATTTGTCCCATCTCACTGGCAAGTGTCGGTTGATAACCCACTGCTGAAGGCATACGTCCCAAGAGGGCAGACACCTCAGAACCTGCTTGTGTGAAACGGAAGATGTTGTCGATGAACAACAGGATGTCGCCTCCCTTGCCACCACTCACGCCATCACGGAATGATTCGGCAATGGTCAGTCCTGACAATGCCACACTGGCACGTGCACCAGGGGGCTCGTTCATCTGTCCGAACACAAGGCTCACCTGACTCTTTTTCAGTTCCTCCTTGTCGATGAGGCTCAAGTCCCACTTCCCTTCTTCCATCGCCTGCTTGAACTTCTCACCATAACGGATGACACCGCTCTCAATCATTTCGCGCAAGAGGTCGTTACCCTCGCGTGTACGTTCTCCCACACCCGTGAACACAGAGAAACCGTTATTCTTTTTAGCCACATTATTGATGAGTTCCTGAATCAGCACCGTCTTGCCCACACCAGCACCTCCGAAGAGTCCAATCTTACCTCCCTTGGCATACGGCTCAATCAGGTCAATCACCTTGATACCTGTGTAGAGCACCTCTTGTGCAGGTGACAACTCCTCAAACTTTGGTGCCTCTCGATGAATGGGTAATGCTCCTTCACGGCTCATCTCCTCCATGCCATCAATGGCACCGCCACTCACGTTCATCAACCTTCCCTTCACCTGTTCGCCAATCGGCATGGTGATAGGTCTTCCCAACGCCACCACTTCCATTCCTCGTTTGAGTCCGTCTGTGCTTTCCATCGCCACACAGCGCACTGTGTTCTCACCCAGATGCTGCTGCACTTCCACCACCATGCGTCGTCCTTGTGTACGCTCAATGGTCAGTGCGTCGTGGATGCGTGGCAATTTCTCTGCAGTGAATTGCACATCCACCACAGGACCTATGATTTGTGAAATATTACCTTTGATTTGTTCCATTGTTCAATAGGTTTATGATGCAAAATTGCAAAAAAAAATTGAAACAATACCATCCAACCCTAAAAAAGTTGAGGAAATAGGGATTTTTTCGTAAAATCTCCCTACCTTTACAACCAAATAGTAAAATGGTAAATTGTCAAATAGTAAATAACAATGGCTTTAATTAAGACAGTGTGCGGCTTGACTCCGAAATGGGGAGAGGGCTGCTATTTTAGTGAGAATGCCACGATTGTGGGCGATGTGCAGATGGGTGACCAATGTACGGTGTGGTTCAATGCAGTGATACGTGGTGATGTAAATTACATCAAGATAGGAAATCGTGTGAACATTCAGGATGGTTCGTGCCTGCATACTTTATACAAGAAAGCGGCGATTGAGATTGGAGATGATGTGACCATCGGCCACAATGTGACGCTGCATGGCTGCACAGTGAAGAGTGGAGCACTCATCGGTATGGGTGCGACAGTGTTGGACGATGCAGTGATTGGCGAGGGCGCTATCATCGCAGCTGGTGCTTTGGTGCTGAAAGGCACACAAGTGGGTGACGGCGAAATGTGGGGCGGTGTGCCTGCAAAATTCATCAAGAAAGTGGATCCTGCCACAGCCAAGGAATTGAACATCGGCATCGCGAAGCACTACATTATGTATGCCGAATGGTACAAGGAGGTTTGAGATTTGAGTTAAGGCTACCTTACGAGGAACTTGCGGATTTGATCACCTTGTTGGATGATGTAAATGCCTGATTTCGTAGGCTTCTCCACTTGAATGCCATCTAATGTGTAATAGATGATGGGTTGTGTGGTGTCTGTGATGTCTTGAATGCCCAATACCTCAGCACCTCCCATGAACTTAAAGGAAATGAGTCCGTCACTTTCTTGAATGTCAGTGATGGGCTTGTTCATGTATTTGCTGCCATCTGTGTTCCTGTGAAAGAGGGTTCCTCCGTAGTCTTTGTGGGAATCGTTAGTGAGTTCTGTGACATTCTTGCTGCCAGGAAACAGTTGGGAATGGTATTGGTCGGCATTGGCAGTTCCATAGTCCTTTCCTGCTGGTATGAAGCTCATTCGCTGATGATCCTTGACTGTGTTCACAGTGTTAAGCACCCATGCGTCTCTTTTGTAATCCACATGTGTGACGAGCAACCCATGCATACCAGAATAGTATTTTGTGTATTGATACCAACCTTTGGATTGTCTGTTCTCAAGGATGAAGTATTCGTCGCGATGCCCCTCATTGTAGATGATGTATGCCACAGGTTCATCATGGAGACAAGGCATGTCGGTGATGGTGGTGGGCTCATGAAGTTCTGTCAGTTCGAGCCATCCAGCAAACCAACGTTCGTAAGCCGTGAAGCCTGGAGGACATTCACCATTGTTCGATATTCCATTGTTGCTACCGGAAGCCATGAGATCCCATTGTTGCATGCCGACACCTCCTGTGTATTTAGCGTCGTAGAAATCGGGGAGTCCCAGACAGTGGCTGAATTCGTGACATGGTGTGCCGATGCCGCACAAGGTGCTGTCGTAACTACTCTTTAATTCGTTGCTCATGGCATAGGTGTCGATGGTGCATCCTCCTAACTTGATGGGACCTTCTCCGTCTCTAAATGGCTTTGCCAACGTGAGGGAGGATTCGTGAGGCCAGATGGTGCTCTTGCCTCCTCCTGCATTCTCACCAACTCCTGCATAGATGATATAGACTTGATCCACCTCTTTGTCACCATCCCAGTCGTAGTCAGCCCAGTTGATGTCGTAGGTGGCATCAGCTAATTTACACACTTCGGTCGTGAGTTCTCCCACCCGTTGGTCGTTGCCTTTGGAATTGTTCTCGCCATAGTAGGAATCGCTCTCGCTGACACAGATGGGACCAAATACGTCAAAGGTCAAGTCGAGCTGTCCGTATGACTGGTCGTAAAAATAATCGTGAACCGAACCTTTATGGTTATTTTCATGATAACCTTCTTGGTTGAACATTCTTTCAAATTTCTCACGAGTGTTGACGCTCTTCATGTTTTTGTTGGGAAATTCCACCAAAATGACTATGCCTTTCTTCTTTCCCATGAAAGAGGTGTTGTAACCAAACGCCCTTCGTGTCTTGTTTTCGATGGCTCGTTGCTGACGATGCAAGTTGAGGCGTGTGCTTCTCTCGCTCCACGCATTTTGGATGGAATCAGCCAGTTCGGGAGCCAATCGCCAGTCACCATTTTCCTCTTCCACTACGAGCGTGCCGTCGAGGGTGGTATAGAAGTGGCAACACTCGTCACCACACAACATGATGGTTAGCACCGTGCCGTCGCTGTTGGTCACGGTGAAAGGCTTGCTGTCGGCAGGGACACTCCATGCTGTCCTCACAGCGAAAAGCAATATGAATAGAAGTAATAAACGCTGTGTCATAAGAAAAACGGGGCAAAGGTACGGATTTTTATGTAAAAAGTGAAAAGTGAAAAGTGAAAAAACAAAAAAACTGCTAACTCATGACTCCAAACTCCTAAGTTTTTCCTATCTTTGCATCATCAAATCCTATAAAAACTATGAGAATGAAGTTTCTGACTGCCACACTTTTGTGGCTTGTCGCCATGCTGGCAAGTGCCAATGATGGTGTGTATTATGTAAATGGAAATCAAATTGTACCCTTGCAAGAGACGGATATTGCCGTGACGAAGGAAGTGCTGACTATCACGATGGGCAATGACGAATTCGCCCGCGTGGATGTGCAGTATGAATTCACCAATCGTGGTAAGGCAAAGACGATCGACGTGGGTTTTGAGGCTCAGGGACCTTACGAACCAGGAGGTGATAGCGAATTTAGCAAGGCGGGCAAACACCCAGATATCTTCGACTTCACGGTGGAGATGAATGGTACGACACTGCCTATTCGCAACTATGTCATGCGAGGCTCTTCCCAAGAAGATGCTCCCGATTTCACGCCACTCGACTTGAATCAGTGGAAATTGGCGGATGAGGACGGTGAAGGCTTGAGGAACAAGACGACGGATGAATACATCAATTACTCTTATGCTTATTGCTTCAAGGCAAACTTCAAAGAGGGAAAGAATGTGGTGCATCACACCTACCGCTATCGTATGTCGTCTGGAGTGTATCAGACTTTCAACATCCCATATTGGTTGTTGCCAGCCATGCGTTGGGCAAATCATCAGATTGACGACTTCACCCTGCGTCTCAAGGTGGATAAGACAGCCAAGCAATTCTGTATGACGGTGGATGACACGTGGATGGCAAATCGTTGGAGATTGACGGCTGGCACGGGAAAGGTGCGTACTGTTAATTCTCCATGGGGTGGTGACAACAATTATGTGGAATTTGCATTGAGGGATGGTACGTATGAGTTTCATGCCACCAACTTCCGTCCGAAAGAGAACATTAATATCCTTTCTACGGAATGTCTCACACTCACTGATAGCGAGACGTTCAGATTGGGCTCGTTCTATGATAGAGGAATAGCCCTCATCGCACCTTACGAACTGCAGTTTGATGATGAAGAGGGGAAATTTCTCAATGGAAGCACTGAAGGCATCGCCAACAAGCGCATCATCCGCAATCTTCCTTATGCACATCGTGGCTATGTGTTCCAGGATGCTAAGTTGAAGGCTTATTTCAGCAAGATCTGGTGGTATATGCCCGATCCTAGCTGGAAACAGGACACTTCTGACTTTACAGATGAAGAGTGGGAACTCATTAATAATAACAAATAATACATTTAATTATCTTACACTATGAAAAAGTTAGTTATTACAACACTCCTGATGTTGCTCTGCGCAGTGCAGTCGTTTGCATTAGAAAAAACAATTAATCTTACCGTGAAGGGAAAAAAACGTTCATACCTGCTCCATGTGCCTAGCAATGTGACGGAGAACGCACCTTTGGTGTTCTCGTTGCATGGAACGGGTGGTCATAGTGGCGACAAGGCTCCGATGGGTACTGATGTGGCAGATGCTGGAGGCTTCATCGTCGTGTATCCACAGGGTTCAGACATTTATTTCCCAGTGTTTGGTGGTACCTTGCCAGGTTGGAATTCCACAGGTGAGGATAGCGAAGATATTGATTTCTTCAAGGCAATTATTGAAGATGTTGCCGAGGATTATACGATTGACCGCAAGCGCATTTACTGCTGTGGTTTCTCCAATGGTGGTATGATGACCTATTCTCAAACCAATACCTGTGCAGACATTTTTGCTGCATACGCTTCTATCAGTGGTTTCCAACTGAATGAATTCCATCTGCACCACACAGGTGTGCGTCCTGTTCCATTCTTGCACATTCATGGCAAGAACGATAATTTTGTGGACATTGCTCGTATGCCTACCATCATTGATAACTTTGTGGCAAGAATTGGTGCCAATCCAGTACCAGTGGTGACCAAAGAGAGCGGCAAATATACGAAGTATGTCTATGAGGCAACAGAAGGTGGTTTCCCATACATCTATTATACGATAGAAGGAATGGGTCATGAGGCGTATACAAATAAAACACCAGAGGGTAATTCTGGCAAGACGATGTGGAACTTCATGAAGGAATACACGCTGGATACACCATGTGATGCAACCCTCAAGTGGCGTCCAGGTTTAGAAACAGAGGGTTACAAGCCTAACAGCCATGGATGGACAGTAACAACGAAGGCAATGCTGTTTGGCGATAACCCTTCTGATAAATATGATAAGGACAAAAATCCGAGTGGCAAGAACATCCAGAATGTGTACCATTCTCTCCAATTGGTGAAGGGCAACTACAAGCTTTGCTTCAAGTCACAGGGTGATGAGGGTACGATTACGATTTCTATCAAGAAATATACGGGCAACAAGACTGAGGTGTTGAATCAGACGGTGCCAATTGGTCAGGATGCTACGATGATGTTTGCTTGTGACGATGACTTTGCAGAATGCAGATTCAAACTCAATGCCACGACAGATGTCACCATCACGGACTTGGCACTTTATTCTGCCACTGATGAGGAAATGACCAGTGTTCAATCAGTGAATGCATCCCAAGATCAAGCTGTGGCTTATTTCACATTGGGGGGCGTTCCTGTGGCTCAACCTCAGAAAGGCATCAACATTGTCCGCACAGGTTCGGATGCCAAGACGGTCTATGTGAAGTGATAAAACACGCTCTTTAGAAGAATGCAGGAAAACTTTTTTTCATGAATTTAGTTTTCCTGCATTAACTTTTACCTTTTTGAAGTTTCTTTACGATATACACACAACGAAAGTACTTTTATTATGAGATTGTTACGGTTGGGGCGGCAAGAAGAGGATATGCCGACGTTTGAAGCCGTGCTGAAGCAGTACGAACGCCCGATTTATTGGCACATCCGCCGTATGGTGGTGAACCATGAGGATGCGCAGGACGTGATGCAGGAGACCTTCATCCGTGTGTATCAAGGATTGGGAAGTCTGAGGAAGAAGGAGATGCTGAAAGTGTGGTTGTATCGAATAGCGACGAACGAGTGCATCCGCCACCTCAACAAGATGAAGGAACGGGCAATGTCGGAACTAAGCGAGGAAGATGTGTTGCTGAATCGACTCACAGCCTCTGAACAAGTGGATTGGGAAGATGTGGAAGGAGTGCGTCTGCAAAAGGCGATTCTCCGATTGAGTCAACAAGAACGCACAGTGTTCAACATGCGGTACTACGACGAACTGAGTTATGAAGAAATTAGCGAAGTGACAGGCGGAAAGGTGGCAACACTTAAGGTCGCCTATCATCATGCGAAGGAAAAAATAAAAGCAGAACTCCTAAATTAAAAAAAACAGATATGGAAGAGAATTTGAACAACATCGGCAAACGCTTGCCATACAAGGTGCCAGAAGGCTTCTTCGAGGAGATGCACGGACGGTTGATGGACAAGACGGTTAACGCTCAGTCCTCCACCCTCAGCCTTCGCTCCTCTCATCGACGCTTTTGGATGTCGGCGGCAGCAGTGTTGCTTCTCATTGCAGGCGTGTCGTTCTATGCTCTGCATCGTATGGAGCAGACAGATACAGACCTGTTGGCAGACGAGTCGGTGGAAACTTATATGTCAGACGATGCACTCGATGAGTGGATTGCTATCTACGAAAACATTGACAATACGGTATTATAACTTCTAAAAAACGATATGAATATGAAAAAGATTCTTGCAATTGCAGTGGCATTCCTCTTGGTGGGAGGCACACTGATGGCACAGCCCAAGCAGGGTAACAAGCAACCTCAGAAATTGACAGAAGAGCAGCTTTCCCAGATGTTGGCAAAACGCATGGCTTGCAATCTTCAGTTGGATGAAGACAAGACGGCTAAGTTTGTGCCTATCTATGTGGATTATCGCAACGAATTGAAGCAGGTTTGGGAGAAATATTCTGATCATCCCAAGGCAAAGCCAGAAAAGCCTCAGCCAGGTGCAGAGAAGCAGAAGCCTCGTCAGTGGTCCGATGAGGAACTGGGGAAGATGAACGCGAACCGTTTTGCACGCAGTCGTGCAACGATTGATGTGGAAGAGACTTATTACAATCGTTTCCTCACTGTTCTTACTCAGCGTCAGTACGAGAAGATGAAGCAGTTGGAGAAGATGCACCTGCAGCGCATGAAGAACGAGCGCATGCGTCGTATGCCTAATGGCAAGTTCAACGGCAAGCCCAATGGTCAATTCAAGGGTAAGCCCAATTTCCCACAGCGTCCCAACGGCGGTGAGGCAAAGCAGCGCAAGGCTCCTGTAGCAGAAAATACTACTGGCGTCGAATCGGTGGAGCAGCAGAGCAGAAAGTCTGACCGTTGGATTTCCATGAATGGTGTCCCTATGGATGGCGTGCCAACCACTTCAGGCATCTATATGAACAGTAAAGGTGAAAGAGTGTATTTCAAATAAAGTTTTTACTCATAGGCTTATATAACTGACACGATTGAAACACGACATAGAATATTTGATTTCTTTTACATGATAGAAAAGAGTGATTGGGGAGGAGATCCGCAGTGATGCGAGTCTCCTCTTTTTTGTGTCATAGATGTCCTCTAAATGTTTCCTTTGTGTTACATTTCTGCAAATAAGGGTTTGTTTCATTGGAAAGATGTAACCTGACGAAAGAGAAAAGAAACCTATGGAAAATCCATGCAAAGGATTTTTGTGTAACTTTGCAGCATAAAACTAAACCTAATTCCTAATTCCACTTGTATGATACGAAGTAATACGATTTACATGAGACATTTCTGCCTTTCATTCATCTTGCTTGTTGCAGGACTGATGCCCGTCAAGGCAGACAACATTACTGTGGGCGGCACCAGTCGCTCGTATAATGTGTATGCACCCAGGAATCTTGGTGAGAACCGTCCGTTGCTCATTTTCTGTCATGGTTACAATCAAGATGCCAACTGGATGCAGAACAGCGAGTTCAAGAATGACAACGTGAGTATGGAGGCTGTGTGTGACACGGCTAAGTTTGTCGTTGTCTTTCCCAATGGTATCAACAAAGCTTGGGATACTGGTGGTGATCGTGACATCAACTTCATCAAGGCCATTATCGAAAAGATGGTGACGCAGTACAAGATTGATAGAAATCGTGTCTATTTAGGTGGTTTTTCCATGGGAGGCATGCTCACCTATAATGCTATTAACAAGATGCATGACCAGATTGCTGCCTTTGTTTCCTGTAGCGGTCCTCAGGTCGTGACGCCCAATGCCAAAACCCCTCCAGTTCCTATTCTTCATATTCAGGGAACGGCTGACAACTTCGGCAATGTGCAACCAGCGCTCAACCCCTGGATCAATCACAACGGCTGTCCTACGACTGCCAAGACCGTCAATAATTACAATGGTTTCAGTGGTGCCAAGATGCATACTTGGGGACCTGGTAATGATGGGGTTGAGGTCAAGCTTTTGGAGTTGAAAGACAAGGGTCACTGGATTTGCAAGGAACCTCAGGTCTATACAGGCAAAGAGATATGGAACTTCTGTAGGCGTTATTCGTTGAACAAGACGACGCCCAACGTCAAAATCACAGCACCATCAACGGGTGGCAAGTATATCAGTTTTGCCCCTGCTGGTGAAAGTGTGTTTCCTGATATCACCATCACAGCCACAGCTGACGACCCAAACGGCACAGTGGAGAAGGTGGAGTTCTACGATGGCACAACGCTCTTAGCCACTTGCACTGCCAAGCCCTACAAAGCGACTTTGACGGGTGTTAAGACTGGAAAGCATACGTTGAAAGCCGTTGCCACCGACAATGATGGAGAGACAAGTACGGCTACCGTTGAGTTGACGCTGCAGGCTCCGACCTCGCTCACCCTCTCCACCGATTTCAAAGAGGCTAACGCGTTGCCTGCTGGTTGGACAACCTTCGATAGCAGTGAGCGTCGCACGGGCTATAGTAGTGGCTATTCATCGGGTTGCAGGGTGTTGCAGTTCACGGGTTCCACCAAAGGCTTCTCATATGGTCTTTACTTCCGTAACATCAACGGAACAGCCCATCAGGGTTGGGCAAAGTACGGACTCAGCAACGGAGGTACAACTCTGAGTTTGGCTCCAGGTCACTATACGTTGAAGTACAAGATTTGCAACTGGAATATGTCAGACTTTGGTTCTGTGGAATTGAATATCGAGAAACGAACTGGCGGCACAAGCATTGCCAGTCAGACCTATACGCCGAACATCAATATCGGAAATGTAGCCTCCAACAACTTTGGCAATCCGGCTCAGCAGACTTTCGAGTTTGACGTCACAGAGCAGGGTGACTATGTCATCGCCTTGTATTCTGCTGCTTCAGAGTGGAGCGACTGCATCTTGGGTCAACTCATCCTTGCTGCGAACAGCTATGTGTCCACGGGCATTGACGCTGTGCAGGCATCCTCTTCTTCTGAGGACGATGAAATCTATGACGTACTGGGTCGAAAGGTTTCCAATCCCCGACATGGAATCTATATCAAGGCAGGGAAGAAAGTCTGGATTCAATAAGGGAGTATAAAACTTGTAAAGAAATGAGAAGACTTCTGTTGCTTTTGTTCGCAGGTGTGTGCTTGTGTGCCCATGCTGTCGATTTGAAGCGTTGTCGCATGGTTGTGTCTGACCACGATGCAGCATTGGTGAAGAAGATAGCCCATGTGTTGAGTGAGGATATTGAACGGGTTACGTCGGTTCGTCCTTCTGTCCTTCAGACAACTCCTTCAGACAACACCCCTTTGGTCATTCTTGCCACGCTGGATGAGGCTAAGAAGATTTGTCCAGAGGTCGCTGCTGATGAACTGCAAGGGGCATGGGAGCGCTATAAGATTGTGACGAAAGGGCAGAGGTTGTATGTCATTGGCAGTGACCCTCGTGGTGTGGCTTATGGTGCCTTTCATATCAGCGAACGCATCGGCGTGAGTCCCTGGTATTGGTTTGCCGATGTGCCAGTGCAGCAGAAGACCACTCTCGATTACAAGGAAAACTATACCTCAAAATCGCCTACCATCAGGTATCGTGGCATCTTCATCAACGATGAGGATTGGGGCTTGCAGACTTGGGCTGCCCGCAATTTTGAGAAGGAGTTGGGAGATATTGGTCCTAAAACCTACGACAAAGTGTGTGAACTCCTGCTTCGTCTCAAAGCCAATATGCTCGCTCCTGCCATGCACTCCTGCACGGGCGCTTTCTATAGCCATCCTGAGAGTCAGGTGAAGGCGGCAGAGTGGGGGATTATGATCACCACGAGCCATTGCGAACCATTGCTTTTCAACAATGCGGCTGAGTCCGAATGGAACAAGGAGGTGGATGGTGAATGGAACTACCTGACCAACAAGGAAACCATCTGGAAAAAGTTTGATGACCGCCTTCGTGAAACGGCACAATACGACAATATCTACACGACGGGTATGCGTGGCTTGCACGATGAGGCGATGAAAGGCTCCACAGACAACAACGTGAGGGCACGCACATTGGAGCAGGTTTTTGCTGACCAGCGTCAGATATTGGAAACCCACAAACGGAAACCAGCCACCGACATTCCTCAAATCTTCGTGCCTTACAAGGAAACCCTAGATATCTACGACGCAGGGCTTCGAGTGCCTGACGACATCACCCTCGTGTGGCCCGACGACAACTATGGTTACATGAAGCGCGTGTCGAATGCGCAGGAGCGGCAGCGCAAGGGAGGCAGCGGTGTCTATTACCACCTCAGTTATCTGGGCACGCCCCACGACAACCTTTGGATAGCCACCACCTCGCCAGTGCTGATGTACGAAGAGCTGAAGAAAGCCTACGATGCTGGAGCCGACCGTTACTGGTTGCTCAATGTGGGCGACATCAAGCTTATGGAAATGGAGATGCAGCACTTCTTCGATATGGCTTGGGATCTTGCTGCTTTCGACTATGAGAAGGCAAACCGCTACCAAGCCGAGTGGCTCGCGAAAGTATTCCCTCTCAACTCTAAACTCTCAACCCTCAACTCAATATTGAACACCTACTACCGCCTTGCTTGGCAGCGCAAACCCGAATTCATGGGTTATGAGTTTGAGTGGGACAACAATGAGAACAACCGACTGCACGACTCCGATTTCTCCTTCGAGACAGGCACTGCCCAACAGCGATTGGCTGATTATCAAGCCATCAGCGACCAAGTGGATGTCATCATGAAGCAGTTGCCACAGGCATATCGTCCTGCTTTCTTCGAGATGCTTGGCTATGCCGTCAAGGGTGCCTACCAGATGAACCGCAAGTTCCTCATGGCGCAGAAGAACCACGAGACAGGCAGCGAGGAAGCGGCACGAGAGGCACAAGCCGCCTTCGACAGCATCAATGCCCTGACCCACGAATACAACACCATGCTCTCAGGCAAGTGGAACCAGATGATCTCCGAGATTCCTCCTGGCTACACTGCCAAATATCATCAGATGCCCGAACTCGTCAAGGCACCCACCATTGCCTACCGACTGCCGAAAAATCAGGAGCGCACGGAGTTTGCCCACAAGCTTCCCCTGAACAAAGTCAAAGCCAGCAGTCCTTTCCACCTCATCGAAGGTATCGGCACTGACTGGCTCTCCCTCCAACTGGGTGAGCCTCTCGATCCTGTGCAGAACCCAGCCAGCCTCTCCTCTTCCCACATCGACCTGACTTTCGACGCTGCCACCAATGCCGATTCCGTCACCCTCTGCATCTCTGCCGTTCCCTTCTGGCCTATTGCCACCGACCGCAGCAACCGCTTTGGTGTGAGTGTCGATAGCTGCACCCCCATTGTCTGCGAAAATAAATTCGAAGAATGGGGTTGGAGCTGGAAACTTCAGGTGATTGAGAATCGCAAGGACTTCATCCTCACCCTCCCGATTGACCGCCAGAAGAAGCGCCACACCCTCTCCCTCATCATTGGCGACCCAGGGCAGATGATTCAGAAAATCACAATGCAGTGATTCAACCGCCCCCATTTTTGCTTTGCCGTCGGCTCTTTTGCCTTTTGCCGTCGGCAAAACCATGCTTTGCCGCCGCCTCTTTGGGGTTTCCCCGTCGGCTCTTTTCGTGTTTGTTTATAGCCCTTACGAAGGAATTTTGCGGCCCCTAAGGGTAACAAATTTTTCCTAGTGAGGCAGCAAAAACGATGACACCGATGACGATGACACCGATGACACTGAGGGCATTTATTTTTTTGTGAGGCGGTGTGTAGGGTATTATTTATTATATTTAAATTATTAGATATATAATATACATATATAATAATAACTATAATAATAACCTTCTTTTCGAAACGATGACAAAAAATAGGTCGGTGTCATCGGTGTCATCGGTGTCATCGTCATCGTTTTTGTCTCTATAAGATTTTGTGTTGTGCCTGCTAATTCGTAACTTTGCACCATGAACTCGAAACTATTGAAACTGAATGCGCCCTACAACGTCATCTACGCTGGGGGCAAGGTCGGCAGGCATATTGCCACGCTGATGGTATGGAACGCCGATGAGGAGGCTGCTGGAGGCATTATGGACAGTGCCTCGTACCCTGTTATCGACGAAGGTGAGGAATTTCCTGCGGGCACGCTCGTTGACTATGCTGAGCTGCACGACTGCCGTGTGCTCTGTTCCTATTCTGAGACGCAGCAATGCTACGCCACCAACATCTATTGGATTGCCAAGATGATTGAATACGACAGCCAGCAACTGGAGCCAGCAGGGGCAGAATGCATCTTGGAACGCATGAAGCTGTTGGGCTGCAAGATTGTCATGCCAACGAAGAAGGAAGAAACGGATGGGAAAAAGGAGGAAGAGACACCAATCTATAACTTTGAAGCCACACTTGACGTGTGGTGCATGCAAGGTTTCGGCAAGCCTGGTTCCGTTTACCGTGTCCGCAGCAACCGCCATCAGGGTTTCTACTTCTATTCAGAGGGTACATGCAAGGAAATCTATCACGATTTGAATTATCAGATGAGTGTGTACAGGTCTTACTGTTCAGACCTGATCACCGTTCGTTTCCATTCGGATGACCTTGACTTCCAGAAAGTGACCAACCAATTGAATGCCGACCAACTCATTGAAGGATTCAAGCATGAAGACGACGCTGACTGGGATTGAACCCATACCCGTGGAGTATGTGCTTGGCATTGCTCAGTCGAAAGCAACAGAAGCCCAACGACGCCCCTACATCGAACTCATAGAGCGGTGGGGCGACGAGCAGAACTGTACTGACGAGGCACGCCAATTGCTCCGACGCTTGCGTGAAGGTCAGGAAATCGACCCTCACAAGATGCCTCGTGACTTCCAGCCTCGTTTCCGTAACCCCGAAAAGGCGCAACAGCTGATTGAGATTATCCGCAAGATAGACGACATCATCGGCTCGAAGCAGGAGAACTGGACTTGGGCGCATGTCATGCGTGTGATGAAAGACGAGGGCATCCTCTACAACCCCTCCGTCAATCGCTTCGACACCCTCATCTGTTCCATGATTCCCGGCAAAGGACGTGATACTGTCCGCAAGAATGGCGACTACGCCTACCTCATGGATCAAAATGAATCGTGGCCCTTCTGGACATCAACGTCCTACCTCAATCCCACCCTCGCCGCTGCCCGCTCCATCTGCAACCAAATCGCCCTCGAGTTCGCACCTGTCCTCACCCGCAAAATCCGTCTGGAATTTTAAGTTTGTTATGAGAAAGATAGAGATTGTTTCATTAGTTTTTGTTGTGGTTGCTGTGGTCGTGCTAATGATTGCGCTTCAGATGGATGATGCCAATGCTCGGAAATGGTTGCTCATGCTGTTTGTTGTCATGCTGATTCTGGCGATGGACCCCAAGCTTTCTATGATCAAGAAAAAGAAAGTCAAGGAGGTTGAAGAACCAGAAGAGAATGGTCCTGGACACCTATTTGTTGCCTCAGCAGTGCCAGTTGATAGTGTTGATAAGAAGTGGCTGGATGGTCAAGACGTGTATCTGAAATTCCTTGACATTGAATCAGATGATGATTACTTCATTCACTATCACAATGGCAAGGCAGACGAAATCTTTGTTGGCGGATTATACTATCTGGAAAGTCAAGATTTCGACGAGGTGTTTGAGGGGTATGAGACAATTAACGAATTATTGGCAGCTGCCGACAACGAGGAAATAGAAGACCTCAGTCTCATCTCTTCTGATAGCTTTGAGGGCATCAAACATCTCTATCAGGATTGGCAGATTACCTATGGCCAAAAGAAAGTCCAAGACCAGCCAGAACCAGTCAACCGTGTGGGGAGAGTTCTTTCTTATGTAATGATGGTTGCTGCTATTGTGGGTATGTGTGTAGCTGCCTACATGTGGCTTTTCAACTGACTCTCTAGAGCAAATTTCCCCAACAAACCTCCAACTCTTTTCCGACATTTTCCGACATTTTTCCAAGTTTTTTCCGACTTCTCAAAAAGCCTTTTTGAAGTGGCTTTAAGGGCTGAAATACTTTGAACCGCATACATTTATATATAACTTTGCAGTGATAATTTGATTGTTTAACTTCAAAATTTTAAGTGTATGACAAAAGAAAATTTGAACTGCAAGATGATTGCAATGAACCCCAAGGTTCGCGCCCCCAAGGGGCAAGTGTTCGAGCACACGCTCGAGGAGTTTGTTAACGTCACCAAGTCCGACGAGGTGACAAGTTTGATTCACCAGATTCGTGCGACGGAGGATAAAGATGAGCGTCGTCGATTGAAGGGTATGCTGCCCTTCCGCTGTCCGCATTACTTCCGTTTCGCAGATAACCATCGTGCGCAAGATGCCATTCTGCCTGAGGAGTTCACGTTTCAGACCTGTGTGGATATCGACGATGAGAAGCAGGTGGCACCAGCCCTTTCACGTGCGTACCTTCTTAACAAGGAGGAAGGGCTTTGGAAGGGTATGTTGCTCCATGTGGAGTATTCTGCCAGCAAGAAGCTGCACTTGGACATCCGCATCCCCGTAGGCATGACCATCGTAGAGGCTCAGAAAGCCTACACGGAGGCATTGGATGTGGACTTCGACCTTGACTGCTGCTCGCCCGAACGCATGATCTACATCACGGATGCTGCCTCTCAGCTCTATACGAGCGAGGATTGGCAAAAGCGGCTCTCTGACGAAGAAGTGGCAATGCGTCGCAAGGCTTACACCGACCGTGGGCTTGACATTGATGGACGCGAGCTGAAAACTCAGCCGAAATCTCAACCCGCAACCGATGACAGCGATGACGATGACAGCGATGACACCGAGGGTATTTATTCTACTGAGTATCGTGGCATCCCCTATACGATGATTGTGGAGGAACTGGCTGACCAGTTGGGAGGTGCACCTGAGCATGGCAACAGGAATGACTTCATCTTCTTGATGAGTTGCCATCTGCGCCACATCTGCAACGACGACCCTCAGTGGATTCGCAGCATCCTGCCCGACTATGGTGAGAGTCATGAGCGAGTGACGGAAACCATTCGGAGTGCCTGCAAGCGCAAGCAGTCGGCTGCCATGAGCCAGAAAATGAAACTGACCCTTGACCTCTGCCGTCGCCGTCTGAACATGGAGCAGGGAAAGAGCCGTGAGGCACTGATGAGGGAACCGCAGATGCCACGCCGTTTGCCCACTCCCATCCGCATCGCCATCTCGAAGGTGCCAGAACATTGCCGCCCTGCTATGGCACACGCCATCTTCCCTGCTTGGGCAACTCGTATGGGAGGAGTGAAACTGGAGTATGCAGACAATTCGGAGATGGAGGCGACAATGATGAACGTGCTGGTGGCGCCCATGTCAACAGGTAAGTCGTGCATCAAGAAGCCCATTGACATCTGCCTGAAGGACATTATTGCCCGTGACAAGCTTTGCAGAGAGCAGGAGCAGGAATGGAAGGACGGGCAAAACAGCAAGTCTGCCAACAAGAAAGGTGTGGTTCGCCCTACAGACATCTGCATCCAAGTGAACGATTCAGACATGACCAACGCCGCCTTCACCCAGCGATTGGCAGATGCTGAACGAGCAGGCCACAAATGTCTCTACACGCGTATGGATGAAGTGGAGATGCTGTCGAAGATGGCTGGAGGTTCGTCGAAAGAGATGGTGAGCCGCATCATCTGTCGCAACTTCGATACGGATATGTATGGTCAGGAGCGTGTAGGCGCACAATCCGTGACTGCCCGTGCCCCTATGCGCTGGTGTTGGAATGCATCGACCACACCTTCCACAGCCATCCGATTCTTTCGCAAGAATGTCAATGACGGCACCGTGTCACGTCTCAACTTCTGCACCATCCCTGAGACGGAAGATAATGGTGTGATTCCCGTCTATAAGCGTTACGATGAGAAGTACGAGCAGCAGATGATGGCATACTTGCAACTGCTGGATGAGGCTGCGAATCAAGGAATCATCGTCTGTCAGCAAGCCAAGAAGATGGCTAACGACCTCAATAAGCTGGGTGTTGAACGTGCAGCATTGTTCGATGATGATGGCTATCGCATCTTGGCGCGTCGTGGTGCAGTGATTGCCTTCCGCAAGGCTTGTGTGCTCTATATCATGAACGGTCAGAAATGGTCGTCCGAGATTGAAAACTTCTGCCGCTGGTCGTTCGACTATGACATGTGGTGCAAGATGAACCTTTTCAGCGAGGCACTTGGTGAAGACATGGAAGTGGAGAAGAAGGTGGCTCATGGCGGAATAGCCAACATGCTCGACCTGCTGCCCGATGAGTTCAGTCGTGAGGAATGCCGCTCCATCCGTATTCAGCAAGGCAAAAAGAACCCAAGCCCCAAGGATCAGCTGGCACAATGGACCAAGCGAGGATTCATCAGCTACGACGAAATCACGAAAAAGTATCGTAAAACAGAAAAGTATCTCTCGAGCCACGCGGCTTGAGAGATACGCTTTTATGTGGCATCGATGACACCGATGACGATGACACCGATGACACTGAGGACATTTATTTGAAATAAATGTAACAAGTAACATACGCGCAAATATATGAAACACGTTGCAAAGTGGGTTTCAACGAAAATCTCTAACTTTGCAACGCGTTTTGTGTGGGATGTACCTTCACGCTTTCTATTTACTAACAAGATAAAACCGATATGAGAAAATTATTGCCATTGTTGTTGTGCGTATGGTCTGCATCTTGTATATGGGCAACCGAATCCTTCGTCACGTTTTCCAGAGAGAAGGCGACTCAGTTGTGTCTCACAGGGAGTGCTGACACCATCCTTTATGATCCTGCTGATTGGGAGGGAGTGAGGATTGCGGTTGGCAATCTCCGTAAGGATTTGGTGGCTGTGACGGGCAGTGAGTGTGCTCCTATCGTGGTGGGTACGGTTGGAAAGAGCCAGTGCGTGAAGAAATACAAGCAGTTTGCAAAGCAGTTGCAGGGCAAGTGGGAGCAGTACATCATCACCATAGATGGCAATAAGCTTGTCATTCTTGGTAGCGACAAGCGTGGCACTATCTACGGTATTTATGAACTCTCCCGCCAGATTGGTGTCAGTCCTTGGTATTGGTGGGCTGATGCACCAATTGCGAAGCATGAACAGATATTTGTCAATCAGGGTGAATACACTGATGGTGAGCCAAAGGTGAAGTATCGTGGCATCTTTATCAATGACGAATGGCCCTCGTTTGGTGGTTGGGCAACGGAGCATTTCGGAGGTGTCAACTCCAAGATGTATGCTCATATGTTCGAACTTCTCTTGCGCCTCAAGGCAAACTATCTTTGGCCAGCCATGTGGGCGACTGCCTTTAACGAGGATGATGAGGAGAGTCCTCGGTTGGCGGATGCATACGGCATTGTGATGGGCACTTCGCACCACGAACCAATGATGCGGGCTCATCAGGAATATCTGCATCGCAAGGAGCAGGTGGGTCCTTGGGATTATGCCACCAATAAGGAGCGGATTGATCAGTTCTTCTTGGAGGGCATGCAGCGTAACAAGAATTATGACAACCTCGTGACCATCGGTATGCGTGGTGACGGCGACGTGGCAATGGGTACTGGTGACGATGCTGACAATATGAAGACGCTCGGCGAGGTCATCAAGGGGCAGCGAAAGATTATCAAGAAACTGTATGGACGTGAGGATGCCGTGCCACAACTCTGGGCCATCTTCACGGAGGTGCAACGCTATTATGACGCAGGTTTCACTGTGCCTGATGATGTAACCCTGCTTTTTTGTGACAACAACTGGGGCTATCTCCGTCGTATCGGTCGTGATTTCGAACGCAAGCGGAAGGGCGGTCTCGGTCTTTACTATCACATCGACATGAATGGCGGTCCTTGGAACGACCGATGGGTGAACACCACCACCATTCCCAAACTCCGTGAACAGTTGAATCTTGCCTACCAGACAGGCATTGACCGCATCTGGATTATCAATGTGGGTGACCTGAAACCCAAGGAAGTGCCCATCGACTTCATCATGCACTATGCCTGGAACCCCGAGACCGTCAAGGTGGGTGAAGAACAGGCGTGGCTGGAGCAATTCGCTTGCTCTGTCTTTGGTGAGGAACATGCTGCTGAAATCGCTGACCTGATTGCCAAATATTCCAAATACAACCTTTGGCGCAAACCTGAGGTGCAGGTGCCAGGCATCTTCAACAACGAAGAGATGTCCTATATCGACAGCCTTTGGCTTTCCCTCTCTGCTCGTGCTGAGGCATTGCGCACGAAGATTCCTGCTGAAGCACAGGATGCTTACTACCAGTTGGTGTATTATCCCGTGGTGGCAAGTGCAGGGGTGGCGATGATTTACAATGCTTCCACTCGTGGCAACTCAAACCTTGTGGAGCAGTTGATGGCGCGCGACCAGCAACTCAGCGACTTTTATCATCGGATAGCAGGTGGGAAGTGGAACAAGATGATGCAAGACAATCACATTGGCTATACGAGGTGGTCGATTCCCGACAAAAATGTCAATCCCACAACTCTCGGATTCAAGGTTGACCATATCGCCAGCAGTGCGACGCCAACCAGTGAGTATAGCATTCCTGCTTTTAAGTATAGCCGTAAAAGTGGTGGCTCGGGTGCTTCATGGATGTTCCTGCCCAATCTTGGACGTGGTGAGGGTTGCATGGGTAGTGACAACGTTTTGGCGGAGAATAGTGGTGCTGTGTTGGAATATGACATCGACGACTCTCCACTCAATGCTCAACTCTCCGTCGCCATTGGTATCCTTCCCACCCAAGACATCTATCCTGCCCGTGGTCTTCGTTTGGGTGTGCAACTGGACGACCAACCCATGCAGACCATTGATGCCCGAAGGGGATTGAATGATGTGTTTCAGGAATACACACCTCAGAATCTTGCACGCTCAAAGGTGCTCAAGCCACTGCCTCCTCAAGGTCGTCTCGCATTAAGCGGTTTTTGGAATGGTAGGAAGCTTCCCCGTCGCGACGAAGTGTTTGACAACCTCCGCTGGCTTGATGCGACCTTCTCGAATGTCACAGCAGGCAAGCATACCTTGAAGGTCGTGATGATAGATCCTGAGATAGTGGTGGAGCAAATTGTGGTCAATCCAGACAACAATCATTATAGTTATTTTGGAACAAGCAATTCAACGAAGTGAATACTAACCATTTGGACAATCGAAAAATGAAATATATGAAGAAAACTTTACTAGCCATAATTGTGGCCCTATTTGCCACACAAACCACTACGGCGCAACCTCAGTTTGGCAAGCCTCACGGCCTTTACGAAAAGGGAATCTTGAGTGTGAGCATCACGCCACAGGATGCTGAGGCGGAGATTCGTTACACGATTGACGGCAGCGAGCCGACAGCGGAGAGTAAATTGTACAAATCACCACTCACCCTCAGCAAAAGCACGATTCTGCGTGCCGTTGAGATGAAGGATGGGGTGGTCAGCTCACCCATCGCCACTGCTTCTTATCTGTTCATGCAAAGTGTGCTGAACCAATCGGACTCTCCTGAGGGCTATCCGATGGAGTGGGGTAGCTATACGCAGATGATGGGTACGGCACCTGCTGATTACGGTATGGATCCTGAAATGACTCAAGACCCTGTCTTGGCAGAGAAAATCAAGGAGGGATTGCGGTCGTTGCCCATCCTCAGTATCGTGACCGATAAAGACAACCTGTTCAGTCACGAGAATGATGAGGAGACGGGTGGTATCTACATCTTTACGGGTCCTCCTGTGGGGGATGCGACAGGGCATGGATGGACGCGACCAGCCAGTATTGAACTGATGGGTGGCGAGCAGGGACACGACCTCAGTGCCACTTGCGGACTTCGTCTGCATGGGGGGCACGGACGTCTGGCAGAGAAAAACCCCAAGCACTCTTTTCGTTTGGTCTTCAAAGAGAAATACGGAGCCAAGACGCTCAAATATCCCCTCTTTGGGGAGGAGGAACCTGCCAAGTTTGACCAACTCGTGCTACGTTGTCACTTTGGAAACGCTTGGCAACACTGGATGGAATCCAATCGTGAGAAGGCACAGTACACTCGTGATGTGTGGGCCCGACGAATGCAACGCAAGATGGGTTGGACGAGTGTGAATGCCCTCTATGTGCATGTCTTCCTCAATGGTATGTACTGGGGACTTTACAATCTTGCAGAGAGGGTGGATGACCAGTTTGGCAAGGACCATCTTGGCGGCAAGAAGGGTGATATTGATGTCATCAAGGTGGAAGAAGACGGAGGTAATCATCTCGAGGCTGCTCAAGGTGACATGGAGGCGTGGAACCTGATGGTGGATGTTGCATCCCATGCATCCGACAACACTGCTTATGAACAGCTGGATTCGTTGTTGGATATCGATGCCTTCATTGATTATATGCTCATCAATCAGTATGGTGGAAACACTGACTGGGACTATCATAACTGGTACGCCATCCGTCGTCGTGGATTGGATAGTGAGGGTTTCCGTTTCCTTTGTTGGGACTCTGAACTCATCTTGGACAATCCCAAAGAGAATGTGCTCAACAAAAATAGTGGAAACGCCTCTCCCACAGGTATTTTCCAGAACTTGCTCAGAAATGACAAGTTTGCCTGTCGCTATCTGAAACGTGCCAAGGTGGTGCTGGCAGACGATGGTTTGCTGGGTGAGGAAAGTGCAGTGGCTTTGTTTGACAGTCTCTACAACACCATCGCCCTTGCCCTCTATGATGAATCTGCCCGTTGGGGTGACTATCGCCGCGATGTGCATCCTTACAATTCACGGGGAAAGCTTTATACGGTGGATGAAACCTATCAGAAAGAACGGAACAGGCTGCTCACTCAGTATTTCCCTGGACGTTCGGAACGTGTGCTCAATAGTATTGTAAGTTATGTCAATGTGGATGAGTTTGAAGCACCAGATGAATGGATAGAACTGGCATCATCCATGTTTCACGAATGGGACGGCACCGATGCTGATGCGCAACCGCTTGACAAGGATGTGACAGTGGATTGGAATATGAATCGGAATGCTTCAGGAGGTAGTGCAGTGGCAGGTTTTGTCAATGTTGACCACAACCAATATGCCGACATCAGTCAATATGAGAAGTTGGTGTTGCATGGTACGGGATCAGGGTTGCGTATTCTTGCCAACCGACTTGTCCCTCATGGTTCTTGGAAACAGATTGTGGTGTCTTTCAACGAACAAGATCCTTATTGGGATGCCCAAGTGGGTGCTATTGTGATTCCAATTGAAGAGTTTCGCACTATGTTGACAACTGATCACGAGGAACGTGAAGATGATTTCGTCCATCTCCATGCCTTGAAGGTCGATTGGAACCAAACGCTCAACCTTCGTGGTGCTTACCTCGTGCCGTCGGATGAGGCATTGCCTATTGCTGCACCATCCATTGCCCAACGTCCATTGGAAAATGGCAAGTACTACAACCTTCAGGGTCAAGAGGTGGCTCATCCAACGCATGGCATCTACATTTATAATGGTAGAAAGGTGTATGTGCGATAATATGAGACAAAAAATGAGGAAATGTTACAAAGTTTGAAATAAAAGATACATTCCACAAAGAAGCTTTGGCGAAAAAAGAGTAACTTTGCAGCACATTTTTACTAATCATGAATTATTGTATATGAGAAAAATTATTGTTTTTGTCTGTATGAATGTCTTGGCTTGCATAGGTGGGCTGACAGAGATACAGGCTGCTGTTTCGGCAAAATCTGTTGATAACGACCAGCGAATGTGGTATGACCGTCCTGCTACCGTGTGGCTTGAGGCATTGCCATTGGGTAACTCTCGTATGGGTGCTATGGTGTATGGTGGTACCGAAACCGAGGAAATCCAATTGAATGAAGAGACTTTTTGGAGTGGTGGTCCCCATAACAACAACAGCACCACTTCCCGGCAATACCTCGATGAGGTGCGCAACCTGATTTTTGATGGCAAGGAAAGGGATGCAGAGAATCTGATCAACCGAGAATTCATTAAGGGTCCTCATGGTATGCGTTTCCTCACCGTGGGAAGCCTTTGTTTGGAGTTTGGGCACAAGGAAGTGAAGGATTATGTGCGTGAGCTGGATTTGCAGACAGCCACCAACACGACTTCCTATATATATAATAATGTGACGTACACTCGTCGTGTCATTGCTTCATTGGCTGATGGTGTGGTGGTGGTGAATGTGAAGGCAAGCCAGAAAGGCGCCCTCAGTTTCACGGCTTCACATAAGTGCCAGTTCCCACTTACTGTGAAAGCAGAGGGTAAGACGCTCGTTGCCACCATTCAGGGAGTGGAACAAGAGGGAATTCCTGCCGCGTTGACCGCACAATGCCGCACCGATGTAAAGGCAGACGGCGTCGTGAAGGTGGATGGTGAGACGCTTAAGGTGGAAGGTGCGACTGAAGCCACGCTTTACATTTCTGCTGCCACTAACTTTGTGAACTACCATGATGTGAGCGGTGATGCAGCAAAGAAGAATGACCAATTCCTGGCTGCTGCTGAGAAGATGAAGTTTGACCAGCTTCTCAAGCGTCATCTGGCGGAGTATCAGAAGCAATATGGTCGTGTGAAACTTTCGTTGACTTCATCGGACAATCAGAAACTTCCCACCGACCAGCGTCTGGACAAGTTCTACAATAGCACCGACATGGGAATGGTGGCATTGCTCTTCAACTATGGTCGTTATCTGCTCATCTCATCTTCTCAGAAGGGTGGTCAGGCAGCGAACTTGCAGGGTGTCTGGAACGACAAGCGCAATGCTCCTTGGGACAGCAAATACACCATCAATATCAATGCAGAAATGAACTACTGGCCTGCTGAGGTTTGCAACATCTCTGAGACGGCTGAACCACTCTTCACGATGACGAGAGATCTGAGTGAAACGGGTGCTGAGACTGCCCGTGTGATGTATGGTTGCGGTGGTTGGGTGGCTCATCACAACACTGACCTTTGGCGTATTGCTGGTCCTATCGACGGTGCCACATGGGGTATGTTCCCCAATGGTGGTGGTTGGTTGACTACGCATCTGTGGGAGCACTACCAATACACCCTCGACAAGGCTTTCTTGCGTGAATACTATCCCGTGATGAAGGGAGCAGCTGAGTTCTACCTTGACTATATGGTGGAGCGCGATGGTGAATTGCTTGTGGTGCCCAGCACTTCTCCAGAACATGGTGGAAGGGGCAAGCAGTCAACGGTATGTGCTGCTTGTACGATGGACAACCAGATTGTCCGTGACGTGCTCACGCAGGCATTGGCTGCTGCGAAGGTTCTGAATGTAGATGCTGATTTCCAGCAGAAACTCATGAAGGCAATCCCTATGATTCCACCAATGAAGGTAGGTCAGTACGGACAGTTGCAGGAGTGGCGTGAGGATTTGGATGACCCACGTGACGAGCATCGCCACATCTCTCACCTCTATGGTTTGTATCCTTCTAATCAGATTTCTCCATACACGACGCCTGAATTGTGGAAGGCAGCTGGTGTGACGCTTCAGCAACGTGGTGATCAGGCTACAGGATGGAGTTTGGGTTGGAAGACCAACTTCTGGGCACGCATGCTCGATGGTAATCATGCTTTCAAGATTATCAGCAATATGCTGCGTCTGTTGCCTAACGAGGGCAGAGAACGCGAATATCCCAACGGACGTACATTCCCGAATCTTTTCGATGCACATCCGCCTTTCCAGATTGATGGTAACTTTGGTGTCACCGCTGGTATTGCTGAGATGCTGATGCAGAGTGACCCCATCACGGCAGAAAAGCCTGCCATTCATTTGTTACCTGCTTTGCCCGATGCCTGGGGAGAGGGTAGTGTGAGTGGTCTCAAGGCTCGTGGCGGTTACGAAGTGAGCATTGCTTGGACAAATGGCACGCTGAAGACTGCGACCATCAAGGCGCAGCAGAATGGCACGCTCCGTATTCGTTGCAAGGACACTCTTTCTGCCAAAGGACTGCAATTCGTCAGCAACCACGATGGCGTGAATGAGTATGAAATGTCGGTGAAAGCAGGGCAATTGGTTCAACTCAGCCACTAATCAAGCATAAACATATTATAAAACCTAAACATATTGTTCAATGAAAAAGTTATTTTCAATTCTTTTCTCGTTCTGTGCCCTGACAGCATCGGCTCAGAACCCTTATCTTCCCCTTTGGGAGCACTTGCCAGATGGTGAGCCTCGTGTATTCGAGGATCCTGACAATCCTGGCAAGTATCGTGCTTACATCATTGGTTCGCACGACGTGACTTACACCGCTTATTGTGGTAACGACGTGCGCATGTGGTCTGCTCCTGTGGAAGACCTCAGCCAATGGCGTGACGAAGGTCCTATCTTCTCTCATTATGTAGATGGCAGATGGGACACGATGTATGCTCCAGATCTCGTGGAGGTGAAGGACAAGGCAACCGGTAAGAAGACTTACTGGCTCTATCCTCACTCTCGTGGTTGGCGTCGTACTCCAATGGTATGTAAGGGTGACCGTCCCAATGGTCCTTTCACTCCTGTCAACCTGACTCCTGACGGTCGTCAGTGTGTGGAGGGTTCACTTATCGACTTCGACCCTTCTGTGTTCATTGAGAATATCACTGACAAAAAAGATCCTGACTACGACAAGGGCTTCCGTGCGTATGTGTTCTATGGTTTCCAGCACTCTACTGCTTGTGAGCTTGACCAGAACACGATGTACAGCAAGCGTCAAGGCACAGACCTGATTGACCCATTCATTCCAGCCAGCAGTGCCGATGGTCGTCTGCTTGATAGGGCTGGTAGTGAGTACAAGGCGCTCTACAAAGGTCAGAACCCTCTCGATTTCAACTTCTTCGAGGCATCTTCTATCCGTCAGGTGGGCAACAAATACGTGATGGTGTTCTCTGGCTATAGCGGTAAGGAATACGGTTTGGGTAACACCAACTCTGCACTCCGCTATGCTTATGGTGACTCTCCACTGGGTCCTTGGCGTTCTGGTGGTGTGTTGGTTGACTCTCGTGGCGTGGTGGTGAACGAGGATGGTTCTAAGCTCATTACAACCAATGCAGGTCACAACACGCATGGTTCTTTGCAGGAGATCAATGGTCAGTGGTATGTGTTCTATCACCGTCCACCACGTGGCTTCGGCAATGCACGCCAAGCAATGGTGGCTCCTGTGAAGATTGAGTGGGACAAGAAGTCTGTAGCTGATGGTGGCAAGGTACGCATCGTTGGTTACGATCCCTATACAAAGAACAACGAATGGACTGCAAAGGCAAGCGACGGTAATGAATATACTGGTGCAGAGGTGACTTCTGAAGGTTTCCAGATTTATGGCCTTCCTCCTTATGCTTACTACTCTGCGGGTCTTGCTTGTTACATGTATGGTCCTAACAGCAACCAGTGGATGCAGGATAACCACGATGTTTGGAACAACTCTATGGATCTCGCTGGCATCCAGAATGGTGGCATCGTAGGCTTCAAGTACTTTGGCTTTGGCGGTTTGGCAAAGGATTCCAAGGGCTGTAAGGCTTTTGAGGGTACCAAGAAGGGCGACGGAACGACGTTGGAATTGACTATGACGCCAAGTGGAAAGGGCAACTTCAAGATTCATGTCAAGTTGGATGATCCTTGGAAGGGTCAGGAAATCGGTATCATCGACGTTCCAGCTTCTGCGAATAATAAGAGAACGTATAGTGTGGATGTTCCTGCAGTGGAAGGACTCACAGGCAAGCACGCTATCTATCTTGTGGTGGAAGGCGACGAAATCAAGCAGCCTGAGCAGCCACAAGGCCGTCCTCAGTTTGGTGGCGGTGGCAGACAGCAGCAGGGTCAGCAGCGTCCACAGGGTCTCTTCGACCTTCACGGACTCTGTTTCAGCAAGGGTCCAGCAAGCATCAAGGCTCCTGTTGTGCCAACTGTGACCATTACGGTTGATGGTAAGGAAATCAAATTGCCTACAGCACCGATGTTCTCCACCAATGACAATGGTTTCATGATGGCAAACAACTATCAGGCATACGCACCACTCAAGGATAACTCTGTTATCAAGGCTACAGCTTCCGATCCAGCTGTCACCTTCCAGATTGGAAGTATCTCCAATGGTCGTGCGACTGTGAAGTGCACCTACAAAGGTCAGACGAAGAACTACTTCATCAACTAATGTAGCCTTGTAGGATAAACTTTTTTCCACCGTACTGCTGTTTTTGCTGCAGTGCGGTGGATTTTTTTTTCTCCGCACTCGAACAATTTTTTCTCCGCACAGTAAAAATATCTCCACCGCACTCACCTACAAAAAAACGAGGCTCCCCTTCATCACGAAGAGAAGCCCCCAGTTGAATACTAAACTTTTTTTACTAACCTATTTATTATCAATTTTCTGGTGCAAAGTTACGGACTTTTTACGACATAGGCTTTCTCGCATGTTTCAACAATTTTACAAGGTGTTACAAATTGCTTTTCTTGCAAAAATGGGGTGTTGGAGGAGCGAATGTATCAAAAATGAAAGATTATGGAACGCTATATAAAGTTTTATATTTTGTTTTTCCGTACCTTTGCACTCAACGTTGTTCCAAAACTTGTCAGTATTTGTGTGTTTTTGTGTGTATCTGATGATTTTTGCTTCTGGCAATTAAACTAATAGTTGGTTGCTAGGTCTAATATCCGGCAAGAAAGTGACATGTTGTATGACATATTAATATTTAATTATATTTACCAAATCTTTTTAAAAACTAATCAATGATGAAGAAAACAATTTTCTCAGTGGTGCTGGCATCTTTGGCACTGACAGCTTCGGCTCAGTTCGGACGCAATCCAGACACCAATCCCGACAAGGGTTACAAGGACACCTATCAGGGTTATTTCACAGTGGGTGTGGCAGTGAACATGCGCAACATCAACGACGCTCAAACTGTGGAAATCATTAAGAAGAATTACAACAGTGTAACAGCTGAGAACGACATGAAGCCTATCTCTGTTCATCCTCGTGAGGGTGAGTGGACTTGGCAGAATGCAGATGCTATTGCAAACTTCTGCCGTCAGAACGGCATCAAGATGCGTGGTCACTGCCTTTGCTGGCACTCTCAGTTCTGCGACTGGATGTTTACAGACAAAAATGGTAAGGAAGTAACCAAGGAAGTGTTCTATCAGCGTCTGCGTGAGCACATTCACACGGTGGTGAACCGTTATAAGGATGTGGTGTATGCTTGGGACGTTGTGAACGAGGCCATGTCTGACGGCGGCGGCGGTGGCGGCTTCGGCGGTTTTGGCAGACAGCAGAACCCATATCGTGAGAGCCGTGCTTACAGACTTTGTGGTGACGAGTTCATCGCTAAGGCTTTCGAGTATGCACATGAGGCAGACCCCAATGCTATCCTTGTTTACAATGACTACAACGCATTCCAGCCAGCTAAGCGCGATCGCATCTACAACATGGTGAAGAAGATGCAGGATGCTGGTGTGCCAATCACTGGTATCGGTATGCAGGGTCACTACAACTCTTACGGTCCAGACGAGTCTGAGGTGGAAGAGGCTATCAAGAAGTACTCTGAGCTGGTGAAGCACATCCAGATCACTGAGCTTGATATTCGTCTGAATGAGGAGATGGGTGGTCAGTTGCAGTTCTCTCGTGGCCAGGCAGGTCAGGCTCCTGCTCACCTCGTGACAATGCAGACCGACCGTTACATCAAGTTGTTCCGTCTCTATCGTAAGTATAAGGACATCATCGACAACGTGACTTTCTGGAACGTATCTGATAAGGATTCTTGGGTAGGTGTGAACAATCACCCACTTCCATTCGATGAGAATCTTCGTCCAAAGAGCGTTTACTATGCAATCAAGAACTTCGATCCAGCTCTTGACAATACAACTCCGCTCGAAGACTTCAAGCCTAACGAACTGAACCAGCCAGGTCAGGAGTATCCTCAGGTGAACTCTCAGGGTTATGCTCGTTTCCAGATCAAGGCTCCAGAGGCTCGTTCAGTCATCGTCAGCCTCGGTCTTGGTGGCAATGGTGGTACTGTGCTCAAGAAGGGTGAAGGTGGTGTATGGACTGGTACAACTGATGGTCCTATGGACGAAGGTTTCCACTACTATCACATGACTATCGACGGTGCTACTGTGAACGACCCAGGTACGAACAACTACTATGGTTCTACTCGTTGGGAGAGCGGTATCGAGATTCCTGCTCACGATCGCGACTTCTATGCATTGAAGGATGTGCCACACGGCAATGTGACTGAGATTCTCTTCCACTCACCAAGCACTAACGCTGAGCGTCGTGCTTTCGTTTACACGCCTGCTGAGTATGAGAAGAATCCTAAGAAGAAGTACCCAGTGCTTTACCTCCAGCACGGTTGGGGTGAGAACGAGTACGCTTGGAGCAACCAAGGTCACGCAGGTCTCATCATGGACAACCTCCTCGCTGATGGCAAGGCTAAGCCATTCATCATCGTCATGACTTATGGTATGACCAACGATGCAGGCTTCGGCTCACTGGGTAGCTTCAACTACAAGAACTTCGAGACAGTGCTTGTTGATGAGTTGATTCCATACGTGGACAGCCACTTCCGCACAATCGCAAAGAAAGAAAGCCGCGCAATGGCAGGTTTGTCAATGGGTGGTATGGAGACCAAGAACATCACTTTGGCTCGTCCAGAGACATTCGACTGGTACGGACTCCTCAGTGGTGGCACTTACGCTCCAGCTGACTTCGAAGGCAAGGCTAAGCCTAAGTTCATCTTCACTTCTTGTGGCTCTAAGGAGAATCCTGATGGCGTGAAGAAGTCTGTGGAAGACCTTAAGGCTGCTGGTTTCAATGCCTATTCTTATGTATCTGAAGGTACAGCACACGAGTTCCTGACTTGGCGTCGCAGCCTCAAGGAGATGGCTCAGTTGCTGTTCAAATAAACAGAATAAGCCCTTTTGAACAGGGTGAACAGACCTCGAAAGTCTTTGGCTTTCGAGGTCTTTTTGTTTCCTGTTACATCCAAAAAATGTTACATCCGGGCATTTTGCCCTGTTTATGTAACCTATCGAAAAATATATGTAACATCTCGCAAAATGTTTGTTTTGCAATTTCCATAACTTTGCAGCGGAATTTTATTGCTTAAAAGGCAAATCACATAATATTATATTTAACCAAAAACTTAACAACAAACATTTAACCAAAATTCATTTAACCAAAAACTTAAAGTATGAGAAGAATTTACTTACTGATTGCAGCTGGTCTTTTAGGTGCCGCTTCCTTGCAGGCACAGACCGTTGTGGCACAGCTTGGTTTTGAAGACGACACTCCATTGGATGCCTTCAAGACAGAGTATGCCTTGACACCCGAGCTCGGAACTTATGGCGACTGGGTGAACTACAAAGACACTGACACGTGGACTGAAAAGTCAACAGAGGATCCACACAGTGGTGAGTACTGCTTTATGGCAGCCAACACAGGCGCTGTGGGTCAGTCTTGGGATCGTGGTTTCAAGATGAGTTTCCCCATGAAGCTGGAAACCCCTTACCGTGTCAGCTTCTGGATTAAGGCTGATCCTACTTATGAAGGAACCGATGCAGAGGGGGGACCAACAGAAGAGCATACTAAGCTTACTTCTTGGCTCTCTAAGGGTATGGAAAACTATGACAAGTCTATTTTGAGTTATGGTTTAAACCAGGTGACGGGTCCTAATGCACAGACTCCATTCAATGGTGAGTGGCAGCACATGTCATTTGTTGTTTACAACCCAACGGCTGAGGCAATGGATGCTACCATCCCATCATGGCAGGGAACTGGTGAGTATCCTTCAAGATTTGGTGGTCAAGCTGGTGAGACTTACAGACAGCACTTCAACGAGAAACTTCCTGAAGTTTACTTCTTTATCGCTAACATGTTCTGCCCTGTTACATACTATCTTGATGACATCAGGATTGACGAGGGTGTGGCTGTCAAGGAAGTTACTTACAGTGATGAAATTATTAAGATAGACTTCGGTTATGCCACTAACATTGCCAGCCTTGCTAAGGCAAATAAGGGAACAATCTCATTGGATAAGGAACTTGTTAAAGTAACTGTAGATGACGAAGAGGTAGATGTTCTTTATTTGGAAGGTAAGGAGGACGGTTTCCTTTATATTCTTGTGGATGCTATGTTGGACGAGGAGTCTAATGTGGTTGTAAGCTTCGAAGGTTCTGAAGAACTGCTTTACTCTTCTGCTGACCGTCCAAGCTCTGACAAAACTGGCAACGTTCAGGTGTTCGCTTTCAAGAACGAACAGGGATACTGGGATGAGAATGTTGACACTGAATTTGCAGCATGGGGTCAGCCCACTGTGAGAAGTTCAGTTCCTGTGAACAACTCATTCAATTTGAAGCCAGAAGATGTGAAGGAAGTTTCTATGACTTTCACTACAGCTGTGAGCGCAAAGAATGCTAAGGCTACGCTGATGAAGGGTACTAAGAAGACGGATCTTACTGCAGGCATTACACTTTCCGAAGATGGAAAGACAGTGACAGTTCCTGTTTCGGGTCTTACTGATGGTGAATATCAGGTGGTTATTTCAGGCTTGAAGAATGCCGAAGGTTCTGTTGCTGCTGAAGATGCAGTGGTTACATTTGAAATTGGTGAGCCTCAGGGCGACGCAGAAGAGGTGATTGCATTGCAGTCTGACTACACTGGTTATGGTCAGGATGCTCTTCCAATCGGTTATAGCGGTACAAGTGACAATGGCGAGCGTCAGAGTACATCTGCTGAACCTTATACAGGTGGTGGCGCTCCACGTATCATGGGTGCAAACGACCACGTGAATCATGGTATCTATTGGGGTGCTCGTAATAGTTCTCAGGGTCTCCTCCAGTTTGGTAAGTATGCAGCTGAGTTGGCTATTGGTGGCCAGCTTCCAGAGGGTATCACAGACGAAGAAGCGCTCTATCTTGACGAAGGTACTTATCTTCTGACTTTCCGTAATGGTGCATGGGAAGACCATTCTCAACCATACGCTGTAAGAGTGTGCAAGCCTGGTGATGAAACACCTGAAGTGATTTTTGAAGAAACTGGTATCGTGCCAGATGCAAAGATTTTGCATGAAGGTACAACGATCACAACTGATGATGCTATGACTCCTGTTGAATATGAGTTCGTTGTTACTGAACCTGGTTACTATTATGTGGAATTTGAAGGTAACAGTGGTTGGCAGTGCTGGATTCTCACTTCTCTCTCTGTTACATCTAAGCCTGCTTCTTCTGGTGCAGCAGCAATGAAGAAACTGAAAGATGCCATTGAAACTGCTCAGATGAATCTGAATGGTGCTGATGAGAAGTATGATGGTACAGCTAAGACTGCTTTGGCTGAAACTATCAAGAAGGCTCAGGATGGCTCATTCACCAATCCTCAAGAAGTTGAAGCCATGGTGAAGGAACTGAGTGCTGCAAGCCAGAAGCTCGCAGAGCGCAAGGCAAACTACGACAACTTCGTGAAGAAGCTTGCTGATGCTCAGTCTTCTATCGAAACACTCGAAGGTAAGTATAAGACAAATCCGAAGGTGAAGGATGCTGAGGCTATCATCAAGAAGTATGACGGCGTTGATCCAAAGGGCTTCTCTGACGATGAACTCGCAGCTGCATCTAAGGATGTGGATGGTGTTCCTGGTATCTTGAACAACATTAAGAGTATTGTTGACATTCTGACATACCGTGCTGCTCGTGCTTCTGAATTGGCAATGAAACTCGGTGTTGCTGATGAAGTGATTGACGCTTTGGACGCTCTTGCAGACGATGCAACTCCAGATATCGAAGCTGCGAACAAGCATATTACTCTTGCACTCTATAATGCAATCGTTAATGGTGATGACCTTGATGCTTTGAAAGAGAAGAAGTATAGCTCAGAGGTGGATGAGGAAGGATTTGACGAGACTGATCCAGAATCTGTTGCTACACACGATGCTGATGGTCACAAGCTCCTCCTTTCTGGTATCCCTGCTTCTGGTTATGTTAGAAATCCGAACTTCTATACTACGAACACCGATGCACAAGTAGTTGACTTTGCTGGTTGGACTTTCGAAGGTCTTACCTACGAGACGACCAATGATCAAGAAGAGACAGAAACTCATACTGGTTCTGCTAAGATGACAACTGCTGCTTCTGCTGACAATCCAGTGGTTACTGCTTCACTCAATGGTTATGGCCAGAGCGCAGAATACAAGTTCTATCAGGTGATTGAGAATATTCCAGCAGGTGAATATATGGTGAACATCCAGTCTCGTACTGCTTCTAAGAACAATCCTGATGGTGATGGCCAATACGGCTTCTTCAACGCTCAGGACGAAAATGGTGTTTGGGATAAGTACATCTTCGCCCAGGTGGATGACGAGGCTCCTATCATGGTTCCATTCACAGTGGGTTCTTACAATGATCAGGGTTATGCTACTTACATTCCTGGCATTAAGATTAAGGATGGTCAGAAACTCACTATCGGTGCTGTTGAACACTTGGGTTCTGGCAAGGCTTCCACTCATACTTGGAGTGAAGAGCTGGGTGCTTACGAGCCAGCAGCATTCTGGGATACCAACACTTGGGTAAGAAATGCTACGCTTTACTTCACTAATCCTCTCGAAGGTTATGACTACGCAGCAGCTGCTCAGAAGTTGGCTCAGGACATCGAAACTGCTATCGAAGCTGTAGAGGCTACTCCAGCTGCTCAGACAGATGTCATCTACAACCTCGCTGGTCAGCAAGTGGATGAGAACTACAAGGGCATCGTCATCAAGAACGGTGTGAAGGTTCTTCAGAAATAAGCATATTTCTCAGAGTATTATATTGTAACCGTGGTGGCTGTACCTTAATGGGTGCAGCCACCTGTTTTTATCGCTTTCTCTTTGTTTTTTTCCTGCTATTCAGAAAATTTAAGAATCATCCCTTGCTAAGTGTCAATTATAATTATTACCTTTGTACCTGAATACACTAAACTTAATACGACAACGATGAAATTTTATTTACTAACCCTTCTATATTTTGTTTTGGGAACACTTGGTTTGGGTGCTCAAAACGTCATGTTCTTCAGTTCAAAACAGGGCTTGTCTAATTCCCGGGTGCGCAATCTGACAGAAGACAGTTTGCACAACATTTGGGTGACCACGCAAAACGGCTTGAACCGCTACGATGGCGTGAAGATGAATGTCTATCGTCATGAGATAGGCAATCCCTCGTCGCTCTGCTATGATGAGAGTACATTTGTTTTTGAATATAAGAAAGGGACAATGCTCATCGGTACGGGAGCTGGATTGCAGGTGTTTGATTACGCCACCAACCAATTCACAGATATTCCTTTTATCAGGTCTGAAAACGATACGGTCAAGGCACGTGTGGTGAGTATCAACCGCTTGAGGAAGAATCGAGTGATTGTGTGCTATGCTGGATATGGCAATGGCGAACTCCTGAAAAACAAGAAGGGTGAGTTTTACACGAAACGTACAGAGGAATTCGATATAGAAGGCGTTAGCTCCATTCGCCTCTTTGATGACCCTAAAGGGAGAACTTGGATTATTACTGGTTTAGGAGCATTGTTCAGAAAAACGCCAAAGGGCTTTCATCGTTATGAGGGGCTGCGATTGTTGAGGAAGGTGTGTGCCAGTTCGTCGGGGAAAGTGTATGCAGCCACTTACAATAATGGATTCTATGTGTATGACAGCGCACAGGACCAATTTAACTTGGTGGCATCACCAGATGAGTTAGGGGGTGCGGTACAGAACCTCAGGACATGGACAGACGGTCGTCTGCTTCTCAGTACAGATGGTGGTGGTGTGCGCGTTTATGATGAAAAAGTAGGGAGGATCAGTCCGCATGTGATATCAGTGAAGGACTTTGATATGGCGACCAGCAATGTAATGGATGCCATGTATGACTCTTTTGGCAATGCGTGGGCAGCTGTGTACATGAAGGGTGTAGTGGTGAAGCCTATCAACCAGTCAGCCTTTGACTATATCGGACAAAATTCCATCTTCAAGAATACGGTTGGACAAAATGCTGTTTACGCCTTGGCTAAGGCGGTGAATCCGGCTCCTTTCACAAAAGGTTTTTGGGCATCGGTGGAGAATGACGGATTGTATCTCCTGGCTGCGGATGGTACTGCCTCCAAACATTGGAATGCAGAAACGAATCCTGGCATGCCGCATGCATTCACCACTATCTTTGATGCGCCTTCTTCCACATTGCTCTTGGGTACGTTCTATGAGGGATTGTGGCAAATGAAGGATGGTCGTTTCTCTTGTTTGACCAAAGACTTCAATTGGATATTTGAGATTCGTGAGGCAGCAAAAAAGGATTGCTATTGGATTGCTTCCATGGGAGATGGTTTTTATTATTATGATCATTCAACGGGGAAGCATATTGTTTACAAACCAGTGCAGGACAGTTCTTCTGATGCCAAGGTGATAGGAAACCCTTATGTCTATACGGTCTTGCCGGTGAAGGATCAGCTCTTTGTTGGAACGGCTGACGGTATCATTGTCTGTCGTATCGAAGAGGACGGAAGAATTCTTTATAAGAGCACCAGAATTCCTGGACATAGCTCCATACGCCATCTTGCTTTGTCGGTAGATGGTGCTTACATTTGGGCTGCCACGAATGAGGGCTTGCAGAAGATTGATTGCATGTCGTTCACAACGCGTACGTACACGGTAGCTGATGGCCTGCCTATCAACAGTGTTACATCAGTGTGTGTGGATGGCGATAACCTGTGGGTGGGTACTGATTTTGGTTTGTCTTGCATGGATACGAGAAAGGGGACTTTCACCAATTTCTTCATGGATGATGGTTTGCAGGACAATGAGTTTAGTCGTGGTGCCGCATTTGCGTTGGATGGCAAATTGTATTTTAGCGGTGTTGGTGGCATCACCTACTTTGACACGAAAGAGATGAAAGACTGGCAGGGCAAAGAACGTGTCTTGAGTCTGCGCTTTGTTGATGTATTGATAGATGACAAGCCTATCCATCAAGGGGATATGTCTGGAAGCTATGCTGTCTTGCAAGGACTGATCAATGATTGTGGCAGGATGGATTTGTGCCACACTGACAACCACTTTGCACTGGAATTGTGCGTGGAGGGACTGAGCAACCAGCATGTGACATATGAATACAGCATTGATGGGGGCAAATGGATGGATCAGGGTGGCAATAGCTCCCGTATCATCTTTGATAACTTACAACCGGGCACGTATCACATCAAGGTGAGAGCGCTTGCGCTGGGCGCAGTCAGCGGCGAACGCGAACTGATTGCCGTAGTGCACCCAGCTTGGTATGCTTCTGTATGGGCAAAGGTGGTCTATTTCTTGCTGTTCCTCGCCTTGTGTTGGTTCGTTTATGAATATGTAAGGCGTCAGGTAAGATTGCGCCATGTCATGGCACGCAACCGTCAGCAACATGAACTGAATGAGGCGCGTGTGCAGTTCTTTATGAACATCAGTCATGAAATTCGTACGCCTATGACGCTGATATTGGCTCCATTGGAGAAACTGATCGGTCGTGACAAGGACCCTGAGCGTCAAAGGAACTATCAGCTGATGAAGCAGAACTCCAATCGTATCTTGCGTCTGATTAACCAGATGATGGATGTGAGGAAGATAGAGCAGGGCAAGTTCTTGCTGGATTATCATCCTGTGGAGTTGGTGGATTTCATCCAGAGCATCTATGATGTGTTTGTGACGAATGCTCAGAGCCGAAACATCACCTATGAGTTTGTGCATGACAAAGATAGGATGCAGGTGTATGTGGACCCAGACAATATGGACAAGATTGTGATGAACCTGCTCTCCAACGCCTTCAAGTTCACGCAGGATGGTGGCAGAATCGTCTTGGAACTCCAAGAGAAGGGTTCAGACTTCGAAATCAAGGTGATAGACTCTGGTGTCGGCATTCCTGATGATGAGAAGCAGAAAGTGTTCGAGCGCTTCTATTCTGCTCAGCATCAGCATGGTTACATGGGAACGGGTATCGGTTTGAATCTGACCTCCATGTTGGTGCGTCTGCACAAGGGCTCCATCTCTGTGGAGGACAACCCAGAAGGAAAGGGAACTGTCTTTGTGGTGAACATGCCTGTGGGAGATGCTTCCTTGCGTTCCATCAAGCCAGAATCCGTTGTCAATGTCGTTGACGGCATGGATGAGGCGAATGCCGATACAGACAGCCTGCTGACCCTCGGACAGCCCACAGAAGCCAATCGCAAGAGAGTTCTCTTGGTGGAGGATGATGAGGCGATTCGTCAATATATGGAGAGCGAGTTGTCTTCTGAATTGGCGGTTCATCTTTGTGGCAATGGTCAGGAGGCTTGGGATTATATCGTGGCTCATCCGGGCAAGATAGATATTGTGGTGAGCGATATTATGATGCCAGTGATGGATGGTATGACCTTATGCCAGAAGTTGAAAGCCAACTTCAACACCAACCATATCCCTGTCGTGCTGATCACGGCTTTGGGTAGTGATGCCGACCGTATTGCAGGTCTCAGCAATGGTGCCGACGCTTACGTGTCCAAACCATTCAATATAGATGTGCTTCGCACCACGATCGTGCAGTTGCTGAAGACGCGCCAGCTCTTGCAGGGTAAATTCAATGCCGACAAGCAGCAGGAGGTGAACATCGACAAGGTTGATATGGAATCGCCCGACGAACACCTGATGAAGCGTGTGATGAAAGTCATCAACGACAATCTGGAGAATTCCGACCTCTCCGTCGAGATGATTGCCGATAAGGTGGGCATCAGCCGTGTGCATTTCTATCGCAAGATGAAAGACCTCACAGGCCAGTCTCCTCGCGACTTCGTCAAGTATGTGCGTCTGAAAGAGGCTGCACGAATGTTGGAGGACAAGGACTACGACATCACAGGCGTCAGCATTGCCACAGGCTTCAAGTCCCTGTCTGCGTTCTCCACCAGCTTCAAGGCGCTGTATGGCCTGACACCTTCAGAATGGATGAAAAGGTCTGAGAAGGACTGAAATAGGGGAAAGTGAAGCGCTTTCCCAGCCTTTCCAATAATCACTTGATGTACCTAAACAGAAAAGTGCCCGTTCTCACGAATGGGCACTTTCTCGACTAATTAACTAACTAACTAATTATTAACCTATTTATGCTTTACTAACTTTTTCTGGTGCAAAGTTACGGACTTTTCACGAGGTGGCTTTCCTCTTATGTTCCAATTGCTTTTATTTATGATACAAGCGTGTTTTTTCTTAAATGTATCATAATTGAAAGAAAATGTATCAAATGTGAAAGTAGGACAAATAAAAGAAAAATCCTTTGTAAACTGTTAATTTACAAAGGATTGAAAAGAAATTTGAGTACCGGAAGCGGGGCTCGAACCCGCACGGGCGCAATGCCCAAGGGATTTTAAGTCCCTCGTGTCTACCATTCCACCATTCCGGCACGGTAGGGTTTTAATCGAAAATTGATAATTGAAAATTGATAATTTTTAGCCCTTGGGCTTGGGTGTTTCTTGCATCCCGTTGGTCAATTATCAACTATCAATTATCAATTTGAATTGGTTGCGGGGGCAGGACTCGAACATGCGACCTCCAGGTTATGAGCCTGGCGAGCTACCAACTGCTCCACCCCGCGATATGATGTTTTGCAACATAAAAGAGCGACCTCTTTCTCATTTGCGAGTGCAAAGGTAGGAATTTTTGGTGAATTGACCAAACGCTTCTGATGTTTTTTGCTAAAAAAGTTGTGAGAGTGCAGATTTTTCCTTTCCTTTGCAAATGTTACATTACCTAAATCATGATGTTTATGTTCAAATACCTCCTTCGAGTTCTGATCGTCATCTTGTGTTTCAGTTGCCCGATCTATGGCATGGGACAGACACAAAAAGCCGCTTCCTCCGCCACTACAACGGCTAGGGTGGATACGACACAATGGAAATTGTATGAGACAGGACAAGCCACCTATTATTCTGCGCGTACGCACGGGCGCATGATGACTTCAGGCGAACGATATGACAAGAACGGACTCTTTTGTGCCCACAAGAAGCTGCCTTTTGGCACGAAGATACACGTGGTGAATAAGAAGAATGGCAAGGAAGTCATTGTCGTGGTGAAAGATCGTGGACCTTTCGCCAAAGGCCGTGTGATAGACCTGAGTAACAAGGCAGCCGAAACCATCGGAATGTTGAGGGATGGGGTGGTGCCTGTGGAACTGTGGATAGAAAAATTGAAGGATTGAAGAATTGAAGAATTGAAGTTCCATTCGGCATGTGCACATCGCGTTAGCCAAAACTTCAACTCTTCAATTCTTTAATTTTTCAACTCTTCAACTCTTCAACTCTTCAATTCTTCAATTCTTCCAACTCTTCAATTCTTCCAACTTTTCGTTTGCTTCTGTCCACTCGTCTTCTGCTGCTGAGAGTTGCGTTTTCAGTTCTCCATATTGGGTGAAGAGGGTGGTGTCGCTGGCACCTTCGGGGGTGGCGAGTTTCGTTTCGATGGCGGCGATCTTCTGTTCCAGTTCCTCAATTTTCTGTTCTGCCTGTTCAACCGCTTTCTCTGCTTTCTTGATGATCTTGTTGCGTTCCTTCAATTCTGCATAGGAAAGGAGGGATTGGACTTTGGTGCCTAAATCTGAGGTGGTTGGAGGTTGGAGGTTGGAGGTTTGAGGTTTGGCTTCGCCGAGGTGGGAGTTTGAGATTTGAGGTTTGAGATTTGAAGTTTGAGGTTGAGAGGTGGGAGTGGCGGAGGGACTTCCTGCGCTGTTTAGGTTCTTGCCCAGTTCGTTCAGGCTTTCGATTTGTTTCTTTTGGAGGAAGTCGTAGATGCCGAAGAGGTGTTCACGCACTTTTCCACCGCCAAATTCATAGACCTTGTCCACGAGTCCGTCGAGGAAGTCGCGGTCGTGGCTCACGATGATGGCAGTGCCGTCGAACTCTCTGATGGCTTGTTTCAGCACATCCTTCGACTGCATGTCGAGGTGGTTGGTTGGCTCGTCGAGAATGAGCAGGTTGACGGGTTCGAGCAGGAGGCGAATCATGGCAAGTCGGCTCCGTTCACCACCTGAGAGCACCTTCACGTATTTGTCCGATGCCTCGCCACCAAACATGAAGGCACCTAAAATATCTCTTATCTTCAGGCGGATGTCACCCTTTGCCACGCGGTCGATGGTGTCAAACACGGTGATGTTGCCATCCAGCAACTGGGCTTGGTTCTGGGCAAAGTAGCCAATCTGCACGTTGTGACCAATCTTCAGGTTGCCCTCATAGGGAATTTCGCCCATGATACATTTGACCAGCGTTGATTTACCCTCGCCGTTGTTACCTACAAATGCCACCTTCTCGCCACGCTTGATGGTCAGGTTCACATCGGCAAACACAACGTGCGCGTATTCCTTCTTGACATCCTCGCAGATGATGGGGTAGTCGCCACTTCGGAGGCAGGGAGGGAACTTCAGGTGCAGGCTGCTGGTATCCACCTCATCCACTTCGATGGGCACGATTTTCTCCAGCATCTTGATGCGCGACTGCACTTGGTTGCTCTTCGTGGGTTTGTATCGGAACGTCTCGATGAACTGCTTGATGTCCGCAATCTCCTTCTGCTGGTTCTCGTAGGCACGCAGTTGCTGTTCGCGTCGTTCATCACGCAGTTTCACGTATTCGTCATACTTCACCTTGTAGTCGTTGATGCGATGGCAGGTGATTTCGATGGTTCGGTTGGTCACGTTGTTGATGAAGGCACGGTCGTGGCTCACCAGCATGACGGCATTGGCACGCGTTGCCAAGAACTGCTCCAGCCATTGGATGGAACCGATGTCGAGGTGGTTCGTTGGCTCGTCGAGCAACAGCAGGTCAGGTTTCTGCAAGAGCAGCTTTGCCAGTTCGATTCGCATTCGCCAGCCACCAGAAAATTCCGCTGTAGGGCGGTCGAAGTCCGTGCGTTGGAAACCCAGACCTTGCAACGTGCGTTCCAGTTCGGCATGATAGTTCGTGCCGCCCATCATCGTGAAACGGTCGTTCTCGTGGGTGAACTTCTCGATGAGTGCCATGTACGACTCGCTCTCATAGTCCGTCCTGCGGGCAATCTCCTCGTTCATCTTGTCCAGACGCTCCTGCATCTCGCTGATGTGGGCAAACGCCGTCTCAGCCTCCTCCATCACCGTCCGGCTGTCCGAAAGCACCATCACCTGAGGCAGATACCCGATGGTGATGTCCTTCTGTCGCGACACTTGTCCGTAAGTGGGTTCCTGCAAGCCCGCAATGATTTTCAGCATCGTGCTCTTGCCAGCCCCGTTCTTGCCCACGAGGGCTATGCGGTCTTTGGGGTTGACCACGAAACTGGCATCCAAAAAGAGGGGAGTGGCTGAAAATTCCACACCCAGTTTATCAATCGAAATCATGTACCTTCTGTCCTTTGTTTTTAGTGAATGCGCCGAACTCAATGGCTTCGCAGGGGCATCGGTGGTAACATCTCAGGCAGCCCGTGCAATGCTCGTGCTTCCACACAATCTTGCCCTTCTCGTCGGTCGTGATATTGTTCAGCGGACAACCTCTCACGCAGCGTTTGCATTGGATGCAGTTCTTGTTCGTGTGGAAATATTTGTCGGTCACGAGGAAGCGGTTGAACAGCGGGCGCAACACGTAGGTCTTCACCCAAGCGAAGTTGCCCCTCACCACTTCCGTTTTCTTATCCTTGTTCTTGATGGCCTCGGCAATGTCGGGCAGTCGCTTGCGCGTCTCCTGCACCTTCGCCGTTGCCACTTCATCCTTATCTACATCGAATCCGGGCAGGCACACATACGTGTTAGGCATCTGCACAGAGAAGACCGTGTCTGCCTCCCGACCCATCACCTTTTTCAGCACCCTGTCCGCATAGCCGATGTCGTCGCCACAAGTCATCACCACCCACACATACTGAGCCGCCTTGATCTCCTCCTGATGCTCCCTCACATATTCCTCCACCACCTTGGGGATGCCCCAGCCATACACAGGGAACACCATGCCGAAGACACCTTCCTCGTCATCCAGCAGACCTTCCAACTTGTCTGCCACCCATTGGCTGTTGCCCGTTCCAGAAAAACAATACCTCATTTCTCCACAAATCTGAACACGCGGATGCCCGTGTGCTTCGCTTGTTTCATCTCATACTCGTAGAAAGTCTCCTTGCTCATCAGCACCTTCTTGTAAATGCTCGAGGCGTGGAGCAGATGCAACTTCCCCTGTTGCCAGAACGCGATGCCGATGTGGCGCGTGTCCAGCCCGTCGCTGTCCGTCAGCATCGCCACGATGTCACCATCCCTCACCATGCTCAAGGGCGTTCCAGCCGCCCACGACAAGTCTTGTTTCAGGATGTAGTTAAACTGCCGCCCCTCCGTCTCCTGCTCATACTTCCTGATGACAGGCACGAACTGCGGATGGTTCTTCAACTGCTTGTACAGATTCGGATGCTGCGACATATAGTTGATGTGTATCGTCTGCTTGCCCAGGAAAGGAGCATCCTCGATGCTGATGTCCTTCACGATGCCCAGCCGCTCGTTGTCCTCTGCCCACCACGTGAAATAGTGCAGGCGTGAGGTGTAATCCGTCATCTTGCCCTCACGGAAACGAATCTTCGTGAGGTTCTGGCAGAAGTCGTCAAACGTGCGCTTGTTCTGCTGGTCGCACATCGAGAGCGCCACCACCGTCTCCACGAACGTGGTGCAATCCAATCCGTGCAAGTTCACGATCAGGTGTTCCTTGTCGCCCAGTTCCAGCGTGTGTGCCACATAGGGGATGCCTAGGAACTTCTTGCCGAAATAAAAAATGGGGTTTTCGTTGCCTCGCTGGTTCTTCGCCTCCTTCAGGAGTTTCACCACCAAGGCGCTGTCCGACTGAGTGTATTCCACACCTTGTGCGTGCATGCCCAGGGCAATCACCCAGACAAGCACCATCATCATCCATCTGTATGTCATTCTTTTCATTGATGTCTTTCTTCCTTCTTCCCTTCTTTAGCTGCCAGTTCGGCAGAGATGTCATGCGTGCCACGATAGTCAAATTTTGTGTTCACAAGATTCTTCATGAAGTCGTTAGCACGATTCAAAAGCTCGTTGTCATCCGAAATCAGTTGCACGAGTCGTTCCAGTTGATCAAGTTGTGTTTTCTGTTCCATAGCAAGAAAAGTTTTTGGGGTTTATGGTGCGAAGTTAGCACAAAAGTTCGAATTATGCGAGGAAAACAAGAAAAAAATGTCAATTGGAGAGAAAAATTGTGAAAAACGTGTTCGTTTAGCGTTCAACAATTAGCGGTTAAAACAACGCCGTTGTTTCATCAAAACATCGGTGTAGGAAAGGCAAAACAACGGCGTTGTTTTAAAGCGAGTACGTCGGAGGAGTTTTTGTGGACTCACGAGGATACAAGTGCAAGTTCCTCGTAGTAACACTTGCAGGCTCAGGGAGGGTACAAATCTAAATCAATTTGTTTTTGAGATTTTGTGTCTTAGTTGTAAGGACTGGTTTTTCTCTACAAGGCTTATTTTCCAATAACCTGCCTCTGCTGAATAATAAGCGTTCCTTATTGAACAATAACCTGCCCTTATTCAGAAAAACTGGCACCCTTATGCTGTCACGTACCAGCGTACCATTTGAAGGTTGAAGGTCGAGACTGTCTAAAGTCTAAAGTCAAAGGCTGTAAAGGTTAAGGGTCAAAGGTTTGAGACTAAATCTTCTTTGTTTTTTGCGCCATCATTACATTTTATCCGATTTGGATAATCTTTTTCGGATAATTATTTGGATATTCAAATGAAACCTTGTAAATTTGCGGCATCTAAACAATCATTCTAATTATGATAGAAAACCCTTTCATTACTTATGGCTATGAGTCAGCCGCGTATTTCTGTGATCGCAAGACTGAAACTCAGGAATTGGTAACTTTGTTAACCAACGGCAATCATACAGCACTTATTTCACCACGACGTATGGGTAAAACAGGACTCATACACCATTGTTTTGCTCAAGATGAAATACAAGACCAGTATTATACTTTTTTGATAGACATCTATGCCACCAAGAATCTTCAAGATATGGTTTATCGGATGGGGCAAGGTATTGTCACCCGATTGAAGAAACGCGGACAAGCAGCCATTGATGGTTTTTTACGCTTTGTGACTTCACTTAGAACGGGTATTTCTTTCGATGGGCAAGGGAATGCTAGTTGGAATCTTGGGTTAGGAGATATTAAGTCGCCTGATTTCACGTTGGAAGAAATATTCAACTACCTGCAGGCTGCTGACAAAAAATGTATTGTAGCCATTGATGAATTTCAGGCCATCAATGATTACCCTGAGCAGAATGTTGAGGAACTCATGCGAACATACGTGCAACAATGCCGTAATGCTGTTTTCATCTTTTCTGGTTCACAGAAAAGTATGATGAGTGAGATGTTTTCTTCACCAGCAAGACCATTCTATCAAAGTGTATCCATGATGTTCCTTAAGCCTGTAGCATTACCAGAGTATGAAGTGTTCGCAAAAAATCACTTCAAAGCTGCAGGAAAGCGGATTGCTGACGATGTGGTGAGTGCTATTTATGAACGCTTTGATGGGACGACGTGGTATCTCCAAAAGGTGCTCAACCAATTATTTGCAACTAAAGATGAGGTTGACATCTATGATGTTGACAAAGCTGTGGAGCAAATCATCAACCAGAATGAAGAGGCTTATAAAGATCTATTATACCAAATTACGGCTCGTCAGCGTGACTTACTTGTTGCCGTCAGTCACGAAGGTAAGGCCAAAGAGATCACAGGCATGTCTTTTGTCAAGCGCTATCACCTCGCTTCAGCAAGCAGTGTGCAGAAAGCTGCCATCGCTCTGATAGAGAAGCAAGTTTTGACCCAGCAACAGGGCGTCTATGAGGTTTATGACAAATTTATGTCTGAATGGCTAAGAAAAAGATAAACGCACTAACGTACCAGCGTGCCATTTAAAGGTCTAAGTTCAAGGGTTCAAGAGTTCAAGGCTGTAACGGTTAACGGTTATAGGTTAACGGTTAAAGAGAGGGGAGGCTCCAAAACGGATACCTCCCCTTGTTATATATCAATGTGTTCGTGTTATTTTCTTTCTTCCTTCATCAACCGTTTCCACTTGAAGTAGCCCATGATGGCGATGATGACATAGAGGGCGTAGAGGGATGCCTTGAAGGGGATGTCTTTGTAGAAGTAGAGGGCGGAGGTGACGACATCGACGGCTATCCAGATGAACCATTGCTCCAGATACTTGTGGGCGAGTGCCCAGATACCGATGATGCTCAGGGCTGTGGTGAAACTGTCGGCAAGGGGGACGTTGGAGTCGGTGAAAGTGACGAGCAACCAGTAGATGAGTGCCCATACGGCACAGATGATTGCCACCCAGGGAAGGATGAGTCGGGTGGGGAAGTGGCGAATGGGGAGTGCCGTCTTCTTGCGTGTGCCACGTACCCAGCAGATGCTTCCGTAGATGGTCATGGAGAGATAGTAGAATTCCATGCCGCAGTCGGCGTAGAGTCCTTTCTGGTAGTAGAGCACGATGCCCAAGACTTGCATGAGGAATCCAACTGCCCACATCCAAAGACTGGCACGATACTCGAACCAGATGTAGAGTAGTCCGAGTATCGTGGTCAGTATGTCAAGCCAATGGGCTGTGAGAAAATCTTGCATAGTCAGAACAAGAAAAACGCCCAGCGCGTGGGCTGGTTAGAAGTTAAGTGACATGTGTGCCATGAAGTGGAAGGGTGCCTGTGGGGCGAATCCGCTTTCATACAGATCGGTTGTCCAAGCGTAGGGGTTGCCGTTGGCATCCTTTCCAATCTCGCAGTATGCCCATCCGTTGTTGTCGTACTTTCGCGAGGTGAGGTTGTAGAGGGTGCCTCCGATGGTGACGCTCTTGATGCTCTTCAGCTTGAAAGTGTAAGAGAGGTCGAGGTCGTTGGTCAGGTAGTCGGAGAGGAAGAGACGGATGTTTTCGTCGCCCACCTTGGCGTAGCGGAAACCTGTGTTGGTCATATACTGACGGCTGATGTACTTGCTCAAGAGTTGTGCCTTGAAGCCGCGCCACTTGAAGGTGAGGATGTTGTTGGCGATGATTTCGGGCGAGAAGGAAATCTTTGTCTCGCCAAGGTCGAGCATGCCCTGATTAGCCCAAGTGTCCTCCTCAGTTGCATTCACCTTCCATTCCTTGTTGCGATTGCGGCTGAAGGTGGCGTTCACGTCCCAGCGGAACCAATCTACGGGCTGCCATGCGGCTTCCAGTTCCACGCCCGTGCGGTACGACTTGCCGCTGTTTTCGTTGGAGGCAATCATCTCACCGATGTCGTTCAGCTTGCCGGTCAGCACGAACTGGTTGGCATAGCCCATATAATAGAAGTTGAATCCTGCTGAGAACTTCTTGCTCTGGTAGCGGTAGCCCAGTTCCCAGTCGTTCAGCCGTTCAGCCTTCAGATCCACACCAATGTGCTCCTCGAAGTCGTTGCGAGTCGGTTCGCGATGTGCCACAGAGAAGTTGCCATACACCTGATGGTTGGGCGTGATTTGGTAGAAGAGGCCGAACTTGGGATTGAAGAAGTTGTAGGCGTAGCGCTCTTGGAAGTTGATTTGATTGTAGTTCTCGTCGTAGTCGTCGGTCAGTCCGTTCATGTGGATGCTGGCGTGGCGGTACTGCAGGTCGATGAAGGCACTCAGTCCACGGAGGAACTCGTAGTTCACCTTGCCGTAGAAGTTGCCGTCATACTTCTTTGCGTTGTTGTCGTAGTAGGTGAAGTCAGGTTGAATCAGCACATCCTTTGCCCAGATGACCTTGCCGATGTGATCGCCGTCGTACACGGTCCAGCCACCGCCCAGCGAGGCTTTGAGTCCCTTCTTGTTATCGAAGTTGAGCGAACCCACCACGCCCATGAAGTCATTGTCCAGCTTCTTCTGGTTGATGAGGTCGCCTTTTGTCTTATGGTCGCCTGGTTCTGCGATGTTGAACTGGTAGAGTTTCTTGCCAGCCTTGTATTGCTCGTAGTATCCGTCGCCCTTGGTCAGGTGCAAACCTACGTTGAGCGACAGCATCTTACCCAGACCCTGGTTCCAGTGCAACTGATAGTGCTGCTGGTGATAGTTGTCCGTCTGATTGTCGTAGTAGTGGCGATTGCCGTCCGCATCGTAGTATTCGCCGCAGGAGTTGTAGGTGCGTCCGTAGAGGCTCTGCTCATACTTGCTTGTGTAGTTCCAGGCATGATAGGTCTTCTCTTTGCCGTTGAAGGTGATGAACTTCACCACCGTGTTGTTGCCGTAGTAGGCAGCCTGAAGGAAGTAAGAGTTGAGGCGTACGGAGGCACGGTCAATGTAGCCGTCTGTGGCGATGTTGGAGAGCCTTCCCTGCACAGCCCAATGATTGCCCAGCAATCCCGATGTGAAGCGGAACGTTTCCTTGTGTGTGCCATAGCTGCCTGCCGACATGTCGTAGCCGAACGAAGGCTTCAGGTCGAGGTTGGCCGTCTGGATGTTCACGGTGGCGCCAAACGCTCCCGAACCATTCGTCGATGTGCCTGCACCACGCTGAATCTGGATGTTCTCAGCCGAAGATGCAAAGTCGGGAATGTTCACCCAGAACACCTGAGCACTCTCCGCATCGTTCAAGGGGATGCCGTTTGTCGTCACGTTGATGCGGCTTGGATCCACACCGCGTACTCTCATGCTCGTGTAGCCCATGCCGTTGCCCGCATCGCTCGTCATTGTCACGCTGGGGGTGAGCGAAAGCAAGTAGGGGAGGTCTTTGCCCGTGTTCATCTCGGCAATCTGCTCCTTGCTCACGTTGGTGTGAGCCACAGGAGTCGTTGCTCCCACACGGGTCGAAACCACGTTCACTTCATCGAGGTTGATTACTTTCAGAGAGTCAGCTTTCCGACTCTGCGCCATCATGCCCATAGAACTCAGAAAGAGGCATGCAGCTAAAAATCTTTTTACCATAAAAACTGTAATTTAACTAAAGATTAAACATCCTAAAAGGGCATGTCCCGTTTAATCGTCCCTACGGCAGCATTACCTGCATCAGGTTCATGGGTATCATCTCAGCCCGCCATAGCGAGCACCCCTTTAGTTAAAATCGGGTGCAAAGGTACGAAGAAGTGAGCACAATACAAAGAGAAAAGGCTTTTTTTTACTCTTATTGTCGAACGAAAGTACCTTCGGCATAGCCAACAGTACGACTTTTTTCTATTTTTTTGTAAATTTGTGCCGTTTTTCAACTTAAGTATTTCCTTTTTCTTACGTAAAGAGGGTAAAAGCAACTCAAAACCAGCATGGATAGAACCACATTTGAACAGACCGCAGCGCGACTGCGTCCTCTGATTCTCCGCATCGGACGAAACTTTTTCGGTTCAGCGGATGATGCAGAGGACGTGGCACAAGAGACGCTCTTACAATTGTGGAGATACTGTCAGCAACTGGACGAAAACCGAAACGTGGAGGCGTTGGCGGTGAGGGTGGCAAAAAACTGCTGTGTGAACATGAAACGACGGCAACACCTCACACTGATGAGGGAGACGGACAGCATGAGCGAGACCAGTCCATCGCCCCATCTCTCTCCTCACGAGGAGGTGGAACGGCAAGAGAGTCTCAAAGCACTGGATGAAGCCTTCCAACAGTTGCAACCCCGTGAACGTCAACTCTTCGAGATGCGGCAAAAGGAAGGACTCTCAACCGAAGAAATCGCCCAACAGACGGGCATTCCAAAAGCCTCAGTACAGAGCATGATCGCGATGGCAAGAAAGAAATTGTTTAACGAAATGAAAAGGAGGATGAACCTATGACACAGCAAGAAGTCAGCCGTCTCATCGACAAATACATGGAAGGCGAGACCTCGCTACAGGAGGAACGCCAGCTTGTCATCGAGGTAAATCGTCCCGATGCTCCTGCGGAGTGGAAAATCATCGCTGAGATGTTGGGTGAACTTACGCTGGGTGAAGCCCTTTACGACCAGACAATGGCTGAACGGAAACGCATCAAGATCCGTCGCTATGTGGGATGGGGCATAGCCGTGGCTGCCTGCCTGACCTTGTGGTTCGTTCTTGGCAAGCTCGTCCCTGAGACTCCTCAGCAAGACACTACCCCTCAGATTGCTCAACGACCAACAGTCGTGAAGCCCGAGGAGAAGAAAGAGACTCCCGTGCTGACACCTGCAGCCCCTGCGGTGGAACAAGTGGCATACACGGCTCCCGCGAAACGCATGAAGCGGAAACCTCGCCGACAAGCAACTCCTTTGATGGCAGAAATCCTCGAAACGGAAGTGATGCCAGAATTGCCACAGGTGAGCGAGGAAGAACTGGCGCAGGTGGAGAAAGACTACCAGGTGTGGCAGCTCAAACAAGCCATCCTGATGGAGAAAATCGAAATGGATGCCGCAACGATGGCGTTGAATAAAAAGTATGAAGCTTATCTCGAAGAATATCATAATTGTATTGAAATTTAATCACTAAAAGAAGAAGGAATATGAAAACAAGAAACATCCGCTATGCAGCATTGTTGCTGGCAGCAATCGTGAGCCTGAACGTGTCGGCTCAGAAGAATGTGCTCAAGGCATTTGAGAAGTTCAAGAACTCAAAAGGTGTGACCATCACGAACACCGTTCGCGAACAGGGCAAGACCAGTGCGCTCGATCCCTGGAGATGCAACATCGTGGAATTCAAAGTGATTCCAGGCGCAGGATATGTCACGATGACGAAGGAACTGCGAGATGCGTTCGAACAGGACAGTCAAGACGCAGACGTGACCTACTACGGCCAGATGAAGGGACTTTCGGAGAATGCCACGGAGGAGGAGAAGGCGAAGTACAAGAAGACCATCGTGCGCTACAATGACCAAGATGACCCCATCGTGATTGGCGAGAACACGACCTACGATGTGCTGGTGCTCCGCAGCAACTCCAAGGAGAATACCCAGAACCGTATCGTGGTGGCTGTAGAGTGGAAACTGGAAGGCAAGTCTGGCAGCTGGAGGGGTAATCTGTACGAGATTGAAGGACCCAACGACTTTGTGAGAACTTCCACCGCATCCCCAACAGGCGAAAAGGTGCTGGTTGATGACTTCGTCACCCGCATGACCTTCTATCGCGATCACTACAAGTACTCGGACAGCGCCGAAGACAAGGCTCTGCTGGTGAGCATGCTCGACTATCTGACTTTCTATGCCCCCACCGTGTCGGAGAATGAGAAGGCAATCACGCGCAACATCCTCAGAGAGATGGAACAGGGACAAGATGGCACAGTGTCACCCGGCATCGTCATGAACCAAAATCTGATTGCACAGTGTTTTCAGGTGTTGGACCCGAATGCTGCGGGTAGGGTGGATGGCGCCTTGGTGCTGGAACGCCTGGACAGCTATTACAAGGAATTCAGGAGAGAAACCATCATATCCATGCAGCAACAGATATTGAATCGTATGGCAGAATATATCCGTGCCCAGCAGGAAAAGGGTATGAGTGACGCTATCTTCAACAAAGTGGTCAAGATCTTGGGCGATTGGAAAAGCGCATGTACCATCATCGCACATAAACAATACATCTCTAATATTCTCCTGAACATGGAAAGGAAACAAAATGGTGCGCATTAATTTTGTGCTTTCTTCAATTATTCGTAACTTTGCCGCCTAATTGAAAAAGAAATGATGAAAAGTAAAAACATTTTGATGATGATGACTATGGTAGCATCGACGATGGCGAATGCCCAGACAATGGGCATCAAGTTGGAGAATATGGACATGACCGCCAAGCCTGGCACGGACTTTTATCAATATGCCTGTGGTGGCTGGCTGAAGAACAACCCCCTGCGTCCTGAGTTTTCAAGGTATGGCAGTTTTGACGTGGTGGCAGAAGAGAACCAGAAACGCATCCGTGAGATTATCGAAGGACTGGCGGCTCAGCCTCAGGAGAAGGGTTCGCTGGGACAGAAGATTGGCGACATCTATGCCTTGAGAATGGATTCCGTGCGTCAGAACAAGGATGGCGTGAAGCCCGTGATGGTGGATTTGAAACGTGTGGCGGCTGTGAAGACCAAAGCTGAACTGAAGGAGTTGATCAACCAGATGAACGTGGAAGGTGTTGGCTTCGGAGAGTTGTGGGGCAGCTATGTGGGTGCCGACATGATGGAATCCACGCAGAACCTGCTGGAAATCGCTCAAGGCGGCTACTCGTTGGAACGTGACTACTACGTGAAGGAGGATGAGGAGAACAAGAAAATCTTGGATGCCTACAGGAAACATATCGTGAAGATGTTCCAGTTTGTGGGCGAGACACCTGCTGATGCCCAGAAGAAGACTGAGAACGTGGTGGCGTTGGAAATCAGGATGGCAAAGGCTGGGCGTGACAATGTGGCATTGCGTGATGTTGCCTCCAACTACCATAAGATGTCGTTTGCAGACTTCACGAAGGAGTATGCAGGCTATGATTGGAAGACTTACTTCGATGTGCAGGGACTCACAGAGATTGATTCTCTCTCCGTGGGTCAGCCCGAAGCTATCAAAGAGGCGTTGAAGGTGTGGGAAGACACATCGGTGGAGGTGCTGAAAGACTGGTTGCAATGGCAGATACTGGATTCGGCTGGTTCCATGCTGGGCGATGAGGTGTATGAGGAGGTGTTCGACTTCAATGGTCGCATCCTGACAGGTGCCAAGGAACCACGTCCTCGTTGGAAGCGCAGTGTGAGCATCGTGAACAGCGTGTTGGGCGAGGCTGTGGGACAAATCTATGTGGAGAAATACTTCCCACCCGCCAACAAGGCACGTATGGAGCAACTGATCAAGAACCTCCAGATTGCACTGGGCGAACGCATCGACGCACAGGAATGGATGAGCGAATCGACCAAGAAGGCTGCCCACGAGAAACTGGATGCCTTCTATGTGAAGGTGGGCTATCCCAACAAGTGGCGTGACTATTCGAAGATGAACATCGACCCCGAGAAGACGCTCTACGAGAACATGAAGGAGGTGGCAAAGTGGGCTCATGCCGATATGCTGGAACGCAAGTGGAAGAAGCCTGTGGACAGGGATGAATGGTACATGAATCCTCAGACGGTGAATGCCTATTACAACCCCACAACCAATGAAATTTGCTTCCCAGCCGGCATCCTCCAGTACCCGTTCTTTGACATGGACGCAGATGATGCCTTCAACTACGGAGCCATCGGTGTGGTGATTGGTCATGAGATGTCGCATGGCTTTGACGACCAGGGTCGCCAGTTCGATAAGGATGGTAATTTCCGCGACTGGTGGGCAGAAGGGGATGGAGACCAATACAACGAACGTGCGCAAGTCATCAAGGACTTCTTCTCAGCCATCAAGGTGCTGCCCGATCTGAATGCGAATGGTGACCTCTGCTGTGGCGAGAATTTAGGTGATCATGGTGGTCTGAAGTTTGCTTATACGGCTTTCAAGAATGCCACCAAGGAGCATCCGCTGCCTGTGAAGGACGGTTTCACACCTGAACAACGCTTCTTCTTGGCATACGCAGGGGTGTGGGCAAGCAACATCACAGAGGAGGCAATCCGCAACCTCACCACTTCCGACCCGCATTCGTTGTGCAAGTGGCGTGTGAATGGTGCCCTTCCTTTGGTCGATGCTTGGTATGAAGCATTTGGCATCACAGAAAAAGACCCCATGTTTGTCCCGAAAGAGAAACGTGTGAAAATTTGGTAAAAAATCGGGGGAAAAGTCATGTAAAGTGGACTTTCTCCCCCTTTTTTTGTGTTTTTTTAAGAAAAAAGTAAAAAAAATCCCTTAAATGTAAATATCGTATTGAAAAAATCTGTACCTTTGGGACACTAAACCAAATCACTTTATTACAAACCTATCAAACTCTATATGCTTATGAAAAAGTTAATCTTCTCGTTCATGATGCTGGCAATGGGGCTTTATGCTCAGGCACAGCAGTTGGATGTATGTACCAAGCCATATGGTGATGATGGCAGCGAAATCACGGTCATCAAGCCCACTGTAGCCAATTTCCTTCTGTTGCTCTCCATGAATGAGGAGCAGTTCAAGGCAGTTATGGAGGCAAACAAGTACAGCACCCAGATGCCAAGAGGCAATTTCATCTCTTATTGGAATGGCAATCCTGATAACTTTCAGTTTGCCAAGTGCGTGAACTCTTTCCTCCTGAACAAGGAAACGAAGGAGGTGCATTTCGCTGTGGGTAATGACATGATCTATCCACAAGGTTCCATCATGGCACTCTATCGCGAATTGCAACCTTATCGTAAGGAGGGAGCAGATAATGCACGCCCAGGTTTCCCAACTCCTCCTACAGCACAGCCCGGTCAGGCAACTCCTCCTACAGCACAGCCTGGTCAGGCAACTCCTCCAACGGCACGTCCAGGCGAGGGCTTCGGTCAAGGTCCTCGTCCAGGCGCTGGTCCTCGTAGAGGCAGAATGGGCAGAGGCAGAGGAGGCATGGGACGTGGTGGTGCTTTGGGTAGAACCCGTACCGACACTTTCGAAGTGAAGAGTGATGATGGTTCCGTCTACACTTTCTCGATTGGTGCTTTCCCACGTTTCTTCTACGTGACGGCAAAGAAGCAGGAGGCTGCCAAGTAAAGGAATCTCCCGGAAATAGAAACAGGCTACTCTCAATGAGGGTGGCCTGCTCTTTTATATATAAATATGTGTTGTGTTTGCGATGGTTCTCAACGTTTCCATTCCAGATTGAATCCGTAATGATAGGACTTGTTGCCATCGATGGTGTATTGGGGTAGGGTGCGTGCTCCCCAGGTGTCAACGCCACCCACACCATGAACGTTGAGATCGATGTTCAGATTGACGAAACGACCTCGTTTAATCTCGTAGGGATGGTTCGCACCCTCCAAGTCTTCTTCTCCATAGTCCCAAGCGCGGATGCAGAGAGGCTGGTAACCCTTGATGCGTAAAGTTGAGCGTTGAGTGTTGGGCGTTGAGATTTCAAACCAGCGCACATCTGTACGACAGCCATTGTCCTGCGGATGGATGTATTCAGTTTCATAGTCAGAGAGCGGCATCTTGTATTGACCTAAGAAGGCACTGCGCTTGCGGTCAGGATAGTTCTCCCAAGGACCACGACCATAGTACTCAATGTTGGTGTAGTCGGCTGGCAGACGCATCCTCATACCGAACTTGGGGATGATCGGTAGGTCTGCCGTAATGGGTATGTAATCCATGTCTACCCCAATACGTCCGTCGGAAGATATAGTGTAAGTAAGGAGAAGACCTGCAAGCGAATGAGGCAATGTGATGTTGTAGGAAATCTTCAGCGCCGTAGTATTCTCCTCTATTTGGAAAACTCTACCCATGGAACGGTTTTCAACAGCGTCCTTCCATACTCTTAAGCGACGGGCAAAACCAGCCGCACTTTGGTTATCATTTTCTGGTTTCCAGAAATAAGGCTCCAAGGGAGCTTGCAGCATCTCCTGACCATCGACAATCCACGAAGTGAGGGCACCAGTCATATTGTTAAAGAATAAAGTCCCCTGATTGGTAGTCACAAGAACACCTCTGTCCTTAAACGTCATCTCAGGAACTTTTCCACTGACACCGTTTGGGGATTGATAAGGAATAGTGACGAATTGTTCGCTTGCCACAGCAAAGCCTTTCTTTGCCCAAGGCTTATTCTCCTTCAGATGGGCAGAAATGTTGAGGGCGAGTTCAGGATAAGGACCGCCGCCTACCACGGGAGCAGAGGTGGATGGAATGACGAGATTATCTCCTTGTATGGTCAGCGCTCCTGATTCTTTCACCATTCCGTCGGCAAGGAGTTCGTAGGTGTAGTCGTATTCGCTAGGGTCGGTGAAACAGTCGCGGTTGATGATGCGGATGTCATCGCCTTCGCGGATGAATGTGAGTGGCTGATAGACGTGCTGCACCTCATAGTAATGCGGATGAGGCGTGCGGTCTGGGGCAATGAGACCATTGATACAGAAAGCACCGTCGTTGGGCTTGTCGCCGAAGTCGCCTCCATATGCCCAAAATTCATCTTTCTGCAAGGAGAGAGCTGATGATGGTCGCAAAGCGTCGCCATCGATGGGTTTTGCAATGCCCTGATCCACCCAATCCCAGATGGCTGCACCACAAATGCTGGAGTCGGCATAGATGACGTCCCAGTATTCTTGGAAGTTTCCCATGGAGTTTCCCATCGCATGGGCATATTCGCGCATCATGAAGGGACGGTCAGTAATCTTCTGGGCTTCTGTTTTCAATTTGTCTGGTGTCAGATAACCATCGTCGTAGATGTCACTCTGGCTGCGGTCGGTGTCGCAGAAGGGCAGGGCGATGGTGTCGAGGGCGACAACGGCATCGCGCATCGCCTTCAGGTTCGGTCCTACGCCGCCTTCATTGCCGAGGCTCCAGAAGATGACGCTGGGATGATTCTTGTCGCGCTGAACCAATGAGACGGCACGGTCCACATGGGCATCCTTCCATTCAGGGTCTTCACCCATCACCTTGTTGGCATAGCCGTAGCCGTGACTCTCTTGATTGGCTTCGTCCATGACATAGATGCCCCAGCGGTCGCAGAGCTCGTAGAGGTATTCGCGATCGGGATAGTGGCTGGTGCGCAGGAAGTTGATGTTCGCCTGCTTCATCAGCGCAATATCCTTTTCGTAAGTGGCATCATCCACGTAGCGACCTGTGCGAGGATGGTGGTCGTGACGATTCACGCCACGCAGTTTCACGTTTTTACCGTTGATCTTAAAGACCTCGCCTACACACTCCACGCGCTTCACGCCGAAGTGGTTGTCGAAGTGCTCATCGCCCTGTTCAATGCTGTACTCATAGAGGTTGGGCTTCTCGGCCGACCACAGACGTGGATGAAAGATGGTGTAGGTGATCTTGACATGCGTGGTGTCGCCAGGGAGAATCACAGGGGCAGAGGCCAAGTAACCATCCGGTCTGACAGTCGAGGGCTGTTCACTCTGATTCTCATAGGTCTTGAAGAACACACTCACGTTCTTCGCTTTCTTCTTACCAGTATTGCAAATGGCGATGTCTGCTGTCACAGTGGCTTGCGAGAAGTCGGCATTGGGCACAGCCTCCACCTTATAATCGGCGATATGCACCAAGGGACGAACCCACAATTGCACCTCGCGGAAGATGCCGCTGAGTCGCCACATATCCTGACATTCCAAGTACGAGCCGTCGCTCCAGCGATACACTTCGACAGCGAGTTTGTTCTTGCCCTCACGAAGATATTTAGTAATGTCAAACTCGGCAGGCGACATCGAGTTCTGGCTATAGCCAACCTTCTTGCCGTTCACCCAGACGTACATGGCTGAGTGAACGCCGCCGAAGTGCAGAATCAGATTCTTCGAGAGCATCTCTTTCGTCACATCAACGAACGTCACATACGAGCCCACGGGGTTGCGATGGTCGTAGGCATACCAGTCCTTGTTGGGCTCTCCTGTCACGCTGGGTCTGTCTCTGTGGAACGGATACTGCATGTTCACATAGATGGGTTTGCCGAAACCCTGCAACTGCCAGTTGCCTGGCACCTTAATCTTATCCCATCCGCTTACATCGTAGTCCTCACGATAGAAGTCAGCAGGACGTGACTCTGGGTCTTTCGACCAATGGAACTGCCACTCGCCATCGAGACTCACAATTTCCTTGCAGTCTTTCCATTTCGAAGGCAGTTGCAGTGTGGCATGATACGGCAGTTTGTTGATGCCAAGCACGTGTGGGTTCTCCCAATCGTGCGTCTGGGCATGAAGGACCAGGCTCAGTGTCGTGGCGATGATTGCCAGTGTCTTTTTCATCTTTTTATGGGTTTGGGCGTCAGACGGCATACTTGTTCAGGTCGCCGTTCTTGCGCTGGGTGAGTCGGAAGTAAATGGGTGACAGCCCGAGGTTCTGCTTGATGAACCGGCTGAAAGAAGTCTGGCTGGTGTAGCCGATGCGCTGCATCACCTCGCTGAGCGGCATCGTGGTGTGGAGCAGGAGCAGTCGGGCGGTCTGGAGCTTCCATTTCACGACGAAGTCCTGGAGCGCGAGACCCGTCAGCAGCGCGGTGAGCGCGTTCAGCTGGGTAGGCTGAATGCCCCATTGCCAGGCGAGATGGTGGGGGTTGCGACCGGCGATGAGAGTGTCGACCACGGCGTCGAGCAGTTCGACGCCACTCTTCTTGCGCTCAAACCTGTACGGTTCCCAGATGGTCGTCAACGTGTTCGGGTCGAAGCCCCTCTGCTTGGTGAAGGGGGGAACGTAGAGCATTTCGAAGCTGAATTGCGGCTTGATATTTCTTTCCATTTCTTTTTTGTTATAAATCCGGCGCAAATATAGCAATTTATTTTGGCAATAGCAAACCGACGGACGATTTTTATTGTCATATGCCTGCAATGCTATCTCTCTGACGGTGGCATATCTTTCCATTTTTTTCGATGCTATATCCCTGTCTCGGACATATCTTCTATTATCATTTGATGTTATTTTCCAATGTCGGACATATCCTCCCATCTCATTTGAGGCTATTCTCTTATGTCGGATATATCCTCTAATTTCATTTGAGGCTATTTCTCGGTCAGTACTTCCACATCACTGTACCCCATACGTTCGCCTTGTGCCAGACGGAGACCGTCCACACGGATGACTTTGGCACGGGTGGGCTTGCAGCGGATGGTCTGCCAGATGGGGTTGTTCACGATGTTGGAGAACTCGCCCTCGCCCAGTGTCTCCCAGGTCTTCCAGTCGGTGGTGGCAGAAATGCGGTAGTGGGTGATAAGGCCTTCCTTCGAATCCTGTGGTGGCAGATAGCGGAAACCTGTAACATCCGCCTCGTCGTTGAGGGTCACAAACATCACCTTGTCGGCGCCAAAGAAGATGTAGTAATCCGAGGCATGTTTCTCGCCAGCATCGGGTGTGTCCTGGGTGATATCGGGTGCCAGATAGACGCCCACCTTTTTGATGATGGGGTCACACTTGGCATCGGTGACGATGAAGCGCAGACGGGTGGCTGTCACATTGGGGAAGCAAATGATGCGGCGATGACCGATGGTGGTCAATCCATCTCCGTGATCCACCAGTTCGTCCTTCAAAGGCACCCACTTCCCATCGACCTCAGCCTCCAGCGAGAACTTCTTCACACGCTGTCCGTAACGGATGTCCTCCTCCACCACGAAGCGGTTGAACTCGGTGGGTTTCAAGAAATCAATGAGCCTCCCACCACCCCAAGTTTTTTCGAGCGCTGCGACATCTTCTCCCTCCTGCCTTTTAGGGATGTTCAGTGGCGTTTGCAGCGCCGTCTTGGTCAGGTCATTCTTGAACACCTCGTCAATCATCTTCTTGAAGGCGATGCCTCGCAGCGAGTCCGTAGGGTGGATGCGTCCGTTGGGGGCGATAGGGAAGTTCAGCAGCAGACAGGAGTTGCGCCCCACCGATTTATAATAGGTGTCCATCAGTTTCGACAGGCTCTTCACGTTCTCATTCTCCGTCTCGTGGTAGAACCAACCTGGACGGATGCTGGTATTCGTTTCGCCCGGGCACCATACGTTACCGTTCTCCAATCCGTAGTGCAACTGCTCGTAAGGCACATCACCCTTATCGTTCAGCAGGCTCCAGTTCGTCTCGCCGATGTTGCCAGCCTCCGTGCCCACCCAGCGCAGGTCGCCCCGGTCGCTGCCGTCGTTCCAGATGAGGCATTTGGGCTGTAACTCGCGAATCATCTTGTAAGTCTCAGGCCATTCATAGTAGGTCGTGCGGTCAATGCGACGGATTTCATTGGCTCCGCCATACCAGCCATCACCACCATTGGCACCATCGAACCACACCTCGAACATGTCGCCATACTCCGTCAGCAACTCGCGCAGCTGGTTGCGAAAGTAGGTCACGTAAGCAGGTTTACCATATTCTGGATGGTTCCTGTCCCAAGGCGAGAGATAGACGGCATATTCCAGTCCCTCTTCCTTGCAAGCCTCAGCCAGCTCGCGCACCACGTCGCCCTGCCCGTTCTTCCAAGGCGAGTTCTTCACCGAGTACTCCGTATATTTCGACGGCCACATGCAGAAACCGCAGTGGTGCTTGGCGGTGAAGATGATGCCCCTCATGCCTGCCTGTTTGCAGACACGTGCCCATTGACGGCAGTCAAGATTGCTGGGGTTGAACAGCTTCGGGTCTTCGTTACCAAAACCCCATTCCTGGTCGGTGTAGGTGTTCAGCGAGTAGTGGATGAAGGCATACATCTCCATGTCCTGCCACCGTAGTTGGTTCTCCGATGGCACTGGACCGCATGGTTTTTGTGTTTGCGCTTGACAACTCAGCAACGAGAGGGCAAGCAGTGTGGCTATTGTCTTAATCTTCATTGGAAATAGGTTTTCTGATTACTTCTTAATCTTCAGCACGGGCATGATGTTGTTCTGCTTCTCAGGAAGGGTGACGATGAGGGCTTCTTTCGTGCGGGTGAACTTCACCTTGCCATAGCCCAGCAGCTCCACAGACTTGATGGCGGCAGGGTAGAGGTCGGAACCATCTGCCAAAGACTTGACGGTGATGGTTTTGTTCTCAGGCCATGCAAGGGCGGTGATGTAGAGCGCCTTCTCGGTCTGTGTGAAGCGGATTTCGTCGGCACCAGCCTTGGTATATTGCCCGTCGTTGAAACCTTGGGCATTGATTTTGATGTCAGCATTGGCGATGGGACCTTCACCAAAGATTTTCCAAGGACGCGTCTTGACAATGCTCTCGCTGTTGATTTTCATCCAGGCACCGAACTCTTTCATAATCGCCAATTCCTTTTCGTCGGGTGTGCCATCGGCTCTCAATGGTACCGATAGTAACATGTTACCGTTCTTGCTGACGATGTCCACGAGGAGTTTGGCCACTGTGGCAGCACTCTTGTAACCATTGCGTTCGTAGGTGCCGGTGTTGTAGTGCCAGTCGCCAATGCAGTTGCAGCATTGCCAAGGACGTTCCATAATCTTATTAGGGGCACCACGTTCCACATCCCAGACAAGGGCATCTTTCATGTCTTCCTCCAAAATCTTGCCAAACACAACTGCCTCGTTCTTGCCCTTGTGGGTGGCTGCGCTGTGGTTGTACATGTGGGCGGCAATCTTCATGCCTGCATCACTGACGGGATAGAAGGGGAGCACGGTCACATCGAAATAGATGAGGTCGGGATTGTAACGGTTGATGGCGTCGAGGGTTCGGTTGTAGAAGTTGGTCACATACTCCTGCGTGGGGATGTTGGCTCCACCTTCCCAACCCCATTGGCGATGAATAGCACCATTGTCCCATGTGTTGTCAGAGAAATCATGGTTCTGAGCATAGAGTTTCTGGGGGTCAAGTCCCTTCCACCACTTCTCTGTACCGTCAGCATTGGGCTTGTAGCCATCCTCCTTGGTCAGCCAGCCATCGTATTTCACACCCCGCTTTTCACCCTTCAAATCGAAACGTCTGGATGGTTCATACCAAGTCCAGGCGTGGTCGGCATGGAAGGAAATGCCAAAGGGCAGTCCTGCTTTCTTGGCAGCCTTTGCCCAACCGTCGAGGATGTCCTTGTGAGGACCGATGTTTTTCGAGTTCCATTCCTGATATTGGGAGTCCCACAGGTCGAAATTGTCGTGGTGGTTGCCTAAAGCAAAGAAGTATTGTGCCCCACATTCCTCTTTGTAGAACTTCACCAATTCCTCTGGCGTCCAGTTCTCTGCCTTGAAGAGGGGAAGAATGTCCTTGAAACCCACTTCGCTGGGGTGTCCGTAGTGGTCACGATGATAGTTATATTGATGTCCCCCCTCGAGGTAGAGACCACGCGCCATCCAGTCGCCTGAGCCTTCCACACATTGAGGTCCCCAATGTGCCCAGATGCCAAACTTCGCATCGCGAAACCATTCAGGTACTTCGTAGGTGCGTAGAGATGACCAATCGGGGGTGAAAGGACCTGTTGCCATGGGTTCATCATTCTCCAATACTGGCACTTTGTAGTTTTGTGCGCTCATGGTGGTGGCGATGGCCAGGAGGCACGCTACCATTGTCTTAGGGGATAGGTTCATCATACTTTTGTGTTGTTTTAAGCGGTTTAATAATAGTTAGTCAGTCAATTAGCCCTTTCTAAAAAACAATAATTGAAAAGATGTAGAGAAAAGATTATGTAATATATCTGTGAGTTAGTTGTTAATCGTAGAGGTGGAACATCCGTTCCATCATCTGCCATTTTTCGTCGCTTCTGGCATCTGCACGGCATCCTTGCAATTTCGCCACGAAGGCTTCCCATTCTGCTTGGCGGGGCAGGGTGGCGAGCTTGTCCATCGCCTTCTGCCAGTCAAAGTCCTCGGGCGTATCGACAATCATCACCAACTTGGTACCAAGGAGGTAGATTTCCATCTCGAGAATGCCGACTTCCCTAATGCCATCGCGTATTTCTTTCCAATGGAACTCCTCCGAGTGCCATTTGCGATATTCCTTGATCATCTCAGGGTCATCGCGCAACTCCAAAGTCTGGACATAGCGCTTAGTCTTGCCTTCGTATGGTTTCTGAATGTAGCCGTCCATGTTATATGATTTGTTAGAACTTCACGAGGATGCGGAACACCTTGCCTGGGTTCTCGCTCCACCACTTCATGGTATCGAGAGCCTCTTCTGGCTTGATGACCTTGGTGATGAGGCTATCGACAGGACAAGTGCCTCTCTCCAAATAGCGGATGACACCACGGAAATCCTGTGGGGTGGCATTACGAGAACCACGAATGTCGAGCTCTTTCTGTACAAAAAGTTTAGTCTGGAAAGTAACATCAGACTTCGCATAACCGATACATGCCACACGACCAGTGAATGCCACTTCGTTGACTGCCATTTGGTAGGTGAAGGGGTTACCTACAGCCTCGATGATGACATCAGGACCAAAACCACCTGTAATCTCGGAAAGATGCTGGTGTACGTCTTCAGTCTTGGTGTTGATAGCATAGGCAGCACCCATTTGCTTTGCCAAAGCCAACTTCTCATCATCGAGGTCGGCTGCAATCACAGTGGCACCACGAGTGACGGCACGCACGATAGCGCCCATACCCACCATACCACAACCAATCACCATCACAGTGTCAACATCGGTCACTTGTGCGCGGCTCACAGCATGAAAACCTACACTCATGGGCTCAATTAACGCACTCGTCTTGGCATCGAGTGTACCAGCAGGGATGATCTTCTCCCAAGGCAGCACGATGTACTCTTTCATCGCACCATTGCGCTGCACACCTAATGTCTCGTTATGCTGGCAGGCATTCACCCGTCCGTTACGGCATGAAGCACACTTGTTGCAGTTGGTATAAGGATTGCAAGTCACCACCATGCCCACCTTCAATTCTGCTGGCACTTCGTCGCCTACCGCTTCAATCACAGCACCGATCTCATGCCCAGGAATGACAGGGTTCAGCGCCATGGTGTTGCGTCCCATGAAGGTGTTGAGGTCGGAGCCACAGAATCCGACATATTCCAATTTCAACAGCACTTCACCTGCTTTCAACGTAGCAGGTTTTTCTGTTTCAATGATGTTCAGTTCTTGATTGTGTGAAATCTGAATTGCTTTCATATCTTTTGATGTTTATTATCTTCTTTTATATGCTCTGTATCCATATACAATGATGAACAAGAAGCAAGCCAATGGCAACATGAACGACATATTCACAGCTGGCATGCCCCAAATGATTTCTTGGTCAATCATCAAACCCTGCAATGGTGGCATCAGTGCACCACCCACGATTGCCATCACCAAGAAAGCTGCACCCAGATGGGTGTCTTTCGTGTCCACATTTTCCAGGGCGATACCATAGATGGATGGGAACATGATGGACATGAAAAGGCTGATGGCAACAAGGCTGTACAGACCCCACATACCTTCGATGCAGATGGCTCCCAAAGTGCAGATAGAAGCACCCACTCCAAAGATGGTGAGCAACTTGCGTGTGTTCACGAAGCGCATGATGTAAGTGCCAAGGAAACGTCCTAAAAGGTTCATGGACATTGCCACGATGTTATACATCTGAGCAGTTGCCTTGTTGATACCCAAGTGGTCGGCATACTGGATGATGAATGTCCACACCATGATTTGTGCTGCCACGTAGCAAACTTGTGCAAAGACACCTTCACGATAGATGGTGTTGTGCCAGAGGTTGTGCATGGTTTCACTGAACGTGTGGGTCTGTCCTGCAGCTTTCTGCTCTTCACTCTCCGTTTTTGGCATCTTGGTGATGGCGATGATCACCAATACAGCCACGACCACCAAGCCAATAGCTACGTAGGGATTGCGAATGACAGCCAAGTCGTGCAGACGAATGTCCGCCTTCTCTGCTTCGGAAAGGAGAGGAAAGATGATTTGTCCTGCCTCATCACGTTTGTCTGACAACAAGTGTGGCAACACGATGAACGATGCCACAGCCATACCGCTAAGAGAACCTACAGGGTTGAAAGCCTGAGCCAAGTTTAGTCGGCGGGTAGAAGTCTCTTTGTCGCCCAACGAAAGGATGAACGGATTGGCGGTTGTCTCCAAGAATGCCAAACCGAACGTGAGGATGTAGAGCGAAATGCAAAAGAAGGAGAACTCCTGCCACTCAGCAGCAGGGATGAACAAGAATGCTCCGATGGCATAGAGTGCCAAGCCGAGGAGGATGCCGCTCTTGTAGGAATACTTGCGGATGAACAATGCGGCTGGAATCGCCATCGTGGCATAACCGCCATAGAAAGCAAACTGAATCAGCGATGCTTTCGCTGCTGAAAGTTCCATCACGGTCTGGAAGGCTGCCACCATCGGGTTGGTGATGTCGTTGGCAAAGCCCCACAAGGCAAACAACGACGTAATCAGTATGAATGTGAAGAGATATTTCTTCGATACTAAAGGTTTCTTCATGATTGTTATTTGTGAATTAAAACGCCCAGCGCGTGGGCTGGTTATTCTGACATATTTTTAATGTATGGTAATTCAGGTAAGTTCTTGAATCCGTAGAACTGTTCGGCATTTCCTCCAAGGAAGGCTGTCTTCTCTTGGTCGGTCAGTTCCTTCGACTTGGAGACAAAGTCATACGACATCTTGTAGGTGATGGCGGTGATGGTTCTTGGGTAGTCGCTACCCCACATCAGTCTATCCATACCCACCCATTCAGCAGCCTGCTTAATGCTTCGGATGGCACTTGGGTAGGGGTAGAACTCAGCATTGAAGAGCCAAGTGATGCCTCCCGACTCTACCATCACGTTCTTGCCTTCCCTCGCCAGTTTCACCTGACTCTCGAAGGCATCTGTAGTGACCATGCCGAAATGTCCAATCGCCACTTTCAGCTGGGGGCACTCTTGAATTACTTCCTTCATCTCACCAATTTGTGCCTCACTTTCACCCAGACACATCGACAGCACCATGCCCCTCTCCTCCATATATTTAAATATAGGTATAAGAGAAAGGAGAGATTCGTGCATGCGATGTCCTGGAAAAGCGATGCCTTTCAGTCCTGCTTCTTGCACAGCCTTCGCCTCTTCAAGCGTCCAAGCCATACCCATACAGAAGAACCGCTCTGGGTATTTCTTCTGCACCTCAGCCAGATAGGTGTTCTGATTGCCGTCAATGACTTCCTGCACCACCACGGCACCACCCACTTGGGCATAGTCCATGTTGGAGAGGAACACCTCTGCCGAGTTCACACCATCAATGAGCCAAGGCGGTAGCATCTGCACCTCCTCGTCCATGAAGATGCTCCTGCCGTTCTTCAACGACAGGATTCTCTTTCCGTCCACCCAAGTGTCTTGTTTCTTCCACAGGTGGGAATGTGCATCTATAATTGTCATAACTGTTGAGAGAAAAATCGCCCAGCGCGTGGACTGGTCAAGAGTTTGCCCATGATACTCGTTTCTGATCACCAATGATGTCTTGTACTTCTTTCACGAGTTGCCAGTCAGGTTCTTCGTTTGCCCACTCGATGTTACGCTTCACGTTGGCAGGGTTGGCAGAGGAGAACAATGTTCCAGCGATGCGTGTGTTGCTGGCAGAGTACTGGATGGCAAGACGTTCGATAGGATAGTTCTTGTCAGCACAAAGCTTGGCAGCCTTCGCACAAGCTTCCACCAGTGGTTTGGGTGCTGGATGCCAATCTGGCACACCACGAACGGTCAGCAGTCCCATGCTCAGTGGGGAGGCGTTGATGACGCCGATGCCCTTGCTCTCGAAGTAGTCGAGGAAGTCGTTCAGCTTATCGTCGTTGAGGCAGTAGTGGCAGAAGTTCAGGATGCTCTCTACCGTGCCGGGTTCTGAATGGTCAATCACCCATTTGAGGTTCTCCAGCTGCAGGTCCGTGATGCCTACATGTCCCACCACACCTTTCTTCTTCAGTTCCACCAATGCTGGCAGGGTTTCGTCCACCACCTTCTGCAATCCGCCTTCCATCGCAGCCTGAAACTCGATGTCATGCACGTTGATGAGGTCGATATAGTCGATGTTGAGACGCTCCATGCTCTCATACACACTTTCTGTGGCACGTTTGCCAGAATAGTCCCAAGTGTTCACGCCATCCTTGCCGTAGCGTCCCACCTTGGTGCTCAGAAAATATTTATCTCTGGGAATGCGTTTCAGTGCCTTGCCCAGCACGGTCTCAGCCTTGTAGTGACCATAGTAAGGGCTCACGTCGATGAAGTTGATGCCGCCCTCAATCGCTGTTTCCACTGCCTCGATGCTCTCAGTCTCTTTCGTCTCGTGAAATACGCTACCCAGCGATGATGCGCCGAAACACAAATGGGAGATTTTCATCCCCGTCTTTCCTAATTCTGTATATCTCATAATGGTTTTGGTTTGATTTGCGTTGCAAAGTTACAGCGTTTTCTCCCGAAACCATCGGACGATAAAGCACAATGATAGGACAAAGTTTACAATTAGTTGTTCATCATCCGATACTCCTGAGGTGTTCTGCCTGTGATTTTCTTGAAGAGTCGGATGAAATAGGAGTGGTCGTTGAATCCCAACGCGAATGCCACTTCCTTCACGGTCAGGTCTTCCGTCAACAGCAACAACTGTGCTCTTTCCATCTTCTTGTGGTTGATGTATTGCAAAGGTGACATTCCGAAGTGTTGCTTGAAGATGCGGATGAAATAAGGCTTTGTTACACACACCAATGCCGCCAAGTCGTCAATGTTGATGTCCTCGTAGATGTTTCCATGGATGTGGCTCAGCACATTTGCCATACGCTCATCCTTTGCCCACACTTTTTCGGCTGCTTCCTGCATGAATCTTGAGAAAAGAATCAGGATGCTGCCTCGCAGTTGCATTTTTTCGTGCAAGGGTAGGGCATTGTAGCGACGCACGTAGTTGGTGAACTTCGTGGTGTTGTCATACGACCGAGGGTCACTCTCGGGCAGTTGTGCCTCAGGGTGTCGACGACACATGTCTTCCATCAACCATTCGTCACCCTCTTGGGCAACCACTTCGGTGGGGAGTTCGTATCGTTCGAACACATCCGTTTCCTTCTTGAAGCCCTCATACACATGGAGGTAGTAATGACAAAACACCCCGTCACACTCGTAGCTGTGTACGGTGTAGGCAGGGATGATGTAGAGGTGGTTGGGGCGTAGGTTGATGACCGTCTGTCGGGGACTTTCCAAGTGCAGTCGCGCACTCCCTTTCGTCACATAGTAGATACGTGTGAAGGGGGAGTGAACCCGCTGCCAGTTCCAGTCGCCGTCGTGGTGTGCTAAGCCCACGTTCAGCATCTGCAGGTTCAGGCTTTCAATCGGAAACTGTTTCATGTCAGTCCTTCACAACACTCGTTCCCAACGCAAATGCTTTCTCCAAGTGACCTGTGGAAACAAAGATGTCCGCCTTTGCCGAAATGTTGTCAATGTAGTTCAGCAGTTGCGCCTCAGGAATGCAGGGAAGCACGGGACTTCCAAACTCCAACTGACCATGGTGCGCCAGCACACAATGTACGATGAAATTGATTTCACGCTTGTCCACATCCAGTTCGCGCAACAGGTTGTTCAGGTAGTTGGCAGACATATAGATGTGTCCCAGCAGATAGCCGTTCTCCAGCTTCTCGCCTTCCACGTTGTACTCGCACAGCTTGCCCCAGTCGTGGAACAGGATGCTGATGATGATGCGCTCCACCTTGATGTCCTCTGGGTAGGGATAGACAGGGTAGATGCCCTCCAGCAGGTGCAACATCTGCCAAGTGTGGTTCAGCAGGCCGCCGGGGAATGCATGATGCACGCTCGTGGCGGCAGGGTACTTGCTATATTGTGGAAAGAGAATGCCAGCCTGTTCACGGATGAATCCGATGAGTTTTTCATCCTTGCAAAAGCCGATGAGTGCTTCGATGGTGGCATCCCACACCTCCTTCTTCACAGGGCGTGGCACCAGGTTGTAGAGTGGGTGCTCTTCCGTGGGGAACGTGCCGACAATCATGTCCATGTTGGTGGCAGACTTCTTGCCCTGATTGTCGCGGATGTTGAGGAACCTCACCAGTTGTCCCACCTTGGGTCCACTGGTCTTTGGCACGTCGAACACGCAGATGTTCTCCACTTCCTCGTTGTTCGCAATCTTCAGGTTCACGTAGGGTGAATTATTGCGTGCCACCGCATCTTGACGGCTCAATACGATGTATTCTTTGTTCATGTCGATTGTAAAATATTGTTTTGGGTGCAAAGATAGTGAATAAATAGGAATCTTTTTGCGAAAAGTCCCGATTTTCTTTCCTCGAAACGAAAAAATACTTACCTTTGTGCCATTCAACGCAAACATGATATGAAAGGCTTTACTAACACAATTCTCATGAGTGCTGCTCTGTTCTGCTTGGCAGGACAGATGTGCGCACAGAACGTGACTCAATTTCAAGTGACCAACCACACCCAGCAAACCATTGATGGCTTTGGTGCCAGCGATGCTTGGAGCATGTGGCAGATAGGGCAGTGGGAAGACTCCCTCCAGCAGCAAGTGGCTGATTGGCTATTCTCGTCTGAGAACGATACTAATGGTTCTCCCAAAGGCATCGGACTTTCCATCTGGCGATTCAATGCTGGAACGGGTAGTGCGGCACAGGGTGAAGAAGCACAAATCAATCGTGACACGCGCACGGAAGTCTATGACAAGCAGACGGGGCAACGCCGATTCTTGAAGCTAGCGAAGGAACGGGGCGTGCCCACCTTCCTGGCTTTCTACAACTCACCTCCAGTTCATCTCACCCAAAATGGACTTGCCACTAACACCGGTCGTGACGGCACCTTCAACCTGAAGCCCGATGCCTACGATGATTTTGCCGCCTACATTGCTGATATGCTCCAGATGGCAGAACGTGAGGATGGCATCCACTTTGACTATGTATGTCCTGTCAATGAACCCGATGGGCATTGGAACTGGCAAGGTCCCAAGCAAGAGGGCTCTCCAGCCACGAATCGGGAGATTGCCCAAATTGCCCGTGAGATGAGCAAGGAGTTTGTCCGTCGAGGCATCACCACCAAGATATTGATCAATGAATCCAGCGATTTCCGTTGTATGTTTGCCACCCATCAGACCGATTGGCAACGTGGCTACGAGATTCAAGCCTTCTGGAATCCCGATTCCACCGACACCTACGTGGGCAATCTCCCCAACATCGCTCCTGTGATGGCAGGACACTCCTATTGGACCAACACCCCCATCCTCAAGCCAGGCACCAGAGGCTATGAACGCACAGGATTGTACGGCTTCCGTAAACGCCTGAAAGATGCCTTTGATAAGGTGGGTCTCGATTTTTGGATGACTGAACTCTGCATCATGTCCAACGACGAAGAGATTCATGGTGGTGGCGGTTTCGACTTTTCGATGGAGGTAGCCCTCTATGTGGCACGCGTCATGCACTACGACCTGACCGTCGCCAATGCCCGTTCGTGGCAATGGTGGCGAGCTGCTGGTGGCAACTATAAGGACGGACTGATCCGTATGTTTGTGAAAGGGGAGCGTACAGGTGGTCGTGGTCAGCGGCGTGAAGTGCTGCAGGAGAATCGGGTGCGTGACTCCAAACTTATGTGGACGCTGGGCAACTTCTCCCGTTTCGTTCGTCCAGGAGCCGTGCGTCTCGATGTGGAGGGCACGATGGAAATCGACGGACTCATGCTTTCAGCTTATAAGAATACAGATGGAACCCTCGCCATTGTCGCCATCAACTACAGTAAGGATGACCACCCCATCAGCATCAACCTCCAACTTCAAACCTCAAATCTCAAACCTCAAACCACCACCGCCTATCGCACTTCTGACGTGGAAGGCGAGAGTCTGAAGAACATAGGCAAGGTAGATTTGCGTGGCACCACTTTGCCAGCCCGTTCCGTCACCACTTTTGTGGTTAGATAATCACATTTAATCGTTTAGGATGGTGATGCGTCCCTCTGGTTCTTTGTATTTGGTGGGGACCACGCCACTGAGACCCAGAAACAGATAGTTGGCAAGGGCATCGCGGGTGAGCATCGAGGTGGTTTCGATCAGGCGGCAGTCCTGCAAGGTGCGATAAAAGCCTCCATTGGCGTAGTAGTCATTGATGGTGACTTTGTAGCGGGCTTGTAGGTTGAGGGGAGAGTAAGTGTCTGCTCCCTCGTCCTGTACCAGCACGTCGGTGACCGTGTGGCTGCCTGTGTGGATAGTGTATTTCATACCCGACACTTGGGGGAAAGAGCCTTCTTGTTCCGGAAGTTTGGCAGTGCACTTGATGAGCATGTTGAGGATTTCCTCACCTGTTGCCTCGATGACGCACACGTAGTTGTCATTGGGTTGCACGTTCACGACGTCGCCATAACTGATGATGCCAGCCTTGATGTTGGAACGTATACCGCCACCGTTCATGACGGCGATTTGTGAGCCTGTCAGTGCTCGATGGGCGTCGGTGATGAGGTTGCCGATGGACGTCTCCTGACGGCGCACGGTCCACTCCGAGCCTTCCATGGCGTTGAGGTCGAAGTCGCAGGTTGCCATCTTCTTGTCTGTCACCGTCTTCAGCAGTGTCTTGATGCTGTCGGTGGTGCGGGTGATGGCAGCGTTTTCATAGGGAATGTCTTCTTTTGCCACGAGCGATGTGCGGACCTGTCCATCGGGGCTGATCCAGAGCTTGCCCACATTGGCAAACTTGGTACCTGTTTGGGAGACGGGTATCTTCTTTCCGTCGAGGTTCTCCACCCAGTCGCAGGGGATGACCGAATGGGTGTGACCGTCGAGCACGGCATCGATACCACGTGTGGCAGCCACCAGACCGTGGGAGTCAACGCCCGTGTCGGAGTTTACTTCGCCGAGGTGTGCCAGCACCACCACGTAGTCGGCACCCTCCTGACGGGCTTTGTCAGTCGCTTGCTGCACGATGGTGTAGCATTCTTTCGTTCTCAGGTCATAAGTCTGGTTCCGCTCGTCGTCGTAGAAGGAGTATGCCTCTAAGTCCATCGTCTCAGGGGTGGTGACGCCCACGAAGGCGATGCGCTTGTTGCCGTATTGCTTGATGATGTAGGGATGATACATAGGGACGCTCTCTCCGTATTGGAAGAGGTTGGAGCAGACGATGTTGGTGCCCATCTTGGACAAAAGTTCCTGCAAGCGTGCCATGCGGTAGTCGAACTCATGGTTGCCGAGGGTGACAGCATCGTAGCCCATGTTTTTCATGATGTCCACGATGAACTGACCGTGGGAGATGGATCCTGCGAGACCGCCCTGCAGGTAGTCACCAGAGCTGACCATGCCCACATAGCTGGTGTCGCTCCGCACAATGGCGTCGTGCAATCCACGCATCTGGGTGTAACCGTCGATGTTGCAGTGTACATCGTTGTCATAGAGGATGACGATGCTCTTGTTGAGGGCTTTGGAGTCGGAAATGGAGTTGTCGTCAGATTCGCACGACACAAAACTCATGGCACCGCTAAGAGCAAGTGTCAGCAGCACCCATCCATTGAAAAACTTTCTCTTCATCATAATTGGGGACTTTTTTATAGGTTTTTATTGGGGGCAAAGATACAACTTATATTTTAATCAACCAAAAGTTAAAAAAAAAATGAAAGTTCGCTACACAATGCGGTCCCTATCCTCCCCCCATATTCCCTCAATCCACCTCCAATTTTCCTCCAATGCATCGCAGAAGTTCCTTATAAGCACCCTCTGTGGTTGTTCAGTACTTGTCCGTTATTCTCAACAAGGCGGTGGTGAATATCGAGGGTGTTGACATTGCTGGTTATGAATCGGGCATGTGGTACACGCTCCAAGGTATCTGCATTGGTGAGGAGATACCACGAACTCCAGGCATCTATCTCCATGAAGGCAAGAAGGTGGTGGTGAAATAAACGCCAATTTCCAGCCGATTCATGGCAATCTATTCATTCGCAACCTCTGATTTGAATACCGGGGGTTGCGTTTTTTTTGAAAACTTTTGGTGGTTTGGAAAGAAAATGGTATCTTTGCAGCCGATTCTGCAATAGCAGATGAAAGAATTGGAAGAAAATGGCAAATTATAGCAACACACTGCGACTTAACCTTTTGGCACTACGACTTACTGGGTCGGAGGTGAGAAAGGTGCGTGTGTGCTGTCAGGCATAACGATATAAAAAGTATGTTTAACCTTTCTCACAGCTGTGGGGAAGGTTTTACTTTTATTTGTGGGTGCCTGTGCCTATTGCTGTGGGATATAAATTAATTCAATAAATATGGCAGACAGATTATTTATTTTTGACACAACGCTCCGCGATGGCGAGCAGGTGCCAGGATGTCAGCTCAACACTGTTGAGAAGATTCAGGTGGCTAAGCAGCTGGAGGCGCTGGGTGTCGATGTCATTGAGGCTGGTTTCCCTATCTCCAGCCCTGGCGATTTCAACAGTGTGGTAGAGATTTCGAAGGCTGTGACATGGCCTACCATCTGTGCGCTGACACGTGCGGTGGAGAAGGACATTGACGTGGCTGCAGAAGCGCTTCAGTATGCTAAGCACAAGCGTATCCACACGGGTATCGGCACATCGCCTTCACACATCAAGTACAAGTTCAACTCCACTCCAGAGGAAATCATCGAACGTGCTGTGGCTGCTGTGAAGTATGCCAAGAGGTACGTGGAGGATGTGGAGTTCTATGCAGAGGATGCAGGTCGTACGGACAACGAGTATCTGGCTCGTGTAATTGACGCTGTGACGAAGGCTGGTGCAACGGTTTGTAACATCCCCGACACGACGGGTTTCCGTGTGCCAAACGAATATCATGAGAAAATCAAGTACCTCTATGAGCACGTGGATGCTTTTGCTGCAGGCAAGTCCATCCTCTCTACTCACTGCCACAACGACCTCGGCATGGCTACTGCCAACACGGTGGCTGGTGTGCTGGGTGGTGCCCGTCAGGTGGAGGTGACCATCAACGGTATCGGTGAACGTGCTGGTAACACGTCTCTCGAGGAGGTGGCGATGATCTTCAAGACACATCCTGACCTCGGCATCGAGACGAACATCAATACGACGAAGATTTATCCGACAAGCCGTATGGTGTCTTCGTTGATGAATATGCCTGTTCAGCCTAACAAGGCGATTGTGGGTAAGAATGCCTTTGCTCATTCCAGCGGTATCCATCAGGATGGTGTGTTGAAGAACGCATCTACTTATGAAATTATGGACCCAAGGGATGTGGGAATTGACGATAACGCTATCGTGCTGACGGCTCGTTCAGGTCGTGCTGCCTTGAAGCATCGTCTGAGCGTGAATGGCGTGGAAGTGGAAGGTGAGAAGCTTGACCAGATTTATGAGGAGTTCCTGAAACTGGCTGACAAGAAGAAGGAAGTGACGGACGACGACATCCTCGTATTGGCTGGTGCAGAGCGTAGTGCTGCCCACAACGTGAAGCTGGATTATCTGCAGGTGACTACGGGAAAGGGTGTGCGTTCTGTGGCTTCTATCGGTTTGCAGGTGGCAAACGAGCACTTCGAGGCTGCTGCATCGGGCAATGGTCCTGTAGATGCTGCCATTAATGCCTTGAAGTGCATCATCAAGCGCAAGATGACTCTCAAGGAATTCACCATCCAAGCCATCTCGAAGGGTTCCGACGACATGGGTAAGGTGCACATGCAGGTGGAGTACAACGGTCACCTCTACTATGGTTTTGGTGCCAACACCGACATCGTCACCGCTTCCGTCGAGGCATATATTGACTGTATCAATAAATTTAGAGGCTAATGGGAAAGACATTATTTGATAAGATTTGGGATGCCCACGTGGTGCAGAACGTGGAGGATGGTCCCACACAATTGTATATCGACCGCTTGTATGCGCACGAGGTGACGAGTCCACAGGCGTTCGACACATTGAGAGACAAGAACATCAAAGTGTTCCGTCCTGATCATGTGGTGGCGATGCCCGACCACAACACACCTTCTGACCAGCAGGAGGTTATCAACGACCCTGTAGGTCGCAAGCAGGTAGAGACCTTGAAAGCCAATTGTGAGGAGTTTGGCATCAAGCACTTTGCAATGGGTACAAAGGACAATGGTATCATTCACGTGGTGGGTCCTGAGAAGGCGCTTTCGTTGCCAGGCATGACCATTGTGTGTGGTGACTCTCACACTTCCACACATGGTGCTGTGGGTGCCATCGCGATGGGTATCGGTACCAGTGAGGTGGCTCAGGTTTTGGCTTCACAATGCATCTTGCAGAGCAAGCCCAAGACCATGCGCATCAACATTGAAGGCACGCTGCCTGAGAAGACGACTGCCAAGGATGTGGCACTCTATATCATGGCTCAGATGACCACTTCGGGTGCGACAGGCTATGCCGTGGAATATGCAGGTTCAGCTATTCGCAACATGAGCATGGAGGGACGTCTGACGCTCTCTAACCTCTCTATCGAGATGGGTAGCCGTGCAGGTCTGATTGCGCCTGATGAAACCACTTTCGCTTATCTGAAGGGTCGCGAGTATGCGCCTAAGGGTGAGGATTGGGACAAGGCTGTGGAAGAGTGGAAGAAACTTTACTCTGACAAGGATGCCGTGTTCGACAAGGAGGTGACTTATCGTGCCGAAAACATCGCCCCACGTATCACCTACGGAACAAACCCCGGTGCTGGTATTGCCATTGATGAGGCGATTCCTACGCTCGAAGAGATTCCAGAGGCTGACCACGTTCAGTTCCTCAGCATGTTGGAATATATGCAATTCAAACCTGGTCAGAAACTTGAAGGCGTGCCAGTGGATTACTGCTTCCTCGGTGCTTGCACCAATGGTCGCATCGAAGACTTCCGTGCATTCGCCTCTGTGGTGAAGGGTAAGAAGAAGGCTGGCAATGTGGTGGCTTGGCTCGTACCTGGTTCTTGGCTCGTTCGTCAGCAAATCATCGACGAGGGCATCGACAAGATTCTGGAAGAGGCAGGTTTCGAACTCCGTCTCCCATCTTGTTCTGCTTGTCTTGCCATGAATCCCGACAAGGTGCCAGCAGGTAAGCTTGCCATCTCTACCAGCAACCGCAACTTCGTCGGTCGCCAAGGTCCTGGTGCTCGCACTATCCTTGCTTCACCACTGGTTGTGGCAGCATCAGCAATCACAGGAGTAGTAACTGACCCAAGAAAGATGTAAGATTATGGCTAAAGAGAAATTTGACATTATCCAGTCAACCTGTATTCCTATCCAGATTGACAATTGCAATACCGACCTCATCATCCCTGCCCGCTACTTGGCAAGCACCACTCGTGATCCCAAGTTCTTCGGTGATGCCTTTATGCACGACCTTCGTTTCGATGCAGAGGGAAATCCTGTGGCAGACTTCGTGATGAATCAACCTGAGTATGCAGAGGCACCTCGCAAGGGTGTGCATGAGATTATTGTGGGCGGTCAGAACTGGGGTTCTGGTTCCAGCCGTGAACATGCTGCATGGGCAATTGCTGGTTATGGCGTTCGTGTCGTCATCTCCAGTTCATTTGCCGACATCCATCGCAACAACCTCCTCAACTGCTTCGTGCTTCCTGTCATCGTGAGCAAGGAGTTCCAGCAGGAGTTGTTCGACAGCATTGCTGCCAATCCTCAGACGGAGGTGAAGGTGGATGTGCCTAACCAAACAGTGACCAACCTCGCCACAGGCAACAGCGAGCACTTTGACATCAACTCCTATAAGAAGTACTGCCTCATGAATGCCTACGATGACATCGATTTTCTCCTTTCCAATAAGGACAAGATTGAGGCATACGAGGGACAGGGTGTAGCTTCTGCAGAGGAGGCCGCTGTAGTGGAGGAAACTGATTTTCAGGAGCCAGCTGCCCCGACATACGTTGAGGCTACCAACGAGGCTCCTGTAGAAGAGCCGGCTGAGGAGGTTGCTCCCATCGAAGTGACTACGCATCATGAGAGTGAGCCTTTCGTACCCAAGAAACTTCTGCCCATCAATCGTGGATTGGCAAAGTTCTTCTTGTTGAGTATGGTCACGTTAGGTATTTATGGCATTGTTGTGCTTACTCAGATCTCGAGTGAAATCAACACCGTCGCCACCCGATATGATGGCCGTAAGACTACTAACTATCTGTGGTTCTTCTTCCTTTGGGGATGGCTTACTGGTGGCATCGCATTCCTCGTGTGGTTCCACAATCTTAGCAATCGCATCGGTAACGAACTTCAACGCCGCCAGATTCCTTACTCTTTCGGTGCATCTGACTACTGGCTCTGGTGCGTTCTGGGTTCTTTCGTGGGTTTCCTTCCATTGGTGTACACCCACAAGCTGCTCACTGCCATGAATATGCTCAATGCTGACTACAATCAGAAAGGATAATGATATTTTTATAGATGAATAAAGGGGAATGCTTCACTGAGCGTTCCCCTTTATTGTTTCATCGAGTCTTCTGCTTTCTTCCAGCACATTCCAGATGCCATCCTCCGACAGCACGCCTCGCTTCAGATCCTTTGGTAACTTCCCTTCTTCGTCCGCCTTGCAATCCTGTTTCCATTGCCTGCTGCCCAAGTACTTGTCCAAGGTCATGATAGCTTCTCGTGCCTCTTCATACTTGTCCAAAGCCGCCGACAGTTCCTTCACCGCTAGCGATGTCTGATCCAGACACGCCTCCATCTGTCTGATTCTTTCAATTCGTTCCATATGATGCTTCCTAATTTTGTGGCAAATATACAACAAAATCCTTTCTGCAACAATTTTTTCTCATTTTTCTTCTCCAACATCTCAGTCTTATTCTCAAATAAGGAACCCTTATTGAAAAATAACCTGCCTCTGCTGAGTAATACCTGCCCTCTGCCAAACGCCAAATGCCAAATAAGAAAAAACATGCTCCATATTATAAATATAATAACTACCCCTTCACGCTTATTTGGCGTTTGGCATAATGAATTACTTCGCGAGCACCTTCTTTGCGGTTCCGTCTTTGTACTGAATGATATTCACACCTTTCTGAAAATCATTTGTTTGTTTGTTGTCGATAGTGTAAATATGTTCTATCACATTGGTCTCGTCAGCAGACAACATACTGATGCTGTTTTCTTCATCAGTAAGGGGAACAATTGTCCCGAATTTTCCCCAAACTTCATGCGCTTTGTATTGTTCGACGGATGTTGCAGGCACATGGAGTGTAGCGTATTTAATGAAGAAATCTTGGAATGCATCTGTTTCGACAGATGGGGGAATCTCTGCATGACAATACACGTTATTCATGCTTTCACAACCATAAAAACTCTTGTCTTTGATATATTTCATGCCGTCCCCAATGCTTACGGACTTCATGCTTACGCAGTCTGCAAAAGCCTCATTTCCTATAGTTTCTACATTATTGGAGATAGTTGCGGACATCAAACTATGGCAGCCAGAGAAAGCCCCAATGCCTATGCTTGCCACGTTGTTGGGGATGATAATAGATGCTAAGCCTAAGCAATTAGTGAAAGCGTTATTGCCTATGCTTGTCACACTATTCGGAATAGATGTATTCTTGCAACCCAGTATGAGCGTGTTGCTTGATTTCTCTATGATAGCATTACAACCATTACGAGAATCATATACGGTGTTTCCTTCATCTACATTTATTGATATCAAACCACTGCAGCCGGAGAAAGCATTGTCGCCAATGCTTGTTACGCTGTTGGGGATGAAAAGAGAGGTCAACCCACAACAGCCCCAGAAAGCAGCTACACCGATGGATGTGACACTGTTACCAATGGTCACGGCCGACAATAAGCCGCAGCCAGAGAAAGCTTCATTACCGATTGATGTCAAATTATTAGAAAGGGTTACAGTGGTCAATTGGGTGCAATATGCGAAAGCCTGATCCCCTATTGTCGTCACGCTGTTGGGGATGGTCACGGAAGTTACGGCACTGCAAACGTGAAAAGCATCTTTGCCAATGGCTGTCACTCTTCTTGTTTGGCCCATGTATGTTACTTCTTCAGGAATGACCACATTCTTATAATACCTATTAGAGTAATTGGAGCAATTGCTTCCAAGAAAAGTAACCTCCAGTTCTTGTCCATCATTGATGTAGTTGTAGTATATAGTTTTACCATCAGCATTGACCACCTCAATGTCATGAGCTAAAGCATTTATACTAATTATGCTCATCAGTGTGATGAACAGCATACATTTTCTCTTCATAATCGTTTCGCTACTAATTAATAGATCATTTGATTGCAAAGGTATTTCAAAATCGCAATTCGTACAAACTTTTTCCCAACTTTTTTCTTTTGTCACGCTGGCAAAACTCATTTTCAAGCTAGCGGAGACTTTGTCACGCTGACAAAAACAACGCTATAGAGTTAGTGGGTAACTCGGAAACAGTTAGTTTTTAAGTCTGTCCTTTTTGCCACCGTTCTCTCAATGTGACATCTCACTTTGCGGAAATCGTTGCTACTTCGTGGCATTGAAACCTCCACTTCGCGGAAATTCGTGCTACTGTGTGGCTACAAGAGGTCAACTTTGCGGAAATTGGAGCTACTGCGTGGCACTGAGACCTCCACTTTGCGGAAATCGTTGTTACTTCGTGGCACTGAAACCTCCACTTTGCGGAAATTGGTGCTACTTCGTGGCATTGAAACCTTCACTTTACGGAAAGTGGTGCTACTGCGTGGCTACAAGAGGTCGACTTTGCGGAAATTCATCTTACTTCGTGGCACGGAGAGGTTCGATTAGTGTCCAGCGTTGCTATATAATGGCAATGCAGAACTTCACAGTCCTGCACGCCCAATGATGAAGTCTTCATCTCCTATACTATTTATTATGAATTGATAATGAAAAATCTTTCTAGAATCTTGTTTGTATGTCACTCTTTTTGCACCTTCCTCGCTGCTAGTGTCAGCATATCATGGATGTACAAGTCTTCGTCGCTGTCGAAACATCCAGCCACTTGATAAAGGCGGTTGGCGACTATCTTTCGCTCGTCATCGTCCAGAGGGGCATTCTTGCAGAGGTCGAGGATGATGCCTGCTGCCACCACCATATCCTCCTTTGCATTCTTATAGGCCTTGTTCATCATCTTCTCCGTAAGCAATCC
>CACXKA010000004.1 GCA_902768125.1 uncultured Bacteroidales bacterium | reverse complement strand
AGCCCGGGCGCGCCGATGGTACTGCACCGCAATGCGGGAGAGTAGGTCGCCGCCTTCTTGAGAGGAGTTCCATGCAGCAATGCGTGGGACTCCTTTTTTTGTTGGTTTTTGGGTGTGTTTAGAGCATCAGGTCAAACATACGGCGATAGGCTTCCACTTTCTTGTCGAAGGCAAGAGGGTAGGCGCGTGAGGAGGACGGAAGGCGATAGAGAACGAGTTGCTTTCCGTCTTTGTTATAGGTGTTGGGGATGGGGACGAAGGTGTTGACCTTCGGTGTTTGGGGGATGCCCAGGAAGTCGCAGATGGTGTCGGTGGCTTTCTCACCGGTGGTGACAATGGCTTGACAATGGGGCAGTTGAGCGAGGAGAGTACGAATGTTGGTCTGCTCCACTACTTCGAGGAATTTGTCCGAAGCGTTGTCCTTTTGTCTCCGGATGGCAGTGGCGGTATCGAAGAAGGCGATGCCTTTTTCTTGGCAATGGGCGATGATGTCATCAAGACGGAAGCGTTTGGTCTCCAAATCGACAAAGTGATTCTTGTCGCCGAAGAAGATTTCTCCCTCCAGACGCCAGTGATCGTTGATGTAATTGGGGTAAAAGAAGTCGATGCACCACCGTTTGCGTTGTGGCGGGAAACTGCCGAGGAAGAGGACCTTGGCGTTTTCGGGCAGAAACGGGATGAGGGGGTGGTATTCCACCTCGTTTGTGCTTCGTGTGATGTTCTCTTTGTTTAGATAACTCATGGTTTCATGATTTTCTGTTTGCAAAGATAGGAAAATTCGCTGGAAAGGTGTATCTTTGCAACATGAAAATTACCTATTATTTGAGAAAATGGACGAGCATGAGCCTCGTCTTGCGTATCCTCCTCGGTTTGGTGGTGGGGGTCGTATTGGGTTTGTGCTGTCCGCAGCTCAAGGTTGTGGGTGTTTTGGGCAAAGTGTTTGTCAGCGCGTTGAAGGCTATTGCACCAGTGCTGGTGGCGGTGTTGGTGTCTGCTTCCATTGCCAAGGCAAAGGGTGGGCTGGGAGCACGTTTCGGTACTGTCATCACGCTCTATCTTTTTGCTACATTCATGGCAGCGCTGGTGGCTGTGGTCGGCAGTTTCCTCTTTCCCGTGACCATGACGCTCAAGGAGGTTGCCAGCGGTGAAGCCCCGGGAGGCTTGGGTGACATCTTCACCCACATGCTGACCAACATGGTGACGAATCCTCTGCATTCCATCACAAATGCCAACTACATCGGCATCCTCTTTTGGGCTGTCGTCGTGGGTTTGGCATTGAAGATTCGTGCCAGCGAACATACCATCCAAGTCGTCAGCGATTTCTCGGATGTGATTTCACAGGTTGTCAGCTGGGTCATTCAGTTTGCCCCTTTCGGTATTATGGGACTGGTGTTCATGTCTGTATCTGAGAGTGGTTTGGAGATATTCACGGATTATGGCAAACTGCTTCTGCTCTTGGTTGGCTGCATGCTTTTCACATCGCTTATTCTCAATCCGTTGATTGTGTTCTTCTATCTTCGACGCAATCCCTATCCGTTGGTGTGGCAATGCCTCAAGGAGAGTGGACTGAATGCTTTCTTCACACGCTCTTCTGCTGCCAACATTCCTGTCAACATGGACTTGTGCCGTCGACTCAATCTTGACAAGAACTTCTATTCGGTCAGCATTCCGCTTGGTTCCACCATCAACATGAGTGGTGCGGCTGTCACCATTACCGTGCTGTCCCTTGCCGTCGCCCACACCGTCGGCATCGAGGTTTCTTTTCTTTCAGCTCTTTTCTTGAGTTTGGTTGCCACCCTCGGAGCTTGTGGAGCCTCTGGTGTGGCAGGTGGTTCTCTGCTACTCGTTCCCATGGCTTGTTCCCTTTTCGGCATCTCGCCTGATGTGTCCATGCAGGCTGTTGCCGTAGGTTTCATCATTGGCGTGGTGCAAGATTCCGTCGAGACAGCCCTCAACTCTAGCAGCGACGTGCTCTTCACTGCTACGGCGGAAATGCACGACAGGAGGAAAGCTTCTTCGTGAGCTGAAAAATTCTTTCAAAAAAAATGATGACTGATGTCACCTTTTGTTGTTTTGACTTGTTATATTGGTGAACTGGTTCAAGACAAATAAATGTTTAACAATAAAAACTCATAAGAATATGTTTACTGATTTTGCAGACTTAGCAGCAATTTTGGCGGGAATCATCGTTTTTGTGCCGATTGTATTGGGATTCACTCTTTTTATTTTAATCGTTTGGTTGATTATTCGCAATAAGCGGAATGAGACCGACAAGCGCGCGGAGGTGGTGTTGGCTGCCATCGAGAAGAACCCTAACATAGATGCTGAAGAGCTTCTGAAGAAGATGGCTCCGAAATCGCTGAGGAAGAAGCAAGTTAACAAACTGCAGTGGGGGATTCTTTTATCGATGCTTGGACTTGTCTTCGTCGGGCTTGGAACCTACTTGGGTTATGTAGGTGGTTATGATGCAGATGACCCTGTATTCGCCAGTGTGTGGGGCTTTATTTTCCTTGCCGTCGGCATTGCCTTCTTCATCAACTATTTTGTCACCAAGAAGATGCTTGCCAAAGAGTTAGAGGCTGAAGAACGTGAACTGACCAAACAGGCGTAAACCGTGACTCGCGAAGAATTCATCACCCACGTGGAGCGTGAGCAGGAGGCATTGAGAGGCTTCTTGCTTGCCCTCTGTTGTGGCAAGAAGGACGATGCCGACGACCTTGCGCAGGATGCGTTGGTCAAGGCTTATGTCTCCTCAGCGGGTTATCAGGACAAGGGGAAGTTCCGGTCGTGGCTCTTCAAGATTGCCCACAACACGTTCCTCAATCACAAGGCGAGTTGTCGGACGATGAACAGCATCGACGAGGCCCGGACACTCATTGGCGGCACGCCTGCTGATGTCAGTTTCGCCCACCAGGATCTCTACCTCGCCCTGCGCACCCTTCCCCCCAAGGAACGCTCTGCCATCACGCTGTTCTATCTCAACGGATACAGCATCAAGGAGATCGCCGCCATCACCGACACTTCGGAAGATGCCATTAAGAAACAACTCTCACGAGGACGTGACAAACTAAAAGAAAGACTGAAACTATGAAGAAAGATAAAGCACTTGAGGATCTTTTCCTCGCTCAGAAACCGCAATTCGACGACAGCGACGCGTTCATGACATCGCTCAACCGGCGTCTGGATGCCGTCGAGTACCTCAAGCAGTATCAGGAGGCTACGATTCGCCGTTACAAGATGGCGATGGTGGCGACGTTTGTCATCGGCATCATCAGCGGAGCCGTCGGCATCACGTTTCTCCTTGCCACACCAGCCGACGCCCCCCTCTTCACCTTCCGCCTGCACTCGGTCTTCCTCCAGTGGATCAGCGAGAACTCCCGCATCCTTGTCGCCATCGCCCTCTCCCTGCTGATGAGCTTCGGACTCATCAGCATCATTGCCAACATTCAGGACATCGTGAGGATGCGGAGGAAGAGAAATATACACTCCGTCGGGACAGAGTATCTGCTATTGTAAATATTATAATACTCTCTCGCGAGAGAGTATTTATCATAAAGAAATAGTAGATACTCTCTCGTGAAGGAGTATTTACATTGAAGATAAGTAAGATACTCTCTCGTGAAGGAGTATTTATATTGAAGAAAAGTAAGATACTCTCTCGTGATAGAGTAAGATTTTTTTGTGTTTTTTAGGTAAAAAACTTTGGCAGGGAGAGGATTTTGTCGTATATTTGCGGCGTCAATAAGCAAATTGGACTATGGCAAAGGGTAATTCTTGGAAGACACGGAACTGGACGAAGGCTGATTTAGGTTTTCATTCACGCATAATCTTGAAACGTGAACTGAAATCGGAACCGCAATATACGTTGGATGATCTGTTCATCTCGCCATTCACACAGAAGAGGCGCTACGACGAGGATGGACGTTGTTGGTATGTGCCGATTGAACGGCGGACGGATCCGACGGGCATCCATGTGATGGACGATTATCTCCACTATCTGGCAGAGGGGCAGTCGGACATGTTGGCATTTGCCAACCGCCACGGACTGAAGACGGAAGAGGTGAGTGTGCTGGTGTTCATCCTGACGGGGTTGAAGGGCGTGCGCTTCCGTCAGCTCTTCCAGATCAGGCTGGTGGACGAGCTGCTTCGCTACACGGACATGACGCCTGCCGAGGTGGCACGCCGTTCTGGTCTGGGTTCTCAGAACAATTTGTACTTTTCGCTGCGCCGCGAGTATGACATGTCCGCCACGGAGCGTCGGGCATTCCTGCGCAAGGCGGGTGACGCGGGTCGGTACAGGCTGTGATTCAGAACGAAAGAATCGTGAACAAAAAGAATCAGACTTAATGTATTTTGTAAGATGAAGACCAAAGAAAAGTTTTGGAATTGGGTGATGGGCATCAAGCCCATCCATGTGATTGTGACCTGTGTGGTGGTGTTTTTGTTATTTGTTTCCGCTTGGTTCCCTTTCCCATTCGGTGTACGTGTCAATTGGCATTACACTACTTATAGGGTCAATCATAGGGGTGTTTTCTACACGTCTTGTCCTTTTGCCATGCTGGGTTTTCCCTTTACAGGCAATGCGACTGCTGGCTATCTGAAGGGAGCTGACTTCAGGAGCTTTAAGGTGCTGGATGACGATTGGGCGAAGGACAAGAGTCATGTGTGGTATGAATATCATCCTGTGAAGGGGGCTGATGCGGAGACATTCATGGTGGATGAGCATGGTCTTCCGAAAGACAAATACCATGTCTTCGTGCGCGGGGGTTATACTTTCGAATACGTTCCATCCCGTTGCGGCATCGACCCTGCGACTGCGGAATATTTCGTGCATCAGCATATTGATTTTGATGATCGCACAACTAAAGCGGATTTATATTGGAATGATAATTGGATGCGCGACAGCAAGCATGTCTATTACCGTGAACGGCGGATGGATGTGGACAGGGCGACCTTCCGTTGGTTGGCTGGGAAGACCTTTTTTGACCAAGCGGAATGGTATGTGGACAAGAATTTTGTTTATGCGCTGGTTCGTCCCGAGAACTATAATTATGAGAATGACAGCAGGCCGCCTTTCAAATTGGTGCGTGCGGATTCTTTGCGTAAGCCATTGGAGGTGATTCCTGATTTTTGGGATGAAAGGAATAAGCCTGACACCATCTATTGTGCGAGTCACTATCTGCGCAATGGTCGCCACATCCTCTTCAGCGATGACGAAATCTGCAAAGTGGTGTGTGATGTGGATGTGAAAAGCATCCGCATTGAGGATGGCGAAATAGGCGGGCCAGATATCTGTGTCATCAACGACACCTTGCGGCTGAAGCATGGTGAGAAGATGGTGGGTAAGAAATAGTTGTTTGTTTGATAAAATATTGGTGAACAAAATGAATGTGAAGTAATTTCTTGTGGCATGACGACAAAAGAAAAATTCTGGAATTGGGTGATGGGCATCAAACGCAAACATGTGGTGTGGGCGTGTGTGGTGGTGTTCTTAATTATTGCGCTGCCTTTTCCTGCAGGGGCGATTTTCCTCAATTGGAAGGGTAGTTACCAACTGAACATCAAGGGAATCTTTTGGACGAATTACCCCTTCACGTACTGGTTCCCTCTATGGGATAATTGCCATGTCGGTTATTTGGAAGATGCCAGCATCTGGAGCTTTAGGGTGCTGGATGACGAATGGGCGAAAGACAAGAACCATGTGTGGCATATGTATTATCCTGTGAAGGATGTGGATGCGGCGACCTTCGAACTGGGTCCGAACGGCATCCCGAAGGATAAGTACCATGTGTTTGTGTCTGATCTATGGGATTATTATCCGTCTCAGTGCGATATTGATCCTGCGACGGCTGAGTATTTTGTGCAGTTGCCAATTAGCTTTGATTACTTCACAGGGGAGGCCAAATTGTCTTGGGTGGAAGAGTGGATGCGTGATAGTCGTCATGTGTATTACTATGAGCGTCGTGTAGATGTGGACAGAGCGACCTTCCGTTGGTTGGCGGGCCATAGTTGGTGTTCTCCTGGTGAGTGGTATGTGGATAAGGACTTTGTTTATACGGTCCGACGTGTTGAAGGTTACAATCCTCCGTTCGAGTTGGTGCGTGTGGATTCCTTGCGCGAGCCTTTGGAAATTATTCCTTATTTCGTTGACGGAATAGATGCTCGCGACACTATTTATCATCCGAGTTGTTACCTTCGCAATGGTAGCAACATTCTCTACAAAGACAGCGTGGCCGTGCGTGACATTGATGTGAAGAGTCTTCGTGTTGAATATATTGGTGGTGTTTATAGCCAATATGATTGTATCATCAATGACACTTTGCGGTTGCAGAATGGTAAACGCGAAGACGAGTGAATGAAATGAAGAATCCGTTCAAAGATATCTTTTATTTCTCGATGGGGGACAGGCGTGCGATTGTGGCGCTGGGGTGCATCGCGGTGTTTGCTGTTGGTGTGCTGATGGTGGTGGACAGACCCTCTCCCCAGCCCTCTCCCTCTATGGAGAGGGTGACTGGTGTTGAAAGCGGGCCGGATGGTCTCTCCATTATGGGGGAGATGTCCGCAGGACAGAGAGGGCCTTTGGGAACTTTTGATCCGAACACGGTAGATTCTCTTACGCTGATTGGCTTTGGACTGAAGGCTTGGAAGGTGAGGAACTTCCTGCATTATCGGGCAGCGGGGAAGGTGTTCCGCTCGGCTGAGGAGATGGGGAAGACGCATGGGTGGACAGCGGAGGATGTGGAGAGGGTGAGGGAGTATGTGAGAGTGGAAGAGGAGTATGGGAAGGGGAAGAGGCTTTTCGGGGGAACCGAAAAGGGCCAACCCGGATGGGAGGGGAGGAATGAGAAATATGGGAAGGATGGGAAAAGATGGGACGATTGGAAGGAAGAAAAGACGGAGCACACTTCCAATAAGTTCCACACATTGACCAAAGTTGACATCAATACAGCAGACACGGCGATGCTGAGACGCATCCCGGGTGTGGGGGCGAAGATCAGCGAGGCGATTGTGAGGTATAGGGAGAAATTGGGAGGATTCTATTCGGTGAAGCAGTTGAGGGAGATTAAGATGGTGTCGCCTGAATTGTTGGAATGGATGGAGGTGTCGTCTCCTAATGTTCAGAAGATTCCCGTCAATGAGGCTTCGTTCCAAGCGCTCAATAGCCACCCTTACATTTCTTACGAACAAACCAAGGCTTTGCTGCAATACATCCGTTTGTATGGGAAGGTGAAGGATGAGCAGGCTTTGCTGGAGACGGGCATTTTCACGAAAGAGGATGTGGAGCGGTTGAAGCCTTATCTTGTCTATGAATGAAAGGAACGGGGAATAAAAAAAGAGCGGACAAACTCGTGTGGGTCTGTCCGCTCATTCTATAGATATAAATGATTAATATACTTTGAAGCCGATGATCTTGCGCACTTCCTTCAATGTGGCAGCCGCACTCTCGCGGGCTTTCTCGGCACCCATCTTGGCCACCTTGTCGAGGAGTTCCTGATTGCTCTTGTATTCGAGGATGCGTTCGCGGATGGGGGCGATGGTCTTGACGATGTCCTCAGCCAGTTGCTTCTTCATGTCGCCGTAGCGGATGGACATGTCGTTCCACTTCTCGTTGAAGTAGTCGTAGGTCTCCTTGGAAGAAGCGATCTCCATCAGCGTGAAGAGGTTCTGGATCACCTCGGGCTTCTCCTGATTGGGCTCTGTTGGACCTGAATCGGTCACCGCCTTCTTCACCTTCTTTTCGATAGCCTTGGCATCTTCGTAGAGATAGATGCAGTTGCCTTCCGACTTACCCATCTTGCCAGAACCGTCGAGTCCAGGAATCTTGATGGCATGGTCGCCGAAGTAGAAGTTCTGTGGCTCGGGGAAGAATTCTACGCCGTAGATGTTGTTGAAACGGCGGGCACACTTGCGAGCCATCTCCATGTTCTGCTCCTGATCCTTTCCCACAGGCACTTTGGCAGCACGGTGCTGAAGGATGTCGGCAGCCATGAGGGTGGGGTAGGTCAGCAGACCTGCGTTGACATTGTCGGGCTGTTTGCGAGCCTTCTCCTTGAAGGTGGTCACACGTTCCAGCTCGCCTAAGTAGCAGTTCATGTTGAAATAGAGGTAGAGCTCGATGGTCTCGGGCACGTCGCTCTGTATGTAGATGGTTGATTTCTCGGGGTCGATGCCGCAAGCCAGATATTCAGCCAAGATGGTGCGAGCCGACTGCTGGATGTCTTCGGGCTTGGGATGCGTGGTGAGGGAATGCCAGTCGGCGATGAAGTAGTAGCAGTTGTAGTCTTCCTGCATCTTTACGAAGTTCTGAACTGCTCCGTAATAATTGCCGAGATGGAGGTTTCCTGTAGGGCGAATGCCGCTCAATACGATTTCTTTCATGTTTATGTGCTTGAAATTTTGTGCAAAGGTAGTGATTTTAAGTGAAAAAACGCTTATCTTTGCAACCGAAATAACGCTTTTTTATGAGAATAGGCATTTACGGAGGAAGTTTCAACCCCATTCACAAGGGACACACGCAGTTGGCAGCATCTATCGTGGCGCAGGGACTGGTGGATGAACTGTGGCTGATGGTCTCGCCATTGAATCCGCTGAAGAGTGGTGAGGTGAGCGACATTGCCGAGTATGAGCATCGGTTGAGGATGGCAGAATTGGCGACGCAGCGCATCGAGGGTGTGAAAGTGTCGGACTTCGAACGGAGCCTTCCTTTGCCTTCTTACACCATCACGACATTAGGGGAACTCAAGAAAGCCTATCCGCAGCATGAGTTCGTCTTGGTGATTGGTGCCGATAATTGGGAAAGCTTTCCACGATGGTATCATGCAGATGAAATCATCGAGAAATTTCAGATTCTCATTTACAGAAGACCCGGATGCGAATTCGACGAAACGTTTTTGCCAGCATCGGTGAAGGTGGTGGACACGCCGTTGTATGATGTCAGTTCTACGCAGATTAGAGAATCGGTGAAGAAAGGACGGATGATGCGACGTTGGTTGGATGAAAAAGTGGCGCGATACATCAAGAAGAACGGCTTGTATCGTTAGAATTTCCACCGTACTTGTACCTGCAAGTCCTCCCGATGGTTCCCATCAATCATCTCCAATCCGCTACCGATGGTGTCGCGGTTGAAATAACGGGTCATGCCGAGTTTGGCATTGATGAAGAGTGATTGTTTGACGATGGGAATAGAGGCTAAAAGGGTGGTGCGGATTCCCTGATAATAATAAGATGTGGAGCCAGACGTGTAGAGGAGGGAAGGCTCATAGTTGTACACCCGGGCATTGTAGCTGTCGGTGTTGAAATAGGTGATGCCGAAATCGATGCGACATTTGTTCCGAGGGTTTTGCCAACGGATGTTCTCGCTGATGGCAAAGCCTTTTTCATGGGGATTGTTACCAAACGAAATGAGAGACCCTGTGGCGGAAGTGCGAAGTGTGACGAACGACGACAAGTTGTTGTTCAGTTGCAGTTTCACGCTCTGATTCGTATTGTATTTGAGGGTGCTGATTGTCTTGTCATTGGTGTCAATTAAGAAATCCTTTTGCTTCGACTTGATGCGGTAACGAGCCAGGAGACTCCATTTCCTGTTGGCAGAATAGAGCGCTTGCACCATTCCCTCATAGCCGTTGGAACTTGCCGACACGTTTTGTTTCAACCATGGGAAATACATCACATCCATATAGCTCTGGATCTCTATGTTTCGGAGGGACTTCGATGTCCACCCCAACAGGATGCCCTCTTCGTTTTGTACTAATGAGTTTTCCCCGAAAGCCTTGCCGTTGATGCTGACGAATTTTGCCCCATAATACCTGCCGATCAAGGTGAGGACATTGGCGTTGTTCACTCGCCATCGCAAGGCATTGAGGCTTGCTACTCCGTTCTGTTTCTCCGTATGGCTGAATGCGGTCTCTCCGCTGAATGTAAGGGATTTGAAACGATAAGCATATGCCAAACTCCCCACAAAAAAGTCCTGTCCACAAGCATTGTAAAAGCGGTAAAGGCTGGCAGGGGTGTTATGTTGTGGCATCAAAGGCACATCGAAATGCGTGAACACCCCAGTTGCCGATAGTCGCAATTCCTTGTGCTCCCAATGAATGTTTCCACCAAAGTTGGAGATGCCCAGATTTCCCTTCTTGCTGCGTTCCAGTTGTGTGCGATGCTGTCCGTCCGTCTTCAGCGATGTCATTCCCGTTGAATCGCTGTTATAAGTGCTGTCTCCCTTTCTGTAGGAAGCGAATGCAGACAGTTGCCAGTCTTTCAGTTGGATGGTGGTTGCTGCTCCTGTGAAATAGCCTGACTCGCTGGTTGAAGAGTGCCTGCTAAACCCTGCATCCATTCTGTCCATGGTGCTCAGCATCATCGTCTTGCCAAACCTCATTCCGCCATTCACAGCCAATCCCTTGCCGAAACTCACCCTGTAATTGCCCAACACCGCACTTTTCACGCATCCTATCTCTTTCAGCATCACATAGCCCGATACATAATCCACGCCTCTCTCTCCGGCATCCTTCTCCATCTGCAACCCTGCCAACAAATGATTCATTCCCGAAAAGGCATATCGAAACGCATGATGATACTTGTCACCCTGATAGACCTTGTTGGGCGATTTCCGCAATACCTCTGCCGGCATCTCCTTGTATCCCTCTTTCTTATAAAACGGCACATCCGTCCGCCACACCGCCTCATGCTTGCTCCATTTCATTAATTCCTTTAGCGTTACATGGTCCTGTTTGTTTCGATGGAGTTGCGACTCCTCATCCACTTTCACGAACAATCGCAGCATCTCCCGCTCTTTCATTCCCAGATTCTTCACCATCATCAACTCTCCCAGACTCATCATCGGTCCGTTTTTCTCCACATACTGCAGCACCTCGTTTACTTGCTCCTCACTCAGAAACGGCAACATCTCCAAGTCCTCTTTCCTGGCCTTGTTAATGTCAATTGGATTTCCATACAACTCAAACAGTCTTTCCATCGTCTCCTCGTCAATCTCTTCCTCATCATTCTCCTCCACCATCAATGCCACAAAGTTCTCCCATGCCATCCGCTCCGTCTGGCAAAAAGCAGGGCAGATGACACACATATATATAAAGAATAGGAGAATGAATCGTTTCATGAGTCTTTTGATACACAAAGTTAGGTATTTTCTATGTGATGCCCAAACTTTCTCACTTTATTTCCAAACTTTTTCTTTACCTTTGTGGCCGAAAACAAAAAAGGAAGAAAGAAATGGACTATGTTCTGAATATATTGATGGCAGTATTGGACATCGTCAATGAGATGTCGCCTTATCTGTTGTTAGGCTTTCTGTTGGCTGGCATCATGCATGCCTTTATTCCTGATGGATGGTATTCGAAATATTTGAGTGGCAACACTTTCCGTTCTGTGCTCAATGCTGCCATCTTCGGAGTGCCTCTGCCCCTCTGTTCATGCGGCGTCATTCCAACTGCCATGTCGCTTCGTCGTGAAGGGGCGAGCAAGGGAGCCGTCGTTTCGTTCCTGATTGCCACGCCTCAGACGGGTGTCGATAGCATCTTCGCCACCTATTCACTCATGGGACTTCCCTTTGCGGTGGTGCGTCCCATTGCGGCATTGTTCACGGCAATGATTGGAGGAACGTTTGTCACTTTTGGGGATAAGAATGAAGAGGAAGGCGAGAAAGCTGATGGCGCTCGTACCTATTCAGAGCAACCTCATCTCTCATTCTGGGACCGTTGTCTCGAAGCCCTCCAATTTGGTTTTGTCGAGATGATGGAAGACATTGGCAAGTGGCTTGTTGTGGGTCTCATTGTGGCAGGCCTGATTACTGTTTTGGTGCCAGATTCCTTCTTTGAAATCTTCAAGGACAATACCGCCTTGAGCATGCTCTTGGTGCTTTGTGTCAGCGTCCCCATGTATATTTGTGCCACGGGCAGCATCCCCATTGCTGTGGCTTTGATGATGAAGGGTCTCACCCCTGGTGCGGCGCTTGTCATGTTGATGGCAGGTCCAGCTTGCAATGTGGCGTCTATCTTGGTCGTGAACCGAGTGTTGGGACGCAAGACCTTGATGCTCTATCTTGCTGCCATCATCGGCGGTTCCATTCTTTTTGGTTTTGGCATCGATTATCTCTTGCCCCGTGAATGGTTCACCGATCATCTGAGCAGCACTCATGCTTGCTGTCATGATGTGACAGGATGGTTCGAATGGCTCTGCACGGGAGTGCTCACGCTTCTGCTCCTCAATGTCTTGCGGATGAAGTTGATGCACAAATCTGCATGTTCTTGTGGACATGACCATTGTTCCCACGATGCTCATCATCACCATCATTCCCATTGCGCTCATGATTCCCATGAGGCAGACGCTGGTCATACTTATACAGTACACGGCATGACTTGCAATCATTGCAAAAACAATGTGGAGAAAGTGATTCGTACGGTGAATGGAGTGGAATCTGTTTCGGTTGATTTGCAAAGTGGCATCGCTACAGTCACGGGCGATGACATTGATGACAATGCAATCAAAGAAGCGGTGGAAAGTATTGGATTTAGCCTTGAAAATTGAAGCACAAAGGCTTTAAAATAAAAAATGGGTTGCCGCTGCAACCCGAACCTTTGTTAACCTTAAATCTAATACTATGAAAAACACGTTGCAAAGATAGAGGGTTTTTTCGTATCTGTCAAGAAAAAATCAAAAAAACATGAAGAAATTTGTATTTTCTTGATTTATATCAACAAAATACGTGAAAAAGACACGAATTTTTCAAAACTTTTCGGGAAAATAGTGTGTATGTCATTTATTATTCTTAATTTTACATCGTAAATTGCGGGAGAAGGTGCTGTTGAGATCTTTTTGGGGTGAAAAGAGGGGTTTTTGAGAGAGGAAAAGTGGGGTGAGATGAAGGGAATTGGATGATGAAATGAGTGGAATGATAGATGAGATGAGTGGGATGATGGATGAAATGTGGGACGATGAGGATGAAAAGTGGTGTTGATGCGAGACAAGTATATAAGAAATGACAACATAAAATGAATTACAGATGGAATTACGAACCACCTACAACCGAGAACGAGGCATGTGCCGAGGGGCTGGCTGAAGAAATCAGAGTCAACCCTGCCATTGCGCAGATGCTTGTGGCGCGCGGCATTCGCACGGCTGATCAGGCACGTAAGTTTTTTCATCCACAGTTGCTGGAGCTGCATGACCCATATCTGATGAAGGATATGGACAAGGCGGTGGAGCGGTTGAACGAGGCGATGGGGCAACGTGAGCGCATCATGATTTATGGTGACTACGATGTGGATGGATGTACGGCAGTGGCTTTGGTTTATAGGTGTATCACTCAGTTCTACTCCAATGTGGAATGTTACATTCCCGACCGCAGCGAGGAAGGGTATGGTGTTTCGATGAAGGGAGTGGATTATGCTGAGAGCCAGGGTGTGAAACTGGTGATTGTGTTGGATTGTGGCATCAAGGCGATTGATGAGATTCAGTATGCCAAGGACAAGGGCATCGACTTCATCATTTGCGACCATCATGTGCCCGACGAGGTGTTGCCTCCAGCTGTGGCGATATTGAATGCCAAGCGGGTGGACAATACATATCCTTATCTTGATCTTTCTGGTTGCGGCGTGGGCTTCAAGTTCATGCAGGCATTTGCCATCAGCAACGGCATTCCGTTCAGTCGGTTGATTCCGTTGCTGGATTTGTGTGCCATCAGCATTGCCAGCGACATTGTGCCCATCATGGGAGAGAACCGCATCTTGGCATATCATGGTCTGAAGCAGTTGAACAACAATGCCAGTGTGGGTGTGAAGGCGGTGCTGGAGGTGTGCGGACTCACGGGCAAGGACTTGACGATGAGCGACATCATCTTCAAGATTGGTCCACGCATCAATGCGAGTGGACGTGTTCAGAACGGTAAGGAGTCAGTGGATTTGCTCGTGGAGCGTGACTACGACAGGGCATTGCAGATGGCGAAGACCATCAACCATTATAATGAGGAGCGCAAGGAACTGGACAAGCGCATGACGGAGGAGGCGAGCCAGGTGGTGGCGCAGTTGCCTAGCATGGAGGACAAGAGTGCCATCGTGATTTATAATGCCGATTGGCACAAGGGTGTCATTGGCATCGTGGCATCGCGACTGACCGAGGAGTTTTTCCGTCCGGCAGTGGTGCTGACACTCGATGGCGACATCGTGACGGGTAGTGCGCGGAGCGTGAGCGGATTCGATGTGTACAGAGCCATCCAGAGTTGCGAGGATTTGCTCGAGAACTTTGGTGGTCACACTTATGCGGCAGGCTTGTCGATGAAGGTGGAGAACGTGTCGGAGTTCACGCAGCGGTTCGAGGCTTATGTGCATGAGAACATCGACCCCGAACAGACGCGTCCGAATCTGGACATCCATGCCGTCATCAACTTCAAGGACATCACGCCCAAGTTCTTCAACGACCTCAAGCGAATGCGTCCTTATGGTCCTGAGAATCCCAAGCCCATCTTCTGCACGATGAATGTGTTCGACTACGGCACCAGCAAGGTGGTGGGTCGTCAGCAGGAGCACATCAAGCTGGAGTTGGTGGACAGCAAGTCGAACAACGTGATGAACGGCATTGCGTTCGGGCAGAGTTCGGAGGCACGTTACATCAAGACCAAGCAGGCGTTCGACATCGTCTATACCGTCGAGGAGAACACCCGCAAGCATGGCGAGGTGCAGCTCCAGATTGAGGACATCCGGACACATGAAACCTCTTGACATACTGAAGGAATATTGGGGCTACGACTCCTTTCGTGGCATCCAGCAAGACATCATCGAGAGCGTTCTCGATGGTCGCGACACGCTGGGTCTGATGCCCACGGGTGGAGGCAAGAGCATTTGCTTCCAGGTGCCGGCGCTGATACGGGAAGGGGTGTGCCTTGTGGTCACGCCCCTCATTTCGTTGATGAAGGATCAGGTGCAGCAGTTGAAGAACCGGGGCATCAAGGCGGAGGCAGTCTATTCCGGCATGATGCACGAGGACATCGTGCGGGTGCTCGACAATGCCGTGCTGGGTGCCTATAAACTATTATATATCTCTCCCGAACGACTTTCTTCCGAACTTTTTCTGGCGAAGCTCTCCCGCATGCGTCAGGTGAGCATGATTGTGGTGGACGAGTCGCATTGCATCTCGCAATGGGGTTACGATTTCCGTCCGTCTTACTTGCAGATTGCCAAGATACGCCCCCTGCTGCCTGCGAATGATGTGCCTGTCTTGGCACTCACCGCCACCGCCACGCCGAAGGTGGTGGACGACATTCAGGAGCGGCTCGGTTTCCGCCAGAAGAATGTCTTCTCCATGAGTTTCGAGCGCAAGAACCTCATCTATGTGGTGCGCGAGACGGAGGACAGGGCAGGGGAGTTGTTGCACATCTTGCAGGGCGTGCCCAATGGGAGTGCCATTGTCTATACCCGCACTCGTCAGCAGACGGTGGACATTGCCCGCTATCTGGAGGAGCACGGCATCACCGCCAGCAACTACCACGCTGGATTGACCAATGCCGAGAAGGATTACCGTCAGGTGAACTGGACCAAGAACCGAGTCCGCGTGATGGTCGCCACCAATGCGTTCGGCATGGGCATCGACAAGCCCGACGTGCGGCTGGTCATCCACTACAACATGCCCGATTCCCTCGAAGCCTACTTCCAGGAGGCAGGTCGTGCGGGTCGCGACGGGAAACCTTCCTATGCCGTGATGCTTTACAACCATCAGGACCTCACGACGCTCAACCGACGCATTCCCGAGACTTATCCCGAAATCGATTACGTGAAGCAGACCTACGAGAATGTCGCTTACTTCCTGCAAGTGGGAGTCGGCGAGGCACAGGGACGCACGTTCTACTTCCCCATGGAGACCTTCTGCCGACGCTTCCATCAGTTTCCTGTGCAGACCAACGCCGCCCTGCATTTGCTCAACAATGCCGGCTACATCTGGTATGCCGAGGAGCAGGAATTCAAGTCCGCCCTCCATTTCATTCTTCGCAAGGAGGAGCTTTACCGCATCTACGAGACCGACGAGCAGTCCGACCTGCTCATCCAGACCATTCTGCGCACTTATTCGGGCGTCTTCGCCAACTTCGTCTATATCGAGGAGACCCATCTCGCGCATCTCACGGGACTTTCTCCCGAACGTGTCTATCAAATCCTGAAAGACCTGCACCATCATCGCATCATCGACTTCATTCCCCATCGCAACACGCCGACGGTGGGCTATCCCATTCCTCGGGTTGACACCGAGTTTATCAGCCTGTCGCCGATGGTCTATGAAGACCGCAAGGCAGACTTCCAGCAGCGCATCGACCAGATGGTGAATTATGTCACCAGCAACGACACTTGCCGCAGCCGCATGTTGCTCCGTTACTTTGGCGAGGAAGCCGACCACGACTGCGGACAATGCGATGTCTGCATCGGGCGCAAGAAGGCTGGCGAGCCGCATGCTGTGGATGTGAAGACGGCGGTGAAGCTCATCAAGGACTTCCTGCAGGATGGCGAGGCGCATCCATCCTCGTCGCTGAAGTCTCTCTCCATTCCCACGGCGGTGCTCGATGAGGCTGTCCAGCTCATGGTGGCAGAGGAGCAGCTTCAGGTGAAAGCGCATCAAGTCAAATTGATTCGCCCATAACACCCCCTCAAATCGTAAATCGTAAATCGTCAAATCGTAAATAACACCCCCCAAAATCGTAAATCGTAAATCGTCAAATCGTAAATAATATGTCATCCATCGAAATCATCATCCAGACCACTCAGGCCATTGCTGCCAATCCTTCCGATGCGGCAGCCTACAAGACTCGTGCCCTCACCCTCTGCCAGATGCAGCAATACACCGAGGCACAGAAAGACCTTGACACCCTCATCGACACCCTCCACACCGACGACGCCGAGGTCTATCAGCTTCGCGGTTCCCTCCGCATGGAGCAGGGCGACAAGATTGGTGCCCTCAGCGATATGCGCAAGGCACTCGACCTCAACCCCGAGTTGCTCCAGAAACTGAATGGCGAATTCAAGAATCAATAATCACAACCACAAATGAAGAAACATTTCCTACACATGGCAGGAGTCGTTTGGCTCTTGTGCGTGGCGTTCCTGCTGGCAGGGTGCCGCGGAGAGAAAGACGTGGAGCAGCAGATTGACGAGCTCTACTGCAAGATGTCGCAGGAGGAGCGCATAGCCCAACTGCGCAGTATGTATATGGAAAGCCTGTTCGACGAGCAGGGACAGCTCGACACCGCCAAGTGTCGCCAGTTGATTCCCAACGGACTCGGACACTTCTGCCAGTTCTGTCTGCAGAAACCTCGCGACCCCAACGAGATTCGCGACCGTGTGGCAGCGTTGCAAGACTGGCTCATCCACAACACGCCCAACGGCATTCCTGCCCTCTTCCACGAGGAGGTGCTGACGGGTGTGAACACGCTCGGTTCCACCATCTATCCCCAGCAGATAGGGCAGGCGGGTTCGTTCAATCCCGAGCTGGCGATGCTCAAGACCATCCAGACCAGCGAGCAACTGCGCCAGATGGGTGGAGTGCTGGCACTCTCGCCGATGGTCGATGTGTGTCGCACGCCCAGCTTCAACCGTTTGGAAGAGTCCTACGGCGAGGACGGCTACCTCTCTGCCGCGATGGGCGTCGCCTTTGTCCGTGGTCTCCAGCATGGCGGTCTTGAGAAGGGCGTCATGGCCTGCTCCAAGCACTATCTGGGCTATGGCGGCGGTGGCGATGCCGAGGAGAAGGAGCTGATGGAAGAAATCCTGATGCCCCACGAGGCGATGATACGGCTCGCTGGCAGCAAGGTGGTCATGCCCGGCTACCATGCGGTGCACGGCGTCAATTGCGTCGCCAATGAAGAAATCCTCAAGGACATCCTGCGCGACTATGTGGGCTTCGACGGCATGGTGGTGAGCGACTACACCGCCATCGACCAAGTGCCTGGCATGAACAGTCGTGCCGAGAAGGCAGCGGCAGCCCTCAATGCCGGCAACGACGTCGATTTCCCCGACGGCGGCAACTACCAGCATCTGCAGGAAGCCATCGACAAGGGGCTTGTCTCTCCCGAAACCCTCGAGCGTGCCGTCAAGAACGTGCTGCGTCAGAAAGCCCGTGCTGGTCTGCTCGACAAGAATCCTTACTTATACAGCACCGAACCCATCCGTCTCGATGCCCACGATGACCGTCAGACTGCCTATGCCATCGCCTCTCAGTCGGTGGTGCTGCTCGAGAACGACGGCACTTTGCCCCTCAAGACCAGCGACTCGTCCAAGCTCAACATCCTCGTCACAGGACCCAACGCCAACTCTCCTTGGGCGATGTGTGGCGACTACACCTATCCCGCCATGTCCTACTTCTGGAAGCGGCTGGAGAACGTGATGGACTTCGACAGTCCCCACATCGTCCGTCTGCTCGAGGGCATGAAGTCACGCAAGCCTGAGGGCGTTAACATCGTCTATTCCCGTGGATGCGACTGGACCGAAGAGATAGAAACCAAGTATCAGGAACTCGGTGACGAACGTGCTTGGGAATATGAAATCCTCCACCGCAAGGTCGATTCCGGCGAGGAAGCCAACTGGCAGGATGCCCTCGACAAAGCCCGCCAGAGCGATGTCATCGTGGCAGCCGTCGGCGAGAACGTGATGCTCTGTGGCGAGAACCGTGACCGTCAGAGCCTCCGACTCCCTGGCAAGCAAGAGCAGTTCGTGGAGCAGCTCATCCAGACAGGCAAGCCCGTCGTGCTCGTCATCTTCGGTGGCAGGGCACAGATTGTTTCCGGACTTGCCGAACGCTGTGCCGCCGTCATTCAGGCATGGTATCCCGGCGAAGAAGGCGGCAATGCCGTGGCTGACATCCTCTACGGCAAGGTCTCTCCCTCTGCCAAACTCTCCGTCAGCTATCCCAACACCGAAATCACCACGCCCATCTGCTACAACCAGTCCGCCACTCCCGATCCACGCATCCAGTGGCCCTTCGGATACGGACTTTCCTATAGCACTTTCTCCTACGCCAACCTCCAGTTGAGCCGTGACCACGCCACCACCGACGAGAGCCTCGAACTCACCTTCGACGTCACCAACACTGGCACCGTCGCAGCCGACGAAGTGGCACAGATCTATCTCTCGCCCACCGCTGCCGACCAGCCCCTGCGACCCATCCAGTTGCAAGGATTCGCCCGCGTCTCCCTCCAGCCCGGCGAGCGCAAGACCGTCCGCACCAAGCTCTGGCTCGAACAGTTCGGCTTCTACTCCCACGACGCTGACCGCCAGTGGAACATCCACCCCGGCACCTTCACCGTCAAGGTGGGCAGCTCCTCCGCCGACATCCACCTGCAAGAGACCGTGACCCTCACCGGCAAGCCCGTCACCCAGCCTCTCCGCACCCATTATCTCTCCGAAAGCTCGGTGGAATAATCGGTCACACAGATAACACAGATTTCACAGATCATTTCAACATCGCCCCTTCTGGGCAAATGAAACAAATCTAACGAAAAAAATTCTCCAATTCTCTCATTCTTGACAAGAATATCTCATTGAGTTTTACCTATCAAGAATTTGAGGATTGGAGAATTCTTCTTTCTTTTATTCGTTCAAGCTAACCTTGAACTTTTGAACTCTTGAACTTTTGAACCTTGAACTTTTGAACCTTGAACTTTTGAACTTTGAACTTTTGAACTTTGAACTTTTGAACTTTGAACCTTGAACTCTTAAACCTCAAACCTCAAATCTCAAACCCTTAGTCTCCTGTGTCGAAGCCGCCACTTCCGCCATTGTTTCCACCGCCGCCATTGTTAGGGTCGGGCGTCGGGTCGGGTGTTGGGGTTGGCGTGTCGCCACCACCGTTGTCACCGCCGCCGTTGTTGGGCTTGTCGATGCCTGCACCTGATGCGCCGCTGATGTAGTAGAGCTTGGCGCGTTCCTCGATGCTGAGCAGCACGGTGATGAGAGCGTTGAGCGATTCGCTGGGTTGGAGCACACTGAGGGCGTTCACTACGTCGTATGCCTGACGGATGGCGGCATCGGTCACCTTGCGGGCATTCGCCAATTCACCCTTCACCTTGGCACTCTCGTTGTCCACGCGGATGCTCACCAGTTGCAACACCTTGTTTGCCTGAGTCACTGCCTTGCTCACCCACTCAGCGATGCCCAGTTCTGCCAACGTGTAGTCGGTAGCCGCTTGCCATTGCTGATTCATGTTGAGAATCTTGCGGGCTTCAGCCTCAAATCCGTCGTTGATGGAAAAGTCGAAGTCCTTGAACACTTGCGCTGCCAACTGAGCCTTTCTGTACATCGGTTCCGTTTCAGGCAGGTAAAGCAGTCCGTTCAGGATGCCTCGGATGGTGGACATGTAGTTGTCCTCCAGTCCATCCTCCTTCTTCAGGTCTTCGCTGGCGAAGTCCTTTCCGCTGAGACGCTTGTAGGCGATGTCCTCTGCCTGACGGGCAGCGACGACAGTCTGCCGAGCCGCGATGAGCAACTGGTTGTCGGTGGTGAATGCGACGAGTCGGTCGTTGATTTGCTGAGTCACACCATCATGATTAGCGTTCGACAGGCGAATTAGGTAAGTTGTAGTTAATGATTTTGTTGCCATAAGCCAAAAGTTTTAGATTAGTTAATAATATAATTGATGAATTTTCGCAAAGTGACGCTACTGATTAGATACAAGATGTCCAAAAAGCGCAAAGTGGAGCTTCTGATTGGATACAAGACGTCCAAAAACCGCAAAGTGAGCCTTCTGATTGGATACAAGAGGCTCAAAAAGCGTGAAGTGGACCTTCTTACTGGATACAAGAGGCTCAAAAAGCGCAAAGTGGACCTTTTGCATGGCTAAGAGAGAGTCACTTTCTGCCAATTCACCATTTGTATAGTTCTTAATCATGTTGTTTATCTTAAAATATGTATCATTGCAAGTGAAAATTCAATAAAGGAGGCAATGAACACTCTTGATAAACAAACAGTCAACATCGAGGCTACGACCCCTCTAGCACAATACTGCTGAATATCGCCAGCGCCCATGCCCCAAATCGGGGAATGAGCTGCCAGCCTTCGTTGTATCGTGCTAATCTATTGTCGTAGTTTGATGTTGTACCGATAAACTGTGGCTCTTTTCCTAAAAGATTTGATTGCAAAAATACATGAAATCTTTCAAACTACATTGTTTGTGCCAAGAAAAATAAAGAAATATGACAGATTTTTTATGTTTTTAGCTTTTCTGTTTGGATAATTCAAAGAAAATTGAGTATTTTTGCAACCGCATTCTAAGAAGAATGCAAGACATATTGCTCAATTTCTCCGACGAACTTCCACCTCGCAAGAAGAAAGCACGAGCAACAATATATTCCAATTGGAGTGTACGCATAAGCGTAGACTTCACATAGGGATATATGGGCTGTGGAAGGCCTGTCGGAGATATGATGGGGTTTGCGCTTTTTCTTGTTTAAAAAGGTAAGTGCAGCCATTTAGAGATAAACGTGTCATTAACTTAGACTATAGAAATGATGAAAAAGGTTTTATTCTCTTTGGCCGTGTTGCTGGCATCTCAGATGTTGTCTGCACAAAACACTTCGTCAGGTTGCTATCGTGGTTTCATTGATGGTGGCTATACTATCGGAGTGGGTGATTATGATTTTGGACGTTTCGAAATCAACACGTCACATGGTTATCAAATTAATCCATTCTTCTTTGTAGGTGGTGGTCTTGGTTTGCATTTCATGCCCGAATACAAAACGAAAGGAATGGATATTCCTCTTGACCAACGTGAAAGTAAAGTGGATATTCCCCTATTTGCCAATCTAAGAGCAAACTTCAGTAAAGGGAAAATTACCCCTTTCATTGATGGGAAAGCTGGTACTTATGTCACAAATAATGGCGATCTTTATCTGAATCTTTCTCTTGGCTGTCGCTTTGCTCTGAACGAAAAGCAGGCTGTTAATGTTTTGGTAGGCTATACGACAGAGAAACTGGAATTCGAGACCTTCAAGAGTTTCGTTAGTTATAAAAGTATGAACTACACAACATATTCAAGAAAACTAAATACAGAAGGCATATCCATCAAAGTTGGATTTGAGTTCTAATATATTACTAACAATTAAATCTATTAAAAACAATGAAAAAGTATTATTTGAGCATGCTGACCGTATTGATGGTCGCAATTTTGAGTGTGGGTGTCATTTCTTGTAGTAAAGATGATGACAACAACAGTTTCAATTATTCTATGGAGACTCTTTACGGAACATGGAAAATTAGCAAAATGAAGATGTCGGAAGTAGGCTCTTATACCAATTGGGTATTAACACCGACCACAGCCACATTTAATTCTAATGGAACTTACTCAGGATATGGTTATTTTGGTAATGGTTCAGGAACCTATTCAGCTAAAGGCAATACAATTACAACTTATGTGGGTGGGGAAGTTTACGTTGTCTATACAGTTCTTTCCCTATCAGGTTCAACAGTTGAATTGAAGATGAGTTTACCAGACTCCAATGAAACCATATGGGTGATGTGCGTAAAGCAATAAACTTACTATATTTCATATAATAAAGAAAGAAGAAGAGGGTTGTATAGTCCTCTTCTTCTTTTTTGTTTATGGTTTCTCTTATATTTCTTCCCGTTCGCAAAACTCCCGCAACCTCTGCAGGTCTATGCTATTAATCCCAAATTTCTGTTCCATTCTCTATCAGAATAAAAAACGGATAGCCCCATTCTTGTCTATCCGCTCAATGTCGATATTATTTCCAATTTTCAATCTCAATACCTTGCATTCGTTCAAAGTGTTTGAGATTGGAAGTAACAAGCGTTATCTTGTGATGTAAAGCTGTGGCACCAATCAGCAGGTCAAATTGATCCACTCGTTGACCTGTATGTTCAAGTGACTTGCGGATTTCACCGTATTCCTTGAATGAAGAATAAGCAGGAATGACACGAAAAAGACGCTGCACATTGTGAATGTCATCAAGCTTGCGCTTTTTGTCCTCAGCCTTTGCCAATCCAAAATAGAGTTCTGCCACAGTGATTTCCGAGATGTAGCAGTTTTTGGTGCCTACACGACGGAGGGTTTCGCGGACGCGACCCTCATTCCGAAACATGGAAATGCACGTACAAGTGTCAAGCAGATATTTTGCCATCGTCGTTTACCAAGTTTCTACAGTTCGTGTACTTTCAATATTCTCACTACGCAACATGTCGGCATAGTCCTCTGTGCTCATGTCTCCGCCCCAGTCAGTAGAGAAGCAGGCGAAGATGTCCTTCGTCTCCACCTTGGGCGTGACAGCTTTCTTCATAGACTTGACAAGCTTGGAAATCAAGTCAAGCTTATCTTCGCCAGGCAATGTGCCAAGCATGTCCATGTAAACATCGCTTACGTTAAGTGTTCCTACCATACTTGCAATAATGATTATTCGATGCAAAGATACTACATTTCTTTCGATATTACCAAATAAATACAAAGAAAAAAAGTTTGGGAAGGAGTATAAAAACGCCTCCAACTCTGAAGATTAGGGGAGTGGAGGCGTAAGGGGATTAGATGTATAACATCATTTCCTTAAAGTCGGCAAGGATAACCTTCATACCTATTTGGCATATCTAACGGATTTCACCTCATCCATGATTTCCTCTTCGCTGATGCCAGGATTGGCAGGACGACTGACGATAAAACGATCGAGCAGCTGCTCACGGGTTTCAGCCTGCCAGCCAAATTTGCGAATGAGTTCGCGGAACAGCGACCAGTCAACGGTCGGCACGTTCACATATACTCCCTGAATAGATGTACTGCTTGCCATAATCAATTTCCTTTCTTTATTGTTTCCGCTGCAAAGATACGATTTATTTTTCACAAACAAACACTTTGAACAAAAAAAGCAGGAGCCTTGTTTGCTCCTGCTGTCTTATTTCGTTTACTTGATGTTCTTGCGTATCTTCGTCAGGTACTGCTGCATGTGCTCCTCGTCGCGGGTGTCGATGATCTCGATGATTTCCTTCATCTCCTTGCGGATTTGCTCCACCTGTCCCTTGGTGTAGGGGTTGAAGAGGATTTCCCTGAGCAGCGTGTCGTCCTCGGAGAGCACGCCCTTGGCTATCTTCATGTGACGCTTGAAGGTGGTGCCGGGCGCATCCTGATGCTTCATCACGGCTGCAAAGGCGAACGTGCTGATGAAGGGGATGGAGAGCGAGTATGCCACAGTCTGGTCGTGCTCCTCGAAGGTGTATTCGAAGATGTTGAGACCCAGACGAGAGTAGAGGTCCTTGAAGAAGCAGCGTCCCATGTAGTCGCCCTCATTGATGATGATGGCGTTCTCGTCGCTCAGCTTGCCGAGGTTGGCAAAGGTGGGACCGAACATGGGGTGCGTGCTCACATAGTGGAATCCGCTTGCCTCGTAGTACTCCTTGAAGCCTGTCTTCACCGACGAGATGTCGGAGAGGATGCATGACTTGGGAAGGTGGGGAATCACCTGGTCGAACACTTGCAGCGTGTACTTGAGGCTGACGGCATTGATGACCAGTTCTGGCTCGAAGGCGTCAATCTCTTCCAACGATGTGAACCGCTGGGTGTTGTACATGAAGCGGAGTCGCTTGGGGTCGATGTCGTACACAGCCACCTCGTGGTCGAACGACAGCAGGTCGGTGAAGAACGACCCCATCTTGCCTGCACCTAATATCAGTATCTTCATAAAACGATGCGTTTTTAAGAATTGAAGAATTGAAAGATTGAAGAATTGAAGTTGCCATGCGGCGAGTTCTCACATCGCGTCAGCCCAAAAACTTCAATTTTTCAATTCTTCAACTTTTCAATTTTACTTATTGATGATTTCAATCTGCTGATGCACACTCTCCTCGTGGATGCTCTCGAAGACCTTTGCCACGAAGTCAGGGCTCATGCCACAGAGAGAACCTTGCACGCCACGCTTCGAGAGAATCTCGTTGTAGCGCACAGCCTGAAGCACGGTCATGTTGTGCTCCTTCTTGTAGTGACCAATCTCGCGGCACACTCTCATACGCTTGGCAAGGATGTCCATGAGCTGGTTGTCCAGTTCGTCAATCTGCTTGCGAAGGCTTGTCAGACCTTCGGTGGTTGTGTGCTCGTCGCGGATGATGAGCAGGGAGAGGATGTAGTCGAGCACCTCAGGAGTGACCTGCTGCTTGGCATCGCTCCATGCCTTGTCGGGATCGCAATGAGCCTCCACGATGAGTCCGTCGAAACCCAAGTCCATTGACTGCTGACAGAGTGGGGCAATCAGTTCGCGACGACCACCGATGTGGGAGGGGTCACAGATGATAGGCAGGTTAGGAATGCGACGATGCAGCTCGATAGGAATCTGCCACATAGGTGCATTGCGGTATATCTTCTGCTCGTAGCTGGAGAAACCGCGGTGGATGGCACCCATACGCTTCACGCCTGCCTGGTTGATACGCTCCAAAGCACCAATCCACAATTCGATGTCAGGATTCACTGGGTTCTTCACGAACACTGGCACGTCCACACCTTTCAGCGCATCAGCCAATGCCTGCACCGCGAAGGGGTTGGCAGTCGTGCGGGCGCCCACCCAGAGGATGTCCATGTCGTATTTCAATGCCAGCTCCACGTGCTCAGGCGTTGCCACCTCGGTGGAGATAAGCATGTGCGTCTCTTCCTTCACCTGCTTCATCCAAGGCAGCGCCTTCTCTCCGTGACCTTCAAAGCCTCCGGGTTTGGTGCGGGGTTTCCACACACCAGCACGGAAGTTGTGGCAACCTTTCATCGCCAGTTCACGGGCAGTTTGCATCACTTGCTCCTCAGTCTCGGCGGAGCATGGGCCGGCAATCACGAACGGACGTTCGTTGTCGCTCGGCAAATTCAGGGGTTGTAAATCGAGTTCCATATTGTGATCTTGTTTTAGTTCTATATTAGTTCTTGAATACTTCTTTTATTCTCTGCAAAGCCAATTCCATTTTTTCGTCCTTGGCACAAAGCGAGATGCGAATGTAGCGCTTGCCGTTGCTGCCGAAGATGAAGCCAGGAGTGATGAACACGCGGGCTTCGTGCAGCACTTTCTCCGTCAGGTCTTCCACATCGGCGATGCTGTCGGGGATGCGTCCCCAGAGGAACATGCCTTGCTGTGTGGGGTCGAATGAGCATCCGAGGGTGGTCATGATGTCCTCGGCAATCTTGCGACGAGAAGCGTAAGTCTCGATGTTGGCGTTTGTGTGCCAAGCCTCCGAGTTCTCGTAAGCTTGTGCGGCTGCCAACTGCAGCGGACGGAATGTGCCGGAATCGATGTTGCTCTTGATTTTCAGAATCCATTGTACGAAGGTGCTGTTCGTTGCCAGCATGCCCACACGCCATCCCGGCATGTTGTGGCTCTTCGACATAGAATTGAATTCGATGCAGCAGTCCTTCGCTCCTGGCACTTGCAGGATGCTCAGATGCTCGTCGCGGTTGAGGATGAAAGAGTAGGGGTTGTCGTTCACCACCACGATGTCGTGCTTCTTGGCGAATGCTACAATCTTCTCATACAACGCACGAGTGGCACGTCCACCAGTCGGCATGTTGGGATAGTTCGTCCACATGAGTTTCACGCCGCTTAAGTCCATCGCCTCCAACTGTTCGAAGTCGGGCTGCCAACCGTTGCTCTCCATCAGGTCGTAGTTCACAATCTGCTGACCGAGAATCTTGCTCAGCGACGTGTAAGTGGGATAACCTGGATTGGGCACCAACACCTTATCACCAGGGTTGCAGAGTGCCAACGTCACGTGCAGGATGCCCTCCTTGCTGCCGATGAGTGGCTGTATCTCTGTGGCTGGATCGAGTTCCACGCCATACCAACGCTTGTAGAAATTGGCCATTGCCTTTCTCAGTTCGGGAATGCCGACTGTAGGCTGGTAGCCGTGCGCATCAGGACGATGAGCGTTCTCACAGAGCACGTCGATGGTTTCAGGACTTGGTGGCATGTCGGGCGAACCGATGGCGAGCGAGATGATGTCCTTGCCCTCCGCGTTCAGCTTTGCCACCTCCTTGAGTTTTCTTGAAAAGTAGTATTCGCTTACGAGCGATAATCTGTCTGCTGGTTGTATCATATTTTTTAATTTTTCTCGATGGTGCTTTTTCCCTCCACATATTCACCCAACACTTTCAGTTGCTTGGTCAGCGGCCGTACGGCGTCGATGCTCTGACGGTAACGAGTGTAGTCGTCGTACATCACGTCGATGTAGAACATATATTCCCATTCCCGTCCGATGATAGGCAACGACTGAATCTTTGTGAGGTTGATCTTGTAGAAAGAGAAGATGCTCAATACTTGGGAGAGAGAGCCCTCGCTGTGGGGAAGGCTGAACACGATGCTTGCCTTGTTTGACTTGCTGGGCACACTCAGTTCCTCTGCCCGCCAAGGGTCTGCCACAATCAGGAAACGCGTGAAGTTGTGCTTGTTCGTCTCGATGCCCTCCTGCAAAATCTTCATGCCGTAGAGTGGGGCAGCGTACTTGGAACAGATGGCAGCATGACCTCGCAGTCCGTTCTCGCTGATGTTCTTGGCAGAACCTGCCGTGTCGTCGGTCTCCACAATCTTGAACTGAGGATGCTGCTTCAGGAAGTTTCGGCATTGCATCAGCGCCACAGGGTGAGAGTTCACCTCCGTGATGTCCTCCCAATTGTCTTCAGGCAAGCACATGATGCTGTGTGAGATGCGCAGTTTATGTTCGCCCACAATCTGCATGCCGCTGTCGCGCAACAGTTCGTAGTTGTGCAGCAACGAACCTGCGATGGTGTTCTCAATCGCCACCATGCCAATCACGTTCGAGTCCTTCTTCATCTCCTCGAACACCTCTTCGAACGTGTCGCAGCAGATAAGTTCCACCTCCTCGCCTTCGAAGTAATAGTGGCTTGCCACGTCGTGGTAACTTCCCACCTCTCCTTGTATTGCAACTCTTTTCATATTATATATAATGTATATTTGTTTGTCGTGCTCACTAAAAAGCCCCACTCATCTGAGCGGGGCTATATTGTTTCACTATTGTTGTCACATTGTCTCAATTTGAACACATAACTACCCGCTCTTACTCGTTGCCAAAGTAAAAGTAAAAATAGTAATATGCGTTAAACAATGATTTCATCTTTCTTTCAAATTCGCTGCAAAAGTACACACTTTTCCCGAAACCACCAACACTTTTCAAGAAAAAATGCGATTTTAGAAGAAAAAAGTTGCCGACATCAATCCTTTTCCAACGGACGTCCACGATAAAATTCCAGAATCTTCTGGCGGAAGAGGAACGTGTAGCGGGATTGGAGGGCTGTGCTTTCCGCTTTCTGGAGAGCCGTCTTGGACTCCTGATATTCCGTGGCTGTAGCCTTGCCGTTCTCATATTTCTTCTGCATGAGGTTGAAAGCTGTCTGGCTGCTCTCGAGGGCGGCATTGCTGCTGATGCATTGCTTCTGGGCAGCAAGGGCATTGTAGTAGGCCTGTTGGATTTCCTTGTAAAGTGCCTTCTTGGTCTCTTCGAGCACCATCTGTTGATTGGCTACTTGCAGACGGGCTTGGCGCACAGCATTGCGGGTGGCAAAGCGGTTGAAGATGGGAACGGAGAGGGAAATGCCGAGGGACTGGTTGAAGTTGTCATCCATTTGTTTGCCAAACGAAGCGGCTTTGAAGCCCGATGTCTTGTAGTAGTTGCTGCCCATGCCAGCGGAGAAGCGGACGGAAGGGTAGTGTCCAGCCTGTGCGATGCGGACTCCTCTCTCCGCACTCTGCACATTCAGCTTGCTGGATTGGATTTCCGGCTTGATGTTGAGTGCCTCTGCATAGATGGCATCGGGAACCGTGAGCATGACGGCTGATGGGTCGATGATTTCTGGCTGTTGGATGTCGAACTGTTCGGGACTGGGAAGTTCGAGCAACTGAGAGAGGTCGAGCAGGGCAAGCATGCAGGAGTTCTGCTGTTGCGTGAGTGAGAGTTCGTCAGCTGCCACGTGAGAATTAGCTTCAGCCAGTTCAGTCTCCGACACTTTCCCGTTCTGGAAGAGAAGTTCCACACGGCGTGCCTGGGCTTGGCTCAGTTCCTTCTGTCGTTCTGCCACCGCCACGAGGTCTTTCTGATAGACGGCTTCGAGGTATGCCGACGCCACCTTCATGCTGATGTCCTCCTTCGCTTTCTCGAGATTGGCAAGTGCCGCTTCCAGTTCGAGCTTGTTTTGTCGAATCTGATTGGAAATCTGCCCGCCCGTGTAAAGAGGCACGTCGGAACCGAGATTGAAGGAAGTGCTTTGTGTGTTGCGGTTGGCGTAAGTGTTGTTGCTGGTCAATCCACGTCCGAAGCCCAGACTCTCGCTGGCTGATGCCTGCAAGTTGGGCAATCGGCTGTTCTTGGCGGTGCTGAGCGACACCTCCTGGTTCTTCACGCTAATTTCTTGCTTTTTGATGCTGATGTTGTGCTCAATGGCATAGTCGATGCATTCGCGCAAGCTCCAAGGAGAATGGGAGGATTGAAGTGCTGAAGAATTGAGGTTTTCTTGTGCGTAGGCAAAAGAGACGAAGAAGGCACAAATGATAGAAAAAGAAATCTGTTTCATTGCAATTTAAATTTCAATTTTTCAATCCTCCAATTTTTCAATTCTCTCAATGCCTCTCACCTTATCACCTGCTTTCAGTCCCTTCTTCACTTCGATGTTGATTCCATCGCTGGTACCGGTGGTGACGGCACGACGTTCAAACTTCTGGGTGGCGCTGGTGCTGTCGGTAAGCACATAAACGTAAGTGGAATCGCCGACAAACTCGAGGGATGCTTCGGGCACGCAGATGGTCTTGGTGGCACGTTCGAGCACAATCTCTGCATTGGCACTATAGCCAGCACGTATCTTCACATCGCCAGGCAATTGGATTGCTGCCTTGATCTCGAAAAGATTGGCACCATTTTCCTCTACCGCTTTCGGAGCAATATATTCAAGAGTGGCATTGAGCTTCAAGTCTTGGATGGCTCCCACCGTGATTTCCACAGGCATTCCCGTGATAACTCTGCCCACTTCGGTTTCGTCAATCTTGCCACGGAAGATGAGGTCTTGCATGTTGGCAACGGTGGCGATGGTGGTACCGTCGTTGAAAGAATTGCTGAGAATAACGGAATTACCGACCTTCACAGGCACGTCGAGCACGATGCCGTCAATGGTGGAGCGGATGAGGGTGGTACTCATCTTGGCATTGTTGAGCGAGATACCATCCCTGACAATGTGGAGAGCATCCTTGGCGGTGTTCATCTCCATCTTCGCATTCTTCAGCGCCACTTCTGACTTCTCATAGTCCTCGGCACTCACCACTTTTTCCGTGTAGAGATTCTTCATACGGTCGAAATCCGTCTGTGCCTGCTTGAGCGAAATCTCTGCCAGTTTCACGCGGTTCTCAGCACTACTGAGGCTCGACATGTCGGGGATGACCTTCACTTTGGCAATCACCTCGTCCTTCTTCACCACATCACCTGCCTCCTTGTAGAGTTCGGTGATGATACCAGAGATTTGTGGCTTGATGTTCACCTCGTCACGTGGCTCAATCTTGCCCGTGATGATGGTGGTCTTTTCGATGTCGAGCACCTTTGCCGTGTTGATCTCGTAAGTGGTCACTTTGGGTACCGACTTTTGGTAAAGGAACACGAAGGTGCCAATGAACACCGCTGCGATCAGGGCGATTCCTGCCCATTTGAAATACTTCTTCATATTATATATCTTTTAATTTCTATGCTAATCGTTAGTCTCTAAACTCTCAACATTATTCTTCTCTCATCGCATCCACAGGTTTGATTGCCATTGCCCTGATGGTGGGTGCCAATCCTGCCAGTACACCCAACAATGCCAGCAATGTGGCTGCACCAACGGCGACACCGAAAGAGATTTGGAAGGTGGCACCAGAAGTGTCATCCTGTAAGGCTTTTTCCACCACCTGCAGAACCAATACGGCAAAGGTCATGCCGCTTAGACCTGCTACAAGAGTCAGCACGATACTCTCGCTCATAATCATCGTCAGGATGTCGGTCGGGGTGGCTCCAATTGCTCGACGAATGCCGATTTCAGTAGTGCGCTCCTTCACGGTGACCACCATGATGTTGCTCACGCCGATGGCTCCAGAGAAGAGGGTGCCCAGACCGATGAGCCACACCAAGATGCTCACGCCTTGGAAGAGGTTATCGATCATCGAGAAGATGGCTTCGGCATTCACCGTCAACACGGCTTGCGTGTCGTCGGGATGGATGGTGTGGATACGCTTGATCACGCCCTCCACCTTCTTTTGAATGTCTGACATCTTGTAGCCTTCACGGGCGGTCAGACAAAGAATATCCACTTTGTTGCCTCGGTTGTAGGTATGCTGCATGGTGGTGTAGGGGATGTGAACAGTCGTAGTGGCATTGCCGCCAATGCTGACACCACCTTCGCTCTTGCCACTGATGCCCACCACTTGATAGTGGATGCCGTCGATGATGATGAACTTGCCCAAAGCATTCTCGTCGGTCGTGAAGAGTTCTTCCACGATGCGACTGCCGATGGTACAGACCTTTCGTCTCTTGTTCACATCCACATCGTTCAGTGCACGTCCTTTCCGAATCTTGGGGTCATCTATCTTGTCCACATCGGGATACTCTCCCTTGACTGTCACATTCGATTTGTTGGTTCCATAAGCGGCGGTGCCTCGCCAATTAGAAATGGTGGGCGAGACAATTTCCAATTCAGGAACGGAGGAACGGATGAGCTGCACATCACGTGTTTCAATGAACCACCTTCTTCCTTTCTTGAATCCCTTGTATGCCTCGCTGGTGGGCGCAGCCATCATGAAACCGGAGTTGTTGGCAAAGCCTGCGAAATTGTTGGCAAGTGTGGACTCCAATCCTCGTCCGCCACCCATCAACAACAGGAGCATGAACACACCCCAGAAGATGCCGAATGCTGTCAGGAACGTTCGGGTCTTGTTGCGGGATAGTGCGCTGAAAATCTCGCTCCACTGGTCGCTGTCGAATCTAAACTTCATCCTCTCAATGCTTCTATAGGTTTCACTTTGGCGGCCTTGCTGGCAGGGAAGAATCCAGCCAATGCTCCTGCAATAATCATGACAATGGTGGCATGGATGCAGGTGCTGATATCGACGGTGGGGTCCACAAAGATGGAGGATTGGAAGAAGCCCATGTCCATCGTCTGATTGCCATAATAAGCATCCATGCATTCGCAGAAGATGATGCCTAACAACATGCCGATATAGCCGAAGATGGTGGTGATAACGATGCTTTCGAGCACCACCATGCTGATAATGTTCCAAGGGGTGGCACCAATTGCCTTGCGGATGCCAAACTCATGAGTGCGCTCCTTCACAGCGATGAGCATGATGTTGCTCACGCCCACGATGCCGCTCAGCAAAGTCAGCAAGCCGAGTATCCAGAAAGAGGTGTGGAGAATGTTCTTGGCTTTGGTCATGTCGGCATTCTCGCTGGCAGAGTTACGAATCCAAAGCGCAGAACGGTCGTCGGGCGCAAACTCATGCTTCACTCCCATCACCTTGCGGAAGGCAATCTCAAAGGCATCGTTCTTCTCTTCGGTGTCGAGGCTCTTCGATTTCAGTTGCAGCTGGTCGATTTCGTACCCCTTTCCATAGATGGTCTTGAGAGTGGTGAAGGGGACATAGAAGTCGTTGCCACTCATCATGCCGTCATCTTTGTAGATACCCACCACCGTGAAAGTGATGCCGTCGATGCGCACCTGCTGATTGATGGCCCGTTCGCCATGTTTGAAGAGGTCCTCGCGGTTCTCGTCGCTGATGACAATGACCTTGCGTTGCTCTTGTAGGTCTATCTTATTGATGAAACGTCCCTCCAGCAGTTGGATGGCTTCCATCTCTTGGGTGGAGGGTTGTGCGCCTTGCAGGGAGACATTGCTCAGATAGTTCTTGCCGAAGGATGCCGAATTGGCGGTGTGGCTGATTTGTGCAATGGCGGAACTGAGTTCGTCGGGAAAGTTTTGCATGGTCACCTCGCTATCTGTATCATCCAACTTGATGCGACGTCCTTCCTCAATTCCGTTATAGGGTTTGGATGTGAAACCAGGGAAAACACGAATGGCATCGAACGAGAAGCCTTCGCTTGCTCGCTCGAAGGTGTGAATGATGCCGTTGCTGGTACCTTGCAGGATAATCAGCAGAAAGATTCCACACGCCACAGCAAATCCTGTGGCGATGGAACGCAGTTTGTTGCGACTTAACGAACCGAATATTTCCCTGAATGTATCTAACATGCCTTTAATTTATTTCCCTTATTCCCCCGATGTCCGTTCGCTTTCTGCTTCAGCTTCGTTCCTTGCCTTGCATAAAGCTACTTCCATCCCCCAACTCGAAGGCAAAGATACTTAATCTTTTCCTCCAAGTTGTCCATCAACAATGTGTATGGTCCTGTTGGTTTGTGCTGCCACGTCTGCCTCATGTGTGACGACAATGATCGTGAGTCCTTGCTGATTCAATTCCTTCAGCAGTTCCATTACTTCTATGGTGGTTTTGCTGTCAAGGGCTCCTGTGGGTTCGTCGGCAAGGATGATTTGTGGGTGTGTGATAAGTGCACGGGCAATAGCGACTCGCTGCTTCTGACCACCAGACATTTCACCAGGCAAGTGACTTGCCCAATCACGCAACCCCACCTTGTCCAAATACTCCATGGCAATAGCATTGCGTTTGCGTCGGCTCACACCTTGATAGAAAAGCGGTAGGGCGACATTCTCCAATGCGTCCTTGTAGGGAATCAGGTTGAATGACTGAAAAACGAAGCCAATCATGCGGTTGCGGTATCCGGCAGCCTTAGTCTCACTGAGGTTTTTGATGAGGGTGCCATTGAGCGTGTATTCGCCCTCATCGTAATCGTCGAGAATGCCGAGGATATTGAGCAAAGTGGATTTGCCAGAACCCGATGCACCCATAATGGCGACGAATTCCCCCTCTTTTATCTCAAGGTCAATACCTTTCAAGACGTGCAAGGGTTGTGCGCCCTTGTACGTCTTGTGGAGTCCTTTCAAACTAATCATCATAACTTAAATACTGTCTGATTGCTCTGAGAGTGCATCCTCAATAACTTTCATCAGTGAATCAGCTTTGAAGGTGAGGACACTATCAACATCCATTTTTACGCCTTTCAGATAATCCTTTGCCTTTTGAGGATCACCAGCGTTCATTGCGTCTTCAGCACAATGGTAGTAACTCCATGAGATAGTTTGAGGAGTGTCGCACGATATGAATGACATAGTGGTCATTACTGCTAAAGCCACTATTTTTGTGTTGATTATTGTCTTCATATTATTTTATCTTGATTTTGCCACTCACCTGAAGTCTGCGAGAATCAAGGCTTGCCTTACCGAAGCTCTGCTTGGTCAAGTTCTTGCATTTGCCCTTCAACTTGACTTCGCCACTACCACCAGCGCTGACATTGAGGTTTTCGCACTTGACATCGAGGTTGGCTTCACCATCGCTGGTCAGTTGCAGGTTGATGTTGTTGGCCTTGAGTTCGGTGCTGATGTCACCATTTCCGTCTATTTGGATAGTGACGTCTTCACAGTTGAACTTCTTGGTAACCACATCGCCGTCACCATTGATGATGATACGCAGGTTGGCGCAATCCACATGGGGAGCCTCAAAGTCGCCATCGCCATTGATTTCGATGTCGAGATCGCCTGTGAAAAAGTCGTCGCCTTTGATTTCAAGGTCGCCGTCACCGTTCACCTTCACGCTTCGGAGGTCGGGAACTGTGATTTTGAGCTTGATGCTGGGCAGTTCCTTGCGATAGGCGGGATTGGAGATGACACGCAGGGTGTCGTCGCCCTCTTTCTGCGTTTTCTTCACGGTGATGTGGTATGACTCGATGGCTTTCTCGTTGCCTGTCACCTCCACGCTGAAGTCTTCGCCCTGACGCAAGTTGATGTCGGCATTGTCGTCCATCACGATGTGAGCAAAAGGTTCGAGGTCGAGGGTCTGGGTCACGACCTTGCCCCATTTCTCGCTGTCACGGAAATAGTCTTTGCCGTTTTTCGACTTAATCATTTGTTGCTTCTCCTCTGTCGTGAAATTGCAAGAGGTGAAGGAGAGCGCAGCCCATCCGAGGCAGAGGATGGTGATGATCCGCAGTTGTTTCATGCTTCTTATTGTTTCATTTGATAGTTGATGATACCTTCCGTCAATTCGTTCATGCTGATGTTGAGATTCACCATTTGACGTGCCACGTCGGGCAATGTCTCGTTCATGAACTCCTCGCGTTTCATCTTTAGGATGGCGTTCTTGGCTCCTACGGAAACGAAGTAGCCGAGTCCACGCTTCGTGTAGATGATCTCTTTTCCTTGCATCCAGTCGTAGGCACGAGCACAAGTGTTGGCGTTCACCTCCACTGTGGCGGCGTACTCTCTCACACTGGGGATGCGCTCGTCTTCGAGCAGCTTTCCTTGCAAGATGTCGTCGCAGATGAGGTCTGCGATTTGCAAATATATGGCTTTATTATCTTTGAATCGCATAATTTTCACATTATTTATTAAAAGTTGACGTAATTTGTGCCTTTGTGTAGCGATTGTAACTCCACCAGAGGAAGAATGCACCAATAGCGAAGACAACAGCGGCAAGCACATAGAAGGTGATGATGGCCGCCTGAATGGCATCCTCTTCACTTAAAGAAGACATGTCCATCATGGTCGGCATGTTGGCACCTGCTGCCAGACAAATGAAGAAGAGTACGCTTCCGATGGTACCCAGCACCTGCAATGCCACGTAGGTGAGGATGATGTTGTACTTGTACTTGAAGGCGTTGCCAAGGGCATAGATCATGATGTGGCAGAAGACGGTGCCGAAGAGTAAGACTGTGAATGCATCGAAGACTGGGTCTGCTGGATTTTCCCCTGCATTGAATGAAGCGCCGCCAGAAAGGCTAAGATTGATATGGATAATGTTCTTGTATGAACACATCTCGAAAACAGAGGCTGTGAGCGATGTGACACCGTTTTCAGCGCCATAGGTGATGAGGGTGAGCAGGGCGTTGAGGCCGTCGGCAACGAGCAGGGAAACGATGCAGAGGATGAGTCCGCCTGTGAGCATCAGCAGGGCGTGCCAAGTGAATTTCTCCAGATTGGTGGCAGGCATCGTGAGTTCCATGATGCGTCCTTGCTTGTTGCGCAGGTTGTGTGCCCAACAGCCAGCAAAAATCTCCAGCATGATGAGGAAGAAGCCCAATTCGAATAAGGCTGTGAGATACATCCAGTTGTAACCCTCAAGGGAGTTGGGGTCGGGCGTGTAGGCAAATGCAGGACCACTCATGCCGCCATTGATGATGGAACTGTACATCGAGTAGCGTGCGAAAAAGCCTATCAGCGCGATGCAGACAGCACCAGCCAGAGTGACAATCGCCATATTCCTGTAAAACGACTTGTTGATGGTCAGGTCGTAGGTTGCGAAATTCGCAAATCTATCTTTATTGAAATTCATATCTTTATCCTCCTATTTGTGCTTTGGTTAATGTTTGAATGAAGAGCTCTTCCAGATTGACAGGCTCTTCCATGTTCATTCTCTCGTTGAGCAATACGGCGTTCTGCTCGATGATGGTCACGTGGTCGAGCAAAGTCTCCACATCGCGTACTTGATGAGTGGAGATGACCACAATCTGATCGTCTCTCATACCTTGTGCCACCACCTTGCGGAACTGACTCTTGCTGGGGATGTCGAGTCCGTTCGTCGGCTCATCCATCAAGAGGAGCTTGGTGCGTGCTGCGAGGGCGATACACATATACACTTTCTTCTTCTGTCCCATGGAGAGGGCACCAAGATTGATTTGAGGAATGCCATTCGCATTGAGCGTGGCACCATTCACGTTGAGCATGTCGAACATTTCGAGGAGTTTCACCATCAGTTGCTCGTCGAAGTTGGGATAGAAGGGGCGAAGCACCTTCAGATAGTCGGGCAGCTGAATGGAAGGAAGGTTATACTCTTCAGGAACGATGAACATTTCCTGAAGGGATTCGGGTAAACGCTTCTGGGTGTTCGCACCGTTGAGGGTGATTTCTCCCTGCTTGGGTCGCAGGAGTCCCATAATAAGGTAGAGTAGGGTGCTCTTGCCAGTTCCATTCTTGCCTAATAGGCCATAGATGCCTGGCTCCTCGTATGACAGCGAGAAGTTTTCCAGCACATTGTGCATGGCGTTGTAGCCATAGGTGATGTTCTCAATCTTTAGCATAATCTTTTTGGTTTTAATCGATAAGTAAATAGTGTTATATTCGACGCATATTTTACGGCTTTATTAGTGTACTACTTTAATAATACACTGCAAAGGTAGAACATCTTAATTGTAACTTCCAAATAATTACCAAAGAAAATGCAAACTTTTAACATTCTTTTAACATTGAGTATCGAAATAAAGTCGTACCTTTGCACCCGAAATGTGTAAAACCCCACATTTCCAACATCATGAAAATTAAGGATATCTTAGGTGCCCTTGAAGAGTTCGCTCCTCTGGCCCTGCAAGACGGCTACGATAATGCGGGATTGCAGATTGGATTAGCAGAGGATGCAGAGGCTACAGGGGTATTGTTGTCTTTGGACGTGACTGAAGAAGTAGTGAATGAGGCTATCCTTCGTGGTTGCAACCTCATCGTGAGTCACCATCCGCTGATGTTCCACCCCGTGAGTTCTTTTTCAGGAAAGACGCATGTGGAACGTGCCATTCTGAAGGCTATCAAGAATGATATTGCTGTTTATGCAGCCCACACCAATCTGGATGTGGCTTATGGTGGCGTGAACTTCAAGATTGCTGAGAAGCTTGGGCTTCAGAAAGTGGAACTCCTCTCTGAGCGTGAAAGCTACACCGTTGGTGGCAAGACGTTCATGGCTGGTGAAGGTGTCATTGCCACGCTTCCCGCAGCCGTTTCAAAGAAGGAGTTCATGGAGCAGGTGAAGGAGGTGTTCCGTCTGAAGTCGTTGCGTGTCAACGAAGCTAGCCCTAAGAGCATCAAGCGAGTGGCACTTTGTGGTGGTTCTGGCGCATCGCTCATTCCATTGGCGATAGAGAAGGGCGCAGACGTGTTCATTACGGGCGAAATAGGCTATCATCATTTCTTTGGCTTCGAGAAAGATATCCTCTTGTTGGAGGTGGGACACTATGAGAGTGAGCAGTACACCGTCGAATTGATGCGTGACATCATCACTCGGTTCGCTCCGTCACTCCATGTGTGCAAAGCTGAAACAAATATTAATCCGATCACATATTTATAATCATATTTAATAAGTAATGGCAAAGAAAAAAGAGAATCCTTCCGAGATGCCTGTGGAAGATAGATTGAAAAATCTCTTCCAGTTACAGACCATCTTGACGGAGATTGACCGCATTCGTACCTTGCGTGGTGAACTTCCTCTCGAAGTGGAAGACCTTGAAGACACCATCGAGGGACTGAAGACACGTATTAGCAAGACGGAGGCTGAAATAGCAGACCTTCGTGCGAAAATCAATGAACACAAGGGCAAGATTGAGTTGGCAAACTCGCAGCTTGCTACCTACAAGGAGCAGATGGACAACGTGCGCAACAACCGCGAGTACGACCTGCTGAACAAGGAAATCGAGTTCCAGACCCTGGAAGTCGAGCTTTGCAACAAACGTATTCGTGAGGCACAAACTCTGGAGAAGGGTAGAGAAGAAGTTCTCGCCAAGAGTAAGGAAGAATTGGACGGCCGTGTGCAAGACCTTGAGGTGAAAAAGAACGAACTTGATGAAATCGTGGCTGAAACAAAGGCTGACGAGGAGAAACTTCGTGAGAAGGCAAAGAACCTCGAGACGCTCATTGAGCCACGCCTTTTGCAGAGTTTCAAACGTATCCGTAAGAACAGCCGTAACGGTCTTGGTATCGTGTATGTGCAGCGTGATGCCTGCGGTGGTTGCTTTGCAAAGATTCCACCACAGCGTCAACTTGATGTGCGCATGCGCAAGAAGGTGATTGTATGTGAATACTGTGGACGAATCCTGATTGACCCCGAACTGGCAGGCGTGAAAACCGATGTCCCAGCGGAGGAAAAGCCAAAGCGTCGTTCACGTCGCAAGAAAGAAGAAGAGTAAGCTTGTTGTGGGCGATGCATTCGCTCCCAACCTTACAAGATTTCCTCATACGAGGGTATGTCTTCCACGAAGGCGTACCCTCCATTTTTTATGTCCACCTTGCAACAATAGTGCTGTATTCCATTGCTCACCACCAGCCATTCCACTTCCAGCACCATGTTGTATCGGCATATCTGCTCAAACACCTTTTGTGTGATTTCCACATCAGGACGCTTATATTCCACAATCATTCGTGGCTTCATTCCTTCTTGCCGATATACCACCGTATCGCATCTTCGGCTCATTCCGTTCAGCGTCACAGCCACTTCATTTGCCATGAGTGTCTGAGGATACCCTTTCTGCTCCATTAGGAAATGTACAAAATGTTGTCGCACCCACTCTTCAGGAGTGAGTGCCACAAACTTTTGGCGAAGAACATCCAATATCTTCACCATTCCGTCTATCTTCTTGATGTTTGCCTGAAATGTCGGCAAATTCAATGGCTGCATCACCTTACCATTGGATTTTGAAGCCAGAGAATTTCTCGGGATAGCGCGTATAAATCATATTGATAAGGGCAGCGGTAAGATGCAGTTTGGTTTGGCGACCAGGGGTGTAACCCTCTCGCCAAATCTGCTTCAAACAGACATTTGCACCAGATTCATGGATATAGAACTTGATGCGCTTGTTGTCTTCGGTGACATCTTTTTCGGTATAATGGTAGATACATGAGCTTTCGGTACCTTTGACGGGTCTCAGACAATGGTACCAATCTTCCACTTTCTTTCCGCTGACGTCATCGAGAATCTCGTTTGTCAAATCAATCGCAGCCTGTTCGCTCTCTGTTTCTATTAAAAGTTTCATGGACTATATAGGTTTTTAGTGGTTGCAAATATACGGTTTTTCTGTAATAAAAAAGAAAAATAGTGAATTTTTTTTCAGGGGAATATAAAAAAAGGCTCTTGAATGTCTCAAAAGCCTTCTTTCTGCTAGTTGGGATACCCGGGCTCGAACCAGGAATAACAGGACCAGAATCTGTTGTGTTGCCAATTACACCATATCCCAATTTTCTTTCAGCAATGTCTGGAAAAGCACCCCCTTTCCTGAATTGCGATGCAAAGGTAGTGCTTTTCTTGAAACTGACAAAGGGTTTGGGACTTTTTTTTCTCAGAAAGAACATTTTTCTCTTTTTAGAGGAGAAAAGCCGATGGAAATGTGTACCTTTGTGGGCAGAAAACTGAAGAAAATGGATAAACTTATATTTATTAGCAATGATGATGGCTATGATGCGGAAGGCATCAAGCAGTTGGCGGAGATGGCGAGGGAATTTGGCGATGTGTTTGTGGTGGCACCCGATGGGGGAAGGAGTGGTTCGAGCATGAGTATTAGCAGCCATAGCCCTGTGAGGAATACATTCATTAGTCAAGAGGAGGGGAGTGAGACGAGGGGAAGTTTGACGGTGTGGGCTTGTACGGGAACGCCGAACGACTGCACGAAGATGGCGTTTGAGAAGTTGCTGCCGAGGCATCCCGACTTGGTGCTGGGTGGCATCAATCATGGTGACAACTGTGCGGTGAATGCACATTATTCGGGCACGATGTCCATTGCGCTGGAAGGGTGCATCAAGCATGTTCCGTCAATAGCCTTTTCGAGTGGAAGGACGGCAGATGATGCGGACTTCAGTTATATGAAAGAGACGGTGCAGAAGATTGTGAAGATGGTGCTGGAAGACGGTTTGCCATTGGAGGTGTGCCTGAATGTGAATGTGCCAGATGTGGAGCCCTTGAAGGGCATGAGGATTTGCAAGATGGGACTGGGTGACTGGCATGAGGAATGGGAGGAGAGAGACCATCCGAGAGGGGGAAAGTATTATTGGATTGCAGGCTACTATGCCCCGCATGATGAGCATGACGAGGAGAGTGACACCTGGGCGTTTGAGCATGGCTATGTGGCGGTGACTCCGTTGCAGTTGGACATGACGGCGTATGGATTCAGGGAGAAGATGAAGGCTCAGTTGGGAATTAAGGAATAGGAATGAAGTATTACTTGATAGCAGGAGAGGCTTCGGGCGACTTGCACGCTTCGAATCTGATGGCGGAACTGAAACAGCAGGATGTGGAGGCAGAGTTCCGCTTCTACGGTGGTGACAAGATGGCTGCCGTGGGGGGCGTCTTGGTGAAGCATTACCGTGAGCTTGCCTATATGGGTTTCATTCCTGTGCTGGTGCATTTGCCTCAGATTCTGCGGAATATGCGACAATGCAAGGCGGATATTGAGGCGTGGAAACCCGATGTGGTGATACTGGTGGATTATCCAGGCTTCAATCTCGACATTGCCAAGTATGTGCACCAGAAGGGCATCTGCAAGGTGTTCTACTATATCAGCCCGAAGATATGGGCTTGGAAAGAGTATCGCATCAAGAACATCAAGCGGGATGTGGATGCGTTGTTCTCCATTCTGCCTTTCGAGGTGAAATGGTTTGAGGAGAGAGCATACAAGGTGCATTATGTGGGCAATCCTTGCGTGGATGCGGTGGAGAATTGGAAAGCCACCCCATCTTCGAAAGGGGAGGAGGTCCGTAAGCAGATTGCGATATTGGCAGGAAGCCGAAAGCAAGAGATTAAGGATAATTTGCGGATGATGCTGGAGTGTGCGGCGACGTTTGAGGGGTACAAGTTGGTGATTGCTGGTGCGCCGAACATGGATGAGGCTTATTATTGGAAGTATATCCCCAAGGGAATGGAGGTGGAGATACGGTTCGGACAGACCTATCAGGTGTTGAGTGAATCGGCGGCGGCGTTGGTCACTTCGGGTACAGCCACGCTGGAAACAGCCATTCTACGAGTGCCTCAGGTGGTGTGCTATGCCACGCCGGTGGGAAAATTCATTTCATGGTTGAGGAGCAAGGTGCTGAAGGTGAAGTACATCTCACTGGTGAATCTCATCGTGGATCGGGAGATTGTGCAGGAGCTGGTGGCTGACCGCATGACGAGGGAAAACATCATCCAATGTCTGGGCGACATCCTGCCTGGAGGTAGTGCCCGTCAGCAGATGTTGGACGATTATGAGGAGATGAACCGCATCTTGGGCGGTGCTGGTGCGAGTAGAAGGGCTGCTGAGGGAATGGTGAGGGAGTTGACAGTTGACAGTTGACAATTGATAGTTGACAATTTAAATCATATCATATGAAATACAAGCCGACATACACGAAAGAAGAGATTAATGAACTGGTGAATTGGTTCACCTCTCACACGTTTGAGAAGGAGATGGACATGGGACATGGTGTCTATCTGAATGATGTGGAGCAGGCGATAGGGCCGCTGATGCACATGGCTCGGACGCAATACGAGAACAGGAACTACTCGGGTGCAATTCATTTCCTGGCGTTGATACAGGATGAATTGATCAAGCAGAACAAAGTGACAGGCGAGAAGTGATGTGCTTCCCGCCTGTTTCTTTATGATTGTTGGTTGAGTTCTGCCTCCACTCGGTTGGTCAGGTCGATGTAGTCCTGCACGGAGAGCTGTTCGGGGCGTTTGGTGAAGAGAGGGTCGGCAAGCATGGGAGAGTCCTTACCGAGTATTTGCTTCATGCCGTTGCGCATCATCTTGCGACGCATGGTGAAGACGGTCTTGACGATGCGGCGAAACAGTTGTTCGTCACAGCCGAGGCTCTGTTTATTGTTGCGGGTGAGGCGAATGACAGCGCTCTTCACTTTCGGGGGAGGGTTGAACACGTTCTCATGCACGGTGAAAAGGTATTCCACGTCGTACCATGCCTGAATGAGCACGCTCAGCACGCCGTAGGTCTTGCCGCCAGGGGATGCCGCCATGCGTTCTGCCACTTCCTTCTGAATCATGCCAGTGCAGCAAGGGATGAGGTTGCGGTTCTCCACCATCTTGAAGAAGATCTGGGAGGAGATGTTGTAGGGATAGTTGCCTGTGAGCACGAAGGGCTTTCCGTCGAACACCGTCTGCAAGTCCATCTTCAGGAAATCGCCCTCGATGATGTTGTCGCCCAGTTGGGGGAAATGTTCATGGAGGTAGGGCACGGAGTCGAAGTCGATTTCGACCACTTTGAAGGGGCGTTGTTTGGGGATGATGTATTGGGTGAGCACGCCCATGCCGGGACCCACTTCGAGGACGGGGATGTCGGGACAGGCATCAACGGTGTCTGCAATCCGTTGTGCTACACTGAGGTCGGTGAGGAAATGTTGACCCAAGAATTTCTTCGGTTTTATGCTGTCCATGAAAAAAAATCTTGCTGATGGATGATGAATTATGAATTATTTTGTAACTTTGTCCTTGAAATTGAATTTAGAGTGGAACACTTTGTGCTGCAAAGTTACAAATTTTCTTGATGAACAGCAACAAAACGGTAAAAAAGGCTATCAATATTGCCTTGCCCTTCGTGTTGGGAGGTGGCATTCTGTGGTGGATGTATCGTGACACGGACTTCAAGGCGATGGAACAGACGCTCCTGCATGAGATGGATTGGGGGTGGATGTTGTTTTCGTTGGTGTTTGGCGTGACGGCACAGATGTTTCGGGGCATTCGGTGGAAGCAGACCCTGGAGCCACTGGGTGAACATCCTCGCATGATGGATTGCATCCATGCCGTGTTCCTCTCTTACGCGTCCAGCCTTGTGATTCCCCGAAGCGGCGAGTTGAGCCGATGCGGGGTCTTGGCGAGATATGACGGCACTTCGTTCCTGAAGTCTCTGGGCACGGTGGTGACGGAGCGGGTGATAGACTCCTTGCTCATCCTGTTCATCACCTTGGTGGTCATCCTGTCGCAGGTGACAATCTTCTCGTCGTTCTTCGACCAGACGGGCACCAACCTCGGCGACATCTTGCGGGGATTCACCACGACGGGCTATATCGTGACGGCGATCTGTCTGGTGATTACGGTGGCGTTCCTCTGGCTGCTCATGCGTCGGTTCACGTTCATGGCGAAGCTCAAGGACATGGCGAACAAGCTGAAGGACGGAATCCTCTCATTGAGTGGGGTGAAGCACAAGGGGCTGTTCGGGTTCTACACGTTGGCGATATGGGTCAGTTATTTCCTGCACTATTGGATTACCTTCCAGTGCTTCGACTTCACTGCCCACCTCGGTTTCACGGTCGCCATCGTCAGTTTCATCGTGGGAAGCATCTCCGTCATTGTGCCCACTCCCAACGGGGCAGGTCCTTGGCACTTTGCCGTGAAGACCATCCTGATTCTCTACGGATTGGCAGACACCGATGCCGTCACGTTCGTGCTGATTGTCCACACCATCCAGACCGCACTCGTGCCGCTTCTGGGCATCTTCTCGCTCGTTGCGCTGAGTTTCCGCACTCCTCACACTCAGAAGACTCTTTAAACATTATATATAATATAGACTATGAATCCAATTGAAGAACTCTCTCCCAAGGTTGTATGGAAGAATTTCTATGCACTCACCCAGATACCCCGTCCGTCGGGGCACACCGAGCAGGTGGCGCAGTTCCTGGTGGACTTCGCCAAGCAGCACGGCGCTGAGGCTCACATCGATGAAGCTGGCAACGTGGTGATGAAGAAGGGTGCCACCCCAGGCTACGAGGACCGTGTGGTCACCGTGTTGCAGGCGCACATGGACATGGTTCCGCAGAAGACGAAGGGCTGTGCCCACAACTTCGAGACCGACCCCTTGGATGTGTACATCGACGGCGAATGGGTCACTGCACGTGACACCACGCTGGGTGCCGACGACGGCATGGGCGTGGCGGCAGCCATGGCGATCATCGAGGACGACGCCGTGGAGCACGGACCCATCGAGGTGCTCATCACCCGCGACGAAGAGACGGGACTGTACGGCGCTTTCGGGCTGAAGGCTGGGGAGCTGTCGGGAAAGTACCTCTTGAATATGGATTCCGAGACGGAAGGCGAAATCACCATCGGTTGTGCCGGTGGCATGGACATCCTCTGCCACATGCAGTATCAGGAGATGAACGTGGAGCCTGAGGGCATGCTCTGCTACGACATCGTGCTCAAGGGACTCCTCGGCGGTCACTCTGGCATCCAGATTCCCCTGGGTCGTGCCAATGCCAACAAGCTCATGGCGCGCTTGCTCTTTGCCGTGGTCAACACCGGCATGGCTTGGCTCTGCTCTTGGCATGGCGGCAACATGAGGAACGCCATCCCACGCGAGTGTGAGGCAAAGGTGCTCGTGCCCAAGGCGATGCAGCAGGAGTTCCTCGCCATGGTGGAGAAGTGCAGGCAGACCTTTGCCGAGGAGTACAAGGACATCGAGACGGAAGGCTTCCAGCTCACTGCCACGCAGGTGGAGGAGATGCCAGCCAAGGCGATTCCCGAGGACATTCAGGAGAACCTCATCAATGCCGTCCTTGCTGCCCACGACGGCGTGTTGCGCTACACTCCTTCCATGCCCGAGCTCGTGGAGACCTCCTGCAACCTCGCCATCATCAACATTGCCGACGGCAACGCCGAGATCATCACCCTTGCCCGTTCCTCGCAGGACAGCATGAAGCAGTATCTCTGCAACCAGTACATCGCCTGCTTCTCCATGGCAGGGATGGAAGTGAAGCTCGAGGGCGGCTACAGCGGTTGGCAGCCCAATCCGAAGAGTCCGCTCGTGGCGATGATGTCCGACATCTACGAGAAGATGTACGGCACCAGCCCCGTCGTCTGCGCCTGCCATGCCGGCTTGGAGTGCGGCATCATCGGCGTGAACTATCCCGACATGGACATGGCAAGCTACGGACCCACCCTCGTGAGTCCCCACACGCCCAACGAGGCATGCCACATCCCTTCTGTCGAACGCTTCTACAACTTTACCCTCGAAATATTGAAGAACATCCCAAAACAATAGAACTATGGCACTGAACAAGAACAAAGACCTGAAACTCTACTACAGCATCAGCGAAGTCGCCAAGATGTTTAACGTGTCCGAGACACTCCTCCGCTTCTGGGAGAAAGAGTTTCCCAACATCAAGCCGCAGAAGGCAAGCCGCGGCATCCGCCAGTACACCAAATCCGACATCGAGCAGGTGAAGCTCGTCTATCATCTCGTGAAGGAGCGCGGCATGACCCTTCAGGGAGCCCGCGACGCCATCCGCCGCGACAAGAGCAAGACCGTGAATCGCAACATCGAGGTCATTGAGAAGCTCACCGCCATCCGCAACGAGCTCCAGGCCATCAGCCGCGACATGAACGGACTGGTGTAGGTGCCCCCTCCCTTTGCAAGCGAATTACCAAATTACTATTAACAACTAAATCATTTTACAATCATGAAGAAAGTATTCTTTTCTTTCGCCATCGCTACAATGATGGCATCGCTCATGGCTTGCGGTGGCAAGACCGAGCAGAACGCAGATGGTCAGGACTCAACAGCTGTCGAGGCTGAGGCTAAAGTTACTGGCGAGATAAAGGATTGCGGAGCATTTACGGTAGTTGTTCCCGAGGGATGGAAATTCCAGAATCCATACGAGAATTGCGCCAAGTTTGAATTCCCTGGCGAGACTGAAGCGCTCACCAGGACATTCACCATTAACGCACGTCCAAAGCCATCACCCACAGCCACTGTGGTTGGAATTCAGAGAAAGTTCGACAGCAGGGTGAAGAATGACGGCGGCGGCTGGCAATGGGAAGCTCTTGAAGACATGACTTTGGGCACCAACACTTGGAAGGTTGCTGTTCGCAAAGCCAATGAAACCGAAGAGAAAGCACAATGGTGGTTTGGCGTCGACATGCCTGACGGTGGCACCTGCGAGGTGAATGGCAACTTTGGCACAGGCGACGAGGACAACGACGTTATTGCCATCCTCAAGACCGTTGAGTTCAAATAATTGTATCTTATCGAAAATTCCATCATAGGCTCTCACCCCTATTTCGGGTGGGAGCTAATACGTTTTTTCTTGTGGTTTTTCTTCCGATATTTGCCTGCGAAAACAATTTCCCCGGGGAGGGAAACGTCAAAATCGGCTGAAATGAAGTCTTCCTCTCGGTTGTAAACGTCAAAATCGGCTGAAATGAAGTCTTCCTCTCGGTGGTAAACGTCAAAATCGGCTGAAACGAAGTCTTCCTCTCGGTGGTAAACGTCAAAACCAGCTGAAATAAAGTCTCCCCCTTGGAGGGAAACGTCAAAATCGGCTGAAACGAAGTCTTCCTCTCGGTGGGAGACCTCAAAATCAGGCGAAACGAAACTTTAGTTATCAACTTTTAATACATTGCAGACTATGGCAACAAACAACCAACTCAACTACGGGTGGCTGGGCGACCTGACCAATGCCCACCACGACGGCACGACCCAGCAGATTGACGACCACGTGCAGGCGTTCGTGACCGACAACCAGATGTTCAACCAGAAACGCACTGCCCTGCATCAGGCGCGCCAGACGGAGGACGAGGTGTGGCTGAAATCGCAGCGCGACTCGGCGGTGCCCCTGCTCGAGGCTGCCGACAAGCGCCAGGACGGCTACATCAGCTGCACGCGCTACATACTGAGTGGTCACGCAGGACTGCCCGAGAGCGAACCTACACAGGCAGAGGCGAAGACGTGCTTGCAAGTGTTCAAGGACTTCAATTTCTCCACCCACGATTCCTACGGTGCAGAGGCTGACAAGATCATCCAGATGCAGCAGAACCTCCAGTCGCATCAGGCTTTCCTCACCCAGATAGGCACGTGGACATTCCTGACACAGGCTGTCAGCGCAGCCCAGGATGTGCGCCAGTACCTGAGCCAGCGCGCCCAGACCAAGGGCGAGTTCGTGAAGGGTGAACTGAGGACGGCACGACGTGCCACCGACCTTGCCATCGCCGACCTCTACCGCACCATCGAGGCAATGATGGAACTCCTTCCCTCTGCCGAACTCACAGCCCTCTACAACCAGCTGAAGGGCATCGAAATCTACGCCCGCCAGTACTACCTGAACGAAGGTGCCACTGGCAGCGGCTCGGGCGACGGCGGCAACAGCGGTGGTGGTGGCGACACCCCAACACCGACACCTGACCCGACTCCCGACCCCAACAATGGCGGTGGCGGAAACAATGGCGGCTCTGGTGGCTTCGACACAGGCGATTAAACATCGCCTAAAAGAAAGAAGAATTCTCCAATTCTCAAATTCTTGACAAGAATATCTCATTGAGTTTTATCTATCAAGAATTTGAGAATTGGAGAATTATTTTCGTTAAATTGGCTACGCCGAGCTAAAGGTTCGTTCAATTTGCCCTGAAGGGGCGATGTTCCCCAAAATCCTTGTTTACCGCTGATAGCAGAAATAGTGTTTGCGCACTTTCTTGGAGGCAAGCGATGTGTTGAGCATGTCACTCGCTTCGATGATGTCGCGGGTGGTGCCGTCGTTGAAGCGGATTTCAATCTGGTCGTCGTCGAGGCTGTACATGTCCTTGCCCACCTCGATGTCGGAGATGAGGTAGTTGGCTTCGTCGGGGGTGATGTGGTAGCGCTGGGCGAGCTGGATGCGCTTCTCCTGTCGGTGCTCGTCGGAGAAGGGTTCGTCGCTGGTCTCCACCTTGAAGATGTTGCGGTTGACGAAGTCGCGGCTGAGGAGGGAAAGGATGGGATCGGGATGGTTGCACCAAGCCTTGAGGGCGCTCCAGATGTCGTTGTCGTCGAGGGCAAGGTAGTGCTGGAGGCACTCGGGATGGGTGAGGAAGGTGTCGCGGTCGATGTCGTTGGAGAGGAAGAAGGTTAATGGAGTTGAGAGGTTTGAGGTTTGAGGTTTGAGGTTTGAGGTTTGGGAGGCTCTCATGAGTTGCTTGGCGCGGAGGAGGGCGTTGATCATGACGTGCTCAGCTGCGACGGAGGTCTTGTGGAGATAGACTTGCCAGTACATGAGGCGTCGGCTGACGAGGTAGTTCTCGATGGAGTAGATGCCTTTCTTGTCGACGACGAGCTGGTCGTCGATGACGTCGAGCATGTCGATGATGCGTGAGGAGCCGATGTTGGCTTCGTTCACACCGGTGAAGAAGGCGTCGCGCTTGAGGTAGTCGAGGCGGTCCATGTCGAGCTGTGAGGAGATGAGCTGATGAAGGAAGCGCTTGGGATAGTCGTCCTTGAAGATCTTGATGGCGAGGGTGAGTTGTCCGCGGAACTCCTCGTTCATCTGTTCCATGACCATGAGGGAGATGTCTTCATGGCTGACGCCGCTCATGAGGGTGTGCTCGAGCACGTGGCTGAAGGGTCCGTGCCCGATGTCGTGCAGGAGGATGGCTGCCTGCACTGCCTCGGCTTCGCTGTCGAAGATGAAATGCCCTTTCTGCTGAAGGGACTGTATCGCCTTGCCCATCAGGTGGAATGCGCCTAACGAGTGCTGGAAACGCGTGTGCTGTGCGCCAGGATAGACGATGTTGGCACCGCCCAGCTGCTTGATGCGGCTGAGACGATAGAAGGCTGGGTGACGCACGATGTCGAGGAGAAGTCCTCGTGGCACTCGGATGAATCCGAACACGGGGTCGTTGATGATTTTAGCAGTTTCCACCTGAGGGTTTAGGGTTTAGGGTTTAGGGTTTAGAGTTTAGGGTTTAGGGTTTAGAGAGGCAGGAGCTTGGCCATTTGCGCTGCCACTTTCTTGGCCTCCTCGGCTGCCACTTCGGCAAAGCGTTCGGTCTTGTCGGCGTAGATGATGGCACGGGAGGAGTTGACGATGAGACCGCAGTCCTTGGTCATGCCGTACTTGCACACTTCTTCGAGGCTGCCACCTTGGGCACCGATGCCGGGCACGAGCAGGAAGTGGTCGGGAGCAACCTTGCGGATGTCCTCAAACATCTGTCCCTGTGTGGCACCCACCACGTACATCATGTTGTCGGCGTTGCCCCATTCCTGACTCTTCTTGAGGACTTTCTCGAAAAGACGCTCGCCGTTCTGATCGGTGGTGAGCTGGAAGTCGTGGCTGCCCTTGTTGGAAGTGAGTGCCAGGAGAATGACCCACTTGCCGGGATACTGGAGGAAAGGAGTCACGCTGTCCTCGCCCATGTAGGGAGCGACGGTGAGGGCGTCGAGGTTGATTTCCTCGAAGAAGGTGCGGGCATACATGGCGCTGGTGTTGCCGATGTCGCCACGCTTGGCATCAGCGATGATGAAGTGGTCGGGATAGTTCTCGTTGAGGTAGGAAATGGTCTTCTCGAACGAGATCCAGCCCTTCACGCCCATGCTCTCATAGAAGGCGAGGTTGGGCTTGTAAGCCACGCAGTAGGGGGCTGTGGCGTCGATGATTGCCTGGTTGAAGGCGAAGATGGGGTCTTCCTCCTGCAGCAGGTGCTCAGGAATCTTCTTGATGTCGGTATCGAGACCCACGCACAGGAAGGTCTTCTTCGTGAAAATCTGATGGATAAGTTCTTGACGAGTCATATATTCTTGATGTTTTAGTTATTTCTTTTGTAGGACGAAACCCGTGACGTCAACCATGATGCTCTCGACCTTGTGGGTGCGAGAGTCGTTCAATGGGCTGATGCTGAAATGGGTCACCATGTATATGTTGCGATTCGATGCACAAGGCAATGGGAAAGGCGCTGGCATAGAGTCTTTATGAGCACGGAGCGTGTCGAGATTGACGAAGACGGTGTCAAGGGCTTCGCCTCTGAATTCAGCGACTAACTGAACGATGTTCTGGCTGGGAGGAACTGTGACAGTCGGCGTGTAAACCCTGAATATCTTTTCGTATCCCTCTGATATGTCGATGGCAAAGTCCTCACAGCCGTTGCCGATATAGTAATTTTCTAAGATTGTTGATTGAGACGGCGTGTCGCTGAGGAAGTCGTAGTAGAAGTAAACCTCTGTGGTGTCCTTCACGTAGGCATCCGTGTAGTGGCTTCCGAAATATTCCCTCATGTATCTCATCTTGTCGTTCAGCTCGACAGCCTCCTCCTTGGTCAGGATGTGAAGGAGATGCTTGTATTGCCGTTCGTTGAGCGGGAACTTCCTTACTCTTATCATGTCTGTGCTATACAGCATCTTCCTGATCTTGCTGTCCATGCAGTTGCGCGTGATGCTGAAATAGTTGATGGGGAAAGCCGATGTGAGCAGGAAGATGAGGGCGAAGGAAATGGTGATCCAGTTGATGCGTCGTGCCTTGGTCAGGAAGAGCGTGATGCAGACGAAGTAGAACCACAGGTTGAGGGTGATGAGGTAGAGGCGGCTGATGGTGACGCCGTAGTCGCTGAAACGGCGGATGATGCCGACCGTCATGAGCAGCAGCAGTGGCAGTATTGCCACAGGCAGATAGCGGGCGATGAAGTTGTCCGTGTTCTTGTTCTGCAACTTGCGGACAGGATAAAGTCCGAACTCAATGAGGATGAGTCCCACCATTGACACCACGACCAACATCGACACCTTGCCGTTGGGCAGTTCCCAACGAATGAGAATGAGGGTGGCATAGATGTATAGGACGATGATGTACAACCCCTCTAACCCCAGGAACAGATAGCGTATGACGGCATTGAGGAAGTTGGAATCGAGGGGTTTCCTGTCGAACTTCTGCTCTCCCTGAGGAATGCGTCCGAGGAAAAGGAGCGTAGGCAGAAGCATGCCTATCAGCGTCTCTGCAATGAGCATCCATTTATACCCAAGGTCGATGTTGAAAAGGAAGTTGAAGGATGTGAGCAGCAACACGAAGCCGCCAGACAGCACGTTGCCAATGAAATAGCAAATGATGGAGTTGAGGATAAGCCTCTTGGTGAAGTTCCACGAAGCGATGTTGTCTCTCTCCTTGAAGAACGAGAGGAAGAACAGCGAAAGCCATAGGGAGAGAATGGTGGCAGCGTGCGCCACGTAGAGTTCCCAGTTGGTTTGTCTCTCATCGCCTGTGGTGTGGTAAATATAGAAGGCATCAGCCAGCAACAGGAGGTGTGCCACGATGTTGACAATCAGCACCGTCCGTTGTTTCCGCCCGTCCTCTGCCCACAGACGCAAAGTGAGCGACAGCAGATACCCCACCGACAAATAGTAGACGATCGTGCCATTTGCTTGTCCGCTGAGCGTCTTCTCCTCATCAATAATAAGGAAGATGAGGAATAGCGTCAAAGCCGTGATGAAAGCAACGGCAACGGGAAAACGCTTGATGCAATTCTGCAAAGCATTGATGATGGCTTGTGGTGCACTGGATAGCTTCATATTCTCTAAACTCTAAACTCTAAACTCTAAACTTTCAACTCATTAAAGCTCTGCTTCCTTCAGTCGTTCTGCATTCTCTGCCACGATGAGGTGGTCGATGCAGTCCTGAATGTCGCCATCCATGAAGGCAGCGAGGTTGTAGATGGTGTAGTTGATACGGTGGTCGGTGATGCGACCCTGTGGATAGTTGTAAGTGCGAATCTTGGCAGAGCGGTCACCAGTGGAGACGAGGGTCTTGCGGCGTGAGGCGATGTCGTCGATATACTTCTGATGCTCACGGTCATAGATGTAGGTGCGCAGACGAGCCAAAGCACGTTCCTTGTTCTTGGGCTGGTCACGCGTCTCCGTACATTCCACGAGGATTTCTTCCTTCTCGCCTGTATTGGGATTTGTCCACATATAACGGGCACGAACACCAGATTCCACCTTGTTCACGTTCTGACCACCAGCACCTGAACTGCGGAAAGTGTCCCACTTGATTTCACCCTCGTTGATTTGCACGTCGAAGGCTTCCGCCTCAGGCAATACGGCAACGGTGGCAGCAGAAGTGTGAACGCGTCCCTGAGTCTCTGTGACGGGCACACGCTGCACGCGATGCACGCCTGACTCATACTTCATGGTGCCATACACGTTCTCGCCCGTGACGTTGGCAATGATTTCCTTGTAGCCTCCCACAGCCCCTTCGGAGAAAGAAGAGATGGTGAGATGCCAGCCCTTGATTTCGCAGTATTTTGAGTACATGCGGAAGAGGTCGCCAGCAAAGAGCGCTGCTTCGTCACCACCCGTACCACCACGGATTTCAAGCGTCACGTTCTTGCTGTCCTCTGGGTCGGCAGGGATGAGCAAGAGCTTGATCTCCTCCTCCAGCTCAGGGATGCGCTGCTCGTTGAGGGCAATCTCCTCACGAGCCATCTCCTTCATCTCTGGGTCATCCTCCATCGTGAGCATCTCCTTTGCCTCTTCCAATCCCTTGACGGCATTGATGTATTCTTGGCGGGCTTTCATGATGTCCTCCAAGTTCTTATATTCCTTTGTCAACTGCACGTAACGCTTCTGGTCGGCAATGACATTGGGGTCGGTGATGAGGGTTGACACCTCCTCAAATCGAGGCACCAACCCCTCCAACTTTTCCAGTATTTCCATTAGTAGTTAAACTCTCCAAATTCTGATTTGATAGTCAATGATTTCTTTCCCTCCTCGATGTGTCCAATAATCTGAGCATCAATGTTGAATGACTTGCTGATGCTGATGACTTTCTCGGCATTTTCAGGAGAAAGATAGACTTCGAGACGGTGACCCATATTGAACACTTTGTACATCTCTGCCCAATCGGTGCCCGACTCCTTGGCAATCGCCTTGAAGAGTGGGGGAACGGGGAACATGTTGTCCTTGATGACACGGCAGTTGTCGCCTACGAAGTGCAGCACTTTTGTCTGGGCACCACCCGTGCAATGCACCATTCCGTGAATGTCGGCACGCATCTCGTCCAACAACTTCTTCACCACTGGGGCATAAGTGCGAGTAGGAGAAAGAACCAGCTTGCCTGCATTGACGGGAGCACCTTCCACAGGGTCAGTCAATTTGTACGAACCAGAATAGACGAGTTCGTCGGGCACAGCCTTGTCGAAAGATTCAGGATATTTCTCGGCGAGGTACTTGGCAAAGACATCGTGACGGGCAGAAGTGAGTCCGTTGCTGCCCATGCCACCATTGTACTCCTTCTCATAAGTGGCTTGTCCACAAGAAGAAAGACCGACGATCACATCGCCAGGACGGATGTTGGCATTGTTGATGACGTCGCTGCGTTTCATACGACAAGTGACGGTGGAATCAACGATGATGGTACGCACGAGGTCACCCACATCAGCGGTTTCACCACCTGTTGCATAGATACCAATACCCATCTTGCGCATCTCTGCCAAGAGTTCGTCAGTACCGTTGATGATAGCAGAAATCACCTCGCCAGGAATGAGCATCTTGTTGCGTCCAATCGTGCTGGAAACGAGGATGTTATCCACTGCACCCACACAAAGCAGGTCGTCCGTGTTCATGATGAGCGCATCCTGAGCAATGCCCTTCCAAACGGAGAGGTCGCCCGTCTCCTTCCAATACATGTAGGCAAGGCTGGACTTGGTGCCAGCACCATCAGCATGCATGATGTTGCAATACTCTGGGTCACCTCCGAGGATGTCAGGAATGATTTTGCAGAATGCCTGAGGAAAGATTCCCTTGTCGATATTTTTGATGGCATTGTGTACGTCTTCTTTCGCAGCACTTACACCTCGCATCATGTATCTTTGGTTGGCTTTGCCTTCCTCTTTCACGACTCCGCCATCCAAACGCGTTTGTTGGCTCTCGCTGTTCAATCGGTTGTTATCAATCGTCATTTTTGTTTGTTTTTTTTATCTATTTGTAGTTTTATGCTGCAAAGGTAGTGAAAAATTGGGAGAAATTGTCGCTATGTCGAAAATCTTTCCTAAATTTGCAAGCATATTAAGTACTAAAAGAACAATAAATGGTTTTTACTGCACAACAAATAGCAGGTTATACAGGTGGAACTGTAGAGGGTGATCCTAATGTGACGATTGGCACTTTCGCGAAGATAGAGGAAGGTGTCGAAGGTGCCCTTTCGTTTCTGGCTAATCCCCAATACGAAGATTATATTTACGAGACAAAATCCAGCATCGTGCTTGTGAACAAAGACTTTCAGCCTTCTCGTGAGGTGAAAGCGACACTTGTGCGCGTGGATAATGCATACGAATCAGTGGCAAAATTGTTGCAACTCTACCAGAGCATGCAGCAGAAGCGTGTGGGCATTGATTCTTTGGCTTATATCCATCCTTCAGCAAAGATAGGCAAGGATTGTTATATTGGTCCTTTCGTGGCTATCGCAGAAGGTGTGGAAATAGGTGACGGCGTGGTGCTGCATCCTCATGTCACCATTGGCAGAAATGGCAAGGTGGGCAGCAACACGGAGATTTATAGCAATGCTGTGATTTATCACGATTGTATCGTTGGTAACAACTGTATCCTGCATGCTGGTTGTGTGATTGGCGCAGATGGCTTTGGCTTTGCTCCTACCCCCAACGGCTATGACAAGATACCTCAAATCGGCATTGTGACCATCGAGGACAATGTGGAAATTGGTGCCAACACGTGCATCGACCGCTCGACGATGGGTAGCACCATCATCCGTAAGGGTGTGAAACTGGACAACCTCGTGCAGATTGCCCATAATGTGGAAGTGGGACAGAACACAGTGATGTCGGCACAAGTAGGAGTGGCTGGTAGTTCCAAAGTGGGTGAGTGGTGTGTGTTTGCCGGTCAGGTGGGCATCGCTGGTCATATAAAAGTGGGAGACCGCACGACCTTGGGAGCACAAGCAGGATTGTCAGGAGGTAATCTTGCCAAGAATGGTGGGGCGACCCTGATGGGTTATCCTGCTGTGGAGCACAAGAAGTTTGCCAAGAACATGGCTGCACTGAATTCGCTGCCAGATTTGCTCAAAGAAGTGGCAGCATTGAAAAAAGAATTAGAAGAACTCAAAAACAAGAAATAAATGCAAAATCAACAAACCCTGAAGGAGTCGTTCACCTTGAAAGGTAAGGGATTGCACACAGGCCAGTTCATCACGGCAGTGTTCAACCCTGCAGAAGAGAACCACGGATACAAGATTCAAAGAACGGACATTGAGGGTCAGCCAATCATTGATTGCAATGCTGACTTGGTAGGTGACACACAACGTGGCACCGTTCTTGTTAAAGGAGACATCAAGATCAGCACGATAGAACACGCAATGGCGGCTCTCTATGCTAGTGGTATTGATAACTGCCTCATTCAGTTGGATGGCCCCGAAATGCCAATCCTTGATGGTAGCGCCCTGCCATTTGTGGAGGAGATTCAGAAAGTGGGCTTGCAGGAGCAGAGCGTGAAGAAGGACTATTATGTGGTGAAGCACAAGATGGAGGTGAAGGGTGAGAATGGCGAGCACTTGATTCTCTTGCCTGATGATAAGTTCTGTGTGAATGCACAGATTGCCTTCGACTCAAAGATTCTGGACAACCAGTTTGCCAACCTTGACAATATCGAAGATTTCCCAGCAGAGATCGCTTCAGCGCGTACCTTCGTCTTTGTGCGTGAGATAGAACCGCTGCTGAACCTGGGACTCATCAAGGGAGGCGACCTCGACAATGCGATTGTTATCTACGAAAAGGAACTGCCACAGGATCGTTACGACAAACTGGCTGACACGCTGGGTATTCCTCACATGGATGCCACTCGTCTGGGTTACATCAACCACAAGCCCCTCACTTGGGACAATGAGACAGCCCGTCATAAGTTGCTCGACATCATTGGTGATTTGGCACTCGTCGGCAAGCCCATCTTGGGTCGTGTCATCGCTACGAAGCCTGGTCATACAATAAATAATAAGTTCGCGCGTGAAATCAAGAAGGACATCAAGAAGCACGAAGTGCAGTGCCCTGTCTATGATCCCAACAGCGAGCCTTTGATGGATGTGAACAAGATTCGTCACTTGCTGCCTCATCGCTACCCAATGCAGTTGGTGGACAAGGTGATTGCAGTGGATGACACAGAGATTGTGGCGGTGAAGAATGTGACCAGCAATGAGCCTTTCTTCACAGGACACTTCCCACAGGAACCCGTGATGCCTGGTGTGCTGATTGTGGAAGCAATGGCACAGGCAGGTGGCTTGTTGGTGTTGAGCAATGTGGAAGAGCCAGAAAGATGGTCCACTTACTTCCTGAAGATTGACAACGTGAAGTTCCGTCGTAAGGTGGTGCCAGGCGATACGCTGATTTTCAAGGTGAAGATGATGGGACCACTGCGTCGTGGCATCGCTACAATGGCAGGTTTGGTCTTTGTGGGTGAGACGGTGGCAGCTGAAGCAGAATTCACGGCTCAGATTATCAAGAATAAATAATTGAGTAATGCTCAATTGTAAATAGTAAATCATCAAATTGTAATTAGAAGATGTCAAAGATTAGTCCTTTAGCATTCATCGACCCAGAAGCGAAGATTGGTGAAAACTGTGAGATTGGTCCATTCTGTTTCATTGACAAGAATGTGACGGTGGGTGATAACAATGTGTTGATGAACAGTGTGACTTTGTTGTCAGGTACTCGTCTTGGTAGCGGAAACACCCTGTTCCCTGGTGCTGTGATTGGTGCCATTCCTCAGGACTTGAAGTTCAAGGGAGAGGATTCTATTGTCCAGATTGGTGACAACAACAAGATACGTGAGAATGTGACCATCCATCGTGGAACTGCCAGCAAGGGTATGACCATTGTGGGTAGCAATAACCTCATCATGGAGAATGCACACATCGCTCACGACTGCGAGTTTGGTAGTGGCATCATCATGGGCAATTCCACCAAATTGGCTGGTGAGGTCATAGTGGATGACAATGCCATCATCTCAGCTGTGGTGCTGGTGCATCAGTTCTGCCGAATCGGCGGTTATGTGATGGTGCAGGGTGGTACACGCACCAGTCAGGACATTCCTCCATTCATCATGGCAGGTCGTGAACCTGTGGCGTTTGCAGGACTCAATATCATTGGCTTGCGTCGTCGTGGTTTCAGCCGCGAGGTGATTGACAACATCACGCATGCTTATCGTTTGATTTACCAGTGCAACCTGACGGCTGCCAAAGCGATTGAGGCGATTCGTGAAGAAGTGCCGATGAGCAAGGAGATTGAATACATCATTGAGTTTGTGTCTAATTCGAAGCGTGGAATCGTTCGATAATCAGCTCTGACACTTAACCTAAAACCTAAACGACAATGATATACAGATTTATCATCATCTCAGACGAAGTGGATGGCTTCATGCGAGAAATCCAGATTGATGCTGATGCGAAGTTCTTGGAACTGCATCAGTTGATACTTGAGTCATGTGGCTATGAGGACAATCAGTTGACCTCATTCACGATTTGTGAGAACGGATGGGAGAAAGGACAGGAGATTACGTTGGAGGAGATGGACACGGATGCTGATGAAGATAGTTATATCATGGCAGAGACGGAACTCAGCGAGTTCTTGGAGGATGAGAAGCAACACATGCTCTACACCTTCGACCCCTTGGCTGATCGTGTCTTCTTTATCGAACTCTCAGAGATTAAGACGGGCAAGAACTTAGAGAAGGGTAAGATTACTCGTTCTCAAGGTGAACCTCCAGCTCAGACATTGGACTTCGACGAGATGTTTGCTCGTAACCCGATTGTTGAGACTCCTTCTGTGATGGACGACGAGGATTTGTTTGGTGATGAGATTGACAGCAGTGAGATTGACCTCGAAGGTTTCGACATCAGCGACGAGTTCTAAGACAAAGATGAAAACATTAAAAACTAACTTGATAATCTTGATTTGAAAATGAAAAAGCTGAACATATTTTTTATGGTCATGATGCTGATGGTGAGTGTCAGTGTCAATGCACAGCAATACACAAAAAGCACCGTCAAGGGCATTGCCAACGGCTTTATTTCTGAACTGATGCAGGGCAACCTGAAAGGTACATTGTACTTCTTCGACCCCAGTTATGTGGCAGAACAGCATGACGACTTTTTGAAAGGTCGCACAGAGCAGTTTGTGGCAGAATTCTTGGCAGGAAACATCAAGAAAGATTATTATGCCATTACTCCTCAACTCGACAGAATCAAGTCAATCAAGGTGAAGAAGACCTTCTGCGACCTTGAGAAAGATGAAATCTATGCCGATGTCAAGATACTGATGGACTATGGCGTGAAATACACCGTTAGACTCCAACTGCGTGTCACAGATTCTGGCGATTTGCGTTTCATCGGTGCAGTAGGATAGGATTATTTCCGAAAATGCCCCAAAATCTTCTTGTACTCTTAGGGCCTACGGGTGTAGGCAAGACGGAATTGAGCCTTCAGCTGGCAGAACATTTCAAATGTCCTATCATTAACGCTGATTCTCGTCAAATCTATCAGGACATCTCTATCGGAACGGCTGCTCCAACAGCAGAGGAGTTGGCACGTGTGAAGCACTATTTTGTGCATACGTTGAGGCTGGATGAGTATTACAGTGCGGCTGAGTATGAGAAGGATGTGCTCGCCTTGCTTTCTGAGTTGTTTCAGGTGCATGAGACGGTTGTCCTTTCGGGTGGTAGTATGATGTACATTGATGCTGTGACGAAAGGAATAGATGATATTCCAACGGTGGATGAGGAGACACGCAACCTGATGCGGGAGCGATATGAGAAGGAAGGATTGGAACCGCTGCTGGCAGAACTGAAATTGCTGGACCCTCAGTACTATGAACTGGTGGATAAGCGCAACCACAAGAGGGTGGTGCATGCTTTGGAAATCTGCTACATGACAGGCAAGACCTATACGTCCTTTCGTACCAATACATTGAAAGAGCGTCCTTTCAGGATGATGAAATTTGGCTTGATGCGTGAACGGGAACATCTGTTTGCCCGTATCAACGCGCGAGTGGACAAGATGATGCAGGAAGGGTTGATGGAAGAGGTGAAAAGAGTGTACCCTCTGCGACATTTGAACTCGCTCAACACAGTGGGCTACAAGGAACTCTTTAAGGTGCTCGATGGTGAGTGGGAACTGCCGATGGCGGTGGAGCGAATCAAGAAGAACACCAGAGTGTATGCTAAGAAGCAGATGACTTGGTACAAGCATGATGCTGACATCCATTGGTTGGATGCCGACAAGATGAATACACAAGAAATGCTAAAAACGATAGAAGATGAAGTCTTTGTTGCATAAATCGTGGGTATATTTGAAATTGGTGTGGCGTTGGTATGTCAACCAATACAGAGGCAAGTGGTATCAGAAGACAGTGACTCCCATCGCCTCATTCTTCGTTCTTGTTTTTCTTTATTTGGGTGCTGTGGATGTGAACTTCCTCGGCCTCTTTGGTGTGTCGCCAACGATGGATGTGATACAGAATCCAGTCACCAACGACGCTTCTTTTGTGTACAGCGCCGATAGCGTGTTGATTGGCAAGTATTTCAACGAGAACCGTTCTCCTGTGAAGTTTGACGAGATTTCTCCTTATGTGATTGATGCCTTGATTTCCACAGAGGACGAGCGTTTCTATCAGCATCATGGTATTGACTACCAAGGACTCTTTGCTGCAATGAAGGACGTCGTGAAGGGAAATCCTCGTGGTGCCAGCACCATCACCCAGCAGTTGGTGAAAAATCTCTTCAAGATACGTTCCCAATACTCTACGGGCTTGTTGGGTAAGGTGCCAGGATTGGGCATCTTGGTGATGAAGTCGAAGGAATGGATCACAGCCATCAAGATTGAGAACATGTATAGCAAGAAGGACATCCTCACGCTCTATCTCAATACCGTCGATTTTGGCAGTAATTCCTTTGGCATCAAGACGGCTGCCAAGACTTATTTCAAGACTACGCCTCAGAACTTGACCGCTGAGCAGGCTGCCGTCCTCGTAGGGCTCCTGAAAGCCACCACCACCTACAACCCCAAGGTCAACCCCAAAAACAGCCTTGAACGTCGAAATGTGGTGCTCAACAATATGTACACCCACAATATGTTGACCCGTCGCGAATTGGATTCCCTGACACAGATACCCATCAACCTGAACTATACCGTTGAGAAGTCTTACGATGGGGGTGCGCTCTATTTCCGCGAAGCCATCAAGGATTATCTGGAAGAGTGGTGTCAGGCAAACAACATGGATTTGTATTCTGATGGACTCAAAATCTATACGACACTCGACACTCGTCTCCAGCGATATGCTGAACAGGCTGTGCAGAAACAGATGCGCCAGATTCAGCAACGCTTCAACAGTCATTGGGGCAGTCAGTCACCTTGGCGTGATGAACGTGGACAGGAGATTCCCAACTTCATCGAGGATATTGCCGTCCGAAGCGATTACTACAAGATTCTGGCAAAGAAATTTGACAATAATGCCGATTCCATCAACTACTACATGAACCTGCCTCACAAGGTGAAGGTCTTTGATTACAACAAGCCTGACCACTTGGTGGAGAAGGAGATGAGCACGATGGATTCCATCCGTTATATGGTCAAATTCATGCATTGTGGCTTTGTGGCGATGGAGCCCCAGACGAGCTATGTGCGTGCTTGGGTGGGCGATGTCGATTTCAACAGTTGGAAGTACGACAAGGTGACCTCGATGCGTCAGCCTGGTTCCACTTTCAAGCTTTTTGTCTATGCCTCAGCTTTTGAGAATGACGACAACATCACCCCCACCACACGTTATCGTGACCAACTTATTTCTTTGCAAGTGCCCGATGCACAAGACCCTCAGCGTCTCGTCACTTGGACGCCTCACAACTCTGGTGGATACTGCACTGGAGCGAATATGCCGCTGAAGTCAGCCTTTGCACAATCGGTCAACACGATTGCAGTTCGACTGGGACAAGATACAGGCATTGACAACGTAGTGGATATTGCCCATAAGATGGGTATCCAGAGCAAGCTCGATGCCACACCTTCCTTGGCATTGGGTTCTTCCGATGTGAATCTTTTGGAACTGGTGGATGCTTACTGCACAGCCATGAATGACGGTAAGCAACGCAAGCCCATTCTTGTCACCAAGATACTGGATCGCAATGGAGAGGTTGTCTATGATTGCGAACGTGACGAACCTGCTCCTAAGGCTGCAATGCGCTACAAGACTGCCTTCTACCTCCAACGACTGCTTCGTGCTGGTATGCAGGAGCCTGGAGGCACCACACAGGCGCTTTGGGAGTATATCCATTGCTACGACACAGAGTTAGGAGGCAAGACGGGTACTTCTTCCAACCATTCCGATGCTTGGTTTGTGGGTTGTTCGCCCAATCTCGTGGGAGGTGCTTGGGTAGGTGGTGAATATCGTTGCATCCACTTCCGTACCAGTGCCCTCGGACAAGGAAGTCGTACAGCCCTTCCCATTTTTGGTTACTTCATCGACAAGGTGCTGGCTGACAAGAATTTCCCACAGTATCATGCGAAGTATCCTGAGGCGAAGGAGGATATTCCTCGCAACACCTACATAGGTCCTTCCGTCTATGTGTCACCAAAAAAACAGTCAGCTCCCGAAGAAGAGGGGAACTGACTGCATTAGCTTGTTTCTTGAAAAGATTACTTGGTGAGGTTCTGGATGAACTGCCACTCGCTTTCGTAACCCTTCACTTTCAGGTAGGTCTGGTCAACCACCACATACTCTGAGAGTCCCTGACGGTTTGCACCCTTGTGCCAGTCGTAGGTGTAGCCAAGACGCGTCCAAGGCAGTGGGCTGTCATCTTCGAAGGCTGCAGATACGTTGTAGCGGAACCACTCACGGAAGTTGGTGTCACCCACCTTGTAGTTCTCGTCTGCCCATGCTGGGAACTCGATGCCAGCAGTGGTGGTGTCGATGCTTGGGTCAGATGCAGGACGGAAGATACCGTTCACGTCAGCATAGAACTGCACCATGATGTTGTACGTGCAATCTGGGCTGAGACCATACATCTGCAACATACGCATATGAGCGGCAGCACTGTCAAGACCTACGAACGCATCTTTCTTGCTGAGCCACTCGCCTGGGATGGTCACCCAAGTACCCATTTCGCGATCAATCTGGTACACACCTTCCTGACCGAAGAACTTCTGCAGGCGGCTGCTGTCCACGAGGGTCACGAGCAGCACCATATCCTTGCCGTCGATGGTTTCCCATTCCTCGTTGGGAGTACCCTTCTTGATAGGCATGAGGTTTTCACCCATCTTGCTCTCGTCGAGGTCACGAGCGTCTTCGATAGCAGCCTTGAGGTCAGCCTCCAATGCTTCCATATCCTCATACCAAGGAATAGAATCCGTTACTGTTTCAGTGACTTTCTTGTCAAATTTTGCCACACATGCCGTCATGGTCAACACACATGCCACGATGGCGAAATAAAAAATCTTCTTCATAATTGAATGAATTAAAAATAGAATAAATAGTAATTAAAGTTCGTGATCTCCTAATTTCTCCAAAGGCTTCTTGGGCAGTTTGCTCCAAGTCTCCTTCTTCTTGCCCTCCTCGAATGCGTTGTCCTTGATGGTCTGACGCCTCCAAGTCAGGTAATTCTCGCTCACAGTGGTCATCTCGCCCGTGTTGCGCATCATTTCCCTGTCTTCTTGACCAATCAGGAAGAAGTCACCATTCTGATAGCGATAGGTGTACTTGGTTTGACTGGTGCCGTAAGAGCCTGCGCTGGCAAAGAAATCTCTGTCGATGTTGAGAGCCCCCTTCTCTGTGATGCTGACGTCAACATCGATGCTGCACCATTCGTCGTCGGCAGGGAACAGTTCCTTGTATTGCTTCCAAAGCTGAAAACCACCCGCTGCCTGACCAAAGTAAATGGCGATGATATATTTGTTGAAGTTGTACACGTAGCCGTCGTCACGCGTCTTCATGTTTTCCTTGAAGTTGGGCTTGGTCAACACGACGAGGTCTTTGATGCCGTCCTTGTTCAGGTCGCCCTCTGCCTCTTGGTGCTCCCAGCCTTCAGGCACGATCTGCTCCACAGATGTCCCTTGCTGCTTCAATGTCTGCGCATTCATGCCCAAAGCACACAGACAGGAAAAGATAAAAATAAGTTTTTTCATATTAGGGTTCTTTTTGAAACACGTCATGATTAGGATTCTCCTCCTCTGCCTTGATCAGCTCCACGTTCAACTGCTCGATGAAGGAAAGCTTCACGTTGTCGTTCGAGGCAGCAGGCTTGTACCAAGGTTCCTTGCCAAAATAGTCCTGCAAGTCCTTCGACTGGAAACGGTAGCCTTTTCTTGCCAGGATGGCGTTGCGCATGATACGGAGGGTGGATTTCTTGTACCCACGGAAATGCTGGCTGGTCAAGAGCGTTCTGTTGGCATAGTCAAAGCGTCCCACGTTGGGGTTGTTTTCCTTCAGCGTGTATTCCACAGAGCCTCGTTCCCATTCATAGAGATAATCTCCATTCTCATTGATTTCGTAGAGGTGGATGCCTTCGAGCGTGGGAATCACCTCCCAAGTGCCGTCCAGAACGGTGCCACTGTCTTTCACATGGATGTAGCCAGTCACTCTTCCATTGAAGACCACCACCTCGTACGGAGCCACCACATGATTCACGACGATCGCCTTTTCGCCCCACACCAAGTCCTCACCACTACCACCTTCTGGGAAGAAATAGGTGCCCATGAGCTGCTCCTTCCATCTGTCGATGGTGATTCGCTCATAGCTCTTTCCTGCATCAGCCACATTCTCCAGAATCTTACGCAACTGATTCTTGTTGTCGTAAAAGGCGAGGACGTCGACACCCTCTTTCTTGATTTGCTTGGCAGTCGTCACGTCACGATAATCGTAGTCAGTGTCAGTGAAGCGGTAGGTGTTAGCCTTGCCAGCCACAGGAATCATGGTGAACGAACGTTCTTCGCCTTCGTCCATTCCATTCATGACGAATTGACCGTCTTCAGTTTTCTCTGCAAAGTACTCAATGGTGCCGTTGTACCAACAGCCCCCTACAAGCTGTGCTTGCACGCCACCAATGGCACACAGCGACAATGTAATGGCTGATAATAGTTTCTTCATATAGGTTTCGTTATTAATGGTAGGTAAAAGTATCGTAATTGTCAACCTTTAGCTCGGCGGAGCCAATTATCAATTCTCAAATTCCCAAAACTCCCACGAGGCAATTGCTTGCAAATGCAGCATTTCGAGTCCGTTCTTCACCGTTGCCCCTTGTGCTGCTCCCTTTTTCATGAAGAGCGTTTCGAGCGGATTGTACACGAGGTCATACAGGAGGTTGTTCTCATTCATCGCTTCGTAGGGCAGGGCAGGGCACTCATCCACATGAGGAAACATTCCCACAGGGGAACAGTTCACAATCACCTCGTATTCCTTCAGCACCTCAGCCGTCACGTCCTCATAGGTAATCATTCCCTCACGGGCAGAACGACTCACGAACAGCGTTTCCAGTCCCAACTTCTTCTCCAATCCGTAACGTATCGCCTTCGAAGCACCTCCTGTACCCAAGATGAGGGCTTTCTTGTGATGAGGTTGCAACAGTGGTTTGATGCTCTCCACAAAGCCAATCACATCACTATTATAACCCGTCAAGTGTGGTTGACAGTTGACAGTTGACAGTTGACATTTCACTACATTCACGGCTCCAATTGCCTTTGCCTCCTCGCTGATGTCGTCCAGATACTGCATTACCTGCTGCTTGTAGGGAATCGTCACGTTCAGTCCTCTCAACTCAGGATGGTTCTTGATGACTTCAGGAAACTCCTCAATGCTGGGAATCTCAAAGTTCAGGTACTGCGCATCAATCCCCTCCTTCTCGAATTTCTCTGTGAAGAACTTGCGAGAGAAGGAATGTCCTAATGGATAGCCGATGAGTCCGTAGGTGGTCATGATAGGTTTGAGTTTTGAGGTTTGAGATTTGAGGTTTGAGATTTGAGTTTTGAGGTTTACTTTTCTGCTGTGTAGAGGATGCACATGCCGAAGGCGAGGCGTTTGTAGTTCACGTGGTGGAATCCTGCCTGTTGGATGATGCTCTGCATGCGTTCTGCTTGGGGCACGGCATCCATCGTCTCAGGTAGGTAGGAATAGGCGGTGTTGTCCTTCGAGAGGAGCTTTCCCAGCGTTGGCATCACACACTTCTTGTAGAGCCAGAAGAGTTGCTTCATGGGGAAGGATACAGGGGCGCAGAGGTCAATCACGGAGAGGTGTCCGTTTTCGTTCAGCACACGATGCATCTCCTGCAGGCACTCGTCAAGGTTCTGGAAGTTTCTCAAGGCAAAGGCTGAGATGACGGCATCGAACGCATTGTCGGCAAAGGACATCTTCGCACAATCCTCCTTCTGAAAGGTGATGCGGTCAGCAAGTCCCAGCTTCTCCACTTTCTCCCTGCCAATCGCCATCATGCCCTCGCTGATGTCGATGCCCACCACTTTCTGGGCATTCAGCTTTTGTGCAGCAAGGATGGCGAAGTCGCCAGTGCCTGTGGCAATGTCGAGAACGGCTCCCTCCCGACCTTCCCCAAGAGGGGAGGGGAAGAAAGGTTGCAGATAGCCGATGGCGTTGTTCCTCCAGATTTTGTCCACGCCAAAACTGAGGGTGTGGTTCAGGGTGTCGTAAGAGTGGGCGATGTTGTCAAACATCTGCTCCACTTGCTCACGTTTGGTCCCCTCCTCGCCGTAGGGCTTAATCTGCTCCTGTTCGTACATTATTTGCTTGCCAAATAGGCGTTCACGTTCTTTTCGATACGCTTGGCGATATCTTCATTCCCTTCAGCCTTCACGAACTTCTCGCCGATGATGTGCTCATACAGTTCGATGTAGCGTTCGCTCACAGATTCAGCATACTCGTCTGTGATTTCAGGCATCACCTGTCCTGGCTGGTTCATGAAGTTGTGGTCGATGAGCCACTGGCGCACGAACTCCTTCGAGAGCTGCTTCTGAGGCTCGCCCTTGGCAAACTTCTCCTCGTAGCCCTCTGCATAGAAGTAGCGGCTGGAGTCAGGAGTGTGCACCTCGTCAATCAGGTACACCTTGCCGTCACGCTTGCCAAACTCATACTTCGTGTCCACGAGGATGAGTCCCTTCTCAGCAGCAATCTTGGTGCCGAGGTCGAAGAGGGCACGGGTGTATTTCTCCATCACCTCATAGTCCTCCTTGCTCACCAGACCCTGTGCAATGATTTCCTCCTTCGAGATGTTCTCGTCGTGACCTTCGTCAGCCTTGGTGGTAGGGGTGATGATAGGCTCTGGGAACTTCTGGTTCTCCTTCATGCCCTCAGGCAGCGTGATGCCACACAGCGTGCGGTTGCCAGCCTTGTACTCTCTCCAGGCAGAACCAGTCAGGTAGCCACGGATAATCATCTCCACACGGAAGCCCTCACACTTCAAGCCCACCGTCACCATCGGGTCGGGAGTAGCCAGTTTCCAGTTAGGCACGATGTCAGCGCTGGCATCGAGGAACTTCGCTGCAATCTGGTTGAGCACCTGACCCTTGAATGGGATGCCCTTGGGCAGCACCACGTCGAAGGCAGAGATGCGGTCAGTGGCAACCATCACCATCAGGTCGTCGTTGATGTTATACACGTCACGGACTTTTCCGTGATACACTTCCTTCTGTCCTGGGAAGTTGAAATCAGTTCTTGTCAAAGAGTTCATAATTATAGTTACAATTTTACGATATACAATTTCTATTTATTTTTTTCTTCCCTGTTCTCATTGAAAAGGGGATACTTCATCTCGCTCTCATACTGGTGGTACGCATTCACGATTCTCGTCACCAGCTTGTGGCGCACGATGTCCCTTTCGTCCATCTCCACAAACGCGATGCCCTTCACCTCCTTCAGCACCTCCTTCGCCTCCTTCAAGCCGCTCTTCACGTTGCGAGGCAGGTCAATCTGCGTCAGGTCGCCTGTGATGATCATCTTCGTGTTCTGTCCCATACGCGTGAGGAACATCTTGATTTGCTGCGTGGTCGTGTTCTGAGCCTCGTCCAGAATCACCACTGCATCGTTCAGCGTGCGACCTCTCATGAAAGCGAGTGGGGCAATCTGAATCACGTTCTGCTCCATGTACTCAGAGAGCTTCTGGGCAGGAATCATGTCCTGCAAGGCATCATACAGCGGTTGCAGATACGGGTCAATCTTCTCCCTCATGTCGCCAGGCAGGAAACCCAATTTCTCGCCAGCCTCCACAGCAGGGCGGCACAGGATGATCTTGCGAATCTCCTTGTTCTTCAAGGCACGCACCGCCAGTGCAATCGACACATAGGTCTTACCCGAACCCGCAGGACCGATAGCGAAAAGCATGTCATTCTCGTAGTAGGCATTCACCAGCGTCTGCTGGTTCTCCGAACGGGGACCAATCGGCTTGCCCGTGATGCTGTAGCAGATGGCAGTGCCGTCAGCCATATGCCCCGACGGGTGTTCACCCCTCACAATCTGCAAGATCACCTCCTCGTTCAGCGAGTTGTACTTCGCGCAATGCTCCTGCATCTTGGCGATATGCTCCTCAAACACACACATCTCCTCCTCGTCGCCCATCACCTTCACGATATTGCCACGAGCCACGATGCGCAACTTGGGATAGAGCGCCTTAATCATCTGCAAATGGACATTGTTCACCCCGTAGAACGTCACGAGGTCGATGTCCTCCAAAACTATATGCTTTTCAATCATGGTACAAAGGTACGAAAAAGTTAGGAGTTAAAAGTGAGTAGGGAAGAGTTTTCTTTTCCGAATGGAAAAAAATTAATGGATAAAGGTGAGAAAACAAAAAAATCAGCCATTTTCCAGAGCGATTGAAAAATGGCTGATTCTTTTTTACAAATCGATTTTATTCATAGAGCAATGTCGGGCTGAAGGAGAAGGAACCTTCCCTGACGTAAATGTTTTCCTTTGCCATATCCTTGTTGGTATAGAAATATTCCCATTCACCCTTCTCATTCTTTTCGGCATAGCCACCAGGGTTGTTGGAGAAGTATTCACCATCAAAGGTGTAGGTGCCTATTCCATCCAGGTGGAGGACGAAGCAATCCTGAAGGTTCGAATAGTAAACTTCCACCGTTCCCTCGACTGAGAAGTTCGCATCGAACTCATCCAAGTATGTCCAGAGATCCTGTGAATACAGACCTCCTTGATGAGAACAATACCATAACACATATTTGCGATACTCCTCAAAGGCTTGGTGCTCTGTCACGAAATTGGAACCATGGGAGCTTGACTTCAGCGTGAACTTGCCTGTGCCGAATTTCGTTCTGGCGTTGTAGTTGCCCGTCATGTTGAGTCCCTTGTGCTGGATGCTGAAATTGCCTTCTCCATCGAGGCTGAGGGAACGATCCTCAAAGGCTTCCACGATGCCGTTGAACAAGCCGTAGATATCGCCAGGGATAGTGCCACGGGCATGAGATTCAAAACCCTTGCTGTCTGGGAAGACCAGTGGTCCCCACGTGTAATAATTGCCGCTGATGTCAGGCGTTGCAATGGTGGCATAGATAGGCTCCAGGGTGATGTTCCACTTGTCCTTCAGGTCCATGTCTTCCTGATTCGAGAGGTCGAACCACACTTCGTAGTATTTGCCAATGTCCTCAATGTTCTTGATGTCGATATCGCCCACGATGCAATCTTCTTGGTCAACCACCTCCAGTTTAGGCTCGAATCCCTCGTTCAGGTAGGGGTACATGCGGAACTGGATGTAGCAAGTGCCATCATCCTTGACGGTGCACTCCCATTTCTCTGGGTCGGTGATGGTGCTGGGCATACTCTTGAATCGAATCTTGCAACCAGCAAATTTGCTCTTTTCTCCTTCCTTTACAGCGGAGTCCTTGAATCGGAGATTTACGATCTTGTTCATCATTTGGACATAATCCTTGTAAGCCTCGTCATACTTTTCCTTGGTTTTGCAGAGATACTTTCGGTTGATGTTCTGCAGTACACTCTTCAGGGTGCCTGTATAGAGTTCCTGACGATGGTTCTGGGAGATGGCTCTTCTGTCTTTGTCAGAGATTTCCACCCAGAAAGGCCACCAACCCCTGCAATCTGATATCGCCTCAGTGAAGCCGTCTGTGTCGTGCCAAGGCTGGTTCACATATTCTGTCACCATTTCATCAATCATCTTTGTCGCGTCGCTGGGGAGATTATCCCTGTTGATGAAGATGGGGTAGAAGAGGTCATACCATTGTTCGCTGGAACGGAAACCATAGCCTTGCTTCGTGGGATATCCGCTGTTGGGTTTCATATATGCCTTATAGGCATTCTCGTAGAGCGTTGTGGCAGTTTGATGCACCTCTCCGGCAAACCAGTTGATTTCGTATTCCAGCACCGCCACAGCCGTCATGCAGAGCGGGAAGAGCCAGTTGCCTGCAAAGAGTTTCTTTTCGAGTTGGGGCTTCAACACTAGGTCGTATAACAAGTGGTAGGCGCTATTGGCAGCAGCCTTCTCATCGCCAGTGCGGATAGAATTGCCAATCTGCAAGATAGACCATGCCTGTCCCATTTTACCGATAACGTCGTTGTACTTTTTGAACACCTTGAGATCGAAGCCTCCTGCATCAACCAGTGACGAGAACACGCCCAATCCAAGGCTGTACTTCTGGAAATCGTCATTGGCAAAAGCTTCGAGGGCTGCGACGTTAGGATCTTCTGCGTTAGCCACCTTGGAAAAGTTCTTCACCACTTCATCGATGTTGGTGGGTGCCTGAGGGTCAAATCCCCAGTATTTCAACTTGGCAGCACGTGTGTGCTCGTCTATCACGTCAAACACGCTATAGGTGGAGAGGTGGTCGGAGATGATGACCATCTCGTGTGTCTGGCTGTCATAATAGCTGAGCACGGGTTCCCATTCGTTCGTTTCCTCGTTGCGATAGGCAGCAAAACATTGTCTGGCAACGGGGATGCGGATTTCCACCACACCCTTGAGGTCGTGCACGCCTTCGAGGTCGAAGTCGTAGGTGGTCATGTAGTTCACACCATCTTCGAAACCTTCTGGAGCAGGGGCATTGTCAATACGGTTCACAGTCAGGGTCTTTGTGCCTTGGATGGCGCTGGGACCAAACTCGATGCTGTAGTTGACCATGTTGACGGAATTCGTCTGCTCGTTCACCTCGAAGGTGCTCTGTTCCTCGGCAGGGGCTTTGGGTTCAGAACCCACGATGGTTGCACTTTCAATCATGTCGATAGGGTAGCCAAGTCCTGAGCGGTTGTTCTGTCCAGCCAGACGGCCAAACACCGTCATATAGATCTTGTTGGGGTCACTATAATCCTCCGTCCATTCAATATTATCAGTACAATCCACCTCATACAAGTCGTGCGTGCCATTCTTGTACTGCACCTTCAGCATATATTGGGCATGGGCTGTGCTGCAAAGCATCAGCAGCAGTGCCATGAGGGATAATATCTTCTTCATACAATTCTATTTTTTAGTGTGAATTTTGAATGATTGTTTGCCTGCCTTCACCACAACGAGGTTGGCATCAGGAATCTCGATGCTGGCATCTCCTTGCGATGAAGCCTTGGTGGAATTCAGCAGGCGTCCGTCAATGCTGTAGAGCATCACTGGGTCGTTGGCTTCCAAGCCGCTGACGACAAGCTGATTGCCCACCATGCGAATCACCACTCGGCTTTCCTGCGTCTTCACCTCTTCAACGCCTGTTGGGTCGTCATAGTGGACAAAGCGGAACTTGAAGTTCCAATCCAGGTAATCTTCTTTCTCAATGGTGTATTGTCCCTTCTCCGAAGTGATGAGCAGTGATGTGCCAGAATGGGAAATCACGGGCTTCGTGTCGAAAAGGAAATACTCGTAGCGAACCACTCTGACGCCATCCACCTCTGCCATTCTCGTCACCTCGATGGCGTTGTAGTCAGTTGCATAGTCGTAGTGCTCAGGTGGAGTGCTGCCCTTCGGTTGGTCTGACACGATGTTCATGTCCTTCCACACAGCTGCTGCCCTGTATGCCCTACCTGATCCTGAAGGCACGTGCACATTCACCTTGTTATACATCGATGTGGCGTTCATGTGGAAGGTCGTCTCCGTGATGGGGAGCGGTGTCTGCGTGTACACGTAGAGATCCTTGAGGTTGCTGGTGTACACAAAGGCTTCGTCCTCAATGCTCTTCACAGAGGCAGGAATCGTCAGTTTCTCCAACACATTGCCAAAGGCATGACTGCGGATGCTGGTCACCGTTTCAGGCACACCCACTGCATTGCGCACCTTGTCTTCCTTGAAACCAGGACGGTAGTTGGGGCAATGAACGAGGGTGCGTCGTGCCTTGTCGTAGAGGATGCCCTGATAAGCGCTGTACTTGGGATTGTTCTCATCCACGATATACTCTGCCATCATGTCGCCTATCAGTGCCTCACTGCCCACTCGTGTCAAACCAGCAGGAATCGTGATGGTGGATGCCTTGTGCTGGTAGAACGCTTCTGCGCCAATCTCCTTCAGCGTGGAGGGGAATTGTATCTCCGTCAGAGGCACATACTTAAAGGCACTGGCACCAATCTTCTCCACACCTTCCTCCATCTTCACGGAGTTGAGGAACTGGTAGCCGCTGAAAGCCGCTTCGTGCACCTCCTTGATGCTGGCAGGGATGACGATGTCGCTCACCTCCTCCTCTCCGATGTAGAGACGCGTCTTGTGCGCCTTGTCTGAACTCCAGATAGGATTGGACAAGAATTGGTGAAAACCATTTTCCAGAATCTCGGGTTCAAAGTCGATGTTCAGCCAAGCCTCAATACTTGGGATGGTCACCTTCTCAATGAAACTGTTGTTGAAGAAAGCGCTGGCACCAATCCTGCGAATGCTGCTGGGCAGGTTCACCTCCTTGAGGTATGAGGCGGGGAAAGCCATCTCGCCAATCTCCGTCACACTCTCTGGCAAGGTGATGCGTGTCACCTGTTCCTTGACCCATTCCTCGAAGAAAGAGTCGCAATTGGAAGGTAACACACTGAAGGCGGAATTCCTGACCTGCATGACAGGGTAGGACTTGCCATCTTTCTGCACCGTCTCAGGCACCACCACATCGCCATAGCCGCCCACCACAACGCCCATACCTTCAGGGGTGACGTTGATGAAAGCCTGACCCACCTCAACAGCAGCCAAGGAAGGTTGGAGACCGATGTAGGCTGTTTGGTTTGAGCTGAAGTCCGAAGTCACGGGGTTCACACAATCCAGACGATAATAGCCGTCACCTGAGCCGCTCCAGCCAAAATTAAAGTGGAAGTAACCATCTTCCGCATAGCCGTCGCAGACGAAAGAATGACCGTCGTTATCGAATCCTGGACTCGGATTGCCTTCCACCAGGAACGGACGACCTTCATCCAGTTCCTGACGCATCAGGTCTTCGTTGCCCTCGCATTCTATTTTCTGATAATCGGGGCTATAGCCGAAATATTTTATCAGCGACTCAACAGCTGTTCCATTGTTGGAGCCTGTTCCTCGATTGTTGGCTGTCTTGGCAGGTGCACAAGCCACGTGGCAATCGAAGATGACTTTCGCCACATTGTCAATCTCTGTGTCAGTAGTGGGGTAGGTGCCACCCATTGCATTCCATTGATAGACTGATTCGTTGAAATTCACTTTGTAGGGACGTGAATACTCTTGAACGACACTGGGCAGTTCAGTGCTTCTACCCATCGCATAATCTATCGTCAGTTGTGCCACATCGATGTTGGCAGGCGTGTCGAGGATGTTGTGCAGGTGGAAGCCACGTCCACGTGCCGGATATTTCCAGTATGCCATCAGTTGAGCCATAGCCGTTGGCACACAGCCCGCTGCAACGCCAGCAAAACTGTCAAAGTAGGGGTCGATATATTTGGCATATTCACCCGTCTGAGTCCATTGAACCTTCACCAAAGGAGCCACGACCACATTGGGCACTGATTCCACCTTGCGCTGTGCAGCACGTCGGGTGATGGACGGCTGGTTGAGGATCAGCAACGACTGGCGCACGCCATTCTTCACTTGTTGTGCCCAACTGCCGTCAGCCATTTCCACAAGTCCCTCAACCGATGCTTGAGTTGCAGCGCTGCGTCGTGGCTTGGCTTGCGAATACGATGCCAGCAGATCCTTCAGCTGCACGGGTGCCTTGTCATAGTCGAACGCACCCTTGTCGCTCCAACCCAGCACGGGATAGTCAGTGTTGGCAGAGCCCGACACGACCACAAATCCGTCGTCGCTGCCACGATTGATCACATAGAGCGCAGCGTTGCCACCTTCTTTCGTTGCAGTGTACGACACGCTCATTTCCTCCACCTTTGCCGCACGACGTGTCTGGGCATTGGTCGACGAGGACTGTTGGGCAAAGAAACGCTCTGCTATCTGCAGTGCCTCATTTTGGCTCACGCTTTGTGCCCACAACAGGGTAGGGAGGAGCACAAGTGCCAGCATTAGAGTAGTTTTCTTCATACGCTATTCTTTTTGGTTTTGGTAATCATTCATCGAATTAGGTGCAAATCTAATCATTATTCTTCACATCTCCAACAATTTGGATAAATAAATGAGAAAAAAATAGAAGCCCATTCTCATGAACAGGCTTCCTTCGTTTTCGTTTAGCGGTTAGCGAACATCCCGCATGGCTCTTTAACCCATAACCGTTAACCTTTAACCGTTAACCTTCAAATGGTACGCTGGTACGCATCCCCTACACAATCACACCATTTATTATCTTCTGTCAAGTTAATAGAACGGGTGCAAAGTTATGCTCAAGTTGCACCATAACTCGACACAAGTTTGAGAAAAATGACATGAAGAGAAAAAACTTCCACACCGATGATTTACGATGTGGAAGCGGATTATGAAAAGTGTAATTTGAGAGGTTGCAAATGAATACATCAATCCTATTTTTCTGCCGTGCCATTTAAATACTTGCATATTTCTTCGGCCATCGCATTGAGAGCCATGCATTCTGAACGACTAATGCGACGTTTCCCTTCGTCATAGGGCCAAGGGCTGAGTATTAGCAAGCGTCCGGAAGCACATGCATCGAAAAGGTCATCAGCAGGCTTATAATAATCACGGAAGCCATTGTCTGTAAGGAGAACGAAGGGGCGTTGCTCCTGTAACATCACCTGCATCACCTGCTTCTCCTGAGGAGAGATAAAGGGCGACACCATCACCACTCCTTTCCGTGCAGCCAGTACACAACCATTCATGTAATTGCGCAACGATTGAGTATTACCCTGTTCCGCTGCTTTCACCATAACACTACGTACATGCACGGTATCGAATTTTTCTGCCATCAGTAGCGCCACATTCCCCACGCCATCATATTTCTGGCCTCCAATCTCTATATCTTTCTGCACACGGAAAAAGCCAGGCTTCATACGCTTGGTGGCCAACCGTTGCGGGTTCATCTGAACATACCGAATCATCGTATGCAACTGCCCACGACGGGATAGGGGACGAATGAATGGGCGCTCAGTAAAAACAGGGAAAGGATAGCCCCCTTCGTTCGTTGTCTCCGAATTTAATTCGCGAGCAACCGACAAAGTATAAGCCCTGCCATGCTTCTTTACCCCCTGCCAATACCCTCGAATAACGCTGCGAATGCTCGTATCCATCACCTGTGTCACATGGATAACAACATGCAAGTGATCAGGCATAAGGCAGAACTGGAGAATGCGGATGGAAGGATAGTGCTTGCACATCACATACAGCTCATCAATAACAGCATTACCCAAGACCGTCCTATCTATCCGAGCTTTTGATGGGTCACCCTCTGGAATTACGAGCTTGCCCAACAAAGGCTCACGCGAGGGAATAGTCAACGTCACATGATAGATTCCGACACCTCTCCACGACGTGCCTTCCTCTTGCCATTGCCATTTTCCCTGTTCTGCCATATAACTTACAATACTAATTAATCTCTCGTTCAATGAATGAACCTAACAAAATGCTGTGAATGTTATTTCTTTTTTCTTTTACCTCTGCAAACGACGAAAGGCTATTTCCGTTCGTTACCCTGTCTGCGAGACAACCGGTTCCTGTACGATTGATGGAGTTTCCTGCTCATTCAGTTTGTCACGATAATCTGCCATAATCATTCATATTAAAGTCTCTGTTGCAAAGGTAAACCCAAAATCCAACATCTCCTATTATTGCTCCTAACATATTACTCTTCCCAAATTTTCAGCCATTTCTTTTCTTCCAGCTCTATCAAGATTTCCTCAAATTTATCCTTAATGAATTTGAATACTTTTCCATCAACAATTTCTTCTGTGATATGAAAACCCCAATTACGGATGTTGTCAGGTAAATATTCCCACCCATATGGCCAATTGTCACATGGGGCTTCTCGAAGACAATCAAGAGGGTGATAATCTTTCTTGTGTATTTTATTTTTCCGATCAGGTTCCACGTACCAACTTATGCCTATATACATGTCGTTCCAATCGTGTATTCTATCTGTCCATATATGGAGACCATAGTGCTTCCAACTCTTGTTATAAATCCATGCTCCCGTTTCACCAGTTTGAACCCTCATCCCAAATTCCATACCTTTGGAATGTGCATATTCCTCCAATGGTTTCCAAATATATTTATCAATAATTTCAGATTCCCATTCTCCTTGAAGTTTAAGAATTTCTCCCACGGCATTTATATTCTCAGGTTTGAGGATAAGAGACATTAAATCCTCTTTATATTTAGTATCCATGTCAGTATTTGTTAGTTGTTTGAGAAGTTCTCTATATTGAATAATTATAGCCTGGGCCAATGGCTTCTCTCTGGCAATTTCAACACAATCTCCAAGCCATTCTATTATATCATGTTTATATGACAACAATTTAAACGGAATATTCCTTTCCCCTAATGAACTCTCATTTGGTTCATCCCCATCTAACGTTAAGTATATGAGTATGAAATCATCTCCAAAATGCTTCTTCCCATAATTGTAATAGCGAAGCAGCTGATTCTCCTGATCTTCGGCATATATCTTATTTTCGATGATAATGGCACGATTACCATCTTCAATAATAATATCGATACGACCGCCTTCTGTTTTTGTCTTTCGTCCTATTGGTCTTTCTTTCACCTTTTCCTTTGCTCCTTTGACATAATTTCTCGGCAACCAAAGTCTTTTCAAAAAGATTTCCAGAAAAGAATTGGATAGGCCATGCATGCCATTGGGATTCAACAATTCTGCAATCATGGCAGAATGCAGTCTAACTTCTTCTGTACGTAGCCCAATAGTGTTGAACACATTAAAGAATTCACCTTGTTTCTCCTTATGTGCTCGCCTCTCCTCTGCTTGTTTGTACAGATTCTTGATGTCTGCCAAAAGCATCTCTGTTCTCTTGTTCATATAAGTCTATTTCTAATTATCATTATAACCATGTAACCTCGTTCCTAATTTCTCTTTATACAAAGATTCCCTATCAATAGCAACCTTTGGAGTTACATTTAATGGCAATGTCTCTAAAATAGACCATTGAAAGTTTCTTTCCGCATAAGTGAGCCCCTCTTTGTTTAAGAGTGCAACAAGTTCTTTGTCATCTCCATGAGCTGACTTTGCATACTGGGTCCAACGCCAAAGAATTCCATTCTTCTCGCCAGATTTTCTGTCTTTATATGTTACACCAACGTATTGCTTGCCATTCTCCTTGTCAAGTATTACATACACACAATTCAAGCATTCAAGTTTTGATTGCCAGTCTTTGTCAGACACAACAACTTTTAATTGCTCATAGGATAATACTACATCTTCATATCGAGTAAAAACAGGTACTCCCTCTTTATTTGATTTTTGTTCTATACGAATAACTTCTTTGTCATTGTGCCAACCCTGAGCAAATTTTCTACTTGTACCCCAATTAATAACTACTAGGTTTTTTAGCCTCTCGAATCCCCCTACTTCTTTTATGTCAAACAATTCAAGCCCTTTCTCTGACGGCCCTAAATCTTTATAGTTTTTAAATACACCGACAAATCGACATTGGTACCCTTCCTCTGCAATGAACACAACGATGTAATCAATGTTTTCAAACATAGCTTTATCCTGCTCCCCTTGCCATTGAACGAACTTATTATAATTATTCCTATAAAGTTCATATATTGGACACCCTTCATATTCATCACTAATAATGCTATTTGCGAGCACCGCACCACTATGTTTAATTAACTTTATTCTTTTCGGATCGGTTTGGTCAAATTCCGCATTTCTACCCCGTCCTAACAGCAGTTCTTGAATGCTGATAATGAAATCTTTATCCATACTCATTATAATTTTTTTACCTCCAATTAAATTCTACTCCCATCATTTCAAGTGCGCCATATTTCCACTCTTCCTGGTCGAAGTTAGGCGTATATTGAGCCTTGAACACTTTCCGCATATGTTCTTCCTCTGTGTCTCGCCAGCCATTGAAACTCATCACCCGTTCGTTGATATTAATACAATCACATGGATCAAGCTGGAAGAAGACTGTGCCGACACGTGTCATCTTGAAACGTTCAGGACGACAATCTTCCAGCAGAAGACCATGATTGTCAAGGATGAATTGATAGTTACCATTGCCTTCTTCATCGGCAAAGGCGCCAACAGCATAATACCTGTCAAAGGCATCCTTTTCTTCAATTTTTATCACATCACCCGTATAGATTCGTTCCCCATTGCAATCTTTGAATTCCGTTTCAACGCCTGCAAACAGAACACGGTGGGCATACCCGCGACCTTCACATTCATCACCAAAGATTTCCTCAACCAACTCTTGATTATGGTATTCAGCCCACTTGTCATCCTTATCCCAAACGTAGAAGTCGTCATAAAAGAAAAAGAAATCCCCAAAATACTTATAACCAAACTTGCCTTGTTCCTCCACATAACGGATTTTGACACGTGGCAAGAATCTGTCTATTCCAGCACCTATTTCATATAGATGTTTTTGACAGAGAGCTTTCAGAGTCTTGTCTGAGACAACCAGTGGGGCATCGTCTTGCCCTCTTGGAATCTTCAATCCCAATGTCACGCCTATACCCAAAGAACTCACCCATTCTTCTGGCCAAGTGATATTAGGCACATCGATGATATCCTCAAAGAGTTGTGCCATATCAATATCCTTGAAGCCTGCGATGCCACAACCCACACGAGTCAGCAGAAACCTGTTCATTGGATGAGCCTTGGCATATTCAATAAACTTTTTAGCATAAGGACGAATGGCGTCCAAACCTCCATGCATGGTTGGGATGGCATAGCAACGTCCTGTTGGACCGTCACCCACGCCCCATTCTGCGCCAAACTTCTCATAAGCTGTCCGGGCGGCACCACCATGATGTTGTCCAGCCAGATTACTACCAAACACAAAGATTTCGCAGCTTGACAATGTCTCCACTCTATTTGGAGTGAGATGCTTTTTCTTGATAATCATAACACTTTCTTTTACTTTGCAAATTTACTACTTTTCTCTAAAACAAACAAATATAGTTGCATTTTTCATTCCTCATTCTTCACAGGTGAAGCCACGAGTAAAACCGTTGCTGCGATGAAGACGAGGAAGGCGGAGATGATGGAGATGGATTGGATTCCGATGCCTGCACACACCCAGAAGAGGATGAAGGTGAGCACTAATGCGCCAAAGGCTGCATTGATGATGATTTTTCTGATAGTTTCCATAAGCTGAACTTTTTAATCGTATTACAAATTTTTTTGAATCACGATGCAAAGTTCGGCGTATGTTGTTCCAAATCACGGTACATGTTTGGAAAAAATGAAACTTTTTTTCAATTTTTTTTATTTTTCTTGGTATTTCTTGAGAGCATCCTCGTGCCACTGGCAGATTTCGTGTGCCAGCCATTCGGGTTCGAGAACCTGGAGCCAGGCGCCGCGGGACATGATCTGCCCTTTGAAATCGGCTGTGGGGCGAAGAAGGAATTCGAAGTCGGTGTAGTCCTTTTCTGCCTGCCGCTGGCGTTCTTCTGGTGTTCTGGGCTTGAGTTCCTTCTGCGTGTGGTGGAGGGGAAGGTCGCGCAGGTAGTACTTCTCTCTGCCAAAGGCGCGCAAGACGATTCGTTCTGCTGGGGTGCCGTCGCCAATCACCACACCAAAGCATTCGCTGAAGAATTTAGTGGCGCTGAAGCCTTTCTCAATGGTGAAGGGCTCGTCGGTCGGGGTGATGTCCTCAATGCGGTCGAAGGAGAAGATGGCGAAGCCTCCGTCGTCGAACTTTGCCAGCAGGTACCAGCGTTGGCGGAACAGCTTGATGCAGTAGGGCGAGAGGGTGAAGGTCTTGGCTTCTGCCGACTGGTAGCGACGGTAGGTGATGCTGATTCGCTTGCCCTCCTTCATTGCCTTGATGACCAGTTCCAGGTGTTCGCCATCGGAGGGGATGTTCTCCAGCACGATGCGATGCTGCAGGCTCAGGCTCTCGCCGATGATGTTGTTGACGGTCAGGGTGGACAGCATCCAGTTCTGCACGGTATCTTCGCGCAAGGCATCCTTGTTGCCGATGTGGTAGCGGTAGCCGTCACGGCGGTCGCAGTCGATGTAGATGCCGAAGATGTCCTCGATGGCATCTTTGTGGCGGTTGAAGGTGGTGCGTGCCAACTCGACACCTCCACTCATTTCCGTGCGCTTCCATCTCTTGTTGATGTCGCTGAGCGAGATTCTTCCAGCGTGGTGGATGGTGTTGACCAGCCAGATATATTCTTTGAACAGGGCAGGGGTAGTCATGGGCGGAAGGGCATTAGAACAGGGCTTATTTTAACACTACAAAGGTACAACTTTTTCTGTTCATATCAAAATAATCTCTCCACAAAAGCACGGAAATCGCGTTTTTTCTTACTTTTTCAAAACCCCACCAAATTTTCTTTCAATTTTTTTCCTTTGCGTTACAGCGTTACAGTGTTACAGTTAAAAACTAAGACATCCCAAAAGTCAAAACCGAACTCTATATATAATATATATATTATATATAGAAGTATTTTTAGGGTTTGAAACCCTAAAAAACAACTGTAACACTGTAACGCTGTAACGCTCTATTCAAAAAATCTAAATATTCTGGCATTTTTCAAATTTTGCACTACTATTATTTGCAAATGTCGAAAATTTGTCGTAACTTTGTGGTGTCAAAGAACAAGGGAAAGGGAACCGCCATTAAGGAAAAAATTTGCTACCATTAAGGGAAAAAATTGCGGCCCTTAAGGGTAACAAAATTCACTCCTAAAGGGCACCTCCAGGGCGCACTCAAGGGGCAAAAGAAAAATTATCTACTAACTAACCTGCGAAGGTCTGAGAATGGGAAATAAAAAAAGTTGGGGAAATATTTGGTGGTTTCGGGATATAGCTGTACCTTCGCACTCATTATGGCAAAAGCAAATATCACACATCGCGACATTGTGGAGCAGATTCGGCGAAAGGAGTACCAACCGATCTACCTGTTGATGGGGGAGGAGGCGTACTATATCGACCGCATCTCGGAATTTATTGCCGACAACGTGCTGACGAAAGATGAACAGGATTTTAACCAAACCATCATCTATTGTACGCGCGAGACGGCTGTTGCGGATGTGATAAATTGCGCGCGCCGTTACCCGATGATGGCAAAATATCAAGTGGTAATTGTTAAAGAGGCGCAGAATTTGTTAAAAATTGATGAGCTTTCGGTCTATGCACAAAATCCAATGCAGACCACAATTTTGGTGATTTGCTACAAAAATGGCAAGGTGGATGGACGAAAGAAGCTGATTCCTGCTGTCGAGAAGGTGGGCATCGTGTTTGAAAGCCCCAAACTGAAGGAGGGCATGCTGCCTTCGTTCATTGTGGAGTACTTGACTCGCAAGCAGGTGACCATCGAGGAACGTGCCTGTCTGATGATGGCAGAGAGCGTCGGCTCGGATCTGAACCGTATGGCTGGTGAACTGGACAAGCTCGTGCTGGCACTTCCAGCAGGGCAGAGTCGCATCACGACGGACCTCGTGGAACAAAACGTAGGAATCTCTAAAGAGTTCAATTTGTGGGAGTTACGTGCGGCTGTCTCCAATAAGGATGTGGTGAAGGTGAACAAAATCATCTTCAATTTCGACCAGAATCCGAAAGCCAATGCACCTGTTGCCACTGTGTCGATGCTCTTCAATTTCTTCTCCCAACTGATGCTGGCATATTATGCGCCAGAGAAGTCGGAGAAGGGGCTGATGGCACAGCTCGACCTGCGTCAAACCTGGCAACTTCGTGAATATACGACTGCCATGCGGAAGTACACGCCGCTCAAGGTGATGCAGATCATCGGGAAACTACGTGAGACGGATGCCTGCCTCAAGGGTATCAATCGAGGCAATTTGTCGGATGCCGACATCATGCACGAACTCATTTTCTATATTCTTCATTGATTTTCTCCTGACAACTTTTTTCAACTCCATTTATTTTTGTTCGGATGAATCGTCCTAAAAAATTGAAAGACGATTTTTGTGTGTGCCAGTAGGGTGCCAAAATTTACTTTTGGGGGTCTCCTGAGGGGCAAATTTCTTCAATTTTTTAGCCTCAAAATTGCGAACAAAATCTCTTTCGCTCCAAAATCCAAACAAAAATTTCAGGCGTGTTTCTTCGGAAAATCAGCACTTTAACCCCTAAAATGCCCTCAAAAAATGAGGCTATTTTCACGAAAAAATGCCCTCAAAGCCTCTGTTCGATTCTCGCAAATTCAGCCTCTTTTTCGAAAAAATGAAGCGTCCAAAATTTTACATTAACGATTTTTAAGAAAGCACAATTGGAAATTTACAAAACGAAAACACTCTCTTTGTAAAGAGTTTTTACAAAGATTATTCCTTTGAGCACTTGACAGGACTTTACAAGATGAAACGCGCATTCATTTTACATTTTGTAACGTAAAAGATTTACAACTAAAAAACCTTAAATATGCATGTGTATTCATCCTTTTGTAAATGGTTGAAAAAAGGCAAATTACACTCTTTTATTGGATATAAATAGAAGGATTTCATCCATCTACATCCCCTATATACAGTGAAATGGAGGGTTTTTACCCATATATGGACGATTGACGCGTTCATAACGGTATTTCAATCAGTTATTTGCTATTCCTATATAAAGTGATGGAAAAAGGCACTTTTACACTTGTTATTTTACAGGGATGTGATATTTACAAAAGGAAAGCCTCGACGCCTTTACATTTAAAAACTTTCAAAATAGAAAAGTGAAATTTAAAATTACAAAAAGAAAGAGAAAAATTTTGATGATTGGAAATTATTCCCTACCTTTGTAAAAAATTCAAGAAATACTCATTAAAACCCAAAAATCATGACTGATAAAGAAAAAATCGAGTTGATCATCCAAGAAAAGCATCTCAACAACACCCAATTTTGTAATGAGGTGTGTATCTCTCCTGGTACACTCTCTCACATCTTGAGTGGTCGCACCCAACCCACCCTGAACATCCTTAGGAGTATCACCCAAGCTTTTCCTGATATCAACCCTGCCTGGTTGTTCTATGACAAGGAACCCATCTACCTCGAAAATGACTCTCCTACTCCAGGGGAAGGTGACGCTGATGATACTTATTTAAATAGTGACCCAACGGAGGAAATGGTGCCCGCTGAAGATGGCCAGATGTCACTTTTCGGCTTTCCTTCGGCTTCTTCCCCTGCCACCAAGGGTTCTGGCACCAATAACAGTCAGGCTTCTGCCGCTCCAGCAGCCGCTTCCAATGCGCCTGGATCTCGCCGTTCATCGGCATTTCAGCCTGCCTCTACCTCGCTGAATGTGCAGGAAATCGTGGCTGAAACGCTGAAATTGCAACAGAAACCAGCCAGAAAGGTGGTCGAAGTGCGTATTTTCTTCGATGATGGCACCTTCGAGACCTTCAGCGCGAACTGAAAATTGTAACAAAAAATAACACTTGTTAATCAATGCCCATCTTTTAACAAATAGGTGGGCATTTAATGTATAGATTGGTAATTCCGTTTTGTCCAAAAATTGACTTCGAATAGATTTTTGGAGGTCGTTCGAGGGGTAAAATTGCGTTTGAATGTTTTTTCAACAAAAAAGGGACACAAAAGTGCCCCTTGAAGAAGTGACTCGGATGGGACTCAAACCCATGACCTGCAGAACCGGAATCTGACGCTCTATTCAACTGAGCTACCGAGCCATTGATGTTGCATTTCGGCGGCAAAGTTAAGGATTTTTATCGATATTATTGATTTTATTGTTGATTTTTGTTTGTATTTTGGATTTTATGTGCTACTTTTGCAAGTATAATACGTAAAACCACGTAGGAATGAAGAGATTTTTGATGAAATTGACCCTTACGATGTGTCTGCTGATGTGCGTTCTGGCAGCATCGGCTCAGTTGTATACAGCTCCCAAGCACAAGCATGGTGACTGGTATATTGGTTTGGGAGGTGGTTTTAGTCAGTCCATGGCTGAAAACGCGAAAGCCAGCGACTTTATTTTCCACCAGATGCCTTCAGTCAACTTTACGCTGGGACATAACTTCACCCCTTCCTTTGGTCTCCAAGCCAATGCGGGCATCACCACGCAGGTGGGACGATGCAGTGAGGCTGCCACCAAGGCGATGCCTTCAGTGTATGGCAATGGCCGCTATTCGTACAAGTTCCTTACTGCTTCGCTCTCGGGCGTCGTCAATCTCACCAATGTCTTCTTTGGCTATATTCCTGACCGTCCTGTGACTTTCGGACTCACCTTTGGTGCTGGTGCCATCAAGACCTTCGGATTCGATGATAAACTGGCACTCTGGAATCGGACGCCAAACACGACCAGTCCTTATTATCCAGTGAAAAAGGACGGTGGACAGTACATCGTGGGACACGCTGGTGTCCAGATGGCAATTCGTCTGAACGAGCCTTGGGATATCCTCGTGGATCTGCGTGCGAATGCCACAGACAACGAATATAATGGTGCTTCAGACGGCAACACCATCGACTTCTATCTGGATTTGATGGTCAATTTCGTCTATCACTTCAAGAACGGCAAGCAGCAGTTGCGCCGCTTCCGTCTGCCTCCGAAGGAGCCGTTTGTTGACCCTGTGCTGATTGACCACACACGAGATTATAAAGAGACGGTTCGATATGGAGAGGCGATGTACACGGAAATTCCGTTCTATTCGGGTTTCCACTACCTGAATACCACTACGAGCAAACGTGTGGAGTTTGTGGCGAAATTCCTGCAATCACACCCCTTGGTGAACCTCAATATCGTGGGTCATCCAGACATTATTCCAGACGAGGATGAACAGTTCCATCGTGACCTTGCTGAGCGTCGTGCAGAGGCTGTTCGTCAAGCCCTTGTGCTGACTTACCACGTAGATCCTTCACGCCTCCGCACTTCCATTGATGACAAGGCGTTGCAGTCGTTCAAGACAGTGCGTGAATGGGTGCCTGCTGTGAACTTCATCATGGAAGATCCAGGCGATGAGATTCCTACGACGGACAAGAAATAGGAGGGAGATTTGAGGTTTCTTGGCAAGCCAAGCGTGCTAAAGATACGATAAGAGGTTTGAGGTTTGAGGTTTGGCTCCGCCGAGCTGAAGGTTGAGGTTGGAGATTTATTGCGGCAAGCCGCCGAAGGAAAAACAGGTAAAAATAGGGAAAAATAAATAAAAATATTTTTTTATATCTTTACTTGTTTTTTTTATATTTTTTCTTCGGCGGCTTGCCGCAATTTCTATTTAACGATATAAAAAAGAGGCGGTCTTGTGGGGACCGTCTCTTTTGTGTTTATGTGGGTTTGCTTATTTCTTCAGGAGTCGGAGGTAGTAGAGACCTGGACACATGGTGTTGGGCGATGCGACGATGCGGAAGGTGAGCTTCTTCTTCACGTTGCCCTTGCTGTCGAGGAGCATGGATTCTGGGATGGCGTACTCAACGTTGAAGAAGCCTTGTTCGTCAGCACCTCTCATGCGCTGCTGGATGGTGATGTCGCCCAGTTTCTGGTCGTCGATGAAGATGTCGGCTGTGCGTCCACGATCGGAGGTGATGAATCGGAGCAAGAGGGAAACATCGTTCTTGATACCTTCCGTGTTTTCGATGACATACTGGATGTACTCGCCGTTCTTGGCATCACGATAGTTCTCACCACGATAGCTGCCGCTGGTGGAGCCTGTGGAGTACTTCACTTCGTGACCTGCCTCGCTCTGCTGTTCGCCTGTAGCCACATAGTCGAGGGTGCGTGCCTGCAATGCCTGTTCCTCAGCGTCCTTGCGACCCATATCGGAGTTCGCGTACTCCTCTGGGGTTCCCTGGAAGAAATAGCAGGAGTAGCGTGCGTGCTGGATGCTGTAGAAGGGTTCGAGTGGCAGGGTGCCCTTGTCTGTGGTGAGTGAGAAACTCAGCTTGCTCAGGTCGTTCACCTTGATGTTGTTGAGCACCTCAGAACGGTTGCCAATGAGGAGTGGGGCAGAAGAGAGCGGCTTGGCGTTAGCGCGTGCGCCTGGAGAGTGATCCATACGTCCCTCACCACCATATTCGTTGGGCAATTGAGCCTCTGTGGCAAGGCGTGCGCCCAAGAGGATAGGACCATACTTGAAGGCGATGTAGCTCTTGTAGTCGGGGCATTCCTCATAACGGAGCTGCATGGGGAGATCCACCTCAATCATGTCGCCTGCCTTCCACTTCTTGGTGTAGCAAGTGTAAGAACCTTTGCCGTCTGCGCTTGCCCATGATGGCTTGCGGATGGCGAGGGTGAACTTGCCGCCTTTGGTGATGTAGATGCGACTTCTCTGCTCGTAAGGGAATGCAGTTTCCTGACGAATGCCAAACTTCTTTGACTTCAGTTCGCTGGCTGTGAAGAGATTCACATAGAGTGTGTCGTTGGTGGCACTATGAGTGTAAATGAAGTGTCCGTACTTGCTGTGGTTTTCCATACCTGTACCCACGCAGCACCACATACCCTGATTCACCTGTGAATAGATGCGATAGGAGAGAGGACGCAGGGAGGTGAAATACACGTAACCACCTGTCTCTGGGTCTTGTGTGGACATGATGTGGTTCCACATTGTTGCCTCGTAGAAGTCAGCATATTTCGCCTCGTGAGTGTCGTCGAAGAGGTCCTCAGTGAGTTTCAGCATATTGTTGGAGTTACAAGACTCAGGACCTTCCATGTTGTTGATGTAGAGCTGACCGTTCTGATGGCTCTGGAAGTGCTCGCTGATGGAGTTTCCACCAATGCAGACAGTACGATTCTGTGCCACATCTGTCCAGAAGTTCAGCACAGCGTTGCGATAGTCGGTCAGGCTCTTGTCTTCCTGCCAAGCACGCTCGAAACCGATGTACTTGGGCACTTGTGTGTTGGCGTGCTTGCCATCGAGGAAGGTGGGGTTGAAGGTCTTCATGCCGTCAATCATCTGACGGTGGCTGTATTTCTTGGCTGCCTCCAGATACTTCTTGTCATTAAAAATCTTGTAGGCGTCCACCAGTGTCTCGTTCATACCTCCGTGCTCAGAACCCAGCACCTGCTGCATCTGCTCGTCGGAGAGCTTGCTCACGAGGTTCACACTCCAGTCGGACAAACCTCTGAACAATTCCTTCGCCAATGGGCTGCCTGTGTAGAGATAAGCGTCGCGCAAACCTGCCAAGACCTTGTGCTGGCAGTAGAAAGGCACCCAACCGCCAGAACGACGGAAATCATTGATTTCTCCAGCATAGAGACTGGTCCAGATGTGGTTGAGAGGCTGTCCACCAATAAAGCCCTTCAGACCCTTCGTGTCGTCCTTGTAGGCATCCTGACAGTCCTTCATGATGTTGAGGCAATAATCCAGCTTCTCCTTCATCTTGGCTTTCATGCTGGCATCGTTGGTGGCAGCATAAGCCAATGCGAGAGCGGATACATAATGTCCTCCCACGTGACCGCTGAGGTCGAAACCAGCGTCGCCACCCCAGTTGGGGAAGTTCGGGTGCTTCTCCTCCCATCCGTTATACTTGGAAGAAGGATTCTTGGACAATCCTGCCTGACGGATGAAGGGAGTCATCAGACGATCTGCGTCATATTCCAGGAGGAGCTTGTCGTTCGTCTCCATCATCTTCTTCATCGGACCATCCAGAAGGGTCACCTCTGAGAGATTGAAATGTTGTGGATAGATTTCGCTTTGTGCGGCTGCCTCGTTGGGGCAAAGTATGAATGCCGTAGCCGCCAAGGTGGTAAATAGTGATGTCTTCAACATAGGTTTTTTGTTATTAAATAAGAAATTTTGTGCAAAGTTACGTCTTTTCTGTCAAATATCCTTGTGTTTGTGTAACATTATTTATTTTGTAGGTAACATGATGGTAGATTGGATAATTTTCCGTACCTTTGTCCCCATGAAACTACCAAGCATCTTTAATTGCTCCAACGATATGGCTTTGGCTGCCAACGTGCGACAGTATCGTCCTCCCAAGCGGATTCAGCAGATGGAGGAGGATTTGGCGGCTTTGGCGCAGGTGTGGGAGAACACGCAGTTTGCAGGTCCGTGGGGATGGAGTCTTGCCACCAAACAGCGATATAAGCAGATGGGGGTGGCGGAAGCGTTGTTGCCTTCGGACGAATGGCTGGAGGAATTGAGGCGATTGTCCAGCAGGGAATTTGCGTGCCGATATATTCAGGAGTTGTTGGAGGAGATGAAGGATGAAAGGTTGTTGGGAAAGGAAATGAGATGGAAAGAGAACCTTGACCTGAACGATACCCCTAACGGTTCACTCATCTTCAAATCTCCTTGGTCATCCTCAGGCAGAGGGGTGTTTGTGGAAAAAACCTCCAACCTCAAATCTCCAACCTCAAATCTCCAACCTCAACCTTCAGCTCGGCGGAGCCAAACCTCAAACCTCAAACCTCAAACCTCAAACCGTCTCCAGGGTTTCCTCTCTTCTCAAGGTGGTTATGTGGTGGATAGGTTCTACGAGGACAAGGTGTTGGACTTTGCGATGGAGTTTTTCGTGCATGAGGACAGGAAGGTGGAGTTCTTGGGTTGGTCGGTGTTCCATGCAAGTGAGAATGGGGCGTATGGATATAATTATGTGGAGAGTCAGGAGGAGTTGGTGGGGAGGATTTTGGATGGGGTGAATGGGGTTGATAGGTTGGATGGGGTTGATAGGTTGGATGGGCTTGATGGGCAGTTCTTGGGGAGACTGGTTCGGTATCATCAGGAACATCTGGCAAAGACGGAGTATCGGGGACCTGTGGGCATTGATATGCTCAAGACGGCTGATGGGCGTGTGCATCCTTGTCTCGAAATCAATTTCCGCATGAATATGGGCATTCTTGCCTTGTTGTTGTATAAGCAGTATGGGGCTGGATGCACGAAACAATTAACCCCTCTCAATCCCAATGGTTTTGAGGCATTGGTGGAGAGGGGTAAACTGATGATTGCCTATCGGAGGCAATAACTATTTCTTCTTGTTTTTCTTCTTGCCCGTTGTGGCTTTCTTGCTGCCCTTCACATCACGATTGATGAGTTGTGGCACGTTGATGTGTTTGGGAGGCTCAATTGTGGGCTTCTCTTCCTGTAGGGCAGGACTTTCATTGCCAAAGCGGTCAATGGCTGTGACAGCATAGTGACGCACTTTCTGAGCGCGTGCATTGAGTTGCCATTGGGTGTCGCGAATGTTGACGGCAAGGAGGTTCTCCGCTTTGGTGATATCGACGGGATAGAGGTTGGAGCCATAGATGTTGTATAAGATACGGGGAGAATGGGCAGATTGGGCGATTTGGGGTGATTGGGATGGATGCCAGTGGAGGATGCCGTTCTCGTAGTTGAGGGAGGTGGGGGCAGTGGGTGCGATGGTGTCACCCATCCAAGTCATACGAGCTGTGAGCGCAGGATAGGGGAAGAATTCCTCGCAGGTGGTGTCGTAGATACCTTTGTAGTTGTTGGTGAGGAATTCACCACGATAGAAGGCGATGCCTCCGATGCCTGAATTGCGAGCCGAATGCATTTCAGCACGCACTTCGTTGAGGGTCCAACGTCCTTCGCGTGGGTCGAGGAAATAGATGCCAAGTCCTGGGCAGATAGGGTGTCCGTGGGCATTCTCGAGCCACTGGTAGAGGAAGGGGTAGTAGTTGTTGCCTGTGAAGTACATCATGGGGAAGAGCATATCCTGCCAATTCTCCTTGAGCCAAAGCACAGGGTCTTGCCACACAGCGTTGTAACCATTCCAACCTCCAGCGCTATATCGGCTGGTGTCACGATATTTGCCGATAGGGGAACTGCTGAGTTTCACCCACGGCTTGATGGGTTTCACCACATCGTGTACACGACGCACAATGCGGGTGATGTTCTCACGTTTCCAGTCAGCCTTGCTCATCGAGGAGGAACGTGGGTAGAGGTTCTCGTCAGAGAAATTGTAGATGGATTCGGGATAGCGGATGTAGTCGAGCGAAATGCCGTCCACATCGTAGTTCTCCACGATTTCTTTGCAGATGCTGGCGATGTAGTCAGCCGTCTCTGGTTTGCCAGGAATCATGAACATCTCGCCTCCCTTGGCAGTCTTGACCAATTCGGGGTGCTTCTTCACAAGGGATGCAGACCCATAGCCACGTTGACGTTCCTGGGTTCCGATCGGAATGCACACCACCCAAGCATGCAGTTCCATTCCTCGTTTGTGGCACTCTTCAATGCAGAAAGCGAGTGGGTCGTAACCAGGCGATTGCCCTGCCTTCCCTGTGAGGGAAAGTTCCCAAGGCTCTATTTTAGAGGGGTAGAGGAGGGCAGCACGCACGCGTGTCTGGAAAATGACGGTGTTGATGTTGGCACGCTTGTATTGGTCGAGAATGCGGATGAGTTCCTGCTTCTGTCGCTCGCGGCTGAAGGAATCCGTCGCTTTGATTCGCGGCCAGTCGAGTCCTCCGATGGTGGTGAGCCAAACGGCACGCGTTTCACGCAAAGGGTGTTCTTTTTCGTAGAGATATGGAGGGTGGGTGTCTTCTGTTGGTTGTGCCCATAGAGTTGCTGTCACAAGACTCAAAAACGCCCACAAAAGAAATGCTTTCTGTTGATTAGTCATTATTAACATTAAATTTTTTGCAAAGGTAAGTATTTTTCCTTACTTTTGCTCTCAGTTTGTAAGATAAAAACTAAAATGGTTACATTTATTGTCTCTTTATTGCTCCTTGTTTTGGGTTATGTCCTCTATGGAGCATTTGTTGATAAAGTCTTTGGTGCTGATCCACAACGCCAGACTCCCTGTTACGCTTCGCGTGATGGTGTTGACTATATGCCAATGCCCACTTGGAAGGTCTTTCTGATTCAATTTCTGAACATTGCGGGTACTGGACCTATTTTTGGTGCCATTCAGGGTATTTTGTTTGGTCCGAGTGCCTACCTGTGGATTGTGTTGGGATGTATCTTTGGAGGAGCCGTGCACGACTATATGTCGGGTATGATCAGCTTGCGCAAGAATGGAGCCAGCCTTCCTGAGATTGTGGGTGATGAGTTGGGTTCCCCTGCACGTTTTGCCCTTCGCATCATGTCGTTGGTGTTGATGATTCTGGTGGGTGCCGTGTTTGTAACCACTCCTGCAGGATTGCTTGCCAACATGATAGGTGGTGATAGCGTGGTGGGACAGAACCTCTTCTGGGTCATCATTATCTTTGTGTATTATCTCCTTGCCACCCTGTTGCCCATCGATAAACTGATTGGACGCATTTACCCTATCTTTGGTATAGCGTTGTTGGTGATGGCTGTAGGTCTGATATATGGCATCTTTATCTACGATGGAAGTATGCCTGAAATCACAGAAGCATTCAGCAATCATCATCCTACCAGCACGATGCCAATCTTCCCAGGTTTGTGCATCACCATCGCCTGTGGTGCAGTGAGTGGTTTCCATGCCACCCAAAGCCCGATGATGGCACGTTGTCTGAAGAATGAGCGGTTTGGTCGCCCTATCTTCTATGGTGCGATGATTACAGAAGGTCTGGTGGCATTGATTTGGGCAGCAGCAGCCATTAAGTTTGCAGGCTCGTTCGATGTGACGCAGTTTGGAATGACTGGCGATGAGGCTCCTTACGAGAAACTCTGGGCCATCATGACCAATGGTGGAACCAGCAATCCTAATCCAGCTGTGTTGGTCAATGTCCTTTGCTCCACATGGCTTGGTAAGGTGGGTGCTGTCTTGGCCATCTTGGGTGTGGTGGCTGCCCCCATCACGAGTGGTGACACTGCTCTGCGTAGTGCCCGTCTGATTGCTGCCGACTTCATGCACTACAAGCAGAACAAGATTTACAAACGTCTGGTGCTTTCTATTCCCATCTTCGTGTTGAGTGGCGTGCTGATGTTTGTCAACTTCGATGTCCTGTGGCGTTACTTTGCTTGGTTCAATCAGAGCTTGGCAGTCATGACGCTCTGGGCAATCACTGTCTGGTTGACCAAACATAGTTTGTCTGAAGGCAAGAACAAATATGCGTTCCTCGTTGCAATGGTGCCTGCTCTGTGGATGACCATCGTGTGCACCACTTACATCCTCATTGCTCCAGAAGGATTCCAACTCCACAACTTCATCGCTTATCTGATAGGTGGTCTCATCACGTTGGGTGTGCTGGTGTGGTATATCGTTTGGGCAAAGAGGTTGAGAATCAGAAGATGAATTGAAAGAGAATGAAACATTGATGAAGCGTTACGTTTGGCAACCCATCGCGTTCTTTGCCGTAGGACTCGGATTCTATCTGTACAACGGCTTTATATGGAACACCTGGCTCACATACCTGCCCCATATCCTTGGTTATGCAGCTATTTGCGGCGCATTGGCGTGGGCATTATACAAGAAAGAACAACTACAAAATAAATAACATTATGAAGAAAATCGTTTTTACACTCATCTTTGCCCTCATCGGCATTAGCAGCGCTTTCGCACAGTTTGAAAAAGGCAAGTACTATATGGCTGCCACTACTAACTCGGGTGGTTTCTCCTATAGCAAGGCGCACAAGACTCGTTTCAATTTAGGTTTGAATGGAGGTTACATGTTTGAGGAGGCTTGGATGGCTATCGCTGAAGTAGGCTTTGACTATCACAACACTGACATGCAGAAGTTCTACGTGGGAGGCAAACTTCGTTATCTCATTGAGCAGAACGGACTTTTCCTGCAGGCGGGTGCCAAGTATGTGCATGAAGCACCCAACTTCAACGATGTGCAGTTGACACCAGAAGTGGGTTATTGCTTCTTCCTCAATCGTCACCTCACTGTGGAGCCTTCTCTCTACTATGATATCTCTCTTTCCGACTTCTCCGACAAGAGTGAGTTTGGTGTGAAAGTGGCTCTTGCTTGGTATTTCGATAACGATAAAAAACCATCCGACTATGTTAAGCGTCTCAGAACTAAACGATAGATTGATTGACCTCGCCTTTGCTGAAGACATTGGTGACGGCGACCATACCACCCTCTGTTGCATCCCTGCTGATGCCTATGGAGAAAGCAAGTTGCTCATCAAGGAAGAGGGCATCTTTGCAGGTGTGGAGATTGCCAAAGAGGTGTTCCATCGATTCGATCCCACGATGGAGGTGGAGGTCTATATCCAGGATGGTGCGCATGTGAAGCCAGGCGATATCGTGATGTCTGTGAAAGGAAAAGAACAGAGCCTTCTTCAGACAGAGCGCTTGATGCTCAACATCCTTCAGCGTATGAGTGGTATTGCCACGATGACTCACAAATATCAGCAGGCACTCATTGATGCAGGCACCAAGACGCGTGTGCTCGACACTCGTAAGACCACGCCTGGTATGCGTATGCTGGAGAAAGAAGCAGTGAAGATAGGTGGTGGTATGAACCATCGTATCGGACTCTTCGATATGATTCTCCTCAAAGACAACCACATTGATTTCTGTGGGGGTGTTCACAACGCGATCTCACGTGCCAAGCAGTATTGCAAGGATCATAACAAGGATTTGAAGATTGAGTGTGAGGTGCGCAATTGGAAGGAACTTGATGAAGCGCTGGCTGAAGGTTGCGACCGCATTATGTTCGACAACTTCACCCCTGAAGACACAGAAAAGGCGGTCAAGTTGGTGGCTGGTCGTGCAGAGACGGAATCTTCTGGTGGCATCACCTTTGACACGATGATTCCTTATGCCAAGGCTGGCGTGGATTTCATCTCTTTTGGCGCTTTGACACATTCTGTGAAAGGTCTTGATATGAGTTTCAAGGCTGCAGGAAGCGATAAGCTCATCATCAAATAAACAACTGATAAAGGATAAAGAGAAAGGGCTGCACCTGTTGGGGTACAGCCCTTCTTTTTTCTGTGTTGGGATTATGGACGCAAAGTCAATCCGAAGACCAGATAAGCTTTCTGGCTGCAAGGATTGCCGACCACCTCACCAAAGATAGGAATGCTGAATGAGTTAGTCACCTTGATTTCTTTGGTCGCACGAAGGGCAAGGTTGATGACTGCGAAACCGCTGGTTCCATAATAATCAGTAGCGTGGGGCACAGCACCAGCAGTTGCTTGCCAGTCGCAGGTTGCCAGTTTGAAAGGTGCTGCCACCTCGAAGTAGGAACTGTAGGCACGTTTGCCTTTTTTGTTCACACCATCAGCACCTGCAAAGTTCGTGTACCAAGCGACTGATGCCACACCAAAATCGTAGCCGACAAAACCCTCAAATACGTGGTTGGTGCCATGGGCATCATATTTGAAGTAACGACCTTGTGGGTCAAGTCCATTGCTGAACCAGTAGTCGCTCACTCCGAAGTTGAGACCTCCAATGGTGTAAGAGAGTGTGAGGTCAAACTCTTTTGCGTCGGAAGAGTCGGTCAATCCTACGCTACCCCAAGCCTCGAGTGACAAACCTTTGTATTCGATGCCCAAGGTAGGTTGGAGTGCTGGGTTGCCCAAATCTAAACCACGCCAGATGTATTGACTCACCACATCTGCTGAAACGGTTGTCTCTACTTTCTCCTGTGCTTCTACGGCTGTTGTCCCTGCCAACAACAAAGCTGTGAGGGACAACATTTTGATAGCCTTCTTCATAAATGTTCTGTTTTTTGAGTGTTATCTTTTCGGCAAAGATACGACAATCCGCTGACATCCACAAATATGCGAACGTTTTTTTGTCTTTGACACCCCATTTCCATCCATTTACCTGACGGCTGTGAAGTTCTCGTTGAGCGTGAAAGTCTTTTCGTAGCCCTTGGTCTTGACAGTGTAGGTTTCACCCACCTGAAAGGCTGCACTGCTCACGAGGCTGGCGCTGCGTCGGAGGGAGAAAGGAACGGTAATGGTCTCGAGAAGTTTGTTTTTGCTGTCGTAGAGATAGACGGGTTCTTCCTTCACGATGTTGATGCCAATCAGCAGGGCAGAAGGCTGCTTGGATGTGTAGTTAGTAGGTACGGAAGGCATTTCACCCATTCCTCCTCCAACAGTGAAGATGGTGCCACCTTCGATGACGAGTGGGGCGAAGTCGCAGTCAAGTCCTTCTTCTGGTGAACCTGCCTGACTCCAAGCATAGACCGTTCCACCTGTGATGATGATGGCAGGGTCTGTGTCCTCTTGGTTGTTGTTGCCTCCGAATGGCATGAAGAAACCACCTTTGGGATTGGAATCGACGGCATCATTACCTCTACTTCGGGCAATGACAGTGCCCCCATTGAATTCGATGGTGGCGTTGGCATTGATGGCATCATCGGGACTCATCACATCCACGAGCCCACCATTGACGACCACTCCTTCCTTTCCTTCGATGCCTTCAGCACCAGCCGTAGAGGTCTTGACGGTCACCTTGCCGCTATTGATGATGATTTTACCTTTCGAAGCAATACCTTTGGTGCTTGCGACATACTTGCGCTTGCCTCCAAAGCCCATGCCTCCACCTTCTTCATCCTCTTCACCTTCCTCACCAGGGTTTCCGAAACCGCCAAAGCCGCCTCCGAAGCCGCCAAAGTCAGGCATACCTCCTTCGCCGAAGTTGGGAAAACCTCCTCCAAAGTTAGGGAACCCACCTCGTCGGGTGCTGTCATTGCCTTCAGGGCGCATACCACCAAAACCAGGGAAGCCACCTCCAAAGTTGGGGAAACCACCTTGTCGGGTGCTGTCATTCCCTTCTGGACGCATACCACCAAAGCCTGGGAAGCCTCCTCCGAAATTGGGGAATCCACCTTCAGGCATTTGGAAGCCACCTTCTGGCATCTGGAAGTTTCCGAAGTCAGGCATTTCACCTCCGCCAAAACCTCCGAAGCCTCCAAAACTGAAAGGTTTCTCTCCCAAGTGGTTACCAGAAGTGATCACGTTGAGGGTGAGGTCTTCGATGGTGATATCATCCTTTGTCTTGATACCTCGACAACCATCACCTGTTGCAACGATGTTGAGAGTGCCCTTACCCGAGAGAAGCAATTTGTCTTTTGCCCAAATGACGGCAGCCTTGTGGTTGGCAGTATCGTTGCAAGCCGTGATGGTGAGGGTGTTCTCTGTACCATCAGCAACCGCCACTTCCACCTTCTTCTTATTCTTCAGGTCGATGGGTGCACCTTCCTGACTGGTGAGGTTCAGTTTATCAAGCGTCACCTTTGCCTTACCAGCGGTTTTGAGGATGAGCTGTCCATCCTCACTCTTGCCTGTGAGGCGCACACTCAGTTTGTGTGCAGTATATTTGCTATCAATGTTCACATTGGCACCCTTCACTGTGACAGTCACGCTGTCTTTTTCTTTTTGATCCACTTTCACTGTGGAACCATTGTAACGGATGGTGATGTCTTCTGCCTGGCACACGCTACCGATTAGAAAGGGAAGTGCCCATACAAGTATCCTTTTCATATATTAATAATGAATAATAGTATTGAATGATTGGTTGAATTGCTTGTTGGATGTGTTGAGGGGTGGAAAAGATTAAAACCTCTATCGTTTTTTAGAATTATTTATCAAAATCCATGTTCAGATTTGTTGGTTTCGCGAAAAAGCCTTTACTTTGTGGAGAATAACGAAAAACAGCATGGACTACTTAGATATAGCAGGACAAGAAGATGTTTTTTCTTCTTATGTAGCGGAGGATGCGAAGGTGCACAATCGTGAGATGAATCTGGCGTGGCGATTTGTGTCCAACACCAATGTGTCGGTGTTTCTGACGGGTAAGGCCGGAACTGGAAAAACCACGTTTCTGCGAACCCTTCGTGAAAAGACTCCGAAGCGAATGGTGGTGCTGGCTCCTACAGGTGTGGCAGCCATCAATGCGCAGGGACAGACCATTCACTCGTTCTTTCAGTTACCCTTTGGTCCGATCGTGCCAGGGATGACCATCAAAGAGAGAGGCACCTACAACAAGATGAGCAAGGAAAAGAAGAACCTCATCAAGACGTTGGACTTGTTGGTGATTGACGAGATTTCGATGGTGCGTTGTGATGTGCTGGATGCAGTTGATCAGGAATTGCGTAAATATCGTGATCGAGGAAAACCCTTTGGTGGTGTGCAGTTATTGCTGATTGGCGATTTGCAACAGTTGGCTCCTGTGGCGCAAGAAAAGGAATGGGCATTGCTGTCACCTTATTACAACACTCCTTACTTCTTTGGTAGTAAGGCTTTGCAGCAGATTCCTTATGTAACCATCGAACTGAAATACATTTATCGACAACAGGATGCTGAGTTCATCGACCTGTTGGGAAAGATACGCACCAATCAGGTGAACACCTCTGTGATGAACGCCCTCAATGCCCGTCATGTACCTGATTTCGTGCCGCCAAAGAATGAGGATTGGATTCGTCTGACGACACATAACCGAATGGCGCAAAGCTACAACGAAAAGCAGCTGGAGGCATTGAAGACGAAGGAAATGACTTTTGTGGCAGAAGTTCATAAGAACTTCCCTGAGAGCAGTTATCCTGCCGATGAACGATTGGTGCTGAAAGAGGGAGCACAGGTGATGTTTATCAAGAACGACCCCAACCCTGGCAAGGAATACTATAACGGCAAGATTGGAACTGTGACGGGAGTGGTGTGGGATGATGAGACAGACGAACGGCTCATCAAGGTGCATTGCAAGGAGGATGACCGAACGATTTGTGTGCCACAGTTGACTTGGGAGAACACCAAATATGTGATTGATGAAGAGACGAAGGAAATCCGTGAGGAGGTGGACGGCACGTTCAAGCAATATCCTTTGCGTCTGGCTTGGGCTATCACAGTTCACAAGAGTCAGGGCTTGACGTTCGATCATGCAGTCTTGGATATTACCGATTCCTTTACGCATGGTCAGGTTTATGTGGCGTTGAGCCGTTGTCGTACGCTTGAAGGAATGGTGTTGGCACGTCCTTTGATGTCAGGCTCAGTCATCACAGATTCCTCCGTCAACGCCTATATTGACCATGAGTTGGCAGAGGCGCAGCAGACGGAAGGAAAGTTGCCACAGATGATGTGGGAATACTACTTCTCGTTGCTGAACGAACTCTTTGATCATCAACGCCTCAAGAAGGATATGGAATATCTGATGCGTGTGGTGAATGAGCATCTGTATGCTTCCTCTCCAGCTTTGTTGGATGTGTTGAAGGAGACGTTGCCAAAGTTGGAGAGTGAAGTGGTGGAAGTGTCGCAGAAGTTTCAAAAGCAATATGGGACCTTGATGCAACAGAATGGCACCTCTTTCACCCAGAATGAGAAACTGCAAGAGCGATTGAAGGCGGGTATGACTTATTTCGAGGAAAAGCTGCACGAACTGCTCGACCCAGTGTTGGCGCGCACGAAGGTGGTTATCAACAACAAGCAGGTGGCAAAGCAATATAATAATGCGTTGGATGCTTTCACATTGTCCTATCAATTGAAAGTGGGCATCTTCTCTCGCCTCAAGGAAGAAGGCTTCTCCATTCGTGACTATCTGAATGCCAAAGCCAAAGCGGCACTTGACGAGGTGGTGATTGATGAGAAGGAAGTGAAGGTGAAGAAGAAAAAGGTGAAGGAGGAGAAGCCCAAGAAAGAGAAGGTGGACACCAGGGGATTGACCTATAAAATGTTTCGTGAAGGAAAGAGCATCAAGGAGATTGCTGCAGAAAGGTCTTTGACGGTTGGAACGGTCGAGAATCATCTTTCCTATTTCGTGGAGCAAGGTGAATTGAAGGTGAATGAGGTGGTGAGCACCCAGCATCAGAAAATCATTCGTGGCATCGTCAAATCATTCAGCAAAGCCTATTCGTTGAGCGATGTGAAGAACCTGCTTCCCAACGACTATACCTACGCAGAAATCAAGTTGGTCATTGCAGATATGAAGAGGGAATGACCGATTAGGGGTGTAATCGGAAAAAAATGCACGTTTCTTTTGTTTCTGTGCGAGGAATATCGTACCTTTGCAACTTGTATAGACTATTAACAAATAAAAAAGATAAGAATATGGAACAAATGGACTGGTCAAGCCTTGGCTTCGGCTATCGCAAGACTGACTACAATGTACGCTGTTACTATCGTGACGGCAAATGGGGCGAGATTGAAGTTTGCTCCGAAGAGACTATCCCACTTCACATGGCAGCCACCTGTCTGCACTATGGTCAGGAGGCTTTCGAAGGTTTGAAAGCATATCGTTGTCCTGATGGTAAGGTGCGTGTGTTCCGCAGCGACGAGAATGCTGCTCGTCTGCAGAGCACTTGTCGTGGTATTTTGATGCCAGAACTGCCTACTGAGAAGTTCAATGAGATGGTCGATAAGGTGGTGCGCCTGAATGAGCGTTTCATCCCTCCATACGAGACGGGTGCAACGCTGTACATTCGTCCTTTGCTCATTGGTACGAGTGCACAGGTAGGTGTTCATCCTGCTGATGAGTATCTGTTCATGATTTTCGTGACGCCAGTAGGTCCTTACTTCAAGGGTGGTTTCTCTTGCAACGACTATGTGATCATTCGTGAGTACGACCGTTCTGCTCCTCTTGGCACAGGTATCTATAAGGTGGGTGGTAACTATGCTGCTTCTCTTCGTGCCAACAAGATGGCGCACGACCTCGGTTATGCTTGCGAGTTCTATCTCGATGCCAAGGAAAAGAAGTACATGGATGAGTGTGGTGCCGCTAACTTCTTCGGTATCAAGAACAACACCTATGTGACACCCAAGTCAACTTCTATCCTTCCTTCCATCACCAACAAGTCACTCATGCAGTTGGCAGAGGATCTTGGTTTGAAGGTGGAGCGTCGTCAGATTCCTGAGGATGAGTTGGCAACTTTTGAAGAGGCTGGTGCTTGTGGTACTGCTGCTGTGATTTCTCCTATCGGTAAGATTGACGACTTGGAGGAGAAGAAGTCCTTCCAGATTTCCAAGGACGGCAAGCCTGGTCCTATCTCAGAGAAATTGTATAACAAACTGCGTGGCATCCAGTATGGTACAGAGCCAGACATTCACGGATGGACACGAGTAGTGATTGAATAAAAAACAGACTAATTAACAAAAAACTATGAAACCAACATTATTTCTCCTTGCTGCGGGAATGGGTAGCCGCTATGGTGGCTTGAAGCAGTTGGATGGTCTTGGACCTAATGGTGAGACCATCATGGATTATTCTATCTACGATGCCATTCAGGCAGGCTTTGGCAAGATTGTCTGGGTGATTCGTAAGGACTTCGAGGAGCAGTTCCGCACACAGATTCTCTCTAAGTATGAGGGTGTCATCCCTTGCGAACTTTGCTTCCAGGGCATCGACAGCCTCCCAGAGGGTTTCAAGTGTCCTGAGGGACGTGTGAAGCCTTGGGGTACCAACCACGCTGTGCTGATGGGTAAGGACGTCATCAAGGAGCCTTTCTGCGTTATCAACTGCGATGACTTCTATGGTCGTGACGCTTTCATGTCTATCGGCAAGTACCTCTCTAACCTCCCAGCAGGTTCCAAGAACAAGTATGCGATGGTGGGCTTCCGTTGCTGCAACACACTTTCTGAGAACGGTTCTGTGGCTCGTGGTGTCTGCATGTACGACGACAACCGTCACCTCGTGGATGTGGTGGAGCGTACAGAGATTCTGCGTCAGGCAGATAAGGGTAATGCCATCTGCTACAAGGATGAGCAGGGCGAGTGGACTCCGCTGGAAGAGAATGTGCCTGTCAGCATGAACATGTGGGGCTTCACTCCTGACTACTTCGAGTATAGCGAGGCAGAGTTCAAGGAGTTCCTTTCTGACCCCAAGAACATGGAGAACCTGAAGGCTGAGTTCTTCATCCCATTGATGGTGAACAAGCTGATCAAGAGCGGCACAGCCACCGTTGAGGTGCTCGACACCACTTCTGTATGGTTTGGCGTGACTTACTCAGCAGACCGTCAGGCAACCGTTGACCGCATTGCCAAGTTGGTGGCAGACGGAGTATATCCAAACAAACTTTTTTAAGTAAAGATTCATGAATGGAGTTGGAGAAGTGGATACTTCTTTAACTCCATTATTTTCTAAATACAAGAATATGAAAGGAATCGTGCTCGCTGGTGGTTCTGGTACCAGACTTTACCCCATCACGAAGGGCGTGAGCAAGCAGCTCTTGCCGATTTTTGACAAACCCATGGTGTATTATCCCATCTCAGTGCTGATGCTGGCTGGTATCAGGGACATCCTGATTATCTCCACTCCATACGATTTGCCAGGTTTCAAGCGATTGCTGGGCGATGGCAGCGACTATGGTGTGCATTTCGAATATGCTGAACAGCCATCACCCGATGGATTGGCACAGGCATTCATCATTGGTGAGAAGTTCGTGGGGAATGATGATGTGTGCCTCGTGTTGGGCGACAACATCTTCCATGGTCATGGATTCTCTGACATGCTGAGAGCGTGTGTGGAGGATGCCAAGGCGGGTAAGGCAAGCGTGTTCGGCTATTGGGTGCAAGACCCAGAGCGTTATGGTGTGGCTGAGTTCGATGAGGAGGGCAACTGTCTTTCTATCGAAGAGAAGCCCAAAGAGCCTAAGAGCAACTATGCAGTGGTGGGTCTCTACTTCTATCCCAACAAGGTGGTGGAAGTGGCGAAGCACATCAAGCCATCGGCACGTGGTGAGTTGGAAATCACCACCGTCAATCAGGAGTTCCTCGATGAGAAGAACCTCAAGGTGCAACTCTTGGGACGTGGTTTTGCTTGGCTCGATACAGGTACCCACGATTCCCTCTCCGAAGCCTCCACCTTTATCGAGGTGCTGGAGAAGCGTACAGGTCTCAAGATTGCCTGCTTGGAAGGCATTGCCTATCGCAACGGCTGGATCACCACAGAGAAGTTGCGTGAACTGGCTCAGCCTATGTTAAAGAACGAGTATGGTCAATACTTGCAGAAACTGGCTGACACCAAATACTTTGGCAGAGTCAAATAAGTGCCATTGGACGAATTACTATTTACTATTTCTATTTATTGATCAAGATGAAAGCATTGAAATGGACCGCTGGTGCATTGCTCTTGTTGATGGCATGCACAGGAAACAAGGCTGCTTCTGCCCAAGATGGCGATGCAGGTGACTCTGCGGCTACAGTTCCAGAGTCAGACACCCTGGTGTTTGAACAGGTGAAATACAGGGACTCAGTGGAGTACAAAGTGAAAATCGTCGATTACAGTAGCGACGAAGACCCTGCACCTTACGAGATTGCGACAGTGATGGATCGCTTTGAAGGCATCTCCTTGAAGGCGGTGGCTGGCAAACCTGAGGTGGTGGAATTCATCAACCAGTGGCTGACCATCGATGCTGATCCTCTGGAGAATGTGGAAGCTCCTGTCACTGCCGAAAAGGTGGCAGAAGTGTATGCCAAGCTGAAGGAGAAAGGCGTGACCGATGTCCGTTCGGCGTTGATAGCAAGGTGTGCTGGTAATGTGAATGCCGTTGTAGCATCAGACGATCCTGATGAGATGGAAGAGGTGTCGTTTGAGTCAGCCAACGAATACGAATCTTCGATAGAGGTGTATTGGCAGACCAAGAATCTCCTCACCTTGTGGGATTCAGGTTACGACTACAATGCTGGTGCAGCTCATGGTATTCCTTGGGGATTTGGACGCACCTTCGACCTGAAGAACCTGCGTATCCTCACGTTGGATGACATCGTCACCAAGGCTGGACGTCCTGCTGTGCTGAAGATGATTATTGCTTCGTTGCAGGATGAGTATGGTGAAGAGGGTATGCTGAATGCTCCCGAAGACATTGACTTCCCATATTGTGACCCTTCGCTGATGGCAAAAGGTGTGGCATTCGACTATGGACCTTACGAGATTGGTCCCTATGCCTTGGGAATGCCACAGGCACTCATTCCTTACGACAAGATCAAGCCTTACCTCACTCCTGAAGTGAAGGATTTGTTAGGTATGAAATAAAAGGATAGGCTGATGAAGAAACTGAGAAACAAATGGCTGTTGTGGACGAGCCGTGTGTTGTCGTCAGCGATAGCATTGTTGGGCTTGTCCTCTTGTTGGTTCCAGCCTTGCATGTATGGTGTGCCTGACCCTAAGTGGAATCCTGATTCGACTGGGATGGATTCCATCAAGTCTGACACGTCGAAATTAGATTCGGCAACCAGACCTCCTCGCGAGCCGGTATTTAGGGCGATGTATAGTGTGAGCCCTGCTCCTTATCAGCGATTGGATGTGATTGATAAGGGAGGTGTGGACATCGAAATCAAGAAAGATTGATCCTATGGCGACGCTCTCTATGAGACAACGGGCAGGATTGGAACTTGACCGTCAACTCCGCAAGAACCACAAGCTGTTGCATCCTTTGCGACAGCTCTTTTGGGAATGTACCTTGCGTTGCAACCTGCATTGCAAGCATTGTGGCAGCGACTGCAAGACGGAGGCGTTGGCGCCCGATATGCCTGCTGAGGATTTCCTCAAGGTGATTGATGAGCAGGTCACTCCTCATGTGGAGGATACGCACGAGGTGATGATCATCTTCTCTGGTGGGGAACCGTTGGCAAGGAAAGACATTGAGGACATTGGCTTGGAACTCTACAAGCGTGAATATCCTTGGGGGATGGTCACCAACGGCATGATGCTCACAGAGGAGCGTTTCAAGCGCTTGTGTGCATCAGGATTGCGCAGTGTGGCAGTGAGTCTTGACGGCAAGGAAGAAGACCACAACTGGATGCGTGGACATGAGAGCAGTTTCAAGAATGCGATGCGTGCCATCCATTTGTTGGCAACTCAGAAACAGGTGATTTGGGATGTGGTCACTTGTGTGAACAATCGCAACATCCATTATCTGCCCGAATTGAAGGAAATGCTCTATGAGGCAGGCGTGCGTCAATGGCGACTCTTCACCATCTTCCCAGCAGGTCGTGCCAAGCAGCATCCCGATTTGCAGATTTCTAACGAGCAGTTCCGTACCTTAATGGACTTCATTGTGGATTGTCGCAAAGAGGGCAAGGTGCATGCCAGCTATGCCTGCGAGGGTTTCGTGGGAGAATATGAGGGCAAGGTGCGTGACCACCTCTATCGGTGTGAGGCAGGTTTGAGTATCGCATCCATCCTCATTGATGGCAGCATCTCTGCTTGCACCAGCATCCGAGGCAAGTACTATCAGGGCAATATTTATGAAGACGACTTCTGGGATGTCTGGGAGAACGGTTTCCTGAACTATCGCAATCGTGACTGGATGAAGAAAGGCGATTGTGCTGCCTGCAAGATGTTCCGCTATTGCGAGGGTGGGGGAATGCACCTCCGAGACGAAGAGGGAAACCTGATGATGTGCCACATGAAGAGGTTGGGACATTGAAGAGTGAAAAACTAAAAGTTAAAAACTAAAAGTATAAGTTACTAGCCATTCGGGATGTTGATCTCCTGTTTGCCAAGGTAACTTATACTTTTAGTTTTTAGTTTTTAACTTTTAGTTTTTTTATTTTTCAGCCAAGCGGCTGCCAATCTTTACGATGCGCTCAGGCTCGTTTGGTATGTTGGTAGAATCAGATTTCTCAACTATGGTATTGCCTCGTGTCTTAGCGTAATAGTAGTAATCACCTGAATCCCATACGTAATATGGATCTGACCAGTAATAGTAATCTCCATAGTCATAGTAATAACTCCAGTCAAAGCTTACGAGTTTAACTAAATCAAAACGTTGGTCGCTATTACCTAAATAACCTGTGAAATGACGATCATTTAGACGATATTCGTATATGGTGGTGTCATAACGGTGATCATCGGGGTAATCAATATAGATAACACCATTATTAATGCTCCATGTGAAACGACTGTATATTTCATTGTATGGACCATAATCGTAGAAATCAACTTGATAACCATAACCGCGATTCGTGTAGCTGCTATTAGTGAAGAATTGGAGGTTTGTAGAGTATGCATAGAAAACATGCCCCAGATGAGTCTCGTAGGACATTTGCCAGTCGCCTTGCCATTCCCCACGAAGTACCATAGCCTCGTCTGCGTCGTCGTCAGAGCACGATGTGAACATCAGGCAGAGCCCTGCCATTGCAATGATGCTGAAAAGAGAAAATACCTTTTTCATATTTGTCTTGTTTTTAATGGTGAATAATCTTACTGATCTGCGAAGCGGTTGCCCAACTTGATGGATGGAGCCTTCTCCTTAGGCATCTCGTCGATGTTCTCGCCGCGTGTCCTCGCCTCATAGTCATAATAGTAGTAGCTGTCGCTGGCGATTTCACTTGCCACCACCAGTCCTGTCCATGTCCATGCAAGGATGGTGCCAGCGGTCTCCATGTTGAGGGCTGCATAGTCCGACCACTTGTACACCTTCCAGATGGCGTCGAGGTCGAAGCGCGTGTTGCTGTTGTTGAAATAGCCCGTGAAGTGCTTCTTGCTCAGGTCGTAGTTGCGGATGCGGGAGTTCAGTTCTGGGTGTCCAGGATAGTTCAGGTAGATGATTTTCTTGTCCACATACCACGTGAACGAGTAGAACAGCTTCTCATAGGGACCGCCATCTGCTTGGTTGTACCAGTCAATCTGGTAGCCCTGTCCCTTGGTGTCGTACTTCTCGTCGGGATAGAACACCACCGAACTCTGGTAGGAATCATACTGGTTTCCCTCCTCATCCGTGTAGTACATGCCCCAGTAGCCTTCCCATTCTCCTGAAAGCTTCATGGCGATTTTCTCATCCTTGTGGCACGAGGTGAACAGAAAGCCCACACACAGCATGGCGATGACACCTAAAATCTGATTGCTCCTTTTCATATTTTTGCGATTGTTATTTTGTTACGTTGGCAAAGTTACGACATAAAATCGGGATAACGATAAGGAATCCACTATTAATTGCAGGAATTTCTTCCTTCCCTATAGGAAAATCCCCCTCTTCCCCTTTTCTCAAACCTCAAACCTCAAACCCATACAGCCTCAAATCTTCTTCACTCGAATCACCCGGCTGGCAAATTGTCCGCTGAGGTTTGCCTCGATGCCTGTCTCCATCAGGAACTTGCCAGAGAAGGTCTTGCCTCCGAAGCTGCTGCGACGGTCGGTGCTTTCAAATTCGTTGAGTTGGTAGGTGGCGTTGGGGTCAAGACCTGCCATGTGCCAACGGGGCGTTTCCAAACCGATGTAGTTCTCGAACTTGTAGCAGAAGAACACCGCTTCGGACTTGTCCTCAGTGACGAACATCTCACTACAGAAACCCTTGTTGTCGTAGGGGGAGAGCAGGCGGTAGAGGTCACCTAACTGGATGATGGGACGGATCTCCTTGTAGAATGCCATCGCCTTCTTGGCATAGGCACGCTCTTGGTCGTTGAGGTCGCTGGGCTTCATCTCCATGCCCAAACGTCCTGTCATCGCCACATCAAAGCGGAACTTCAGCGGAATGATGCGACCTGTCTGATGGTTGGGTGAGGCGCTGACGTGCTGAGCCATTGCCATCGGAGGGAAGAAGTGGCTGGTGCCCCATTGGATGAAGAGGCGCTGCTGGGCGTCGGTGTCGTCAGAAACCCAGAACTCGTCGAAGTAGGGCAGGGCACCCCAGTTCACACGACCACCACCACTGGAACAGAGCTGGATGACCAGATTGGAATGGGCGGCACGGATGCGCTCGAGGGCAGCACGGAGTCCCAGATGATAATCGACGAAGAGGTGGCTCTGCTTGTCTGCCGTCAGATAGCTGCTGCCGAAGTTCTGCATCGACATGTTGCAGTCCCATTTAATATAATGTAGGGTAGGGTTCTCCTTCACGAGGTTGTCCACGATGCCGACCACGAAGTCCTGCACCTTGGGGTTGGAGAGGTCGAGCACCAACTGTGTGCCACCACGACCTTTCGAGAGTTCGCGCGTGGGATGAGCCACCACCCAGTCGGGATGCGCCTCGAAGAGTTCGCTTTCGCTGTTGGTCATCTCTGGCTCAATCCAGATGCCGAACTTCAGACCTCTGTCCTCTGCTGCCTTCACCAGGGCGGGAATGCCGTTAGGCAGTTTCTGCGTGTCGGTCACCCAGTCGCCCAAGGCTTTGGTGTCATTGGTGCGACGGTATTTCTTGCCAAACCAACCGTCATCCACCACGAAGAGTTCGCCGCCCAGCTCTTTCAGGCCGTCCATCATCTGCTCACACACCTCTTGGTTCACATCCATATAGACACCTTCCCACGAGTTCAGCAGAATCTCGCGAAGAGCCTGTCCGTTGTGCAGCTGAACGTTGTGTCCCCAGCGATGGAAAGCACGGCTCACGCCACCCTTGCCCTCTTCGCTATAAGCCAGCGCCAGTTCGGGTGTCGTGAACGACTCGCCCGATTTCAGCGTGTAGGCTGTGTGGAGGTCGTCGATGCCAGCCAAGAACGTGTGGCGATTCTTTCCACGAGTTTCGATGCGCAGCTTGTAGTTGCCTGTCCAGCAGAGGGCAGCACCAATCACGCGTCCTGTGTTCTCCTGAGGTTTCCCATCGAGTGAGATCATCACCTCGGCACGGTCGTCCATCGCAGTGCGCACACCGTCGTGGTTCACGATGGTCTTCAAACCTGCTGTCAGAGGCTCTTCGGTCATGCCAGCCTCCTGTCCCCAAGCCCCGTGGAAGTGAGTCAGCCAAGCCCCTTCCTGACGCAGCGGCATCACACCACTGGCATACTGCTCCAATTTGATGGGCTTCTTCTCGCCGTTGCGAATCACCGTCCACGTCACGATCACGTCGCTCTTGTCGTTGGCTTTATAATGGATGTCCACGAAGAAGTCATACTTCTTGTCCTTCATCGAGATGATGGTCTCATCGCCTTTCTGTTGACAGCCCGTCACCACCAGTTCCGTACTCATGTTGCCGTCGGCATGGGTCACGCTCAGTGCCGTCTCGTTGAAACTGTCACGACCAAAAGCAGGATAGGCATCGCCGTTCAGTCCCCTGGCATCATAGACCTCATGCGCCTGTTCTGGCTTGATGCGCGAGCCATAATATTGAATACGTGGTGTCTGACCCTCGTTCACAGCGAGCATCAGCGTCGTCTTGGGTGTGTTCACAAATACATCCTTGGCACTGGCTCCTGCGCTTAGCGTCAAGGCAAGAATGGAAATCAGCAAATGTTTCATGTTATGATAGGTTTTGATTATTTTCTTTGCAAAGGTAATGCTTCTTAGCGAGAATACCTAACACAGCCCCACAATTTTCTCCTTCTCATGCGTTATTACCTAAAATCAGTGCCTGCATCACCATCTTAAGATAATTTTTCTTCCCCCAACATCAAGGAGTGGAGGCTTCTCCTCGCCCATCTTTCTCTCCCATAGAGGGGAGTTGGAGGGGTCTTTATTTTGCCGTCGGCAATCCATGGCTTTGCCGTCGTCTCTTTGGTGTTTTGCCGCCGCCTCTTTTCATCGATGCCGTCGGCTTGTTTTTCTGGTACTTTGCCACCCTTTTCAAGCGTCCCTGAGGATGAAAACATTCTTTCTTCATTTCTGGTACAAAGTTACGACTTTTTTCTGATATATACAAGTTTTGTAGATTTTTTTTCGAAATATTTTTGATTATTTTTGTGTCCCTCGTTGCGTACCAGCGTACCAACGTACCATTTGCTATTTTCGATGGGGAGGTGAAAACGATGGAAAGAGGGAATATTTAGTTTTATATTATATATATTATATATTAATAATATATAATATATATAATATAAAGTTATTTTCTCCCCGATGCTACGAACATACAATTTTCCAAATGTTACGCTGGTACGCTGGTACGTTGGTACGTATCCAACGACTCATCGCCGATCACCTGATAGAGAAGGTGGCAGAAGTAACGCGTGGCACCAAAGCCCATAAAGCTATATTCAGAAAAACAGGCACCCTCATGCTGTAACGTACCAGCGTACCAGCGTACCAACGTACCATTTGAAGATTTCTTGGCAAGCCAAGCGTGCTAAAGATACGATAAGAGGTTTGAGAGTTCAAAGTTCAAGGTTCAAAGTTCAAGGTTTGGTTTACTGTTTACGGTTTATTATCCATGCACATCGCGTCAGCCTTCGCTAACCGATAACCGCTAACCGCTAACCGAAAAAGGGGAGGGTCCGTATGGATGCCTCTCCTTTTTTTAGTCCTCAAAGACGATTTTTTGCCAAGTGAAGAAATGGATTGTTTATTTTTCATAAGAAACTGAGGAATAGCGTGTTAAGTGGGGTGATGTAAAATTTTTGTAAATTGCTTTCCACCCCCTCTGTGAAAATGTAAATTTTTTGTAAATTGATTTTTTTGGTACTTTTGCCATGAAATGCCTACCTTTGCACCCAACAAAAATGTTTCATGAAAAAGTTCACATTATGAAAAGATTTACATTGTTTATTCTCATCATGCTGACCACCCTCGGAGGTTGGGCACAGAAGAGCAAGGTGCTCAAACACACCAAAAAGAGCATCACGTTTGTGGTGGACGAAAATCTGCCCAAACCCAAGCAGACATTCAGCACGATGTCATCCGATCAACTTTGCACCTATATTATTTATAAGAAAATGCCCAGTGCCGATCCCAAAGTGGTGAAGAACAGTTTCAATGGTGAAGAACTGTGCTATCTGGGCGAGGACAACTTCTATAAATGTATCGTGCAGGCATTTGCCGACCATCGTTCCTTGGTGCTGTCGCCCGATATGGTGTGGCTCATCATTGGTCAGGGCTTCTCACGCTATGTGAATGCCCATTCGGACGAGTTGCGCGACAAGCTGGTGTCTCATCAGGGCAAGATGGTCTTGAGAGTGGAGAAAGGTAACGATGTCCTCAACCCTTCCAAGGGGAATTGGGCGCAGTTGCTGGACGACGTCTCTGCCCTGATAGCTGAAAACACGAAGGGGGGGGTGGCGGATATGATGACAGCCAACTTCTCCACCACAGGCATAGACGAACGCATCGCCTCGCAAATCACGCTGATGGAGACCGTCAAGACGTATTTCGACTTCTGGAACGCCAAGTTGATATGCGGCATTCCCACCATCACGCTCGAGGGCACTCCCGAAGACTGGCGGAAGGTGCGTGAGAAGGCACGGATGCTGGCACAATACGGTCTTGAGAAATGGGCGGACGAATTGGACCCCATCCTGGCAGAATTTGAGAAGGCATCAGAGGGAAACCCCAATCAGGCGTTCTGGAGGGATATCGTGATGAAAGTCCGCGTGGATAAATTCAAGTCCAAGCAAAGGTGTGGTGGGTATATTCCCAACGAAACGACCCATCTGGATGGCTGGTTCCTGAAGTTCTTCCCCAATGAAAATGGAATAACAAAAAGCGACATACTCTATACGGAAAGTATGCCCTCGGAGATGTCGCTCGGCAACTTCACGCAAGATTACATTGACCCTGTCACTGGTGCGTCAGTGGGACGAATCCCCGTGCAGCTTTGGGCAGGATTCGTGGGTGTGCAGGTCGATGCCAAGACGGGCGCCCTCACCCCTAAGATTGGTTGGTTTGCCCGCACTGCCGACGATGAACAGGCACAACTCAAAGCCCTGCAGCGGATGGAACGTTACGGGAAACTCTCTTACTCTTATCGTCATGAAACAGACACCCTGCCCGGCGTCCTCGCCAAGATGAAGAGCATCCGCCAATTGACGCTCCGTTTCAAGAGATTCCCTGTCAACATCCCTGCATGGGTGGACAAGATGAACATCGGCAAACTCGAGATCGAAGGTAAACTTTCCGAGGCGGAAGAAGCCCAACTGCGCCAGCGGTTCCCCAACGCCGACATCTCCAATACTGCGAAGCGGGAATTGTTGGTAGAGGATGTCATCAAGGAGGAGAATCCTGCAAAAGAAGAGATGGTAAAAAACACTTCTATCATAAGCGTTGACGAAGCCTTAGAGGACAGGCTCGATGGCCACGAAGCTTTTGACCCATACGACATCCGACAAGTGCTGGAATGAAAATAAAATAGGAAGCCTGTTCATGAGAATCGGCTTCCTTTTTTTCATTTATTTGGTGAGTCGAGAAAAAAAATGTAACTTTGTGCAGAAAAAAAACAAAAATTTTTGTAACAAGGGAGTGAAAAGTCTCGTTTGTACAGATAGAAGGGCTCTTGAAATAGTATTAACAATTAAATAATAGAAGAATATGAAAAGAACTATCTTATCTATCGCATTGGCACTCTGTGTTGGTTGTGCCTTCGCACAAAGTAATGCCTTTGCAAAGTTGGCTGACATCAAAGGTGTGGAACATGTCAACATCAACAAAACCATGCTGAATCTGGCTGCCAAAAGTGGAGGTGACTTCGAATTCAGTGATGATCTCTCTCTTGAAGGAATGTCAGGCGACATGCTCAAGAAATTGGAGAACATCAGTATTTATAATTGCGAAGAAAAGGAGGGAGCCGAGGCAATGGGCATTCAAGTGAGTGGTATTGTGAGTGGTCGTGGCTGGGAACCTCTCGTGGTTGGATCAGAGGATGGTGAGAGGATGAAAATCTGTCAGTTCAAGAAGGGAAAGAAATCCACCATCGCTATCTTTCATGAAGAAGAGGGCGAATCTTCGCTGATCATCCTCGAAGGCAAGCTGGACTTCAAGAAACTGATTGAAGCACAAATGAAGTAAGTGTAACAGGCAAATAAAAACTCAGAACCCATGAAACGGACAGTTATATTGATGGCAATGGCACTCATGGTGAGTGTTGCCTTCGGACAGACTGTGAGCAACCTGATTGAGAAGTACAGGCAGTTGCCAAAGGCGCAGTACATGGAGACGAGCAAGGAGACGCTGAAGTTCTATGATGAGAACCCAGATCCAGCCTTGACGGAGAAGGAACGTGCTCAGTTGAAGAAGAACTTCAAGATGAGTGAGGTGGTGCAGATGGAGAAACTCGATGAGGAGCAACTGGCTCAACTCGACGAAGACATCAAGGCCCTTAAAGGGTATGAGATGTTGTTCATCACTAACAAGAATGAAGGTTCTGACGAAGACCAGAATGTTCTTCAGCAAATGATGTCTGAGACGTTCAATCCCACAATCAAGCTGCAATGCTACGGCAAAGTGAAGGGCAATGTGGTCAGCGACATTCTGGTGCGAGTTGATATATGGGAAACTGTGGCTTTGATGCATCTGGACACGAAGGTGGAAAAGGAACTCATGATCAAGTCTATCATGGAGAAAGAAGCCGTCAGCTTTGAGCAAGAGAGTGATGGCGAGGAGGTGGACATGAAGGAAATGGTGAAAGAGGTAGAGGCTGGTCATGTGCTCTTTGTCATCGATGGTGAGGAACATCCTGAACTGCATTCGTTGGACGAAGCAAAAGAATACATGAGGACTCAAGATTTCCATTTTAATCAAGAATCATGGGTTGTAGGAGGTGCTGTGAAGGAGAAATACCCCAATACGGATAAGAAAGTGGTCATTGAGTTTTTAAGAAGCGAGGAGAAGAAGTAGAAGTAGCGAATGGACGCACGAGAGTTTAAGCAGCGGTTTATGCCTTTCCACAGGCGGCTCTATCGGGTGGGGTACCATCTGACAGGCAATGCGCAGGATGCCGAAGACCTGCTTCAGGACACGTACCTGAAGCTCTGGCAGAAGCGTGACGACCTGAGGGAGGAGGCGATGACGGAAGCTTATCTCGTGACCCTGATGCAAAACCTTTTCCGAGACCAACGGCGACTGAAACGCATCGACACCTCGGAGGACATAGAAGACCACGCAGATCCGCCTGACGAACGGGGACTTGACCGCCAGATTGATTCCCAAGACGAGGCGCAGCAGATGGAGGAACTCATCCAACAACTGCCTGAAAGGGACGGACGAATCATCCAGATGCATCTGGTGGAAGAGAAATCCTACGAGGAGATCGAGCGAGACACAGGACTCTCGCAAGGCAACATCCGCATCATCGTGATGCGTACGAGACAGAAACTGAAACAACAATTCCAAAAACTCACAAAGACATGGACGAACTGAACTGGAAAGAACTCGAACAAATCCCCATCCCAGAAGGATTGGAGGAACGGCTTGAGAAGAAGATAGATGAGTGGGAAGAAAGTGAAAAGCGAAAAGTGAAAAGTGAAGAATCTAAGCATTCTCACCCCTCTCACCTCAGACCTCTCACTTCTTACCTCAAGGTCACAGCCATCGCTGCCTCTATCGCCCTGATCTTTGGAGTTGGTTTCTACTTCCTCCAGCAGAAGGAGGAGCCTGTCAACCTTGCCGAGCAGGACACCTACCAAGATCCAGTCGTGGCGCAACAGGAAGCCCAGAAGGCACTCAACCTGTTGGCGTACAACCTGAACAAGGGAATGGGTCAGTTGGAAAAGGCGAAAGCCATCAGCGACCGTACTGAAATGACATTGAACAAACAATTACAAGTGTTAGAAAAATAGAACAGATATGAAAACAACAGTCAAAATAATTCTATGTGTGGCGATGCTTGTGGCAAGTGTCACAGCCAACGCACAGTTGAAGGAATTTGAGAAGTATGCCGACACGAAGAATGTGACCTACGTGTTCATCTCTAAGTTCATGCTCCAAATGGCAGGCAAGGATGCTGCTCCCTCCGTGCCAGGTGTGGACACGAAAAGCCTGATGAAAAAGCTGAACGGCATCCAGATCATTAGCTCGGATGACAAGAACGCCATTGCCCGACTGAAGGCTGACACACAATCCTTTGTGAAGCAGGGCAAGTATGAGCTGCTCATGCAGGTGGATGAGGACGGCGACAAGGTGCGCATCTATCATCGCGAAGGAAAACAGAAGTCCGCCGTCATCATGATGGCAGATGAGGAGGATGAATATTCCGTCATCGTCTTCTCAGGAACCTTCACCTTGGCCGACGTGCAGAAGATGACGAAATAACTATTTCGCAATTCTGTAGGAGAGGATGAGCAGTGCCACGTAGCAGAGGCAAGTGGTGAGGACGTCGGGTTGCCAGTCGATGGTGGCGAATGGAAGCGAGGAAATGCTTTCTGTGATGGTGTTCATGGTTGAGGCTGTCCCATTCAGCAAATCCGTCAGCAAGGCGTTGATGGGGTCGCACCAAAGGAATGCCCACCAAAGGATGCTTGTCCACATGAGGAGATAGACGAAGCCGATGAGTAGGAGATTGCTGAGGATGGAGAGAAACGGAATGCAACCGAAATCATGGGCGACGAGTGGGGCAGTGAAGAGGGTGCAGATGAATGTGATGGCGATGAGTTGGAGGATTCGTTTCAAGCCCAGCGACATCTGGAAGGATTGAAGCTTGGGGACAAACAGGCTGATGCTGGTGACGGAGATGAAGGAGAGTTGGAAGCCTACATGCTGCAAATAGAACGGATTGATGCACAGCATGATGAAGAAGGTGAGGGCACAGGAATTGATGGACAAGGATGTGCGAGAGAAGGATTGGCAAAGCAGGAGAATGGTGAACATGAGCGTGGCACGGACCAGTGAGGGAGACATACCCGTGATGAGGGCATAACCCCATAAAGCAAGGATGATGAGCACGTTGCACACCCATTGCCAACGCAATAGCAAATAGTTTTTGAATAAAAAGAATTGGAGCATCAGCACAATGATGCCGACGTGAAAGCCTGAAAGAGCCAACACGTGACTGACACCCGCATGCGCATAAGCCGTGCGGGTTTCTTTGTTGATGGCGTCTTTCTTGCCAATGGTCATTGCCTCAATGATGCTGCCTGCCTCCCCATTGATGCCGTGCTCGTCGTAGATGGTGTGCAGGGTTCCTTGCAAGGCATGGAGGGAGGTGAGGAAAGACGCTTTCTGCTGGCAAGGCTTCACCACCCATTTCCCACGAGGCGCATAGGCGGTGGCACAGATGCCGTTGTGGAAGAGGTAGTCGTAGAAGGTCTTGAACGTGTCGTTCTCGCAGATGTTGGTGGGGTTGAAATGGGTAGGGGAGGCAAGGATGGTGTCACCGATAGAAAGACCAAGATTCCCTTTCGAGAGAGGATCTCCTTTTACATATAAGATAATATGTGCGTCCCCTTCTTTGAGATGGAGTGCCCATGAGTGGGCTTTTTTCGTGGGTTGTTCTGTGAGGATTCCTTGGATGTAGGTTGTGTCTTGTGGAATGCTTCGTTCGATGCTTTGGTGTTTGAGGGTGTGGAGCGTCATACCGATGAGGAAGAAAAGCACCATCGCCACGATGCCAAAGGCGTTGTTGCGATAGTTGTCTTGGGGTGTCTTGAGAAAGAAGAACAGGAAGGCAAGGACGGCACAACAGAGGATGAACAGCACCATGAGGTTCATGTGCCCAATAAAAAGATTCGCCCCAATCATACCCAACGTGAAGGGGATGATGAGGCGAATGAGGGGATAGTTCTGCCAAGACATCACAGACTCTTCAGCTCCTTGATTCGTGCTTCTGGGTTCTCTGCCCTGAACACATAGCTGCCTGCCACAAGGACATCCACGCCTGCTTCGACGAGGCGTTTGCCTGTGTCGCCGTTCACGCCACCATCCACTTCGATGAGGGCATGGCTGTCTGTCTGCTGGATGAGGGCTTTGAGCTTCTTCACCTTCTCGATGGAATGCTCAATGAACTTCTGTCCGCCAAAGCCTGGATTGACCGTCATGAGGAGCACCATATCCACATCCTGAATAATGTCGTCAAGCACATTGACGGGGGTGTGGGGATTGAGCGTCACACCTGCCTTCATGCCTGCATCGTGTATCTGCTGGATGGTGCGATGAAGATGAGGGCAAGCCTCATAGTGTACGTTCATCATGTAGGCACCAAGCGCCTTGACTTGCTGGGTGAACTTGCCTGGGTCAACAATCATCAGGTGGACATCAAGCGGTTTCTGGCAAATCTTGGCAACTGCTTCAAGCACGGGAAATCCGAAACTGATGTTGGGCACGAAGACACCATCCATCACATCGAGATGGAGCCAGTCAGCATCGCTGTGGTTGAGCATATCAATGTCCTTTGTCAAGTTGGCAAAGTCGGCTGCGAGAAGAGAGGGGGATACCTTGGTCATATTGAGTTTACGATTTACAGTTTAGCGTTATTTGAGTGTAAATGTGGTTTGTCCAATCATTTGGTTGTCGCAGAAGATGAAGAGCTTGTAGGTGCCAGCTTCGAGGAATTCAGTCACGTCGCTGTACATCGTCACTTTCTCCTCTTCTCCTGTATAGTCAATGTATTTCTTTTCAGTGTATTCGAGGTTGGTGTTCTCGTAGGGGAACGTGCCCTTCTTGCCCATGACGGAGTTGTCGGGCTTGAGGATGCGGGCGTAGAGGGTGCGCTGTCCGTTCTGGGCAGTCACGTTCTTCACGACTGTAAAGCCAAAGGCAAGCTTCTTCACGTCCTTCACCTTCTTGGCATCCTTGCTCTTCTTGTCTTTAGGTGTCACCCAGAAGCCTGTGGCATCGAGCTGGGCGGCAATGTTCACCTTGTCCTTGAGTTGGTTGCGCTCTGTGGAAATGGTCTCGATTTTGGTGTTTGCCACACTAATCTGCTCCTTGATTTGGGTGTTCTCCTCATGGAGCGACTGGTTGATGCGGTTGAGCGAATCCACCTGCATGATATAGCTTCGCAGCACTTCTCTCAGGGAGGCTATTTCAGCCTTGAGACGTTTGATTTCAGCTGCATCGGTGGCTTTGGTGCGTTCCAACTCCTCGAGTAACTGCTGGGTGTGGCGACGCTCATTCTCAATCTGGGCAATGAGGCTGTCGTTCTTGAGGGTGCTCTGCAACTGTTCATATTGCAGGTCAAACTCACGATACTGGTTCTCCATCTCCTGCTTCTCGAGTTCTGCCAGTTCCTTCAAGTCCTCATTCTCAGCAAGAAGCGGTTTGGTGTAGAGTTGGTGATACACCAGCACGGCTGCTGCGATGGCAATGAGTGCCACCAGAATGCCGAGTGCAATGAGTCCGATAGGGCTTTTCTTAGGAGCTATTTCAGTTTGTTGATCTATATCAGTATGGGTCGTTTCTTCCATTCTTTGTGGAGTTTTTTCTTAATTCTTTGCAAAGGTAGTGAATATAATTGAGAATTGAGAACCTTTCTCAATTAAAAATTGTACCTTTGCACAAAATAATCAGAAAGGAATATGTTGAAGAGAATTATCACACCACAGGAGGTGGCGATTGCGAAGAAAGAATTTGGAGCGTGCAGGAATGTGGTCATCGTGTGCCACACCTCGCCTGATGGTGATGCGATTGGTTCTTCGTTGGGGTTGTATGAGTACCTGAAGCGGAAAGGCAAGCAGGTGACGGTGATTGTGCCGAACTACTTCCCAGACTTTTTGCACTGGATGAAGGATGCAGACAAAATTCTGCGTTTTGACCGTCAGAAGACGGCTTCCTATACGGCGTTGAAGATGGCTGATTTGATTTGCTGCTTAGACTTCAACGATATGCGACGTATTGACGAACTGGGTGTGGCTGTGGGCAGGATGCGTTGCAAGCGATTGCTGATTGACCACCATCTTGACCCTGTCCGTGAGCAGTTTGACGACATCATTTCCCATCCAGAACTGAGCAGTACGAGTGAATTGCTGTTCCGACTACTGGATGCGATGGGGGAGACGGGCAACCTGACTTTCGCTGCTGCTGAAGACCTCTATGCAGGTATGGCAACGGATACAGGTTTCTTTTCGTTCAACAGCAATGACCCCGATATCTTTGTCATCATCAGCGAATTGCTGAGAAAGGGCATCGACAAGGATCGCATCAATCGTAACATCCAGAACAACTATTCGGCTGACCGTCTGAAACTGATTGGTTATGTGCTGTATGAGAAATTGCAGGTGTTTCCCGACTTGCACGCTTCGCTGTTTGCCATCAAGAAGGAGGAACTGGCACAGTTCCACTACCTGAAGGGCGACATGGAGGGTATCGTGAACATGCCTTTGCAAATCAAGGGACACAAGTTGAGCATCGCCTTGAGAGAAGATACGGAGAAACCGCTCATCAGGGTTTCCACCCGTTCTGTGGATGACCTTCCTTGCAACGAGTTCTGTGCAGAGTTCTTTAATGGGGGTGGTCACAAGAATGCTTCGGGTGGCACGTTGGAGTGCTCGATGGAAGAGGCGATAGACATCACCCTGAAGGCGTTGGAGGCGTGGAGAGAGAGACTGGAGGGATGAGGAGAGTTGTGAGTTAAAAGTTAATAGTTTATAGTTTAGAGTGGGCAAAATAAACACGTAAAACCTATATGATATGAAGAAAGTGTTATTGTTTTTATCGGCTATGCTGGCCACGATGGGCATGAATGCGCAAGTGGCGAGTGTGGCAAGTCCTGACGGACGACTGAAAGTGAATGTAGATGTGAAGGCTGGAAAGCCCGTCTATGAAGTGATTTACGATGGCAAGCAGATGCTCGACGAGAGTCCGTTGGGCTTTGTGGCTGACAACGGCGATTTCTCGCAGAACATCAGTTTTGCTGAGAAGAAGGATGCGCACTTGTCGTTTGACTATGAGCTGTCTCGTTCCAAGTTCAGCAAGGTGCATGTGGATGCCAACCAACTGGTGGTGACGCTGAAGAATGCGCAGGGCAATGCCTATGATGTGGATTTCCGTGTCAGCAACAACGATGTGGCTTTCCGCTATGCCATTCCCAACCATCCGAGCCGCAGAAACGAGAAGAAGTTCTCCATCCGCATCATGAAGGAGGCAACGGGCTTTGATTTCCCCAGCCAGACGACCACGTTCTTGACGCCTCAATCAGATGCCATGATTGGTTGGAAGGGCACCAAGCCCAGCTATGAGGAGGGTTATGGCTATGACGAGCCAATGAACAAACGAAGTGGCTATGGTCACGGATATACGTTCCCCTGTCTCTATCATGTGAATGCTGTCGATAAGAATGACAGGGAAGGTTGGGTGCTCATCTCGGAGACGGGTGTGGATTCCCGTTATTGTGCATCTCGTCTTTCCGATATGAAGGGTGACGGACTCTACACGTTGGAGTTCCCAATGCCAGAGGAGAATAGTGGAAACGGCACTGTGGAACCTGCTTTTGCTCTGCCTGGCGCCACTCCTTGGCGAACCATTACTGTGGGTACTTCCCTGAAGCCTATCGTGGAAACCACCATTCCTTGGGATTATGTGGAGGCTCGATATGATACACCTCACCATTATGAATTTGGCAAAGGTACCTGGAGCTGGATTGTTTGGCAGGATAACTCCATCAACTATGACGATCAGGTGAAGTATATCCAACTGTCGAAGGCAATGGGCTTCAAGTATGTGCTGATTGACAACTGGTGGGACACCAACATCGGTGTGGACAAGATGACGGAACTCGTGAAGTATGCCCAGAGTCAGGGTGTGGATGTGTTCCTTTGGTACAGCTCCAGCGGTTGGTGGAACGACATTGAGCAAGGTCCTATCAACGTGATGAGTGATCCCATCAAGCGCAAGCAGTATATGCGTTGGATGAACCTGATTGGTGTGAAGGGCATCAAGGTCGATTTCTTTGGAGGTGACAAGCAGGAGACCATGCGTCATTATGAGCAGATTCTCTCTGATGCCGACGACAATCATATCATGGTCATCTTCCATGGTTGCACGATTCCTCGTGGCTGGGAAAGAATGTATCCTAACTATGTGGGTAGTGAGGCGGTGTTGGCTTCGGAAAATATCTACTTCTCTCAGGGTGCTGCTGACAAGGAGGCAAAAGATGCTGCCACCCATCCTTTCATCCGTAATGCCATTGGCTGTATGGAGTTTGGTGGCTGTTTCATGAATCGCCATATTCGCAAGGGTAATCGAGGAGGTAACACTCGCAAGACTTCTGACTGTCACGAATTGGCCACTTGCGTGCTCTTCCAGAATCCTATCCAGAACTTTGCCATCACCCCAGAGAACCTTCCTACGGAGGCAACCAAAGACTTGGCACCCAATGAACCAGGTGCTCCAGCCCCAGCCATCAGCATGGACTTCCTCCGAGAAGTGCCCACCACTTGGGATGAGACCGTTTTCATTGATGGTTATCCAGGCAAGTATTGTGTGCTGGCTCGTCGGAGTGGTGATAAGTGGTACATCGCTGGCAACAATGCCACAGGTGCTCCTCTCACCCTCAAGCTCAACCTTCCAATGTTGGCAAAGGGCGACCAAGCAACCCTCTACAGCGATAACCTGAAAGATCGCGAACCTCAGAAATCAGATCTGAAGGTCAGCAATCCAAAAGCGGTTACTGTCACGATGGTTGACCAAGGAGGATTTGTGATTGTGAAATAAAACAAAAGGAGAGGCTTCGCAAAGCTTCTCCTTTTTATCTTTAACCTATAACCTATAACCTTTATTTCACCCTTCCCTGAAGAAGTCGAGCATCTCGAAAATCTCCTCCTTCGTGGCAGTTTGGTTGATGCGGATATCACCGATATTGCCAAGAAGCGTGAAGTTGATGATGCCTGCTGTGTTCTTCTTGTCGTGGGTCATATAGGTGTATAGCTCTTCGTAATCATCACAAGTGACGGAAAGCGTGCCATAGTTCTCCCTGATGAATCGTACTGTCTGGCGCATTTTATCTGTCGGGAAGTCCGTCTTGGTGCAAGAGAGGTAGAGCTCGCAAATCAGTCCCCAAGCTACTGCATAACCATGCAGGTAGGGCTTGCGAGAGAGTGCCCAGCTTTCAAAAGCGTGCCCAGCTGTGTGTCCAAGGTTCAACGCCTTACGAATACCATGTTCCAAAGGGTCTTCCTCCACAATACGTTCCTTAACGGCAACGCTGGTGCCCACCATCTGTCCCAGATGCTTGTAATCCACATCGTTTAGGTCGAAATTGAGCAGTTCTGCAAAATGCTGCTCGTTCGAGATGAGTCCATGCTTCAGCATCTCTGCATAGCCTGAACAGATATTCTCGTGGTCGAGCGTTTTCAGGAATTCTGTATCGATGATGACCGTCTCTGGTGCATTGAACACACCAATCTCATTCTTCAATCCATTGAAGTTAATGCCCGTCTTGCCTCCTACGCTGGCATCCACCATACTCAAGAGGGTAGTGGGGATGTTGATGTATTTGATGCCTCGCTTGAAAGTGCTGGCAGCAAAGCCTCCAAGGTCTGTCACCATACCTCCGCCCAGATTCACCAGCAACGAGTGGCGAGTGCCGCCTCCATTGCCCAGTTCTGTCCACACTTTTGCCAATGTGTCCAATGTCTTGTGTGTGTCGGTGGCACCAATGATGATGTGGATGGCATCCTTCAGACAAGGGATGTCCTTGACGACGGGCAGACACAATTCGTGCGTCGTTTCATCTGTCAACAGAAATAATTGATCGTGTTTCACCTCACCAACGGCGGTGGTAAGTGTTTGTGCTATATTGGTCGAAATTACAACTTTGTTTGCCATACTTCTCCTCACTACTTCTTTCTTGCTGCTTTGCCCTGTGCAATCTTCAAGGCGTATTTCCAAGCATTCTGACCTCCCAGCATCGTGTAGATGCGAAGACAGTTGCCAACGAATTTCTGATTGGGCTTCATGGAGAAATTCTCCTTCTTGAAGAAGGTGAGTGCCTTGACTGCCAATCTGAACTCAGGTGACTTGCCCTTCATCTTCTCGTTCTGCAAGATTCCCTGCAAGATGCAAGTGCGCAGATAGAGTGGATACATCAGCAGGTCGAGGTGCGGATAGAGGCACGAGAGATGCTGTGCGTGATAGTGTGACAAAGGTTGCAGGATGGACGACTGCAGGTCGTTGATGGTTGCTGTGAGCGTGCGAATGAAGAACTTGTAGTTCACTGAATAGCAATCGCCCAGCACGCTATCCTCATTGGCAATGAGCTCGTGGAAAGCCTTCTCCTTAAACCACAGAATCCTTGGCTGGTGGAGCATCACACGCAATCCCAATTCCCAATCTTCCCAAGCACGACAAGCCGTGTTCCACGCACCGATAGACTTCAGGAAATCTGTACGGAACAGCATGTTTTGTGTACCCAGCACATCACCCAAAATCTGCACGCGTGGGTCATCCGAAGGAATGTAAGGACGAATAAACGTCTTGCCATTGACCACCCTTCTGGTAGGAATCGCAATGACATCATATTCGTCCACCTGTGCATTGTGGAACGTGGACATGAAGTTATAGTCGAAGATATCGTCGCTGTCGAAGAAATACACCCATTCCGTCTTGCACGACTTCAAACCCTTGTTGCGGGCAGCAGCAGCACCAGGGAAGGTCTCTCGGAGCAACGTGGTGTTGGGGCGGTTCTTGATGTACTGTTCACAGAACTGGTAAGTACCATCTGTGCTTTCGTTGTCCACGATGATGACTTCCTTTGGCGCGATGCCTGACTTGAGGATGCTGTCAAGCGTCTTTCCGATGTGCTCTCGCCTGTCTTTTACGGGGATGATAACGGTGATGTCCATGCTGATAGAGTTATTTTGGTTGCAAAGATAAGTAAAAAAGTGAAAAGTGAAAAGTAAAAAGTAAAAAAATTCGTACCTTTGCAAAAATATCACAAAAAGATGAGGATTCTTCTGTTAGGCGACTACTCCAATGTGCATGCCACACTTGCCGAGGGCTTCAAGGCCTTGGGGCACGATTGTTTGGTGGCAAGCGATGGGGATGGTTGGAAGAACTATCCGCGTGATATTGACCTGAAGCGTGAGTATGGTTTGCAGGGGAAAATGAGCTATCTGTGGCGATTGATGAAGGCGTTGCCCCAAATGAAAGGCTACGATGTGGTGCAACTCATCAACCCTATGTTCTTGGAACTGAAGGCAGAACGCATCCTGCCCATCTATCGCTACTTGCGTCGCAACAACGGCAAGGTGGTGCTGGGTTCTTTTGGAATGGATTACTATTGGGTGTATGTCAATTCCTACCAACGTCCTCTCCGTTATGGCGACTTCAACTTTGGCGACCAGATGCGAACCGACGCAGAAGCAGAATTCTATCGCAGGGAATGGATTGGCACGCCCAAGGAGAAACTCAATCGTATCATTGCTGAAGATTGCGACGGCATCGTGGCAGAGCTTTATGAATATTGGGTCACCTATCAGCAGTTCAAGGAGAAGATGCAGTTTATCCCAGCTCCCATCAAGATGCCTACAAAGTTGGCAGAAGGCTCTTATGCGAAGAATGGGGTGGTGAGGCTATTTGCAGGCATCAACAAAGCACGTTCTGCCTATAAGGGCACAGACATCATGCTCAAGGCAGCGCAGGCGGTGCAAGAGAAATATCCTGACCAATTGCAAGTGCAAGTGGCTGAAGATGTACCCTTTGCCCAGTATCAGGAGATGATGAACAGTTCCGACGCTATCCTTGATCAGCTTTACAGCTACACCCCAGCCATGAACTCCCTCCTGGCAATGTCCAAGGGCATCATCAACATTGGGGGTGGGGAACCTGAGAATTACGAGATTCTGGGCGAAACGGAATTGCGTCCCATCATCAACGTGCAACCTACCTATGAATCTTGCTATGAAGAAATCGAAAAGCTGGTGCTTCATCCAGAACGCATCCCCTTACTCCAGCAGCAAAGCATCGACTATGTGAAAAAACACCACGACTACCTCAAGGTGGCGCAGCAATACATCGATTTTTACCAAACTATTTCAGGAACTCCTTCATAGTCTCACGATGGATGTTCCCATAATTCTTCACGTTATAGGTCATCACGTGACTACCCACCGTATTGATGAAGAGCCTGTAGTAAAGATCTCGCAAGGAGATGTCGGGAGAGTTGATGATGCAATCCTGCAAGGTGGCTGTGAAGCGGTTGGACATCCACACCTTGAGATCGGTTGAATAGAGGTCAGCCTTGGAGGTCTCCGTAGGATTGGCAGCCGTCATGGCGAGTATGCCTGGAATACCTTCAGTGGCACTCATCACACTGCCCGAATAGCATGCCTCGATGAGGCAGAGCAGCTTACGATAGGTCTTTCTTGCCTCCATGGCTTTGAAAGTCGTTTGTGCCAGTTCCTGGGTGAAACCCTCTTCACGATCCAACCAAAGCATTTGGTTTGGTTCACCATGACCGCTCCAGAAGAACAGTACATTGTCATCGCTGTCAGCACCAATCACTTCTGGCAATCGTTCACTCTTCTCACCACAGAGAATGCGTTGGATGTCTTGGGGCTCCAATTCGCTGGTGTGATAATCCACCACCACATTCTGGTACACATTCTCCCCGTTGGGACGCACCTGCACCACACCCTTGTGTGGATTTTGGTCATTGTTGGCGATGTCATCCTCCATGATGAGCACGATGTGGTCATCGTCATATCCCTGCTGGCGCAAGATCTGATACATCTGCAGCACATCGGCTTGATGACGGTAGTTCATCCATCCGCTGCTGGCAGCTACCAGCAAAGCCCATTTCTGGTCAAGTGTCGGATAGTTCAAACCTGAGTCATCCTCATCCTGAAACTCCTGCATCCGTTCTGCCTTCCAGTTCCATGCAGCCAATGCCGCATCTGTTCGGTGGGAACCTGTTGATGAAATATAATCGAGAATGATGTACCTGCCCTGATAAAGCAAATAATGGTAATAGGTGGAGGAGACCACAGACGTGTAGATCTGGTGGTCAAACTCGATTGGTCCACAGGCACCGGCAATGCGTGTGTCTGCCACTTCCTTTAAGTAGTCATTCAGCGAACTCTTGCCAGGTGTGGCAAGCTGGTTGATAAGTGCCCATCCCAGCATCACCACAGCATCATAGATTTGTGCGGCACCCAATGTGGGCTGCTGGCCGTATTTGATTTCGTATAGGATGTCGAAACCCGATTCTGGGGAAGCGCCAAAGGTGATGCCCTCAATGCCTTCTGCCTTGGTGCCGAAACGGTCGAGCACATCTGCACCATACGCAGTGTCGCTGTAGAGTCGGCGAGTGTGACTGCCTGCTTTTTTGAAAGCCTCTTCAATGGTTTCAATCTCTTTCGACACGCAGATGATCACGTCGGCATTCTCCTCGGCAGCCTTCTTGCTCTCCTCTGCAAGGGTCTCTGGACGGAAATCATGAATGCTCTTCACTTCCAAGCCCAACTCCTCAGCCTGAAAACCAAACCAGTCCACAAAAGTCTTTCCATAGAGTGTTTCGTTGTTGGCAAGCAAAGAGACGGTTTTGGCACCATAGTAGAGGGCGCGGCTGAGCAGGATCTCACATTGTGTGATATCACTCTCCGTCATGGCCCAAAGGGAACCCGTCGAGGCATAGGCACGTACCAGCTCCTCGGTTGTGGCGATGGTGAAGAACGGTTTCTTGGCACGACAGAGTGAGGCAGCGAGAACGGCGGCATCGGCACTGTACTTGCCACCCATCACCGCCACGATGTCATCACGTGCAGCAAGTTGCTCACCCAGTTCTTCCATATTCACGGTCTCTTCATCAAACCATTCAAACTCCATCTTCACCTTCACGCGGTCTTGTCCGTTTGGAGTGTTCAGGATGTTCTGCTTCTGAATCTCGTTCACACCATTGGCTGCCATCTCGATGGTTTGCTCCCAATGCTCCTTCTGTCCATGATTCATGGGCAGCACGATTGCTACTTTTCGTACCTCTTGGCGGAATGACTCTTCTGACGTCGCATCGTTATTGTCATTGCAAGCCATCAGCAGCAACAAGCACCAACCGATCATCCATTTAATTCGCCGCATATTCCTTCTCCTTTCTGATGGCCTCCGCCCGATTCGCTTCCACACTGGCCTTCAGGTATGCGTATCGGTCGGCAATTTGCCAATCAATATAGCCACTTTCCAGTCCATAGTGCTGATGGCGGGGCAAGTCCTTCAAATTAAACCAATTCTTGAGATGGTCGTAAAGCACAAGGTCAATGCGCTTCACCATTGACCCTACAATCAGCGTAGAGTAGGGACTTTGGTCGGTGTCCATTCCTGCTGTGTAGATGCCGCAGTCAGGATTCTCACGCAGATAGCGGTACGCTCCCATGTTGGAGCCACCAGCCACTGCATAGATGAAATCATACTGACCATCATAGTCATACATCTTGCGATACAGTTCCGTCGCCATGCCATAACCTCTATAGTCATCGGCAATGGCTCCAACAGTAGCCGAGGTTTCGTCCTCTGCTTTACCATAACCGTCCACGAAACCGTCTCGAGCATCGTAGGTGGTCTCGTTCATGCTGTTGCCCAGCAACACGAGTGCACTTTTGCAACCCAAATCCCGAGCCGTTCGACCAGCCAGCCAAGAAGCGCCATACATATCGATGTCGAACGAGCGGATTTGTTCTGTCTCGTCGCCGTTGTCCTCCGCCTCAAACACCAGCACACAGCGGTTGATGTTCATCTCAGCATTGGCAAACAGGCGTCGGGCAGGTTCAATGTAGTCGGAAGAAGCCAGCACCAGCAACCTGCGTGGGATGGTGCCCTTCTTATCGGCAGGCTTGTCAATATTTGCCCACCACGAAGTGCACAGCGACTCCACCTCCTCCATGTCCTTGGGGTTCACGAACTTGATGGACATTTTCTGGTTATACTCATTTTCCACCAGCTTGATGCCACGCAGAATCTGGTCGTTGTAGCTGCCATCACCCAAGCCGTCGAATGAAAACAAAACCAACACCTCAGGGCGCACCTCCGATGGTGAAGAATTGGATTCATCCTCGTCGTTGCTGCATGCCGTCAGGCTGTAGCCCATGCCCAGCAGCATCGCTACAGCCATCAGGGTGGCAAGGAGGTTATAAGTCTTCATGTGCTTGTCTCTTAGAGTCTTACGCCGATGGTGGCATTGGCATACCAGTCATTCAGGTTTCCTCGGTGATCCTTGTGATGATAGCGGAAGTTGTAGAACTGACCGTTCAGGTTCACGAAGTAGCGACTCCAGTTGTAGGTGAGTGAAAGGCGTGCATTGAAGTTCAGCGAGATGCGGCTGTTGTGGCTCTCTGACCCCACCTTTGTGATGCGGTAGTCTTCGGGCAGCAGTTCGTCGTCATCGTGCTCTTCTTCATCTATCGCCAACTCACGTAAGTTGGAATCGTACTGGTAAGTCTTCACATGGTTGTAAAGCGTCACCATAGGCATTGCCATCGCACTGATGAGCCAACCCTTTGCAGGCACAAAGTTGTAGCCGTAGCCGGCACCTACATTCGCTTGCCATTGTTTGATGCGTCCCACATCTCCCATAGACATGATCAAGTCGGCATTCACGTCGTTGTCGAAGCGGAAGTCTGAATAATAGAACATGGCACCAGCCAGCCAGGAACCGGCTGAACGTTTTTGAATGACACTCTGGCGATAAGCAGCCTTATAGGAGAAGCGGCGCTTGTTGAAGATGTAGTAACCATCCAGCACCACCGTCTTTGCCTTGATGGGGGAATCGAGCTTCCATCTGTCTGAGAAACTCTGCCATTCAGGAGAACCTTCATAATTGATGAAATTTCCCTCATATTTCACTTGCGGTTCTTTGGTCTTGAACTCATGCAGGCGAAAGTGTACACAGTACCATGTACCTGAGCTGCTCACCGAAAGGTCTCTGCCCTTATCACCTGCAACGTTGAAAGCATAGTGTGCCGCAAGTCCTTTGTATCCTACACGCACACCAATAGAGGTGGATACGTCTGTGCGGATGCGAGGATGGCATTTCAAGGCACCTACAACATCTGAATATAAGACAGAGCCATCGATGGTCGATTTCATCTCCAGATCCGATTGGCTGAGGTAACTGTCTAAACTGACACGCCAGACTTGTTTGGGGTTCTGGATATAGAGCGTGTCCACATTCTTTACCCATTTTTTATCTACAAAATCTTTGGCTTTGTTGAAGATTTTGTTTGTACCCTTGGCATCCTCAGATGCCTTCTCACTCTTATTTGAGTTGTCCACATCCACATCCAGCTGGGCATGTCCCATCAAGGACATCAGCATCAGACAACTATATAAAAAAACTCTTTTCATTTATACGTTCTGACTTTATCACTCTTTTTACACTTAGGACATACGGGGCTGGCAAGCTTGGGCTTGGTGAAGATCACATTGCAGTCGGAGCACTGCAATGTTTTTGTTGCTGCCAGTTTGTTTTCTTGTCCCATCATGTAGTTGATTTCCTCAACCAATAATGTCTTGACTGGGATTTCCTTCACGGCAAACTGCACTTGATAGAAGACACCTTCCTCATTGCCTTCGTTTGCGATCACCTTGCCACGATTGTCAGGCAGCTGGTATTCGGCCTTTCCGTCTTTGAAGCTTGCATTGTTCACGTATTGGGCAACGATGTCTGCAGCATCGCTCTTCTCTCCCAAACCGAGTTCATAGAGACCAGCCGTCTCTGTCTCACTAAACATAACGTTTCCGTTCTCGTCAAATACCAGGTTTTTCAATTCAGCCACAGCCTTATCGCCCAACTCCTGTTGGTTACCGTTATTGTCGTCATCGCTGCTACATGCATAAAAAACACTTGACATACCCAGCAACATCATTGTTGCGAAGGTAAAAAAGGTGAAGTTCTTTTTCATAAGATTTTTAGGTTTAATGTTTATATAGTTTGATAAAAGTTAGGCAAATGTAGAACAAATAAATCATTCATGCAACATTTTTTTAATTTTTTTTTGTTTTTCACCCAGAAAAATGTTCTCTCGCCAAATTATTTGCTGTGCTTTTGCGGCCGAAATAGGCTTGGAGGTTTGAGGTTGGAGATTTGAGGTTTGAGGTTAAGAAAAAGGGGAGGCCGTATCGCTACGACCTTCCCTTTTAACTAATCTTTATTTACCAAACAAATGTATTATTGTAGACGGAAAGTAACCGGGAGGGTGTACTTCAACCGAACCACTTGACCACGTTGCTTGGCGGGTGTCCAGTTGGGCATTCCGCGAAGGACTCTGGAATATCGTTTCCTTCAGCTGTTGTGCCCTGTGCATTGACGGTGATGCCATCTGATACTGGTTTCGCGTCCTTGACGACCTTGAAGTTGCTGAGTGAACCGTCTTTCTCGATGACGAACTGTACGAGGATACGTCCCTGAACACCATTCTCTGCGGAAATCTTAGGATAGCGGATGTTCTGAGCGAGGTACTGCATGAGGGCTCCTTGACCGCCGGGATACTGCGCTGGCTCTTCAACTATATCGAAGATGGGATCATCGTGGATGGCGTTCTGAATGGTGGGTATTTCGGCATCCTCAATGGCAAGTTTTTCCTGACCATCGGAGAGGGCTTTGAAGTATTCCTTGCCGTTCACAAGGATTTTCTGAACCTTCCTGCCGTTGATGGAATAGGAACCATCTTCGTTCTGCTGAATGCCTGGAAGCTTATTCAAGAATGCTGATTTCACCTTGATTTCGATGACGCCATTCTTGCCTCTCTCACCATAGAGAGTCGTGGCGGCAGCATCTTTGAGCACAGTGATGCTCTCCACGTCATCTTCCTTGATGTTAAGGGCTTTAGCGATGGTTTCATCATTGAGGGTCTTGAGGTCGGCAGGAAGATTGATTTCGACACCATTGACGAGTACAAGTGGGTTCTTGTCGTCATCATCCTGCACAGCCTGTTCTGGGGCCTCTGGCACGACGACTTCTTCCATAGTGGGGATACTCTCTTTCACCTCGTTGATGGTTGGCACGTTGGTGGTTTCCAATGTCTTCACCATATCTTCCACGGGGTCGGTCTCAATAGGTGTGGCGAAGGTATTGATCGTCAATGCCGCCACGGGGATGGCACAAAGTGCTTTGAGCATGAGCCATCGGTTAGAAGGTTTCTGGTACATCATAATAATACGTTTTTTGAGTGAGCCGTGATTCAGATTGTTGGTGAAAGGCTGCAGTCGATTCCCGACCACCTTCATCACGAGAAGTTGTTGATATGATTTTGCATCGATGCCTTGGTTGATGACAGCCTGGTCAGCCTCATATTCATGTACCGCCTTGAGGTCGCGGCTGAGGAACCAGATGAATGGGTTGAACCATTGGAAGATCTTCATGCCCTGAAGCAGGAGGAGGTCGTAGGTGTGAGCCAGACGGATGTGCTCCTGTTCGTGGGTGAGGATGTATTGGCGACTCGTCTCATAGTCTTTCACGCTCATGACGATGAAGCGGAAGATGCTGAAGGGTGGCACCTCTCCATTGTGCAGGATGACGGTGTTGCCTTGTGAGTCGGTGTGTCGCACGCCACAGCGGAGGAAGCGGGAGAGCGAGATGGCTTGCACGAGGGTGAGGATGAGCATGATGGCGACGCCTGTCAGATAGATACCCGTGAGCACCTGAATCCACGTGATGCGAGGAACTTGTGGTGCGACTACGATGGGCGTATAGTCGTGCTCGATGTAGTTCTGCACCACATACACCTCTTCGTTCAAAGCCGTGGGGTGGGAGGTGGTGAAGTGGAACATCGGCATGACGAGCGACACGAGCATGATGCCCACCAGCATGCAGCGGTTGAACCGATGGAATGTTTCTTTGCTCAGAAAGACGAAGAAACAGCTGTATAGGAGTGCCAATGTAATGGCGGCTTTGAGGACGAATATCATGGTGATTTACGATTTTACGATTGACAATTGATGATTTTCTTGGAAGTGCATGCTTTACTTCTTGATCATTTCCATGATTTCCTGCAAGTCTTCTTCCGACACTTCTTCATGCTGGGCGAAGTAGGAGAGCATGGATTTCAAGGAGTTTCCAAAGAAGGTGCTCTTCACTTCCTTCATCACGCGGTTGGTGTATGCCTCCCTGCTGATGAGGGGTGAGAACACGAAGGTCTTGCCTCCTCCTTCCTGTTTGCGTGAGGCGATGAAGCCTTTGTTCGTCAGGATTTTCAGGAATGTGGCGATGGTGGAGTAGGCAGGTTTGGGTTCTGGATACTCTTCAATGATTTCGTGGGTTGTCATTCCCTTCGCATTCCAAAGCACATTCATGATTTCCATTTCGGCTTTGGTGAGCTGTCTTTCTTCGTCGTTCCTTTTCATATTTATTTAATATTTTAGATTTCTTGATTTAATTTTTTAGATTTTCTGCGGCAAAGTTAATCTAAACTTTTAGATAATACCAAATAAAAACACAAAAAAATGCACATCGACCCCCAACTTTAACGAATTTTGTTAGATTTTCAGCGAAAATTATTAGATATTAAGAGTTGTTCTATGGAATTTGTGTACCTTTGCCTCAGAAACTTAAAAATCTATTGATGTTATGATGGCAAAGAAATGCTTTTGGGTGGCACTGACCATGATGTGTTCCCTAACTTTCAACGTGAACGCACAGAATGCGACGTTACGTCAGGAATTTGAGCGTGTGGCAAAAGATGCTGATGCAAACCCTGCTGACTGGCAGAAGCAATACGCTGCAGCGAGGATGCTGATCAACAAGGAGAGTGAACTCTATGACCAGGTGGCAGCAGGAAAATACTTTGAGCGCATCTATCACCTGGTGGCTGACATCCAGCCTGTTGTGCCCGACTCCGTGTTCAATGAGGCAGGTCTCACGCTGATGTTCAACGCGATTAATCACCAAGACTTTCAGAATGCAATCTTCTATGGCGATGAGTTGAAGCGCTATTTCCAGCTGAAGAAAGACACAGAAAGCACCACGCCAATGATGGTCAATACGATGGCTGTGATGATGCAGATGGCATCAGAACGACCAATGGCTGCTGCCGACCTGTTGAGTGAGGTTCAGAAGGAACTGGTTCGTCGCCAATTTCAGGGTGTGGAAAACACGGAGGTGACGATGGCGATGCTCTACGAACAGGTGTTCGATGAATATCTGGACTTCGTGAAGGACAAGCTGTTGGAGGTGGTCATTGATGGCAAACCCTATGTGTTGATTGCTGCAGGCGAGTGGAATGTGGAGCAGCCCTTCGTGGGATGGATGGCAGGTGAGCCCAATAGTAAGTCAGTCTTCTTTGGTGAGGATGGTCGTGTGTATGACGACCTGCATGGCCAGATGCAAAGTAACTTCCACTGGAGCGAAAAGGACAACGGCGTTGATAAGAGTGATGACACCAACACGCGACTCATCAAGGTCACACCAGAACGACGCCAGCAAATGATTGAGGCGTACAAGAAATATCTAAAGAAGTGAACTTTTCACTCTTTTAGAACTGTTCTAAGATTCGGATTCTCTCTTCTGTGCTCGGATGGGTGCTGAAGAGAGATTGTAGTTTATCGAAGAAACTCTGCGTCAGTTTCTTCGGATGGATGATGTAGAGTTGGGCAATGTCCTCACGATTGATATGCCCAAGTCCTGGATAAGCAGAAATCTTACGCAAGGCAGAGGCGAGGGCACGAGGATTGCGTGTCAGTTCAGCACCGCCAGCATCCGCCATGAACTCACGTTTGCGCGAGATGGCAAAACGGGTGAGTAGGGTGAGGAAGTAAGCAATGGCGGCACAGACGATGGCAGCAATGATGATCACGAAGATAGCGACGCCACCTCCCTTGTTGTTCGAGCGACGACTTGAACCGCCACTCCATAAGAATGCACGTAACACCCCACGGGTCAGCACGGTAAGTAGGGTAGAGAGGATGCCGACAAAGACGATGCTGATGATGAGCACCTTCGTGTCGCGATTGCGGATGTGGGTGAGTTCGTGGGCAATCACACCCTCCAGTTCGGCATCATCCAGGTAGTCGAGGATGCCACGAGTCAGCGTGACGGTATAACTCTTCTGGTTGATGCCCGAAGCAAAAGCATTCAGTTGTGGGTCTTCGATGATGTTCACCTTTGGCATCGGCATACCACAACTCATGCAGAGGTTCTCCACCAGGTTATAGACACGTGGATTCTCCTTGCGTTCCAGAGGCTTTGCGCCTGTGGCATGCTGAATCATCTGGGCATTGAACAGGTACGCAATCAACAGCCAGATGCCTACGATCACGACCGCCCAAGGTGCCCAACTGAGCCACGTCTTATTGATGATGTCCGTGTCGAGGTAGAAGTGCTCGTAACCATACGGGTCATAGGTGCTTTGGAATCCGAAAATGCAGCAGAACACCCACAACATTCCCAAAATGATGCACGGGAACATCAGGAGCAGCATGATGCTGTTCCAGTTGTTCCGTGCAATTTGAGTCTGAATACCTACATACTGCATAAACCTCAGCTAAAGTTGCGCCGTTGGCGCCGAAGAAAAAATATAAAAAAACAAGTAAAGATATAAAACTATTTTTATTTATTTTTCCCTGTCTTTACCTATTTTTCTTTCGGCGGCTTGCCGCAATAAATCTCAAACCTTTTAGAATTTGATTTCAGGTGCCTTTTCTACAGTAGCGCGTTCTGAAGCCTCAATCTCGTACATAGCTTCCTTGTGGAAACCAAACATACCAGCGAGGAGGTTGGCGGGGAAAGTCTGAACGGCGTTGTTGAGTTCGCGAGTGGCAGAGTTGAAGAAGCGGCGTACGGCAGCGAGTTTGTTCTCGATGTCAGAGAGTTCGCCCTGCAACTGGAGGAAGTTCTGGTTTGCCTTCAGGTCAGGATAAGCCTCCACTTGCACCTTCAAGCCAGCCAAGGCAGAAGTGAGTTGCTGGTCAGCCTTGATCTTGTCGTCGATGCTGGTGGCACTCATGGCAGCCGAACGGGCAGCGGTGATGCTCTCGAGCAGTCCCTTCTCATGCTCAGCATAGCCCTTCACGGTAGCCACCAACTGAGGCACGAGGTCATAACGCTGCTTGAGCTGCACGTCGATGTCAGCAAAAGCATTTTCGCGATTGTTGCGAAGTCTCACAAGGTTGTTGTACATGCCGATGATGGCAAGGATAATCACAACAACGACAGCAATAATAATGATAGTAGTAACCATAATGATAATAGTTTTTAGTGGTTTATTGTTCCTATTTCGGGGGACAAAGGTACGATTAAGTGAGGACAATACAAAGGAAAAACCTATATTTTAACTTTTATTGTCGAACGTGAGTACTTTCGGCGTAGCCAACGGTAGTGCAAACCGAGCGAAATACAAAAAGAAAAGTCCTATTTCTTTTTTATTTTTGAGGTGCAGCCACAAAAATTGCTTCCCCTTAAGGGAAAATTTTGCAACCCTTAAGGGTAACAAAAAAGTGCCCCTTAAAAATTGCCGTTGGAGGCGATTTTGTGGACTCACGAGGGTACACTTGCAACCTCTTCGTAGTAACAAGTGCAGGCTCGGGGAGGGTGCAACTGTAGGTTTGAAAGGACAATTATTCGCAAAGAACCCTCACTTTTTGTGTTGAGAGGAGCCATTTGACTACAAATACCCCTCCAAATAGGGTGTTGATGCTGTTTTTTTGGAAAGGCTTTGTGTTCAGAAAGTGGCATAAAATGCATCAAAATGAAGGGTTTTTGCCTGTTTTTGACCCCAGAAAGAGCCTGTTTTTGATGAATTCTGTCCCTTTTCTAAGGTTTGGCATCATAGGAACAGAGGGCTTTGTGATATCGTATGTCATTGATTTACTGATTATTAAATAAAATCTACTCTGGCAAAATCTATCACTTTCAGTTCTATCAGTTAGTTTTCGAAGGGGTGTCAATTTTATCTTCTTATTATATAACTTATTAATTATTAATTAGTTATATATTATAATATAGGGGAATTTGATACATAACAGACCCATTGAAAGCTAACTGAAACTGATAGAACTGATAGATTTGTCTTGGTTGTTGGAGTTGGCTAATGTTGTATGTTATTGTTTTATAGCCTTTTAGATGAAAGCTAAAGAATTAGATATTACAGATTACAGTTCTTACAGTTATTTTTTGAGGCACCCATTTTTTTCTCTATATACTATATAACTATATATATATTAATTAGTTATATAATCTTTATAAAGAAGTGTTATGCTCATTTTTTAACTGTAAGAACTGTAATCTGTAAGGACTGGTTTTTCTCTACAAGGCTTATTTCCCAATAACCTGCCTCTGTTGAATAATAAGTGTTCCTTATTGAGCAATAAGGTGCCCTTATTCGGAAAAACTAACACCCTCATGCTGTAACGTAGCAGCGTACCACTTGGAAAATTTGTATAGGGAGGCTGAAGGAATTTGAGGACTTGAAAAACTTCTGTGAAGGACGTTAAAAAGGGGGTGGGGGACTTTTTTCTGCTTCGAAGCGCTTTGGTAAATGAAAAATGCTCAAGGAAAGATGAGTAATTTGGAGAAAAAGTTGTAACTTTGCACCCGATTTTCCCAAAATAGTAAATAGTAAATCGTCAAATCGTAACTTTATATGATGACAGCAAAAGAGATACGTGAGTCTTTCAAGAAGTTTTTTGAGAGCAAGGAACACCTGATTGTGCCATCAGCTCCTATGGTCGTGAAGGACGACCCAACGCTGATGTTCACCAATGCAGGTATGAATCAGTTCAAGGACATCATTTTGGGCAATGTGACCCCTAAGAGTCGCCGTCAGGCAGATTCGCAGAAGTGCCTCCGTGTGAGCGGCAAGCACAACGACCTCGAAGAGGTGGGACATGACACCTACCACCACACGATGTTCGAGATGTTGGGCAACTGGTCGTTTGGTGACTACTTCAAGAAAGAGGCGATTTCTTGGGCTTGGGAGTACATTGTGGATGTGCTGAAGATTGACCCCAAGGATCTCTATGCCACTGTGTTCGAGGGCAGCCCTGAGGAGGGACTTTCTCGTGACGATGAGGCTGCTGCCATCTGGGAGCAGTTCTTGCCCAAAGACCACATCATCAACGGCAACAAGCATGACAATTTCTGGGAAATGGGTGACACAGGACCTTGTGGACCTTGCTCGGAGATTCATGTGGACAGCCGTTCTGAGGAGGAGAAGGCAAAGGTGCCTGGACGTGAACTGGTGAACAAAGACCACCCACAGGTGATTGAGATCTGGAACCTCGTGTTCATGCAGTACAACCGCAAGGCTGACGGCTCCCTCGAAGGTCTGCCAGCCAAGGTGATTGATACGGGTATGGGCTTTGAGCGTCTGGTGCGCACGTTGCAGGGCAAGACTTCGAACTATGACACCGATGTGTTCCAACCCCTCATCAAGGTGTTGGGCGATATGGCTGGTTGCCAATATGGTCAGGATGAGAAGAAAGACATCGCCATGCGCGTGGTGGTGGACCACTTGCGTGCCATCGCCTTTGCGATTGCTGATGGTCAGCTGCCATCGAATGCCAAGGCTGGTTACGTGATTCGTCGCATCCTTCGTCGTGCTGTCCGCTATGGCTATACCTTCCTCGATCAGAAGGAAGCATTCATCTATAAGTTGGTGCCTACACTCGTGGCTGAGATGGGCGATGCCTTCCCAGAGATTGCCGCTCAGCAGAAGCTGGTGATGAAGGTGATGCAGGAAGAGGAAAGCTCGTTCCTCCGCACTTTGGAGAATGGTATCAAGCTCTTGCAGGGCGTCATCGACGAGACGAAGGCTGCTGGCAAGACCGAGATTGCTGGTGACAAGGCGTTCACACTCTTCGACACCTTCGGCTTCCCACTCGACCTCACAGAACTGATCTGTCGTGAGCAGGGTCTGACGGTGGATGAGAAGGGCTTTGATGTGTGCATGCAGGAACAGAAGAACCGTGCCCGCAACGCTGCTGAGGTGAAACTGGGCGACTGGGTGGTTCTCAACGATGCAGAGAGCGAGTTTGTGGGTTACGACTACACAGAGCATCCTGCCCACATTATTAAATATAGAGAGGTGCAGCAGAAGAAGCGCACGGCTTACGAGGTGATTCTCGACACGACTCCATTCTATGGTGAGATGGGTGGTGAAGTAGGTGACCAGGGTGTGCTGGTGAGCGAGAATGAAGAGATTCAGGTGCTCGACACCAAGAAGGAGAACGGTGTGGCAATCCACATCGTGGATAAGCTCCCAGAGCAGCCAGAGGCTGAGTTCATGGCTTGTGTGGATGTGGAGAAGCGTCGCGCGATTGAAGCCAACCACACTTGTACGCACTTGCTCGACGAGGCACTTCGTGAGGTGCTCGGCACCCACGTGGAACAGAAAGGTTCGCTCGTCACAGCAGACGGACTCCGTTTCGACTTCTCTCACTTCGAGAAGGTCACTCCAGAGCAGATTCGTGAGGTGGAGCACTTGGTGAATGCCAAGATTCGCGAGGACATCTCATTGAAGGAATATCGTGATTATCCTATCGAGAAAGCCAAAGAATTGGGTGCTATCGCGTTGTTTGGCGAGAAGTATGGCGACAAGGTGCGTGTGGTTCAGTTCGGCACAAGTGTGGAGTTCTGTGGTGGTTGCCACGCACAGAGCACAGGCCGTCTGGGTATGATGAGAATCACGAGCGAAAGCAGCATCGCCGCTGGTGTGCGTCGTATTGAGGCAATCACAGGCAAGGCTGTGGAGGAAACCCTCGACAAGATGCAGGACTTCATGACCGACCTGAAGGGCTTGCTCAACAATGCACCAGACTTGATGGCAACGGTTCAGAGAGCGATTGCCGAGAACAAGGAGTTGCAGGCTCAGGTGGATGAGTTCAAGGCTCAGAAGGCACAGGAACTGAAGAAGCTGCTCATTGAGAAAGCGCGTGAAGTGAATGGCGTGAAGGTCATCTCTGGTGTGCTGCCAATGGAGGCACAACATGTGAAGGATATCGCCTTCCAGCTCCGCAGCCAGTTCCCAGAGCACTTGCTCGTGGTCATCGGTAGTGAAGCAGCTGGCAAACCCACTTTGACCGTCTCTATCTCTGACGACCTTGTGGCAGAGGGAAAGAACGCTGGTCAGTATGTGCGTGAGGCAGGCAAGCTCATCCAAGGTGGTGGCGGCGGTCAGCCCCATTTCGCCACAGCAGGTGGTAAGAATCCTGAGGGTCTGAAAGCTGCCGTTGATAAGATTGTTGAAGATGCAACGAAATAAGAAATTTCCCTTCCACCATGTGTGGGAGGGATTTTTTTCTTCAAATCGGGGAGCGTCTCTTAACCTTTGGCATTTCTGAAGGTCATATAGAATATATGAAACAATTCCCATTTACACGATATATCGCTTTGTTGGTCATCCTCCTATTTGTTGGAGGATTGCCTGTGGCTGCGCAACAGAACAGGAATGAGTCTGTTAGTGGACGTGTTATAGATAATTCAACAGCTGATCCACTCTCCAACACCACCTTGCAATTGTACGAAATCACCACCCGACGCAACAGGACTGACACCACTTTTGTCAAAGGAGCCTATTCTGACCAGAATGGACGCTTTAGCTTTGCTTCTATCAATTCAGGCACTTATGTGCTGAAACTCTCGTTCCTCGGCTTCGAACCACGAATGGTTCCATTTGAGAAGAAAGGACGATCAAATATGTCTTTGGGCACCATCTCCCTGAACCCTGAAATCAAGGAATTGGATGATGCGATCGTCACTGCTAACCTGCCCAAGATGGTGGTCAAGGATGACACCTTGATTTATAATGCCGATGCCTTCACAGTGCCAGAGGGTTCGGTCATTGAGGCGTTGGTGGAGGTGCTGCCTGGTGCAGAAATTGATGAGAATGGAGGCATCACCGTCAATGGCAAGCAAGTGAAGCGTTTCAAGTTGGATGGACGTGATTTCATGACAGGAAACAATAGCGCTGTGATGAAGAACTTGCCTTCCTATGTCATTGACAAGGTGAAGGTGTATGATGAGAAGAGTGACCTCTCACGACTGACGGGTATTGACGATGGTGAGGATGACTTTGTGATGGAGTTCACCACCAAGAAGAGCGCCCGACGCGGATTGCAAGCCAACCCAGACTTGGGTTATGGTACAGATAACCGTTATGGCATCCGATTGACCGCCATGAAGCCCTTTGGAGCAATGCGTTATACATTTATGGGCAATGCCAACAACGTGAACGACCGAAACTTCTCAGGACGAGGAGGACGAGGAAGAGGTAATGGCAACGGACAGCGCAACACGCAGACAGCCGCTCTGGATGCAAGCTATGAGAACGACAAGAACTTGAAAATGAGTGGACGCGTGACTTGGACCCACAGCACAGCCGACAACTGGAACCGCACTGGATCGGAGAACTTCGTCAGAACGCGTGGAGGTGCATTCTCCAACAGCATCAGCCAAAGCTATTCTCGCAACAATAGTTGGACGGGAAACATGAACCTGCAGTGGACCATCGACTCAGTCACCACACTCTCTTTCCGTCCCAACGTGACTTTCTCGACCAGCGACAGCCGCAGTCATTCGTCCAATGCCTCGTTCAACGCTGACCCCTTCGAATACGTGAGGAATCCTCTGAGCAATGAGGGACTGAACACGATGAACGAATTGGGACTGATTGTCAATGGTCGGCAGAACAAGTCGATGAGTTATGGCGAAAACACGAATCTCAGCACACAGTTGCAGTTGCATCGTCGATTCAGCAATAATGGACGCAACTTGGCTGTCAATGGCAATATCAGCTACAGTAAAAACAGCAACCGAAATGCCAACCTCTCGATGGTGCACCTTTACAAGACTCTGGATGTGACAGGCAATGACTCGACCTATCAGACCAACCGATACACGGCTTCGCCCAACAACAACTTCAATTACAATGTGGGCATCACCTATACGGAACCGCTCTATATCTTCAAGGCTAAGCCAGAACCAGTGGACACGTTGAGTACTGACAGCATCCTTCCTCAAGCCAACCAGAGAGGAAACAGGGGTGGTGGTCCTGGCGGAGGTAATCGTGGCGGTGGAAACCAGGGTGGCGGTCCTGGCGGTGGTGGTCCTGGCGGTGGTGGAGGCAACCGTGGTGGAGGCAATCAACGCAATGCAGGTTCGCAAGGTATCTTCTTACAGGTGAATTATAATTTCCGTTACAGCCATCAGAAAAATGACCCTCTGACTTACGATTTCCCTGATATTGGCGAGGAAGCGTTCAATGCCGCCTTGCAAGAATATCGCGATTGGGGACGGTTGTTCGGCTTCCTTGAGAATCCCTACGAGGAATATCTCTCCACGCGTCTGAGCCGATACTCGGAACGCACGGAGTATGGACATAACATCAATCTACAGCTGCGGCTGGTGCGCAATAAAATCAACCTGAATGTGGGTGTGTCTGCCCAACCTCAGCGTTCGCACTACATACAGCAATATCTGGGGCGTCCTGTGGATACGGTCCGTACCGTCACGAATTACTCGCCCACGCTCAATATGCGCTACCGCTTCACCCAGCAGAGCAACCTGCAAGTGACCTTGCGTGGACAGACGCAGCAACCATCCATCACCCAACTCCTCAACATCTACGATGACACCAATCCACTTTCCATCACGATGGGTAATCCAGGATTGAAGCCTTCGTTCACCACCAACTTTGACGTCAACTACCAAAGGCAAAGTGCGCCCAAGTATGTGGAGGACAGCTTGGGCAACACCATTCCCAAGGCACAACGTCGATGGAGCTACAGCACCAACGCCAGTGTGAGAAGCACCAGAAATTCTGTGGGCAATATCGTCACTTACAATGAGGAGACAGGTGGACGCATTTCGCGACCAGAGAACTTCAATGGCAACTGGAGTGCGAATGGTGGCGCTACATTCAACATCTCACTCGACACCCTGAACCGCTGGGATGTGAGTGGTTCCGTACGAGGCAGCTACAATCATCATGTCTCGTTTGTCAATCTGAATCGAGATGCTTCATCGCAACGCAATGTCACCCATTCCTACAATCTCACGCCGTCGATCTCGTTGAGTTTCCGCAAAAAGAATATCAGTTTCTCGCTGAACACGAATGTCACTTATGCCCGCACAGAGAACGAACTGCAAGCATCACGCAACCTGACCACGTGGAACTTCCAGTATGGTGGCAACACGAAAATCACTTTCTCGTGGGGCACCAGTCTTTCCACAGACTTCCATATGTACAGCAAACGAGGGTATAGCGACCAGTCGCTGAACACCAATGAGTTGCTTTGGAATGCCCAGTTATCTCATGCATTCTTGCGCGGCAAGAAACTGACCGTGATGCTCCAATGGTATGATATTCTTCATGAGCAGTCGAATTTCACGCGTACCGTCAATGCCAACGGTTGGACGGACCGTGAGGTGAATGCCATCACCAGTTACGCCATCCTGCACCTCAGCTATCGCCTCAATATGTTTGGTGGTCGTCAAAGTGCAAGAAGAGGAAGAATGTAAGGTTATGATAACAGAAAAAATACAGCAGATGAAAGTGTTTCTATGGATCATGGGACTGTCGCTTTGTTCCATGAGTATGTTTGCGCAGTTAAGTGACCCAAGGGAAAAGTTCAGCCTGTCAGCAACTGTGGATGGTGCCACCAACACGAATTTCACTTGGAAATCGGAAGAGGGCGAACGATTGGCTGGAGGACGCATACATCGTGGAGTGAACGTGAAGGTGAAATCGAGTGTGAAGTTGTATTCGAACAAAATGTTTGCTTTGTCAGTCTCACCATTTTACAACTTCAGCAATCGTGAATTGCGCACAGAGTGGGAGACGAAGAAGCTGGGATTCGAAATGCCGACAGCACACCATCACTATGGCGGCACGTTGTCATTGACCTACAATCTCTTGGCTTTTGGCAAACCTCTGACATTGATGGGTATGGGTACTGGCAACTTTTCGCAATATGGCTATGAGAATGCCTCGGGTATTGTGGGTGGTATCTTGATGCTGACACGCAATCAACGAACGGTTCTTGGGGTAGGCGCTATCTGTCTTGTGGGCACAGCTGTGTCGTGGCCGCTCTATCCGATGATTATTTATTCGCACAAGTTTGATGACCGCTGGAGCATCAACTGTATGGAGGCATACAACTATCTTTATTATCAAGCATCACCCAAAGTGAAGTATTCGTTGGGCTTGGAGTTGGAGACAGATAAGTTCTATTTCCGTCCCAAGACCGAGGGTTTGCCTAAGAAGGCGATGTACAGCCAAGTGTCAGAGCGTTTGGGCTTGTTTGCCGATGTGCAGGCCACAAAAGAATTGGCGTTGAATGTAGGTATGGGGATGGAACTGCCGTTTTATGGACGTCTGCGCGAAAGTGGATATAATCACAGTTACATGATTTTACGCGATAAGGTAAAACCATTTATGAAAATGACTGTGAAGTATAGCTTGAAACAGAATCAATAGCCAGCCGACAAAATCTGTGTGTCATCACACTTTTGTCTATGCATCGGCAAAGACTTTCCCATCATCGAGGGTAATCTGAAGTTTGGTGTACTCGCTGTGGAAATCGTGCTGCAAACGATCAAGATAGCGGGCACTTTCCCACTTGCACATAGGAAGGTCGTGAAGCAGATAGTTTCCACAGGCTTCAGGACGCGTGGCAGGCACTTCTGTCTGAGAGAGAATCCATTGAAGGCACTCGATGGTCAGACGACGCATATCCTCCACCGTGTAGGTTCCTGTCATAATGATATACATTCCTGTGAGACATCCCATAGGACCCACATACACCACATCTTCCTTTGCTTCAGAATTGCGGAACCATGTTGCCATCAGGTGTTCCAAACTGTGGATGGCAGCAGGAGCAACGGCAGGCTCTTTATTGGGTTCTGTGATGCGCAGGTCGAAAGTGGTGAAACCTTTGTCTTCACGAGACACGTAGATGCCTGGCTTCAGCTGGGTGTGGTCGATGGTGAAACTTTGTATGACTTCCATAATGATTTTTATTGATTGTTTTTGTGGTGCAAAGTTACGACTTTCTTTTCATTCCTCCAACTTTCCCATGATTTGCTCTTTGGGCCAGTTCACGAAAAAGACCCGTGTGGTGGCGCGTGTGATGGCGGTGTAGAGCCAACGGAAATAATCGGGGGAGAGCATTTCTTCCGTCATATACCCTTGGTCGATAAATACGTTGGTCCATTGTCCACCTTGCGCTTTGTGGCAGGTGATGGCATAGGCGTACTTGATTTGAAGGGCATTATAGTAAGGATCTTGGCGCAAGGCTTTGAGTTTGTCTTGTTTGGAGCGTAGAGTAGGGTCTCCCTCATAATCCTCCATGATGCGGTTGTAGAGGTTGTCTTGCTGCTCTTTCGTGAGGGCAGGGGCTTCGGACTGGAGTGTGTCGAGCAAGACGGTGGTTTCGAGCGTGAAGCCATCGTAATCGGGGAACTCCAAAGTGGTGTCCGCAAAAGTGAAACCATAGAAGTTGCGCTCGTTGCGTACTCGTCGTATGATGGCTGTGTCACCATTGGCAATAAAATCGAAAGGAACAGACTCGGCTTCTTCAGGTGTCTTGCCCTCTGCTTTCGCATTCGCCAGCAGTTCAAGTGCCAGTTTTTCTGTCCAATAATAATTGTTCTTGACAACCATGAGCATATCGCTACTTTCGAGGGCTTCTTCTCGCCAGAGGATTTGGGCACGAATGCCATTGTTGTAGATGTTGGCACGCTTGTTGCTGCGAGTCACGACAATGGTGTCGTCCTCTCCGTCACGATAGTAGCACTCTTCGAGGACTTCTATCAGTTCATTGCCTGATATGTTCTTTACGTCGGGAAAACCCTTGAATCGTATTTGGGGAAGTTGATTGTTGACCGTTGAAAGTTGGCTGTTGAGAACTTGCCTCAGATGGGTGGCGTTCCAGAGGATGCCTGATTCTTCGGCTTGTCGCACCACCTCAGTGAGGGTGTGGCTAACGACTCGAAGCCCATAACCACTCATGTATTCGTCAGATAGGGCAGGACTTTCATCATCGCCGACAGGAGGTAATTGGGCGGTGTCTCCCATCAGAATGAGCCGACACCCTTTGCCACCATAGACAAAGTGAACCAAATCATCTAAAAGACGTCCTGTTCCATAGAGACTGCCTGAGAGGTATTCGTCGTTAGCGATCATGGATGCTTCGTCGCAAATGAAAAGGAGGTTCTGCCTCATATTGTAGTTGAGGGTGAAGATGGAATCCTTGTCGATGGACTTCTGACGATAGATACGCTTATGGATGGTGAATGAAGGGTGGTCGGCATAGAGAGAAAAGACTTTGGCGGCACGTCCTGTGGGAGCCATGAGCACACATTCGCGTTCCAGTTGTTCCATCGTCTTGACGAGGGCGCTGACCAGCGAGGTCTTTCCTGTACCAGCAAAACCTCGTAGGATGAACACCGAATCGGCATCGGGCGTAAGGATAAACTGACAAAGCGAGTCAATGACTTTTTCCTGGTCTTGAGTCGGTTTATGCCCGAAATGATGCAAAATGAGGTCTTTAAAGTAGTCTTTTATCATCTTTTTTGAAAAAAAATCTGAAAGTAGTGGGTGCAATTGAAAATTTTGCACTATTTTTGCAACGAATATAGTGATTATTCATGAGCTGGACTATAAGTGAGGCGAAAAACTTGCTTTTAGGACAGCAAAAAAGTGTGTAAACAACAAAAAATTAACAACCATATCATGAAAAAAAGTGTAATTAATGGACTTCTTGTCGTATGTGCATTAGGTCTGGTCGCAGCATGCTTCTACAGCATCTACAGCGACATTGCCTTTGATGAAGAGAAGGCAGCTCGTGAGAAAATCGTTATTGCTCGTCTGATGGACATCCGTAACGCAGAGGAGCAGTACAAGATGACTTTTGGTGAGTATTGTGGCACCATCGACTCTTTGATTGACTTTGTGAAGAACGGTAAGACTGTTGACAAGATCATCAAGGAAGGTGAGTTGACCGACGACCAGCTGGAAGCAGGTATGACTGAAAAGGAAGCTGTGGCAAAGGGTCTCATCAAGCGTGACACTGTTTGGATGACTGCTGCAGAGAAGTTGGGTATTGCTAATCCTGACTCAATGAAGTATGTGCCAATTGGTCGTCCAGCTGACGGTACTTATTTCGTGGTTCACTCTACTTTCGATCCATCTGTGTACGACACAGTTTATCAGGGTATCATCGAGTTGCGCAAGAAGGCTCAGTTCAATATGAAGTCAAACGAGTTTGATATGCTCGTTGAGTTCCGTGCTCGTTTGGACGACTACATGGACGGCATGAACGAGAAGAAAGTCAAGAGCGTGAAGGCTGACCTGAAGAAGCGTCACAGAAACCGTGCTGAGCTGATGCTTGACAATGAGGACCAGACGGATGGTGAATGGTACGGACTCCGTATCGGTGACCTTGAGGACACCAACAACAAGATGGCTGGTAACTGGGAATAATATAGTTGACAGTTGATAATTGACAGTTAATGATTGATGGCAGAACATCAGATAACTAATAAAAGTTTGTCCATTCGGGTCTGCTCGAATGGACTTTCTTTTTGTACCTATGCACCAGGTCAGGAAGAACCCTTCGAGTATAAGGTGTGGGATGTGAACCACACCATCTCGTTGGCGGCAAATCTGAAGGAAGCGTTGATGAATGAGCCGATGCTGAAACAGGAGTATCAGCGAGTGAATGTGCTGATCACCACGCCTCATTTCACGACCGTTCCTGTCGCCGCCTTTGATAAGGACGATATTCATGCGGTGTATCAGTTTACCTTCCCGAAGGATAAGCCCCAACACGTCAGTTACAATGTGTTGCGTCGTTCGGGCATCGCTATTGTGTTTGGCTTGGAACGCAGCATCTACCAGTTGTTGCTCGATGACTTCCCTCGTGCCCGATTCTATGCTTCTGCCAGTACGCTCATAGAATTCTTCAGCGAGAAGAGTCTGTTCGGACCTGGTAAGAAGATGTTTGTGTACCTGCATGAGAAGGAAATCACGATCTATGCTTTTGAGCAGGGACGGATGCTTTTTGTCAACACTTTCGACTGCACCAGTGTGGCAGATATGCAGTACTACACCCTCAATGTGTGGAAGGAACTGGGCTTCGACCAAGTGGAAGACGTGCTGTGTATAGTGGGCGATACGGAGAAACGTGCTGTGGAATTATCGGAGAAAATCAAGTATTTCTTGCAACACGTATCTGTGATTGATCGGAGTGAAGATTTCAAAGACCGTCTGACAATGGGCAACAACCTCATCCCTTACGACTTACAGACCTTGCTCATTTGTGGCTTCTAACCAGCCCATGCGCTGAGCGATTTTCATATCCAATAGTTTATTAAGGTGAGAATCATCCGAGGAAAATATAAGGGACGTCATGTTCCCACTCCGACGGGCTTTAAGGCACGTCCTACGACCGACTTTGCCAAAGAGGGACTCTTCAATATCTTGGAGAACGTGTATGTTGATTTCGATGAGGAACCAACTGCCCTTGATCTCTTTGCAGGCACAGGCTCCATTGGTTTGGAGTTAGCCTCGCGTGGATGCAGAAAGGTGGTGTCGGTGGAAAAGGATTTCAAACATTGGCAGTTCTTGTTGCGCGTGCAGAAGGAACTGCAGGTGAATGAATGGTTGCCGCTGAAGGGAGACGTATTTAAATATGTACGTACGTGCAAGGAACGCTACGACATTATCTTTGCAGATCCTCCTTATGCATTGGAGAATCTGGCTGACATTCCCGATGCAGCTCTGCCGCTGTTGGCAGAAGGGGGCGTGTTGATTCTGGAGCATGGAAGCAGTAATGATTTCTCGACACATCCTCGTTTTGTTGCACATCGCAACTATGGAAGCGTGAACTTCTCGTTCTTCCAATAACGAAGATTCAAAACAAAAGGCTCAACCGTTTGGTTGAGCCTTTTTCGTGTTCATTATTTGAGAACAGAAAGTATATATAATGAAGTTTAGTATACTTGGTTAGGATGGGGGAGGGCATTATCTCATGCCACCGAAACCGCCGCCGCCGAAGCCGCCACCGCCGCCGAAGCCGCCGCCGAAGCCACCCATACCGCCGCCGAAGCCGCCCATGCCGCCGCCACGAGAACCGCCGCCGCCGAAGATGTTGAGCTTGTAGATGACGTGAATCATACCGTATGAGTAGATAGCGTTGTAGCGAGAGTCACTTTGCTGGTAAGCTGAGATCTGACGGCTGATGTTGCTCTGCTTCTTCAGGATATCGTTCCACTGGAGTGTGATGGTCAGTGCGTTACCCTTGAGGAAAGACATACCTGCCTGAGCGTTCCAAAGCAATTCGTTGGTGTTCATGTTTGCAGAGGAGAAACCGCGACGGCTGCTCTGGCTAATGTCTGTGGAGAAGGTCAAACCATTGTTGAAGATGAGGTTCATGTCAGCACCGTAGCTGAAAGTCCAAGTCTCCTGATTACCCGTTGTCAAGACAGAGTTGCGAGAGTTGTTGTAGTTCAAACTACCGTTGATACCCATCTCGAACCAATCCTTGCGGAAGTCGAAACCAAGGTTCTGGTTCACACCAATGGTGTTGGTGTTAGCCTTAGTACCAGTATCCTTAGAATCAAGACTCATTTGTTGTTGTGTGACGAAACTAACTTGGTGGTTGTAGTTGAAGCTTGTGAACGTGTTCATCGTAAAGTAAGCATTTCTGTCGAGTGCAGTATTGTAACCACCACCGATATTTCCACTCCAGTTACCGTTGATGTTAAATGGTTTAGTTTCTCTTACACCAGTAGATTCATCATAGAAGGTTCTATTGCTAACACTATTTCGTGTGAAGTTGATACCACCCCAACCAAAGATACTCTGCTGGTGAGCCATCGTGAAGGTGTTGAAGTTGAGGTTGATGTTGTGAGTGATAGAAGGCTTCAAATCAGGATTACCTGTTGTTTTGTTCAATGGGTTAGAGTCATCCTCAATGGCAAGCAAATTGGTCATGCTTGGCTGTTGAGTACGAGCGCGATAGTTTACACGCAGGTTAGTCTGCTGTGTGAAGTTATAGCGGAAGTCAATGTTTGGAGCAAAAGAGAACACGTTACGAGTGATAGTATCGTATTTCTTTCCTCTATATTTATAGTCGAGGGTACTTCTTTGTGGCAAGAGATCGATACCAGCACTGAAGTTGAAGTAATCAGAAATCTTGCGGAAGCTGAGGCTGATGGTTTGGTTGTAGTTCTTGTACTCAGAGAACTGGGTGTTCTTTCTGGCATCCTCGTTCTCATCTTCTCCATACAGCTTGTAATTCTGAGTGTTGAGCAAGTAGTCAATAGCACCATCGATGTTGTAACGGTATTTGTTCAACGAACTTGCCAAATCAGCGTATGCTACGGGATCCAATGCAAACGCTTTACGGTCGGACTTGTTGTAGCTGTAATCGTATCTGTAAGAGAATTGCAGATAAGCTCTGTTGCCAATAGGCTCTGAGTAAGATAACTGGGCACCAAAAGACCTGTTCTTGCCAGGAGTAGTGTAATAACGGTTGTTGATGTCAGCGTCTTTGTTAGCCTGTAGATACTCGATGTTTGCAGCTGAGAGTTGCTTGCTCTTTGAACTACCGAAGTTACCTGTAGCACGAAGGGTGAGGTTACGTCCGTAATCGTTCAAACGACGGTTAGCTTGCAATTCACCTTGCAAACGCTTGTTCTCGGTGTAAGTCTGTGAACGGTTCACGTTGGTGTTGACAATGATGTCCATCAGACCCTCCACATCTACAGATTTATTGATAGCATCGGTCAATGGATCATTGGTCAACTTGTTGGGGTCATCGCTAAAGCTTGCAGACTCGCTGTCGCTGTAACCCTTGTTCTTTGAGAACGTTCCTGATGGACGGAAAATAATGTTCGTCAAGGAGTCTGGAGTCCATTCCATACGGAACTGAGCGTTCCAGTTGTTCGCACTGCTTCTGTTCTGGCTGGCACTGTTGCTGAATGCACCCTGTGAGGTTACGAAGCTCTGAGTGGATGACCAGTTTCTGGTGTCATTACCATTATAGTTATAACGTGCGCTACCACCTAATTCGATGTTCTTAGCCTCTGTGGCAAAGTTGAGACCGATGTTCTTCTGGTTGCGAAGACCACCGCCGCCACCGCCACCCATGTTGGCGAAACGGCCACCGCCACCACCGAAGCCCATACCGCCAGTGTTGTTGGCACCACCAGTCAGGGTGTATTGGTTATGGTCGACAAAGCGGTTAATCGTGAATCTCTCAGCCCAACGGTCTTTTGTACCGTAAGCCAGGTCGATGTTACCGAACCAACCATTGTTCATACCCTTCTTCACAGTCAGGTCGAGCACGGTTTCGTCTTCACCATCGTCAATACCCGTCACACGAGCGAAATCACTCTTGCGGTCGTATGCCTTCAGCTTATCGATCATGTTGGTTGGGATGTTCTTCATCGCCATGCTGGCATCATCGAAGAAGAATTCCTTACCGTCTACGAGAATCTTGGAAACTTTCTTACCGTTGATGGTCACGCCACCGTTTTCATCCACCTGTGCACCAGGCAGTTTCTTCACAAGGTCTTCCAATACGGAACCTTCTGGCACACGGTAGGCGTCAGCGTTAAATACGAGTGAGTCGCCGCTCACCTGCACTTTGGCAACATTGGCTGTCACCGTCACGTCCTTCATCAACTTGGAGTCGGGCACGATGTGCAGATAACCAACACTGACATTCTTGTCCTTCTTGTTGGTCAAATCCAATGGAAGCACTTTTGTCTGAAAACCCACATAAGTGATTTTCAGTGCATACTTACCAGCCTTCACGTTCTTGATGTTGAAACTACCATCAAATCCTGTTGCGGCACCAGCTACCATGCTGCTGTCGGGCAAGTTAAGGATACGTACTGTGGCTGAAATAACAACTTCGTTTGTTTCGTCTTCGAGGATGGTTCCCGAAACATTAAATTTGGACTGAGCCATTACATTGCTGAATCCCACCAGAGTGAGAAACAAAGCGATGAGTGATTTTTTCATATTGTGATGTTATTGATGATTTTTCTTCGCTAATGTACCCAAATTGACTATAAAGTAAAGAAAAGGTTTAATGGAATGCTAAAAAATTGAGATTTTATGTGTAATTTTGCATCGATTTTCAGAAACTCAATCCGTAAAACCTTCAGATTCATGAGAAAGATATTCTCTTTTTTCCTGTTGTTGCAATGTGTTTGCACCCTTTCGGTTCGTGCCCAGTTTGCACGTCTGGATAAATATCCCAACATTCCTGGTCAGTACGATGCTGCGTTTGTTGATTATGTGAAAGATTTCGCCAGCGGTGTCGCCAAGTCCTCCTTTGGGCAGTATTTCGGCCAGATCACGAAAGAGCGCAACATCTATGGCTTTGGTGCTTACTACACCGACAATGATGGTGTCATTTATGGACAGTATCGTCTTGGCAACTTCCTGTTCGGCATCAAGATGGGCACCCAGATTGCCAAAGTGGGTAGCAACGACCACTACATCGTCTATGATCTCACCACGGGCAATCCACTTTACATCATGAAGGATGGAGACAAATACACTCTTCCAGCCGAATACGAGAAGACCTATCGTTTCGAATCTCTCACTTATCAGAATGGTGACAAGTATGTAGGCGAGACCGTCAACGGTAAGCGCGAAGGTGTGGGACTATACTATTATAATAATGGTAATTACTACTATGGTCGTTACAAGAACAACGACCGTCAGGGTTTTGGTGCAATGTTCTACACCAACAACACGCTCACAATCCAATACTGGAAGAGTGAGGACGAGTAGGTGGTAGAAATAAGAGGTTAGAGTAAGAAGCAAGAGCTGATGATATGGTGAAAACCAATTCTTTGAAAGCTTGGGTGCTTGCAGCCCGACCTAAGACCTTGACGGGAGCGATTGCCCCAGTTCTTGTTGGAGCCGCTTTTGCCTACTCTCAACCTTCCACCATCACCTTTCACCTTTCATTCTTTCTTTGTTTCCTTTTTGCTATCTTGATGCAGATTGACGCCAATCTCATCAATGACTATTTCGATTTTCGGAAAGGTACAGACCGTGAAGACCGTCTTGGTCCTGAACGGGCTTGTGCGCAGGGTTGGATTACGCCTCGTGCCATGCAATGGGGCATTGGCGTCATGACAATTCTTTCCTGTCTGGTGGGATTAGGCATTCTCCTGCTCCACATGCAATGGGAACTTCTTATCGTCGGAGCCCTTTGTGTCCTTTTCTGTTTTCTTTACACCACCCATCTTTCCTATCTCGGATGGGGCGATTTGTTGGTACTTGTTTTCTTTGGCTTTGTGCCTGTCATCTTCACGCATTATGTGATGACGGCAGGAGGGTGGGGGATTCCCTTGGTGATTGCCAGTCTTGCGATGGGACTTGCTACCGACAATCTTCTGATGGTCAACAACTATCGTGACCGTCATCAAGACAAAGTGAGTGGCAAGCGAACGATCATTGTTCGCATCATTGAGGCGAATAGCAAGCGCTATGGTGAGGTAGAGGGTAGTCAAAGAGGTGAAAGATTGTGCCTTCATCTCTACCTTTGGTTAGGTATCATTGCCACACTCCTCGCAGGCATTTCCCTCTGTATGATTGCATCCTTTCCTCTCCTTGTGATCAAGCTGGGCTTGCTCTTGATTTACCTTCTTCTTCATTTCAAGACCTTCCGTCAAATGAAGGCATTCGAGGGAAAGGAACTCAATGCCGTTCTTGGAGCCACAGCTCGCAACATTTTCCTTTTCGGACTTCTTCTTGCTGTGAGCATCCTTCTGTAATGGAGGACGCGCTATTGCTGGAAATTTGCTCATTTTTTGTGTAAAATTCTTACATTCTGAAAAGAAAACAAGCATTCTTTTTGTTTACTTACCCGATTTTTTTGTACCTTTGCACCGCATTTGGTTCTCCCCCACGTCGAATTTGGGCTGATGTGGCGACGGAGCTAAGATGGGAATGCGGTGGGAATCCGCAACATTACCCGATGCTGTGAGTCCTTTTTTATGGGTTGCCAACAGTGTCACTGGAGTCAAAACTGAGTCTGACGGATGAAGCTTTGAAATCTCTGGGAAGATCGTGCACCTGATGAGGATGAAGTCAGAAGACCTGCCATTTGCCAATAGCAATGCGTGCCTGCGGGATTACGGGCATCGACAGAATGATATACATTATTATATAATATGGTGAATCGCCGTGTGTCAGTTATGCTGTACCGGGGATGTCCTGTGTTGGGATGTCCTTGGCGGATGCTTTTGTCGCATGGCTTTGTGTTTGATGAAATCTTCATAAAATATTAAATGAAAGTGTTGTAAATGCCGAGTGCCCCAGCAGTGATGCTCGGGCACTCCAATCTTGAATGTTCTAATTTATTTATTATATGTCAATATTTAACAACAAATTGTTCCATCTTCATATGTTCAGGAAGTTGGAACCACAGAGAAACGGAAAGTTCGGCAACAAAATGTCGAGCAGGTTCAACAACAAGGCGTTCATTGCCTCTTTCATCTCCATCATCGCAACCGTGGTGGTGGCTTGTTTGCCAACCGATAGTTTTGGTATCGAAGGACTGACGGTGGTGCAGCAGCGTATTATCTCCATTTTCGTGTTTGCCACATTGATGTGGTTGACGGAGGCGATTCCTGCATGGGCTACATCAGTGTGTGTTATTTGTATGCTGCTGTTTGCTACATCGGATAGTGCCTTGAGTTTCTATTCATCGGGTTTGGAGAAGTCAGACCTGCTTAGCTACAAGGTGCTGATGGCTACATTTGCCGACCCAATCATTATTCTTTTCTTGGGTGGTTTTGTGTTGGCAATTGCTACTACGAAGAGTGGTTTGGATGTGGTGATGGCGCGCTATTTGCTGAAGCCTTTCGGAAAGAAAAGTGAAATCGTATTGTTGGGCTTTATCCTCATCACAGGTTTGTTCTCGATGTTTATCAGTAACACCGCTACGGCGGCGATGATGCTCACCTTCTTGGCACCTGTGTTCAAAGCGTTGCCGGCTGACGGAAAAGGACGTATTGCCTTGACGATGGCAATTCCATTGGGTGCGAACATTGGTGGTATCGGTACTCCTATTGGTACACCTCCTAACATGATTGCCCTGAAATATCTGAACGATCCAGAGGGTATGAACCTCAATATCGGTTTTGGTGAGTGGATGATGTATATGGTGCCAATGACCCTTCTTTTGCTGGTGATCGGATGGTGGTTGCTCTTGAAGCTCTTCCCCTTCAAGCAGAAGACGATCGAACTGAACATTGAAGGAAATGTCCAGCACAACTGGCGTACAACGGTGGTGATAATTACGTTTATTGTCACGATTCTTTTCTGGTTGCTCGACAAAGTGACGGGTGTGAATGCCAATACCGTTGCCATGATTCCTATTGCCGTGTTCTCCGCTACGGGTGTCATTACGGCAAAAGACCTTCAGTCTGTGAACTGGAGTGTGCTTTGGATGGTGGCAGGAGGTTTCGCTCTGGGTGTGGCTCTCAACGAGTCAGGTTTGGCAGAGAATGCCATCCAGAGCATTCCATTCGACCAGTGGTCACCACTTGTGATTCTCATCATCGCCATGTTGGTTTGCTACGCCATGTCGAACTTCATCAGCAACACAGCCACTACGGCGCTGTTGGTGCCTGTGTTGGCTGTCGTATGTAAGGGTATGGGCGACCGACTGGATACCATTGGTGGTGTGAGCACCATGCTCATCGCTATCGCTATCACAGCTTCTGTTTCTATGTGTCTGCCTATCAGTACACCTCCTAATGCGATTGCGCATTCAACTGGTTTGGTGAAGCAGAGTGAGATGTTGAGAGTGGGTATCATCATTGGTGTTATTGGTATGGTGCTGGGTTATTTCACCCTTCGCCTCATGTGATAAAATGTAAATGATTTATGGATATTTATCATTCAACCTATACACAATACATTGACTTGATGAGTCAGCTGAAGGAGGATGTTCAGGAACTCGTGTCTCAGTCGTATGATGAGAATTTGAAACCTGATGGCGTCAAGGTGATTCTCGAACAGATAGACAACACCATTGATACGGCGTTGGGAGAGACTTTTCTGCCTACGGGTGAACTCTTGAACATCACGAAGGAGTTGTTTGACATCAAGAAAAAGATGTACGTGAAAACGCCTGCTACAGAAGCAATGCTCAAGCAGTGTTTCCGTACGCTCAACAAGGCTGCTTTCTCGCTCAAACAGATTACCGAGGACTGTGCGCTCATTGAGGCGAATGAGTTGTCGGAACAGGAAATGTAAATAGTAAACAGATTTTATGATTAGAAAGATATTAGTAGCAAATCGTGGGGAGATAGCTATCCGTGTGATGAGAAGTTGCTATGAGATGGGTATCCGTTCTGTGGCTGTGTATAGTACGGCTGACCGCCTTTCTCGTCATGTGCTCTTTGCCAATGAGGCAGAGTGCATTGGTGGGGCAAGCAGCAGCGACAGCTATCTGAACATTGACCACATCCTTGAGGCAGCACGGAAACACAAGGTGGACGCCATTCATCCAGGATATGGTTTCCTCTCGGAGAATTCAGAGTTTGCTCGTCGATGCGAACAGGAAGGCTTCATCTTTATTGGTCCTCGTCCTGAAACGATGGAGGAGATGGGTGATAAAATTAGTGCCCGTCGCAAGATGATAGAGGCTGGTGTACCTGTGGTGCCAGGAACGGAAGAACCTCTGAAATCAGCAGAGGAAGCGGTGAAGGTGGCAAAGAAGATTGGCTTCCCCGTCATGCTCAAAGCCAGCATGGGCGGTGGTGGCAAAGGTATGCGACTCATCGAACGTGAAGAGGATGTCGTGGAAATGTACAATGCCGCTCGCAGTGAGGCGATGTCGGGCTTTGGCGATGACACCGTCTATATCGAGAAGTTTGTTGAGGAACCTCATCACATCGAATTCCAGATTTTGGGTGACAAGCACGGCAACGTGGTGCATCTTTTCGACCGTGAATGCTCCGTGCAGCGTCGCCACCAGAAGATTGTGGAGGAAAGCCCAAGCCCATTCATTGACTATAACCTGCGTATGGAGATGGGTGCCAAAGCGGTGGCAGCCGCACGTGCTGTAGGCTATGAAGGTGCAGGAACCATTGAGTTCTTGGTGGACAAATACCACAAGTTCTACTTCTTGGAAATGAACACCCGTTTGCAAGTGGAGCACCCGATTACAGAAGAAGTGGTGGGCATCGACTTGGTGAAGGAGCAGATTCTCATTGCTGACGGACAGCCTTTGCGCTATCGTCAGGAGGATATCCGCCAACGTGGTCATGCCATCGAGTGCCGTATTTGTGCAGAAGACACAGAACACAACTTCATGCCCTCTCCTGGTGTGATCAAACAGTTGACAGAGCCTCATGGTATCGGCACACGTATTGATTCCTATGTGTATGAGGGATATGAGATTCCTGTGCATTACGACCCGATGATTGGCAAGCTCATCGTGTGGGCAACCAGTCGCGAATATGCGATTGAACGTATGCGTCGTGTGCTCTACGAATACAAAATCACGGGCTTGACGACCAACATCCGCTATTTGCGTCGTATCATTGATGTGCCTGATTTCAAGCAGGGTAACTATAACACCTATTTCATCGAACGCAATCAGGATCGTCTGCGTCCTCGTCCAGGTTTCAAGAACGATTCTGAGCCGATGGCAGTCATTGCGGCATACATCGATTACCTGATGAATCTCGAGGAGAATAAACCCACCACGCTCACAACGGAGAATACCGCAATCAGCCGTTGGAGAGCATTTGGATTGCAGAAAGGAGTATTGAGGGTATAGGATATGGAAATACAAGTAGGAAATAAGACTTTGGAAGTGACCTTGTTGAGCAAGGAAGGCAACCAAGTGAAGATAGACATTGACGGGAAAGTGTACGACGTGGATGTGGCGATGCTGCAGAATGGCACCTGTTCCCTCATCTACGACGGCAACTCTTACAATGCCGAACTCATTCGTGAGACAGGGGAGAAGCATTATCGCGTGAACCTCAACTATTCCACCTATCAGATTGATATGCTCGACTCACAAGCCAAGTACATGAAGCTGCGTCGTGGTGGTTCTTCTGACTCCACTCAGGCAGACGTCATCACGGCACCTATGCCTTGCAAGATTGTGAAGCTCTACGTGAAGCCAGGCGACACGTTGAAGGAGGGCGACACCGTGCTGACGATGGAAGCCATGAAGATGCAGTCGAACTATAAGGTTAGTGCTCCCTGCAAGGTGAAAGAAATTTTGGTGAATGAAGGTGATAGTGTGCGTGTGGAACAAGCACTCATCCGTTTAGAATTAAATCATTAAAAGATTGAAGAATTGAAGTTTGGACCGCATAGCAACTTCAATTTTTCAATTCTTCAACTTTTCAATTTCAGATATGAATAAACTCACAGCAAGAGAACGTATAGAAACCCTGCTCGACCGTGGCACCTTTGTTGAGATGGACAAGCATGTGGTGCATCGTTGCAATGACTTCGGAATGGAGAACAAGCGTGTCGAGGGTGACGGTGTGATTTCTGGTTATGGCAAGATAGACGGACGCATCGTGTTTGTCTATGCCTTCGATTTCGCGGTGCTGGGTGGCTCCCTTTCGGCAGCCAACGCACAGAAAATTGCAAAGGTGCAGGATTTGGCATTGAAGAATGGCGCTCCCATCATTGGCTTGAATGACTCGGGTGGTGCCCGTATTCAGGAAGGTGTGGAATCGCTCACAGGATTTGCACATATATTTAAAAGAAATGTGATGGCCTCGGGCGTGATTCCTCAGATTAGTGCCATTTTGGGTCCTTGTGCGGGTGGTTCTTGCTACTCGCCTGCGCTCACCGACTTCATCCTGATGGTGAAGGAGCAGAGTCAGATGTTTGTCACAGGTCCGAATGTGGTGAAAGCAGTCACCAACGAGGATGTGGATAAGGAAACGCTGGGCGGAGCGATGACGCATAATAGTGTGAGTGGTGTGAGCCACTTCATCTGCAACAGCGATGAAGAAACCCTCATGACCATCCGCGAACTCATTGGTTTCATTCCTTCCAACAATATGGAGGACGCTCCCGTGCATCCAGTCACTGACGAAACGACGCGCATTTGTCACGAATTGGATGAGGTGGTGCCCACCGACCCCAACATTCCTTACGATATTCGCAACATCATCGAACCTATCTGCGACCAGCAGTACTTCTTCGAGGTGCAGCCAGAGTTTGCCAAGAACATCGTTATCGGTTTCGGACGTATGGCAGGACGCACGGTCGGCTTTGTTGCCAACCAGCCCAATTTCTTGGCAGGTGCTCTCGACATTGATGCTTCGGATAAGGCAGCCCGCTTCATCCGTTTCTGCGATTGCTTCAACATTCCTCTCATCGCTGTGGAGGATGTACCTGGTTTCTTGCCAGGTGTCCAGCAAGAGCACAACGGTATCATCCGTCACGGAGCCAAGATTGTCTATGCCTTTGCTGAGGCGACGGTGCCAAAAATCACGCTCATCACTCGCAAGGCATATGGTGGTGCTTACATCGTGATGAACTCCAAGTGCATCGGGGCAGATGTGAACCTCGCTTACCCAACAGCTGAAATCGCTGTGATGGGAGCCGAAGGTGCTTGCAACATCCTCTATCGCAAAGCCACTCCAGAAGAGCGCGCCGAGAAGATTGAGGAGTATCGTAAGAAGTTTGCTAATCCTATGCCTGCTGCACAACTCGGTTATATCGATGAAATCATCCAACCTTGTGACACTCGTCTCCGCCTTATCCAAGCTTTGGAGATGACACGCAACAAGAATCAGAGCAATCCGCCAAAGAAACACGGAAATATGCCGCTCTAACGAATTGTAACAGACAAAATATTTTGTTGTATGAACATTTAACCGTACCTTTGTACCCACAAAGTGCGGACAATATTAATCATTATTATCAATAACTAACAATGAAAAAGATCTTTTTATCTTTCGCTGTGCTGGCAATGGGCATGGCTATGTTTACATCATGTAGCAATGATGACGATGAGAATGTGAAAATTCTTGGTTTTGAAGGCGACCAGTGGGCTGCTTTGATCGACGAACCACAGTATGGTGGTGAGTTGCTCTATGGTGATGGTGGCACAACTCCAGTTTCTTATTCTTGGACAGACGCAACATCAAAGCTGACCAGCTCACTCACAGCCGCTTGGGGTGGTAATTATGGCTACTCAGAAGGTGGCGTGGCTATCAGTAACTATATTGATGATAACCTCGAAGAGCATGCTACTTACAACTATCAGTTGGCAGTGCCAAAGAGCAATGGCTCAGCAAACTTCGCTGTTGTGTATTGCGATGCTTTCATTTCATTCACAGATGGTGTAGCTCGTGTCATCAAGTCAATGGATGTGTCTCCAACTACTTATCAGTTGGGTTGCACCAAGAATGGCGACGGATATGCTAAGGCTTTAACTGAGAAAGGTGACTTCTTGACTGTTACCATTACTGGTTACAAGGGTGATAAAGAGACAGGCACTGTTACTTTCGATATGGCTAGAGATGGTGAAATCCTGGAGTCATGGAAGAAGATTGATCTCAGCAAATTGGGTGAGGTGACAAAGCTCGGTTTCACAATGGATGGCAGCGACCAGTCTTCTTATGGTGTAAAGCATCCTAAGTACTTTGCTTTTGACAATGTAGTAGTCAAGTTCTAATCTTGCAGATGTTTTTTAAGAAATTCTTTACATACATGCTGCTGTCGGCTTTTTTGCTGACGGCAGCATGCAGTGGTTCTGATGATACCTCCGAAGAGGAGTCTTTTTCTTCGACGGGACAGGGCGTTTTTGTGCTGTGTGAAGGTAACTTCAATGCAGGCAATGCTTCGCTGTCTTACTACGATCCCATCAAGAAGCAAGTGGAGAATGGCGTCTTTCAGCGTGCCAATGGAAGAAAATTGGGCGACACGGGACAATCCATCATCTTGAAGGATGGGGTGGCTTACATCGCCGTGGAGAACTCTGGTATTATTTGGGGCATCGACGCTGAGACTTTTCGAGTGAAAGGTCAGGTGGAGGCGACAGGAACCCAAATCATCAACCCCCGATATGTGCATTTTGTGAGTGACACAAAAGCATACGTGACAGACCTTTATTCACCTTATATCAATATCATTAACCCCAAGACCTACAAATGGACAGGAGCTATCGCCACTCATCAAGCAGAAAGTCGTGGTTACTGTTCTACAGAGGAGATGGTGCAAGTGGGGAAATATGTTTACACCAACTGCTGGTCATACAGCAACAAGTTGTTGGTCATAGATACCGAAACTGATGAGATGGTGCGTGAAATCACCCTTAGCAGTTGGCAACCCAAATCAATGAAAGCCGATAAGAACGGCAAGTTGTGGGTCATTACCGATGGTGGTTATTCCATGGAAGATGATAGCTTTAGTGATAACATTCCGCACCTTTATCGTATTGATGCAGCAACAGGTGCGGTGGAGTTAGACCAAGCGCTCGATACGGATGAAGCGAATGTACAGATAGAGATGAACAGCACGAAGGATGTTGTTTATCTGATTAACAATGATATATACCGAATGGGTATTACAGACAGTCATGTGCCTGTACGCCCTTTCATTACAGCACCTAAAGATGCCAACGGTCGTCGTCATAAACTGTATGGCATTGGTGTGAATCCTCGTAATGGAGACATTTATGTGGGAGATGCTGTGGATTATGGTCAATCGGGAGTGGTGTATCGTTATGATGCACAAGGTGCCTTGATAGATCAGTTCCGGGTAGGCATCAATCCCAATCATTTTGTGTTCAAATAACTGAAAAGATGAAGAAATACGGTGTTTTATATCTGATGATGCTCTTGCTGTTGCTGACAGCATGTAGCGACAACGATGGCGACACACAGCAAGGTTTGTTGCCCACGATTACGTTTCCTGTGGCTTCTGCTCGCTACCGCATGGAACTGGGAAGTGAGTTGGAGATTGTGCCAAAATGTGAACACGTGGATGAGCATTCCACCTACGAGTGGAGTATGGATGGCACCGTGATAGGAATAGGAGCCTCCTATACTTTTGTGGCGAAGACTTTGGGAGAATATTACATCAAAGTGAAGGTCACCAACGCTTACGGAACCACAGAGGATGAATTGAAAATCACCGTTATTGAAGTAGATAAATTGTCAGAAAACGAATCGGCAGAGGGACTTTTTACCCCCAACGATACTGCATTCGCTTGGAAATTTCCTTGGACGAGCATCAATATTCCATCGGGTAGAACCATCAAGGTGAAGGCCTACATGATAGAGAATGATTTGGATGGAATCTATACATGGACACTTGATGGGGTGGTGGTGGCTGGACTATATCATCGTCAGGAGGTGACCGATGTTTCGTATGTGTTTGATACGGATGGGCTTTCACAGGGAACACACACATTGTTGCTGACGATGAAGAATGATACTTGTGAGGTAAGCCAGTCGTTCACCCTTCAGGTGTGTCCGGCTGAGGGCGCTTATCGTCGTGCAGTCACCTCCGAAAGCCAGTCGTTGGTCAATAAAGTGTATGAATTCATGCCTGCACCTGGACATCAAGTGAATGGCTATACGATTGTAGGCGATATGATCCGCGATGGCGCCTCGATGGAGGAGGTTTGTGATACGGTGTTGAGGCACTGGAAGAAAATGTGGTCTGTTTCGTTGGGCGCACAAGGTGGTTATGTGATAGCAGGGTTCGACCATAGTGTGGAGAACTCAGGTGATTACGACCTTGCCATCAAGGGCAATCCTTTCAGCTATCAGTCAGAACCAGGCATCATCTGGGTGAGTCAGGATGTGAATGGCGACGGACTTCCTAACGACCCTTGGTATGAATTGGCAGGTAGTGAATACGGTACGGAAAACAGCACAATGGAGTATGCCATCACTTACTATAAGCCCAAGACTCCTCGTTCCCATACAGCATGGAAAGACTGTTTTGGGGTGACGGGCATTGTCCCCTATATGTCGCTTTGGAACACGCATGCCTACTACTGGCAAGATTGGGTAGAGGGTACAGAACACACCTACTTTAGCACACGATTGAAGGACTATCACACCTATGAAGGTGGTTACACGATGGAACCTCCCTACGCTTGGGGATATGCCGATAATCTGGGTTCTGACTATCGTAAGAATGATGCCTTCGATGCCGTCAATGCGATGGGCTATTATAAAATCAGTAATGCCAAGACTTGGGATGGTAAGGATGCCAACTTGCAGTACATCGATTTTGTGAAGGTGCAGACGAGTCAGACAGGCTACTCTCCCAATTTGGGCGACATCTCTACGGAGGTGTATGCCATCTATGATTGTCATCTCAAGAAATAACTCCTTATGAGGCGTTGGTGTGTCCTATTATCCTCGATGCTTTGTCTGCTGATGCAGGCGCAGGAAGTGGTGCATCTGGACGATGTTCAGGTGGTGGCACATCGTCGCCTCAAGGATGTGGGTGTGGAGATGACCAAACTCGACACGATGGTGCTGCATGAGAATATCTCTTTATCGATGGCAGACATTCTGACGAAGCACTCCACCGCTTTTGTGAAGAGTTATGGTCGTGCCACCGAATCGTTGGTGGAGTTTCGGGGTACCTCACCTTCCCACACACAGGTTACTTGGAACGGCATGCGCATCAACTCACCTATGTTGGGCACACTCGATTTCTCCACCGTTCCTGCCTATTTCATTGATGAGACTCGCCTCTATCATGGTGCCTCCTCCATCAATCTGACAGGTGGCGGTTTGGGAGGTGCTGTGGAAATGGTGAACCTGCCTGTCGAGAAGAAAGGGTGGGGCATGCAGTTTGTGCAGGGCATTGGCTCGTTCGATACTTACGATGATTTTCTCCGTCTCACCTATAAGGGTAAACGTCTCACTTCTTCCACAAGGGTGGTTTATTCCACTTCCGACAATGACTACAAATACACCAACCACGACAAGAAGACAGATGTGTATGATAAAGATGGGAATTGGGTGACTTCTTATCATCCTGAAGAGCGCAACAAGAGTGGGTACTTTGATGATTTCCATGCATTGCAAGAACTCTATTATGATGCAGGCAAAGGTCATCAGTTGGGTGCATCCGTCTGGCTGACCCATTCCAAACGTGGATTGCCCTTCCTGAGTGTGGATTATAAGGATGACAGCGATTTCAAGAACGAGCAACGCAACAACACCTTGCGTACAGTCCTTTCGTGGGATATCATGAGGGAAAAGACCAAGTGGGCAATGAAAGCAGGTTTTTCCTATGCAGATATAGGCTATGAGTACTTCACCACACGACAGGAGATGAAGACTTCCATCACCAGTTCTCGTAGTTATTCCAATATGGCTTTCCTTTCTGCTCATGCTGATTGGATGCTCTCGTCACAGTTCATGCTGATGGGAGGCTTGGATGTGTATGAAACCCATGTGAACAGTCACGACCGCAGTCCTTTCCATATCGGCAAGAATTTCGACAAAGGGCGTCCTGAGTATCATGCTGATGTGCAAGCCCGTTGGCGACCTGTGGAACCCTTCTCATTGGCGGCAGTGGTGCGTGAGGAGGTGTATAAAGACGATTGGGTGGCGCCCATTCCTGCCCTCTTTGCTGATTTGATTTTATGGAAACCTTGGAACGTGGTGTTGAAAGCCTCTGTGGCACGTAACTACCGCTATCCCACGATGGATGATCTCTACTTCCAACCAGGAGGCAATCCAGACCTGCGTCCCGAGAAAGGCTTCACGTATGATATGGGTGTGGAATTTGCCGTGAAGAAGGCACGTTGGACATTGACGGGGAATGTGACAGCCTTCGATTCCCACATCAAGGACTGGATTCTTTGGACGCCCAACACCAAAGGTTTTTGGGAACCTTCCAACGTGAAGAAGGTGCATAACTACGGAGTGGAATGTTCGGTGGATGGTAGTTGGCTGATGGCAAAAGACCTGAAACTGAGCCTTGCCACCAACTTTGCTTGGACGCCCTCCAAGAATGTAGGTGAGCAGGTGAATGATAACGATGCCAGTTATGGGAAGCAATTGTGCTATGTGCCCAAGACCTCTGCCAATATCAATGCGCGGCTTCAATGGCGCACGTGGATGCTTGCCTATCAGTGGAGCCACTACTCCGAACGCTACACCACCACCAGCAATGAAGTCAACTATATCACAGGACGCCTGAAGCCCTACTACATGACGGATATCTCTCTGGAGAAGACTTTCCGTTGGCATTGGATGGAGTGTGCGGTGAAAGGAGTGTGCAACAACCTCTTCTCCACTCAGTATGTCACCGTTCTGTCACGTCCCATGCCTCGTCGAAACTACGAAATCTATCTGACTATCAAACTATAAAAGAAACGCCTTATGAATAAATATCTGTATCTTCTCATTGGCACGCTTCTGCTCTTGTGTTCGTGTGGAGGCAACACCACTTCTACCTTAGAAGGGGAGGGCGACACCATTCCCATGCAGTATGCCAAGAACATCACGATGGTGCGCTATGGCGATTGTGTGAAGGTGGAACTCAAGAATCCATGGGGTGAAGGACTGCTCGGTTCTTACATCTTGGTTCCCTCTGACTCCGAACAACCTCAAACCTCAAACCTCCAATCTCAAACCATTTTCGTTCCTCTGAAGAACGCTTTAGTCTTCACCGCCGTGCATTGCGGATTGATTTGTGAATTCGGGATGGAGGAGAGCATAGGCGGCGTGTGTGAGAAGGAGTACATTCATGGACTCACCAAGGAGGTGGTGGATTGCGGCAATGGTATGTCGCCCAATCAGGAGCGCATTATCAAGCTCCATCCCGATGCAATGCTGGTGTCTCCGTTCGAGAGCAACACAGGGCATGATAAGTTGGGGCAACTCGGCATTCCGATTGTGGAATGTGCTGAATATATGGAACCCACGGCTTTGGGGCGTGCAGAGTGGATGAAGTTCTATGGCATCTTGTTTGGCAAAGAGAAAGAGGCGAATGCGATGTTCGAGGCATTGGTGGCTCGCTACGACAGCCTGAGTGCCTTGGTGAAGAACTCCGACAAGCGTCCTCGCATCCTCTCCGAAGAGCTGTATGGCAACGTGTGGTATCAGCCTGGCGTTCACAGCACCATCGGTCAACTCTATGCTGATGCAGGGGCACAGACGGCGTTTCCTGAGTACACGCAGAGTGGTTCCGTTCCGCTGTCGGTCGAGCAAGTGTATGCCACTGCTCACGATGCCGATGTTTGGTTGATGCGCTACGATTCAGATGCCACCATGAGTCTTGCCGAACTGGGTGCCCAAGCCGATGTATATCCCCGTTTCGAAGCCTTCAAGAAGGGTAATGTGTGGGGCTGCAACACACGCACCTCTTACTTCTACGAGCGTTCACCCTTCCATCCCGACCGCATGCTCTCCGACATCATTCAGATCACCCATCCTGAGATATCGCTCCAAGAGCCCATGTACTTCTACAAGAAACTTGGTGCTAACCAATAAACCTCAAACCTCAATTCTCAAACCTCAACCCCCAATGAAACTCCGCATCTCTCTACTAATTATAGGTGTTGTGGCACTCTTCGTCCTCAACCTTTTCATGGGTTCCGTCCACATCGACCCCTCTGAGGTGTTCCAGACCTTGCTTCATGGTGATTCAGCCAACGAAGCCGTTGCGTATATCATTTTGGGTTCGAGACTTCCCACTGCCCTCACGGCGATGCTGGCTGGTGCAGGACTTGCCACCGCAGGTCTTCTTCTCCAGACCTCTTTCCACAACCCGCTGGCTGGTCCTTCCATCTTGGGTATCTCCTCGGGTGCCAACCTCGGCGTGGCGATTGTGATGCTTTCATTTGGCGGTACCATCACGGCAGGACTCTATTCTTGGAGCGGCTATCTTGCCATCGTGGGTGCAGCCTTCTTGGGTTCCCTGCTCATCATGGGCTTGCTCCTGCTGTTCTCGTCGTTGCTGAAGAACAACCTCATGCTGCTCATCACTGGTATCATGATGGGGTACATCACCTCCTCGCTCATTTCCCTGCTCAATTTCCTGGCATCGGTGGAGAACATCCAGAGTTTCCTCATTTGGGGCATGGGCAACTTCAACAGCGTCTCCATGCAACAGATGCCCATCTTCGCTTCCATGTGCCTCATCGGTCTCTTCCTTGCCCTCTTGCTGATGAAGCCCCTCAATGCCATCCTCTTGGGTGAGTCGTACGCCACCAACCTTGGCATCGACATCCAGCGCACCCGCAATCTCCTTTTGCTTGCCACAGGCTTGCTCACCGCTGTCATCACCGCCTATTGTGGACCTGTCGCCTTTCTCGGATTAGCCACCCCCCATGTGGCGTTCCTCCTGTTGGGCACCTCCAATCATCGTGTGCTGCTGCCTGTCACCATGCTGACCGGAGCCGTCTTGGCACTCCTTTGCAATCTCCTTTGCACCCTGCCATCCACCACGGTCATCCCTCTCAACGCCGTTACCCCCATTCTCGGCGCTCCCGTCATCCTCTACATCATTCTCCGCCGCCGCTAAACGACATGTTCAGCTAAGACCTCAGCCATCAGACCTCGTCTTCCCTCTCTCCATTTTTTTGTTCCCCTATAGGGAAAATTTTGTTACCCTTAGGGGCTGCAAATTTTCTCCTTAGGAAGACGATGCAAAGTTACGGCTTTTTGAAAGTGCTGACAAATTAAAGGGCAAAATAAGCACGCAAAAAAGCACGCTGCATTTTAGGGGTAATAATCAGGAAAGTTGTCATTTTGTCAAAGTCATTTGTCAAAATCGATTTTTTGATGGTGTCAAAGCCACACTATAATAATAATATTATTATTTTATAGTGAGCCAAAATCCGTTTTTCAAAATTTGAAAATGACAAATGACTTTGACATTTTGACAACTTATGTTCGAAAAAAGAAGGACGTGGATTCAAGTTCACGTCCTTCCTTGTTTCTTTTCACTCCAGCACTCGTCGGATGTCGTTTGTGTCGTAAATGCCGATGGCTTCAAAGTCGCTGATGTCTATTGTTTTCAAGGGGCGGGGGGTATCACTGATGGGTACAGGTAGATCAGGGGCTTTGTCTGCCTTCACTTCAATAGTTTTTGTGTCATTCTCCTCCTTGGTGGCATCCTCCTGTTTCGTTTTCTTGTCCGTGTTGGTGATGGAGGCGTCGGGGAATCGCTGGCGCAGTTGGGCTTCTTGTGCCTCGGAAAGTTTGCCGTGGATGTCGAGCTTGCCGATGTTCATGTTGTCCACCCATGCAGGGATGTTGACGGGGAATCTGTTGAAATAGAGCGTCAATTTGCTGATGCTCTCCATCTTGGCAAGGATGCCTGGCAGGGTGTCTGTTTCATGACGATAAGAGTAGGAGAGTCCTCCGTGATGATCTATCTGATACAAGAGTGAGAGTTTTTCTTGTTCATCGTCGCCAATGCGGGCAAACCAGCCAATCTTGGGGGTGAGTGCGCCCGTCTTGGCATCGACCTGCACGCCCACAAATCCTGCCCATAGCTGCACGGGGAAGGTCGCCAGCGTCGCGCCAGTCAGAGGGTCAATGTATTCTTGTGTGAAGTTTCCGCGCGCCATCTCCGAAGGCATGTCTTCCGTGTAAAGCACATAACTTGATGTTACTCCATGTTCGTTGGGGAAGAATGTCAGGAACCAGCCATCCAACTGGGTCGTTTCGTTGAGGCTATACAACCCACACACTTTCTTGGACTTGAACTTTTCCACACGGTATTTCATCACCATGTTCTCCCAAAACGCCTGATTGGGTTTCCCCTCCGATGCCTTGACAAATTCGGCAAGGATGGGATCCAGGTCGTTCGCCCATTTTCCGAGACCATACTGTGCCAATCCACGTGCCTTCTCACGCACCTTCTGCCAGTCTTCGGGTGTGCCTTCGAGCGTGATGGTGGGAATGCCGCAGGCTATGACGACGTTCCAGAAGTCGAAATAGGTCTTGACTGTCTCCATCAGTGTGATCTGCGAGGCGATGCGTTCATCCACGCCTGTGGTGGAGAAGTCGGCGGTCATCATATCCGCCACCTCCCCCTTCGTGTGTTCAGCCACGCAGGCGGAGAAATCGTTCAGCAACTGCGCCCAATCTCCCTTGGCGGGGTTGAGAACGTCGTTGTTCTTCTCCACCCTCAAGACCATCTTTCCCTGATGAGACACCAGCTTGTCGCGCAACTCCTCTGAATGGGCATTCACATAGCGTGAGAAGCCCTGACCGATAAGGAGCCACACCATGTCGGGCGACAGCACCAGGGAACGGTGGTCGGCAAACGCCTGCACGACACATTTAAAGAAGTTGTCCTCACCCAGATAGCACAGTTTTTCTCCTTCGAAACTGGTCTTCACCACTTTGTGATCGGCGCTTGGAATATTCTTCTTGCTAATGATACGACTGGAAAGGTCTTTGGATGACATCATCGTGAATTCCTGCTTGGGTGCAGGCAGGTCTTCATCCACGACAAACGTGATGCTCTTTTTGGTGTGTTTGAGCACCTTGCTGGTTTTGGGAGATGAGGTTGACTTCTGACCATAGGAGATGGTGAAGAAGCAAAGGCAAAGGATTGCCAGGATGGTGATACGGTTAGTCTTCATCGTTCGTATTTTTTTAATGAAACATTTTTGTTTGGTGCAAAGGTAGGTGTTTCATCGTAAAAGTTCCAAAAAAATGAATTTACAAAAATTTTACATTTTCAGGGAGGGGGTGGAAAGCAATTTACAAAAATTTTACATCACGCCACTTAACATCCTATTTCTCAGTTTTTTATAAAGAAAAAGGAAATAGAAAAATGAAAGAGGTCCATCGCCCATCGCTAACCGCATTTTTTTCAATATGAACCCTTACAGAAGATGATGTTTCAATCGAAAATCTGCCATTTCTTCGTATTTTGTACCTGGGCGACCATAGTTGGCATAGGGGTAAATGCTGATGCCACCACGAGGTGTGAAGATGCCTGTGACCTCAATGTACTTAGGGTCCATGAGGCGGATGAGGTCTTTCATGATGATGTTCACGCAGTCCTCATGGAAATCGCCATGATTGCGGAAGGAGAACAGGTAGAGTTTGAGTGACTTGCTCTCCACCATCTTCTGGTCAGGCAGGTAGGAAATGCGGATTTCAGCAAAGTCGGGCTGACCTGTGATGGGGCACAGGGAGGTGAACTCGGGACAGTTGAACTGCACCCAATAGTCGTTCTCTGGGTGTTTGTTTTGGAAGGCTTCCAGCACTTCAGGAGCGTAGTCCTGACGATATTCGGTCTTCTTGCCGAGGGATTGCAAACCCTCGTTTTTGCGTTCTTGATTCATGATTTTCTTATTTTTAAATAGGTTTCAAGTCCACGACGACGCAGTTTGCAAGCTGGGCATTCGCCACATCCGTCGCCTTTGATGCCGTTGTAGCAGGTCAGTGTCTCGTTGCGAACGATGTCAAAGACGCCTAGTTCGTCTGCCAGTTTCCAAGTCTCTGCCTTATCTATCCACATCAATGGGGTGTGGATGACGAATTGCTCTTCCATCGCCAGATTGAGCGACACGTTGAGCGAACGGATGAAGGAATCACGACAATCGGGATAGCCAGAGAAGTCGGTTTGGGAAACGCCCGTCACGATGTTCATGATGCCGTGCTCGCGAGCATAGACGGCAGCGATGGAAAGGAAAAAGAGGTTGCGTCCAGGCACAAAAGTGTTGGGAGGTGCGACACCGATTCTCTCTTCGTCCATCTTGATGTTGCTGTCGGTCAATGAACAACCGCTACTCAGTTCGCTGATGAATGAGACATCCTTCACCTCAAACGGCACGCCTGCTTTCTCTGCGATGTTTCGTGCCATATCCACTTCCACGACGTGTTTCTGACCATAGCGGAAGCAGAGCGCATAGACTTTCTTGAAGTGCTTCTTTGCCCAAAACAAGCAAGTGGTGCTGTCTTGCCCTCCAGAGAAGACAATCAGCGCCTTGTTTCTATCGAGTATCATAATTCTTTAATCTTGAAGATGTTGTAGGAAATGTTCTCGTCGTACACACTGACGCCCTCGTTGCGCTTGACATACTTGACCACCTGTGCGGTGAGAGGCAGTACGATGATTTCGTAGAGGGTCTTGGCTGCCACTTGCAACAGCATCATCTTGCCCAGTTCGGATAGGGGCATCAGACCTCCGAATGCCAGCGGAAAGAAGATGAGGCTGTCGGCACTTTCGCCCACCAGTGTTGACGTGATGGCACGCAGGGAGAAACGACGTTCGTGATGATGCAGCTTCATGCGGCTCATCACCCATGCGTTGAGGAAGGAACCTACCAGGAAGGCAGACAAACTGGCTGTGGCAATTCTGGGTGCCAAACCAAAGACGAACCTGAAGGCTTCATCACCTTCCCAAAAGGGTGGGGCTGGAATGACGGCAGCAATGCCGCCCAATGCCACGACGAAGAAATTCATGAGAAATCCCATCCAGATGATGAGACGAGCTTTCCGAAAGCCCCACACCTCGGCGATGCAGTCGTTCAGGATGTAAGAAACGGGAAAGACGATGATGCCTGCAGTTAAAGAAAACGGACCAATCTGCAGGATTTTGGTCCCAAGCATGTTCGATGCAACGAGGCAGACACAGAAAAGTATCCCCATGAGCATGAAAGACACGCTGACAGTACTATTTTTATTCATAATTCTTGTTTTTTACGAGGTTGATCAAGCACTCGGATTATTGAAATCGGGTGCAAAGGTACGACTAAGTGAGTGAAAAAACAAATTTATTTGATTTTTTCCGAGCGAAAGTACCTTCGACGTAGTCAATGGTACGAAAAAGAAGTGAAAAGTGAAGAGTGAAAAGTGAAAAATCTATATTTCCTTTTATTCGGATGTGCTTTTTTTCATACTTCCATTTTTTTATTCTCTTTTTTTTCACTACCTTTGCAAACAACTAAAACAACTCAGTAACTAACAACCCAACAAACTAATATATGAATAGCAATAAGAATACGGTGATAGATGCGTTTGTGCTCTATGCTGATGCGGATACGACGGCGGTGACGTTGAAGCAACTGAAGGATGAACCGCTGGTGAGAACGATTTATGTGCTGATGAGAGGGGAAGAGGCTTGCCCGTATGGTGGCTGTGAGGTGATTCGGATCGATGACTATCGCAGTTCCTTGACCATCAATAAGATTGTGTCTGCCTTGCAAGCTCCGTATGCCTTGGTATGTACGGCAATGACTTCCATCACGTTTGGTTATGGAGCCATCCGTCGGATGTGGTCGGTGGCAAGTGGTGTGGATTCAGCTGTGGCGTATGCTGACCGCTGGGTGGTGAAGAACGGAGAGACGGTGAAATGTCCTACGATGGACTTCTATTACGGCAGCGTGCGTGACGACTTTGATTTCGGCTCTGTGGCTCTTTTCAGGGCTTCTGCTTTGCGAGAATATATCAACGCCTTCCCCCAGGTGAATTATCAATATTCTGGATGGTACGACCTGAATCTTTTCTGCTCACGCAACCAGCAACAGCCCTCGCTCTTCCATATCCGTGAATTCCTCTACACGGAGGAGGAACTGGATTTGCGCACCAGTGGTGAGAAGCAGTTTGACTATGTGAACCCTCGTAACCGTGAGGTGCAGAAGGAGCGGGAAGTGGTGTGCACGGAACACCTGAAGCAGATAGGTGCTTACATCGAACCTGAGAGCATTGTGGATGTGTTGGTGGAACGATGCGACTTTGACCGTGAGGCATCAGTCATCATCCCTGTGAGAAATCGCGTGAAAACGATTGAGGATGCCATCAGAAGCGCCCTTTCACAACGCACCACGTTCCCATTCAACGTGATGGTGGTGGATAATCTCTCCACAGATGGCACGACGGAGGTCATTCGGAAGGTGGCTGAAGAAGACACCCGTGTGGTGCATATCATTCCGACTCGTAAGGACTTGGGAATTGGCGGTTGTTGGAGTCTTGCCTTCAACGATTCCCGTTGCGGACGCTTTGCCATTCAGTTGGATAGCGATGACTTGTATAGCGGCACCGATACCCTTCAGCGCATCGTGGATAAGTTCTACGAAGAGCATTGTGCGATGGTGATTGGCTCTTACCGGATGTGCAATTTCCAACTGGAAACACTACCTCCTGGATTGATTGACCATCGTGAGTGGACTCCTGATAATGGATTTAATAACGCTTTGCGTATCAATGGATTGGGTGCACCACGTGCATTCTTCACTCCATTGCTTCGTAAGGTAGGAATGCCCAACACTTCCTACGGCGAAGACTATGCGGTAGGCTTGGCTTTCAGTCGCAAATATACGATTGGCAGAATCTATGATGAACTGTATCTGTGTCGTCGTTGGGAAGGAAATAGTGATGCTTCGCTGACGCCTGATCAGGTGAACAACAACAACGTGTATAAGGATAGCCTCCGCACGATGGAAATTATCAATCGTCAGCGGATGAATGAGTACTGGAAGAGTGGGGTGACGGACGGCTATGCCAATCAGTTGTTTGAGACCCAGCTGCCTCTTTGGAAAGATGCTCGTGAGAAGTATGAGCAACTGAAGAAGGTGTCTGTCTCTGAATTGGAAATGGATGGTTGCCGCCTGATGGCACAATACAATCCAGCCCGCATCGTCTCGACAGGGGCAAAAGTGGATGCTGCGACCATCAAGGAACGCCCTTGTTTCCTCTGCGAAGTGAATCGTCCTGTGGAACAAATCAGCAGCCCGTTGCTGAAGAAATACTACTTGTTGCTCAATCCCAACCCGATTCTGCCCAAGCATTTCACGATTCCGTTGCGCCATCACTTAAAGCAGCAAATCCTTGAATACTATGAGGATATGATGGAAATCACCTCACAACTGAGGGAGATGTTTGTCTTCTACAATGGTCCCAAGTGTGGTGCCAGCGCACCCGACCACATGCATTTCCAGGCAGGAAGTCGTGGTGTGGTGCCCTTGGAACGTGACTGGCTGGAGTTGTATCAGCCGAACCTCTCACGAGTATGGCCAATCAGCGAGGAAGAGTGTCTGGAGGCTGTGAAGCGGCGCTTGGTGGATGACGGAACGGGTGTGTTCAGCCTGCGCAACTATATCTGTCCTGCCTTCGCCATCATCACCAAGACGGTGCGTGACAACAAGATTTTGTTTGAGAAATTATACAAGTCGCTGCCTATTCCTGAAGGCGAATACGAACCGATGATGAATATCCTGTCGTGGTCGCAAACAGGCTCTTCTGACGGTGGCGAACGTATTGTCAGCGTCATCATCCCTCGTGCCAAGCATCGTCCTGACTGCTATTTCAAGGAGGGTGACGAGCAGGTGTTGGTGAGCCCTGGTTCTTTGGATATGGGAGGTATGATCATCACTCCTCGCAAGGAGGACTTTGACAAGATGAATGCCGAACTGGCAAAGAGCCTCATTCAGGAGTGTGGCATGACTGCTGATGCTGAACTCAAGGTGGTGATGAATTTCAAGAAGAACGAACATCTATAATCGTCGGGATTGAAGTGTATGGGGAAAGAACGTGACGTCAGAGTCGGCATTCTGAAAGCACCTAAAGTGCGGGTGGTGTTCCATTCAACGTACCTGTTAGATGGACAGTCCTATGAGGGTGAGCATTGCTTCACGCCTGCCACTGAGGAACGACTTTTTGTGCCTGCTGATTCGCGTGCCACCTTCACGTTGAAGGAGGTGGTCATCGGAATTGGTTTCCATTGGGAACGCAAGGAGGAACAAACGTTCTGTGGTGCTTTGCTGTTGAAGATGGAGGAGGAACAAGTGAGAGCCATCAATGTGGTGCCTGTGGAGACCTACCTTACCAGCGTCATCAGCAGCGAGATGAGTGCAAACGCTTCTCTCGAACTCTTGAAAGCCCATGCCGTTATCTCACGAAGCTGGCTCCTCCGTATCCTCCAATCCTCTATCTCAAAACCTCAAATCTCAAACCTCAAATCTCAAACCTCAAACCCTCAAACCCTTATTCGCTGGTACGACAATGAGGCACATATAGGTTTTGATGTATGTGCAGACGATCATTGCCAACGCTATCAAGGTGTGACGCGTCAGTCCAATCCGCAAGTGATGGAGGCGATTGAGGCGACTCGTGGGTTGGTGCTCACGTATGAGGGAAAGGTGTGTGATGCTCGTTTCTCAAAGTGCTGTGGCGGTATGACGGAGGTGTTTGAATCGTGTTGGGAGAATATCCATCATCCTTATTTGGTGGCAAAACCTGACCCTTATTGCAACACAACCGACAAGCGTATTCTCTCGCAGGTGTTGAACAACTACGACCAGGAAACGACAGACTTCTATCGATGGGAGGTGCATTACACCACAGAAGAATTGAGTGCACTGGTTGTCAGGAAATCGGGCATTGATTTTGGACGCATCCTCGACCTCATACCGATGGAACGAGGGGCTTCCGACAGAATCATTATGCTGAAGATCATCGGAGAGAAATGCACGATGATGGTAGGCAAGGAATTGGAAATCCGCAAGTGGCTCAGCGAGTCGCATTTGTATTCCTCGGCATTCGAGGTGGAGAAGACTGCTGATGGCTTCACCTTGCACGGAAAAGGGTGGGGACACGGTGTTGGACTTTGCCAGATTGGTGCCGCTGTGATGGGCGACCAAGGGATTCCCTATGATGAGATACTGTCGTTTTATTATCCTCATGCAGAACTGACAAAAGAGTGGTAAAGAAGAAAACATATAGTCCCTGGATTTGGATTCCAAGTCTGTGTGTTGCCGAAGAAATTCCTGCGGCTGTGGTGATGTTTGTGGCATTGCTGATGTTCTTGCAGTTTGGTGCAGACGAGGAAATGGCGGCACTCTATAGTGGCGGACTTTTCCTGCCGTGGGTGATGAAGTCATATTTTTATAGCAAGGTGAGGAATGCGGGTTTGTTGGAGCGCAACCTGCATCGGGCAGAACTGTTGATGCTGGTGTGTCTGATGGGCATTGCCGTGTATGTTTCGGAAGCCAAGGTGCAGGATTGGCTGTTGTTTATCCTCCTGTTTGCACTTTCTTGTCTATGTGCTTGGCACGAACTGCTGTCGAGATTGTTCTACAGTAAGATGTTGGAACCCCGTGAACAACGATTATATGGTACGACGAAGATGGTTTCTTCGCAGATGACGCTGGTGGTCACCTACGGAGTGCTCATCATCGTGGCAGGCTTCTTCGAGGTGTTCTTCCGCAGTTATCAGAAGGCGTGGGCAATGGAAAGTTCTTTGGTGGCAGGTGGTTTCATGATTTTCTGTATTCTGAACTTCATCGTCTTGCCTCGCGTTCAGGGACGTCAGCCTTATCGGTATGAGAGTGTGGCGGATACGGTGAAGAACGAATGGCACATTGTGTCGCGTATCCGACAGAAACCCCATATCTTTGCCGTCCTGCTCAGTCTTTTCTTCCTGTTGCTGCCTCAGGCGCTGATGTTCAACACGAGGGTGTTCTTCCTCTTGGCATCGTCGGAACGAGGTGGATTGGATTGCTCTTTCCAAGATGTGGGTTTTGCACAGGGAACCATTGGTGTGTTGGCATTCTCCCTTGGTATTGCTTTGGGACGTTCCATGATGAGGGAATACGGAAACAGGAGTATGTTTGGTGTGACGGCAGTGGTGTTGACCCTGTCGCCTGTTCCCTATCTGCTGATGGCTCTGTATCCACAAATCGGCAATATGCTCATGTTGTGTTGTATGACGTTTGTGGCTCAGCTTTTCTTCGGCTTTGGCTTGAATGTGTGCCGCGTGTATGTGCCCTATATCTCAGAACAGCGTTATCGCAACGTCACGAACTTCCTCTACTTGCCGATGGTGGCAAGTCTGATGGTGGTGCCGATGACCTTGTCGGGTTGGCTTTGCATGGAGTTGGGGTATCAAACCTTCTTCAAACTGTGTGTGGCGATAGCTCCAGTGGCTTGGATCGTGTTATGGATCAGTAGAACGAAACGATATTTACTTAATTAAAAAATATGGCAAATTCAAAAGCTTATGCATGGGTGCCCAGCCTTTATCTGGGCGAAGCATTGCCCTATTCGGCGGTGATGCTCATCTCCATCATCATGTTCCAGGAGCTGGGACTGGCCGACGAGGAAATCACCTTCTACACTGGCTGGCTCGGTCTGCCGTGGGTCATCAAGCCCATCTGGAGCCCCATCATCGACAATCTCAAGACCAAGCGCTGGTGGATTGTGTCGATGCAGTTCATCATGGGCATCGCCCTGGCGCTCGTGGCCTTCACCGTGCCCACCGACTTCTGGTTGCAGGGCACGCTCGCCATGTTCGTGCTCATCGCCTTCGCCAGTGCCACCCACGACATCTCCGCCGACGGCTTCTACATCATCGGACTGCCCGACAAGGAGCAGGAACTCTACGTGGGTGTCCGCAACACCTTCTACCGCATCGGCATGGTCATCGGACAGGGAGGGCTGGTGCTGTTCGCAGGCTATATGCAGGGCGGTCATCTGGGCGAGACCTTGCAGTCGGTGTCGGCCTCATGGATGGTCGTCTTCTTCATCCTTGGCGGCCTGATGTTCCTGCTGGGACTGTATCATGCCTTCATCCTGCCGAAGGTGGAGAAGACGGTGCATGACCGCTTCAACTTCGCGGAGCAGATGCGTGAGTTCGGACAGACCCTCAAGGTCTTCGTCACCAAGCCCCACCTCATCTCCGCCCTCTGCTTCATCCTCCTCTTCCGTCTGCCCGAGGGACTGCTCACCAAGATTGTGCCGCTCTTCCTCAAGCGCAGTGCTGATGAGGGAGGACTCGCCATGAATGATGTCGATTTCGGGCTCATCTACGGCACGCTGGGCGTCATCGGCCTGCTCCTCGGCGGCATCGTGGGCGGTTGGGCAGTCTCCAGGTGGGGCTTGAAGAAGTGCCTCTGGCCCCTCGTCCTCTGCATCACCCTGCCCGACATCGTCTATGTATATCTCAGCTATTTCCCCACCGACAACCTCTGGCTCATCGGCTCCTGCGTCTGCATCGAGCAGATAGGCTACGGACTTGGTTTCGCCGCCTACACCCTCTACCTCGTCACCTTCTCCCGCGGTGAGCGCTCCACAGCCGTCTTCTCCATCTGCACGGCAGGCCAGAACCTCGGTGGCGTGATGATTCCAGGCATCGTGTCCGGCTTCATCTCCGGCAACATCGGCTACCAGAACTTCTTCTGGGTCGTCATGGCTTTCTGCCTCGTCACCTTCGCCGTCACCGCTTGTGTGAAGATTGAAGACCACAAGGATTGATTCTTCCTTATATAAAAAAAATAAGAAAGAGCCGCGACGGAATGGTCGTGGCTCTTTGTTGTTATTGAATGATATCGATTAGATGCCGAGTGCATTCTTGGCAGCACCAGCAGCATTGTCGATAGCCTTGCCTGCTTCTTTCTTGCCGCTTTCCACAGCGTTGTTGGCAGCGTCTGCAGCAGCATTCTTGGCGTCGTTGGCAGCACCAACCACAGCGTTCTTAGCACCTTCAGCAGCATCCGTAGCAGCGTTTGCTACATCCACAGGGATAGCCTTCACAGCAGAAACGATGTTGCCCAGCGTCTCGTTACCAGCAGTGAGCTGGGTGATTTTCTCCTCGTTCTCGCTGATGAACTGCTGAAGCTTAGCGATATACACCTTAGCCTCTTCCAGTTTGCCTTCTTCCTGCAATTTAGCGATGTAAGCCTGAGCCTTCTGAAGGAAAGTTTGTGTTGCTTCTGCGTCGTTGTCGGCAACAGCGGTAGAGAGCGATGCGATGATCGCATCCACATTAGCCTCAGGAGCCTCAGCTACGACAGAGTCTGCGTTGATGGAATCAGTTTCTTCACCACCCTTAGCGGTACCATTACATGCAGAGAAAGTGATGGCTGCAACAGCCACGATTGCATAGAAAATCTTTTTCATTTTGCTTTTAGTTTTTAAGAGTTAAACAATTATTTTACTAAACCGTCGCAAAGATAGAGAGTTTTTTACTAACTTTGCAACTTGAAATGAAAATTTACATTGATGAAGACATTTTTAACATATATAGTGGCTATTTGTGGTATCCTCATGACATTTTCGTGTGGTGAAGACCGAACTTGGCAATATGAGGAGAAGACACAGCACAACCATTGGATGCAGGACATGATGCTGGATAAGTATCTGTGGCGTGATTCTTTGGTGAATTTTGAGCCTGAATGGAAGAAATTTTTTGGAAAGCCTTCAGAGTTTCTTTCTACGTTGACAGCCCGAAGCAAGCAGGGGGATTCCTGGTCGTATGTGGAGATTGACACCTTGTCGGAAGATAGCCACAAGCGTGGTAATTACAATCACGTCAATTCCTATGGCTTTGACTTCGTCTTGATGAATGATCCCACAGGCGCAACCACCAAGCAGGTGTTTCGTGTGGTGACGGTCTATCCTGGCAGCCCAGCTGACCGCGCAGGATTGGTTCGCAACGACTTCATCTGTTCCTATAATGGGAATAAGCTTAATAGTACGAATGTCTCCAAGTTGCAGAGTGGGGTGGCACGTTCATTGGAAGTGCGCCATATTGCCCAAGACGAGTTGGAGGGCGGTATCTATTGGCTGGACACCACCACCGTCGCGTTGCCTGCTTCCGAATATGTGGAGGATAAAGCGTTTCCCCTTTCCACGATTATTCTTGTGGATGAAAAGAAAGTGGGCTATCTGATGTGTACCCGTCTGTTGGAATACCCCATCGAAAATCAGGCACGCCAAGTGAATACGACAGTCTATCGGGATGTGCTCGATGGAATGATGGCTCAGATGAAAAGTGCTGGAGTGAGTGAAATGGTGCTCGACCTTCGTCTTTGCAACTTTGGCACGCTTGAAATGGCAAGACGCCTGGCAAGTTATGTGGTAAGTCCTGGTGCGCTGTCCTCTACGTTCGCGAAGACTTTCTGGAATGAACACTACAAGTCCAACAACCTTTCACTTCCTTACGACACTTCAGTCGGCAATTTAGGTTTGAGCCGCGTGTATATCCTCACCAGTTCCTACACGCAAGGGGCTGCTGAATGGCTCATTCATGCCTTGCAACATTCGATGGGGGAGGAGAATGTCATCCTTATTGGTGAGGCAACAAAGGGACAGAACGTGATGACGCAGGAAGTGGACAATAAATATCATGTGCATCTCTTCCCAGTTGTGGCTTATGTGGCAGATGGAGCTGGCGACTATGAGTATGGTAGCATTGAACCCACCATTGAGATAGACGAACTCAATTATGTGACGCTGGCTGCTTATAGTAACCCCGACGAGATTCTCCTCAACACAGCCATCCGTCATATGTTAGGTCTAATCAGTCAAAATGACAGCGATTCAGAGGAGAATTCGGACAATTTGACAGAAGAAGAGACGGTGGAATAGAGATTGCTCAGGCACTTGGTCAGAATGTAAAACTAAAAACCAAGTGCTATTATGAACAACAATTATCAGAACAATCAGAATCAGCAGCCGACGAGCCAGGAGGTGCTTGAAAGATATGCAACGAACCTCGTGGAGCGTGCTAAGAACGGCAAACTCGATCCCGTGATCGGTCGTGATGAGGAGATTCGTAGAATCCTCCAAATCTTGAGCCGTCGTACCAAAAACAATCCTATCTTGATTGGTGAGCCTGGTACGGGTAAGACCGCCATTGTGGAAGGTCTTGCAGGACGTATCGTGCGTGGCGATGTGCCTGAAAACCTGAAAGACAAGCAACTCTACTCCCTCGATATGGGTGCCCTTATCGCAGGCGCTAAGTATCAGGGTGAGTTTGAGGAACGACTGAAAGCGGTCGTCAAGGCTGTCGTGGAGAGTCAGGGACAGATCATCCTCTTTATCGACGAGATTCACACCCTTGTGGGTGCGGGTCAGACCAGTGGTGCAATGGATGCTGCCAATATCCTCAAACCCGCTTTGGCACGAGGCGAATTGCGTTCCATCGGTGCCACCACCCTTGACGAATACCAGAAGTACTTCGAGAAGGACAAGGCGCTCGAACGTCGTTTCCAGACCGTGATGGTGGATGAGCCTGATGTGGCTTCCTCCATCTCCATCCTGCGAGGTTTGAAGGAACGCTACGAGAATCACCACAAAGTGCGTATCAAGGACGAAGCCATCATCGCTGCTGTCGAACTCAGCAACCGATACATCACCGACCGTTTCCTGCCTGATAAAGCCATCGACCTGATGGATGAGGCTGCAGCCAAACTCCGTATGGAGCGTGACTCTGTACCTGAGGAGATTGACGAACTCAGCCGTCGACTCAAGCAGATGGAAATTGAACGTGAGGCAATCAAGCGTGAGGGCGACAAGGAGAAACTTGCTGAACTCAACAAGATTATCGACACTCTCAAGGCTGACGAGCAGAAGCAGCGTGCCAAGTGGGAAGGGGAGAAGGCACTCCTCAATCAGATCCAGAGTGACAAGCAGCAGATTGAGCAACTCAAGTTTGAGGCTGATAAAGCAGAACGCGAAGGTAACTATGGACGCGTGGCTGAAATCCGCTACGGCAAACTTCAGCACTTTGAAGAGGACATCAAGGCTGTGCAAGCGAAACTGGCAGAGGCTCAGGGTGGGGCAGCTCTTGTGAAGGAAGAGGTGGAGAGTGACGATATTGCTGATGTGGTAAGCCGTTGGACAGGTATTCCTGTGAGCAAGATGCAGACCTCTGAACGCACCAAACTTATCCATCTTGAAGAAGAATTGCACAAGCGTGTGATTGGTCAGGATGAAGCCATCCGTGCCGTTAGCGATGCTGTGCGTCGTAGTCGTGCAGGACTCCAAGATCCGAAACGACCGATCGGAAGTTTCATCTTCCTCGGCACGACAGGTGTGGGTAAGACAGAACTCGCGAAAGCACTTGCCGATTACCTCTTCGATGATGAGAGCATGATGACCCGTATTGACATGAGCGAGTATCAGGAAAAGTTCAGCGTCACCCGACTGATTGGTGCGCCTCCAGGATATATCGGTTATGAAGAGGGTGGACAGCTCACAGAGGCGGTGCGTCGCAAACCTTACTCTGTCGTGCTCTTCGATGAGATAGAGAAAGCCCATCCCGATGTGTTCAACACCCTTCTGCAGGTGCTTGATGATGGTCGTTTGACCGACAACAAGGGACGAGTGGTGAACTTCAAGAACACCATCATCATCATGACCAGCAATGCCCAGCGTGAACAGCTTCGCAGCATCTTCCGTCCTGAGTTCCTCAACCGAATCGACGACATCATCACCTTCTCGCCCCTCAATGAGGAAGAAATCCAGCAAATTGTCCGTCTGCAAGTCGATAAGGTGGTCAAGATGGTGGCTCAGAATGGTATCACACTCCATGTAGCCGACGATGCCATCGCACTCATTGCCAAGGCTGGTTACGACCCACAGTTTGGTGCCCGTCCTGTCAAGAGAGCTATTCAGGACAAGCTTCTCAACGAGCTTAGCAAGCGTATCATCAGCGGCGAGATTGACCACGAGAAACCTGTGGCTGTCAAAGTGCAAGGTGATGAACTTGCCTTTGAGCAATAAAGGAAATAAGATTTGTGTGAACTGGTGGGCGTCAAAGAAGCGTCAGTTGAATCACTCGTTTCGTTTGACTATCCACTCTGTATAACTCGGAACTACGCTTTCCGACCACCCAGGCAATCTCTTCTCCATCCATGAGAAGGGGTTGCCTTTCTTTTTCGAAGAGGTTCAGTTTCAGGTCAGTCAGGAAATCGCTGAGGAGTTTTCGTTTGCCACTCATACCGAAAGGAGCAAATGTGTCGCCCTCTTGGGGAGTACGCAAGGTCAATTCTCCATGTAACTTGTCGGCATCGAGATAGGCATAACGTGGATTTTTCTCGATGGTTAGCTCTTCGATGGGAATCTCCTCTTTGTTGATATGGGGCATCGGGTATTGTGCTGCTTCCACAATGATGGATTGTCGGTCAATCAAGACCCTCCTTCCTTCGGCAGTAAACACTTTGCCGCTTTCGCCTAGCGCAGCCAGCATCTGTTTCATCTGCACTTTGTTGAAGCCGAAGGGCGAAAGCACTTCATGCAGCACAGAAATAGGGGAGGGAAGGCTCTTGAGTGTTTCAATGGAGATGAAAAGCTCTCCATTCTCTTGATGTTCAACACATTGGTTGACGGCATCCTTCATCGCTTCCTGATACACCTTCATCACTTCGTTCAGATTCTCCATTGTGGAAGTGATGTTCTTGGTGGCTCCCTGATTGATGCATTCCAAGAGAGGCAATACATCCAGTCGCACCTTGTTGCGGGCATACTCGTCCTCCAAGTTGGTGTGGTCGGTCACATATTCTTGTCCGATGTCTTGCAAATAAGAAAGAATCTCCTCTCTGACCAGGCACAGTAACGGGCGAACGACCTCCCCATTCTTGGGTTGCATGCCACACAACCCTCGGATGCCTGTTCCCCTCGTTAGATTCAGTAACAGCGTCTCCACATTGTCATCCTGATGATGTCCCACGGCAATCGCTTCTGCTCCCACTTCTTTCTGTAGTTGATGGAACCAATCGTACCGATATTCACGTGCGGCCATCTCTATGCTGATGCCCTGTTGACGGGCGTATGCCTCTGTGTCGAAGTCTGTCCGATAAAGTTTCCATCCCCTTTGTTGGCAGAGATTCGTCACAAACTGCTCATCCCTTATACTCTCCTCGCCTCTCAAGTGGAAATTGCAATGTACAGCCACCACTTCATAGCCCAAGCTGTCCAACATCCGAGCCAGACACACAGAATCGGGGCCGCCACTCAAGCCGACCACCACGCGTGCACCCTCCCTCAACAATTGGTGTGTGACGATGAAATTCCTGACTTTTTCCAATGCTTCTTTCATAATCCGTGACAAAATTAGGCAAAAAAACACACCTCTGCAAAAAAATCCCCCATTTTATTTTGTATAGTCTAAAATTTCCACTACCTTTGCACCCGCAATTGGGAACAAGCCCCCACATGGTGCGTTGGATGAGTGGCTTAGTCAACGGTCTGCAAAACCGTGTACACCCGTTCGAATCGGGTACGCACCTCCAACAAAAAAGACTCAACCGTTCAAGTTGAGCCTTTTTTGTTTGTCTAATTTTGTTCGTGGAGATGGAAGGGCCAAAAATATATTAATGTAGGGTTCAATCCCCTCCATCTCCATAAAATGAAAAAGCACAACCGAAGTTGTGCCATTTTGTGGAGATGGAGGGGATTGAACCCTCGTCCAAACAAGGAAGCCATACGCTTTCTACATGCTTATTCTTGCCTTTGGTTTTCGTGATACAGCAAGACCAAGACCACCAACTGTACCCTTATCCTCTAAAGTTTCATCGGCAGCACGAGGCTACTGTCGACTATTCCTGAATTTATAGCACCGCTGATCAGAACGCCTCAGGACGGATGGCTTTCTGGGCGATGTCTCGTTCCCACGCCTAGCGAGGGAATTAGGCTCGATTTACTAAGCTTCGATCAAGCAGCGAGAGCGTAACGAGTTTCGCCAATTAATTCTTTGATGTCTGAGATTTGAGAGAGGGGCATCGACTCTCTGCATGCTTACGCACCACCTCGGCTTGCTGTCAAATCCAGTCATCCCCGAGTGATAAGTGGCGGCAAAGGTACGACCTTTTCCGTTTATGACCAAATTTTAGGGTTGGAAATTGCTGCTTGGGCAAAGAAATCCTGCATTTTCTGTTGTTCACCCGCCACAATGATGATGTCCTCTTCCTGTATGATGAGGTTGGGGTCGGGGTTGGTGTAGAAGTCCTCTGAAGGTCGGATAAGTCCCATGACGATGCAGTTTCCTTTCTCACGAATGCCCGACTTGATGATGCTCTTGCCACACAGAGGCGAATCAGCGGCAATGGTGAAGTTATCCAACACGATGTTAGTGTTCACGTTGCTCACGTCCTTGGTGGCGGCGAGACTGGTCTCGAGCATCTTCTGGAAGGCAGCCACGTCGGTGTCGGAACCTGCCAAGATGATGCGGTCGCCAGGATAGAGGCGATGGTTGCCACCAGGAATGTTGATGTTGATGCCACCACGGATGATACGCACGATGTTGGCTCCTGTGATGTTGCGGATATTCAGGTCCTTCAGCGCTTTTCCTGCAAAGGCAGAGTTCACTGGCACGTCCACCTCGGCGATATTCATTTCGAGGCTGATCAGCGTATTCTCCACTTCGCGTTCCAGACCTCGCTTCGATTCTGCCAACCGTTCACGGGCATAAAGATTCTCGTTGAAGAGTTGCAGGAATTTGTTGATGCCAGGTGCCATCGCGATGTGGATGAAAATCAGCTTGAAGATTCGGATGGTGGGGGCAGCCCACGATGCCTTGTTTCGATCCCTGTTAGATTGCCGCTTTTCGGTGTAGCTCTCCAGCATTTTCTTGGTTTCCTCACTCATGTGCTTTTCGAGGAAAGCGAGTGTAGGATAGGCAAGTTTCATGATGTAGGGCGTCAGGAACGTGGTGATGACGCTGACTGCCACCACGATGGGGTAGAGGCTGTTGTCCGTCACCTTCAGGCTCTGTCCGAGACCTGCGATGATGAAGGCAAATTCACCAATCTGCACCAGCGAGAAACCTGTTTGCAATGCCACTCTGAGCGGTTGGCCAGAAAGCAGGGTTCCGAAACTGCCGAAGCAGATTTGTCCGATGATCACCACAAACGTGATGATGGTGATGGGGAGCCAGTATTGCAGGAGTAGGGCAGGGTCAATCATCATGCCGACAGACACGAAGAAGATGGAACCAAAGATGTTCTTGATAGGTTGCACCAAATGCTCAATGCGTTCGGCATCAATTGTTTCTGCCAACACAGAACCCATGATGAAGGCACCCAGCGCGCTGCTGAAACCTGCATGCACAGCCAACAGCACCATGCCGAGACAGAGTCCGATGGAGAAAATGGTGAGTGTTTCGTCGTTAAGATGCTTCTTGAACTTCTTGAGGAAAGTGGGTATCAGCGTGATGCCCAACACAAACCACAGGGCAATGTACATGACCAGTTTTCCAACTTGCCACAACAGTTCCCTGCCCTCAAACTCGTTCTTTACAGCGATGGAGGTGAGCAACACCATGAGCACCACAGCAAACAAGTCTTCCACAATGAGGATGCCAAAGCACACACCAGCAAAGCGATGACTGCGCAATCCGGCTTCCTCAATCGCCTTGAAGACAATCGTGGTGGAGGACATACAGAGCATACCGCCCAGGAAGATGGCATTCATGCCTCCCCATCCCAACAGATGAGCGGTCACCATACCGGCAATCATCATGCCCACGACAATGACGCCTGCGCCGATGAGTGCCGTGCTGCCCACTTTGAGCAGTTTCTTGAACGAGAATTCCAATCCGAGACTGAACAGCAGGAAGAGCACACCAATTTCGCCCCACGTCTCCACGTTCTCATTATTGTTCACCCAAGCCTCACCCAACACGTGAGGTCCCACCAACATACCAGCCACGATGTATCCCAACACGACAGGTTGTTTGAATAACTTGAACAACAGGCTCGTGATGCCCGCTGTCAGCATGATAATACAAAGGTCCTGTATCATAATTTTGTCACCTTAATCTTACATTCACTAAATCTCTTATCGTATCTTTAGCACGCTTGGCTTGCCAAGAAATCTCCAACCTCAAATCTCCAACCTCAAACCTCCAACCTCAAATCTCAACCCTCAACTCTCCTCATCCAAATGTTTGTCCCACAGATAATACTGTGTCTCTTTCGCAATCACGCCCGACAACAGCAACAGCGACACGAGGTTCGGAATTGCCATCAGCGCGTTCATGATGTCTGCCAGGTTCCACACCAGAGCGAGGCTCATGGTCGAACCAGCGAACACCAGCAGGATGTACAGGATGCGATAGAACACGATGCTGCGTTTTCCTGCCAGATACTCCATTGCGCGTTCGCCATAGTAGCTCCAACCCAAGATGGTGGAAAAGGCAAACGTGATGATGCCAAAGGTCAGGATAGGCGTGCCCACATAAGGAATCATGCCAAACGCCTTCTTCGTCAGCATGCCGCCATCTTCCTGACTGATTTCGGGATAGGCGATGATGCTCGACACGATGACCAAACCAGTGACGGCACAGATGATGACCGTGTCCCAGAACGTTCCAGTGGAGGACACCAAAGCCTGACGCACAGGGTTCTTCGTCTGAGCAGCCGCTGCCACGATAGGAGCCGAACCCATACCCGACTCGTTCGAGAACAATCCTCGGGCAATACCATATCTCGCTGCCACCATCAGGATGGTTCCAGCCGTTCCGCCACCCACAGCCTTCAGCGAGAAAGCCTCACGGAAGATGAGCGAAAGGGCATCCATCAGGTAGGCATGATTCACACATAATATATATATACATCCCAGCACATACAGCACCGCCATCATTGGCACCAAAGTCGTGCACCAGCGTGCGATGCTCTTCACACCACCAATCACCACGAATCCCACCAAAGCCGCCAGCACAAAGCCCGTCATCATCTTCGTCCGCTCAGGGTCCATCCAGTCCTGCATCACCAAAGAAAGGTTCTCGCTGATGGCATTCGCCTGAACCGTGTTGCCAATGCCGAACGAAGCCACCGCTGCAAACACGCAGAACAGCACGCCCAGCCACTTCATGCCCAATCCTTTCTCCAACGCATACATGGGACCACCCAGCATCTTTCCGTTTTTCGTCTTCACCCTGTACTTGATGGCAAGCAATCCCTCGCTATATTTCGTGGCGATGCCGAACACGCCCGTCAGCCAGCACCATAACACAGCACCAGGACCACCCAGACTCACAGCCGTTGCCACACCGATGATGTTTCCCGTTCCAATCGTGGCAGCCAACGATGTCGCCAACGCGCCAAACTGGCTCACGTCACCCGTTGAACCCTTGTCCTTCTTCAGCGACAACTTAATCGCCGTCACAATCTTCCTTTGCGGAAACTTCAACCTGAAAGTCAGAAATATATGTGTTCCAAGCAAGAGAATGATCATCGGCCATCCCCACACGATGCCGCTGATGTCCTCCGTGATTTGAAGCAGTTTTTCCATTTCATGTATGATTTATAGTGCGAAGTTACGAAAAAATGAGCGAAATACAAAATAAAACCCTTTTTATTTTTCATCGATGCCGTCAGCAACTTAAAACAACGCCGTTGTTGCATCAAAACATCGGTGTAGGAAAGACAAAACAACGGTGTTGTTTTAAAGCGAGTACGTCGGAGGGAAAATCAGCCCCTTTTGATAACCAGCCTCTGCTGAAAAATAAGCTTTTATGCTCTATTCCTTATCGCTCGTTCCTCTATTCCCTCTCATATCCTCCTCATGTTCCCCTCCAACTCTTCTCATATCTTGTTCCAATTCATCCCTACCTTCCCTCCTGTTCTTGTCCTGTTCATATCCTCTTCTTCTTCGGTTGTTGTTCAGTCAAACACTGGACAACAACTGGACAACAACTGGACAACAAGCGAACAACAAATAGAGGAACCCCTTAGCTGCCTATGGGGTGGATATGAGATGGACTTGAGATGTTTATGAAATAAATTGGAGATGAGTATGAGATGAGCCTGAGAAAACAGTCAATTCTTGATAAGCCAAGCGTGCTAAAGATACGATAAGTCACCCCTTAACGGAGCTTGTACTTGTGCAGTTTCAGCATCTGCTCGGCGTAGCGGTAGCCGAGGGTGCGCATGCCTTCGGTGCTGAAATGGAATTGGTCGCCTGTGCTCTCGCAGTCTTTGGAGGAGATGATGTAAGAGTTGGGGAGTGTCTTGGGCAGGTTGGGAAGGATGTCCACATTGAATCGCCAGCAAACGCCACCTTGCTCCTCGTGCTTCAGTTCGCCTGCTAGGAGGGGAACGTCTTTGGGCTTGAGGTTCAGGTCTTTGCAGAGGTTGTCGTAGATTTTCTTTACACGCTCAGGCCATTTGGGGTCTTCGGAGTTGGATTCGCCCTGATGGATGAGGATACCCTTGATGACACCGTCTTTCTGGGCGATGCGTGCCATATCGACGAGGCGCTGGTAGGGGTTGCCGTCGTATTGGTTGACGATGGCTTTCATCCAGTCGCGTTCGTTGTCGATATATTCTTTGTAGTCGTCTTTGTCCCAAAGTTCAATCTTGGCTCCTGCCACAGAGACGTTGATGACGCCGATGCGGTATTTGTCGTCGATGCTTTCTATCATCTTGCGTCCGAAGAAATCGACGGGTCCCATGTTGTTGCCTTCACGGCAGATGGGTGGAATGGCTGTGTACCACTTGCCCATCTCGCGTTGTGTGCGCGGCATGTTGACGGCTGCGAGGAACTGGAAACGTGGATCGTTGAAGTCTTTGTCCTGCTCAGCTGGACGTGCGCCTGCTTCCATATTTGACTGTCCGAAGCAGAGGAAGATGTGGAAGTTCTTGTCGGGTTTCTGAGCCTGTGCCATCAGGGGCAGGCAAATCATGAGAAGGAGGGTGAAGGTTTTGGTGAGATGTTTCATTGTTTGGTTGGTTTGGGGATGTTCCAACGATTCTTTTTCAGGAAAAGAGGCTGAGTTTTTGGGACTCAGCCTCCTTGTGTGTGTTGGATACTATGTTTGTATTAGTAAGTGCGGTAGAGGAGCCAAGCGTCGGGATAGGTGCCACGAAGCTGGTCGCGAGACTGAACGGCTGAAGCGCGATCGTCGAATGAAGAAGCGATGACGCGATACATGCCTGTCTCTGGGTTCTGTGCCACTTGTGCAGAGTAACCTTTGGCAACGAGGGTGTTGCGGAGGTTGTTGGCGTTGTCAACGCTGCTGAAAGAACCACAAACTACGTTGAATGCCTTGAGAGTGCCACCATTCATGACGGTGAGACGCTCCTGACGGTCGTTCTCTGTGTTGGCTGCTGTGGTGACAGGGGTAGTGACAACAGGTGCCACAGTCACTGGGGCTGTTTCAACTTGGTCGGTAGTGTTGGCTTGTGCCATCTCCTGTGCCTTAGCTTTTTCGTATGCCTTCTTGTAGCTACTTTCAGATGATTTGCATGAAACGAAGGCAAGGGCAGCAACGAGTGCTAATCCCATCAAAATACTTTTTCTCATAATTTTCTCGTTTTATAATTAGATGATTGAATGTTTCTTGTAAAGAATGGGATGATGTCTTGTATTTCCTACAAAGATAGGGCATATTTGCCACATTGCAAGTGAGAAGTGTGCAAAAAAAAGTTAAACATCGAAAAAAGTGTCGCTTTTTGTGGATTAAGTCTTATATTTGCCCCCGAAATTGTAAAATTAACATTATTTATCAACCTTTAAAACGTATCTGATTATGACAAGAGGTGATGGTTTTGCTTTGGCGGCTGCTTTTGTTGGCGGTGCTATTGCTGGAGCAGCGTTAGGTCTTCTTTTTGCTCCTGAAAAGGGTGAGGACCAGCGTGCTAAGATTAAGGAAGCTCTGGAGAAGCGTGGTATCAAGCTTGACAAGGAGACTTTCGAGAACCTGGTGGATGAAATCAAGAACATCGGAAAAAAGCGGGAGTGTGTGCCTGCCGAGGATTTCGATGCTGAATAAGACTTGCCATGAGTGCATCCAATAGAATGGCGGACGATATCCGCAGGGTGGCTTACCGTGTGGAGCGTTACCTTCGCCTAGAGGCGACGGAGCGCTTGACGATGGTGACCACGTTTGTGCTGTTGGCTGCCGTGACGTTTGCATTGGCGACCAGCGCCATCTTCTTCCTGAGCACGGGCTTGGTGAAGACCTTGACCGTGTGGACAGAGAATGAGATGCTGAGCTACTACATCGTGGGTGGCGTGCTGCTGCTGCTTATCTTGTTGGCGTTCTTGCTGAAGAAGCCTCTGATTGAGAATCCGTTGGTGAGGATGTTCAGCGAGCAGTTGTTGAATGTGCCGACGGTGACGGAGCAGATGCTGAAGAGCAAGGGCTATAAGGATGAGCAGATTCGCAAGCTGGCAGAGAGTCTCGTGCGTGAGTTGGACGAATATGAAGAGGAAGGAGGTGAGGAATGAGAAAGAAGAAGTTTGCTTCGCTGGAGGAAATCCGCAAAGAGAAGGAGCATGCAAGGCAACAGATTGACTACGGCGTGAATCAGCTGAAGAATGATGCTGCCGATTATTTCTGGTATCATCCTGAACACATTTTCCTCGATTCCTCCAACAAGTACTTGAACTATGTCGGCTATGCCATTTCTGCCTACAAAACAGCGACGGCATTCCATAAAGTGTTCGGAATCTTTTCGAAGAAAAGGAAATAACCGAGGTGTTCGTGAAAAGTGAAGAGTGAAGAGTGAAAAATCTACATTAGCAAGCCTATTGGCAAGAGAAACTTAGATTTTTCACTCTTCACTCTTCACTTTTCACTTTTTTTCCGTACCTTTGCATCTGATTTCAGAAAAAGGGAAAGAAGAGAAATGAACGAGCAGTATTCGTCGGTATTGTTGGAACGTGCTGTGGATGAGTTTTCAAAACTGCCAGGTGTTGGGCGTAAGACAGCAATGCGGCTGGTGCTGCATATGCTGCGCTTGGATGTCGGCAAGATTGATGCTTTCACGGATGCTGTCTCGACGTTGTGCCACGAGGTGCATTACTGCGAGGTGTGCCACAACATCAGCGATGACGATGTCTGCCAGATATGTGCGAATCCACATCGTGACAGTTCCATCATCTGTGTGGTGGAGAATGTGCAGGATGTGATGGCGATAGAGCAGACGCAGCAGTATCGTGGTCTGTATCATGTGCTGGGTGGTGTGATCTCGCCGATGGATGGTGTGGGACCGAATCAGTTGGAGATTGACAGCTTGGTGGAACGAGTGGACAAAGGGGGTGTGGATGAGGTGATTTTTGCCTTGAGCTCGACGATGGAGGGTGATGCTACGAATTTCTACATCTTCCGCAAGTTGTCGAAATATCCTGACCTGAAGCTGACGGTGTTGGCGAGGGGCATGAGCATCAATGATGAGTTGCAATACACGGATGAGGTGACGCTGGGACGTTCGTTGGTGAATCGAGTGCCATTTACGGGAAAGTGAGTTGAAGGGTTTGAGATTTGAGGTTTGAGATTTGAGATTTTGAGTGAGATTATTTAAAGATTATGGTAAAATATATACAAAAGCTTTTAAGGATTTTGAAAATAGAGATGGTGGTTGTGTGGTTGATTGTGGTGGCTGCTGTCGTGTTGGGTGAAATGGATGTGATACCAAATGGTTTGGTGGCTCCCAAGTCTCCCGAAGAGGTGAAACTGAACATCGCCGCTGTGGTGTTGACGATTCTGGGCATTCCGTTGGCGATTCGCTTGTTCACCTTGAACACCACCAGGGGATTGCGTCGCATGAACAATGACGAGGCTTTGCGGTCTTATCATATATGGAGTGTTGTGAGGATAGGCATTCTGTGTATCGCTGCAGTGTTCAGCGTGGCAATTTATTACCTTGCCACCAGCGTCAGCGGTGCGTTTTGTGCCTTGGTTGCTCTGAGTGCCACGATCTACTGCTGGCCTTCAGAATCAAAGATTTCTTCTTATCTGGAAGATGTAAATAAGGAATAGATGAAACTCTCCATCATTATAGTCAATTACAACGTTCGCTATTACTTGGAGCAATGTCTGCTCTCGGTGGAGAAGGCGTTGACAGGTGTGGGCGGTGAAGTGTTTGTAGTTGACAACAACAGCACCGATGACTCGATGTCGTACCTGAAAGGGAAGTTCCCTTGGGTGCGCTACATTGAGAATGAGGAGAATGTGGGTTTCTCTCGTGCCAACAATAAGGCGTTGCGAGAGGCGAGGGGAGAGTATGTGCTGCTGCTGAATCCTGACACCTTCATTGGTGAGCGCACCTTGAGAGAGTGCATTGACTTCATGGACAAGACCCCCAAGGCAGGTATCTGTGGGGTGGGAATGCTGAAGGTGGATGGCTCGTTTGCGCCTGAATCCCGTCGTGGGGTGCCAACACCCTTCGTGGCGTTTTGCAAGATGACTGGATTGGGTTCGCTGTTCCCCAAGAGCCGACTGTTTGGCAGGTACTATATGCAGTATCTGAACAAGCAGTCCATCAATCCGATAGAGATTGTGAGTGGAGCGTTCATGTTTATCCGTAAGGAGGCATTGGACAAGGTGGGGCTGCTGGATGAGACGTTCTTCATGTATGGTGAGGACATCGACCTGAGCTACCGCATGTTGAAGGCTGGCTATCAGAACTACTACATCCCTACGCAGATCTTACACTACAAGGGTGAGAGTACGAAGAAGGATTCCATCAAGTATGTGAACACCTTCTACAAGGCGATGGTGATCTTCTTCAAGAAGCATTTCTCGCATTATAGCATCATCTACTCGATGTTTATCACGTTGGTGATTGCGATGAAGGGTGTGATGTCGTATTTGATGCAGAAGATTTATGCTTATTCGCGCAAGCGAGAGAGGAGGAGAAGGAAGAAATACCTGATTGTGAGCGATGGACACAACCTCGCAGACATGAAGGCGATTGCAGACAGACATCGATTCAAGTATGATGTGTTCCATTCCAAATTAGGTGATATGCCCAGTACCGATGTGCTGTATAGGGATTACGACTACATCGTGTTTGACACCAGCCGTTATTCGTTCAGCGCTATCTTGGAATTCTTCCGACACGATGAACCCAACCGACATCGACCTTTGATTGCGACTTACATTCCCTCGAACAAATCAATCATGACGATTGATGGAGCGATTTTGTAAAGGTTATAAAGGTTAAAGGTTATGGGTTAACGGTTAAAGACTAAAGAAAATTTGAAAATATAAACAACAACATATATGTTACGTATAGCAGTACAATCAAAAGGCCGTCTCTTCGAAGACACGATGGATCTCCTGAAGGAGACTGGCATCAAAGTAAGTTCAAGTAAGCGCACTTTGCTTGTTCAGGCATCTAACTTCCCATTGGAGGTGCTTTTCCTCCGCGATGATGATATTCCACAGACTGTAGCCGATGGTGTGGCAGATGTGGGTATCGTGGGTGAGAACGAGTTTGTGGAACGCAACGAGAATGCCGACATTGTGAAGCGTCTGGGCTTCAGCAAGTGCCGTATCTCATTGGCGATTCCTAAGGCCATCGACTATCCAGGTGTGGAGTGGTTCAATGGCAAGAAGATTGCCACTTCTTATCCTGTGATTCTCCGTAAGTTCATGGAGGAGAAGGGTGTGAAGACCGACATCCACGTCATTCAGGGTTCTGTGGAGATTGCACCAGGCATTGGCTTGGCTGATGGTATCTTCGACATTGTCAGCTCTGGTTCCACGCTGGTCAGCAACAACCTGAAGGAGGTTGAAGTGGTGATGAAGAGTGAAGCGCTCCTCATTGGCAACAAGAATCTGGACGAGGAGAAGAAGGCCATTTTGGAAGACCTTCTCTTCCGTATCAACTCTGTGCTGATTGCAGAAGACAAGAAGTATGTGCGCATGAATGCGCCTAAGGCACGTCTGGCTGAAATCGTGAAGGTGTTGCCTGGTCTGAAAAGTCCGACGATCATCCCATTGGCAGACGAGGATTGGTGCTCTGTTCATGCCGTTCTTGACGAGAAGCACTTCTGGGAGATTGTGGGTCAGTTGAAGGCTCTGGGTGCAGAAGGCATCTTGGTGACACCTATTGAGAAAATGATTTTGTAAGTTGACTGAAAATGAACATCATTAAATATCCCAATCAGGCGGAGTGGGCAACTTTGCTCGAACGTCCGCATCGTGATGCTTCTGAACTGCGTGAGACTGTGCAGACAGTACTCGACCAGATTCGGCAGTATGGCGATTCGGCTGTGAAGGCTTTTGAAGAAAAGTTCGACAAGGTGAAGCTTGACTCTTTGGCTGTATCTGAAGCAGAAATTGCTGAGGCAGAAGCACTTGTATCTGATGACTTGAAGGAAGCGTTGAACCTTGCTCATGCCAACATTGAGAAGTTCCATGCCTCTCAGAAGTTTGAAGGAGAGAAGGTGGAGACTGCCCCTGGGGTGGTGTGCTGGCAGAAGTCGGTGGCGATTGAGAAGGTGGGTCTCTATATCCCTGGAGGAACGGCACCTTTGTTCTCGACGGTGTTGATGCTTGCCACTCCTGCCAAGATTGCAGGGTGCCAGGAGATCGTGCTTTGTACACCTCCCAACCGTGAGGGCAAAGTGCATCCTGCCATTCTGATGGCGGCGAAAGTGGCTGGTGTCAGCAAAATCTTCAAGGCGGGTGGTGTTCAGGCAATTGGTGCGATGGCTTATGGTACGCAATCTGTACCCAAAGTCAGCAAGATATTCGGTCCAGGCAATCAGTTTGTGATGGCAGCCAAGCAACAGGTGAGCCTGCATGAGGTGGCAATTGACATGCCTGCTGGTCCTTCTGAGGTGGCGGTAGTGGCTGACGATACGGCTAATCCCGTGTTCGTGGCTGCCGACTTGCTCTCTCAGGCAGAACATGGCGTGGATTCGCAGGTCATCCTCATCACGACTTCAGAGGCAATGGCTGAGAAGGTGAATACGGAGGTGGACAGACAACTGGCTTTGTTGCCTCGCAAGGAGATAGCAGAACAATCCCTTCAGTATTCCAAGCTCATCATTGTGAAGGATATGGAGGAGGTGGTGAAGATGACGAACGAGTATGCTCCTGAGCATCTGATTCTCGCCATCAAGGACTATGCTTCCTTTGCCGACAGGGTGGTGAATGCTGGTAGTGTGTTCCTCGGCAACTACTCTTGTGAGTCGGCTGGTGACTATGCTTCAGGCACAAACCATACACTTCCAACATCTGGCTATGCCAAGGCATACAGCGGTGTGAACCTCGATTCATTCTGCCGCAAGATTACTTTCCAAGAATTGTCAGCAGAGGGTATCCGTTCTATCGGTCGTGCTGTCGAACTGATGGCAGAGGCTGAGCAGTTGGATGCTCACAAAAATGCAATGACTGTAAGACTTCAATCATTATGAAACCACTACAAGAATTAGTGCGTCCCAACATTTGGGCGCTCAAACCATATAGTTGCGCTCGTGACGAGTTTAAGGGAGTGAAGGCTGAAGCTTTCCTCGATGCCAACGAGAACCCTTATCCCAACGGCGTGAACCGTTATCCTGATCCATTGCAGGAAGAACTGAAGCAGGCGATTTCTCCTATGAAGGGTGTGCCTGTTGGCAATATCTTCCTGGGCAATGGTAGTGATGAGGCGATAGATTTGCCATACCGTATCTTCTGCCGTCCAGGCAAGGACAATGTGGTGGCCATCGACCCAACCTACGGCATGTATGAGGTATGTGCCGATGTGAACGACGTGGAATATCGCAAGGTGTCACTTGATGAGAACTACGACATTGATCCCGATGCGCTGTTGGCAGCGTGTGATGAGAACACAAAAATCATCTTCATCTGTTCGCCCAACAATCCTACAGGTAATGCTTTTCAGCGTGCCAAGATTGAGAAGGTCATCGAGCAGTTCCAGGGCATCGTCATTGTGGATGAGGCCTATAGCGACTTCTCATCCCAACGGCCTTTCCGTTTCGACATTCCGAAATATCCCAACCTCATCGTTCTTGCCACGTTCTCTAAAGCGTGGGGAGCAGCAGGTATTCGTCTGGGTATGGCATTTGCCAGCACGGAGATCATCGGACTTTACAACAAAGTGAAATATCCTTACAATGTGAATGTACTCACCCAGAAGAAAGGTCTGGAGGTGCTGAGCAATGCAACGTTGTTGCAACGCCACATCACCATGATTCTTGAGGAACGTGAAACACTCATGAAGTCTCTTGCCCTCCTGCCCATCTGCAAGAAGGTCTATCCTACAGATGCCAATTTCATTCTTGCCCGTGTGACGAATGCTGATAGCATCTATCAGTATCTGGTGCAGAAAGGGGTGATTGTGCGTAACCGCAACCGCGTTCATCTTTGTGGTGACTGCCTCCGCTTCACGGTAGGTACGAAAGACGAGAACACCAAATTGCTCTCAGCATTGAGACAATACGTGTGAGAAATAAAGATTGTAAATTGTAAATCGTCAAATTGTATATGAAGACGGCATTATTCATCGACCGCGATGGCACCATCCTTGTGGAGCCAGCTGACGAACAGATTGATTCTTTCGAGAAGTTTCAGTTTGTTCCAGGCGTGATTCGCAACCTCAACTTCATCCGCACCAAACTTGACTTCGAGTTTGTGATGGTGAGCAATCAAGACGGACTGGGTACGGCTTCCTATCCAGAGGAAGACTTCTGGCCTACACACAACCTGATGCTCAACACGCTGAAAGGAGAGGGAATCACGTTTGATGACATCCTCATCGACCGCTCTTTCCCTGCAGACAACCTGCCCACTCGCAAGCCTGGAACAGGCATGATGGGGAAGTATATGACAGGAGAGTACGACCTTGCCAACAGCTACGTGATTGGTGACCGTGAGACTGACAAGCAACTGGCTCAGAACCTGGGTTGCAAATACCTGATTCTGGGTGACAACGTGCAATCATGGGATGAAATCACGGAGATTCTTTTTGCTGGAGAAAGGACTGCTTCTGTGCGTCGCACTACCAAGGAGACGGACATCGACATCAGCCTCAATCTTGATGGTACTGGGCAATGTGACATCAGCACAGGGCTTGGCTTCTTCGACCACATGCTGGAGCAGATTGGCAAGCATGGTTCCATTGACCTCCGTATTCAGGTGAAGGGAGACCTCAATGTGGATGAACACCACACGATTGAGGATACGGGTATTGCCCTTGGTGAGTGCATTCGCAAAGCTCTGGGTGACAAGCGAGGCATTGAACGCTATGGTTACACCCTCCCGATGGATGATTGTCTCTGCTCTGTGGCACTCGACTTTGGTGGTCGTGCCTGGCTCGTTTGGGATGCTGAATTCAAGCGTGAACGGGTAGGGGACATGCCGACTGAGATGTTCCTCCATTTCTTCAAGTCCTTCAGCGATGCGGCTCAAATGAACCTCAACATTAAGGCTGAGGGTGACAACGAGCACCACAAGATTGAAGGAATCTTCAAGGCACTTGCCCGCAGCATCAAGATGGCGGTCAAGCGTGATATCTACAAGTTCCAGTTGCCCAGTAGCAAGGGAGTGCTGTAGTAACTGAACACTTTCAAAGAAAAGAAAAAGCCATCAACATGCATTTCGTGTTGATGGCTTTCCTATTGTTGTTGGTTTTATTTTACCAGTTTCTTGACCTTCTTCAGAAGGGCTTTGGATGGAGCTGCACCTTCATAAGGAGTCAGGAACCATTTGACGGTCCAGTCGAGTGATTCGCCAGCTTTCAGTTCTGTGTAGGCACCCTGGCTTTCCAGTTCGATGTAGCTCTTGCCTCTGTTCACATACACCTGAATCTCTGCCTCCTCTGGAGCAGGCTGTGAAGCGTTCAGGTCTTGGAACTTCTTCACCATCAGCAGACCGTTGTTCAGGTATGCCAGCCAACCTTTGCCGTCAGCATTGATTTTGCGGTTTTGGTTAGCTTCGTCTGTCTGATACCAAGAGATGCCAAACTCTGACTTGAAAGGCATGAGGTCAGCAGGGGTGATTTGGTCGGTGGGAGCATCGAAGAAAATCAGACCTTCGTTGGGAACGCGTGTGATTTCCCAAGGAGCCACCTTGCGAGTCTCACCTGATTCGTTGATGATGGAGTAGGTGACCACAATGGCGTTGCTCTTGGCATCCACGCTGAATTCCTTACGGATTTTGTATTTCAGGCGTGCTGACACATTACTGGTCATCACGAGTGAATTGCCTTTCTCCTCCACGGTGTAGGGCTGTTTGTCAAATTCCTGCACAGGAGGCCAGTTCCATTCCTTCTGAGGACTTGTCCAGAAGGTGCTTCCGAAACTCTCAGGGAAAGTGGATTGTGAGATGACCTCCACATCCTTATATTTAAAGGAAAGGATTTTGCCGCCTCCACCACCATTGATGGTCATGAAGAGGTCGCCTACTTCGATGCTGTACTTTGAATCGCCTAAGTTCTTGATGACGGGATTGGCTGCAGAGGCAGATGCCAAGCACACCATTGTCACCAGTAATGTCACGAGCTTTTTCATTTTGTGTCTTTTGATAATTAAATAGGAAATAGTTGAATTGTTATTTTCGTTGCGAATATCGCAAAAAAATGCATCATGGACAAATAAATTTATTCTTTTATGGCAAAAATGATGATTGTTTGAGATATTCTTCCTATCTTTGCCCTCGGATGTTACTATCTATCAAAATTTATATCAAATATATCTATTCTTATTTTTACAACCTAAACATTATTTTAACATGAAAAAACTTCTTTTAGGCTTGTCACTTCTGCTTGCATGTGCAAGTGGCAACGCACAGAACAATCCTGTGTTGACTATCGAAGGTGGTCAGGTGCAGGGCGTGAAGGCTGACGATCATCCTGAGGTGTTCGTTTATCGTGGAATTCCTTATGCTGCTCCTCCTATCAGAGAGAACCGTTGGAAGGCTCCACAGCCTGTTGTGCCTTGGAAGGGTGTGAAGATTTGCGACACCTTTGGTCGTCCAAGTTATCAGGCTATCCAGTACACAGGTGGTTACTACACTGAATGGGGTTATGGCAAGGAGGCTGCTTTCAGCGAGGATTGTCTCTATTTGAATGTTTGGACAAAGGCTCCAGGCAATGCCGGCAAGAAACTTCCTGTTGCCCTGTGGATTCATGGTGGTGGCTATCGTGAGGGCTTTGGTTCTGAGCCAGAGTTCGACGGACAGGAGTGGGGTGCCAAGGATGTGGTGCTCGTAACCATCAACTACCGTCTGGGTATCTTCGGATTCCTTTGTCACCCAGATCTTGCAGCTGAAAGCCCCAACAAGGTATCAGGCAACTATGGTATCCTCGACCAGATTGAGGCACTCAAGTGGATCAAGAAGAACATTGCTCAGTTTGGTGGTGACCCCAACAACGTGACTATCTTCGGACAGAGTGCAGGTGGTGGTAGTGTGCGCACCCTTTGTGAGTCTCCACTGGCTCGTGGTTTGTTCCACAAGGCAGTTATCATGAGTGCTCAGGGTCTCAGCATTCCTAATCCTAATGGTGGTGGCATGATGGGTGGCCGTTACAGCGGTGGCACTGTTGAAGATGCAGCCAACAACGCCAAGAAGATGTTTGACTGGGCTGGTATGACTGACCTGCAGAAGATGCGTCAGGCTTCAACCGAGACAGTCTTTGCATTGCCTACTATTTACTCACAAGTGAACAGCGCTAACCAGCAAGGTGGTGGCATGGGAGGCATGATGCGTATGGGCATGGGCTATATGCCAATGATTGATGGTTATGTCAGCGTGAAGAGCTTTGACGATGCTACTCGTGAAGGCACACTGGCAGACGTTCCTTATATGATTGGTTACACCCTCAACGATATGGGCGACATGGCTCCAAACATTGCAGAGTTCTGTAAAGTTCGTGCACAGAAGGGTGGTAAGGCTTGGGCTTATGAGTTTGCACGTCCTTTGCCAGACGATGGTTCTCACCCAGAAGTGACCCAGCGTTTGAAGGGTGCTTTCCACTCATCAGACCTTTGGTTCGTGTTCAAGTCTCTCAAGCACTGCTGGCGTCCTTGGACAAAGGGTGACTGGGATCTTTCTGAGAAGATGCTGACTGCTTGGACCAACTTTGCTAAGTACAGTGATCCTAATGGTCCTAAGGGTGGTGCATGGGCTCCTTGCACAGAGCAGAATCCTAAGTTCATGGTGTTCAAACTCAACGACAAGGATGCTGAGGCTTCCTTCTTCGGTGAGCCAGAGAAAGCACCTCAGGGACAGGGCTTTGGCTTTGGTGGCTTTGGTCGTTAAATCATAGCTCCAAGTGAATGGTAAAATCAATCGTTGTCTTATTTCTTAAGGCAACGATTGTTTTTAAACCTTTAGGGCTGTGTGGTGTCAAAAAGACGTTATAACTTTTACATTATTTATTATTTATTTTTTACTAATCACATGAAAAAAATTATTCTATCATTGATGACGCTTGTTAGTTTGACAGCGTCAGCGCAGTTTGGTGGTTTCGGTGGTCGTGGTCAGGGAAACCCTTGGGTAGACTCTGAAGCAGCTGTATCAGAGGACTTCAAACCAGCATTAAGCAATCAGGACAGCAAACAGTATCCTATGGTGAACTCAGCACGCCAAGTTCGTGCTCAGATTTCTGCACCTAATGCTACAAAGGTGGGTCTTGACATTGCAGGTAAGATTTATACCATGACCAAGGACGAGAATGGTGTGTGGACAGGTACTTCTGCTCCTCAGGATCCAGGTTTCCACTACTATCAGTTGAATGTTGACGGAGCAAGTGTTCCAGATCCAGGAAGCCTCTACTACTATGGTGCAAGCCGTTGGGGTAGCGGTATTGAAGTTCCTTCTGAAGACCAGGATTTCTGGCAGGTGAAGAATGTTCCTCAAGGCTCTATGGGTGAGGTTTACTACTATTCTTCTTACACAGAGAAGATGCGTCGTTGCTTCGTTTATCTGCCTAACGAGTACTTCACTAATCCTACCAAGAAGTTCCCAGTTCTGTATCTGCAGCACGGTATGGGTGAGAACGAGTACAGCTGGCCATATCAGGGTCATGTTGCCTCTATCTTGGATAACCTCATCGCAGCTAAGAAGGCTGTTCCATTCATTGTCGTGATGGATAATGGTCTGAATGCAAATAAACCACTTCCAGCAGGTGAGATGCCTCAAGGTCTTCAGGGCGGTCAGCGTCCTCAGGGTGGTCAGCGTCCTCAGGGTGGTCAGCGTCCACAAGGTGGCTTTGGTGGCTTTGGTGGTTTCGGTGGCGGTTTTGCTGACGGTTTCAAGAACGTGCTCTTCAATGATATCATGCCAATGATAGAGAAGAACTACCGTGTGATTGCAGATCCTGCACATCGTGCATACGCAGGTCTCTCAATGGGTGGTATGCAAGCTCGTGAGGTCACTCTTGCTAATCCTGGCAAATTCGCTTATGTAGGTTCATTCAGTAGTGGTGCTTGGAGTGTTGACCAGGTGAAGAACTCAGAAGGTTTCGCTAAGAACACCAAGCTCCTCTTCATGAGTGGTGGTGGCAAGGAGAACATGGGTTGTGTTGAGGCTGCCAAGAACATCAAGGAGCAGCTCGGCATGAATGCTGTTGGTTATGAATCACCAGGCACAGCACACGAGTTCCACACTTGGCGTCGTAGCCTCTATGAATTCGCACAGTTGCTGTTCAAATAAGAAACGATTTCTATCAACCATAAAAAGAGAGGGTGTGAAGTACATCCTCTCTTTTGTTTTTTTCATTTTAGATACAACTCAAAGAGCCTTTATTTGTTTCTGTTCTTCGTTGTATTCAAAACCATTTTCTTTCAACTCTTCCTTCATGACGTCCAGTTTGTAGTCAAAGAAGGCACAAAGTTCTTCCAGAGAGTCAAATTCATGGTCTCTGAGGAGCATGTTGATGGTTGACACCAGCATGAAGGGGTCTTGTGGTAAGTGGTCTGTCATATAGGTTATGTAGTTTAGTTCACTTGATTCACAGGTTCTCCGTCGAGGTAAGCCCTGACGTTTTCTGTGCAGATGTTGATGAGACGTTGTCTGGCTTCTCGTGTAGCCCATGCAATATGAGGGGTGAGATAGCAGTTCTTGGCTGAGAGGAGTGGATTGTCTGCTGGGGCTGGTTCTGTGGTGAGCACATCGGCTCCATAGGCAGCAATCTGGTCGTTGTTGAGGGCATCTGCCACATCCTGGTCATTGACCAATGGACCCCGTCCTGTGTTGATGAGGATGGCAGTTGACTTCATGTTGGCAAGTCGTTCTGCATTCACCAGATGCTTGGTGTCCTCTGTGAGTGGGCAATGGAGAGAGACGATGTCACATTGCTCAAAGATGGTGTCTAAGTCTGCCTTCATGATGCCAAAGGGGAGGTTGTCTTCATCTTTGGAAGTGTATGCCAGCACTTGGAGTCCAAATCCTGCAGCAATGCGTGCTGTTGCCATACCCGTGTTGCCAAGTCCAATGATACCCATCTTCTTGCCGTTCAGCTCAAAGAGGTCATGGTCAAGATAGCAGAAGTCTGGTGAGTTTGTCCATCTGCCAGAACGGTTCTCAATGGCATAGTAGTCCACGTGGCTGACAATGTTGAGCAGGTGGCAGAACACCATTTGTGCCACACTCTCAGTGGAGTAGGCAGGGATGTTGGTCACCACGATGTTCTGACGGCTTGCCACTTCAAGGTCCACCACATTGTAGCCTGTGGCAAGCACACCAATGTATTGCAGGCGTGGCAGCATGTTGAGGATGGAGGCATCCAGCACCACCTTGTTGGTGAGCACCATCTCAGCACCCTTGCATCGGGCAATCACTTCATCAGGTGCAGTGCGTTCATACACTTCCACTTCTGCCAGTTCTTTCAGTCCGTCCCAGGTCAGTTCGCCTTGGTCAACGGTGTATGCGTCAAGTATTACAATCTTCATAAGTTGATGTTTTCGGTGCAAAGATAGTAAAAAGTTTAGAGTTTAGGGTTTAGAGTTGGACGTAAATGTTTTTTATTAGATGAAAAAATATCCTGTTTGCTAAAAAACTCTAAACTCTAAACCCTAAACTCTAAACTTTTTATTACCTTTGCACGATATTTTTTTGAAGATGGAAGAAAAAACTCCTCATACGGTGCAAGAAAGTGATGCCACTTATGACCACGTGCTCAAATACACGGGTTTGTTTGGTGGTATTCAGGGCATCACAATGTTGGTGTCGGTTGCAAGGAACAAGGTGGTTTCGGAGTTTTTGGGTCCATCGGGCATGGCATTGATCAATTTGTTCAACAATGCCATTCATTTAATCAATCAATCCACAGATTTTGGTCTTTCGTTCAGTGCAGTGAAGCATGTGGCTGAGCTGTTTGACCATGGAACGGAAGAGGAAGTCCATCAGTTTGTCAAGACTGTTCGTACTTGGTGCCTGTTCTCAGGTTTGCTGGGCATGCTGATTTGTCTGGCTTTGTCCCGTCAGATTAGCTATTGGACATTTGAAACCTACGACTACATGCCTCATTTTGCCATCCTTTCCCTGATGGTGGGAATGCTGGCTGTGCAGGGTGGTGAGATTGCCATCCTGAAGGGAATGAAGAAGCTGAAGAAGGTGGCATTGATTTCTGTGTTCAGTGCCCTTGCCACTTTGCTTATCAGTACCCCCATCTATCTGTTCTGGGGTGTGGATGGCATTGTGTGCTCACTGGTGCTGTGTACTGTGGCAGTGCTTGCCATTCATCTTCGAGAGAGTACCAAGGTGGTGCCGTGGAGTGTTTCTTTCTTCTCCAAGGATGAATACTCCAAGGGTCTTCCCATGCTGAAACTGGGTGTGGGCTATATCATTGCTGGTATCTTCGGACAAGGTGCTGAGTATGTCATTCGTGCCTTGATACTTCGTTTTGGTGAATTGGCAGATGTGGGACTTTACAATAGCGGTTACATCTTGGCAGTCAGTTATGCCAACATCGTCTTTGTGGCGTTTGAGGCAGACTATTTTCCTCGTCTTTCAGCCTCTCACCATGACCCTGAGCGCATGAACAAGACCATCAATCAGCAGATAGAGGTGGGTGTGTTGCTCATGGCTCCTGTCCTCACATTCTTTGTGCTTGCCATGCCAGTCATTGTGCCCTTGTTGTTCTCCAGCGAGTTTGTGGATGCTGTGCCTATGGCGATATGTGCTTCCTTCTTCATGTTCTTCAGGGCATTGGCATTGCCAGTTGCTTACTTGGCTTTGGCAAAGGGGGATTCCCACATGTATATGCTCACAGAACTTGTCTATGACATCTTCATTGCCATAGCCATTCCTTATGCCTTCAAGTGGTGGGGATTGGAAGGAGCAGGCTGGGCTTTGTCTGTTGCAGGATTCCTCGACATGATGCTGGTTCATGTGCTCTATGGCATCCACTATGGCTATCGTTTCAACTTCAGTAAGATGAAGGTTTATGGATTCCTGTTCATCTGCTTCACAGTGGCTGTGATTACTGCTCTCCATGAGAATCCTTGGATGAAGATTGTGACAGCCCTGATGTTGGTGGTGTCAGCCATTGTGTCGTTCAGGGTGCTGAAAAGCGAGACCCAGATCATCCCCTATATCAAACAGAAGCTATGGCGAAAGTGACGGTGTTGACAGCAGTGTACAATGCAGAGAAATATCTGCGTCAGTGTCTGGATTCCTTGAAGAACCAGACTTTGACTGATTGCCAGTTCATTTGCATTGATGACTGTTCCACCGATGCTTCCTCTGCCATCTTGCAGGAATATGCACAGGCAGACTCACGTTTTCAGGTACTTCACACTCCTGTCAATAGTGGTCAGGCAAAGGCTCGTAACTTGGGCATTCAGTTTGTGAGGGGAAAGTATGTTGCCATGTTGGATGCTGACGACTGGTTTGCTCCAGACACTTTGGAACTGGCCTATAACGCTTTGGAAGAAATTGCTGCTTCTTGTGTGTTGCTGAAATTGGTGATGCACCATGCAGAAGATGGGCATGAGGATTTGTATCCCTTGCGGACATCCAAGACAGAGTGGAGTGGGAAAGAGGCTTTCCGATTGAGTCTTGACTGGGCTTTGCATGGGTTGTATGTGGCAACTGCTGACCTCTACAAGCGTTTCCCTTATGATGACAGTTGCCGACTCTACAGTGATGACAACACCACTCGTTTGCACTACTTGCATTCAGACAAGGTGGTGAGTTGTGAAGGACGTTACTACTATCGTCAACATCCTGACTCCATGACCACAGCCTGCACCATCCGTCGGTTTGACTATATGCCTGCCAACCTATCCATGAAACGGCAGTTGGAAGCCCTGCCTCTGACTGACAAGGAGAGTGTCCTGGACTTCTATGAACAACATCGCTGGCTCAATCTGGTGGATTGCTACTGGTATTACAGACTTCATCGTGAAGCCTTCCAGGCAGAGGAACATCAGCAGATACAGGAACTGTTTGCCCAGATGCTGCAGACCATCGAACCACAGCGACTTCCTTGGTCACTCAAGGGAAAGTTGGGCTATTATCCCTTCCGCAGCTATTCCACCTTCAGTTTCTGGGAAGACCTGTATTTCCGTCTGAGGGAATTGATGGGAAGGTGAATCCAAGTTTCAGACTTACACATTATATAATATAAAAGGAGACCTCACGTTGGTGAAGTCTCCTTTGTGCTATGTTGAAGTGTCTTTTTACTTCTTCTTCATCACAGCCCAGCGGTTCATGAACTTATCAACACGACCAGCGGTGTCAACAAGCTTAGCCTTACCTGTGTAGAATGGGTGAGAAGTAGAAGAGATTTCAATCTTGATAAGTGGATATTCCTGACCCTCAAACACTTCAGTCTCATTAGACTTAGCTGTTGAGCGTGACAGGAACATATCGCCGTTTGACATGTCCTTGAAGATCACTGGGCGATAGTTGTCTGGGTGAATACCTTGTTTCATTTTCTTTTTTGTTTTATACAGTCAATATAATACTGCTGGTGTAACAAATAATTATTTTCTAAAAGCGGTGCAAAGGTACGACTTTTTATCAAACGGACAAAACAAAAAGGGGGATTTTTTCTCTTTTCCATGAAAAAGTGCCACCAAAAAGAAAAAAACTCTGAACTCTAAACTCTAAACTCTAAACTTTTTTGTACCTTTGCACTCGTTTTCAAGGGAACACAAATTTTATTTATTCATAATAATACGATTCAAGTTATGATTAGCTACAAAGAACTTGGTCTCGTGAACACTCGCGAGATGTTTAAGAGAGCTGTTGCAGGTGGCTACGCTATCCCAGCTTTCAACTTCAACACAATGGAACAGATGCAGGCTATCGTGATGGCTGCAGTGGAAACTAAGTCTCCTGTCATCATGCAGGTGTCTAAGGGCGCACGCAACTATGCCAATGGCACTATCCTCCGCAACCTGGCTAAGGGTGCTGTGGAATATGCTAAGGAACTCGGTTGTGAGCATCCTGAAATCGTGCTTCACCTTGACCATGGTGACAGCTTTGAACTCTGCAAGGACTGTATCGACAATGGTTTCTCTTCTGTGATGATTGACGGTTCTCACCTCCCATATGAGGAGAACGTGGCTCTCGCTAAGAAGGTGGTTGACTATGCTCACCAGTTTGATGTGACTGTTGAGGCAGAGCTGGGTGTCCTCGCAGGTGTTGAGGATGAGGTTTCTGCAGCTGAGTCTCACTACACTAAGCCAGAAGAGGTGATTGACTTTGCTACTCGTACTGGTTGCGACTCTCTTGCTATCTCTATTGGTACTTCTCACGGTGCTCATAAGTTCACTCCAGAGCAGTGCACACTCGTGAATGGTGTTCTTGTTCCACCACCATTGGCATTTGACATCCTCGCTGAGATTGAGAAGAAGCTTCCTGGCTTCCCAATCGTTCTCCATGGTTCTTCTTCAGTTCCTATGGAAGAGGTTGAGACTATCAACAAGTATGGTGGCAAGCTCGAGGCAGCTATTGGTATCCCAGAAGAGCAACTCCGCAAGGCTGCTAAGTCTGCTGTTTGCAAGATCAACATTGACTCTGACTCTCGTCTTGCCATGACTGCAGCTGTGCGTAAGCACCTTGCTGAGCATCCTGGTGACTTTGACCCACGTCAGTATTTGAAGCCTGCTCGTGAGAACATGAAGAAGATGTACATCCACAAGATTGTGAATGTGCTTGGCTCTGACGGCAAGCTCGCTCAGTAATGACAATTAGTTTTTAATAAAAACAGGGGAGTGAACAGTGAGAATCTATTCATCATGATGTAGATTTTTCATTGTTCACTTTTTTTATTTTAAATCTCAAACCCCAAAACTCAAACCCCAAAACTCAAACCTCAAATCTCAAAACTCAAACCTCAAACCCTCCCACCCGTGTCTCGTCTCCTGTTTCTTTTCATCTGCTTGTTTGTCCCTCTCTCTGGAGCCATTGCCCAGATAGAGCCGACTGACTCAGCCTTTGTCATGGAGGTGGATTCCATCATAGCTGAGTATGAGCGTCAGGAGAAAGAGAAGAAAGTGGAAGAGGTGATTCAGTCCTACAATGCCACCCGTCTGAAGAAGGAGATGTCCTTCAGTTCCGATGGTGCCTTGCATTTTGTCAGGGGATTGCTGCTCTCATGGACAGACCATGACTTCATCACCCACCCAGCCCATTTCCAGCCCAAGGGGGATGCCTGCAACTGGACCGACTATGGAGTGGCAGGTGTGCCATTGTTGGCAAACTGGGCATTGAAGGCAGCAGGGGTGAAGAGCCGTTCCAAGACAGAACGCATGCTCACAGCCAATGCCATGGCACTGGGTATTTCCTTTGGAACCACAGAACTCCTGAAACACACCATCCATGAAGGGCGACCAGACCAGAGCAACCTACAGTCCTTCCCTTCAGGACATACCAGTTTTGCCTTTGCCTCAGCCACCATCCTGAGTCGTGAGTATGGCTACATCTCTCCTTGGATCACGTTGGGAGGCTTCACTACAGCAGCAGGAACAGAGCTGTTACGCATCCATCACAACAAACATTGGATGAACGACCTCTATATGGGTGCAGGCATTGGTGTGATGAGCACCAACCTCGCTTATTTCCTCACCGACAAGATATTTGGGGAGAAAGGCATCAACAAGCCAGAGTTGAGAAAGAGAGATGTGATTCGCCTGATGAAGTTCAATGACAAACCCTCAGGCCTCACCTTCATCATGGGTACAGAGATAGGTGACCGCACCATTCATGTGCCAGATGCCCGCATCAAGACAGGGGCAGCAGTCTCAGCAGGAGCCGATGTCAGTTGGTTTGTCACCTCCAAGGTGGCAGTGGAACTGTTGACCCGTGTGGCAGATGTCCAAGCCAAGGTCTATGACACCAAGAATGTCTTCACAGGAGGTCATCTCAACCTCTACCACTTTAACCTTGGCAGCAAATTCTCTTATCCCTTCACCCTGGGTCAGAGACTTTCCACTCGTGCCTTTGCAGGAGTCCGCATGGTGGAAGGTGACACTTTCACTGATGGCACCAAGACCTACACCATTTCAGATGAGACCAAGTTTGAGTTAGGCATGGGCGTCACCTACGAATGTCTTGACTCCCACAACTATGCCTGGGGCTTCACCTGCGACTACTACCACACCTTCTCCTCCTACATGAAAAACCGCTACAGCATCAGCTCCTCCTGGAAAATCTTGTTCTAAAAGGGGATGTCAGTCTTTTTTGTTGGGCTGATTAGTTGTTATAGGCTGCTTGGGCTGAATAGGCTGCTTGGGTTGCGTGGGCTGATTCCCACTAACCCCATTAACCCCACAATGCCCATCACTACTCCCATTACTTCCTCCCTTACCATATCCATGTCCCTCATAAGGAATAGCTCCCCATGCTCCATTCCTCTTTTGCCAGTCCTTTCTTGCCTTGTACATTTCCTCCTTGATGCCGCCCTTCTCCAAGAAGTCTTTCTTCTTCCATTCGATGAGTCCTTTGATGAGCACATCACATTGATGAATCAGCGTGATGGCAATATTGGCAATGGTCTCATCTGAACGTTCTTGTATCTTCTCACGATAGATGGCAGAATCAAGATGGGCTTTGCAGAATGCACGGCGGTGTTCATGATCAAGTATCTGCGTACACTGGGATTTAATGTGGTGAATGATGTGTTTGCCGAGAATTCCTGGTATTTCCGTAATGCGTTGGTGCGTGCCAACTATAGTGACCTGATTGCTGGCATTTCAGAGACAACGCTCTATTTGGAGCGATTCTTCCGTAGCATGTTGCTGGGCGAGGAACACGACCTGAGGAACAGAATCATGCATGTAGATTGGGAAAAGGTGGCTGATGATACATCTGTTCAAAGTGCAAATAAACCAACCCAAAGTGCAAAATTGGGCGACGAACTGCCTCCAAAGTGCAAAAATTGCACTTTAGAAGAGGTGGCGGTGCTTCGTATCATGCACGAGAATCCCTCAGCCACTCAAAAGGAAATCGCCACAGCTATAGGAAAGTCTGAACGAACCGTGAAGTCGATAACTGTTGTGCTTCAAGAGAAGCTGATTGTAAAGCGAGTAAACGGTAGACGTAATGGATACTGGGAATTTATTTAAAAGAGGGGATAAGGGGAAGAGACGAGGGCAAACAGGGAAAAGCCCCCTAGATAACAGGGAGAGAGGCTAGGTGTAACCAGGTGTGGGCGGTCGGTCGTATGAATAAGAGCGGGCGCCCACATATCTACGAGCGTCCGCCCTTATATGTGGGTGCGGTCGGCAAAAACCTTGATTTGTTTGTTTTTTCCTTTTTCAAGGAGAAGTAGAACTAACGTGAATTCTTTTGCAAAGATACGAAAATAATCTCAGGATTGCAAGAAATACGTTGAAAAACATTCAATGCTTTTTTTGCTGTGAGTCCCCCCGATGTTCGTTTGTTTTCAGCTATGACTACCTATGAATAAGAAAAACATGGAGAGTAACACCAGCAGGAGGTCGAGGAGTTTGGACTTGAGGTTCTTCTCATGAAAGACCATGGCTCCAAAGAGGAAGCTGACTATGACACTGCCTCTGCGCACCATGGAGACAATGGAAATCATGGCTCCATCCAGTCCCAGGGCATAGAAGTAGGCAAAGTCGGCTGCTGAGAGGAAGATGCTGATGAGGATGATGCACCAGTCCCAACGGAAAGGGGTGGTCTTCTTGTGAGTGGGCCACCAGAGGAGGAAGAGCATGGTGAGCATCATGAAGAACTGGTAGATGTTGTACCATGACTGCACCGCCAACTTGTCAAGTCCCACACCTCCATTGGCTGGAGATGCCATGAGGAACTTGTCATAAAGTCCTGAGATGGCTCCCAACACATTGGCAAGCACCACGAAGATGATCCATTTGTTGTGCTTGAAGTCTATGCCCTCTTTCTTGCTGGAACGGGAGAGCATGTAGAGTCCTATCATGGCGATGATGACACCTATCCACTGCCAGAGGTTGAGCCTCTCTGAGAAGAAGGTGAGGGCTCCAATGAGCACCATCACTGGACGGGTGGCATTGATGGGACCCACAATGGTGATGGGCAGGTGTTTCAGTCCGAAGTAGGCAAAGAGCCAGCTGCTGAGCACAATGACGGACTTGAGGAGGATGTATTTGTGTTCTGCCCACCCATACTGGTGTGTGTAGAAGAGGCTGTCCTCACTGATGTGTCCTTGTGCGGAGAGGATGATGAAGGGCAGGAAGATGAGGGAGGAGAAGAGGGTGTTGAGCAGCAACACAGGAATGACTGCATTTGCCTTCAGCGACTTCTTCTTGAAGACGTCGTAGAAGCCAAGGAGGAAGGCTGAGAGAAATGCTAATACTAACCAGAGCATTATTTATTTGAGATTTGAGATTTGAGGTTTAAGCTATGAGGTTTAAGCTATGAGGTTGGAGGTTTAGTTCTTCTTCTTCTTGGGTTTGGGCATGGGGAGTTCCTTGCAGGTGACACGGACCAGTTCTGAGAGATATTCGTGGTCATCAATCTCTGCAATGTAGAAGTGGTCCTTGGCACTGGGATAGGGAGGACGGAGGTCAAGGGTGTGAAGGATGGCACGACCTGCCTCTGTGGGCTTGATGAAAAGCATGTCGTCACAGATGAGACCAAATATCTTGCCATCACAATAGATGCCATATTCCCCAAACATCTTCTTGAGGGTGATTTCGCCTGCACCAGCACATTGGTCAGCGATGTATTGTGCTAAATCTTGTGTACTTGCCATAAATGGATTTTTGTATTCATGAATAATTGGCTACGCCGAGCTGAAGGTTCATGGTCATTCATGTTCAAGGAAAATGGATTCTGGATAGGTGATGTCTGCCAGGAACAAGGCATTGCCAGGAACAGATGTGCCAGCAGAACAACGGTCTTTCTTCTCAATGATCTCACGGAACTGGTCAATGGTCAGCACCCCACGACCCACATCTAAAAGGGTGCCCACAATGGCTCTCACCATATTGCGGAGGAACCTGTCTGCTGTGATGGTGAACTCCCAGGTGGCTACGCCTTCCTCTCTCGCGACTCGGCCATTCATGCAAGCATGATGGCCCTCGCTGCTCATTCGGTTGATGGGGGAGACCTGTTCCCAACGGGCATGCATGATGCGGCAGTTGTTGGTCTTCACATCTGTGTGGAGCTTGGAGAAGGAAGTGAAGTCAATGTAGTCAAAGAGGGTCTGAGCTGCCTCATTCATCTTGTCAAAATCAAGGGGCTGAGGGAACCTGTAGGCATAAGGCTCAAAGGGTGACTTCTCCGTGATGATATAGTAATGATAGGTGCGTGAAGTGGCAGAGAAACGGGCATGGGCATCCTCTGTCACAGGCACAATCTTATGGATGGCAATGTCTGAAGGAAGGAACCTGTTGAGACGGTTAGAGAGTTGACAGTTGACAGTTGACAGTTGACAGTTTGTGTCAAAATGGGCAACCATCAAGGAGGCATTCACACCAGCATCTGTCCTTCCAGCCCCAGTCACTTCGATGGGTTCACGCAGTAGGGTGGAGAGTGCCTTGTTGAGCACCTCCTGCACACTGATGCCGTTGGGCTGTATCTGCCAACCATGATAACGGGCACCATCATAGGATAAATATATAAAGTATCTCATTCTTAAATCTCAAACCTCAAATCTCCAACCTCCAACCTCAAGGAGTTACTCTATTGTGGAAGAACACACGCTTCAAAGTACTGCCCATACGAGTACGTGGAGCATGAATGCTAGCCCTGTTGTGATAGAAGTGCCAGAGAAGGAAACCTGCTGTGAGGGAAGCCACTCCATCGGCAGCTGTGATACTGATCCACACACCATCTGTACCCCAGAGTTCTGGGAATATCAACAGGAAAGGCACAAGGAACACCAACTGACGGCTCACAGACATGAAGATGCTGCGCTTTGCCATACCAATGCTCTGGAAGAAGTTGCCTGTCACAATCTGGAAACCCACAATGGGAGAGAGCAGACAGACAATCCGCATACCCCTGCTTGCCAGTTCTGTGAGTGCTGGGTCACTGGTGAAGAGTATCACAATGTATTGAGGGAAGAACACGCAGATGATGAAGTCCACAATCATGATGATGGTGGCAAGGATGATGGCTTTCCTCAACACCTCATCCACACGGTCAGGCTGTTGGGCACCAAAGTTGAAACCTGCAATAGGCTGCATGCCCTGACAGATGCCCAGCACCACCATGACAGCCAGGAAGGTGGCACTGTTCACAATACCATAGGCTGCAATGGCCAAATCCCCTCCATGCTTTGCCAATCCCTTGTTGATGAGAATGACCACCAGGCAGGCACACAACTGCATGGCAAAGGGTGACATACCAATGGCAAGAATGTTCTTCACAATCCGTTTCCTGAGTCCATAGATGCCTGCATGCAAGTGAATCAAATCCTTTTTGTTGGACAACACCACTGTGATATAGATGAGGGCTGCAAACTGTGAAAGGACAGTGGCATAGGCAGCTCCCTGAATGCCCAACCCAAACGTGAAGATGAAGAGAGGGTCAAGGATGGCATTGATGACCACAGTGGCAATGGTGGCAGACATGGCCACATGGGGATGTCCTGTACTTCGCAGGGCACTGTTCAATCCAAAATAGAGATGTGTCACCACATTGCCATACAGGATGATCTCCATATAGACATGGGCATATTGGATGGTGTTCTCTGAAGCACCAAAGAAGAGCAGCAGAGGGTCGATGAAAATGAGTCCCAAAGCGCCCACGATGATACCAATGATGATGTTGAGCGACACAAGGTTGCCCAGCACCCGTTCTGCTGTCTGATAGTCTTTCTGTCCCAGCTTGATGGAAATCAACGTGGAACTACCCACACCCACCATCGCACCAAAAGCAGCACTCAGGTTCATGATGGGGAAAGTGACAGCCAAACCGCTGAGCGAGAGTGTTCCCACCTCAGGAATGTGTCCAATGAAGATGCGGTCCACCATATTGTAGAGCGACGAAGCCGTCATTGCCACCACCGCCGGAACGGCATACTTCACCAACAGCTCGCCAATCGGCCTCGTTCCCAATTCCTTTGTCCTATCGTCTTGTTGCATAGTATAACTTTACCTTAGAAAATCGGGTGCAAAGGTACGAATAAGTGAGCACAATACAAAATGAAAACTCCTTTTCATTTTAATTGTTGAACGAAAGTATCTTAGATGGAGCCTAAGCTGTGAAAAAAACGAACACGAATCCACCGAATCGACACGAATATGGATTGAATGGGACAAAAATTCGGAGATTGTTTTTTTGTTTTGTGGGAATTTGTTTATCTTTGCCGTCGAATCAGAAACACAGGCAAGATGATGTACCACTAAAACCTATATAATTAGAAGTATTATTCACTTCCAAAACATTAATTATTATGATAAGAAAACAAATCCAATGGATGTTGGCTGCTATCTTGATTTGTGGCCTCACTGTGACAACTACTACCTCGTGTTCAAAAGATGACGACTCAGAGCAGCAGGGCTCAGGAAAAGCGGAACTGCTGAAGGGCAATTGGTTCGCCCACGTCAATCAAGAAGAAGATGACGACGAATTTGTCGGGGGCTATGATCAGTACGCGCTGATCAACTTTGGCGACGACGGCGTCATCACTCGAAGTGTTTACATGGGCAATGCCGGCACCTCTCTCCAGTATTGGGAGCGAATGCTTCGACATGGCATCTATACTGTGGACGAGACAGCCAGAACCATCACTGTCCAGAACCTCTCCGACGAAGAGGAAATCCTCAAGTACAGCATTTCTGGCGACAAGCTCATCCTTACCTCCACCGCAAAATCGGATGAGGATCCCTTGACCATCACCTTCCACCGTCCTACAGAGGACGAACTGAACAGGTGCAGCATGTACGATAGTAAGTTGGAAGGCGACGACTATGTGGGCAAGTGGTTCTCGACCAATGAGCACAACGGATTGTTCACCTATGTATATCTCGATCTCGATGAGGAGAGTGGTGTAACTGTCACTCGCTATTCTGTTTATGAGGATGATGTCAACCGTAGCATCTATTTCCGTTCCGTCAGCACCCTTGACGATGAGGAGGGGGAGACGATAGTGTTCCATGACCCAGCCGACTACTCTGTTACTGAATCTTATTTGTGGTCAGTGACTGACAATCAACTGAAGTTTGTTAAGCCAGAATACACGGATCTCTATACTGTTTATCATCCTCTCACGAAGTCTGACATCAAGTTGATGGAGGAACTGAACAAGAAATGCGCTGAATAAAAAGAGGCCTTGTTAAGAATGGCGTGCAATCTTATTCCAGTTTGTTCCAAGCTGGCGGTTGCACGCCTAACAGGTTCTTCACGAAGAAGTCGGCACGTTTGTGCTCACCGAAGTTCTCGCCCATCGTGTGGCGGGCACCTGGGACGAGGATAAACTCGAAATCCTTATTGGCCTTGATGAGGGCATCCACCACTTGGTAAGTGGAGGAAGGATCAACGTTGTCATCCATCTCACCCACGAGGAGCATAAGCTTTCCCTTCAGGTTTTTGGCATTCTCCACGTTGGAACACTCGATGTAAGAACTGTCAACTGGGTAACCCATCCATTGCTCATTCCACCATATCTTGTCCATGCGGTTGTCGTGACAACCACAAGCAGCATAGGCAGCCTTGTAGAAATCACCGTGGAAAAGTAGGGCACCCAAAGCTTCCTGTCCTCCTGCTGAACATCCATAGATGCCCATGCGGTCAATGTCCATGTAGGGGTACTTCTTGGCAGCCGCCTTGATCCATTCAATACGGTCTGGGAAACCAGCATCCTTGAGATTCTTGTAGCACACCTGTTCAAAGTCCAGATTGCGGAAGGAAGTGGTCATGGCATCCAACTGCACCACAATGAAACCCAGTTCTGCCACATCTTGCAGGTAGTAGAGCCAAGGGGTGAACTTCTTGGGCACATACTGGTCGCCAGGACCTGAATAGATGTACTCAATGACTGGATATTTCTTCTTGGGGTCAAAGTTGGAAGGACGCTGAATGAGTCCCCACATATCTGTCTTGCCATCACGTCCAGGAGCCACAAACACCTCTGGAGCCTTCCAACCTGTTGCCTCCAACTTGCTGATGTTGGCAGTCTCAAGGGTGGTGATGACATGACCATCCAAAGAGGAACGCAACACAGTCACAGGAGCCTGGTCGATGGAAGAGTAAGTGTCAATGAATGATTCCTTGCAGGAACGACTGAAAGTGGCTTCATGAGTACCCCGTTCAGGAGTGAGTTCCACAAAGTTCTTGCCATTGAGGTCAATACGATAATAGTGGATGTTGTAGGGGTCTTCCTCTGGAATCTTCCCATCAAAACTGGACTTCACCTTGCCCATGTTCTTGTAGTGCAAGCCATTGGCAGAGAAGATGATGAACCCTTCACCTTTCTCATTAATCTGGACATCCTGCACCTCACGCACCCAGAAGTCACCCTTGGTCACCTGAGACAGTTTCCCTTTCTTACGGTCATAAAGATAGAGGTGGGCATGTCCATCACGGTCACTCTTCCAAAGGATGTGGTTGGCATCCAAGTCACGACGTAAATTGCGAGAATAAGCCACATACTTGTCATTCTTCTCCTCAATCAAGGTCTTCACATTGCCCTTCAAGTCCATTTCCAACACACGGTAAGTCTTGTGACCACGCTCATTGAACTCAAAAGTGAGGGTCTTTTCATTTTCATCCCAAGCAGGGGCACTCACCTCATACTGACTCTTGAAGAGGTCTGTGCTCTTGGGATAGATGGTCTTCTTGTGCTCCACATCCACAATGACAGGAATGCGGTAGTTGAGTGAATCACCTGGCTTGGCATACTCCCTTGTGATGTAGAGGGGCTGCACCTGATTGGCAGGGGAGGACTGTGTGTAGGTCACAAAGTGCTTGGGAGCAGGTTTGATGAGCACAGTGGCATAGTACTTGCCATCCTTTGACCAACGTCCCCAAGAGGAATAGTAGCAGGTGTCCACACCATCAGCAGTCACTTGCTTGGCATTGGTGTTGTCCTCTCCCTTGACAAGATAGAGGTTGTTGTCCTTGTGAATCATGAAGGTTCCCTTGTCCACAGGACTTTCAGCACGTCCATCCTTCTCATCACGCACCTCTGCCCAATGGTGGTAGCCATCACCACGTCCACCTCCCCAATTACCACGAGGACGACGCTGTTCTGGATTGGCAATCTGTTCCTTCTTGCCTGTCTTGGCATCCACCTTGTACCACACTGTGCTGTCACCATTCCAAGTGGAATAGATGAACTCATCCTGAGGTCCATCAAAAGAACGACGGACACTGACACTTCCATGGGTCATCTTGTTGGAATGTCTGGTGCCTGTGGAGAAGGCTCTCTTATAATCTTGTATGGTGCCCTGTGCGTGAATGCTCAATGTGGCAGATGCCAGCAGGGCAAAAGCTATCAGTTTCTTCATGTGTGAATCTAAAAATGTAGTGTAGCTGTTAATTAGTAAATGTTGAAGTCGTTGTAGAAATAGTAATACCACCAATAGGTGTTGCCATAGAGGGGCTTCAGACGTTTTCCTATTTCTTTCTCATCCAATTCCTGCTGTTGCAGCTGGTGGTAGTCTTGCACGAAACTATTATATTTGTTTGCAACGAAATCATCAAACTTGAACTGGTTGAGCGTGATGGGTGATTCCTCTGCATTGCCCAGCAAAATGGCTCCCTCCTGATAAAGGGCAGGAATGGGGTTGTTGGGATGATGGTTCACATAGTCGTAGAAGTGGACACAATAAGCATAATAATCCTTTGCCCACAACGACATACACAGAGTGACTGTCTCCAAAAGGGGAGTGTTGGCACGATTCAAGTCAGAGAAGTATTCCAATAGGAACTGCTCACACAATCCATCATCACCATCCAGCACGTTTGCCTCCTCATTCAGCAGAGGAGCGAGTGTCTGGTACTCTTGACTTTGAATGAAGTGGGTGCTGTTCATCATCCATGCCTCATGTTCCAATGCCCATTTCCGATGGAAGGTGCTGCTCTTGAGCATGGCAATGTATTTGGCTGCCACCTCAAACTCCTGATTGAAGAGTGCCGTGCGTGTCATCATCTTGAGACTCCTGAAACTCAATCCATATTGCACGGAGTTCTCCATGGCCCAACGGTAGGAGTAGTTCATCTGCCCAAACATGTAATAGATGAGAGGAGCCCCCAAGAGGGAGGTGCGTATCTTCAGGGAATCACTTGGGTTGTTAGGATTGATGCCACAGTTGTTTGTCTCAAACATCTTGTCCATCTGTCCTGTATGCATTAAGGCAATGTTCTTGTAAAGCACCATCAAGTTGGTGGGGGTAGCCTCCTGGTCAGTGGGCATTTCCTTGAGCACATCCTCAAAACGGAACTCATCCAATGCACGGTACATCTTGAGTTCATGCTTGAAGTTCTTGTCTGTGAGGGTGGTCTTGATGGAATTCCTGAAATTGTAGTTGAAATGCCAAGGAGTGGATGGGTAAAGCCAATCGTTGATGACGATGATGACGGCAAGCACGCCAATGATAAATAATCCTTTCAATCTAAAATCGACATTCCACTTTCTGGTTATAGACATTCCTCCCCAAACGAACAGCAAGCTGAAGATGGCGTCAATAGTGAGCACAAAAGGAAAACCTGGAGCTTTGGCATAGTAAATCCAGTAGCCGTAGTCAAGCAGGTGATACAGCAAGAGCACGGGAATGATCAAAGCCAGAAAACTCCACTTGCTGCTGAGGCCGAGCATCCAGATGGTGATCCAGTAGATAGCCACCCAGAGGAGAATCAGGAATGTGCTGCCCAACCAAGGATAGTAGAAGAATTGGGTGAGGTAGCAAGCAATCCATGTTCCCCAACCACCTCCATGTTGAACTGTGTCCATCATGAAGGTGTGTCCATTGATGAAGACGTTGTTGTCTTGGATGGTGTACAGATAATCAGCATTCATCACCGGCAACAGAATGTATGCTACGGTGATGAAGGCAAAGAGGTATATGTATTTCAGATACTTTTTCATTGAGCTGTGTACTTGGCAGGAACAGCGTCTTCTTTAGCTTTTTTGGCAAACTCCTGTGGCGTGATCTTCACAGGTTCAATCATGAACTCTGGTCTGTTGAAAGAACGCAGATAGAAGGTGTAGTAATTAGGATCTTTCTGAGGCAGCATGAAAGGCTTGTGTGCCTTGCCCTGCTTGTCAAAATAAGCAATGTAGGGACGTGTGTAGTTTCCATCATCACGTCGGGAATCCACCATGATCCATCTGCCATTGCTGGACCATGAAGGATAACTTTCTGAACGATCACTGTTCACAGCATCCAACTTCTGCACCTCCTTGGTTTTCAAGTCCATCATGTAGATGTCGGCATCAGCATGCCACACATGGAAACATCCAAACTCTGCCTGAGCAAAGAGCAAGTAATGACCATCAGGACTCACACGGGGTAGGGTGACACTCTGGTTGATGGAATCAGAAGCAGCGTCATACACCATCTCCACATTGCTGAACTCCTTGGTGTCAGGATTGAAGTCAACGGAGTAAAGGCTGTACTTCACCTCTTTGAATCGCTGAATCATCTCAGCAGACTTCTCAATGCTGTCGTTGTAGTACTCAAAATGAGCAGAGCAGAAATAGAGCTTCTTGCCATCAGGACTCCAAGTGGGGAACACCTCCAGCTCATCGTCCAACTCAGAGATGATGCTCACCTCGTTCTTGTCCACATCATAGAGAATCAAGTCACTCTCCGTGTCCTGCACCTCAATCTTGTTCAGGTCTTTCGTGTGGAAAGACTGACCTGTCTTGTTGGTGGAGAAAGCAATGTAGTTGTGGGTAGGATGCCATGAAGGATATACACCAGCACTCAGTGTCTCGTCTGTCTTGAGGTCAATCTTCTTCAACTCACCATTCGAAACAAGCATGGTGCCACCATAGCCTTGACGCATGTGGAAAAGCATGTTGTCTGTCTTGAAGTTCTGGTAGGAGTGGCAGTTGATGCACTGACCTACCTTCTCATTGCTGACGGACATGTTGTTGTAAATCTCACGCTCATCAAAGTTGGTGAGGTCACGCTGATTGATGCTCAACCTTTCGTATGCCACATAGGAAGGTTGGATGGCACGATAGGAGATGAATTGGTCAATGGAATCCTCAGCCACATAGATGTTGAAAGGCTGATAACCTTTCCATGCACCATTGATCTGGGCAAAGACCTCGACTTTGATTTCCTTGCCTTTGGCTGCTTTCAGAATTTCTTTCCATTGTTCCTCATCGATGAGCACTTTCTGTCCTTCACCGTAGATGTATTCTCCACCAGGGAAGGTGAATCTTGCCATTGCCTCTGTCTCTCCCTCCTGCACAGCAAAGTTCAGGGGACAGATGTTGGCAGGAATGGTCACCTCTGTGTAGTCAGGGTAAATCTTGGGAAGTCGCGACTCCATTGTTACATCTGTTGGTACAGAAAGGTGCTGTCCACACGATGCCAACAAAGTGGCAATTGTCACTATTGATAAGATATTTCTCAGTTTCATATGCTTCATTCTTTTCTATTCTATAACTTAAATACGCTAACCACTAAACTCTAACCTTTATTTTAATATGAATGCACGTCTCTACAGAAGAAGTAGAACCAGTAGAAGGTATCACCGTATGTGCTCTTCATGGCTTCACCTATCTGGTCGGAATCCATACCAGCCTGAAGCAATGATTGAGACATCTGGTGGAAGCCCTCATAACTCTTCTTCACCTCATCAGCAAAAGGCATGCCACTGATATCAGCACTCTCTGGTTCCAGGTTGCCATACAATATGGCTGCCTCCTGATAATGGATAGGCATGGGCTCTCCTGCATGCATTTGTGCATAGAGGTAGAAACGTGGCCAGAACAATTGTATGTCCTTCTGAATCAGTGCGTAATCCAGTGTAATCTCTTGTAAGGCTTTACTATCCTTGTTCATTGTCTGACTGAAATAAGTGAGCACGTACATCTCACACAAACCATTGTCACCATCAAGCACAGTGCCCATGTGATCACGCAGTTCACGTACATAGTCAAACTCAGGATATTTCTTAATCAGCTCTGGCTTCTCAGTGATAGGCATCAGATGGTCTGCCCAGTCACGATAGAAGAGGGTGCTTTGCAGGATGCCCAGATAGCGTTTAGCCATTTCCATCTCACCATGCAGCAAGGCACATCTTGCCAAAATCTTCAGGTGGTCATAGTCATAACCAAACTCCACACAGTTCTCAATACTCCAACGGAGAGCAAAGTTGGTCTTGCCATGATGGTAGTAAATCATAGGTGCGGCTGTCTGCACCATGTGTACACGAAGTGTGTCAAAACCATTGACGGGTTGTGCACCCATGTTGTTGTATTTGAACATCTTCGTACCCATCTCTCCCTTGTTCATCAGGGCAATGTTCTTGAACAGCACCATCTCACGAGAAGCATCACCAGGGATACTGCCCATTTCATCCAACACCTTGTCCCAATCCTGTTCATCCACAGCACGATACATCCTCATCTCAGCATGATAGTTGTAGTTCTGGAAGTCGCTCTTCTCCGTCCACAGGTAAGAACCCACCAACAGGGCGATGCTGACAAGTGTCACTCCCCAAGCCATACCTTTGCTTCCCTCCACATTCTTTGGCAAGAAGGGGAAAAGCAGGGGAACAGCAGACAGCACCATGAACGGAATGGAAGGGGTGAGGCTGGTCATGTCGTTGTTGTCGAAGAAGTAGAACCCAGCTGTCCACATGTCCTCCAATCGTATGCTGCTATAGAAATAGTAACTTACCCAAGGGACGATGCCCATCAGCACCAAAGGAAATGCTGACAACAAGACTTTTCCTATCAAGGAGTCGCTGGACTTCATGTTGGCCAATGACAAAACAGCCACATACAGCAATGCCAGCAAGGTGTACCAACCCAAGAATGGATAGGTGATGGCAATCAGACACGTCACAATGATACGGTCAGATTTCTTCTTGAATAAAGAGTAGAAGAGCACCAGCAGGGTAGTGGAGAAATAACCCAAAGTGCCATAGAACCAATAGCCTGTCTGCTTGTTGTAGTAGAGCCAGTAGCCTGTGTCGATGGTGCTCACCAACAGACAAACCACAGGAATTGCCAGCACTGCCATCCAAGCCATTTTGACCTTGAAAGCCACCTTGCTCAGCCAAAGACTTGCCACCCAGATTGCCACCATGATGGCACTACCGAGTTTGGGATAGAAGAAAAATTGTGTCAGGAACGAAGACACCCAACTGATGAACCCACCAGGGCTGTGCATGCAATAGGCACGGAAAGAATCGTCAAAGCTGAAGAAATCCCTGCTCTGTGCCATATACAACATATCACTGTTGCGGACAATCAGGTAGTAGGCTCCCAATGCCATCATAACCACTGTGACGATGACAGCGATACAGATGGATGTGCCAGTCGTGAGGGTAAACGGTTTCTTCTCTTGCTTGTTGGGTTGTACTTTTTGTTGGGTTAATGGGGGCTTCTTCGTCTCCACAGAAAACTCTCGTCTATGATTGTTTTTTTTACTCATGGTGTGATTGTGTAAATTTGATGCAAAGTTACAGCAATTCGATGAAACTAATGCATAATTGAGGCGACAAAGTTACGGCTTTTCTCCATCTTTAACAAAAAAATTAGTGGCATTTGAAAAGTTTTTCCTCATTTTCTGCGCTCTTCTTATTTTTTATTACTAATTTTGCAAGCATTTTTGATGAAAACACACATTTATTAATTAATAAATTTGGTTTACAATTATGGTTTATTCTAAAGAAGTACAAGAAATGTGCTGTGTAGCCAAAGGTCCTAATCACGGCCCAGCCCCAATCCCAGAAGAGGGTAAGTGGATTCAGGCAAAAGAGATCAAGGACATCTCTGGTATGACACACGGTATCGGTTGGTGTGCACCACAGCAGGGCTGCTGCAAGCTGTCTCTCAATGTGAAGGAAGGTATCATCGAGGAGTGTCTCGTTGAGACCATCGGTTGTTCAGGTATGACTCACTCAGCTGCTATGGCATCTGAGATTCTGCCAGGTAAGACCATCCTTGAGGCATTGAACACAGACCTCGTTTGTGACGCTATCAACACGGCTATGCGTGAGTTGTTCCTTCAGATTGTTTACGGACGTACTCAGTCAGCTTTCTCTGAGGGTGGTCTCGTGATTGGTGCAGGTCTTGAAGACCTCGGCAAGGGACTCGTTTCTCAGTGTGGTACACTCTATGGCACAAAGGTCAAGGGTACCCGTTACCTCCAGCTCACAGAGGGTTACATCACAAAGATGTTCCTCGATTCAGACAATGAGGTATGTGGTTACGAGTATGTTCACATGGGCAAGTTCATGGAGGCTGTCAAGAAGGGTGTGGACGCTAATGAGGCTCTCAAGAGCGTTACAGGCACCTATGGCCGCACAAAGCCAGAACAGGGAGTTGTTAAATCTATTGACCCACGTAAAGAATAATAGGAGGAAAGCATTATGATTAGAGAAGTTAAATTCGAGTCACAAGACCGTCGTATGAAGCAGATTCTTGCTGCTTTGAACGAGAACGGCATTTCCTCTATTGAAGAGGCTAACGAAATCTGCGAGAAGGCAGGTCTCGACCCATACATCACATGTGAAGAAACACAGCGTATCTGCTTCGAGAACGCAAAGTGGGCTTACGTGGTAGGTTCTGCTATCGCTCTGAAGAAGGGCTGCAAGAATGCTGCTGACGCTGCTGAGGCTATCGGCATTGGTCTCCAGGCATTCTGTATCCCAGGCTCTGTGGCTGACGACCGTAAGGTTGGTATCGGTCATGGTAACCTCGCTGCTCGTCTTCTCCGTGAAGAGACAGAGTGTTTTGCATTCCTCGCAGGTCACGAGTCATTCGCTGCTGCTGAAGGTGCAATCAAGATTGCCGAAATGGCAAACAAGGTGCGCAAGAAGCCACTCCGTTGTATCCTCAACGGTCTTGGCAAGGATGCAGCCATGATCATCTCTCGTATCAATGGTTTCACTTACGTTCAGACTCAGTTCGACTATTTCACTGGTGAACTGAAGGTGGTGAAGACTAAGGCTTACTCTGATGGTCCTCGTGCCAAGGTGAACTGCTACGGCGCTGATGATGTTCGTGAGGGTGTTGCTATCCTCTGGAAGGAGAACGTGGACGTTTCCATCACAGGTAACTCTACCAACCCAACTCGTTTCCAGCACCCAGTAGCTGGTACTTACAAGAAGGAGCGTGTCCTCGCAGGCAAGCCTTACTTCTCTGTAGCATCAGGTGGTGGTACAGGCCGTACTTTGCACCCAGACAACATGGCTGCAGGTCCAGCTTCTTATGGTATGACTGACACGCTCGGTCGTATGCACTCTGACGCTCAGTTTGCAGGTTCTTCTTCTGTTCCTGCTCACGTTGAGATGATGGGCTTCCTCGGCATTGGTAACAACCCAATGGTAGGTTGCACTGTTGCATGCGCTGTGAATGTGGCACTTGCTTTGAATAAATAGTTTTCTTTTATAAATATGATATGAGAGGGGGTACTCTGTGATGGAATGCCCCCTTTCTTGTTTTTCTATGTGTGATAAAAATGAAGAGAAGGGGAGTGTGCCTTGTTCGACACATTCCCCTTCCTAACGATATGAAGTGATATTATTGTTTTATCTCGTGGTCATATCTTATCCACCGAAGCCACCGCCTTGCTGGAAGCGCTTCATCATTTCTTCCTGAGCTTTCTGGTAAGCCTTGAACTGCTCCTCAGAGAGAATCTCCTTCAGTGCCTTGTTGGTAGCTTCCTGCTGCTTCTGCATTTCTTCCATGTTGAAGCCACCCATGCCACCACCTTCACTCATCTTAGCCTGCATGTCCTTAGACTGCTTCAGGTAAAGGTCGTAAACCTTCTTGTACTGCTCGTCAGTAAGCTGACCAGCGTCCTTAACTTGTTCTTTTACTTGATCTGCACGACGAGTTGCCATTTCCTCAGGCTTTGGCATTTGGAACTGTCCGCCACCGAACTGTGCGAAAGATGAAAGCGATACTACCGCCAACATCAAAGTAAGAATGATTTTTTTCATAATGAAATGAGTTAAATAAAATAAGTTTAGTTAAAAGATTTGTTTGTAAGCCTTTTCGTTGGGTAAGACGAGCATAAAAATAAAAGGTTTAAAGAAAAATGAGAAAAAAAGAGAGGAGCATCATTTTTTCTGATGCCCCTCCTTGTTTGTCTTGCGTTTTGGGTACGCTTCTTCTTACATGTTGGTGCCCTGAGGACCATTGCCGCCCTGACGAGGACGACCGCCACCAAAGCCACCGCCAGGACCGCCCTGACCACCAGGACGACCACCGCCGAAGCCACCACCACGCTGACGACGCTCCTGCTGAGCCTTCTCGTAAGCTGCAAACTGCTCTGCAGTCAGAATCTCCTTCAAGGCAGCGTTAGTAGCTTCCTGCTGCTTCTGCATAGCTTCGCGGTCGAACTGTGGACGCTCGCCTTTCTCCTGAGCCTCCTTCATCTGAGCCTGCTGCTGCTGAGCCTGCTTCAAGAAGAGGTCATACACCTTCTTGTACTGCTCGTCGTTGATGTTGGCAGCCTCTTTGATCTGGTCAGCACGACGGGTTGCTGTGTCTTCTGGTTTGAACTCGCGACGCTGTCCCTGACCGCCGCCAAACTGTGCAAATGATGTGAGCGAAATCATCGCAACCATCAAGGTGAGAAATAACTTTTTCATACTGTAAACTATTTGTTTTGGTTAAAAAATAAAGCTTTTGTCCATTAAGACCTACCCATGAACTAAAGGTTTATTTCAAAACACAAAAAAAGATGCTGGCAAGCCAACATCTTTCTCCTCCATCTGAAATGAAAACAGCTCCCTCAAGCTGTGATGTAGGGACGATCGGGTTCGAACCGATGACCTCTGCAATGTGACTGCAGCGCTCTAAACCAGCTGGGCTACGCCCCTGTCATCTTCATTTCGGCTGCAAAGTTACATCTTTCTTTTGAAACTGTCACAACTTTTTCGCGTTTTTTTCATGAATCTTTCGTTCATTCATCAATTATATGTAAATTTGCCACAAAAATAAATAATATATGAGAAAAAAATAATATATGAGAAAAATACTAATTGACGCACATACACACACGGTGGCATCGGGACATGCATACAGCAGTCTTCAGGAGATGGCGCAAGCGGCAGCTGACAAGGGATTGCAGGTGCTGGGCATCACGGAACATGGTCCCAGCATCGTCGGCACCTGCCCACTCGTGTATTTCAAGAATATGTTTGTGGTGCCCCGACAGATGTATGGCATCCGAATCCTGATGGGATGCGAGGTGAACATCCTCGACACGAAAGGACGTCTTGACCTCAATGACGAATACCTTGACCGACTTGACATCGCCATTGCAGGTATTCACGATAAATGCTGGAAGGGTGGTACGAAGGAGGAGAACACGGAAGGGGTGATGCAAGTGATTCGCAACCCCAAGATTCACATTATCAGTCACCCGGGTGACGGCTCGGCAGAATTGGATTTCGAACCGCTGGTTTTGGCAGCCAAGGAATCGCATACCTTGCTGGAAATCAACAACCATTCCCTTGCTCCGCAACGTCAGAAGCCGATGGCGAGAGCCAACAATCTGAAGTTGCTCAGACTCTGCAAAAAATATGAAGTGCCTACCATCCTCGGCAGCGATGCCCACGTCTCTTTCCAGATTGCCGACTACGACCGTCTGCTGCCTCTGCTTGCCGAAACCGACTTCCCCGATGAGCTCATCATGAACTTCTGGCCAGACCGCTTTTTTGAGTATTTAAATATAAAATGAGTGGTCAATGAAGGTGGGGGCTATCGTTAAAGTTTAAAAAATATTTGTTTGTGTATTCAAAATGTAGTACCTTTGCCGCGAACAATCAATTACAAACCACAATAAAACGGAAAACAATGGTCAGGAACAGGATATTCTTGCTTATCGCCCTTGTATGCATGGCGATAGGAATGCAGGCTCAGGAGAACGTCGAAGTCACCACCTCTGCCACGCTCGATTCAGTAGCCATCAAGAAAGAAGCTGCGGAGAACTACGAAAAAGGGAACAAGTACTGGAAGGCGAAAGAGTGGGACAAGGCACTCACTTATTACGAAATGGCTGCCGAGGAAGGAAATTCCGAAGCACAGTACCTTTTGGGACTCCTCTGCATTGAGGGCAAACGTGTCATCAAGGATGTCGATAAAGGCATCGAATGGCTCTCCAAAGCAGGTATGCAAGGACACAAAGACGCCCAGTTCAACCTTGCTTCCATTTATTATCAAGGCAAAATAGTTCCCAAAGACACCCAAGTCGCCGAATATTGGGCACGAAAATACAAAGACTTGCCAGAGCAATAACAGGGGAGGGCTCCACAGGAGCCTCCTCTTTTTTGTTAACTTCAAACCGTGATTTCCGCTCTGGTTATGAAAAATTTGCGGCATAGTTAGGAAAATGTTTTTTTCCAGTTAGGGCACAAATTTATATTTTTTTCATACCCCTCAATAACAATCAGCAGATATGATGGAGCATATACGAGAATATTGCCAAATTTTTCGGAAAAAAGTAGAGGGGGTCTTGTATGGTATATGTTTTTTTACTAACTTTGCAACGGAAACAAAAACAAGAGAACTCATCAAAATTAATACTAACACTTTTACTACTACAGACATGAAGAAAGCTTTACTTTTTGTCATTGGCTTGATGCTGACCTCGACCCTTCTTGCAGGTCCAGTTGGCAAGGAAGAAGCAAAAGCGAAGGCTCTGACGTTCCTCGGCGGAAAGGTCGGAACAGCGGAGGGTAGGGCAAAGGCACCCCTCCAGCAAGAACTGTCGTTGGCATCCACAGGTGATGCTTACCACGTGTTTAACATCGGCTCTGATGGTGGCTTCGTCATCGTGAGTGCATCCGACCTCACCCCCGACATCATCGGTTACACGGATGAGGGCGCATTCGATGCTAACAACATCCCCGACAACATGAAGGCATGGCTCCAAGGCTATGCTGACCAAATTGCATGGGCTGAAGCCAACGGCGAACCTGCTGCTTCGGAAAGCAAGGTGAGAAGAGCTCCTGCCGTTATGAAGACATCTATTGCTCCGCTGATTCAAACGAAATGGAATCAGAGCAACCCTTATAACTATTATTGCCCAGATTTCTTCACTTACGGCAAGAGTGTGACAGGTTGTATGGCTACAGCATTGGCTCAGATTCTTTATTATAACAATCAAAAGGAGGGTTTCCCTACTGAAACCATTGTGGATCGCGCTGCGTACGATTGTGAAACCAATTGGAGCGGTAATCATGTACATGTGAATGCGTGTCCTGCCACCTCTTTTGAATGGGCGGATATGCAGTTGACCTATACAGGTGAAGAGAATGCGTCTTCTGATGTTAAGGCTCAGGCTGTGGCCAAGTTGATGCAGTATTGTGGTGCTACTATCAACATGGATTATGCCAATAGTTCAAATGGTGGTTCTGCTGCAAAATCGAACATTGTGACAGAATTGAAAACATACTTTGGCTATGATGATCGTGTGAAGTATTGTAGCCGCTCTAAATACATGACTATGGAATGGGAAGATCTCATTTATCAGGAACTGGCGGCAGCACGTCCTGTACTCTATGATGGTGCTTCAACAGGCGGTGGTCATGCGTTTGTGTGTGATGGTTATAGTGAAGACGGTTATTTCCACATCAACTGGGGTTGGGGTGGTAAAGGTGATGGATATTATTTACTCAATGTCGCCAATCCTCACGAAACAGGCATCGGAGCAGGTTCTTCTTCTGATGGCTTTACAATGGAACAACATGCCATCATTGGTTTGACAAAGACAGGAAGTGCTATAGATGAAAGAGAGGTCCGTTTGTCGGTCGGTGCATTTACATATGCAGGAACATCAACAATTTCAAGGTCTGCTTCATGTGCTGTGAAATATGACTATACGCTTTGGAATGAGCTGTTCTACACCCATGATTTTGAATTCGCTTTGGCAGTGTACGATGAAAGTGAAGAAATAAAAGCCGTGTCTTCAACCAGGAATCTTGATGCTGTCGCTCCTGGATCTGGTAAGTCGTCGACCAGTAGTTGGACAGCTTCTTTCGATTTCTCTGATGTCTCTACTATTCCATCTGGCACCTATAAACTGAAAATAGTCAGCCGATTGAAGGGTGCTACAGAATGGTTGAAGAGCATCGCTGCAGATGACCGCTATATCCAGATGGTCGCCGATGCCTCGAATGTGACATTCACAACAGTGACTCCAACGGTTGGTCTTACTGCATCTGATGTGACACCTCTGACTTGCACAAAGGGTGAACTCACTACAGTCACCGCTACTATTACGAACAATGGCTCAAGCTATAATGGCAATTTGTATTTGTTCGTTGGTGGAACTAATGTTGCAGGTAATGGCATCAGTGTGGAAGCAGGAAAGAAAACAAAAGTTTCTTTCGCATTCAAATATGAAAATGAAGTTCCTGCAGATAAGATCATGAAAATTACAACCGATAAGGCTGGCTCGAAGGAGGTTTGGTCGGGAACAATGCATGCTGTGGCTGGAGTGACTGGTACAGATGCTCCTGCTCTTACTTTCACCACGACATTGAATGTGGAAGGTGACAAGCTTCTTGGCAACCAACTGATTGGCAAGGTAACTGCAACCAATGATACTGATAATAATTACCAAGGCGAGGTGTCATTGGTTCGCCATAAGTATGAAGGAGGATGGGATTATAGTACTACGCGTTGGGAGAAGGTTACTGTTCCGGCTCATTCTTCTTATGATATAACGTTTACATATGATGCAGAGATTGGTCAGGTATATGGTGCGGAAGTAAAATACAAACATGGTGGTTCAGAGGTGTCTGTGATTACTTATAAAAAATATACTGCACAACCAGCGATTAAAGTGATTGCTGCTGATGGCACAGAGACCCTCGCATTGGCAACTTCATATTATGTGGCTCCTGCTGATGCTGCTGTGGTTGACTTACGTGGTCAGTCATCAGTTACTTCTATCAATCCTAGCAGCAACCCGAATTGTCTTTATCTGTTGGATGAGTCTGCTGCTACACCTTCAGGTATTACAAACAATGTAGTCAAGGGTACAACAGCTGTCAACATTGTGTTGGAGGACGGCAATGACTTCTATACCCCAATTGATTTCACAGCTACGAAGATTAGCTATACTCGTACATTCACAACAGGTGCCAATAAGACGACTGGTGGTGGTTGGAACACGATTGTTCTGCCATTCGATGTGACGGCTGTAAAGAAGAAGGGTACAGCTGATATTGACTGGTTCCATAGCAGTGGCGATACTGGCAAGAACTTCTGGCTCTTTGCCTTTGTGAGTGATTCCAAGTCTGGCGTTGATTTCAACTATACTGATGACATCAAGGCAAACACTCCTTACTTGATTAATGTGCCAGATCATACATGGGGTACAGAGAATCAGCTGACGAGCGTGCCAATCACCTTCGAGGGCACAGGCGCTCTCATCAAGGCTGATGCCAAGAGTGCTACGAGTGGTCCTCACTTCATCTTCTCGGGTGATATGCAGCAGACGGCTGTCACTCAGTGCTATGTGTTGAACGCTTCAGGAACTGTGTTCGAAAAGACTACTGGTGATGTACCTGCGTTCCAAGCTTACTTCTATCCAACCACTCGTGATTGGCTGGGTGGTGCTCTAACTATCGGCTTTGCCGACAACAGTGAGGCTACAAACATCTTGTCAGTTGACAGCGAAGAGAAGACAACCGATGCTGCCGAAGGTTGGTACACGTTGCAAGGTGTGAAGTTGGAAGGCAAGCCAACTCAGAAGGGCATCTATGTTTATAATGGAAAAAAAGTGGCAATTAAGTAAAAGATAGAACAATGAATAAGAAAGAATATATCAAACCAGCCATGGATGTCGTTAATGTGGCTTCTCAATCGATGATTGCGGCATCATTGCCATCAGAAGTACCAGGCGGATTCCCAGGTATTGGTGGCGGTGGAGGCATCAAAGCTAATCCATTCGACGACATTGAAGATATGACGGACTACGATTCGCAGATCAAAGGGCTCTTGTGGTAAACGACATTATATGTAATAATATAGGAAAGGAAGTCGGCATTTCATGTGTCGGCTTCCTTCAACAACTTAAATAGAACAAGATGATAAAAAGACTTTTTGTATGGTGCTTGGCGACGATGCTGGGTGTTTCGACGATGATGGCTGATCGCGCCAGCGACTTCATCAACAAGTACGAACTTTTCGTGGATGGGGTGGCTGCCATTAACACCAATGAACTGCAACCTGAAACGGCTGACTCTGTGAAACGGGTGTATAAGGCACTCACCGTGGAGTATAAGAGCGTGAAGAAGCAACTGACACAGATTCAGTTGGAGAAGTACTACAACCTGAAGGCGAAGTACCAGAAGACGGTGGCAATGTGGAAGACCAAGAGAGGTGCCAAAGCTGTCGGTGGATGGGTGAAAGGTGTTGTAGGGAAGAAAAAGAAAAGTTAGCGGTTAGTGGTTAGCAGTTAGCGTGATGAAGTATCTGTTGTTGCCTGAGGACAAAAATCGTCGTCTGTCGTTTTATCTGGCGATGGAGGAATGGGTGGCTCGCCATTTGGATGAACCTGAGTGTTTCTTTATGTGGCAGGTGAAGCCGACGGTCATCTTTGGACGCAATCAGGTGGTGGAGAATGAGGTGAATGTGGCGTATTGCGAGGAGAAGGGTATTGAGATGTATAGAAGAAAAAGTGGGGGAGGTTGTGTGTATGCTGACGAAGGAAATGTGATGTTGTCGTATGTGTGTGACGGGGACAATGTGGGCTTCACGTTCAACAAGTTTCTCAACATGGTGGTGTTGGTGCTGCGGAAAATGGGGATTGATGCTGCCACCAGTGATCATAATGATGTGATGATAGGAGACAGGAAAGTGAGCGGGACGGCATTCTATCATCTGCCTGGACGCAATATCGTGCATAGCACTTTCCTCTATGACACGAATATGGAAAATATGTTGCATTCCATCACCCCGAGTCGTGAGAAGTTGCAACGAAAGGGCGTGGAGAGTGTGCGTCAGCGCATCACCCTGTTGAAGGACTACACGAATTTGGGCCTTGAAGAGGTGAAAGCACTCATCAGGGAAACGCTGTGTGTGGGAGAAAGAGTGCTTACGGAAGAAGATGTGAAGGAGATAGAGGAGTTGGAAAAGAAGAATTATTAAGGTTAGAAAAATTCGACAATGAACAATAATATGGAACAGAAGGAAAAACGTACTTGTCTGTACGACAAACACGTTGCGTTGGGGGCATTGATGTCTCCCTTTGGTGGTTTTGAGATGCCTATCCAGTATGCAGGGATCGCAGTGGAACATCAAGCTGTGCGTGAGAAGGTGGGACTCTTCGATGTGTCTCACATGGGTGAGGTGACAGTTCGTGGCAAGGATGCTGAGCGTTATGTGCAGCACATCTTCACGAACGACATTGCTGGTGCGCCTGTGGGAAAGATTTACTATGGCATGATGTGCTATGAAAATGGTGGAACGGTGGATGATTTGCTCGTGTATAAAATGGGAGAGAATGACTTCTTCCTCGTGATCAATGCATCGAACATCGACAAAGATTGGGCGTGGATGCAGCAACATGCAGAGGGATTTGACATCGATTTGCAGAACTGCTCAGATGACTACGGACAGATTGCTGTGCAGGGTCCTGAATCGGAACAGGTCATGGAGCAAGTGTTGGGTATCCCTTGCAGCGAGTTGACGTTCTACACAGTGAAGACCATCGATGATGTCATCGTTTCCCGTACGGGTTATACAGGGGAGGACGGTTTTGAAGTATATGCCACTCCTGACTATATTCGTGCATGTTGGGACAAACTGATTGCAGCAGGTGTGCAGCCTTGTGGATTGGGTTGTCGTGACACCTTGCGTTTCGAGGCAGGACTTCCACTCTATGGCGATGAATTGACCGAGGAAATTTCGCCTATCATGGCGGGTTTGTCTGTCTTTGTAAAGTTGGATAAGGCGTTCATCGGTCGTGATGCCCTCCTGAAGCAGAAAGAGGAAGGTGTGGCAAAGAAACTGGTGGGTATCGAACTGGCAGACAAGGCAATTCCTCGTCATGGCTACACAGTATTGAAAGACGGACAACCGATAGGTGAGGTGACTACAGGATACCACACTCTTTCGACTGACAAGAGTGTCTGCATGGCGTTGGTTGACAGTCAGTATGCTGTATTAGGCACTGGGTTGGATATCCAAATCCGCAAGAAAGTCTTTGCCGGAAAAGTAGTGAAGAAACTTTTCTATGAGAAGAGGTATAAAAAATAAGGGTTAAGGGTTAAAATGCGGAAAGTACACCGTCAGCCCTCTATAAACGATAAACAATAAACGATAAACTTTATATATTATGGCTAAAGTAATTGAAGGACTCTATTATTCAGAGTCACACGAGTATGTGAAAGTGGAAGGCAATATCGGTATCATTGGCATCACCGATTATGCACAGAAAGCACTGGGCAATGTGGTATATGTGGATATGCCCGAAGTGGACGACGAAGTGGATGCGGGAACTGAATTTGGTGCGGTGGAAAGTGTAAAGGCTGCCAGTGACTTGTATTCTCCAGTTAGTGGTACAGTTGTGGAAGTGAACGAAGCGCTCGAAGATGCTCCAGAACTCATCAACCAAGATGCTTATGCAAACTGGATCATCAAGGTGGAAATGAGTGACGAAAGCGAACTGGAAAACCTCATGGACGCAGCTGCATACGAAGCATTCTGCGAAAAAGAGGGTCATTAAAAGGATTCTGCTCAAACAAACTCTTTAACCCCTAAACTCTCAACTTTCAATGTACAAATATTTCCCCCATACTGATGAAGACCTGAAGGCGATGCTGGAGAAGGTAGGCGTGGAGACGCTCGATGAGCTGTATCCACAGATTCCTGAGAGCATCCGTTTCAAGGGTGACTATCAGATAGACTTAACGGAGGGTGAAATGGGAGTCAGACGTGTGTTCAACAAGTTGGGTGCTGAGAACAAGCAACTCACTTGTTTTGCTGGCTATGGCGTCTATGACCACTATACTCCTTCTGTGATTCCGAACCTGTTGCAGCGTTCAGAGTTTCTCACTTCCTACACCCCTTATCAGGCGGAGATTTCACAGGGTACACTCCATTATATCTTCGAGTATCAGAGCATGATGGCTGAACTCACAGGTATGGACATCTCCAACGCTTCCATGTATGACGGCACCACGGCTTGTGCTGAAGCGATGATGATGGCAGTGGCGGCTGGCAAGAAAGTGAACAAGGTGTTGGTGTCTGAGACACTGAACCCCAAGACGCGTCAGGTGCTCGATACCTATGCCCTGCATCATGGCATCGAATTGGTGACAATTCCTGCAAAGGATGGTGTCACAGACCTCTCAGCACTCAACTCTCCACTTTCATCTCTCGAAGGTGTTGCTGGCGTGATGGTACAACAGCCCAATGTGTTTGGCATCGTGGAGGACTATACGGGTTTTGCTGATGCATGTCATGCCCAGAAAGCACTCTTCATCATGGATTGTGTGGCTGCTGATTTGGCGGTGCTCAAGACACCAGGAGAGTGGGGCGCAGACATTGCTGTGGGTGATGGTCAGAGTTTAGGTATTCCGATGCAGTTTGGTGGTCCTTATGTGGGTTATATGTGCTGCACGGAGAAACTGATAAGAAAGATGCCTGGACGTATCGTGGGTATGACCAAGGACAATCGTGAACAACGTGCTTTTGTGCTCACCTTGCAGGCTCGTGAACAGCATATCCGTCGCCAAAAGGCTACGTCAAACATCTGTAGCAACCAAAGCCTGATGGCTCTTTTCGTCACGATCTATATGTCGCTGATGGGAAAGAAAGGTGTGAAGGAAGCTGCTCAGCTCTCTTACGCAGGAGCACATTATCTCTGTGATGAGTTGTTGAAGACAGGACGTTTCCATCTGGTATATGACAAGCCTTTCTTCAATGAGTTTTATGTCAAGTACGATGGTGATGCTGACCAACTCTATCAGAAATTCATTGATGCAGGTTTCTTGGGAGGTGTCCGCATGGAGGAGGGCTTCCTCTTTGCTGTCACAGAGAATCGTACGAAAGAAGAAATTGATAACCTCGTAAAAATTGCTGCCCTATGAACAACAAACTATACGGAAATTTGATTTTCGAACTTTCGAAAGAAGGTCGCATCGGTTATAGTCTGCCTGGCAACAATTTTGGCAACTACGAGATTCCAACGTCTATGTGTCGTGCAGAAGATGCAGCACTTCCTGAATGCGACGAATTGACGGTGGTGCGTCACTATACGAACCTCTCGAACAATAACTTTGGTGTTGATACAGGCTTCTATCCACTGGGTTCTTGTACGATGAAGTACAATCCCAAGATAAACGAGGAAATGGCGGCTTTGCCACAGTTCCAGAACTTGCATCCAGAACAACCTGCAGAGACGGTGAAGGGTGCAGAGAAGTTGATTTCCATTTTGGAACATCATCTTTGCGAACTCACGGGTTTGGCTCATTTCACCTTCAAACCTTATGCTGGTGCGCATGGTGAGTTGACAGGTTTGATGGTGATAGATAACTATCATCGTTCTCGTGGCGACTTGCAGCGCAAAAAGGTGATTGTGCCTGATTCAGCGCATGGTACGAACCCCGCTTCTGCTGCTGTGTGTGGCTTGGAGATTATCGAGGTGAAATCACAGGCTGATGGTACAGTGGATTTGGAAGACCTCAAAAGATTAGTTGAACAGGAAAAAGACAACATTGCAGCGATGATGATGACCAATCCCAACACGCTCGGTCTCTTCGAGAAGAGCATTCCTGAGATTGCGACCCTCATTCATGACTGTGGTGGTTTGATGTATTATGATGGCGCCAACCTCAATCCTATGTTGGGTGTGTGCCGTCCTGGTGATATGGGCTTCGATGTAATGCATATCAATCTCCACAAGACGTTCTCTACACCTCATGGTGGTGGTGGACCTGGTAGCGGACCTGTGGGAGTGCGTGAGGGTTTGCAGGAGTTTTTCCCCTTTGTGAGTCCTTACAATGGAAACTTCGCCGTGATGATGCGTGCTTTTGCCTATATCCTTTCTTTAGGAAAAGAATATGTGAAGAAAGTGGGTCCTCTTGCCACACTCAATGCCAACTACATTAAGGAGTCGTTGAAGGATGTCTATGAACTGCCTATTGACACGATGTGTTGTCATGAGTTTGTGTTCGATGGACTGAAAGATAAATCGACGGGTGTCACCACGATGGATGTGGCAAAACGTTTGCTCGATTACGGCTATCATGCTCCTACCATCTACTTCCCGTTGCTTTTCCATGAGTCGCTGATGATTGAACCGACAGAGAACGAATCGAAGGAGACGTTGGATGCCTTCATCGCTGTGATGCGAAAGATTGCAGAGGAAGCAAAGACGAATCCAGACGAGGTGAAGTCAGCCCCCCACAACACACCGATTGGTCGTGTGGATGATGTGTTGGCTGCCAAGCATCCTGTCACCACTTATCGCCAACTGAAGGCAGAACTCTAATTTTCAAATCTCAATCGTGATACAGACTGATCTCATTATCATCGGTGCAGGCCCTGGAGGTTATCGTGCTGCCGAATATGCTGCTAAGAACGGACTCAAAGTCATCGTGTTTGAAACGAGTCACGTGGGAGGTACCTGCCTCAATGTCGGGTGTATCCCCACCAAGTCTTTTGCCCGCGATGCAGAAATCATCCAGACGTTGAACAATGCTGAGACCTTTGGGTTGAATGGATTGGATTATGAGTTTGACATTCAGAAGGTTATTCGGCGAAAAGATGAAGTGATTGCCTCGCTTCGTGCAGGCATTGAGACCTTGCTTTCTCATCCAAACATTACGTTGATCAAGGCGGAAGCACAGTTCAAGGATGCCCATACGGTGACGGCTGATGGTGAGGAGTATTCAGCCTCTCATATCATCGTTGCCACAGGTTCTGTTCCCAAGACTTTGAGATTGGAAAAACCTGCTGAACGTCGTGTGTTGGATTCCTCCGATTTGTTGTCCATCGGAGAACTGCCCGAGCGTCTTTGTATCATTGGTGCAGGTGTGATAGGGATGGAATTTGCCAGCATCTTCAATGCGTTTGGCACAGAAGTGACGGTGGTGGAATTCCTCAAAGAATGTCTGCCTGTGCTCGATTCTGATATTGCCAAACGTCTGCGCAAGTCGTTGGAGAAGCAGGGCGTTACCTTCCACATGCAGAGCAGTGTCACGGCCATCACAAAGGCTGGGGTGGTGTTCACCGATAAGAAGGGGAATGCCGTCACCATTGAGGCTGATGAGGTGCTGATGGCGGTCGGTCGTGCACCTCGGGTATTCGACCATTTCAGCAAGGCGGGTTTCGAATATTCTGAACGAACGGGTATTGCAGTCAACGAACATCTTCAGACGACTGTTCCTCATATCTATGCGATTGGTGATGTGAATGCCCGTCAGATGCTGGCTCATGCTGCTGAGATGCAGGGAATCCACGTGGTGAATCAAATCTTGGGAAAGACTGACGAGATTCGTCTCGATATCATGCCTGCTGCTATCTTCACCCTTCCTGAAGCAGCTTGTGTCGGCTTGTCCGAAGATAGTTGCAAGGAGCAGGGTAGGGAGTATGTTTGCAAGAAATCCTTCTGGCGTGCTAACGGAAAGGCGTTGGCGATGAACGAATCAGAGGGATTGCTCAAACTCATATCCTCTCCACAAGGTGACATCCTCGGATGTCATGCCTATGGTGCCCATGCTGCCGACCTCATTCAGGAAGTCAGTGCCCTGATGTGTCGTAACACGACGGTGGAACAGTTGGCACATATCATTCACATTCATCCTACACTCTCCGAAGTCTTGCATTCGGCGGCAGAGAGTTAAAGAATGGAATCTCTAAACACAAAACGCTAAAACGCTAAACCAAATACAATACTAAACTTATATTACAATGAAAAAGAATCTATTTTTGTTGTTGGCATTGCTGACAGGCGCCTTGACATTACAGGCACAAACCGCGAGAAAGTTAACCATTGATTTGACAGAAGATGGTAAAGCTCAGATGCTTGCTTTCCTGCCCGAAAAACCATCTGGTCGTGCAATTGTAGGTATTCCTGGTGGTGGTTATTCCGTGCTCTCCAATTCTCATGAGGGTACCAATTGGTATGAGTGGCTCAACCAGCGTGGCATCGCTTATTTCGTGGTGAATTATCGCCTGCCTAATGGCGACCGCACCATTCCGATGAGCGATGTGGAGAAAGGTTTCAAGATTGTGCGTGACTCTGCTGCTGTGTGGAGCATCAATCCTCGTGATGTGGGTATCATGGGATTCTCTGCAGGTGGTCACTTGGCATCCGTCATCTCCACTCATTCTCCCTATGAGGTGCGTCCTGACTTCTCCATCCTCTTCTATCCTGTCATTTCGATGGATGAACGCGTGTCACACGTTTATTCTTGCCGCAATTTCCTTGGTGAAGACCAGAAGAACCCTGCGATGGTGCGTGATTTCTCCACTCAGAATGCCGTGAAGCGTCACCTCACCCCTCCAGCCATCATCTTGATGTCAAGCGATGACAACGTCGTTCCTCCAGTCACCAACGGTGTGGCATACTACACAGCGATGCGCAATGCTGGCAACGAATGCACCATGTATATCTATCCTACAGGTGGTCACGGTTGGGGATTTGGTCCTTGGTTCAAGTATCACGACCAGATGCTCACAGAACTTGGCAACTGGCTCGATGCTCACCCAGCACCTAAGCAGGATGCTGTTCGTGTGGCTTGTATCGGCAATAGCATCACTGATGGTCACGGCATTGAAATGGCACCTGTTAATGGCTATCCAGCCCTTCTTCAGAGACAGTTGGGTAATGACTATTGGGTGAAGAACTTTGGTGTGAGTGGTCGTACGCTCCTCAATCATGGCGATATGCCTTACATGAATGAAACCGCTTGGAAGGATGCACTTGCTTTCAATCCTGACATCGTGGTGATCAAGTTGGGCACCAACGACTCCAAGCCCCAGAACTGGAAATATGCAGCTGAGTTCAAGCAAGACCTTCAGCAGATGATCACCACGCTCTGTCCTGCATTGGCACAATCTGCCAAGAAGGGTAAGAAAGCAAAGTCTGCTCAGCCCGTCAAACCACAGATATATCTTTGCACGCCTATTCCTGCCTTCAAGTCTTCTTGGAATATCAGCGATGAAGTCATCACCAACGAGATTATTCCTATCCAGAAGGAAGTGGCGCAGCAGTACGGCTTGCAGATCATCGACCTCCACACGCTCTTTGCCAACGATGGTGACAAGATGCAGGAAGACGGCATCCATCCCGACGGAAAGGGTGTGCGTCGCATTGCCGACATCGTGGCTGAGGCTTTGAAGAAGTAAAGTTGGTTATAAATTTTTGACAGCTTCCTTCACCTGTGTCATGTTGCTTCGTGATACAGGAATGGACTCACCGCTGTGCTTGATGACTAAGTGCATGGTGCCAGCACGAGAAACCGCTTTCTCCACTTGTTTGAGATTGACGAGAAAGGCACGGTGACAGCGTACAATCATAGGCTCATCACTTAGTTCATCCTCCAGATGCTTCAGCGTGGCACGGAGTGTGTCATTATGCACTTCATCTTCCTCCAGATAAAAGACCTTCACGTAGTTGCCCACCGCTTCTACGTGAAGAAGGTCTGAGAGGTGTAATGTGATTGCCTCGTTGGTGGTGCCTGTGAGTGTGACAGATGCTTCTTTCTTTGGAACATCCTCTTGTTCCTTGTCACTTGCTGCTTCTCTCATCTTGTTCAGTTGCTCATTCAACAGACGTGTTTCCTCCAGTTCAGCAGTCAAGGAACGGTTGCGGAACTTGAAACGCCAATAAAGTCCGATAGCGAACGAGCAAAAGGCGATGATGACCAATGTTTCCAAGAAATTGGTCCAAGAAAGCTGGTTGCTTCCTGTTTGGTCGTTCATGATGAAATGACGATAGAGGCAGATAGCCAATGCGATGAGTGGGGTGTTGATAATCTGAAACCACAGGTTACGACGGATGATGTAGTTGATTTCCTTGTCGTATGCTCTTGGTTTCTTGACCAAGTATTTCACGATGACATCTGTCAGCATGCAAACCAATAATCCCAGCAGCCAAATCACCAGCAGATGAAGGTATTCCAACCCATGCAAAGTATCAAGTCCGAAAGGCTTGAAAACAGCCAATGCCACCACCACAAACGTAGTGCTGACGATGCGTATCATGATTGTTTCTAATCGTCCTCTTCTCATATCGTCGGCAAAGGTACGACTTTTTTCTTGTCATTCGTCACAGATTCTTGCAGAATATCCCAAAAACTTGCAAGAAGGGGTAGGAGGGCGTACCTTTGCAGTCGATTTGGAGATATTAATTTATATGTTACAGAAAATGAAAAAGATGTTTTTGGGAGCGACAACGGCATTGTTGTTGATGATGATTCCCTCGATGATGAGGGCACAAGCCACACAGGTTGTCAGAGGACAAGTTTGCGATGTGGCATCAGGAGAACCCATGATGGGTGTGACGATTACGGTGGAGAATGGCATTACGATGGGTGCTGTCACCGACATTGACGGAAACTTTGTGGTGGAGAACGTGCCTGTGGGACGCCACTCCATCCGAGCTACCTTTATTGGTTATGAGCCAGTCTTGCTGAAAGAGCAATTGCTTTCTTCGGGTAAGGAAATGGTATTGAATTTACGTATGCGTGAGAATATCAAGGAATTGGGAGAAGTGGTGGTGAAGCCTCGTGTGAACAAGCAGATGCCGCTCAACGAAATGGCGCAGGTGGGAGCCCGTATGTTCAGTGTGGAGGAAGCCACTCGATATGCTGGCGGTATGGCAGATCCTGCCCGTACTGCTTCGATGTTTGCCGGAGTTGCCACAGGGGGTGCCACCAACGGCATCAGCATTCATGGCAATTCACCCCAGATGTTGCAATGGCGTGTGGAAGGTGTGGAGGTGAACAACCCTAACCACTTTGCTGAAATCACAGAAGCAGGTGGTGGTGTCTTCACTTCGCTCAATGGTACAGTGCTTGCCAACAGCGACTTCCTCACAGGTGCTTTGCCAGCTGAATTCGGCAATGCCCTCTCTGGTGCCTTCGACATGAAGATGCGTGTGGGCAATAACTCCAAATACGAGCATGCCATTCAGGTAGGAACCTTGGGTGTTGATTTCGCATCTGAAGGACCTTTGGGGAAGAACTCCAAAGCTTCCTATCTGGTCAATTACCGCTATAGTTTCCTTGAGATTGCCAAAAAGCTGCATGCCATCAACATGGACAAGGAGACGCTTGATTACCAAGACTTGAGTTTCAAGCTCAACCTCCCCACCACCAAAGCAGGCACTTTTGCTGTCTGGTTCACGGGATTGTTCGACCGTTATATCAATGATGTGCCCGATGTGTCTGACTGGAAAACCCTTTGGGACTCCAACGACTCATGGTCGCGTCAGAAGAATTGGGCATTGGGCGTGAACCACACTTATCGTTTCCGCACAGGTGGAACGCTCACTTCCAATCTCGCCTACACAGGTGCCTATACTCGTTTGGGTGTCAATGACTATGACAAGCAGCTCAAGAAGATGCCCAATATGGACGGACGCAATGTTGCATGGAACCTCATCGCCAACGTAAGGCATCAACACAAGTTCTCCTCACGCTACACGATGCAGAATGGTGTGGAGCATCAGCACATGGACTTCTGTTCTTGGTTGGATTACATTCAGGAGGTGGGCGGTCCGATGTATCGAGTTTACCAATCGAACGGCAACACAGGACTCACTCGTTTCTACACCAACCACAAGATTGGATTGAGCAATCGCCTCTCCGCAGTGGTGGGAGCGAATGTCATGTGGTTCAATCTCAACGATCAGTTGCTTTTTGAACCTCGTGCCAGCGTGCAGTACAAGACCTCTGCATCCATCACCGTTTCTTTGGCATACTCCATGAACAGCCGAAAGGAAACGATTGACACCTACTTCGTCAACACTCCTTCACAGCCCGCCTCTCACAACCCTAACAAGTACCTCGGACTGACACGCTCACACTACCTCTCAGCCTCCTTTGCACAACGCTTGGGCGACAACGCCATGCTGAAGATAGAACCCTATTGGCAGTATGTCTATGATGTGCCTGTGGAGCAGGGTAGTACTTACTCCATCATTAACCACCATCAGTTCTTTCAGGATAGGGCATTGGTGAATGAAGGAGCAGCACGCAACTATGGTATTGACCTCACGCTCGAACGCTATCTCAAGGATGGCTTCTACGGCATGTTCACTGCCACACTCTTCAAGTCAGAGTATCGCGATGCCCAAGGCAAGTGGCACCACTCTCGTCACGACCGCCACTACATCACCAACATACTTGGTGGCAAAGAGTGGATGGTGGGACGCTTCAGGAAGAATGTCTTTGGACTCAATGGAAGGCTCACGCTGATGGGAGGCGACCGCTACACGCCAATGGCACCAGGCACCACTTATGAGGATTTGGCGCAGCGTCCAGACAAATCCGTGCCTGAGGATGGCAACAGTCCCTACAGCCGTCAGTTGAAGATGAACGTGGGCTATGCCTTCTCTGTCAAGTACACCCTGAATGGAAAGAAAACAGCTCACCACTTCATCCTCGAGTACCTGCAGATGCGCTCCTTCCACGGACAGACCTTCGACTTGAGAACTCATGATGTGGTGGACAAATACACCTCCCTCACCTTCCCGAACATTGCCTACAGAGTGGAATTTTAGTCATTGATTTGTGGAAAAGGAAGATAAATCGTAATTTTGCAAACGCATTTGAAAATACAGATAAAGATATGACAAAAGAAGAATTATTCAAAATGATGAACGAACATCCTGTGATGTACGTTGCAACGAATGACAATGGACAGCCCCACGTGAGAGCTATCCTGATGTTTAAGGCTGATGCCGATGGCATCGTGTTCCATACGGGCGTGACCAAAGACCTCTATCGTCAGCTGATGGCTGATTCTCGCTCCGAAGTGTGCTTCGCCTGTGGCAAATATCAGGTGAGAGTGGAGGGCAAGTTTGAACTCGTGGAGGAAAGGGCATTGAAGGAGGAAATCGTCAATCACCCCTCCCGCAAGTTCCTGCAACCTTGGAGAGCACAGCAAGGCGATGAGGCTTTCTTCGGTTTCCTGCAAGTGTTCCGTATGCAGCACGGCAAGGCTCACGTATGGTGCATGGAAGACAATTTCAAGCCCAAGGAGTACATCGAGCTGTAAAAAGATATCCAGTTCTTTCGACACAGGCGACGGAACGATTTTTGTTGTGGGGTCTGGGGGGTGAATGGCAATGTAACCATTTTGTAACCGAATTTTTCTTTGGTTATACATTCTTTTTTGTACCTTTGCCACAAAATTGGACACAACATGGACACATCAGTGATTTTGACGACATTTTCTCCACCACGCTCATTTTCCTGCTCTTGGGCGGTTTGCTCACGATGTGCGTGCAGTCGTCGGCTGCCATCATGGCTATCACGATGATGTTGTGCTCAGGGACAAGGTTCCTCTGCCTCTAGATTCGTTCAAGGGTTGTCTGACCTCTACGGAGGTTAATCAGGCAGCGGCGGAGGGAGTCAGGAGAGTTTGTCCTGACGCGGTGGTCGTGCAGATACCTGTGAGCGATGGTGGTGAAGGTTTTCTGGAGCATTCGGGCGACACTCCCGTTTATCTGATAGCAGGACGAATCGCTGACAAAGATAAACTGTTGAATGCAGGCTTTGCCCGATTGGAATGCATCAATCCTGATGGTATATCCCTTGACGAGGCCATGCGGAAAGAAGTCGCGACACGCAACATTGTCGAGACCGTCAGTCGTTTGCTGAAGGGATAGAGCATGATGTTTTTACTTGCCATTCATCACATTTAAGTGCAGTTTATCCCAGATGTTTGGTAAAATGGGAAGAAGAGCGTACCTTTGCAACAAAATCGAACTTAATTCAAATCATGCTTACAATCGAGGAAAGACTTAAACAGACATTTAGCGAGGGAGGAGCACAGGAAATCTATCAAGACATTAAGGCTAGTGGCGATTTTCTTGGTTTTGCCTGTCAGTACGCGTTCTATGAAGATGAACGTGTGACAAGGAGTGCGTTGTGGGGACTGACCAAAGCTGGCAAAGAAGAGTTGTCACAACTACAAGTGATACTCAACGAATTCATTGATCAGGCCATGCGGACAGATAATTCTTCCGTCAGACGACTATCATTGAATATCGTTGAGCGATTGGAGATGAGTGAAGATGACCTGCGGACTGACTTCCTTGATTTCTGTTTAGATCACATGATGGATGTCGAGGAGTTCCCTGGCGTTCAAGCTGTCTGCATGAAACTCGCCTACAGGATGTGCAAATTCTATCCGGAACTGATGGAGGAGTTGAAGCGCACCCTCGAGGCGATGGAAATTGACTATTACAAACCTGCCGTGAAATGCGCCAGAAGCAGGATTCTAAGCGGCAAACTGAAGTAAAAAGAAATGAACATACTGATTTTATCCGGAAGCCCTCGTAAGGGTGGCAATACAGAATTATTGGCTGAAGCTTTTGCCAAAGGAGCTGCAGCGCATCATCACGTGGAGATTGTATCTGTTCGTGATTACAAGGTGAATCCGTGTTTGGGTTGTAACGCATGTTTTAAGACCAACGGAATCTGTGCTCAGAAGGATGATATGTCCGTCATTTATGAGAAGATGAGTCAGGCTGATATGCTCGTCATCGCCTCGCCTGTCTATTTCTATGGCATCAGCGCTCAATTGAAGGCTGTCATCGATAGGTTCCATAATCCGATTCGTGATTCGTTCCACATCAAGAAGATGGCATTGCTGCTTGTTGGTGCTGCCACGCTGCCAGAATTGTTCGATGCCATTCTGACGGAATACAACCTCTGCCTGAAATTCTTTGATATAGAGGATGCAGGCAAGGTGCTTGTGAGAGGGGTCAAAGACAAGGGTGACATCAATAACACTGAAGCACTGAATGAGGCATACACATTGGGTTGTTCGATATAAAAATAGTGATAATGAAACATGAGATTATTGAACTGCACGATGTGCAGATTATTGGCATGGCCAAGAAGATTGCCTTCAATGAGGCGAAAGAAGAATGTCCCAAGTTCTGGGGCGAGTATGTGGAAAAGATTATCAAGCCTGTAGTGTTTGAGAAACAAGTACCCAACGCTTTTCAGAAGGTTGCATTCGACAATGGCGTTGGTGAGTTCGGGTTATGTACCTGCGATATTCCCAACCACAATTGTGCTACCTGTTGGGAAGCAAACTTTGGTGCTTGCAAAAATAACACCTTTACATACGTTATTGGCGGTATTTATAAAGGTGGCGACGTGCCTGAAGGTATGCAGCTCTTCCCCATTCATAGCGGAAAGTGGCTGAAGATGCATTTCGAGGGAGGCATGAAAGCCTTTCAGGAACAGTACACAAAATTCCATAAGGAATGGTTGCCCGCACATCCGGAATACAAATGGGCGCCGAATTCCTGCTGCATGGAGTGGTATCAAGGCACAGACATCCAGTCGTCCGACTACCAGTGTGGCGTGATGATGCCATTGGCGGAAGAGCCCCGTTTTAAGTTTAATACCGTTGGATTGTTTACGAACGACAACAAGGCTATCGTTGACTTCTATACGAAGGCCTTTGGTTTCACCACGTCATGGGATGGTGTGCAGCCCAATGTGGAGATGTTCTTGGACAAGATTAGAATCATTCTCTACCCACGTACGGCATTTGAGCAGATGGTCTCCAAGAAATTCCAGTATCCGACAGGTTTTAACGGCACCATGGAACTGGCTTTCGACGTGCCCACATTTGCCGATGTTGACAAGGAATACCAGAATGCTCTTGACCATGGTGCAAAGCCCGTACTTCCTCCAACAACCGAACCTTGGAGACAGCGCACTTGTTACGTTGCCGACCCTGATGGAAACCTCATAGAGATTGGATCGTTTGTTGAATAATAAATTTAGTGTGATGCTATTATCCAGGGTTAAAGATTCATCGTCATGGAAATATCAAATTGGTTTAAGAGCTTCGAGAAAGGTGTCGCTCGGCTCTCTCCAGAGGAGCGGTCTGCATTCTTCTCGGAATGTGGGAAAAACTGTGTGAATGACGGCACCCTTTCTGTCTACAAGAAACTCTATGAGGATGCCAAAGGAAACATGGATGTGTTCTTTCAGATGGCCAATGATTTGCCAGGAGTAAAAGGTGAGGTTGTTGAGAAAGGTCATGTTTATCGACTTATCTTCTTAAAATGCACCTGTGAGTTGTGTAAAAAGGGATATGTCACTACGCCTTTGCTATGTGAATGTTCTCGCCAAAGTGTGATTTATTCGCTGCGCAGTTTATGGAAAGACAGGAACTTCACGGTAACACTTTGTCATTCCATCTTGGGTGGTGGGACAGATTGCGAAATGAGAATAGAGGTCGATAGATAATAATTAATAGTGAAAATAATATGAAAACAAAAGCATTTGTCGTTATCGATATTCAGAACGACATCACCAAGCACTACCGCGACATCATTGACAACATCAACGCTGCGATCGATTGGGCTGTATCTGAGAGTATGCACGTCGTCTATATCAAGCACAACAACATCACCGCCGCCACCCGTACATTCAAGCCTGGTACTCGTGGCGAAGAGTTGGCACCTGAACTGAAGGTGGTTTCAGACAATATCTTTGTGAAGACAAAGAGTAATGCATTGACGAGTGAGGCGTTTGCCACGTTCATTGCGGAAAACGCAATCACAGAGTTCTATATCGCTGGTGCCGATGCTACCGCCTGCGTGAAGTCCACCTGTTTCAACATGCGGAAAGCAGGTTATAAGGTACACGTTTTTGCTGATTGTGTTACCAGCTACGACTTGAAGAAGTTGCCAGAGATGCTTGCCTATTACGAAAAACAAGGTTGCGAACTGATAAATATTAAGGAATGAAAATAGAACTTGCAACAAAACAGGATGTTCCTGCCATTCTCGATTTGCAGCGTAAGGCTTTTGGTCCTTTGTGCGAGGAACTGGATTGGAAGGATGCACCACCTTTGACCGAGTCATTGGAACAGGCTTACGAGGAATTCGCACGTTGTACGACATTGAAGGTGCAAAACGACGCAGGATATATCATCGGTTCCGTGAATGGAAACGTGACGGATGGTTCTCTTTATATTGGCCGTCTGATGGTCTTGCCAGAATACCAGCAACAAGGCATTGGCAAACAACTGTTCCGAGAGATTCAATCACGTCTCCCGCACAATCGTGCATGGCTTTGTACTTGCCAGCAAGTAAGACCTCCATACGAATTTTATCTACGTGAGGGCTTCAAACCTTACAAGAGCGAGATTGTTGGTCCTGGATTGACTTGGGTGTATATGGAGAAGAATACTTCCACCTTTTCAGCATCGGGAAGAAGCCTTGCATCATCTGCTTGTACTCTTCCTTCGTCATCGGTTGGGGCATGTTCTTATTAACCTCATCTACGAACTGGACGCAATGCTCAATCATCTCGTCCATCGTGCACTCCTGTAGGAACTTGCCATCCTTGTAGCAGTACTGGCAGTAGTCGTAGTTCGTGCTGCCATCGGCATTCGTTCCACAATCTTCATGCTTCGTCAAAGGCATGCCACAACTCTGGCAGAACTGAGGCAACTGTCCTTCTTGGAATGCCTTTTCTTTCTGTGGGAAAGTTGCTTCGTAAGCCTCAAAAGCCTCAGGGTTCTCATCCGCCACAAAGTAACCCTTGGGAGGACAGTAGGTTCCCTCACGATTGCCCCAGTAGCCAGGAATCAGTTCTTGGGCGAGGAAGTAGGGCACTTCCGACTCTCTTGGCTCAGCGTGATAGTGAATCTTCATCTTGCTGGCAAGGTCGAAGCCTGCGTGCTTGTAGAACTCAAAGTTTCCTTCCATCTGCAGCAAACCAATCCCCATCTCCTTGGCTTTCTCTATCGCATACTGCAACAGTTTCAGACCATAGCCCTTTCGCTTATAATCGGGGTGAATGCTGATGGGACCGAACGTCCAAGAAGGGTAGGGAGTTCCGTCGTCAAGCATAATTTCGGCTTTCGAGAACATCACATGACCGATCATCTTTCCATCCTCCTCCATCACGAAGTCCAATTCAGGGATGAAGTCAGGATTGGTTCTATACTGATTGAGCACGTAATGCTCTGTGCATCCTGGGCGATATACATTCCAGAATGCCTCACGCGTAAGGTTCTCTACCTCACGATAATCTTTTGGAGTTTCTAATCTGATATTCATTTCTTTTGTTTCCATATCATACTATCATTTTTGTT
>CACXKA010000003.1 GCA_902768125.1 uncultured Bacteroidales bacterium | reverse complement strand
AGATTAGTAAAAGATTTAGTAGCAACACATGCAAGAAAAATCACGCTGAGGGCAGCACGGGGCTGTGAAGTTCTGTGCTGTCAACAATTAAAAAAGTAATAACCACCCATGCCTAAATTGCTCCACATATTATTACTATTGTTCCTTGCCTTGTCGCTCCATGCACAGAGCGAGGAGGCGAACCGCATCTTGTCGTATATCCAAAAGGCGATGAACTTCAACAAGGTGGTGCCTCAGGAGAAGGTGTATCTGCACTTTGACAATATGGGGTACTTCGAGAATGAAACCCTTTGGTTCAAGGCTTACGTGACAAGGACGGACAATGGGCATCTGTCAGATCTGAGCAAGGTGCTGTATGTGGAGCTGCTGAATCCAAGCGGAGACATCATCAAGACACGCAAGTATCCCATTGATTCCTTAGGCGTGTCACATGGGGAACTGCAGTTGGATTCCCTGTTGGGTTCAGGCTTCTATGAGGTGAGGGCATATACCCGATATATGACCAATTGGGGTACGAACGCTGTGTTCTCACGAGTGTTCCCTGTGTTCAAGAAACCCAAGACGGAGGGTGACTACTCTGACTTGAACATCAAAAGCGGTCTCTATAAGTTCAGGGAGCCGAACAACCGAGACAGAGGGGACTCGCTCTACGTGAACACGATGGACAACGGCATTGACATCCGCAACCTGATGAAGACCATCAGCGTGCAGTTCTACCCTGAGGGAGGCGACATGATTGCAGGAAAACGATGTCGGGTCGCCATGATGGCGGTGGATGACAACGGCTATCCCTACGAGAGTGACGGCTTCGTGATGAATGGGAAAGGGGACATTCTCGCTGCTGTTGAGACCGACACGCTGGGCAAGGGTGTTTTCGAGTTGGTGCCCGACATGAGTGGATTGACCTTCCAGATGCAAAACCTCAGACCTGCCAATCGGAAAGGGATTCCGAAGCGAAAGGGAGTGCAATTCTTCTCGATGCCTCAAGTGAAAAAAGAGGGATGTGCCCTCCACATGGATGTGGTGAGTGAGCAAATGCTTGCCACCCTCCAATGCACGGACGGCATCTGTGGCAACCTGCTGGGCTATGTCATCATGCACAATGGAAACATCCTGCGTTGCGACACACTGACTGCTGCGCCCCTGATAGAGATGGAACTGGACAGGCAGATGATGCCAGAAGGGGTGAGCCAGATGACGGTCTTTGACAGCAAGGGTGCCATCTTGGCGGAGAGGCTCTTCTTCTGCTGTCCCAAGCAGAATGATGCCGACACCATTCGTGTTGTGGCTAAGACGGAAAGACTGAAACCCTGTGGTAAAGTGGAACTGGAATTGCACACACTCCCCAACGCCAACCTATCTTTCTCTGCTATGGATGCCCATACGATGACCAACGGCAAGAAGGGCAACATGAAGACGTGGATGATGCTCTCGTCGGATGTGAAGGGCTTTATCCCAAATGTGGAGTATTATTTCGAGGCGGACGATGAAGAGCATCGGAAGAATGCCGATCTGCTGATGATGACGCAGGGATGGCGACGCTATGACTGGCGACTGATGTCGGAGACCTACATCTTCCGTAAGGCGCAACCGATTGAGGACCATTTCTACTTGAACGGACAACTGAGAGCCTATCGGAAGCACAATCCCGTGGGAGGCGTTCATCTGCAAGCCATCCTCTATAACAAAGAAGGTCAGAGTCTGATTGGCGATACTAGGACCGATTCCTTAGGCAACTACGCTTTCAAGATGCCGTTTCTGGATGGAGAGTGGAGAATGTGCATCTATACGGCAAGGGATGCGAAAAAGAAGAAGGATGTGCTGAAGACCTACTATGTAGGTATTGACAGGCAGTTCTCACCCACGCCGAGGTTCATCACCCCGACAGAAGCAGATATCCTGCATCCACTGGCACCCAACACCTTCGTGAAAAAGCCCTTCGAGGAACTGGACGAGGAAGATGTCTTCATCCCCATCACCAAGAAGGAACACGTATTGCAGAACGTGACCGTGAAGGCAAAGAAGCGATATTTCACGAATGACGACTGGCGTTGGAAGAACGAGGCGTATGGTCGTCAGTATGCAACCCTCTACTACAATGCGGACAGGGAATTGGACAACATCCTCGACCGAGGTGAAGAGGTGCCATATCTGTTCAGCTACCTGAAACAGAAGAATTCCCTCTTTGAGTATAATGAGAAGATGACGTTGCTCCCTCGATATGACGGAAGGGGTATTAATTGGATTGTGTCCAATGGAGAAAGGAACTCATCTCCCGATCCAGCAGAGATGTGGCTGGACGATGTGAAATCCATCTATATTGTGCCTGCTGATCCTCGCGAAATGGGTAACAGGGCCAATATCTATCTCTATGAACACATCAAGTTCTACTCGACAGGTAACAAAGGACTTCGCCGCACCTACTTCCAAGGTTTCAACCAAGCTTCCACCTTCAAGACTGAGGACTACAGCGTGATTCCTCCTATGGCAGATTTCCGACGCACCATCTGGTGGCAACCCAACATCACTACCAACGCTGAAGGCAAAGCCAAGGTGGAGTTCTTCAATAACTCCACTTGCGAGGAAATGTACATCAGTGTGGAAGGAATGACCCAAGACGGAAAAGTGTTGGTGAATGAGTGAAAAAGAAAGAAAGTTACATTTTTTTTGTTTAACGACGCCCTGCCCGAACGGTTCACAAGGGGAGACTTGCAGGCAGTGGTGCACCGCAACGAGATGAAAACGCCCGTGAAGGTCATCCTCAGCAACTGGAAGAACTTCGACATGATCGTGAAACGTGGCGAGAATGAATGGCAAAAGAAACCATAAGAAAAGGAAGCTCTCCGTGACGGGGGGCTTCCTTGTGGTTAAAAAGTTAAAGAGTTAAAGAGTTAAAGATTACCAGACTGGTTCTGGGAAATACTCATTATTATATACGGAGCTTGGACACAACTCGATGAAGTCGAATGGCAACTCGTTGTTGTCTGATTCCATCTTCTGCTGGATGCGCAGGTAGTGGTCGGTCTTACCATCGGTGGTGAAGGTGCCGAAGATCTTGCGAATCTGGCGTCCGTTGGAGTCACCATTACGGAGGTTGCTTGACGATGCGTCGAAGCTGTTACGAGGCTGTGGGTGATAGCACTTGGGTCCCTTCATCCAACCGAGGTTGTGGATGGACTTGTCGAATGCTGCGATAGCGTCGTCGTCACCGAGGTCGGAGTCGGATGTCCAACCGAAGAGCTCCTTACCGTTCTTACGCATATCGAATGGGATGCCTTGTGGCTCGCCGTCGATATAGACTTGGATGATGCCTCGGGTGGAGTAACCTGCATTGGTGAACATACGGATTTCGTAGGTTCCTTCAGGTACGGAAGGCAGGGTGAGCGTGAAGTCGTAGCGTCCCTTGAAGAGCACCTCGTCTGCCTCGTAGCATCCGTACCAGAGTGAACGGCAACGAACGTGCATGTGGGTCTGAGGACTCAGCTTGAAGTTGCGGGCATAGCCTGGCTTGAAGCCGACGTTGCGACCTGGGTTGTTGGCTGCAGAGGTGTTGTTGGAACCACCTGGGTATTTGTTACCATCGGTACCAGCGTGTCCACGAGCCACGTCACCGTCGGTGAGCTTGGTCATGAAGTCTGGCGACAAAGTCGTACAGTCCATACGGATGCAGTCGTTCATGACCACTTGCTGCATGTTGCGGTCGTATGCCACGATGTCGTCGATGTAGTGGTAGATGCCGTTGAGGGCGGTGTTGACCACATGGTAATCCTGTGGACGTGCCACCTTGGCACCACGATAGTAACCGCCACGTTCGTCGGCATGGTGACGCACACCACGACGGTTCACGTACAGACCGACCTGTGTTCCTGATGGGAAGGAGAGCTTCATCATGGAGTGAGGCATCAGGGTGCCGTACCAGTCGCAGATGTCGTACTTCATACGGTTGAACTCATACTGCATCTGGTCGTTGTCCATGGAAGTGAGGCTGTAGTAGCTTCCGTAGCGGTCGAGCACATGATAGGAGATGAAACGGTTGAGGGCATTGCGACGGTCGGTCTCATCGGTGACACCTGCATCTTCTGGATACATGGGGTCATAGAGGTCGTGAGCGATGCGACGCAAGTCGTCCAAGTTCTCCACTTCATATTTCTCTTTGAGGATGGAGTCAGGACAGAGGAAGACGGTGTAATTGAAGTAACGCTTGGCTGGATATGCCACGTTGTCGTACTCGTTACCATCAGCCGTGATGACCAGCATCTTGTCGTTCGTCCAAGTACAAGAGTCGATGCGGTCCTTGTCGGTTGCCCATCCGTAGGTGTCGTCCACATAGTGGTCTTGGAGGGTGTCCATGATGCCAGTCACCTGGAATGCCTTTGCATAAATCTGGCAGGTGGAGTCTTTCAGGATGACTGCACCGATGAGGTCGTTAGGAGAACCCACGATGGTGCTCACTGTGTGCACCACGCCGTTTGCCACTGAGTCGTCGGCATGAGTGACCAGAGACGCCTGGTTGATGTACATCGTCAGCACAGAGTCTTGCTTCTGCTCGTCCCATTCCTGATAGGACTTCACGCTGAGGATGTGCTCCAGCATGTTTGACTTGGGATAAGGACCTTCATTGATGTCGGTCGTGAAGTAAGCCGTCTCAATGATGGAGTTGAGCGCGATGGTGTCGCAGTCAGCCACAGACAGTTCATCCACAGAGGAAAGTCCACGTTCTGCCAGATACTTCTCCACCGCATCATTGGTGGGGGCAAACACGGTGTAGGAACCATAAGTTCCCAACATGTCCACCAGACGAAGGTTGTACTCTCCCCTAGCCCGCTCCAGAATCTTCAGGTACTCTGAATACTGCTCACGGTGCTGGAGATAGCTGGCTGCATATTCCTTCGACTGGGTGTAATAGTTTTCCACCCCTGGGTCGTCAGAACAGCTCACCACAGCAATCTGCATGGCAGCAGCCACGCACAAGGCAAAAGCCCAGATTTTCATTTTTGCCAATTTCATAAAAACAGTATAGGTTTTAGTTTGTATTCTCTACATGTATATTGGTTTGCAATAGAATTGCGCGGCAAAAATAAAGATAATTTAAGGACTGAACAAACAATTCTCATTCTTTTATCCAAAATTTAACACATAAATAATAATTATCGTTGTGATTTAAACTTTTCAGGACAATTATTGTCTTTAAATACGTAATTTGCAAATTTAATATTTTTCTAATCTAACCGACAAACAGAAAGTAAAATGGTGAAATTTTTGACTAAGGTCGCGCTTGCAACATGCATGTTGATGGCGGGACAAACGATGTCTGCTGCAACTCCTTGGAAAAAGGGCGCATTCGAGACAAAGAAGTACAGAAACCTCTTCGTTGAAATGGGCTACTCGAAGAAAGACGTGGATGCCAAGTTGCAGGAAGTGTTCAATGATTGCTTCTATGGACCTAACAAAGTCTATTTCGAGGTGGGCGACTCCATGGGTTATGTGTCTGACATCAAGAACCACGACGCCCGCACGGAAGGCATGTCCTACGGCTTGATGATTGCCGTGCAGTTCGACAAGAAAGACATATTCGACCGTCTGTGGCGCTGGAGCAAGAAGTACATGCAGCATCAAGACGGCATTCGTGAGGGTTACTTCGCATGGAGCTGTCGCACCGACGGCACCCAAAACTCCCCTGGTGCAGCATCTGATGGTGAGCTTTACTTCATCACAGCACTCATCTTCGCATCCAACCGTTGGGGCGACGACACTGGCATCAACTACAAGGCAGAGGCTCAGCGCATCCTGAACTGCACGATGCCTAAGGAATACGATGCCCCACAACGTGGTGGCTTCGGAGGTTTCGGAGGTTTTGGCGGCTTTGGCGGTGGTCAGGCTCAGCAGCAGCCAGCCGATGCAGCTCCTCAGAAGGCAAAGATGTACCTCATCAACCCTGACAGCAAGCTCATCACCTTCACACCTGATGGTGGTGGACAGACCTACACCGACCCATCTTACCACATTCCAGCTTTCTATGAGGTGTGGGCAAAGTGGGCTGACGACGGTCGTGCTGACTATTGGAAAGAATGTGCCAAGGCAAGCCGCGAGTTCCTCCACAAAGCCATCAACGAGAAGACAGGTCTGAACCCTGACATGTGCCAGTTCGACGGCAGCGAGATGCAAGGTTGGGGAGGTCGTCGCAACAGCAGCAACAACTTCCGCTACGACTCATGGCGCGTGCCTATGAACATCACCCTCGATTATGAGTGGAGCTGTGCCGACATGGAATGGCAGCAGCAGTATGGCGAGAAGATTCAGAACTTCTTCTATTCTCAGGGCATCAACGACTTTGTTGACCAGTACCGCACCGACGGCACCCTGCCCGAAGAGGGAGAGATTCTCCAGGCTGGTGGTTTCCGCAAATTGCGCCATTCCATCGGACTTGTTGCCACCACAGCAGCAGCTTCCATGCTTTGCAGCCACGACAAGAGCAAAGAGTTCGTGGATGCCCTCTGGAATGCCAAGCACGTGCCTTTCGAGGACGGCTACTTCGATGCCTACTACGATGGTCTCCTCCGCCTCTTCGCTTTCATGCACCTGAGCGGCAACTACCAGATCATCTTCCCCAAGAAGTAACATACAATATTCTATATACACACAAGAGAGGGATGCGAATCGCACCCCTCTCTTTTTCTCTAACCGCTAACCCCTAACCGCTAACCAACAAGGAAGCCTTCCGTGATGGAGGGCTTCCTTGTTATGATTAATAGTTTTCAGCGTTGATTTCGAAGTATGCCTGTGGATGAGCGCAGACTGGACAGATGTCGGGAGCTTGCGTGCCGACAACGATATGACCACAGTTGCGGCATTCCCAGACACTCACACCACTCTTGCGGAACACTTCCATTGCCTCGACGTTGTGCAAGAGCGCACGATAACGCTCTTCGTGGTGCTTCTCGATGGCTGCCACACCGCGGAACTGCTCTGCTAACTCATGGAAACCTTCTTCGTCGGCTTCGCGGGCAAAGGTGTCGTACATGTCCGTCCATTCGTAGTTCTCACCTTCGGCTGCATGAAGGAGGTTCTCAGGTGTCGTCCCTACTCCACCCAAGTGCTTGAACCACAGCTTGGCATGCTCTTTCTCGTTGTCGGCTGTCTTGAGGAAGAGAGCGGCAATCTGTTCGTAGCCGTTCTTCTTTGCCACAGAGGCATAATAAGTGTACTTATTGCGTGCCATACTCTCACCAGCAAAGGCTGTTTCGAGGTTCTTCTCTGTGCGAGTGCCTGCATATTTGTTGGCTGAAGCGGCTGCCTCGACCACCTTCACGAAGTCGGATGCAGGATGCTTGCAGATGGGACAAATGAAGTCGTCGGGCAGTTCCTCACCCACGTATTCGTAACCACAGATGCTGCAACGCCAGATGGTCTTACCGTCGGCTGTCTGCCCTGCTGGCTGTGGCTTTGGCTTGATGTTGGCTTGGTAATAGTTGTAAGTGGCTGATGGCACATCGGAGAGTGTCTCCATCTCTGTAACGAGTCCGATGAAAAGCATGTGTGTGCCGAGGTCGATGGCCTGCTCCACATCAGCTGAAAGGAAAGCGTTAGTGCCACGAGTGATGGCGAAAGTGCCGTTGCTGACACGACGGCAATCGGAGAAGTCGGCAAACTTATTGACATCACGACCACTCTGGAAGCCGAAATGCTTGAAGAGTTCGAAATCGGCACGCTCGCTGAGGATGGATGCCGTGAAGCGTTTGGAACGCTGGATGAGTTCTGTGGTGAAGTTGCCTTTGTTGAGGGCGACAGAAATACGGTTTGGCTGTGCCGTCACTTGAGCTACTGTGTTGCTGATGCAACCATTGTCACGATTACCGTCTTTGGTAGTGATGACAAACAGTCCATACTGGATGTTGAAAAGGGGGTTACTCATACGCGAATTGTGTTAAGGTTTATATTTGTGTTAGTGAAAATACAGGGCAAAGATAGAGAAATAAGTTGAGAAAACAAAAAATGAATGAAAAATAATCAATAAATTTTGCCAATTGTCGGAAAATCACTAACTTTGCAGCCGTTTTGTGGTTTTATGCCCGAGACAAAAGATGAAATTAGATTTTATCAACATAATGTCTAACTTTATTAATTAAACAAACAATTTTTATTATTTATGGCAATTAAAGACATCAAACCGCTGGAAGGTTTCGATTGGGAGGCATTCGAGAACGACGGCGTGAGCGCAGCTGACAAAGCGGCTCAGAAAGCAGCCTACGAAGGCACTCTCAACAATGTGAACGACAACGAGGTGGTTGAAGGTACTGTTACCTCTCTCAACGACCGCGAAGTTGTTGTGAACATCGGCTACAAGAGCGAAGGTATCATCGCACGCAGCGAGTTCCGTTACGCTCCAGATCTCAAGGTGGGTGACACCGTTGAGGTTTACATTGAAAATCAGGAAGACAAGAAGGGTCAGCTCGTGCTCTCTCACAAGAAGGCACGCCAGAGCCGTTCTTGGGATCGCGTGAACGCAGCATTGGCAAACGACGAAATCGTAACTGGTTTCGTGAAGTGCCGCACAAAGGGTGGTATGATTGTTGACGTGCTCGGCACAGAGGCATTCCTCCCAGGTTCACAGATCGACGTGAAGCCTATCCGCGACTACGATACATTTGTGGGCAAGACCATGGAATTCAAGATCGTTAAGATCAATCAGGAGTTCCGCAACGTGGTTGTCAGCCACAAGGCACTCATCGAGGCTGAACTTGAGCAGCAGAAGAAGGAGATCATCTCTAAGCTGGAGAAGGGTCAGATTCTCGAGGGTACTGTCAAGAACATCACCAACTATGGCGTATTCATCGACTTGGGTGGTGTTGACGGTCTCATCCACATCACAGACCTCTCTTGGGGTCGCGTAAGCGATCCTAAGGAGATCGTTGAACTTGACCAGAAGCTCAACGTGGTGATCATCGACTTCGACGACGAGAAGAAGCGCATTGCTCTCGGTCTGAAGCAGTTGACTCCACACCCATGGGATGCTCTCGACCCAAACCTCAAGGTAGGTGACAAGGTGAAGGGCAAGGTGGTTGTGATGGCTGACTACGGCGCATTCATCGAGATTGCACCAGGCGTAGAAGGTCTCATCCACGTTTCTGAAATGTCTTGGAGCGCACACCTCCACTCTGCACAGGAGTTCATGAAGGTGGGCGACGAAGTAGAGGCAGTGATCCTCACACTCGACCGCGAGGAGCGCAAGATGTCTCTCGGCGTGAAGCAGCTCAAGGCTGACCCATGGGAGAACATCGAAGAGAAATATCCTGTTGGAAGCCAGCACACCGCTAAGGTTCGCAACTTCACTAACTTCGGCGTGTTCGTTGAGGTGGAAGAAGGTGTTGATGGTCTCATCCACATCTCAGACCTCTCTTGGACCAAGAAGGTGAAACACCCATCTGAGTTCACTAAGATTGGTGAGCCAATCGAGGTTCAGGTGCTCGACATCGACAAGGAGAACCGTCGTCTCTCTCTCGGCCACAAGCAGTTGGAGGACAATCCTTGGGACAAGTTCGAAGAGATGTTCACTCAGGATTCTGTACACCAGGGCAAGATCACAGAAGTGCTTGACAAGGGTGCAGTCATCGCGCTCGAAGGTGGCGTGGAAGGCTTCGCTACTCCTAAGCACCTCGTGAAGGAAGATGGCAGCCAGGCTCAGCTCGGCGAGACCCTCGACTTCAAGGTGATCGAGTTCAACAAGGAGGCTAAGCGCATCATCCTTTCTCACTCTCGCATCTTCGAAGATGTTGCACGTGCTGAGGCTAAGGCAGCGAAGAAGGCTGAAACTGCAGCTAAGAAGGCAAGCCGTCCACAGAAGGAGCAGGCTCCTGTCATCAAGAACGTGGCAGCTTCCACTTCTCTCGGCGACATCGACGCTCTTGCAGCGCTCAAGGAGAAGATGGACGACGCTAAGTAATTTTGAATAGAACTGACGCTAATATACCAAGGGACATGTCCATCAGGATGTGTCCCTTTTTGTAAAGGTTTATAGATTATGAAGTATTTGAAATTAACGCCAATCATTGTGCTACTGGCGGTGGTGGTGTCGTGTGAGGACAAGAAGAAGGGTGAGTTGAATGGTGAGTCGTATCTGGAGGAGTATGAGAAGACGCCAACATGGGAGGAGTTGCTGGCTGACAGCATCGTGGAGAAAGAGCATGTGGGCAAGGAATGCGGCGTGGTTTGCAACAATCTCGACATTGCCACAGACAGACTGACGCACGTGCTTTCACCCGATGGACTCATCAGCGCAAAGAAAATGTATATCGTTGCCACAGCCAGCTTGAGCAACGACACGAAGGGAATGACTGCCCACGAGCTGGCGATGGTGAAGAACCACAAGGCGGATGCTGACAAGGCATACGGAGAGGCGTGCAGGAAGTATGAGGTGCCTGCCAGCGGTGTCATTGCCAACCTGAACGACATGATCAAGGGCATCGACAAGGTGAAGAACACACAGGACATGTATCGCTTTGAGGATTGTCGTCTGGGTGTGTTGCGCAACCTGGAGAATGTGTATCTCTGTGTGGAGCAGAAGGACAGCAAGGGTATTTCCGAGGTGAAGCGTTTGTCGTTGGTGCTGAAAAGCAAGTATGATGCCAAAAGGCATGAGGTGGGAATGAAATAATTCTCAGATTCTTGATGCAGATAGAGAAATTATTTGTATCTTTGCAAATCAATACGATTAACCTATGTTTTCGAAAGAGATATATGTGCAACGGCGTGCTGAGCTGAAACAGCGGGTGGGCGAAGGTCTCATCCTCCTGTTTGGCAATAACGACGCTCCCAACAACTACCCTGCCAACGCTTACCGTTTCCGTCAGGACAGCTGTTTCCTCTACTACTTCGGCCAGAAGCGTGAGGGTCTGGTTGGTGTGATTGACGTGGACAACGACCAGGAGTATCTCTTTGGCGACGACATTGACATCGACGACATCATCTGGTTTGGCTATGTGCCTTCTGTGAAGGACTTAGCTGCTGAGGTGGGCGTGACCCAATCTGCCCCCATGAAGGAACTGAAGACGTTGGTGGATGCCTCCATCAGCAAGGGACAGACGATTCACTTCATTCCCCAATGCCGTCACGACCTGATGATCCAGCTGGCAGACCTTGTGGGCATCCATCCGTTGCAGTCGAAAGAGAAGGCATCGGTAAAACTCATCAAAGCCATCGTGGACATGCGTGCCGTGAAGAAGCCTGAAGAGGTGGAAGAACTGAAGCAGGCTGCCGACATCGGCTACCAGATGCACACCACCGCCATGAAACTCTGTGCACCAGGTGTGACAGAGAAGTACATCGCAGGTGTCATTGAGGGCATTGCCATGAGTCTAGGCGACCGCTACTCTTTCCAATCCATCCTCTCGATGCATGGCGAGATTCAGCACGGATTCCCCAGCCACACACCAATGGAGGCTGGACGCCTAATGCTCTGCGATGCTGGAGCCGAAAGCAAGGATAACTATTGTTCAGACAACACGCGTGTGACGCCCATCTCTGGCAAGTTCACCCAACAGCAACGTGACATCTACATGGCTGTGGAGGCAGCACACGACTGGGTGATTGAGAATGCCAAGCCCGACGTGAAATGGCTGGACATGCATTTAGGTGCCTGCCGCATCCTCACAGAACACCTGAAAGCCATCGGGCTGATGAAGGGTGATACTGAAGAAGCAGTTCGCGCTGGTGCGCACGCATTGTTCATGCCTCACGGATTGGGACACATGATGGGAATGGACGTGCATGACATGGAGGGACTTGGACAGAATTATGTGGGCTTTGACGACGAAGTGCAGCCTTCCACCCAGTTCGGATTGAATTGCCTGCGTTGTGGCAGAAGATTGCAGACGGGCTTTGTGATGACTGACGAGCCAGGCATTTACTTTATCCCCCACCTCATCGACCTCTGGAAGAGCCAAGGCATGCACAAGGACTTCATCAATTATGATGCCATTGAGCCTTTCCGAAACTTTGGCGGCGTGCGTCTGGAGGATGACATCATCATTACGGAAACGGGATGCCAGATCATTGGTGACAAGGTGATCCCTTATCACATCAACGACATAGAGAATTACATTAGCAAAAACTCATAACCAACTAACAATCATTTATGAAAAAGACACTGATTATCGCAACACTCCTGATGTGTGGCACTTCACTCTTCGCACAGGAAGAGTCGAAAAACGAAGGGTTCCAGTTCACGGTCGTGAAGGAAATTCCCATCACATCGACCAAGAATCAGAATAACTCTGGCACCTGCTGGGCGTTCTCCTCGCTGGGTTTCTTCGAGGCTGAATTGCTCCGTATGGGCAAAGGCGAATGGGACTTCTCCGAGATGTACCTTGCCCACAAGACTTATGAAGACCGTGCGAAGGCAACCGTTCGCCTGCATGGGGACATGGATTTCAGTCAGGGCGGTTCGTTCTACGACTGTGTCTATTGCATGCGCCATTATGGCATGATTCCACAATCAGCAATGCCAGAACCAGGTTCCCTTCAGGGTGATTCGCTGCCCAACTTCTCAGAGTTCTTCTCTATTCTGGAGCCTATGGTGGATGCGGTTGCCAACGGAAAGCAGAAGAAGCTCTCCCCTATCTGGTTCAAGCCCATCAACGCCACGCTCGACGCATACTTGGGTGAATGTCCTGAGGAATTCACCTACAAAGGCAAGACCTACACGCCCCAAACCTTCATGGCTTCGACTGGTCTGAACATGGACGACTACATCAGCCTCACTTCTTTCTCCCATCACCCATTCTATGAGCAGTTCATCATCGAAGTGCAGGACAACTGGCGTTGGGGACTCTCCTACAACCTGCCCATCGACGAGTTCATGGCTGTGATGGAGAATGCAGTTGACAAGGGCTACACCTTTGCTTGGGGTGCTGACGTGAGTGAGAATGGTTTCTCACGCGAAGGCATCGCTGTATGTCCTGACGTTCAGAAGGTGAAGGAAACGGAAGGCAACGACTACGAACGTTGGTTCGGTCCTTCAGGTCTCAACATTCGTTCTGCCTCTACAGCACGCCCTTGGCCTGAAATCACCGTCACACAGGAGATGCGCCAAGAGGCATACGACAACTGGGAAACGACTGACGACCACGGCATGCTCATCTATGGTCTCGCCAAAGACCAGAACGGTAAGGAGTACTTCATGGTGAAGAACTCTTGGGGCACCGACTACAAGTACAAAGGTGTCTGGTATGCATCCAAGGCATTCGTTGCTTACAAGACGCTGAACATCCTCGTTCACAAGGATGCCATCCCCAAGAATATTGCCAAGAAGTTAGGTATTCAATAAAAAAGGTGACACAATGTCACGTCAATGCCAGAGTTTCATACGCTGGCATCTTTTTTGTTGTTTTCATGGAAACGAAAAAAACATTGAATTATGGAAAAAGAGATAAAGAATGAAGAGGTTAACGAGGAAATCGTTAACGAGGAGCAGGAGACAGCTGCCGATGTGAAGGCAGATGCCACAGAAGCTCCTGAAGAGACAGAGAAGAAGGAACTGACACCAGAAGAGAAGATTGCTGAATTGGAAAAGCAGATCGAGGACTTGAAGAATCAGCAACTCTACAAGGTGGCAGAGTTTGACAACTTCCGCAAGCGTGTGATGCAGGAAAAGACTGAACTCATCAAGAATGGCGGTTCGAAGGTCATCACGACCTTGTTACCTATCGTCGATGATTTGGAGCGTGCCCAGCAGAACATGGACAAATATGAGGATGTGGAAGCCGTGAAGGAGGGTCTGACGCTCATCATCGACAAATTCTTCAAACTTTTGGCACAAGAGGGATTGAAGAAGATGGACGTGGTGGGTCAGCCATTTGATGCTGACTTGCACGAGGCGATTGCCATGGTGCCAGGTCAACCCGACGACCAGAAAGGCAAGGTGATGGACTGCATGATGGCAGGCTACACATTGAATGATAAGGTGATTCGCTATGCCAAAGTGGCTGTGGCAGAGTAACCAACCCACGCGCTGGGCGATTTTATAATGTCAAATACGCAATAAGAAAGTGGCGAAAAGAGACTACTACGAGGTACTGGGAGTGTCGAAGACGGCTTCCGACGATGAGATCAAGCGTGCCTATAAGAAAATGGCCATCAAGTATCACCCTGACCGCAATCCGGGTGACAAGCAGGCAGAGGAAAAGTTTAAGGAAGCTGCAGAAGCATACGATGTGCTTCGCGACCCCCAGAAGCGTCAGCGATATGACCAGTTCGGTCCAGATGCCTTTGGTCCTGGTGCTGGAGGATTTGGCGGACAAGGCATGTCGATGGATGACATCTTCAGTATGTTTGGCGACATCTTTGGCGGCGGAGGCTTTGGTGGAGGCTTCAGCGGCTTTGGCGGCGGATTCGGAGGAGGCGGGCAGCGCAGAAAACCTGTCTATAAGGGTCAAGACCTGCGCATGCGCATCGAACTGGATTTGAACGACATCGTGAATGGTGTAACCAAGAAGTTCAATGTCCGCACCGACATCACTTGTCCTCATTGCAAGGGTACAGGTTCTGAGGACGGTCAGGAATCGACTTGTGGCACTTGTAATGGACAAGGCGTGGTGTACAAGACCCGCCAGACGATGTTAGGCATCATGCAAACCCAGACTGTTTGTGACACTTGTCATGGTGAGGGAAAAGTCATCAAGAACAAGTGCAAGCATTGTAATGGTGAGGGCATTGTGAAGGGCGAGAAGCAAGTGGAAGTAGAACTTCCAGCTGGATTGGTGGAAGGATATGCCTACAATTTCCAAGGGAAAGGTGGCGCAGGTCGTAGAAACGGCGTGAATGGTGACTTGCAGATTCTTGTGCACGAGAAGGCGCATCCAGAACTGGTGCGTGATGGTGTGGACCTCGTCTATAACCTTTTGCTCACCATTCCACAGGCAGTTTTGGGTACATCGCTCGAAGTGCCCACCCATGATGGCAAGGCGAAAATCACTATCCCTGCAGGCACCCAGCCTGGAACGGTGCTGAGATTGAAGAACAAAGGTATCCCTGACATCAACAGTTATGGTGGTCAGCGTGGTGATGAAATCATCAACATCTCTGTCTATATGCCAGAAACGCTCACCAAGGAAGAGCGCCAAGCCATCGAGACATTAGCTGGTGGTGAGAACATCAAGCCTTCAACCAGCATCAAAGACAAGATTTTCAGTCATTTCAGAGCCTACTTCAAAAAGTAATCTGCCCAACTTTTTTGTACAATCCATCGACAAAAAGTGGGTATTCAGGATAAAAAAGGGGTATCAGTTAACGAAATCCGTTAGCTGATACCCTTTTTATGTGAGTAAATCACCCATTTTAGGTATTGTGAGGTGTTGTAAAAGTGCGTAACTTTGCATCGGATTTGGAAATGTTATACAAACATACTCCTTCGAATCTTTACTCATAATAATAAACCCCGTGTCGTGAGACACCGCTTTTCAGATTACGTAAACCATAAAATGTTAGAGGCTCAAAAAGACCGCTTCCCCTGTTCGTGAAGGACAAAGGAAGCGGCTTCTCTTTTTACTTATTTCTACTTTATCGATACTGGATGTCACGAATATCGTGCCGTCCGACAAATCGACTCATATCGACATTACCTCGAATGCCTCGAACAGAACCTGTGGCTGAATATTGCCAAAGGACGTAGTCATTGTCGTCGTAGAGGTCTGGCTCAATGAAGGAATAGGCAGCAATGAAGAACTTGTAGGCACGTAGGCGGGAATTACCATGAATGTGCTTGTTGTAGAAGTTCTTGCCTGTATAGATGATGGGCTTCTTGCCAAACTCACGTTCCAAGAGTTCGCAGAATTCGAGCAAACGGGACTGCAAGACAGCATCGGAAACTCCATTGGTAGTCTCAATATCGACCACAGGCAGAAGGTCTTGCTTGCGCGTCTCCACACGAGACATGAAATTGTCGAACTGGCCCTTGGCTGGGAGTTGTGGACGGAAGAAATGATAGCTGCCCACCTTAAGTCCCACTCGCTTGCACTCCGTGAAGTTGTATCGATAGGTGTCGTCCACATTGCCCGTTCCTTCTGATGCCTTCAGATAAACATAGGTGACCTTGGGGTCTCGTGCCACCTCATCCCAATTGATGCGACCCTGATAGTGGCTCACATCAATGCCATGTGCCCCACTTCCCCCTGTGCCACGTCCACGTGTTGCAGGCTGGCTGGCAAGCAGGGGCATCTCCAAAGCTTTTGGATGTCTGTCAGGAAGCGCCTTGGGTGCGACAGGATCAGGTTGAATCTCCACCACAGACGTTTCCACATGTTTGGTTTTCTTAGGCTTGTCTTTCTTCTGAGCATAGACAGAAGTCATGCAGAAGGAAGCAAAGATTGTCAATATAATATATATGTACGCGCGATTAACGTTTGTCATGTGCTATTGTCAAATTTGAGTACAAATATAGTCTTTTTCGTTCTAATTCACAACTATTCTTGAAAGTCTTAACTTTTTTAATGATTTTAAAGACAAAAAAAGGCACTCATATCACAAATAATGACTAATTTTGGCGAAAATTTGGAAGTTAAGACATGGAGAAGCATCCAACATACTGGTTTGTGTTCATCGGCAACTCGTTGTTACTGGAACAAGATGAAAGCGGTCATCATGTACCTTGTGCGGTCGAACCTCCTTTTTCCATGAAGGAATGGACACCCCGTCAGGAGCTTCCTCCGCTTGAGGGTGTTCCATGTATGGCATACAGCCTGAGCACTCCTCCCTCCGACATGAAGGGGATGGTGACTGTAGGGTTGCGGGAATCGTGGACTTTGCTGCCCAAGGAGTTCTACAATGCGGCAGGCAAGGCATCCGAGTTGTTGTACTGGGATTCGAACACGCGCTATTGTGGTGTGTGTGGCGCTCCGATGAAACGAGCCACAGCCATCAGCAAACAATGCACCAATTGTGGAAAGGAAGTGTGGCCACAAGTCAGTCCTGCCATCATCGTGAGAATCAGGAAAGGCGATGATATTCTGCTGGTGCATGCCAAGAATTTCCGACGTAGCGAGATGTATGGATTGGTGGCTGGATTTGTGGAAACAGGCGAGACGCTGGAACAATGTGTAAAACGTGAAGTGGCAGAGGAAGTCGGATTGGAAATCAAGAACATACGATACTTCGGAAGTCAGCCTTGGCCCTACCCTTGCGGCATCATGATTGGCTTCACGGCTGATTATGTGGGCGGCGAGGTGCATGTGCAAGAGGAAGAGCTGAGTAATGCTGGATGGTTCAATCGCGACCATCTTCCCCCTATTCCCGACAAAATGTCGATAGCCAGAAAATTGATTGACGACTATATAGCAGAAGAGAGACCTGACTAAGAAAAAGAAAGTTCAACAATCAACAAAAACGAAAAAGCAATGAAAAAGAATCAAATCACTTGTTTGACGTTGGCTGCAGCCCTGTTGGCAAGCAGCTGCACCAGTTCGTATCAGGCAGCAGGTGGCGTGACGGGTGCCATGATTGGCAGTCATATTGGCGGTGCTGTTGGCGCTTTATCTGGTCATGGTCATTTCCGTGGTGAAAGTGCAGCTTTGGGCAGTCTCATCGGTATGGGCATTGGTGCCATTCTGGGTGTGGGCATCACCTCACAAATCGAAGAACAGGAACGAGCAGAAGCACGTCGATATGAGGACTATGGTCAAGACCGAACGACTGTCGGCAATGATGGCTATTACGACAACCATGTCGGTTATCAGATTAGCGGCGGCAATCAAGGTGGCAATCAAGCCGTTCAGGAGAATCATAATTATCAAATTGGTTCTTACAATGGTTCCATCACCTCAACCGTTTTGAGCATCTCTGACCTCACATACATGGATGCAGATGGCGATGGCTATATCTCTAAGGATGAGACAATTGAAGTGGAAGGTTACATCACCAACACCACGAATTCCATCTTGCGTGACATCGTCATTTTCCTCGACGTGAGCGACCCAAAGGCATTCAGCATTTCACCTTCGCTCACCACCACGTTGCAGCCAGGACAGAAGATTCGCTACACAGGACGCGTACATTGCCTGCGTACACGTAGCATCACGTCGGTTGGCATCAACCTAAATACGGTTTATGCAGAAAAGACCTACACGAGCAACAGCCTTTTTGTAGGAGTGAAATAAGGTTCTGCTTATTTAGCAAGAAGGTGATTAATCCATCACACCTCTGTGGTGGGAAGATTCAAGAAAGATAATTTTCCGTTTCGAATGGGGAAGGTGATGTCGACACGACCTCTCACCTTCTTCTTTCCTGTTGTGGCAGGCTTGAATTTCATTTTCTTGCACACCTTGACGGCTTCGGCATCAAGACTCTTCGTCAACGAACGGACGACTTGTGCATTCTCCACATTTCCTTTGGTGTTGACAATCACAGCCACAACGATTCTACCATCTACCTTCTCCCTCACTTGAGGTTGCTTGAAATTCTTCTGGAGATAGGCTTTCACAGCCTCTTCACCACCCTTGTACGTAGGAGGCGTGGACGTTTCCCGTCGTTGTTCCATTTGTTGACGGGGCGGAAAATCGAAATAGAATTGAGCCTTTGCTGATGCCGTCAGAAGAAGAAACAACAGCAGGGTGAAATGTCGCATAATCGTGCCGTTTTGATGTTTTCGGGTTCAAAATTAGTGGAAAGTTTTCTTTCTGACAAGAAAATTCTTCGGAAAGATGGAAAAATTATAATTTCTTTAATAATGTGTCAGAAGAAATGCCTAACTTTGCACTTTGTAAGGCAAAAAAGTCTGAACATGGTTGTGTGCGCACACAACAGTTCTCGCCGAAAGAGGGAAATTGAATGAAATGGCTAAAAGCTTACACCAGAAAAATCAATAAGTTTACAACCAACAAATTTAGGACAGAAAAAATGGCTGACGTAAAGAAGATTAAGACTGCGCTCGTGTCGGTATTCCACAAAGATGGTTTGGACGAGCTGCTTGCAGAATTGAACAAAAACGGGGTGAAATTCCTTTCAACAGGAGGTACACAAGCATTCATTGAGAGTTTGGGCTATCCATGCCAGAAAGTGGAGGATTTGACAACATATCCATCAATCTTGGGCGGACGTGTGAAGACACTTCACCCAAAAGTGTTTGGTGGCATCCTGGGACGTCGCGAACTGGAAAGCGACCAGCAGGAAATGGCTAAATATGAGATTCCAGAGATTGACCTCGTCATCGTTGACCTCTACCCATTCGAAGAGACGGTGGCATCCACTAACGATGAGCCAACCATCATCGAGAAGATTGACATCGGCGGCATCTCGCTCATCCGTGCAGCAGCCAAGAACTTCAACGACGTGGTGATCGTCCCCAGCAAGGCAGAATACAAGCCTCTGCTCGACATCGTCAAGGCACAAGGTGCTGAGACTACAAAGGCACAGCGCAAGCAGTTCGCTGAACGTGCATTCGCCACATCAAGTCATTACGACACAGCCATTCACGCATATTTCGCAAAATAAAAAGACAAGATTATGGGATTTTTCTCTTTGACACAAGATATAGCGATGGACCTTGGCACAGCCAACACCATCATCACCGTCAACAACAAGGTGGTGGTGGATGAGCCATCGGTAGTTGCTCTTGATAAGAAGACCAACAAAATGATTGCCGTAGGACACAAGGCAAAACTGATGTATGGCAAGGAGCATGAGGGTATCCGCACCTGCCGTCCATTGCGCGATGGTGTGATTGCAGACTTCTATGCATGCGAACAGATGATGCGTGGACTCATCAAAATGGTCAACACAGGACATCATCTTTTCACTCCTTCTCTCCGTATGGTCATCGGCGTTCCTTCAGGTTCTACCGAAGTGGAGCTTCGTGCCGTGCGCGATAGTGCTGAACATTCTGGTGGTCGCGATGTCTATCTGATTTTCGAGCCAATGGCTGCAGCGATTGGTTGTGGCATCGACGTGGAAGCTCCAGAGGGTCAGATGATTGTGGACATAGGTGGTGGTTCTACAGAGATTGCCATCATCTCATTAGGTGGCATTGTCAGCAACAACTCCATCCGTGTGGCTGGTGATGAGTTGACACTGGACATTCAGGAATACATGGCACGTCAACACAACGTAAAGGTATCTGAGCGTATGGCTGAACGTATCAAGATCAACGTGGGCTCTGCGTTGACCGATTTGGGTGATCAGGCTCCTGAGGATTTCTTGGTGCATGGACCTAACCGTATTACAGCCCTACCTCTTGAGATTTCAGTATGTTATCAGGAGATTGCCCACTGCATCGACAAGACCATCGCAAAAATTGAAACGGCTGTACTTCAGGCACTCGAGGCGACTCCACCAGAGTTGTATGCCGACATCGTGAAAAACGGTATTTGGCTGACAGGTGGTGGTGCCTTGCTTCGTGGTCTCGACAAGCGTTTGAGTGATAAGATTCAGATTCCTTTCCATGTGGATGATGACCCATTACACTCTGTGGCAAAGGGTACAGGCATCGCATTGAAGAATGTCAACAATTACCCATTCCTGATGAGATAAACGCATGATATGCGTGCATTAATAGACTTAATTGTACATAATAAACACTGGTTTGTGTTCCTGTTGCTGGAGGTGATAAGTCTTGTCTTTCTCTTCAGTTATAACGGATACCAAAAAAGTGTATATTTCACGACGGCTAATGACGTGGTAGGTTCAACCTACAACGTCATTAGTGGCATTACGTCATATCTCCATCTGCAGGAAGTGAACAATGAGTTGGAAGCCACCAACGAAGAACTGCGCAAGGAGGTATATGCGATGCGTCAGCAGCTGGAGGCCATCCAACAGGACAGCATGAAGCGACCACAAGCATTGCCACTCAGGTATGAGGTGGTTCCTGCACAAGTCGTCAACATGACTCTTCACAAAGCCACCAACTTCATCACCATCAACAAAGGTGAGGCTGACGGAATCCGTCCAGAGATGGGTGTTGTCTGTTCTCGTGGTGTAGTGGGCATCGTCTATATGACCAGTCGCCACTACAGCATCGTCATGCCCCTGCTCAACGTGAACAGCAAAATCAGTTGCCGGTTGCGTGGTTCCGATTATTTCGGCTCGCTTGTCTGGCAACGTGGCTATGCTGACATCGCCTACGTAACCAGCGTGCCCCGACATGCCCCCGTCAAGAAAAAAGCCATCGTGGAAACCAATGGATATTCCGACATCTTTCCTCCTGGATTACCCATTGGTGTGGTACAGCAAGTTGGCGATTCTCCCGACGGTATGTCTTATTTCCTTCGGGTGAAACTCTTTACGAACTTCCCCACCCTGCGTGAGGTTTCTGTCATCACGAACTATCATTCCGCTGAGCGACGCATGTTGGAGGAAATGGCAGAAGACCCAGCCAAACAAGACAGCGTCCTCAACTCGCAGGAGAAGCAAAAAGAACTGGAGGAGAAGAAGAACAACTTAAGCCCCGATACTATCAGATGAATTCTATCATATTAACGCGTGTCTTCAGGCTCTTGATCCTGATAGTGCTTCAGGTGCTGGTATTCAACAACATTCACCTGTTCGGCTATATCACACCTCTCGTGATAGGCTACATGGTGGTGTGCTTCCATCGTAATACCTCCCAAACGGAGATATTGATCTGGGGATTTGTCACAGGTTTCATATCCGACCTTTTCAGCAATACGGCGGGAATGGGTGCGGCTTCATGCACCTTGATTGCGATGATTCAGCCATATTGGCTCAACCTGTTGGCTCCACGTGATTCTGCCGATGACTTCACGCCCACGATGATTACGATGGGATTCTGGAATTACATCTTGTATATAATCCTGTTGATGGTTGTGTTGCATGGTTGTTTCTACCTGTTGGATGCCTTTACGCTCTACGACTGGTTCCTAACCATCCTTTCCATTGCCGGTGGTGCCGTGCTCAGCACACTCATCATCCTTTTCATTGAGTTGATGATTCGTGCGAGAAAGAACATCACGACTCACTAATTTCCCTTGTAAGAACAATGAAAAGCCACATTTACGAAAATCGTAAGTACGTTCTTGCCGGTATAGCATTGGTGATTGTCCTTTGCTACATCGCCCGATTGGCTTTTCTCCAACTCTCCGATGGGGAATACAAGACCCGTGCCGATGACAATGCCTTTTTCAACAATGTCATCTTCCCTGCCCGTGGTGCTATCTATGACCGCAATGGTGAGTTGTTGGTCTTCAACCAACCTGCCTACGATGTCATGGTGATTATGCGAGAGGTGCACAACCTCGACACACTCGATTTTTGCAAGACACTTGGAATCACCAGGAAGCAGTTTGACGAGCGCATGGCGCTCATCAAGGACCGCAACAAGAATCCTGGTTATTCCACTTACACTCAGCAGCTTTTCATACCACAGATTTCTTCGCAGGAGTATGGCGTGTTTCAGGAAAAACTCTTCCGCTTTCATGGCTTTTACATTCGCGAGCGCACCATCCGACGTTATGCCACCGACCATTGTGCCCACATCTTGGGCGATGTGGCAGAGGTGTCGCCTGCAGAAGTGGAGAACGACGATTACTACGACCCAGGCGATTATATCGGTAAGCAGGGCGTGGAACGTAGTTATGAACCAGAACTGCGAGGTGTGAAAGGTGTACAAATTCTGTTGCGAGATGCCCGTGGACGCATTCAGGGACATTACCGCAATGGTGCCCTTGACCGAAAACCCATCCCTGGAAAAAACCTTACGTTATCCATTGACGCCAAGCTTCAGGCATTGGGAGAACGATTGATGGAGGGAAAGATGGGGGCTATTGTTGCCATCGAACCTAAGACAGGCGAGATTCTTTGCATGGTCAGCGCACCCAGCTACGACCCACATCGCATGGAAGGAAAGCAGCGAGGGGCACAAATGATGGAGATGCAACGTGACCCGATGAAGCCGATGCTCAATCGTGCCATCTCGGGAACCTATCCTCCTGGATCAACGTTCAAGACATCACAGGGACTGACTTTCTTACAAGAAGGCATCATCACATCCTCCACCGCCTATCCTTGCTATCGAGGTTTCGTCACCAAAGGCATGAGAGTGGGCTGTCACGGACACGGCTCTCCCCTCCCCTTGATTCCTGCTATTGCCACTTCGTGTAATGGATATTTCTGTTGGGGACTCTACCACATGCTGAACAACCGCAAGCAATACAAGAACATCCAAGAGGCGATGACCACGTGGAAGAACTATATGGTGTCGATGGGTTTTGGCTATAAACTGGGCGTGGATCTTCCTGGTGAAGCACGAGGCATGATTCCCAATGCCGATTACTACGACAGCCGACTGGGTCAATGGAATGCACTCGGTGTCATTTCCATTGCCATCGGTCAAGGTGAGGTCACGCTGACGCCTCTCCAGATTGCCAACCTCGGAGCAACCATCGCCAACCGCGGCTACTACATCACCCCACACATTGTGAAGCGTATTGAGGGAGGCCACCTCGCTGACAGCTTGCTGGTCAAGCACAAGACCAAAGTGGAGAAGAAATACTACGACATGGTGGCAGAAGGTATGCGCAAGGCGGTGTTGGGTGGTACATGTCGAAGTGCCAACACTTCCATGTATGAGGTATGTGGTAAGACAGGTACAGCTCAGAACCGAGGGAAGGACCACTCCGCTTTCATGGGCTTTGCTCCGAAGGACAATCCCAAAATAGCCGTAGCCGTGTATGTGGAGAATGGTGGTTTTGGTGCCACATACGGCGTACCGATCGGTTCGTTGATCATGGAGCAATATATCAACGGCAAGCTCACACCAGCCAGCGAAGCAAAGGCGGCATCCTTCCAGAGTCGCCACATCGATTACGGAACCCGTGCAAGATAAGTAACTGAAACAATGACAATACAAGAACAAGGCAGCAAAGGCATCTTCCTGAGCATCGACTGGATGACCATCATGCTCTATGTCATCCTCATCGTGTGGGGATGGTTTAGTGTGTGTGGTGCCTGCTACGACTTCAACAATCCCGACCTTTTCAGTTGGGAGACCAACTCAGGCAAGCAGATTGTCTGGGCAGGCACGTCGTTGGTGTTGGCAGCCGTGTTGATGCTCATCGAGAAGCGTTTCTACGACACCGCTGCCTACGTCATCTATGGTGCCATGATGATACTGCTGGCTGTCACCATCGTCATTGCGCCCGACACGAAAGGTTCTCGCTCTTGGTTGCCGTTAGGTTCCTCCGTCAAAATACAGCCAGCCGAATTTGCCAAGTTTGCCGTAGCTTTGGCACTTGGAAAACTGATGGACGAATACGGATTCAGCATTCGAAAGACCAAACACATCAGCATCGCCATCGCTTTGATTGTCTTCCCGATGTTGCTTATCATTGGACAGAAGGAGACGGGTTCTGCCCTGGTTTATCTTGCCTTTTTCCTCATGCTCTATCGTGAGGGCATGACAGGTTCCCTGCTTTTCAGCGGATTTGCCTTCGTGGTCTATTTCGTAGTGGGCATGAAGTATAGCGAGGATCACCTCACTTACATTCCCACGTCCGTCGGAGAGTTCACGGTTCTTTTGCTGGCCATGATATTCACCATCAGCATGGTATGGATCTATTGCAAGGACATATTTACCGTGAAACTCATGTCCTACATTTGTTTCGGTTCCACCTTGATTGCCTTAATCTTTGCAGCCTTTGTCATTCCGTTCGACGTCTGCTACGTGATGCTGCCCATTTGCATCCTCATGATTCTCTATCTGATCGGACTGGCATTATACCATCGATACATCCGCTACGGACTTATTGCCCTCTTCGCCGTTGCGTCGACGGCATTCTACTATATGACCGACACGCTCTTCGAGCATCTGGACGACCACCAACGTATCCGCATCGAGGTGCTGTTGGGTATGAAGGACGACCCTCGTGGAGCTGGCTACAACGTCAATCAGGCAAAGATAGCCATTGGTTCGGGAGGCTTGTTTGGCAAGGGATTCCTCAACGGCACGCAGACCAAGCTCAGATATGTGCCAGAACAGCACACCGACTTCATCTTCTGCACGGTAGGTGAAGAAGAAGGATTCATCGGTTCGGCAGGTGTGCTCATCGTCTATCTGCTTTTTATCTGGCGATTGATTATTGTGGCAGAACGACAAACCGACACGATGGGACGAGTCTATGGTTATTGCGTGCTGAGCATCTTCCTCTTCCACCTATTTATCAACGTGGGCATGGTGCTGGGATTGACGCCTGTCATCGGCATTCCGCTCCCTTTCTTCTCCTATGGAGGTTCCTCTCTATGGGGATTCACGTTGTTGCTGTTTATCTTCCTTCGTATGGATGCGGAGAGAAACCTGAAACGCCAATAGTGGCGTCATTATTTAATTTTTTTTTTACAACTAATGAACATCAAATCAAGATTCAGAAAGCCAGAATCGGTGGTGTGGACACACTTCACTCGTCGTGGCGATGCCATTTTCCTCAGTCTGAGGAGAGAGGTGCGCATCGGCGTGCTCAGCGTAGCCACATTGGCAGCCGCCTGCCCCGATTCTGCTGCGGCCATCATGGCCTACAGTCAGGCTACTGTTCCTACCGAAGACAAGGAGGAGCTGGAACTGACGCTGGATGATGCCGAAGTGGTGGGCACACTCGCCCCCCTGCCTGCCGACAAGGCTGTGCGCCTCGTGCAAGTGATTAACCGACAGGACATTGAGGCGTCGAGTGCGCATTCGGTCAACGACCTGCTGAAACTCGTAGCTGGCGTGGATGTACGCCAACGCGGAGGCTTCGGCATCCAGACGGACATCGGTGTGAACGGAGGCACCGAAGACCAACTCACCGTCCTGCTCAACGGCATCAACATCTCCAATCCCCACACAGGGCATCTGACCGTCGATCTGCCCATCAACGTGGACGACATCGAACGAATCGAAGTCATTGAAGGCGGAGCCAGTCGCGTGTATGGCAGCATGGCATTTGCAGGAGCCATCAACATCGTCACACGCACAGACAAGGAAAACACACTCGGAGCACACATGCAAGGCGGTTCCTACGGGACATTTGGAACCAACGCCCATGTTTCTCTCCAAACTCCACACTTTAACAACCGCATCAGCGGAGCTTACAGCCGTAGCGATGGCGCCGACGGCAACGACGATTTCAATAAGGGGAACGCTTATTGGAACGGTCACTACTCGAGTGCGCTCTTTGAGGCGAGCATACAAGCGGGGCTGAGCACCATGAATTATGGAGCCAACACCTTCTATGGCACGGGTTCCGACTCTCAATACGAACAGGACAGACGCTACCTCGTCGCTTTACAGGCGGAGTACAAAGGAATGATTCATGTACCAGTACAGATGTATTGGAACCGCTCCCTCGACCACTATGTGTGGCGACGCTCCAATCCTGAGGCCTATCAGAATTTCCACCAGACCAACGTCTATGGAGCCAATCTCAATGCCTACACCACTTGGGCGTTAGGCAAGACGGCTGTGGGCATCGAGTTCCGACGTGAAAACATTCTCTCCACGCGACTCGGCAAAGAAATTCCTGCTTCAGAACAACACAAGTACAAGGTGCCTGGACATGACGAGCACTACAAATACAAAGACGGCAGGAGCACGCTTGGACTTTACTTCGAGCATGACATTCTCTTGGACAACCTGACCCTCTCGTTCGGAATGCTTGCCCATCACAACACCTCCGTCACGGGCGGCATGCACTTCTATCCAGGCATCGATGTTTCCTGGCGACCTTCCGATGAATGGAAGTTCTACGCATCCTTCAATCAAAGCCTTCGAACTCCCACTTACACAGATCTTTACTACAACGGTCCTGGTCTGCAAGGAAACACCCGTTTGAAGCCAGAAAAGAGTACTGACTGGCATGTGGGAGCCACCTACACAGGCACATGCTTCATCGCGCAGGCAAAGGGTTTCTTCCGTCATGGAACCGACATGATTGACTGGGTGAAGAACGAGGATGCAACAGGCTATGTGACTGCCAATAGCGACATTGACAATATCGGAGTGGAAGCCCTTCTCCAGTTCAACCTTGCCCGTCTATGTGGAGAGAACGCCCTGCCCCAACGGCTCACGCTCAGCTATTGTTACAACTACAAATATCGCATCAATGCCGAGCAGGAAGCCAAGTACATCTCGCGCATGACCTTCCTGCGTCACAAGTTCGTTGCCTCCTTCCACCATCGCATCGTCAGCCATCTTTCTGCCCAATGGGATTTCTCGCTGAAGAATCGCGAGGGAGAGTTCGACAATGAGAAGACGGGAAAGCCACAGGCATTTGGCACTTACGGCACGTTAGACATGAAAGTGCAATGGAATGTCCCCCACTACACCCTCTACGTGCAAGCAAACAACCTCACCAACCATCGGTACTACGATTTTGCCAATGTAGAACAACCTGGCATCTGGTTGATGGCGGGCGTGAAAATGAAACTATTTCCTCTTTTCTGAGGAAGCAAATAGAAAAAAGAATATCGGAAACGGTATTCTTTTTCTGTTTCATACGTTATTTAATTGATTTTTTGTACCTTTGCAACAATTTTAAGTACGTATGAAAAGATTCTTACACATTATTATATATATAGGAGTGCTACTATTTGCCTTCCCTGCCTCAGTCTTGGCTGAAGGAGATCAGTTCGTGGTGGTGCTCGATGCCGGACACGGAGGCAAAGACCCTGGTGCCGTTGGTTCTACCTCTGCCAACCGTGAGAAAGACATCAATCTTGCCATTGCACTTGAAGTGGGAAGACTCCTGAAAGCGAATTGTCCAGACGTGAAACTCATATACACGAGGAGTACGGATGTGTTCATCGAATTGGGACGTCGTGCCGAAATTGCCAATAAGGCAAAAGCCGACCTCTTCGTCAGCATCCACACCAACGCCCTTCCCAAGAATGCTCGAAAGGCAACGGGCGTGCAATCCTACACCCTCACCCTTCGTACGGCATCGACCAACCTTGCCGTCGAGAAACGAGAGAACTCCGTCATCGCCCTCGAAGGGGATGCAGCCAAGAAATACAACTACAACCCTTCGCCCGAAAGCAACATCATGTTCGAGTTGATGCAAGACCACGACATGAAGGAGAGTGTGAACTTCGCCAAGATGGTGCAGAGCGAGATGGTGCACACGGCAGGAAGAGTGGACATGGGCGTGTTGCAAGCCAATCTGGCAGTATTGCGTCTCACCTACATGCCCAGCGTCTTGTTGGAAGTGGGCTACATCTCCACCCCTTCCGAAGAGCAGTTCCTGATGTCCACGGCAGGTAGGCAGACCATGGCAAAGAGTATCTACAATGCCATCGCCAAGTATAAGGCACAGAGAACAGGCAAGCAATCCAAACTGGAAAAGCCATCCACCACTCCTGTGCAGACAACGACACCCACAACGCCCACCAACGATGTTCCCGAGGTGGCAACCTCCAACACCAGCGGCGAAAAGCGAACCGTGTATAAAGTGCAAATCTTCTCAGGCAGCGCCAAACTGAAAAGCAACGACAAGCAATTCAAGGGGCTGAAGTGTGAGATGCACGAAAAAGATGGACGCTATGCCTACACTTACGGCTCGGCCAGCACTTTGGAAGAAGCCAAGCAGATCAGGCAATCCATCCTCGACAAATTTCCCCAAGCATTTATCGTGACATTTGAAGAATAATATGAAAATAAGCAAAGAAATCAAAATCGCATCGGTGGCAATCCTTTCCGCCATCCTTATTTATGTCGGCATCATCTTCCTCAAAGGGCTGAAGCTTTTTAGTGATGAGGTGTCCTATTTCGTGGAGATTTCCAATGTGCAAGGTATGCCCACAGCATCCGATGTGCGTGCCAACGGCCTGAAGGTTGGTACTGTGAAAGCCATCAATTTCAATGCTGGCAAGCAGAACCTCACGGTTGAAATCACCGTCAATCCTCAATTCCAGATTCCAGAAGGTACTACGGTCTATATGACGAAGGAGATGCTGGGTAGTGCCATGATGAATCTCAAGTTAGGTCCAAACCCCACAGCCGTCCTCCATCCAGGCGACACCATTCTGGGCGAACCGATGGTTGACTTGATGACGGAGGCAGGCAACATGATTCCTAAGGTGGAAGCCCTTCTGCCTAAGGTGGACTCTATCCTCACCGCCATGAACACGTTGGTGAACGACCCATCCATCGCCACCTCCATGCACAACATGGAAGCCGTTTCTGCTGATCTTCGTGTCACCACCAGCCAGATCAATGGGCTGCTTGGAAGAGATGTGCCCCAGCTGATGGCAAAGACCAACAACATTTGCACCAATCTCGAAACCACGACAGGTCAGTTGAACCAGATAGACTTGGTGGGCATGGCACAAAAGGCAGATGCCACCATGAGCAGCGTGCAGGATATGACCTTCAAGATGAACACCGCCATGACCAGCAAGGAGACCTCGCTCGGCATGCTGATGAACGACAATTCTATCGCCCTGCATCTTGACTCCACCATGCAGAATTCTTCACGTCTGCTCGAGGACTTCAGATTGCATCCGAAACGCTATGTTCACTTCTCTCTTTTCGGCAGAAAAGACAAGTGAAAAAAAGATTGAAAAAAAGATGAAAGAAGGATGTTATTTGGATTTAGTTCAAACAACATCTTTCTTTTTTGAGAGCGTTTTTGGAACATTTGAAAGCCTATCAAATACAATAAATTAGGGGGTAAAAAAAAATATTTTGAACGAATTGTTTCACATGTGGAACAAATCAGCAACTCACTAATAATCAGCAGTTAAGAAAAAAACAATACAAATCAAGACCGCCAAGAACTAGAAAAACGTAAATGATTGAAATGAAGCACTTTTTACTTTCGGATTTAAAACACCGAAAAAAATAAATTTTGCAGTTTCAAAAATATAGCCTAACTTTGCATTCGGAAAAATTCACATGAGAATCACCAAAAGCTAAAATGGTAGAAACAGAACAAAATCCAAAACTCTTGTGGGGGAAATGCCTCGACATCATTCGAGATAACATAACCCCCCAACAATTCGCAACATCGTTTGCCTTTGTCGAGCTGAATAGCCTCGAAAACGGCAAACTGGTGCTCGATGTGCCTAGCGAATTCGTGAAAGAGTATTTGGAGGAGCACTACTTGAGGCTCATGGCTTCTACCTTCAAGCGCGTGTTTGGCAATAGCGTCAGCTCTTTATATTATAATGTAAAGGTGGTGAAGACCAAACGCGGAGGCAATGTGAAAGAGAAAGGCAACATGCCTGTCAAGGTGCTCAACGGTCCAGTTCGTACCCAAGGAAACACGGCACCTGGTGACGTGACAGCTCCACAGGTGCAGGATCTCGATTCTCAGCTGATTCCCGACTACAAGTTTGAGAGTTATCTCGAAGGCGACAGCAACCGTCTGGCACGTTCTGTGGGCGAATCCATCGCCAACAACCCTGCCAAGACCTTCAACCCCTTCTTCGTCTATGGTCCTTCAGGATGTGGCAAGACCCATCTCATCAATGCCATCGGACATCGCATCAAGGAGTTGCACCCACAAATGCGTGTGCTCTATCTTTCCGCACACCTCTTCACCGTGCAATACACAGATGCCGTGCGTCAGAACAAGACCAACGAGTTCATCCGCTTCTATCAGAGCATCGACGTGTTGATTCTTGACGACGTGCAGGAACTCTCAGGCAAGGGTGCCACCCAAAACACATTCTTCCACATCTTCAACCATCTGCACGTCAACGGCAAGCAGATCATCCTTTCTGCCGATCGTCCTCCTATCGCCATCCAAGATTTGGAAGACCGACTCCTCACCCGCTTCAAGTGGGGCATGCTGGCAGAGATTCAGAAGCCCACGCAGAACCTGCGCCTGAACATCCTCTCAGCCAAAGTGGAGAAGGAAGGTCTGAGCATCCCAGCCAATGTGCTCAAGTTCATTTCTGAGAACATTGACGACAGCGTGCGCGACCTCGAAGGCATCATCAACTCCCTGATGGTCAACTCTGTGGTGTACAACTGCGACATCAACATGACGCTCGTACGCAAGCTCATGCCACAATTCGTCGAGAAGCACAGCAAGGAAATCACCATCGACGACGTGAAGCAGTCTGTCTGCGAGCACTTCAGCATCAAGATCAACCAGCTCGATTCACGCGAGCGCACCCAGCGCATTGCCTATGCAAGACAAATCGCGATGTATCTCTCCGAGCAGTTGACCGACAACTCCCACGTACAGATTGGTCGTCAGATTGGAAACCGCAACCATGCCACCGTCCTCCACGCCATGAAGCAGATTCATGACATGATTGAGGTGGACGACCATGTGCGCGACGACGTGGAAGAAATCAAGATGAAATTGAAACAATCCTAGTAAATAAAACAGAATCCATACTAACCAATTCCTATAGATAACTTATGTTTAATGGAAAGAGGGACCTCGTGATGAGACCCCTCTTTTTTGTCTGTTACCTGAAAGTTGGCAATCAGGAAAGAAAACCTTGCTTCTTCAGCGTTTCCAACAGTCCTGCCGACATAGCTTCGTTGTCCTTGCGGGTGTAGCGGCAATCCGTGAACACTTGCGCCAAGTTCTCCTTCTTGTTGATTTCCACAAACTTCTGGTTCTCCTCCAGATTTTCCTTGAAGAAATAGATGATGTCCAGCTGGTTGGGCGTGTAGTCCTTGTACGTTTCCTCGTGGATGTATGCCAGATGTGGCAAGCGATCGGGCTGTTCAGGACACTCATCAGGCACGCCCACCGTGATGGTCGCCACGGGGAATGTGAGTTTCGGCAGTTTCAGCACGTCAATGATGCCCTGCGGATTGTAGAGCGTCGTGCCCAGATAGCAAGTGCCATAGCCAGCCTCCTCAGCCAGGGTGCAGAATGCCTGCACATACAACAAGGTGTCGCTCACGGCATTGAGGAACGAAAGCACATTGTCATAACCCGCATCCGCATGGCGTTGTTCACACCATTTCGTGAAGCGGTTGAAGTCGGCACAGAACGTGAGCACCATAGGCGCGCCCTTCACCATCGGCTGTCCGAAATGCAGGGGTGAGAGCTTCTCCTTCATCTCTTCCGAACGAGTCACCACCACGCTATACAGCTGCATGTTGCCCATCGTGGCAGCCCTCGAAGCCTGAAACAAGAGTGCTTCAATCTTCTCTGCTGGGATGTTCTCCTGCTTGTACTTGCGGATGGTGCGTCTATTGATAAATGATTCCATAAGAATGTCAATTTAACGATTTGCGATTTACAATTGTGCAAAGATACGCATTTCCTGCCACATTTATTTTGTCATGTCGCAAAATCGCCGTATTTTTGCCTTTACTTAACAATTTTTGCAATAAATAGACCTAACATGTCACCAGTACAGACTTTATCAGCCACCATTCTGAACACCATTGCAGAGTTTGGCGACAAGAAGTTGAAGAAGGCATTGAAGCCCTACGACCCCGAGGTCGGAATGAACAAGGAACGTGCGGAACTGATGTCGATACTTGACAACGAAATCTACTCCTACCGTCCTCAGTTCGAGATCACGGAGAAGCGCCCCATCAGCCTCGAATGCGACGTGGTGAAATTCCAGAACAAGAAAGAGCGTTGGGTGGCATTCGTGGGACTCCTCGATGGCTATCCCTACGAAATCTTCACGGGCGTGCTCGACGACGAAGACGGCATCGCCCTGCCCAAGACCGTCACCAAGGGACACATCATCAAGCATATGGATGAGAACGGCAACAAGCGTTACGACTTTACCTTCGTCAATCGTCGTGGCTACAAGACCACCATCGAAGGTTTGTCCGAGCGATTCAACAAGGAATACTGGAACTACGCCAAGCTCATCAGCGGCATTCTCCGATACAGGATGCCATTGGATAACGTCATCAAACTGGTGGGTTCCCTGCAACTTGAAAACGAGAACATCAACACCTGGGCAAATGGTGTGGCGCGAGCCCTGAAGAAGTACACCACAGGTGAGGAAGACTTCGGCGACGACTTCAAAGACGACCTTCGGAATGGAGAATAAAATCATCATCAGCGGACTGCGCCTCTATGCCTATCACGGCGTGATGGAGCAAGAACGGCAAGTGGGTGCCTACTTCACCATCGACTGCGAAGTGGAAGCCGACATGAAAGAAGCCATCGAACACGACTTCGTGGATGGCACTATCAGCTATGCCGACATCTACGAGACCATCAAGCGCGAAATGGCAACCCCCTCCTTCCTGGTCGAGCATGCAGCAGGACGCATCGCCAATGCCATCCTTCACGAATACCCCAAAGCCAAATCCGTCCGTATCCGCCTCATGAAAGAAAACCCTCCAATGGGAGCCGACTGCTTGGGAGCAGGTGTTGAAGTGACGGTTAAAGGTTAAAGGGGCTGTTTACCGTTTACAGTTTACAGTTTAAGAATAGAATAATAATCATATAAATAACCAAAAACAATGAGTACAAACACCAACAAAATGACCAACTACCGTTGGGTCATCTGTGCGATGCTCTTCCTTGCCACCACGGTCAACTACATGGACCGTCAGGTGCTCTCACTCACATGGAAAGACTTCATCGCCCTCGATTTCCATTGGAACGACAACGACTACGGCAACATCACCGCCACGTTCTCCATCTTCTATGCCTTCATCTCCCTCTTTGCAGGCAAGTTCATCGACTGGATGGGCACGAAGAAAGGCTACATCTGGGCAATCGTCATCTGGTCGCTCGGTGCATGTCTCCATGCAGCCTGCGGATGGGCAACCATGCAGATGACAGGCATTGCCGACATCGAAGCCCTCCGTGCCGTGGAGAAAGGCACCGACCTTGCCCTCGTCATCTCCACCACCAGCGTGTGGCTCTTCCTCGCTTGCCGCATCATCTTGGCGACAGGTGAGTCAGGCAACTTCCCAGCAGCCATCAAGGTGACCGCCGAGTACTTCCCCAAGAAAGACCGTGCCTACGCCACCTCCATCTTCAATGCAGGTGCGTCCGTAGGAGCCCTTGCCGCTCCCCTCACCATCCCTGTTCTTGCCGAGCACATGGGCTGGGAATGGGCATTCATCATCATCGGTGCCATCGGCTTCGTGTGGGCAGGTGCATGGCTCTTCATGTACTCCGCACCAGCCGACAGCAAGTTCGTCAACAAGTCAGAGTTGGCATACATCGAGTCCGACAAGGGTGAAGTCGTCGAAGAGAAAACCGCCGACACCAACGAAGAAGACGAAATCAAGCTCTCCTTCCTCGACTGCTTCAAGTATCGTCAGACCTGGGCATTCATCGTCGGCAAGCTCATGACCGACGGCGTTTGGTGGTTCTTCCTCTTCTGGGCACCCGCCTACTTCTCCGAACTCGGCTATCCATCCTCCTCAGGCATGGGACAGGCACTCATCTTCGTGCTCTACCTCATCGTCACCCTACTCTCCATCTATGGTGGCTACCTGCCCAAACTCTTCGTCGAGAAAATGGGCATGAACCCCTATGCAGGTCGTATGCGCGCCATGCTCATCTTCGCCTTCCTGCCCATCTTCGCCATGTTCGCACAACCTTTGGCACACATCTCCCCTTGGTGGCCCTGCGTCATCATTGGTCTCGCCGGTGCAGGACATCAGGCATGGTCAGCCAACCTCTACTCCACCATTGGCGATATGTTCCCCAAGAGTGCCATTGCCACCATCACAGGCATCGGCACCATGTTTGGCGGACTCTGTTCCTTCGCCATCAACAAGGGTTCTGGTATGCTCTTCACCTATGCCGACGAACTCGGCGACGCCTTCCAGTTCTTCGGAGCCACAGGCAAACCCGCAGGCTACATGATCGTCTTCTGCTACTGTGCCGTTGCCTACCTCATTGGCTGGCTCATCATGAAGACCCTCGTGCCCAAGTACAAGCCCATCACGAAATAACCCCTACCCTCATCCATACAAAAGTCGGGCAGCACACACCACGTGTCCTGCCCGACTTTTTCATTTGAGTGTCACCACTCATATTCATCCACATAGCTGTCAAAGTGAACCTCTTCGTTCCAGCCAGCCTCGCGGAAGAAACCACGTATTTCTTCCTGAACGGCAGGAGGTATGAGACGTTCTCCACGACGATACTCATAATAATAAGTGCGGCAATGCTTGCTCATGATTTTTAGGCGCACGAATGGTTCCACTTTGCGAGGCATATCAGCATTAAAGATATGCTTCATACCCTTCGCAAATTTCACCTTCTTTCGGTCACGGAATAGTGAACAACTTTCCGTAGCCACATCTTGATAGTGCGGATTGACGCAACGATAGGTGCTCTTGGTTGCAGGCACCAGTTGCCCCACCAGAAAGTGCAGGCATTGCTCCTTCAAGGGACAATCTTTCACAAAGCAAACGGTGTAGCCGTCATTGGCTTTTTCCTTGAATATCTCTTGTTCTGTCATATTTGCAATCATTTATTTTATGAACTGACTGCAAAATTACAAATAAACGAGAAAATCACCAAAAGAACACGAAGAAAGTTTTAGTACGTCGAGAGCGCACTCTTGGTGCGTCTAGGGCGCACTTGCAGTACGTCCTGTGCGCACTCTTTTTTCCCTCGTGCTCCTTTCATGTTCCTTAAGTGTGTTTTTTGCTTTTTGTCCTTCCTCACGAGGGGATCCCTACTCCAACGCTTTTAGCAGTCCTGCCTTGAGGGGTTCGACGGAGGAGAAGCCGAGTTGCTGTAGGACAAGCTCGCCTTTGGGGTTGTAGATGGCGTAGGCGGGTACTCCACCCTCTGATTTGTAGAGGTCGTGGAGGGCATCGAATTGGGCGTTGGAGACATAGTAGTGTTCGCCTGGGATGTCCTTGACCATGCGTTTCCAGTCTTCGAATGGAGAGGTGGAAGAGGTGAGGTTGAGATAGACGATGTTCTTGTCTTTCAGTTCTTCCTTCACGGGTGCCATTTCCCGATGTCCCAACTGACAAGGTCCGCACCATGTTGCCCAGAGGTCTATCATCACGACGTTGCCTTTGTAGCGGTCGAGCAGGAATTGAAGCGTGTTCTCGGGTGCCACATCTGCCAACTCCAGATAGTGAACGTTGGTTGCCAGCCCTTCTTTCTGTTGGCTGATTTTGACTGACAGTTCCTGGCGTTTCTGGTCATAGAGCCGTGAGAGGAGGGGGTCATAGAGTTGCGGCTTGGGATTGAAAACGCCGCTGTTCAGTTCTGACATCGAATGGATGAAGCGTATCCTATCAGGAGCAAGCCCTTGTTCCTTTGTGTTGACAAAAAGCGGTGCAAAAACTTTGAGACCGAAATCATTCTTTAGATAGTCTCCATAGAAACATCTGGGACGGGTGCGATAGACATAGTCGCGGAATTCCTGCGTGTTGAATAGTGAAGGACACTCTTCTGCCAACGCGCTGAAGAATTGTAGTTCCCAATCCTGACAAATCCGTTTCAGCACTTCGGGAATTTCTTGTAACTTAACAATACTTTTATCGAAGGCAAGCATCAGGGAATCGTGGAGTGTGGCAAGGTCATCGACTGTTTTATACTGCTCGTATGAGTTGGGGAAAGAGGGATAAGGTCTGTTTCTCATACAACGCCTGATCTGTTTCTCAAACCCGCCATTCATCAACTTGGCCATATAGCCTTTGTATCCAACAACCTTTGATTGGGGATACTTGTCGTCACGCAACATATCGAACAAAATGGTGACTTCTTTGCCTGGAGTAACCATCGCCTTGGCAAAAGAGATTCCTTCTGCAGATGGCATAGAAAACTGCACTATCGTGGGATAATACACCTTGCAACGGAAATCGGCACAGCCTTCATCATCCAAATTGAAATAATATTCGTTGTAGGAATTCGGATTGGTGATGTCAAAATACAATGTTTGAATCTCTGCATCCATCCCCTTCTTATAGTTCATCGCCTTGAAATGGACAACGGCAGGTTCCTCGCTGAACACCGTTTCTGGCAACGCATCGTCTCCAGGAGAGTCGGCACGGAAGTCGGCAGGCACAGCTGTCTTGGGCATCTTGTAGTCGTTCGGATGGATGTAGAAGAAGGTGAAGTCATTCTTCTGCGTGCTTTCCAGCATGTCGAACACCTTGGTCTTCTGAGGCATCGGCTGGAAGTGGAGCACGAATTCCTTCTTCATGGTTTGGGGTGAAGTGTATGCCTCTTTGCCCAGTTCAATGCTGTCGCTCCCAGTGATGGCATAGCGCTTGCCGTCCGCCTCGATGTAGGAATCGGGCGAGAAGCGGAACCAAGCCTCTGAGGGGAAGGTGATGGACATGTAGAGCGAAGTCCTGTCCTTTGCCAGTTCCACTTTCTGAATGCTGAAGTAGTTGTACTTGGTGTAGCCGATGATGGGCTGATCCCACACGACTGTTTTCTGTGCCCATGCTCCCAGACTCAGCAAGAGGAACATCAGCAACATGATGGTTTTGTTCCAAGGTTTCATAGGTGTATTATATATAAAAGATGTATAGGCTTGACGAGATTTTCGCTACAAAGATAGACCAAATCCACAAAACGGCAAAGAATTTAGCACTTTTTATCAATTCACGAGAAAAGGGAGTTTGTCACTATTTTAGGGCGTTTTGAGGGGTTCGTCACGTAAAAAATAAAAAAATTATTGTTTTTCGATAAAATTTTTCCGTTTTTATTTGGAAGTTATCAAAAGATGTTTTACCTTTGCACCGAAAATATTTCTCGAATAACGATAAATACATCAAAACAAACAATAAATTATTCACAATTAAAACCTAAAACAAGATGAAAAAGAAATTTAATTTGTATTGCGGTCTGCTGATAGCAGCTATCGTATTTGGAATCGGTCTGACAATGGTTCAAACTGGGTATCAGATGTACACTGGCGGTAAGGCTGGATGGGAACTGGCAAAGAGTGACAACGAGAAAGGCGTGAAGCGCGACCCACTCTGGGGAATGAAGATGGTGAATGAGATGGTGCCTGTGGAGATGATGCGAAAGAATCCGCTGGAGATTACAGACAGCATCGTGAACGAAAAGACGGGCGAGAAGATGGGGTTCATGCCAGTTGTGGCTGTTGTATGGTCGAAGGACGCTGGACACAGAATGCAGATTATTCAGGCCATCGGTTATTTCAGCTGGGCGTTCATGATCATCTTCTGGATTGCATTCATCAAACTCATCATTGCGGTGAACAAAGGAAAGATCTTCGAGAAGAGCATGGAGACACAACTGGCTTGGGGCGGATGGTCTGTGTTTGGCATGTATGTGCTGGGATGGGTCACACAGCTGACAAACCACTTCCTGAATGTGCAGACATTTGAGTTTGCCGATTACAACCACATGATCACGCAGTTTCCTGACTCTGCCCTGCTCTACTCTGCCTTCGGCATGCTGCTGATGGGACAAATCTTCAAGATCGGTCGCCAGATGAAGGAGGAACAGGAGTTGACGATTTAAAGGTTTGAGATTTGAGGTTTGAGATTTGAGATTTGAGGTTTAAGAACAATAAAATCAGGAATATTATGGAATGGAATAATTTGACAACGAAACAACGCATATTGTGGGTGACATTATTGGTATGTAGCGTAGTGGCTGTCGGCGTGCTGGGTGTGATGATCTACCAGCAACTGGTAGGAGAAGAGGTAACCGTCCACACCTGGTGCACCATCACCTTTGCTATTTGCTCCATTGTAAACGCATTTTTCGCATTAACTCATTCTAAAAAAACATCGGAATCATGATCATCGTGAACTTAGACGTGATGATGGCACGCAGGAAGATGTCATCAGGTGAATTGGCTGAACGCATCGGCATCACGCAAGCCAACCTGTCGGTGCTGAAAACGGGAAAGGCAAAGGCTGTACGCTTCTCCACCTTGGAGGCTATCTGCAAGGTGTTGGACTGCCAGCCCGGAGACATTCTTGAATATAAAGATTAACGGTTAACGGTTAAAGGTTAAAGACTTATGAAAAAAGTATTATATCCTATATTGGTGATCATCATGTTTCTGGTGATGCAGGTGGTGGGTGCGCTGGTCATGGCGGCCGTGGCATTTGCCAAAAATCCAGATGTGTTCATGACGCTTGCAAAGTCGGGCAACCAAGAGGCATTCATGAGTTACTTCATGATGGGCGACGCATTGGCTTGGGGACTCATCGTCAGCGACATCCTCATGATTGGCATCCTCGCCTTGTTACGACTGGTGGACTGGAAGTACGTGGTGAACTTCAAGATGATTGACTGGAAGACTGGTCTCTTCGCCATCGTCGGAGCTGTCTGTCTGATCTTCTACTCGGACATCCTTTCCGAGATGTTAGACCTCCCCGACGACATGTCGAAGATCTTCACCGGCATGTCCCTCAGCGTGGTAGGCGCCTTGTCGATTGGTGTCATCGGTCCCATCGTGGAGGAGTTCGTCTTCCGCGAGGCATTGCTCGGCTCGATGCTGAGAGGAGGCATGAATAAATGGGTGGCAATCACAGCAAGCGCATTGGTGTTTGGCATCATCCATTGGAACCCAGCACAGATTCCTTTTGCGACCATTATTGGTTTTGTTTTCGGTGTCATATACTATAAGACAGGAAATATCGTTATTCCAAGTATATTGCACATCGTCAACAACAGCACAGCTGTGGTGATGATGGTGATGATGGGCGAGGAAGCCGAAGAAGCCCAACTGTCGGATTTTCTGGGCGGACCAGCTATGGCCTCGGGCATCTGCATTCCCATCATTGTCATCGGCATCTTTTGGCTCAAAGCCTTCTGGCAGAAATATCAGAGCGAGCGATTTGTCGACACACCGACAGCAGCCGTGGAACTGAGTGAAGCCACAGAAATCGTCGAATCAAGTGAAATCATCGAATCAACAGAACAAACAAATCAAATACCTAACAACAATGAAACAGTTCTTTAAGTATGTATGCGCCACCGTCGTGGGCATCTTCCTGGTGGTGGCCATCATCACCATCCTGTCCATCTTCTGTCTGATGGGCATGGCATCCATGGACAGCGTGACTGCCAACGTGAAAGACAACAGCGTGCTGGTCATCCAGTTGGAGGGAAGCATCAACGAACGTAGTGAGGAGAATCCTTTTGCCGACCTCTTGGGTAACTCAGCTTTGACGGAACAGGGTCTTGACGACATCCTCAACGCCATTGAGCATGCCAAGAAGGAACCGAAAGTGAAGGGCATCTATATGGAAGCAGGTACATTCGCAGGTGCGATGCCAGCCACTTTGCAGACCATCCGCAAGGCGCTGGAGGACTTCAAGAAGGAAGGCAAGTTCATCGTTGCCTATGGAGACCTGTACACGCAAGGTGCTTATTACCTTTGTTCGGCTGCCGACTCCGTGATTGTGAATCCACAAGGCGTCATCGAGTGGGACGGACTGAGCAGCACCGTCACTTATTACAAGGACTTGCTCGACAAGATTGGCGTGGACATGCAGGTGGTGAAAGTGGGTACTTACAAGAGTGCCGTGGAGCCTTACCTGCTCTCTGAAATGAGCGATGCCAACCGCGAACAGATTGAAACCTACGACAGAGAAATCTGGAGCGAAATCACCAAGGCGGTCAGCAAGAGCCGCGGCATCAGCGAGGCAAAGCTCAACGAACTCGCTGACTCCATGATGCTTCTGCGTGAGACAACCGTCTATAAGAAGGAGAAGCTGGTCGATAAAATTGCCTACAGCGACGCCGTGAAGCAGACCATCGCCAACATGATGAAGGTGGACAGTCCTGACGACTACAACACCATCTCCGTGAAAGACCTTGCCGGCATCGCCAACAACGAGCCAAAGGGTATCAGCGGCAATGTCGTGGCAGTCTATTATGCCGTGGGAGACATCGTGGAAGAACCCACTTCGGAGTGGGACTACTCACCTGAAATCGTGGGTAAGACTGTGAGCAAAGACTTACAGAAACTTGCCGATGACGACAACGTGAAAGCCGTCGTGCTGCGTGTGAATTCTGGTGGCGGTTCCGCCTTTGCCAGCGAACAAATCTGGCATGAGGTGATGAAGATCAAGGCAAAGAAACCCATCGTGGTCAGCATGGGCGACATGGCCGCTTCTGGCGGATACTACATCAGCTGTGCTGCAGACTACATCTATGCCGAGCCCACCACCATCACAGGTTCCATCGGCATCTTCGGCATGTTCCCCAACGCCAGCGGACTGCTGAACGACAAACTGGGTGTGCATTTCAACACGGTCAAGACGAACCAGTATGCTGACTTCGGCGACATCTCTCGTCCTTTCACAGAACAGGAACGTGCCATCGCCCAGAAGTACATCAACAATGGCTATGAACTTTTCACCAAGCGTTGTGCTGATGGCCGCAAGATGAAACAAGATGACATCAAGAAGATTGGCGAGGGCCGCGTGTGGACAGGACTCCATGCCAAGCAAATCGGTTTGGTTGACGAACTCGGTAGTCTCGATGCTGCCATTGAGAAGGCTAAGAAACTCGCCAAGGTGGATGAGGCATCTATCATGAACTATCCCGCCAAGACCACCGTCTTTGACCAACTCCTCGAAGAGATGCAAGGCAGCAGCTATGCCGACAAGCAACTCAAGGAAACCCTCGGCGAATACTATTCATTCTGGGCAGATATCAAGAATGTACGCCAAAAGAGTGGCATGCAGGCTGCTCTCCCCTATCGTCTGAAGTTCAAGCTCTAAGACGATAGCATCAACAACACAAGAGAGGGACGCGATGATTCGCGCCCCTCTCTTATTGATGAATAAATCTTTATTTTGTAATCGTCAGAACACCGGCAGAAAGAGCTGGCAGGGAAAGCACCACATCAGTTCCTTCTGTCTTTGGCGTTGCTTTCTGCAAGGCAACGGCGTTCTTGTTTTCCATACTGTTGGCTACGGTCAGCGAACCTGGAGCATAATACTCGAAGGCAGCACCTTTGACACCATTCCAATCACCCTTGACACGCAAGGTGGCAGGTTGGTCGGTAGGATTCACCACCTTGACAATCACGCCCGAACCATTCTCCTGCATGGTGGTGCTCACGCTCAGATTCCCCGTTTTACCACTGTAAGCAAGACGATACTTGGAGAAATGGTCGTACCAAAGTTCTGTCACCTGACAGTTCGGCGCCTTGAACATATCCTTGTAATCGAAGTTGATGAAGGCGTTGTTCCAGTCAGGGGCATCTGTACGACGAATGAACAAAGCCGCTGCACCCATCGCCACCACGTCACGAGCCTCGCACGTATTCAGGAATCCACCGGCAAAGAGACCAGTTCGCCAGTCAATGCTGTTCAGGTTCCATTCTGAGATGAACAGCTTGATGTTCGGATTGGGACCTTCGGCTATCATCTTGGCATAGCGGTCATACTGTTGTCCCAAGCGTACGGGACCGGTTGCATAGCCGCCTTGCTGCTCGTAGTGGTGCAAGCTGAGGTAGTCGAAATAATTGCCGCTACGCTTGATGAACTGCTCATCCTCTTGGAAACCACCACAAGCAATAATCTTGATGGAAGGATCAATCTTACGCATCGCCGTACTGAAGTCACGCACGCACTTCTCATAGCGGTCGATACCCATCTCCCACATCTCGTTGTCAATCTCCCAGTATTTCACATTATAGGGTTCAGGATGTCCGTTGGCGGCACGCTTCGCGCCCCACTCGTCTGTGGCAGGAGCATTGCAATAACGCAGCCAGTTGACAGCATCCTGCAAAATTTGGTCGTACTCCTCAGCAGGGCGTTCAAACTTGACGCTCACCACGATGACGGGTTCGGAATTGACCTCACGGCAGAAGCGGATGAACTCATCAGTACCGAAACAATTCTGGTCGTAGTCCATCCACATCCAATGTGCCCAGCGTTCACGATTCTCCTGTGGACCAATACCCCACTTCCAATCGTACTGCGCCACGTAGCCACCACCTGGCCAACGCAGACAGGTAGGATGCAGCTCCTTGACCGCCTGCAGGATGTCAGGACGGAATCCACCCAAATTGATACCCGTCAGTGTGGTCATGGTTGCCATATCCACCTGAACGGTACCACCCTTCACGACGATAGCGAAATCGCCGTCGCAACTGGTCTGAGGTGTCAATGTGAAAGAATACTTCTGCCAATCCTTACCCACCTTGCCAAGTGACTGACGTGCCACAAACTGACCATTCGCATTACGCAAACCAACAATCAGTTCTCCCTTGCCTTTGGCATAAATGGAACCGACATATTTCTCGCCAGAGATGATGTTCTGTGGACCTTGGAAAATACCAGCTTCTGTCTTTGCCGTAATTTCCTGCGAATAACGCATATTCACGGCATCGTCCTTAATGAGACGATACTTGCCACCCTCGCCAAAGGCTGTCCATTGCTGAGCAACAGCTGGGGTTTGCACATCTCCTGGAGTGCCCTCGAAGAGTACTTTGCCATCGGTGGCTGTCAGTTTGATGTTGCGATAAGTAGCCTCAGTATAGTTAACCCAGAACGTGAGGAAGTTGCGATCGGCTTTCTCCAGACCATCGTAACTCAGCACTTCCTTGCCGTCCCAAAACACGGTCACTTTGCTACCACGACTTTCCACACGCAGCTTGTGCCACTTCTGATCCTCATTCACCTGCTCTTTCGAAGCAGGAGCCGACACCAATGGCGTTAACATATTCATGCGACGTCCTGGACGTCCTCCAAAGCCCTGCGATTCACGTACTTCCATCTGACAGATAGAGAAGTCGGCTGTAGCACTCTGTTGCTGAAGGGCTGCACGGGCAGCAGCTTCGTTGGCAGCATCAATCTGCGACTGTGTCTGAGCTGGCGTGAAAGTACGGCTCTCATAATAAGGATCGTGAATGCGGACAAAATAAGGAGTGCCATCTGCTTTGTTGCGTAAAGCGAAACGGATGTCCATCAGACCTCCACTCCAACTACGTCGTGCCAACTTGTAAGCACGCCAGTTCACATCCATCGTCAAGTCGAAGTCACAAGTGTTGATGCTGTCGATCTTGAGTGGCTGTTCGTAACGGGTAGGCGAATGCAACACTTGGTCGTCATCCATAAACCAACCGTCGAAATAGCCATCACGTGGATGGATGCCAGGATACTGCTCAGGTTCGAAGGAACGTTCCTGAATCAGTTCCTGCCACACACCATTGTTGGCACTAAAATAGATATGCTCAAAGAGTTGTCCATAGAGCATCTCGTCAATCATGCCAGAGGGTTTCCGACTATCGACTATGATTGTGTACTCACTCTGTGCTCTGGCAACCATACTGATTGCCAGAAACACTAACAATAAGGTCTTCTTCATGTTCGTGTTATAGGTTTCAGGTATATTGGAATTACTCCCATTCGATCGTTGCTGGTGGTTTTGAGGACACATCGTAGCATACGCGATTCACTCCCTTAACGTTGCGAATGATTTGGTTGCTGACGTCGGCAAGGAACTCGTAAGGGAGCTTTGCCCAGTCGGCAGTCATGGCATCGGCAGAGGTGACAGCACGAAGTGATACAGGGTTCTCATAGGTGCGCTCATCGCCCATCACACCGACACTCTTCACGTCGGAAAGGAGGATGGCACCTGCCTGCCAAATCTGATCGTAGAGAGATACTTCAATCTCGCCATCCTGCATGTCAGCTGGCACTCCAGCAGCAAGGACTCTACGAGCTTCTTCGCCAGAAAGCTTGACTTTCCAGTTGCGGAGACCACGAATAAAGATGTCATCGGCATCCTGCAATACACGCACTTTCTCAGGAGTGATATCACCAAGGATGCGGACAGCCAAACCTGGACCAGGGAATGGATGACGCGTAATCAGATGTTCAGGCATCTGAAGCTGACGACCCACACGGCGCACTTCGTCCTTGAAGAGCCACTTGAGGGGTTCGCAGAGCTTGAGGCCCATCTTCTCTGGCAGTCCACCCACGTTATGGTGAGACTTGATCACCTTACCTGTGATGTTGAGGGATTCGATGCGGTCGGGATAGATAGTACCCTGTGCCAACCACTTAGCACCATCTATCTTCTTGGCTTCTGCCTCGAACACATCGATGAAGCCAGCACCAATAATCTTGCGTTTCTTTTCGGGCTCGGAAACACCTGCCAGTTCGGTATAGAATTTCTGAGAAGCATCGACACCCACCACGTTGAGTCCGAGGCACTCGTAATCGCGAAGCACGTCGGTGAACTCGTTCTTACGGAGAAGTCCGTTGTTCACGAAGATACAAGTGAGATTCTTGCCAATGGCACGATTGAGCAGAACAGCTGCCACAGAAGAATCGACACCACCAGAGAGACCAAGGATGACCTTATCATCACCTACCTGTTCACGAAGTTCTGCCACCGTCTGATCAACGAAGGATGCTGGTGACCAGTCTTGCTTGCCACCACAGATGTCCACCACGAAGTTCTTCAGCAACTGGGTTCCATCGATAGAATGGAACACCTCTGGATGATATTGCACACCCCAAATCTTCTCATCGTTAGCAGCATAAGCAGCATACTTGACGGTAGAGGTGGAAGCAATGCAACGGAAGCCTTCAGGCAACTTGGTGATGGTGTCACCATGAGACATCCACACCTGACTGTTCTTGGCAAAGCCCTTCAGGATAGGATTGCCTTCCTCCATGAACTCGAGGTTGGCACGTCCGTACTCACGAGTACCCTCTGGCTCCACTTTTCCGCCAAAGGTGTGTGCCATCAGCTGGGCACCATAACAGATGCCGAGGATGGGATACTTGCCACGAATCTGTGCGAAATCAAGCTTGAATGCACGTTCTTCGTAAACGCTGTAAGGAGAACCCGACAGAATCACACCAATCACGTCTGGATCATTCTGCGGAAACTTGTTGTAAGGCATGATTTCGCAAAACGTATTCAGTTCACGGACACGACGTCCAATCAACTGAGTGGTTTGCGAACCAAAGTCTAAGATAATGATTTTCTGCATATTTATATAATATATTATAGTTTTACTTTCACTGGTTTGGACTCGTTGTGAAGACGGTCGAGAGCGGTCACAACAATCGTAGTGCCTCGCTTCAGAGATGGAAGCGTGTAGGTGTTGGCACTCGTGATAGCGAGGATATTCTCGGGATTATCAAGACGAATCTTCTCACCCGGATTGAACCGATAGATGACGTACTGACGAGCACGGTCAAGTTCCTTCTTGGCATTAGGAGCCTCCCAAGTGAGGACGGTACCTGTCATCGCATAGTTATGCGCATTCACGTTCTTTGGTTTGCCTGGCGCCTTCTTGTCGATGAACGGCATGAGGGGTTGAAGGGCTGGTGTGGAATGGTACATCTGTTCCAGCACGGTACGGTAGTTGCCTGGATTGTTGACACAAGCAGCCGCATACCATTGGCAAGAACCTTGGATGTTGGGTAGAGAACGCTGAAGGTTGTACTTGACCAACATCTGATGAGAATTCGGATTGTTGGGATCAACACCCTGAACGGTACGTTCGATGTCCTGACCGATGAAAAGAGGACGTCCTCCGCAATAGTCGTTCCACCAATTGACGAGTACTTCGTAATCAGCTGCCTTGGTGCCCAAATTCCAATAAATCTGAGGAATATTATAGTCAATCCATCCCTGCTTCACCCAATAAACGATATCAGCATAAAGGTCATCGTAATTCTGGGTGCCAGAGGTGGCACTACCCTCTTTGCAATTCATGCCAGTAGGGCTATTGCGATAGATACCAAAAGGAGAGATACCAAATTTTACCCAAGGCTTGACTTCACGCACCAACTGATGGAGGTCGTGAATGAGCATATTCACGTTATCACGTCGCCAGTCATCAATGGATGCATACCCACGTGGGTCAGCATCATAATATGCCTGATCAGGCATTGGAAGTCCTTTGACAGGATAAGGGTAGAAGTAGTCGTCCATGTGAATGCCATCGACATCGTAGTTCAGAAGAATGTCTTCCACCACCATGCAGGTGTGGAGGCGGTTCTCTGCGATGGCAGGATTGAAGATATAGAGTCCATCGTATTCAAACATCCGTTCGGGATGGCGGATAGCTTCATGGTTCTGTGCCAAAGCTGTTGTTCCTTTCGTCTTGGCACGATAAGGATTAATCCATGCGTGACATTCCATCTCACGCTTGTGACATTCGGCAACCATCCATGCAAGAGGATCCCATCCGTCAGCAGGAGCAACACCTTGCGTGCCGGTCAGATAACGAGACCATGGTTCATAGTTGGATTTGTAGAGGGCATCGCCTTCGGCACGCACTTGGAAAAGGATGGCGTTGATACCACATTGCTGAAGAGTGTCCAACTGGTCGGAAAGCATCTGACGAAGCTGAGCGGGTGTCTTGCCAAGATATTGTCCGTTCACACATTGAATCCATGCGCCACGAAACTCACGCTTGGGGTTGGTGATGGCGGAGGTGGATAGTAGTGAAACACTACATAATAGAATTAAAAGGATTTTTTTCATATTTATAAGAAGGGGGTTAAGAGGTTGCCAAACCAGCCTTGGAACTTCTTGCCTGTGGAACGAGTGCCCCAATAGCCCTTCTGCATAAGTGTAGAGGATTTGAGTTGCTCATTGAACAGGTCGGTCAGTTCTTTGGTTGTTTTCTTACTGAATATCACGGTGTTCACCTCGTAGTCACATCGGAGCGAGCGAGCATCCATATTGCTGGAACCGACGGTACAGTAGAGGTCGTCTATCATCATAATCTTGGTGTGGTGGAATCCTCCATGAAAGAGATACACCTTGGCACCTCGTTTGGCAAGATTATTACCCACATAATGGGATGCTTCAGGAGTGAGCGGGATATCACTCTTGGCAGACAAGAGGATTTGCACATCCACCCCACGGTCGATAGCTCGCTTCAAAGCTTTTCTTACCCGATGAGTCGGTACAAAGTAAGGATTGATAAGGAGCACCTTATGTTGGGCAGTATTGAGCATCTCTGCAAAGAGGTCACGGATGGCATCGGAGGTTTGACCTTTGTGGCGGTCGATCACAGCGATGCGCAGATTGTCGTTGCTGGAAATCTTGGAAGGGAAATACTTCTCCCCAGCAATGTACTCTTTGGTCGCCTTGTACCACATTCGACAGAAAATCGTGTGCAACTCGTTCACCACTGGTCCTTCGATATGCATGTGCATGTCGTGCCAATCGCCTATCTCGGGAATACCCTCAATGTAGTAATCAGCCACATTCATACCACCAGTATAGGCAATCTTTCCATCAATCACCACAATCTTGCGATGGTCACGGGGAATGATATGATTGACCCAAGGAAAACGGATCGGGTCGAACTTCACCAATTTAATACCCAAGGCATTGATGGAATCATGCATGTGTGCCTTGATAGGCTGATTGTTAGAAGAATTGCCAAAAGCGTCATACAACGCACGCACTTCCACTCCCTCAGCAGCTTTCTGTGCCAACAGGTGGAAGAGAAGTCCAGCAATGGAATCGTTACGGAAATTGAAGTATTCGAGATGGATGAATGACTTGGCATTACGGACCGCCTCGAACATGTCTTCAAACTTGTCATGTCCGGTCTTGAGCAGGTGTACCGAGTTGCCATCATAGATCTTCACCCCTCTGGCACGCAAGTGTGCTGCCATAATGGAGTCGGAAGTCTGGGCATTCACCACGAAAAAGAAATGTGTCAACCCTATCAATAAAAGCAAAAGCCTTTTCATCATTCTACCAATTTATTGGAGTCAAGTTATGTTGTTGTAAATATTGATTGCAGAGACTGAAATGATGGTTGCCAAAGAAACCACGATAGGCAGAGAGCGGCGATGGGTGTGCAGAACGCAGGATGCAATGCTTCGAAGCATCAATCAAAGGTGCCTTACTCTGTGCATAACTGCCCCACAGGATGAACACCACATGTTCCCGTTCAGCACTCACCAGACGAATGACAGCATCGGTAAACTCTTCCCAACCACGTTTCTGGTGACTGGCTGCCATGTGGGCACGAACCGTCAATGTGGCATTCAAAAGGAGTACACCCTGCTCTGCCCAACGGGTCAGATTACCAGATTGTGGCACAGGTTTGCCAAGGTCGGTCTGAATCTCTTGGAAGATATTGCGGAGCGACGGAGGAAAAGGAACACCATCATTCACCGAGAAGCACAAGCCATGTGCCTGTTGTGGTTCATGATAAGGATCTTGTCCGATGAGCACCACCTTCACCTTTGGCAACGGACACAGATTGAAAGCATTGAAGATAAGTGCACCAGGAGGATAGCAAGTCCCCTGCGCATATTCAGTCTTGACAAACTGAATCAATTGCTCAAAATAGGGCTTGTTAAACTCCGACTGCAATTTCTCAAGCCACGATGCTTCTATTTGTACCTTAGCCACTTTTATTTACAATTTGACAATTTACTATTTATTCCACCAATCCTGCTTGTTTCCAAGATTCAGCCAACGCTTTCACATCAGCCAATGCCTGTGTCTCATCCACCTCATATTCATCGAACAGGAGTTTTGCCATCTCTTCCTCTGTGAATTCCTTACCCTCCACCTGTTGCCAGATGAATGCTGCCGATTCGTTTAGCGTGATGATTTTCGTGAAGTCGATATTCTCCACGCCATGTGCAATGACGATGTTTTCGCCACAAATCTTGCGCAACTCAAAACCTTTCTTAATCTTCATATAGTGAGTCATGTTATTGTCTTCTTTTCCATCTCTCGGGCAATTGATGCAACCACAAGAGTCTATACAATGCCAGCAAGTAGCGACGTACGGGGAGCAGTTTAGGCCAGACTGCCGAATAGCATTTCCATATCTTTGATGTTGCCAACGTGTAGGTTTTTCCTTTTCTCACCACTTGCACCAGTTTCGCCCGCACATTCGCCTCAGGAAACACTTCCGTACCTTGTACATTGCCATCACCTCGCATCGTCACCACACCATGCTCTAATTTTTCTATACGATGACAAACAAAATGTCCTTCGGTCACTTCTGCCAGTATCACATCACCTACAGCAAGAGAATCCACCTTGCCAAACACCAGTTTGTCTCTGCCATCTTCAATGAAAGGCCGCATGCTGTTACCACGTGCAATGATGGTTGCTTTATGTCCCTCTTTTATTAACTGCACTACCTGAGGCAGGAAGATGTTGTTCTCCACAGAAATCCGTTGCATACAACCCTACTCCTTTCCTGTCAATGCCCGATAACTCATCCACACAGCTTCTTCATTCGGCAGATTCTCCAAGAAAAAAACAGGCACCTGCTCCAGAAGTTTTGACACCGTGTCACTTGCACCCACATAATCACGCCTATCCCATTTCATGACCGAGCATGATGGCAACAATGAAGCATAACCCTCCACCGCATTCATGCGACGAATTTTATTGAACGGAGCCTGCTTCAATTGAAGAAAGCCACCAATAGGCGCTTCCACATTCCGATAACAAGGGGTCTTACCACTCCAAGGCGAGCCAAACACACGAGCCACTCCATCATCACACACCCTCACCACAGGATTGTCATCATTCATCAAGTCCGTATCTGGGATGTATTTAAGCCAGTTCTGCGTATGAGTGCTCTTTCCTGTACCACTCACGCCCAAACAAAGATATCCTTTTCCATCCTTCCTCACCACGGATGCATGCATCAACACCGTCATCTTGTCGGCACCGGCAAAGGCATACATCATCATCAACGCATTGTTCAGACCGAAATTTCGCATCACATCGTTTCCATTCAGACACACCCTCGCCAAGGAAAAATCTGCAGTTGTCTGCATCAGGCAGCATTGTCTGCCAGCCACATCACTCACCACAATCTGGTAACCACCATCTGGCAGTAGATACACGCCATGATTGTTACCTCCACAGTCAAACTGTCCGACCTCTTTTCCTTTCTGCTCTGGACGCCACGCATCATCCACCTTCAATTCAAACAGCAGCGGCTCATCTTTGGGAGAATAAGCCAAACGAAAGGGTTCACTCGAGGGTAACAACGCCATCGTATTCCGTTCATCACGGAAGTTCACACAATAAACGTGACATCCCACTCTGTAATATGCCTTCCCCTTCTGCTCCATCATCATTCCTTCCACACGGCTTTCGCCCACGAGGTGTTCAAATAATCCTCATTGAAAGACCTTGAACCATATTTCTCAAACGGGATGAACATCGTCACACCACAGCATTGAGCATCATCAATTGAAATCGTTTTCTTGGGATAAGCACTATACCACTTGCCAGCATGCCAGCAGGTGATCATCGTAGATATTCCTTCCTTCCATTTCGTATATTCAGACTCATCCAGCACGTTCAACATGACACCCTGCATGTCAAGAAAATCCGGAATCGCCGATGACCAGTTTGGATACCAAAAATAATTCAGCATCGACAAACTATTCAAGCCCATCAATTCTTCCTTATGAGTTGCGACCAAGGTGCGCATCCTCGTGGCAAAGTCATCCAACTTTTCCGTGTTGATTGCCGAAATTACCACACCATAACCAGAACGACGATATTCTTGATAATAGTCAGAAAGCATCTGCTCCACATAGTCACCTTCTCTCATCATCGCTCTCACCATTGTCTTGTAATTGGCTCCTGGCTCAGGAATCTCTGCAGGAGAAGCAATGACATATTTCGTCGCACGACGCAGTTCATACGCCACTTCGATATTCTGCATGCAGCAAGCATCAAAGAAGATAAAATCCAATGCCTTCTCTTGTAAAGCAGCAGCCATGTCAGGAATGTTCATCTGGTGTCCAGACACATACTTACTGCTCGAATTCTGTCCGTTGTCCAGTCCAAAAGACCTCCGAACCGAGGCTGCCTCAAAATTCTTGTCACCCGAATAAGTTGAAGAAGTCCATCCCGATGCATGCGACCACAACACCAATCCATAACTATCTGCCGGATAATAAGTCATGGCATAGTCTACAAATTTCGCCAACTCCTGAGCAGACGAAGAATTCACATCCTCCTTATACGTCAAGACTGGTTCCAACTCAGACAAAGAGGTTGCCTTGGTCGTCTTGTCCACTACATAGATACGCGGCAAACGCACGTCATCCAAATAAATCACCAACCTATCACCAGCCTTCAACGTGTCATTATGCATACCCAACAACATCTCCCCCACATCCGCCGTCGCATTTCCGCTCAGCGAATTCTCTGCCACCATATACACCATCACCGTACGACTCTCTGCATAAGGTGAAATAATGACTGGTGCATCATCATCTTTCGAACACGCAAAAAACGAACAAGTTGCAACCATGAAAAACATAGCTGCAACTGTGCCATACGTTCTGTACTGAATGATTCGGAAAAAACTATTCAACTTTTTCATTGACAAATGAATCCAATGGATGCCTAAACTTGAACCCATCTATCGGCATAATCTTCGTATAGGGGTTGTCTAGAAAACGCTTCTTTATCTTATAATACTTCTTCGACAACTTTTTCCGGTTGGAAGAATAAAACACACAAGTGGTCTGGTGGTCTTTGTTCAATGTACCCTCCATATATTCCTTCAATTGAAGACTGAACTCGGAACGGTATGGAAGAAACTTCGTACGTTTCTCCAAATCCAAACTATCCACCTCATTGATGAACGTGATGTACACAATAGAGTCTGTTAATTCTTGACTCACACCAAATAGATACACCGTTCCTTTACCGCGACCATAAGATGAAGATTTCGACTTGGCACTTGCAGCCAATACCACCGTCATCATCATGACCATCATCAAGATTCTTCTCATCCTATCCATCTTTTTCTATTTTCCGTGAAAAACACCAACCATGCGAGTTCGGTTATCCCAAATAGGTCTTTAACAGACGGCTCTTTGACTGCGAACGCAAACGGCGAATTGCCTTTTCTTTAATCTGGCGAACACGTTCACGAGTCAAATTGAAGCGGTCACCAATCTCTTCCAACGTCTTTTCAGGTTCGCCTAAGCCAAAGAACATCTTGATAATTTCTTTCTCACGTGTTGTCAGCGTATCCAGCGCACGTTCAATTTCCTTCTGTAGCGACTCTGTCACCAGCGTGCGGTCTGCAGATGGAGAATCTGGATTGGAAAGGATGTCAAGCAGACTATTGTCCTCACCTTCCACGAAAGGAGCGTCCACACTAATATGACGTCCACTCACTTTCATCGTATCTGCCACCTTGTCAACAGGCAAATCCAGTTGAGCGGCCAATTCTTCAGGAGAAGGACGACGCTCGTTCTCTTGTTCAAACTTCGAAAAAGCCTTGCCAATCTTGTTGAGCGAACCTACTTGGTTCAGAGGCAAACGCACAATACGGCTCTGCTCAGCCAATGCCTGCAAGATAGACTGACGAATCCACCAAACGGCATAACTGATGAACTTGAAACCACGTGTTTCATCAAACTTCTCTGCGGCTTTGATCAGACCTAAATTGCCTTCATTGATCAGGTCACAGGCAAACTCAAACCCTGATTCTGATACTGCTTTGCCACAGAAACGACGAAACGAAGGTTCGCTCTTGTCAGTTTCTCCAAGGCTTTTCTGCCTTCGACACCGCCCTTGCGAATCTTCGCAGCCAATTCAACTTCTTCCTCAACAGTGATTAACTCCTCACGACCAATTTCCTGCAAGTACTTATCCAACGAAGCACTCTCACGGTTCGTGATTGACTTGGTAATTTTTAATTGTCTCATACTTTACGCGTAAAAAAGCGTGCAAATATAGCACATTTTCTTCGATAATTCAAATCTTTCACATAATTTATGATGGAATCCCATCAAATTTATCGCAACAAGCGTGTGAAAGCATCCGGGCAAGGTGTTTCAAATTTGAGTTCTTCGCCTGTAATGGGATGTCGGAAAGCCAAACGATAGGCATGGAGGCAGAAACGACCGACAGGATTACTACGTTCTCCGTACGTTTCTACGGTACTTCCATATTTATGGTCACCCACAATGGGATGATGAAGGTCGTGCATGTGAACACGAATTTGATTCTTACGTCCAGTTTCGAGTTTGAATTCCACCAAGGAATAACCATTTTTACGTTGCAGCGTATGATAATGAGTGACAGCTTGCTTGCCACCATTGTCGTATGGCGTCGAATAGGAAATAAACATTCTGCTATCGCTAATCCAAGAAGTGACCGTACCATTGTCCTTTTCCATTTCACCCTGAACCACAGCAATATAGCGACGGTCTGTCACGATATCTTGCCAATTGTCCGTAAAAGTCTTCTGGATATCGCGACGCTTGGCAAAAAGCAAAAGACCAGAAGTACCTCGATCAAGACGATGAACAGTATGGACGGAAAAGGAACGACTTTGTCGCTTAACATATTCATCCAATATGGATTTCACATTTTCGTGACGGTCACCAGCCATTGCATTGGTGAGGATTCCCTCTTTCTTTTCAACAACGATCAGAAAGGCATCTTCATACACAATACGCACCCAAGGACTGGTAAGAGCATGCTTATGGCGATTCTTTGCCACTTGAACTATCTGTCCAGGCTTGAGGGGGTAATTGAACTGTGTGATAATCTCTTTGTTGACATACACCATACGCTGACTGAGGTATTCCTTTGCTTTCGTACGAGAAATACCTGAAATCGTATTCATCAGAAACTGCATCAGTTCTGCTGGTTCCTTGACAGTGTAAGTGGTGTAATGATTGGCTGCTTTATAATCGAAATATGTACTCATCTTCTTTCTAACAAAACGACATTTTCCACGTGTTGTGTATGAGGGAACATGTCAACGGGTTGTACTTTCACTACTTTATAATCCACGTCAAGTGATTGAAGGTCACGCGCTTGAGTGGCGGGATTGCAACTAACATACACGATTCGGCGTGGGGCTGCAAAAAGAATGGTGTCAACAACATCTTGATGCATACCAGCACGTGGAGGGTCTGTGATGATGACATCTGGACGCCCATGTTCTGCAATAAAATCTTTATTGAGCACATCCTTCATATCGCCTGCATAGAAGAGCGTGTTTTTGATTCCGTTGATATCGGAATTAACCTTGGCATCTTCAATCGCCTCGGGCACGTACTCTATTCCTATTACCTGTCGTGATTGGCCCGCCACAAAATTGGCAATCGTACCTGTACCCGTATATAAATCATACACCAATTCTTCACCTGTCAACCCTGCAAAATCACGCGCCACCTTGTAGAGTTCGTATGCTTGGTCAGTATTTGTCTGATAGAAGGATTTTGGTCCCACTTTAAAGCGCAAGTTTTCCATCTCCTCGTAGATGTAATCCTTCCCTTTCACGACATGAATCTCTTGATCAGAAAAAGTATCATTAGCTTTATGATTATCAACATAAAGAAGTGATGTTATTTGAGGAAAGGTTTCACTCAAGTGGTGCATCAAATCATCTGCCTTTTTCTGCTCTTCAGGAGAGTCTATTCTGAACTGCACAAGGAACATCAATTCGCCCGTGTTGCTGGTTCGAATCATCAAGGAACGAAGCAGGCCATGATTCTGTCGGAGATCATAAAATTCAAGCCCATGTTGAAGGGCATATTGACGAATGTCATTACGGATTTGATTGTTGATATCGTCCATCAAATGACACTCTGTAATATCGAGAATCTTGTCAAATGCTCCTGTGATGTGGAAGCCCACAGCATCCATGACATCATAACGGATATCTTGCTTCACTTCTTCCTCCGTCAACCAACGTTTGTTGGAAAAGCCAAACTCAAGCTTATTGCGATAGCCATAGATTTTCTTGCTACCAAGAATCGGCATGAATTCAGGCAATTCAATCTTTCCAATTCGAGTGAGATTGTCATAAACCTGTTGTTGCTTGGCACGTAGTTGTTCTTCATATTGAAGACATTGCCACTTACACCCTCCACATACACCATAGTGGCGGCATAGAGGTTCCGTTCGTAACGGAGATTTCTCATGAAACTTAACGGCAACAGCTTCCATATAGGAGCTTTTCTTTTTCTTCACTTGCAGGTCAACCACATCCCCAGGAACAACGAATGGGACAAAGACCACTTTGTCATCAACACGTGCCAATGCCTTTCCTTCGGATGCACATGCCGTGATGGTGACATTTTCAATCAACGGAAGCTGTTTCTTCTTATTTCGAGCCATAAAAATGTATCGTTTTTGTTAATTTGGCTGCAAAGGTAGGAAAAAATAGGGATTAAGAATGTAGGTTTGAGAATTAATCTGTAACTTTGCAAAGCAAAAAGTCACTTTTTGTTTTATTTGCGAAAGAAATGGAAGTACAAAACATAGTGAAATGGGGATTCATTGGTTGCGGTGAAGTGACGGAGAAGAAAAGTGGTCCCGCATTTGGCAAAATCGAAGGAAGTGAAGTCGTGGCAGTCATGAGTCGCGACAAGGGAAAGGCAAAATCGTATGCTGAGCGTCACGGAATCAAGAAGTATTATTCCGATGCCCAGTCATTGGTGAGCGACCCTGAAGTGACCGCCGTTTATATTGCGACTCCCCCTTCGTCTCATGCCACTTTTGCCATTATGGCTATGAAAGCTGGCAAACCTGCTTACATCGAAAAGCCTTTGGCTGCAGGTTATGAAGATTGTTTGAGAGTGAACCGCATCAGCGACCTCACGGGCATCCCTTGTTTTGTGGCTTTCTACAGAAGATACCTACCCTATTTCGAAAAGGTGAAACAGATTGTGATAGAAGGAGAAATCGGGGAAGTATTGACGGTACAGATCCGTTTTGCCGTTCCCCCCAGAGAATTGGATTATAAAAGCGGGAAAGAACTGCCATGGAGATTGCAGCCAGAAGTAGCTGGAGGAGGTGGATATTTCTACGACCTTGCGTCACACCAGATAGACTTGTTGCAATATTGGTTCGGTCCCATAGTGGAGGCAGAGGGATTTTGCCAAAACATGGCTGGACTATACAAAGTCGAAGACACTTTCAATGCATGTTTCCGTTTCAGTAATGGACTTACAGGCAGTGCGTCATGGTGTTTTGTGGCACATGAATCTGCAAGAAGAGATCGTATTTCCATTGTCGGGACGAGAGGAAAAGTGGTGTTCTCTGTGTTTGACTACGAGCCAATTGTGTTGGACACAGAGCGGGGACAGGAACAAATCGTCATTCCTAATCCGCCACATGTGCAGATGGGGCTGATTGAGAAAGTGGTGAAGCATTTGAGAGGTGAAGAAAAGTGCGATTGTGACTCAGTGAGCGCAACACCCACCAATTGGGTGATGGATCGAATATTAGGAAGAATCTAAGAGAAAGAGAAAACGGGGTTATGTGTAGGGTTTTGAAAAGAATCTGGTGTGCAGCATTGCTGGCGACTGTGACATGTGCAGTTGCCTATGCCCAAGAGGATTCTCTACAGCGCTTAGAAAACTTTCATGAGCAGACCCTTGACAGCGTGGTGGTGACCAAAAAGAAGAAACAGTCCCTACCCCGTCGTATAATGACAGGCATTGAGAACTTCTTCATGGGGTGCGACACCAATTACGTCACGCCGCAGAAGTACAACCTGACCACTCAATTGGAATTGTCACTCTGGCACGACTACTATTTCCTACGGTCTTCTCAAACAGGCAATACGATGGTCATTCAGTCCGATCCTTCAGTTATTCTCGGAGGATATGTCTATTACAGCATCTTCGGATATGGAGCGGTGTGGAACCTGAACGACATTGGCATTAAGGCTGGTAAGACGAACGGAACTTCGCTCAGGCAATCATTGGTGATTCATACGGCGAAGATATTTGCTGAATTCTATACGTTCAACTCCGGAAAGGGTGCGGAGATTCGAAGCGTAAGTGGGATTGAAACGAAGGGAAAAGACCGCACTTTTCACGGTTTGGATTCAAGATGCGATGGATTCAGCGCCGTGTATATGTTCAACAATCGCCATTTCTCCTGGCCTGCAGCCTTCGGTGCAAACGCCGTACAAAGAAAAAGTTGTGGAAGTTGGAGCATAGGCTTTCAATACAACCATCAGAGCATCTCTTTCGACAAGGAGGAATTGCCTGACTACATCAAGGAGGACATCGACTCAACGCTGCTATTCAATCACGTGAGCTACCAAGATTACAGCGTAAGCGTGGGATACAACTATAACTGTGTGCTGGGACGCAACGTCCTATTTGCCATATCGTTCATCCCTAATATCGGTTATCGCAGGTCAAACATCACAGAGGGATTTGACTTGAAAAAACTGACGTTGAACAATCTCTCGACCGACCTCAACTTGCGTATGTCTGTATTTTGGAACAACACGCGGATGTTCAGCGGTTTGATTCTGGAGGCTCACACCTATGATTACCGACAGGACAAGTTTGGTCTGACTAACACTTACGGAACATTGAAATATCTACTGGGAGTAAACTTCTGGAGAAAGCCACGACCTAAAGACTAAGGAACAAATGACTACTCACAAATATCAACAACTAATCTGATTCACAAACAAAACAAATATGACAAATAAACTACACGCTTTCATTATTCTTGCATGCTTGTCACTTGCAAGCTATGCGCAGGAAGGTTGGATTGACATCACTGATGCATCTATCATCAATCCAAGATTTGACAACAACAACATTACCACAGGATGGGAAGGAACAGGATTCGGAGCAGCCAATCCTGTGGAGAATGCTGAACATTACGAAAAGACCTATGATTCGTACCAGAACCTTTCAGGACTGAAAGCTGGTATCTATCGTGTAAGCCTCAACGCGTTCTATCGTTGTGGAGATTCCAATAGTGATTACAGCATATTCTCTTCTGGCAATTACGAAAACTCTCAATATGCTCGTTTGTATGCTCGTTCAAACAAGGGCTACTACGATTCTCCCATTGCTTTGGCTTCTTCAGCGGCATTAGAGAAATCTTTGGGAGGAGATGCCAGCTACTTGATGACGATACAGGGAGGACGTTACATACCCAACAACATGGAAGCAGCCTACTATTGGTTCAATGCAGGTTATTACAACAATTACGTAGATTGTGAAGTGGACAACGATGGAAAGTTGACCATCGGAATCAGAAAAGATGAATGGATTGGGATGGATTGGACCTGTTTGGACAATTGGAAATTGGAATATTGGGGTACGATGGTTCAGGTCACTTCGGTCACTCTTTCTAAGACAAGTGTAGAAATGTCTCAAGGCGAGATCACAGACCTTACAGCAACGGTATCTCCTTCTAATGCTACTTATTTGAATGTGGATTGGTCATCGACGAATAAAACGATCGCCACCGTAGATAGCAAAGGACAGATTACAGCCATTGGTATTGGTGTGTGCTACATCATAGCTACAGCCAAGGATGGCAGCGGGAAAAAGACACAATGCAAAGTGACGGTGAAGAGAGAACAACCTACGGCTGAGAATCTTATCATCAATGAAATTATGGCTGCCAACGTGGATGTCTATCTCGACCCCTCTTTCAATTACGGCAGTTGGGTGGAGTTGTATAACCCAACAGACAAGAGTGTGGCTTTAGGAGGACTCTACATTAGTGATGACCCAAAGAATCTAAAGAAAAACAAGCTGCTAAGTACCTATGGTGCGTTGCCAGCAAAGGGTTTTGCCTTGCTCAACTTTGACCATTTTGAAGTGTGGACACAAGCATCGTATCGGCAGATTGATGACAAATTAGACTGCGAAGGTGGAACCATCATTATCTCTGATGGCACCAACATCATTGCCCAGCAAGATTATCCAGAAGTCATTTCACGTACCTCTTATGCCCGCACTACAGATGGAGGTGCAGAATGGGGTACGACGGGAAATCCCTCACCTGGTACATCGAACCAAGCCAATGGTGGATTTGCCAGCCAACAGCTTGATGCACCTGTAGTGGATAAAGACGGACAACTTTTTACGGGCAACTTGCAGGTTTGTGTCAACATTCCCAAGGGAGCGACATTGAAATACACGACAGATGGCACCTGTCCGACACAGGAGAATGGAGAAGTATCTAAGACAGGACTCTTTACTGTCAGCAATACAACATGCTACCGTTTCCGTCTCTTCCAAAACGGATATCTGCCTTCGACCGTTGTAACACGATCCTACATCAAAAATGACCGTAATTATCCTTTCCCTATCATATCGGTTGTGACAAAGGATGAAAATCTCAATTCAAAAGAATATGGTGTGTTCAAGCAGGGACCCAACGGACGCCCAGGCAATGGACGATCGGAAAACTGTAATTGGAACATGGATTGGGACAGGCCTGTGGCATTTGAATACATCACCACAGATAACAAGTGTCTCATCTCTCAAGAATGTGACCTCTCCATTTGTGGTGGATGGACACGTGCATCTAATCCAAAGGCTTTCAAATTAAAGGCTTCTAAGACATACGACTTCAACAACTTCTTTGCAGCACAATTCTTTGCAGAGAAGCCATACATCAAGAACAAGACGTTGCAGATTCGCAATGGTGGCAATGATGGTAGCTGCCGTATCAAGGATGCAGCCATTCAACAAGTGGTGTCACGTAGCGGAATATATGTGGATCATCAGGCATGGCAACCTGTGCATGTGTTCATCAATGGCAGCCATTATGCCGTGCTCAATATGCGTGAGCCGAACAATAAGCACCATGCCTACGCAAACTATGGCATCGATACTGACGAGATGGATCAATTCGAAGTGTCACCAGACTCTGGATATGTGCAGATGGAAGGAACAAAAGAAAGCTTTGATCGTTTGTTGACATTGAGTGAGACGGCAGAGGATGAAAAGTCATATGAGGAAATCCGTCAGTTACTGGATATTGATGAATATATCAATTATATGGCTGTTGAATTGCATATCGGCAACTGGGATTGGCCTCAAAACAACGTAAAGGCTTTCCGCGACCAAAATGACGGCAAGTTCCATTTCGTGCTGTTCGATCTCGATGGTTCGTTCAATCTGGGCTCAAGCGACATGTTCAATACATTCTTCAACAAGGAGAACTACAGGTTTGACACGCTGCATGGCTACGATTACTCGAGGAATGAGAGTATTGAGGGAAAGCGCAATCAGAAGCAACTGGAGGTGGTGACACTCTTCAAGAATCTGCTCAAGAACGAGCAGTTCCGCAAGCAGTTCATTGATTCCTTCTGTATCGTAGGTGGTTCTGTTTTCCAGCAATACAAGGTGGAGGAGATTGTGAACGAAATGGCGAGTTACCTGGCAACAGACAACTTCGTGAATCCATGGAACACCGCCAACGACGTGATGTCAAAATTGGGCGCACGCAACAATGGTGCCACGAATGCCTTGCAGAATTGTTCACACATGCAACTGGGAGGTGTGGAACGCCAAAAGGTTCAGATAGCCACCAGTGGAGCCTCCGATGCCAAGGTGATGGTGAACGGGCTCGAACTGCCCTACTCCGAATTTGATGGTTATCTCTTCTCTCCGATTACGTTGAAAGCACAGGCTCCTGCGGGATACAGTTTTGTGGGATGGAAGAATGCGGGCACAACCAAGACAATCAGTATATTTGCCACTGGCGAGAGTTGGATGTACTACGACAAAGGCTCTTTGAACGGGAAGAATTGGCAGGCATCAAGCTACAGCACCTCCACCTGGACATCAGGCAAGGCACCACTCGGATACAGCAAGAGCGGTGTGGTCACAACGCTTGATTATGGTACCGACTCCAACAACAAACGCCCCACCTACTATTTCCGGAAATCCTTCAATCTTAGCAGCGCTCCTGCTGCAAGCGATGAATTCATTCTTGACTACACTATCGACGACGGTATGATTGTCTATGTCAACGGCGTGGAGGCTGGACGCTACAATATGCCATCAGGCTCTATCACATACGAAAGTTATTCAACCACACATGCCAACAATAACCCAGATAAGGGACAGATGAAGTTGAATGGTTCTCTCTTCAAGAAGGGAACGAATGTGATTGCTGTGGAGGTGCACAACAACAGTGCGACATCTACAGACATTCTTTGGGAAGCATCTCTCTCAAAAATTGAAAAGGACAATGCACAAAACTTCGTGTCGAAAGAAGCTGAATACACACTCCCCGCTACAGGTCAACAGAATATCGTTGCTGTGTTCGAGAACAATTCAGACATTGACATCTTGGCAGAGGGTATCACCCCTGTTCGCATCAATGAGGTGAGTGCAGCCAATTCCATCTACATTAATGATTATTATAAGAAGAATGATTGGATTGAGCTGTACAATACTACAGATGGAGACATTGACATCAAGGGCATGAATATTTCTCTTGTCACCGACAAATCCAAGAACGAGAAACGTCATGACTTCCAAGTGCCATCCGACAACGTGACCCTCAACACCATCATCCCAGCCCATAGTTACAAGGTTATCTGGTGCGACAAGCTCGACATCATCGGTGCAGACATCCACACGAGCTTCAAACTGGAGACCAAGGGCGGTGAAGTTATCATTGCCACCGACACATACAAGGATACGCTGGCTTACGAGCAGCATCTGGGCACAGAAACTTATGGTCGTTATCCTGACGGTGCCAACGATGTGTACGTGATGAACATCCCAACCATCGCCAAGGCAAACAAGATAGGTTCTTACGACACGCTCTATGTCAAGCCTATCGAACCAACGCCAGATGCCATCCAGTCCTACACTCGTGAAGGCGGCATCACCATCGCTTACGTGAATGGTGTGGTCAACATCAAGAGCGAGGATGCTGTCATCAGTTCCGCTGAGGTGTTCAGCATGGCAGGTATGAAGATGGAGGCTTTCAACTTCACTCATGCAGGCAACAAATTTGTCACCATCAACGTGGCTAACCTGCCAAGAGGCATCTATATCGTCAGGGCAACCACCGAAGAAGGCGATGAATGTCATATAAAATTCATCATAAAGTAAGAAAAAGAGGTATTTTATGATGTAAAGCGCACTTTCGCTAAAAATAATTGATTATTGGATGACGAGGAATGAATTATTTGTTCTATATTTGCAAATCAAATAAAAAAACAGAACGATTCACTCTTCGTCATTCATTGTAAATGACTATCAAGTAAAAATTAGAATACACGGACATGAAAGAAACAATCCTCGTAACGGGTGGAACCGGCTTCATTGGTTCACACACCACTGTCGAACTGCAACAAGCAGGTTACGATGTGGTGATTATTGACAACTTATCCAATTCCAATGCCTCAGTCATTGACGGCATTGAAAAAATCACAGGCATCCGTCCAGCTTTTGAGAAGGTGGACCTGAATGATTTTGATGCAACAGAAGCCGTTTTCAAGAAATACTCCATCAAAGGCTGTATCCACTTCGCTGCTTCCAAGGCTGTGGGAGAATCTGTGGAAAAGCCCCTGCTCTACTATCGCAACAACCTCAACTCCCTCATGAACGTGCTGGAGTTGATGACCAAGTATGGCAGCAAGGGCATCATCTTCTCCTCTTCCTGCACCGTCTATGGACAGCCCACCAAGGAGAACCTTCCTGTCACAGAGCAGGCACCCATCCAGAAAGCTTTGTCTCCTTATGGAAACACCAAGCAAATCAACGAGGAAATCATTCAGGACTACATCCATTCGGGTGCACCCATCAAGTCCGTCATCCTTCGATACTTCAACCCCATCGGCGCACACCCATCCGCACTCATCGGTGAGTTGCCCAACGGAGTTCCCATGAACCTCATTCCATTTGTCACTCAGACCGCCATTGGCATCCGCAAACAGTTGAAGGTGTTTGGCAATGACTACAACACCCCCGACAAGACTTGCATCCGCGACTACATCTACGTGGTCGATCTCGCCAAGGCACACGTGAAGGCAATGCAGCGAGTGCTCGAACAGGAAACCGACCCTGTTGAGGTGTTCAACATTGGCACAGGTCACGGTTACTCCACCCTCGAAATCGTAGAAGGATTCGAGAAAGCAACAGGTGTGAAACTCCCATGGGAATATGCACCCCGTCGTGAAGGCGATATCGAAGCCATCTGGGGTAACGTCGACAAGGCAAACAAAGTGCTCGGCTGGAGTGCCGACACTCCACTCGACGAGATCCTGCGCTCCGCGTGGAAATGGCAGGAGAAACTCCGCGCTGACGGCGTGCAGTAAATCACATAACGTTTCGGGATTTGAACACACCCCGATACGTGCCAGAGCAACGTTCTGGTGGATATACCAGAATCGTTTGTCGTGTTTTATTTTGTGTTTGTGTTGTGGCTATTCTTTTTCGTGAGAAAAGGGGTAGCCCTTTTTTTGCGAAGAACATATTTCCATGTGTGCGAAGAACAAATAGAAAAGTTTTTGTAAAGAACCAAAAGACAAGAAAAGCGGACAAAAGCTTTTCAACCTTTGTCCGCTTGACAATTACACATTATATAATATGTGTATGTGCGACGGTTATTTCACCACAATCTTCTTCGAAACGCCATTGCTATACTTCACTACGTAAATGCCACTCTCATCGAGTGCACTCATTGGCAGTTCAACACCTGTGATGCTGTAAACAGCCTTGACATCAAATTGTTGAGCATCTGCCTGATTCGTAATCTCCTTGATGTCTGTTGGAACACCTTCGAGCATAAGATCACGGAATTCTTCAATCTGTTCTTTGGTAATCTTAACTTGGCTGATCCAGTAAGTGTCGAACTTGTCACGGAGTGTCTCACCATCGAAAGTCTTGATATATTCAATGAGCTTCTGGTGGTCACCATCCTCATATCCACCCTTTGGACGAAGTCCAGCGAATGAGAGTGAAGTCAACTCATAGTCAAGATTCATTTGCTCCTGAGAGAGACCAAGGAGACCTTCGAGCAATACAGACACGAGACCTGTACGGTCAGCACCCCATACACAGTGGTAGTAAATGCCCTTGTTTTCCTTGAGATGGTTGACGATGAATGGGAACCACTGCTTGAAGCGCGCTCTGGAATCTGTAGCTTTCAAATGCTCCACCTTACAGTCATAACCACCCTCCTTGAAGAAGTAGTCTTTCGTTTGGTTGAATCCAAATTCACACTTACCTACTCCACCGTTACCACTGTCGTAGTTATTGTCCTTGCGTAGGTCAATCTCTGCACCAACACCAAGATCGATGAGCGTCTGACGGTCTTCTGCCACAGATGGGTGAAGACCATTCACTTCACCACCACGGAAGATCTTTCCGTAACGCACCGTTCTACCATCAATTACAGTCCAACCACCAAGGTCACGGACGTTGTTGATACTTGGAGCATAAACCATGCGGACAGGACCTTCAACCTGGACCTTACCCTTGGTCAGCACTTCCTCACCAGCTTCAACCTGGAAATAATAGGTCTTGCCAGGGATGAGGTTTGGCATGTAAGCCATATCTGAGCCATCAAGCACCAAGCGGCTGGTTGCATCGCTGAGGTCGTTCTCAAGGCCATACTTCACAACTGCGTCCTTCACCTTAGCTGCTGGTACAGGCACACCAATGTTGTGAGGAACGTCGAGACGTGGAGGAGCTGGAGCAAAGTATTCTGCAATCACTGAAGGCGCTTTTGGATCTGAATAATCAGTGTTCTCCAAATACTGGCGAGCACGGAAGTTTTCGATATTGGCAACGAAATCCATGTCCTTTTCATCAACATACTTGAAATTAGTGAAGTGAGAAGCCTCGTACTCCTGCTTGTCTATCGCAGTAGTCTTCCAAGTGAAGGTGCCAGGCACTCTGTAAACAACTCCGCCATCCCACATCACAGGAATCTGGTCGGGTTGTGCAGCTGCAATATAAGTAGTCTCCTCCACTGTAATCTCTTCAACATCCTTGTCAGCCACCACATAGCATGGAACATTTGCGCTCACATGGTCAACAGGACAGAGAACGGCTGTCTGAGTCTTCTCATCGAGTGAACCAATAGCATAAACTGCCTTGAACTTAGAAGCAGGGATGTCGCAAGGAACTGCCAATGGAGTAAGTTCATCAGCCTTGAGGCTCTTCTTCACCACAACGCCAGCATAGGTGTCATCGAACACAGCTGGACCGATGCTTGGAGATGCAGCAATAGTGACAGGAGCTGGAGTTCCGTAGTAGAGACGGAAGTTGTCAATGGCAACCCAATTGTCAGTAGGAGCACCTGCAGCCAGATAGACACCGATGGTCAAGTCGCCTTCCTCTTCTTGAGTAACTGTTATTTCATTCCAATAGTGACCATGATCTATTGCCTGTTTTGCAATGTCTGGAGTCTTGATGGAATTCGAACGATTGTTTTCGTCGATGTAGTGGCTATGAGGATAACCTTTGCCGCTTACGACTGAATATACATCTGCAGATTTGTGATGCTTACCAACCAACATGTAACATCCGTCAGCGAAGATGCTCTTCAGTGGCTTCATGTTGGACTGGTTGTTCACGTAAAGGCTTGCCTTCACTTCGTCCTTGCCACGTTCATAGTTAGCCAAAGCCTGCTTCCATCCACCATTACGATAGAAGCCCTGCACCTTGACTGTATATTCACCAGCAGGCATGTCTGGAAGAGTCTGAGCAATACGGTCCATTGTCTTGATTCCCGTGCACTCTACAATTTTGCTTGCAGCCTTGAAGTTTTTACCTGGTGATGTCCAGTCTTTGACACCATTATCGAATGAAGGATTCTTCACGAAGCTGGTGATGTCATATTGACCCGCGAGGGCAGGAACAGTCTTCATCAACTTGAAGATTTCCGTACGCAAGTTAGCTATTGCGTCATCCGCCGTCATACTTCCTCCAGCCACTTGATCTTTCAAGGTGTTCAGAGCAGTATAGTATGAAGATGGGTCTGACGACTGGGCAGCAAGTTCATTGTAAAGATCGAACTGAGTCTCATCAACCTCTGCTGAAGCCTTATAGTAGCGAGTCAGGGTTACATTGGCGAAAGTGAACCAGTCAAGGTCGTAGTCACCACCTGAATTGTTAATGGCAGGCACTGCATACTTCAGCGTCAGCTTTCCGTCAGCCACATAAGCCCACACCGTTGTGGTGTATTTAGTGTTGGTGGTGAAATTATCGAAGTCACCACGAGAGTAAGGCAAAGTGGAAGATGTGCGAATCTTGGACCACTCAACAGCCTGAGCCTGATTGTCATTAGCAGCGAAATATGCGTTGCAGATGCTGATGCCTTCTTTCGTTGCATAATTATCCAGTGTCTCACGCTTTGAAGAACGATAGGTGTTCTGGATAGTTGCTTTGTAGATACCATTAGGCACTTCCAGAGACTGTGAAATCTCCATAGCCGTGTTCTGATACAGTGTCATTGGATACGCATCCTTGTAGGCAATATTGTTGTTTCCTGCCAACACTTTCACTGTCCAATCGTCCTGACTGGTCGCCAAAGTTGGATTGCTGATCAAATCAGTAGCGTCTTCCGTCTTGAACTCCTTCAAAGCCTCCAAGAACAGTGCCTTCTTGTCGCCATCACCCAAGGTGATTTCTGCAGCCTTGGCGATAGCCTCAATTTGCGCAACTTGCTGAGCTTCCACGATAGCATCGCGCTCTGCCTGACTCTTCAACTGCCACAATGTTGCAAAGCTTGACGATGCAGGCTTGTTCTTGCAAGCCAAAGCACCGTCGTTTCCTTCCACACCGAGAAGGTTGCCATCCTCAAATGTCAAAGTGTAGCCACCCTCAACGGCTTCGAGCGTAACCTTCGAAGCAGTCTCCGAATCACTCTTGATCGCTGAGCCATTAACAGCTACATAGCGACCGTTGTCAAGGAACATCAGAGAACAGCCCGGCAATGCCATCTTGATTTCGACAGGAACACCGAACTGGTCAACATTAGTACCTGTAGTCGTACGACTGAGAAACACCTTGTAGGCGGTGTTGTACAGGTAGAACTTGCCTTCAGGCTGTGCAGCCATCTGCAAGCACACCATTACCATCAAAGAGGCAATGAACCATTTAAATTTCTCTTTCATGATTTAATTAGTAGTAATAAGATTGATAAAATATTGATAATAATTAATAATGTATAAGTAATTCCCCAAAATAGTGAATTGGTCGGTAATGTTAGTTTTCAGTTAGCAAAGATACACAATAAATATTTACCCGACTTCATTTTTGGTGAAAAACTTTTAAAAAAGCACAAAATAGATTCATTATTACCAAAACGGACACTTATTTTTGCGATTTTTCGCCTCTTTTATCTGAATAACAGCTCCGATAGAGTTAATTAGGAAAAATCATAAGTTCCGTTCCAAAAAAAATGCCTAATTTTACACTCGGAAAAGGGTAAAATAGTCAAAACCAAACTAAACCATTCGCCTAATTCTTACGTCAAAAGCAAAAGAACAGTTTTTTATTAATTTATTCCAATGAAGAGAAAAATAAGTTTGGTAGCATTGGCAGTATTGTCATGCTTCCAAGTTGTTAATGCGCAAAGTACCAGTACCACTAATCTTGTCGTCAATGAGATCATGGCGAGAAACATCGACATGATGCTCGATCCATCTTACAATTATGGTGGATGGATAGAACTCTACAATCCAACCAGTTCCGCAATCAGCCTGAACGGCATGTACATCAGTTGGGACAAAAACAACCTCAAATTGGTACAGATTCCCAGCGGAAACGGCTCCGTGCCTGCCAAGGGATTCAAGACCTTGTGGTTTGACCACTACGACACAGGCAGCGAATATAGCGACAAAGCCAAGAATCAGATTGATTTCAAGATTGACCCAGAAGCCGATACGCTTTATATTTCCGACAAGAACGGCAAGCTCATCATCAAACAGATCTGTCCAAAGGCCATTGCACGTTGCAGCTATGCCCGCAAGACCGACGGGGGTGACGAATGGGGCTACACCTACACGCCCACCCAGGGCAAGACGAATGCCGGCAGCATCTTTGCCGAAGAGCAATTGGAGACGCCAGTGGTTGACAAGACAGGAACTGTTTACTCCACAGGCTTCGACATCCGCGTCACCATTCCTGAAGGAGCCACCCTCCGCTATACGACCGATGGCTCTGTGCCAGACCTCGACAACGGCTCAACCAGCGAGGACGGCGTGTTCAGCATCGGCAACAAGAAGAACTACGTTTACCGTTTCCGTCTTTACAAGGATGGCTTCCTCCCCAGCGACGTAGCCACACATTCTTATATCTATAACTCCAGCAGCTATTACCTCCCTATCGTATCGGTCGTCACAGCTTCTGACAATGTCTATGGCGACAAGATTGGCGTTCTCGTTGACGGCACCAACGGTATCACAGGACGTGGTCCCAATGGAGGTCCCAAGAGCAACAAGAACCGTGGATGGGAACGTCCCGTCAACTTCGAGCTGATTGTGCCCAACAAAGACAAGGAATATTGTGTGGCGCTCAACCAGGGAGTTGACCTTGAGGTGAGCGGTGGATGGAGCCGTCACTTCGGTCCTTCCCCATCCTTCAAGCTGAAAGCCGGGAAGTTATATGGCGAGGAGAAAAACTACTTCTCCTACCCTATCTTCACTCAGAAGCCCTACACCAAGAACAAGGCCATCGTCGTGCGCAACGGTGGTAACGACTGCGAATGCCGCATCGTGGATGCAGCCATCCATGAGATACTCTCAAGCAGCGGATTCTATATTGACTGTCAGGCTTATCAGCCAACCCACGTGTTCATCAACGGTCAGTACAAGTTCATGTACAATCTCCGTGAGACCTCCAACAAGAACTACGCCTATGCCAACTATGGCATCGACAAAGACGAAATTGACCAGATGGAGTACAGCGGTGGTTATAACGTGAAGGCTGGTGATGACACCACATACAGGAAGTGGACATCCCTCTGCAACGACCTCTCATCCAATCCCACCGACGACGACATCTGGAATCAGATCTGCGACCTCTGCGACATCGACGAGGTGTGCAACTACTTCGCCACACAGCTGTACGTGGGTTCGGAGGACTGGGTGACCAACAACAACAACACCAAGCTGTTCCGTGACCGCAACGACGGCAAGTTCCACTTCGTCTTCTTCGACGTGGATGAAGCCTTCAAGCGCACCGACCTCTTCAGCAAATTCAACGCCAACAAAGGCAGCCAGAACCAAGGCGGTGGAGGCTGGGGAGGCTGGGGAGGCTGGGGAGGCGGCGGCTGGTTCGACGAGACCTCCCTCACCGACCTGCTCTCCAACCTCTTCACCCGTGCTGAATTCAAGCAGAACTTCATCGACACCTATTGCGTTATCAACGGCAGTATCTTCGACATCGACCGCTCCACCGAGATCATCAAAAGCATGGCAGCCTACAGCGAGGCAGCACTGGCGCTCGACGGTCTGAACCCTTGGACGGCAAAGGAGAAGCACAACGCTGCCGGCAACAGCATCTCAGGCAACGACTTGCTCGACGACATCACCAACAAGTCAAAGCGCACCACCCGCATGAACGCGCTGAAGAACTTCTTCAATCTCGACAAGAGCTACAACGTCACCATCCAGAGCAATCTCGACAAGGCTGTGCTGAAGCTCAACGACGTGACCATTCCCACTGGCAAGCTCGTGGGCACCGTGTTCGCACCAGCAGTCATCTCTGCAACCGCTCCTGCTGGCTATGAGTTAAAAGGCTGGAAGATTGGAACCAGCTCAACGTTGAAGAACAGGAGTAAATCAACGATTGACCTCAAGGACGTCGTCACCACCACCAGCAACACCACCATCACAGCATGGTTCGAGCCAATCGCCGACGAAGAAATCATCGCCAACCGCGAGGCAGCCCCATACACTCCAATCCGCATCAACGAGGTGAGTGCAGCCAACACCATCTACGTGAACGAGCACTACAAGAAGAACGACTGGATTGAGCTGTACAACCCCACCGACGTGACCCTCAACGTGGCAGGTCTCTACCTGAGCGACAACCCTGAGAAGCCATACAAGTATCAGATTCCTGCAGGCAACCCAGAAGTGCAGACCGTCATCAAGCCAGGCGGCAAGCTCATCATCTGGTGCGACAAGCTCAACTCAAAGGATCTCGTCTTCACCAACACCCCACTCGGCGTGGTTCGCGAAGGCATCTACTTCTCCAACCTCCACTCCGACTTCAAGCTCAACAACGGCGAAGACAAGAACATGGAAGTCGTCCTCACATGGTCAGACGAATTCATCGCCAACAACCAGGCATACTTCGAGGCACATCCATCCCTCAAGTACTTTGCTGACCACATCGTCTATCAGCCACACAAGGGCGACCAGACCGTGGGACGCTATCCTGATGGCGGCAACAACTTCTACATCATGAACCGTCCAACCATCGGTCAGACCAACTCCCTCCACACCTACGACAAATACATTGGCAAGGACACAGGCATCATTGTCGAGGAGCCTGATGACATCGCACCAATCCTGGCAAGGAACGAAGACCAGATCAGCATCCGTCTGGCTGGCACACAGCTCATCATCCAGGGCGAGGCAACCACAGCCACACTTGACATCTACTCAATCGCAGGTCTGCAACAGCAGCAGTTCACCATCGACCTCACCAGCGGCACCGCCACGGTATCCACAAGCGACCTTCCAGCAGGCATCTACATCGCCAGCGTGAAGGGAGCAAACGGCAGCAAGACCAGCTTCAAGTTCTCCGTCAGATAAGAGCAAGTGAATCGCCGTATGTGTCCATCCACACACGGCGATTCTTCGCTTACGACCACATATATTTCGGGTTAGTTGGGGCTATTCATTTTCGCAAGAAAACGAATAGCCCATATTGATGTGGAAAAAGTTGGAATACAACGATGTCGGCCACAATTCTTTAGTTGACAAGCGAACACGTCCAATTGAACGATTGAACACGTCCAATTGAACGATTGAACACGTCCGATTGAACGATTGAACACGTCCGATTGAGCAACTGGGTATGGACTTTTAGTAGAAAATCCAAGACTTTCGTGCAAAAGTCCACGCTCGATGAGAAAGAAGTCTTAAGACTTTTCACCAAAAATCCTAGACTTTCAGGGAAAAGTCCACGCTCAATCGACTGACCAAGAAATAATCACAAGCGGTTTTCAACAAGCACGAAAAAGGGTCACAACGCCATTCGGTGTGTGACCCTTTGCTTTGTGTGTTTATAGATGGAATTTATTTGTTCACCTGGAACTTTGTGATGCCGTCCTTGATGTAACCAACAATCTGGTTGGCTGCAGCAAGACCTGCGTTGGTGTTTGCCTCAGCAGTCTGGGCACCCATCTTCTTAGGAGTTGAGAAGTAGCGACCCTCGAACTTGGCGAACTCTGCATCAGCATCTGGTTTGATGTCGGTGATGTACTTGAGGTCGGTACGCTCTGCAAGAAGCTCGATGAGCTCAGGCTCGTTGATGACTTCCTTGCGGGCTGTGTTGATGAGAATACCACCCTTCTTCATGCTACCCACGAGTGCTTTGTTGATACTCTGCTTGGTCTCAGCGGTTGCTGGGATATGGAGAGACACGATGTCGCAAGTCTCGAAGAGTTCAGCCTGAGATGCTGCGGCGTGAACACCAGCTGCCTCTATAGCCTCTGCTGGGCAGTAAGCGTCGTAAGCAGAAACTTCCATTCCGAAGCCCTTGGCAATACGAGCCACGTTGCGACCCACGTTACCGAAAGCGAGGATACCCAGTTTCTTACCCATCAACTCAGAACCAGCCTTGCCGTTGTAAAAGTTACGAACAGTGAACACAAGCAAACCAAGCACGAGCTCAGCCACTGCATTGGCGTTCTGACCAGGAGTGTTCATGACAACCACCTTGTGAGCAGTGGCAGCCTCGAGGTCCACATTGTCGTAACCAGCACCTGCACGAACCACAATTTTGAGGTTCTTGGCAGCGTCGAGCACTTCAGCATCGATTTTGTCGGAACGGATGATGATGGCATCCACGTCAGCTACAGCAGACAACAACTGTGCCTTCTCTGTGTATTTTTCCAGAAGAGCAAGCTCGAAACCTGCACCTTCGATGATTTCTTTGATACCAGCAACGGCAGGAGCAGCAAATGGCTTCTCTGTTGCAATTAAAACTTTTGCCATAATTATTTTTTCAATTAGTGTTGAGCTTCAAATTCCTGCATGCACTTCACGAGCGCCTGAACACCTTCCACGCTCATGGCGTTGTAGCAAGATGCACGGAAACCACCTACGTCGCGGTGACCCTTCACGCCGACCATGCCCTGGCTGGTAGCGAACTTGAGGAACTCGTCCTGCAAATCCTGATACTCTGGCTTCAGAACGAAAGTGATGTTCATGAGTGAACGGCTGTCCTTCTCTGCTGTGCCGACGAAGAGCTTGTTGCGGTCGATTTCTGCATAGAGAATCTCAGCACGCTGCTCTGCCAACTTCTGCATAGCCTCAACACCACCATGAGCCTTCATGTAGCGGAGATTCATCAATGCGGAGTAGATTGGCACCACTGGAGGAGTGTTGAACATAGAACCCTTCTTCACGTGAGTGCGGTAGTCGAGCATTGTTGGGATGTGGCGAGAAACCTTACCCAGCGCATCGTCCTTCACGATCACAAAAGTGAGACCTGCCATGGCGAGGTTCTTCTGAGCACCACCATAGATGAGCGCGTACTTGCTCACATCAACAGGACGGCTGAAGATATCAGAAGACATGTCGGCAATCACTGGGATTGGAGAGTCGATGTCTTCGCGAAGTTCCGTACCATAGATGGTGTTGTTGGTCGTGATGTGGAGGTAGTCCGCATCAGCAGGAATCTCAAAGTTGCGTGGGATGTAAGTGAAGTTCTTGTCAGCAGAAGATGCGACTTCCACCACTTCACCAAATGCCTTTGCTTCCTTCTGTGCCTTGGTAGCCCAAACACCAGTGTTCAGATAGGCAGCCTTCTTCTCGAGGAAGTTGTAAGGAACCATGCAGAATTCGAGGCTTGCACCACCACCGAGGAAGAGCACGGAGTAACCCTCTGGAATGTTGAGAAGTTCCTTGAAGAGAGCTACTGCCTCATCAACTACTGGCTGAAAATCCTTTGCGCGGTGGCTAATCTCCATGAGAGAGAGTCCTGAACCATTGAAATCAAGACAAGCCTGTGCAGTCTGCTCAATCACCTCACGAGGAAGGATAGAAGGTCCTGCATTGAAATTGTACTTTTTCATTGTTAGTTTGTGATTATTAAGATATAATGATGTTTCCTTCTTTTTACCAAATTTCCAAATCGTTTGCAAAGATACTAATAATTCGTAAAACGAACGGCATCTTCATCTCTTTTTGTTTACAAAAAAAATAAAAATGGACGCATCCATTCGGAATTGGTACGTCCATATTGCATTTTCAGTCTTATCCACTCATTTCTCCTACAACCATTTCTTCCGTCTGAACCACCAGAGGGAGACAGCCGTGCACACCACGCAGGCGATGATGGCGATGGGGAATCCCATTTTCCAGTGTTCCATGCCGTTGATGAGGTTCATGCCAAACATCGAGGTGATGAAGGTTGGGAAGAGGATGATCATGTTGAGCGACGTGAGGAGTCGCATCACCATGTTCATATTATTATTAATAATGTTTGCATAGGTGTCCATCGTGGAGTCGAGGATGTTGATGTAGATGGCAGTTGTTTCGCGTGCCTGGTTCATCTCAATGTTCACGTCCTCAATGAGTTCTGCGTCCAGTTCATCGACAGGAAGACGGAACTTCAGCTTGCTCAACAAGGACTCGTTGCCTCGGATGGAAGTGCCAAAGTATGTGAGTGAGTCTTGCAGGCGGGAAAGGTTCACGAGATCCTTGTTGTCGATGTGCTTGTCGAGGTCACGCTTGGCTTTCTCAATGATACTGTTCACCTGCTTCAGGTATTTCAAGTACCACACAGAAGCGCTGAGGAAGATGCGGAACACGAGGTCGGCAGCATCGGTGAAGCCCTCTGCCCTACGCATCTGGTGATTCACGAAGTCGAGCATCATCCGCGTCTCCTGATTACAAATGGTGATGATCTTGTCGCCCTTGATGACAATACCCAAAGGGATGGTCGTGTAAGGGCTACGAGAAGACACACTCTTCAAGTGGGGAATACGCAAAATAATCATGAGCCAACCCTCGTCCATGTCGTAACGGGCACGCTCATCAGCATCCGATACGTCGTCCATGAAATAGTCTGGCATACCGAGTTCCTGCTCCAAGAACTCTCTATCGTCGTCCACTGGGCATGTCACCTGCACCCAGCAATTGGGTTCCCAAGCGTCGATGTGCTTGATACCACCGTTAAAATTCCAGAATGTTCGCATTGTTTTCTGAATCTTTGCTTTGTTGATGTAAGAATAGTAAAAATTCGGGGCAAAGACTCATACAAACTCCGCGTGAGAGGTAAGTCTTATCCCAGGCAATTGGTACTATTCGCCGGATAATCGTCCATAGTTGTTTTTAATTAGTTATTACTCTCTTTTTCTGTGCGATTTCAAAGTCTTCCTTCAAAATCGTGTGCAAAGGTACGGAAAACCGAAGAGACTACAAAAGAAAAACAAAAGAAAAGTGCATGCAACTGAAAAAATTGCAAGCACTCTCTATTTTTTCCGTGAATGGAAACCTTACAAGATGGTCTTCACGGCTTCGTACATTCCTTTCTCCTGAATGAGGTCGAGGTCTTTCTTGACAAGGGCTGTAAGACCAGGAACGGTCTGGTTGAGGTTCTCCTTCCAAATGTTCTCGGCAGCCAACACGCCCTCTGCCACCTTCTGGGTGTCGCCCATTGCCCAGAGGTCTTTGAGCAACTGCATGATTTCAGGCGCATCGTTGGGTTCGATGACTGCGCCATCGGCACGAGTGCCACCCTTGTAGTAAGTGATGATGGCCGCCAGACCGAACACGAGTCCTTGTGGCAGTTCGCCCTTGCGCTCCAGATACACCTTCACGCCTGGGAGGTCACGAGTCTCGTACTTGGGGAAGCTGTTGAGCATGATGCTCGTCACCTGATGGTCAACGTATGGGTTGTTGAATCGCTCCAGCACATCGGAAGCAAACTGCTGCAACTCTTCCATCGGGAGGTTGAGTGTCTGCATCAGCTCGTCGAACTGCACCTTATGAATGTATTTGCCCACCACCTCATCGTTACAAGCATCACGCACGATGTTGATGCCGCTGAGGTATGCAACTGGAGAAAGCACGGTGTGAGGACCATTGAGCAGGGTCACTTTCCTTTCGTGGTAAGGCTTCTCGCTGGGGGCAATCAGCACGTTCAATCCCGCCTTCTCAGCAGGAAATTCTCCCTTGAGGGTGTCGATGTCCATGTTCTCAGGTTTCTCAATCACCCAGAGATGGAAAGCTTCACCCTGCACCACCATGTTGTCGGCATAGCAAATCTTCTGCTGAATCTCAGCAATCTCCTTGCGAGGGAAACCTGGCACGATGCGGTCAACAAGTGTGGCGCACACATAATTATATTTAGAGAACCACTCCTTGAAGGGGGCGTAATCAGCACCGAAGTCCTTCTTCCAAAGTTCGATGTACTGCTCAATACACTCCTTCAGATGGTGTCCGTTCAGGAAAATCAACTCACAGGGCATGATGATGAGTCCCTTATCAGCCGCTCCGTTGAATGTCTTAAAACGATGATAGAGCAACTGGGTCAACTTGCCAGGATAAGAAGAGGCGGGTGTATCGGTCAGCTTGCAGGCAGGATCAAAGGCGATGCCTGCTTCTGTGGTGTTGCTGATGACGAAACGAATCTCTGGCTGTTCTGCCAATGCCATGAAAGCCTGATTCTGGCTGTAAGGATTGAGGGCACGACTGATGCAGTCGATGCGGGTGAGCGAATTCACTTTCTCACCATTCAGACGACCTTGCAGATTGACGTGATAGAGACAATCCTGACCGTTGAGCCAATCCACCATACCGTGTTCGATGGGTTGAACCACCACCACGCTGGAATTGAAGTCGGTCTTCTGATTCATGTTGTAGATGATCCAGTCAACAAAACAGCGAAGGAAATTACCCTCGCCAAACTGGATGATTCTTTCGGGTGCATGGCTCTTCGGAGCCGTGCGAGCGTTCAGTGCTTTGAGTGTCATAATAATTAGTCGTAAAAATGTTGTGCAAAGTTAAGGTTTTTTACCTACTTTTTGACAAAAAGCACAACCAAAAAGACAAAAACAAGAGTTTTTTTTGGGTATCTTAACAAAAAGGACTACCTTTGCATTCGAATATTACTAAAACATTTCTATTTATTACTAATCAAAAAAAAGCAAAAGATTATGGCTTACACAGAAAAAACAACTACGGGTTATGGTACCCGTGTGGGCAATTCGCTCAAGGCTGTTCTCGCAGGCTTTGTCCTGATTATCGGTGCTACCATTCTGCTCTGGTGGAATGAGGGTCGCGCAGTAAAGACAGCCGACATGCTCGAAGATGCACAGGGTGCATGCGTTGAAATGCCTAACCCAGACAAGAAGAGTTCTGAGTTTGAAGGCGAACTCGTTTGTGCCACTGCAATGGCTACTACTGACGAAGTGTTGAACGACTCTCAGTTCGGTATCAGTGAAAATGCCATCAGCCTGAGCCGCAAGGTGGAGTACTTCCAGTGGGTTGAGCACTCTGAGTCAAAGAGTGAGGACAAACTGGGTGGCAAGGAGGAAACGACCACTACTTACACTTACAGCCAGGAATGGGTGAGCAGCCCAATAAACAGCAGCGAATTCAAAGACCCTGCTTATCAGGGCAAGAACTACGCTTGGGTTACTGAAATCGAGAGCCAGGATGTTTGGGCTGAGAAGGTGAACTTCGGTGCTTACATGCTCAACGAGTCACTCATCCACTCTATCAACTCTACTGAGGCTATCGAACTGAACGTGAGCGAGTCTATCCTCCAGTCTTTCGACAAGAGCGTGGCTGACGTTTATGCTCGCATCAAGGGCGCTCCAGCTGTGACTACTACAACTACTGCACAGGCTGAACCTGCTGCCGCTGTTGCTGACAGCTTGCAGACCGCTATTCCAGACTCTATCAAGCAAGACAACAAGGTTGACCTCGAATATGTTCATCAGGCAGGCAACGTGATCTACTTCGGTCGCACGATGAACGCTCCTGAGATTGGTGACGTTCGCATCACTTTCGAGAAGACTGTTCCTGCTAAGGTGACTGTGGTTTCTCAGGTTGAAGGCAACACTTTCAAACCTTACACAGCTAAGAACAAGAAGAAGTTCCAGACGCTCCGCATGGGTAAGAAGAGCATCGAGGAAATCTTCGAAGAGGAGAACGAAGCTAACAACATGTGGACTTGGGTACTCCGTATCTTGGGTATCATCCTCGTGATTTCTGGTGTGAAGAACCTCTTCTCCTTCGTTGAGACACTCCTCAAGGTGGTTCCATTCCTCTCAAGCCTCTTCGCATTTGGCGTGGGTATCATCGCTACCGTCATCGGTCTTGTTTACTCACTCATCGTCATCGCATTGGCATGGATCTTCTACCGTCCAGTGCTTGGCATCATCCTCTTGCTCATTGCAGGCTTCCTCGTTTGGGTGTTTGCTTTCAATGGCAAGAAGAAGCTCGCCGAACTTGCCAACAAGGGCAAGGCTGCTCCAGCAGAGGCACCAGCAGAATAAGTAACAATCAACACAATAGAGAGGTCTGGGTAGCCCAAGGTTATCCAGACCTTTTTAGAAACCAAAACCTTCAGGAATAAAACAATGAAAAAAAATAACGTATTGATTCTCTTGGCAATATTAGCTTTGAGTTTCAGTGCTTGTGGAAACAAGACCAACGGCAGCACCGACTACTCCGATACTATCATGCTCGACGGACCAGGTTCCGTGTATGAGCCTTTGACGGAAGAAGACATCAAGGACCAGGTCATTGCTTACTACAATGAACTGAACAACGTGAACAATGGTGAGATGAACATGTCCGCTCTCGATTCCATCGCCTGCACCCGTAGCCTCCTCGACTTGATGAAGCAGGCTGAGGAGAAGAGCATGCAAGCCATTGCCCAAGGTAGCGACGCTTACTTCGAGGATGAAGGCTATCGTTGGTATCAAGGTCTCGGCACTCCTATTTCCGTTCAGTTCGACGACATCACCGACCCCACAGAGAAACAGGTGGAGGTGTTTCTCACCCTCAAATGGAAAGATCAGGAAGCCAAGGTGCGTCTGCGCATGCAGTTGGAAGACCTCATGTGGAAAATCAACGACTTTGTCGACTACGACATGGACGGCGTAGGATTCCGCACAGACTTGGAAACTTTCTTAGGACTTAATAACGGAGCAGCAGGATGAAAAAATTGACTTACTTTCTTGTGGCAGCAACCATCATGCTGACCACCAGCTGCAACCTTGGCAACAAGGCTGATGCAGACGCTGAGAACACCGATTCATTGAAAGCTGACACGCTCGTGAAATCGACCGAAGTTGCCGACGAACCAGAGATGTTGGCAGATGGCGTTGACACGGCTCCCGAAGACCAATGGACAGAGGAAGCTGTGGAGAAACAACTCAAAAAAATATATGCAGAGGTGAGCAAAGCATACGCTTCAGGCAAGGAGAGCAACACCGACCTCGACGGCATGTTCTGCACGGCAGACTTCAATGAGCTGCAGCGCCAGGTTCGCGTCATCAACGCCAAGAAATCTTCGAACAAACGCTTTGAGAATGAACAAATCCGATGGACTTACGGACTTGACCTGCCTGTCACACCTAAAAACATCAAGGTGAATCTCCTCACTGGCAACATTGCTGAAGCCACCTTCGAACTGAGTTCTGGTGAACAATGGATGTACACGAAGTTGACTCTCGATTGGGAAGACAACCAATGGAAGATCCGCACATGGAACGAAGTGGGTGACAACAGCAGCGACCTCTACGACGAAATGTACAAGTATGTTGAAGCCAACAAATAACGAGACGTAAGATGAAGGAACTCAATCTACACATCCAGGTCATCGTCAAGCAAGAGGATGAACTGACGACACAGGAACTGGCTCTTCTGGATGAAGCCCGCCGTGCCACCTACCGCAGCTATGCGCCCTACTCCTACTTCTCCGTGGGAGCAGCCGTAGAACTCGCCAACGGCACTATCATCTCGGGCAGCAATCAGGAGAATGCCGCCTACCCTTCTGGTCTTTGTGCCGAACGAACCGCAGTCTTCTACGCAGGTTCACAGCATCCTGACCAACCAATCCGTCGTCTGTGCATTGCAGCACGCGACACGGAGGGAAACTTCCTGTCTCGCCCCATCTCCCCTTGTGGAGCCTGTCGTCAGGTGCTGCTCGAAGCCGAACAACGTGCAGGAGCCAATATCCAGGTGCTCCTCTACGGCACCGAGGGAATCTATCTCATTCCTTCCATCAAAGACCTCCTGCCCCTCAGCTTCGACGATTCCTTCCTCTCCTGACCACCCCCTGAGTTCCCCAACAACAAAAGCATCCAGCCGCCTTTCACAACGACTGGATGCTTTTTATCTTCAATTGACTACGCGAGAACTCTAAACTATTAATTATTAACTAGTACTAATATCCCAGATTCTCTCCTACCAAGACAACCACATGCTTGCCTCTTGGAGAATTTCTGAGGAAGTGTACGTAGTTACAGATAGACTCTGGAGAGTTGCAATTGTGGCACACACCATCAATCTTACAAGGAGTCGTAATGTTGAATCGGGCAGCATTCACAGGTGAAGCAGTACCCCTCACCCTTGACAACGCAGCCTCCACGGTCTGAGCCACCTTGTTTATGCCAATCACAAAGATCACCTTCTTGGGGCCCCAAGTAATCGCAGCCACACGGTTTCCATTTCCGTCAATGTTCACAATCACACCGTCCTCAGAAATGGCATTCGCACTCGTGATGTACACATCTGCAGAGAAAGCCCTCAAGTAGATAGCCTGCACCTCCTCGGGCGTGTCAGCCTCATCACGGTCCAACACCTCCAGCGTTCTTCTTTCCTTGAGCAAAGCTGGTATACCCATGTCACGGATTGTCATGGAACCTCCCCAGGTCACATAGCTACCATCCTTGATGAGTTCCGACACTTTCTTTGCAGCCTCCTCAGCTGTAGGACAATAAAAGCCCTCCATGTGGCGACGTTGCAGGTTCTTAATCACCGTCTTTGCCAGACGTTCATTTCTTTCTTCTTGTGGTTTCATATTCATATAGTTTTGATAATTTTTTTCAGACTTACAAAGATATAAACAATCCGCCTAACCACAAGCATTCTCCTCCATAACTTTAAGTTTGTTTAACGAATTTCTGCAGAAGGAATTTAAAATTTATCGGAACAAAGGAAAAAAATAAAAGGAGGAATCCTTAGGACTCCCCCTTTCATTCATTGACTATTTTATTTCTTCTTGGCGGGCGTATTGACGATATTGTATTCGTAGAGGTTATCGTTGTAGTCTACGACGAAAAGCTTATTGACATTGCCTTTCTTCTGAAGCTCCATATACTGCACCTTATAGACCATCGGAATCTTGCTATACTGCTTGCCTGTCTGCTTGTCAAGCATGAAGAGGAATTTCTTCTCGTCGGTAAAGCCGTAAGAACAGAATACGTATTTTTCGTTGAGGATGAAGATGTCGTTGCTCACGAGATAGTCGGTCTCCCAGGCAATGCGTTTGTCTTTGATGCTGTAGCTATAAAGCTTGCTACCTTTTCCATCGATTCCAGAGGCATAGCTGGGACATGCCATATTGAAGACGATGCGCTGATTGTCGCTGTCCCATCGTACATCCTGCACCTCGCAGTAGCGGTTATTGGTCACATCACAAAGATTAACTGTCTCTACGGGCTGTTTGTCATGGTTGTAGAGCACCACCACGAAGTCATAGTCATCGGCACCCAAAGGAAGTCGGTAGAGTGCCATCCATCCCATGTCGATGGGTTCGGCGATGAAGAGTTTCAGTTTCTCTGTCTCGGGTGTGGTGGGAAGGTCGGTGCATTGTACATCCTCACGCAAGCGATAGATGTAACCGTTGGGTTTGTTCTTGGAAGAGATTGTCGATCTGCTCCAGTTGGCTCCATATCCGTTGAATGCAACCAGTCTCTGTGCTTGGATAGTGGAACATGTCACCAATGCCATCAGGCAAACAATCATTTTCTTCATTGTCATAGAGTTTTTAATGGTTATGTAAAAAGATGGGACAAATGTAATGATTTTTATTGAGAACACACCAAAGTCCTTCTATCTTTTTGCAGAGAACGCAGCGTTTATGGGTTGACAAATACAAAAAAGAGAGGCATCGGAAATCACTCCGACACCTCTCTTCATTATCTATGTAAAACGAGTTCTATTAATGCTGACGGAAGTTCCACTTGGAGTTATCGCTGTTGAAGTCATACTCAGCCAGCGTTGGTGTGCTGTCACCTGCTGAGTAGAGCACATACTTCGTGTTGATACCCTCCTTGCCAGGAATCTGCTTAGGCATGATACGGAAAGTTCCGTCAGTAAGCTGCTCAATGCGCCAGAGCTGTTCAGGAGCACCTGTGTAAGAAGGAACGGTGGTCACTTCCACATCTTCTGTGGCAGCAAGCGCACGGTCAGTTCCAGCGATGGTGATCTTGAAGTATGGGTTGCTCAGGTAACCACCTGCCTCAGGAACAGCGGTGATTGTCCACTTCTGATGAGGACGGAACATGTAGTCGCCGATACGAGCAGGAATATTGCCAGAAGGCCATGTGCTGATGACATCTTCCAGTTTTTGTTCTGCCACAGGCTGTGGAGGAGCAGCATTTGCCTGCTGACCACCACCGAAGCCACCAAAACCACCTGCACGTGCCACGTTCATGCGAACGAAATCAACAGCAAGTTCGAGGGCATAGCCACGACGCTCAGACTCAATCTCGTAAGTGCCTTCCTTAAGCTGGTCGCCACCTACTGGCCAACCATTCTTCCAAAGGAGAGGACGTACTGCCAAAGTTGAACGGCCACCCATGTCGAAGTCAGCCTCCCAGTGGAAAGACATCACCTCAACACCTTCGTCGATGATGGTGCGTCCGAAGTGTCCGGCACCAGTCTTGCGGTCGCCCGCAGCGATGACCATCTTACCACCACCATGATACATGTCACGACCTACGTTGTCAATGTAAGGACCTTCTGGGCTCTTAGAACGACCTACCACGATATTATAAGTGGAATTCACACCGTCGCAGCAAGTGCCATGAGTACCGAGGAGATAGTACCAGCCATCGCGATAGATGAGGTCAGAAGCCTCACAGTCAATGGCGATGTCCTTCTCCTTGTTGCCACTCTTGCGGAAACCTGTTGCAGGATCCAACTCGATGAGGCGGATGGTGCCAAAGTAAGTACCATAGCTCACCCACAGACGACCTGTCGTTGGGTCGAGGAGTGCACCTGGGTCGATGGCATCCTGGTCTTCCATACCGTCGGAATAGCAAACCTCAACACCTTCAGACCACTTGAAGTCGGGAGACTTGGGATCGAGGGTCTTGTTCCACATAGTGAGGATGCGACCAGCGTGACCTCCACCAAGACCACCACCTGTAGCACCATAGATGCAGAGGTAACGATCACCAATCTTAATCATATCAGGAGCTGCACCACCACCAGGACGCTCAGCGCCACTGTGCCAGTTCCATCCGTCGTCGGTGATGATACCACCACCACCTGTTCCGAATGTGTACCACTTGCCATCACACTCGGCGAGTGTGGAAGGGTCGTGGATGAATGGTTGTCCTGATTGTGCTGATGCTGTTGCTGCCACAAGCAATGCGCTGGCAGCGAATATATTTCGAAGTATTTTCATGCTCTTATTTGTTGTTTATGATTGAATAGTTAGTAACAGGATTGCCTTTCTCATCGAGGAAGCGTACACAGAAGTCGCTCATACCTGGACCATTGATAATGGCACCACGCAACACGTTACGTCCCTTCTTCAAAGTAATACGTGAAGACATCGCATCGTCCTTCACCATACGGCGGTCGCCAGAGAGCAACAAAGTCTCTTCGCCATTGAGCCACCACATAGATGCAGAGTTGGAACCAACTGCCAGACGAACGTCCTTGATTTCCTCAGGACAGTCGATGATGGTGACAGCCCAGAAGAGCACGCCATATACCTGCTCACCCCACTTCTCAGCAAAGCGGAAGAGCTTCACGTTCATGTTCTCGCTGTCGAGTGCATGCCAAGTGAGTGTCTGCTTCACAGTCTTCACCTCTGGCTGAGCAGGTGCCTGCTGAGCACCCATGCCACGACCGAAGCCTGCAGGAGCCTGTTCCTGCTTGAAGACAGCCTGAACCTTCTGACCATCCTTTGGCAGAATTGTCTGCTGACCCTTGAAGTACTCTCTGTTGAAGTGCTCACGCAGATAGCTGTCGGTGAAGACAGTATTGCCACTGTTAGGCTTGTTGATAGGCTCCAGGAGCAACCAACGATGAATGAAACCTTCAGCATCAGGAGCGATAGGAGCAGCTGTAGATGGAGAGAAGTACTTTGGACGGTTCTTGAAGAGCACATAGTCCACAGCGATTTCAGCATCACCTTCGTTGGTGATCACGAGGTCGGTCACACCCTTTGGCACATAGTCCAGAGCTGCAGTCTGAGTGAGCCACTGTCCTCTCATGTCACGACGGAATCTGCCCATCATGCCACCACCCATACCACCAGCGGGTGCATTAGGAGTCTCTGGGGGAACGATGTTGTCGAGTGTAATCTTTGCAAGCACCTTACCTGTAGCAGACTTCTCACGAATAGCGAACGAAGTGTTGCCTGCAGCCTTGACGCTGATAATCATGTAGGCATCGTTGTTGATACAATTGAAATCAATGTCGTTGTAGCGAAGCCAACTACCCTTCTTAGGCAGAGCTGCCTGATAGCTGCGGAAGGTGTTAATGGTGTCGATGAGTTCTGTTTTCACATCGCTGCTTGCCTCACTATAGCGGTCAATCTCAATCTTTTCAGTAGCTTTGTTGATACCAACACCACGCATGGTTGGCTTCACCTCCTGAATCGTGCCGTCAGCATTGAAAGTCAACTTGTCAATGCAGACAGAGCGACGCTTGTCGTCACTTGGAGAGAAGTCATTGTGATGGTAGAACAGATACCACTGTCCCTTGTAGTTGATGATGCTATGGTGGTTAGTCCAACAACCATTAGCATGCTCAGCCATGATGAGTCCCTTGTACTCGTATGGACCCATTGGGTTCTTACTCATCGCATAACCGAGAACTTCTGTGTTCTGTCTCACGTATGGATACGTCAGATAGTAGTTGCCGTTGTACTCGAATGCGAATGGACCTTCAGCCTGACGGTTTGGCAGACCTTCGAGACAGTTGACACCAACCATCTCCATTTCACGATTGCCAAATTTAACCGTTGACTTTGGATTGTCATCTGCCAGCTCCTTCATGTTGTCCTTGAGCTTAGCACAACGTCCATTGCCCCAGAAAATGTAGGCATTGCCATCGGATGCAAGGAGCACGCATGGGTCAATACCATTGATACCCTTGATAGGCTCTGGCTCTGGAATGAATGGACCTTCTGGGCGATCAGCAATAGCTACACCCACAGCGAAACCACCACCTGCATTAGGAGAAGATGGGAAATAGAAATAGTACTTTCCATTCCTGTAAACGCAGTCTGGTGCCCACATGGAATATGAGTTAGGTCTCACCCAAGGCACTTTGTTCTGGGTGACGATCATACCATGGTCTGTCCAGTCGGTCAGGTTCTCAGAAGAGAACACGTGATAATCCTCCATGCAGAACCAGTCCTGACGCTGTCCCACAGGGGGCTTAATGTCGTGTGACGGGTAGAGGTACACCTTATTGTTAAATACGCGCGCGGTAGGGTCAGCCGTGAATTGATTACGGATGACAGGGTTCTGTGCCGTTAGCGCGAGCGGCACACCCATCAGTAACACTGCAATTAAGTGCTTCATTGGCTAGTAATAAAGTTATTGATAAATTGTTTGATAAGTTTTCTAAATCGTTTGCAAATATAGGAATAAAAAATAATCCCATTGACATATTTGACATATAATTTCTTAAAAAGTTTACTCTTCTCCCCTAGAAAAGTTATTTTTTATAAATAATCGTACACTTTAGCACATGATATGCGCACTTCTTTCTGTTATGGAATGAGTTTGGGACCAAAAGTAATATATTCATGACGAGATTAGCGTATAATTCGGAATATTATTCGTATCTTTGCATCCGCAAAAATGGTAACGCTCGTAAGACATATCTTTTTATTGATTTTCTTTGTGCTAGCATGCTTGCCCATATCGGCACAAGAGAATGTGGCTGTTGAGGATTCCGCAACAGTCATACCCCAGTTGGATTCCATCGAGATTTCCATTCTGACTTGTACGCCAGGCAAGGACATGTATGCGAAGTTTGGACATACGGCATTGCGAGTGAGGGATTACACCGTTCACCGGGATGTGGTGTTCAATTATGGATGCTTCGACTACAATGCCACTAATTTCGTATTGAAGTTCCTCTTGGGACAAACCGACTATCTGCTGGATGCTGAGGAGTTTGATTTCTTGAAATACCGTTATGGAATGCTGGGCAACGGCGTGTCGGAACAAATGGTGAATCTGAGTCAGGAGGAAGCCAACCGTTTGCTTGCCTTGTTGTTGGAGAACTTACGTCCTGAAAACCAGGAATACCGTTACAACTGGCTGTATGACAACTGCACCGAACGCGCCCGCGATGTAATTGAGAAAGCTGTTGATGGAAAGATTGAGTATGCAGGTGTGGTGGATGAAGATATGACGGTACGAGACATGTTGCACAAATGTCTGGAGAAATCACCTTGGGTGGCTTTCGGCATTGACATGATTCTGGGTGACGAGATAGACAGTAAGGCAGACAAGCGCGTCATGATGTTCCTTCCAGATGTGTTCAGGATGGAATCGGATAGTGCCTATATTGTGAAGAGCAATGGAGAACGAGTTGAATATGTTGCAGGAAGAGCCACTGTGTTGGAAGACACGAATGGTCCCGACGAGGCATACGTGTTAGGCTCTCCACTTTTCGTGTTCTCATTGCTGTTGCTGTGTGCAATAGGACTGTCGCTGAGAGAGTTCAAGAAGAACAGATATACGGCGTGGTTGGATGTGACGCTGCACACGATTCAGGGAATTGCAGGATTGCTGGTGGCATTCCTTTTCTTCCTCTCGGAGCATCCTGCCGTGGACAGCAACTGGCTGGTCATCCTCTTCAATCCTCTCCCACTCTTCTATGCAGGATGGCTGCTATATTGTCAGAAACAGGGAAAAAGAAATTTACTCTCTTATGTCAATCTGGCAGCAACAACGGGATTTCTGGTCGTAATGGCAGTATGTCCGCAATCCTTCAACATCGCCATGTGGCTGGTGGTACTTACTTTGTTGGTAAGAGCAATGTCGCAAGCGCACTTTACCTACCACGGAACAAATCATAACAATCGGATCATACAACGATGAAGAAGCAGATACTTACCACCTTCTTTGCCTCCATTGCTGTGGCAGGCTCGATGGCACAGACAACCTCTGTGCCTCGTTTGGTTGTAGGTATCACGATTGACCAACTACGTTCCGACTACCTGAATGCCTTCATGCCGCTCTATGGCGAAGGAGGCTTTAAGCTGCTGCTGGAAAAGGGACAGGTCTATTCAAACGTGCAATATCAGCATGCACCCATTGACCGTGCTTCTGCGATTGCTTCCATTGTGACGGGTACTGTCCCCTACAATCATGGCATCATTGCAGAGGAATGGATGAACCGTACAGAGCTCCATACGAATTTCTGCGTGGAAGACCGTGCTCATAAGGGTGTTGGAACTACCGAAGGTACGTCCCCCAAGAATTTGCTGGTGAGCACCATTGGCGATGAACTGAAAGTTGCCACCAAGGGGAAAGCACTCGTCTATAGTGTGGCGCCCTACCGCGAGGCTGCCGTATTGGCTGCAGGACATGCCGCTGATTGGGCAATGTGGATTGACAACCCAAGCGGAAAATGGGTGGGAACCACCTATTATGGAGAAGCGCCATCATGGTTCCGTTATTTGGACTCATCTGTGGTAGACAAAGTGTCATCGCTGACATGGAAGCCCACGAACGAGACCGCAGGTTCATACAACTACCACCTGATGACTGCCCAGAAACCTTTCTCCCATCACTTCACGGGCGACAGCCGTTTCAGAGTCTTCAAGACTTCTGGATTGGTGAACGAGGAGGTGACAAAGGCTGCGCGTCAATGTATGGAGAATGGGAATGTGGGCATGGACGAAGTGACCGACTTCCTTTCGGTATGCTATTATGCAGGTGATTTCCATGATGACAGCAATGTCTCAACGACCACAGAATTACAAGACACCTACATCCGTCTGGATGCGGAACTGACCACCCTGCTGAAAAAAATTGATCAGTTGGTGGGATTGGACAAGACACTCGTCTTCATCACTTCGACTGGTTATGACGAAGTGGAGAATACGGAAGACCTTTCCCAATACCGTATTCCGACAGGAGATTTCAATATCAATCGTTGCGCCACCTTGCTGAACATGTACCTTTGTGTCATGTACGGCAATGGTCAGTATGTGGAGAGTTATTTTGGCAATCAGTTCTATCTGAACCACAAGCTTCTGGAACAAAAGCAACTGAAGCTGGCAGAAGTGCTGGAGCATTGCGAAGATTTTCTATTCCAGTTCAGCGGTGTACGAGATGTGTTCACCTCCCATCGCATCACCCAAGGTGCATGGACACCAGGCATCAGCATCATCCGCAACGGGTTCAATCCTAAATGTTCTGGCGACATCATCGTACAGGTGTCACCAGGCTGGAACATTGTTGATGAAGACAGAGGAACAAAGAAGATGCAACGAGACTCGTTTTTTGAGTTCCCGCTGATTTTCTACGGATATACTATTAAGAGCGAAAAGGTTGCCACGCCAGTCACCGTTGACTGCATCGCACCAACTGTTGCACACCACATTCGCATCAGGGCACCGAACGCCTGTTCCTCTTCCCCACTCTTCTAAAAATCGAAACATTCAAGCATCATCATTATATAATCGTCAAATCGTAAATTAAAATATGGGATTTTCATTAAACAAGCTTTTGAGCACGTTGTTTGGCAACAAGGCGGCACGCGACATCAAGGAGATTCGCCCGATTGTTGAACAGGTGCTTGCTATAGAACCAGAGATTCAAAAGCTCACCAACGACGAACTGCGTGCCAAGGTTGATGACATCAAGGCACAACTTCAAGACAAGGTGAAGGATAAGCGAGCAGAAATTGCCGCTTTGAAAGATAAGATTCAAGAGACAGAAATCGACCAGCGTCAGCCTATCTTCGAGGCTATCGACAAGAAAGAGACCGAAGTGCTCGACCTCTTCGAGGAGGGACTTACCGAAGTGCTCCCTACGGTCTATGCTATCGTCAAGGATACGGCCCGTCGTTTTGCTCAGGCAGAGAATGGTGACATCATCGTGACTGCCACAGAATTTGACCGTGACCTCGCTGCCGAGCATGACTTTGTAGATATTGAAGGCGACAAAGCGATCTGGCACAACCACTGGGTGGCAGGCGGCAACGAGATGACTTGGAACATGATTCACTACAACGTGCAGTTGTTTGGTGGTATCGTTCTGCATCAAGGCAAGATTGCCGAAATGGCGACGGGTGAAGGTAAGACCCTCGTGGCTACGCTGCCTGTGTTCCTCAATGCCCTCTCACGCAATGGTGTTCACGTCGTTACAGTCAACGATTACTTGGCAAAACGTGACTCCGAGTGGATGGGTCCTCTCTACATGTTCCATGGTCTGAGCGTCGATTGCATTGACAAGCACCAGCCCAATTCAGAGGCTCGTCGTAAGGCTTATCAGGCAGATATCACCTTCGGAACGAACAACGAATTCGGTTTCGACTATCTGCGTGACAACATGGCGATGGCGCCAAAGGATCTCGTGCAGCGCATCCACAACTATGCCATTGTCGATGAGGTGGACTCTGTGCTCATTGACGATGCACGAACACCACTCATCATCTCTGGTCCCATTCCAAAGGGCGATGTGCAGATGTTCGAAGAATACTGCCCCATCGTTGAGCAGTTGGTGGAGGCACAGCGTCGTTTGGCACAGAACTATCTCTCCGAGGCAAAGAAACTCATTGATTCAGACAACAAGGACGATGTGACAGCAGGTTTCCTCTCCCTCTTCCGTGCTTACAAGAGTCTTCCCAAGAACAATGCACTCATTAAATACCTCTCGCAGCCCGGTATCAAGACAGGACTTCTTCAGACAGAGGAAATCTATATGGAGAACAACAACCGTCGTATGCCTGAGGCCATTGAACCATTGTTCTTCGTGGTGGACGAGAAGTTGAAGTCTGTGGAGATGACGGATAAGGGTAACCAACTCATCGCAAACATTGTGAAGGATGACACTTTCTTCGTGTTGCCCGACATCACCACACAACTCTCAGAACTCGAAAACGAGAAATTCGCCAGCGAGGATGACAGACTGGCAAAGAAGGATGCCCTCATGCAGGACTATGCCCTCAAGGCTGAGCGCGTGCATACAATCCAGCAGTTGCTCAAGGCATACACGATGTTTGTGAAGGACGATGATTATGTCATCATGGATGGTGAGGTGAAGATTGTCGATGAGCAGACAGGTCGTATCATGGAGGGACGTCGTTGGAGCGATGGACTCCATCAGGCAGTCGAAGCAAAGGAACGTGTGAAAGTGGAGGCAGCCACCCAGACTTTCGCCACCATCACGTTGCAGAACTACTTCCGTATGTACCACAAACTCTCAGGTATGACGGGTACAGCCATCACGGAGGCAGGTGAGTTCTGGGACATCTACAAGCTCGATGTGGTTGAGATTCCAACCAACCGTCCTATTGCTCGTCATGACATGAATGACCGCGTCTATAAGACCAACCGCGAGAAATATAATGCAGTCATTGAAGAGATTGTGAAGATGCGCAACAGCGGACGTCCAACCCTCGTGGGTACTACATCCGTCGAGATCTCCGAGTTGCTCTCCCGCATGCTCTCCATGCGTAAGATACCACACCAGGTGCTCAACGCCAAGCTTCACCAGAAGGAAGCCGACATCGTGGCATTGGCAGGTCAAAGCACATTGGGCGAAGTCATCAACGAAGATGGCACCAAGGAAGAGAAGATGTTGGGTGCTGTGACCATCGCCACCAATATGGCAGGTCGTGGTACCGACATCAAGCTTTCCGATGAAGTGAAGGAGGCAGGTGGTCTTGCCATCATCGGTACAGAGCGTCATGAGAGCCGTCGTGTGGACAGACAGTTGCGTGGTCGTTCTGGTCGTCAGGGAGACCCTGGTTCTTCTGTGTTTTATGTGTCTTTGGAAGACAAACTCATGCGCCTTTTTGCCAGCGACCGCATCTCAAAGGTGATGGACAGACTTGGTTTCGAAGATGGTGAGATGATTGAGCACAAGATGATCAACCAGAGTATCGAACGTGCCCAAAAGAAAGTCGAGGAGAACAACTTCGGTATTCGTAAGCGTCTGCTCGAGTATGACGACGTGATGAACAAGCAGCGTAAGGTCATCTACGAGCGTCGCCGTCATGCCTTGATGGGTGAACGTATCGGTATGGACATCGCCAACATGATTTGGGATCGCGTGGTACATATTCTCAGCAATGGTGACTATGATAGTTGCAAGGAAGACTTCCTCCGTATCTTCGCAATGGAGATTCCATTCGACATGGAGACGTTCGAAAACGAGAGCCGTGAGAAATTGGAAGACCAGGCATTTGAGGTTGTCATCGACTCCTTCAAGAAGCGTAGCGCACGTCTGGCATCTGTGGCATTCCCTGTCATCAAGCAAGTTTACGAAGACAAGGGCAGCATGTACGAGAATATCCTCGTGCCTATCACCGATGGTCGTCGTGTTTATCAAATCAGCATCCCTCTCAAGGAAGCATACGAGACACAGGGTAATTCCATCCTTGTGGCGTTCGAGAAAGCGATTCTCCTGCACACGATTGACGATGCATGGAAAGAGAACCTTCGTGCGCTCGACGAACTGAAGCAGTCCGTTCAGAATGCATCTTATGAGCAGAAAGACCCACTCCTCATCTTCAAGTTGGAGTCTGTCAATTTGTTCGACACGATGGTCAACGAAATCAACGACGGCACCATCTCTGTGCTCATGCGTTGCTCTATTCCTATTGCTGAAGAGCGTGACGTGCACCAGGCTCCAGCTTCTTCTATGGAAGAGCCCAACCATCAGCATCTGACCGAGACCCATCAGAACCTTGATGAGTTGTCAGAGACTCAGCGTCAGCAGGCACAAGCTGCACAGACCGACACTCGTGCCCGTCAGCCCATCACACCGATTGTGAACAATGGACCCAAGATTGGACGCAACGATCCTTGTCCTTGTGGAAGTGGCAAGAAGTACAAGAATTGTCACGGGAAAATGTCGTAACGACATCGGGGGACAATGTCGTAAAATCAATTGAATATCAATATAAAATTAGGGGAGCATGTGTTGAGCATACTCCCCTATTTATTCATTATTATTTTATTCCATTATTTAGCCCAAGGCATCCAAGGACGATAATCGTAACGGGTAGGATAATCCTCTGGGGCAATACGTACCTCCGTCTTGGCATCCTTACCTAAGAGGAACTTGTCGAGGAATGCCTCCACCTCAGGATACTGCACTTCTGGGAGTTGGCAATGTCCGTGTCCTGCCACGATGGAATAGCCGATACGGTCAGCAATACCGAAGCGTTCCCATACCTTGATGGCTGCATTGGCTGACACATACATGGAAGGATCGGCAAGCCACTCGTAATCAGGATTTCCCAACAACAGCACGGCACGTGGGCAGCACATAGCCACCAATTCGTGACGGTCGTGAGGCAGTCTGTTCACCTTCTCTTCGCCAAAGTTTTCCTTCAGGCTCTCCTTGAACCAATGATAGTCCGTCTTGTCAAGATTCTCCACATTGCCGAGTGTGCGTGAGAAACGCCATGAAGCAGCACCACCACCTCCTGGTTCCTGTGCAATGGTCAGCGCAACACGCTCGTCAAACGCACCACAGAAGAGTGCCATCTTACCAGCGTATGAGCAACCTGTCACGCCAATGTGTGCCATATCAATCTTGGTCACTTCAGGACCCAGTTTCTGCAAACCATCCAACAAGCGGCTGAATCCCCATGCCCATTCACTGTATGCACCATTCTCCTTCAATTCTGGATAGAGCTTGTCGAAAGGATAATCGCCACGTTGTGCGCCTGCTCCACGTCCCATCTGAGAATAGCTGTTGACCTGACGCTCATAGTAGGTCATCATGGCGATGTTGCGGTCTGTGAACAACTTGCGAGGAAGCGCATTGTTGCTGGCGCCAATAATCAATGGATAAGGAGCCGTTCCCTCTTTAGGATAGAAAATAGGAGTGGAAAGTGTCAGCACTTGTCCGTTGACGTGCACATCAACAATCAGGGTGTCGCCCGACATTCGTGCATCAATGTCATCCATCGAAACGGTGGGTTTCGTACCAATCTCATAGTGCTGAATCTGATGGGCAATCTCAGAACGGCGCTGTTGCCATTGTTGCAGGTTCTTAGCCTCTTTCTTGCCACCTGCAAAGATAAATGGATTCGGCAGCGTGGTGATGTCCGGCATCTGGTCTGCTGTGCCATACTTAGGCTCTGCAAACTTAGCCCCTGTGTTTTCTACCGAAAAGACGAGTGGCATCTGATTCTTTTGTGCTTGAACGGGTTGCGAGCACATGACTCCCAGCAGGGAGAAGCATCCCAACAAAAGGGAGCTGGTCAAAGTTTTTCTCATAAAAGTGATAGGTTAGAAATTGTTTGTTTTTGGTTTTGATATTTTATTGATCTCCTTATGATTGAAAAGTCTTACTGCAACTAATCCTTATAGTAGTCAATGTTTTCTCTGGTCAGCAATTCAATCGCCATGTAGTGGTCTCGTTTGATGTTCATCTTGAGCACACAAGAGTTGAACATGGAACGGAAACAATCCAATCCCTGCGACTGGGGGTGCTGTGCAATCAGGAAGTCTGCAGAGCCATTCTTGATGCACTCCACATTGGCATCGATGGCATCATAACCGAGCAGCGTGACATGAGGATGCTTGGGCATCTCCGTGCGCAGGAAGTCGGCAATGATATGGATGGATGAGTTGAAGCACAACGCATGTCGTATCTCTGGGTTCTCCGTGAAGAAGTCACGCATGATTTCACGCATGCCCTGCTTGTCATACACATACAAGTTCACATCCACGATTTCTATCTCAGGCTTGTGTTCCTTCATGTAATCCCTGAAACCCACCTCACGATTCATCTGCTGACGGCTCGCCACTCGTCCTTCTCCCAGCACCTTGAACAGCGCAATCTTCTTGGTCTTCGAATCCGTTGCCAACGACATGATGCGACCTGAAAAGGCACCACTCTGCAAAGAATCCTGTCCGTAGAAGATACGGTGGTTGAACTCAGGCCAGTTGGAGTCCAGCAAAGCGTAGGGGATTTCACGTTGATCCAGCTGGGACGTGAACTTCGCCATGATGTTATAGTTGAAGATGGGACCAATGATGACCGTGTCAGGATTGGAGTCCAAGAGGCTTTGGCATTCTATCTTGAAGGATTCTGTGTTGAAGGGGTCGTAGCGGAAGATTTTGAAGGAGATTTTGAAGTCGTTGAAACGTCTCACACCATCGGTCAAGCCGTTCTCCACACGCGCCCAATAGCTATCCACTTCGTGCATGGGCAGGATGGCTGCAAACTGATGCACGCTGTGCGAAGCCAATGCTGATGCATAATGATTGGGGGTGTAGTTGATTTCGTCCAACACCTTCTGCACACGTTCCATGCTGATAGGCGACACGTTGCCACGACCATGAATGATACGGTCGACCGTGCCAACCGACACCCCTGCCCTTTCTGCAATGTCCTTAATACGAATCTTGGACGTAATCTCCATAATTAAATCTCACTATCTTTAGTTGAATCTTACATCTTTGTATAAGAGATTCCGAATCTTCGGAAAAACTGTGCAAAGTTAACACTTTTTAATCATATAAAAATCTAAATCGAACAAAATTTCGCCTCGCAGAGAATTTTTGCAGAACAAAGCACGTATTTCTCGCAAAAAAGAATTAAATTTGCACGCTAAAATAAGATATTTATAGACACTTTGTAAAAAACACTCTAATTATATGGCTAAAATCGTAACAATGGGCGAAATCATGCTTCGCCTTTCCCCTGAAGGGAACTACCGTTTTGTTCAAGCAGAAAAGTTCAACATTATACCAGGTGGTGGCGAGGCCAACGTGGGTATCAGCTTGGCAAACTTCGGACATGAAAGCGTGTTTGTGAGCAAGCTGCCCAAGCACGAAATCGGTCAGATTGCTGTCAATGCCCTCCGCAAGTATGGCGTCAACACCGACTTCATTGCTCGCGGTGGCAACCGCATCGGTCTTTATTATGCGGAGACAGGTGCCAGCATGCGTCCGTCCAAGGTGATTTACGACCGTGCCAACTCTGCCATCGCAGAGGCAAAGCCTGAAGACTTCGATTTCGACAAGATTTTTGAGGGCGCCGACTGGTTCCACTGGTCAGGCATCACGCCTGCCATCAGCGACGCTTCTGCTGAATGTCTTCGTCAGGCTTGCATCGCAGCCAAGAAGCATGGTGTGACGGTGTCTTGCGACCTCAACTTCCGCAAGAAGCTTTGGACCAGCGAGAAAGCCATTTCCATCATGCGTCCTCTCATGCAGTATGTGGATGTGTGCATCGGCAACGAGGAAGATGCAGAACTCTGTCTGGGCTTCAAGCCAGATGCTGACGTGGAGGCTGGTGTCACAGACGCTGCTGGTTACGAAGGCATCTTCAAGGCAATGGCAAAGGAGTTCGGCTTCAAGTATGTGGTTTCCACCCTTCGTGAAAGCTTCTCTGCCACTCACAACGGCTGGAAGGCACTCATCTACGACGGCAAGGAATTCTATCAGAGCAAGCGTTACGACATCAATCCTATCATCGACCGTGTGGGTGGTGGCGACTCCTTCTCAGGTGGTCTCATTCATGGATTGCTGACCAAGCCTACTCAGGGCGAAGCCCTCGAGTTCGCCGTTGCTGCTTCGGCGTTGAAGCACACCATCCCAGGCGACTTCAACCACGTTTCCATCGAGGAAGTGGAAGCGTTGGCAGGTGGCAACGCCAATGGTCGCGTTCAGAGATAAGGCGATGGCTCAGCGTTGAGAGATATAGAAATAAAAGGTTAAGGTTTACATTAAGTATATGGCAAAATTTGATAAACTTGCCGTCATGGCAAAAATTGGTGAGACAGGTATGGTGCCCGTCTTCTACCACAAGGATGCAGAAGTGGCAAAGAAAGTCATCAAGGCTTGTTACGATGGTGGCGTTCGTGCTTTTGAGTTCACAAACCGTGGCGACTTTGCTCATGAGGTGTTTGCTGAGTGTGTGAAGTTTGCTGATGTGGAATGTCCTGAGTTGGCATTGGGCGTTGGCTCTGTGGTCGATGCTCCCACCGCTGCACTCTACATCCAGTTGGGTGCCTGCTTCGTGGTAGGTCCTCTCTTCAATCCTGAGATTGCTCCTGTCTGCAATCGTCGTCTCATTCCTTATTGCCCAGGCTGTGGTTCTATCAGCGAGGTGGGCAAGGCACAGGAAATGGGATGCGACCTCACCAAGCTCTTCCCTGGCGACGTCTATGGTCCTGCTATGGTCAAGGACCTCAAGGCTCCGATGCCTTGGACAAAGATCATGGTCACAGGCGGCGTGGCTCCTACAGAGGAGAACCTCGCTGGATGGTTCAAGGCTGGTGCCTTCTGCGTGGGCATGGGCTCCAAGCTCTTCCCAAGCGACAAGGTGAAGGAAGGCGACTGGCAGTACATCACCGACAAGTGCAAGGAAGCCCTCACCTACATCGAGGCTGCCCGCGAATCCATCCCCTATTATTTTGGCTATAGAAAATAATACAATAATAACATTAAAACATAAACGTTATGGCAATTTCAAATCTTCAGAAAGCTCGTGCGGCTTACCAGCCCAAGCTTCCAAAGGCACTTCAAGGTCCAGTGAAGGCTGTTGAAGGTGCAGCTACTCAGTCTGTAGGCAATCAGGCTGAAATCAAGGAACTCTTCCCCAATACTTACGGTATGCCCGTCATCACTTTCGAGGCTGGCGAACCTGTTGAGCTTCCTCCATTCAACGTAGGTATCATCCTTTCAGGTGGTCAGGCTCCTGGTGGTCACAACGTCATCTCAGGTCTTTTCGACGGTGTGAAGTCACTCAACCCAGCCAACAAGCTCTATGGTTTCATCCTCGGTCCTGGCGGTCTCGTTGACCACAAGTACATGGAGATCACTTCTGAGCTGATGGATCAGTATCGCAACACAGGTGGTTTCGACATCATCGGTTCTGGCCGTACCAAGCTCGAAGAGGTTGACCAGTTCGAGAAGGGTATCCAGATTCTCCGCGAGCTGAACATCAAGGCACTCGTGATCATCGGTGGTGACGACTCTAACACCAACGCTTGCGTGCTCGCTGAGTACTATGCCGCCAAGAAGTATGGCGTTCAGGTCATCGGTTGTCCTAAGACCATCGACGGCGACTTGAAGAACGAGCAGATTGAGACTTCCTTCGGTTTCGATACTGCCTGCAAGACTTACTCTGAGCTGATTGGTAACATCCAGCGCGACTGTAACTCTGCTCGCAAGTACTGGCACTTCATCAAGGTGATGGGTCGTTCTGCCTCTCACATCGCCCTCGAGTGCGCACTCCAGTGCCAGCCAAACATCTGCCTCGTATCTGAGGAGGTGGAAGCAAAGGCTATGTCACTCGACGACGTGGTGACTTACATCGCCACCGCTGTGGCTAAGCGTGCTGAGGAAGGCAACAACTTCGGTACCGTCATCATCCCAGAGGGTATCATCGAGTTCATCCCAGCCATCAAGAAGCTCATCGCTGAGCTCAACGATGTGCTCGCATTGCCAGAGGCTCAGACCATCAACAGTGCCAACGAGCAGATTGAGTTCGTGAAGCAGCACATCTCTCGCGAGAACCTCGCCGTGTTCCAGTCACTTCCTACCGACGTGGCTGCACAGTTGGCACTCGACCGCGACCCACACGGAAACGTGCAGGTTTCACTCATCGAGACAGAGAAGTTGCTCTCTCGCATGGTGGCTGCCAAGCTCGCCATCTGGAAGCACCAGGGCAAGTATGTCGGCAAGTTCGGCACTCAGCACCACTTCTTCGGCTACGAAGGTCGTTGCGCTGCGCCATCTAACTACGATGCTGACTACTGCTACTCACTCGGCTACAACGCATCTCGCCTCATTGCCAACGGCAAGACGGGTTATATGTCCATCATCAAGAACACCACCAAGCCAGCAGCTGAGTGGATTGCAGGTGGTGTGCCAATCACCATGATGATGAACCTCGAGAAGCGCAACGGTAAGATGAAGCCCGTCATCCGCAAGGCACTCGTTGAGCTCGACGGTGCTCCATTCAAGTACTTCGCTGCACATCGCGACGAGTGGGCAAAGGAGACTGCATACGTATATCCAGGTCCTATCCAGTACTGGGGACCATCAGAGGTGTGCGACCAGCCCACAAAGACGCTTCAGTTGGAAAAGGCTTAAAAATGCCCACGAAACGTAAGACAACAAAACGAAAGAAGAAAGGCACACGACGAAATCCACTTCGCCGTGTGCCTTCTTATGTTCTCTGGACAGCCCTCGGCATCATCATCGTTGCCTACATCGCCTTCTTCTACAAGACCTTCGTCGGACCCTACTCTTTTCGTTGGAAAGCACTCTACGGACACGTCACCTACCCCGACGGCAAGGTGCGCGGACTCGACATCTCCCACTATCAGGGCGACATCGACTGGGACAAGCTCCGCAATGCACAGATACAAGGCGCACCCGTCTCCTTCGTCTTCGTCAAAGCGACCGAAGGCACCAGCATCTGGGACGAGAACTTCAACCAGAACTTCCACAAAGCCAAGAAGAACGACATCGTGCGTGGTGCCTACCACTATTTCAGTCCCTCCTCCTCAGGCAAGGCACAAGCCAAACACTTCTGCAAGGTGGTGCAACTCGACGAGCACGACCTGCCCCCTGTGCTCGATGTGGAGGAACTCGGCAACAGCACCCCCTCCCAACTGCGGCGTGAGGTGCTCCAGTGGATGGACTACGTGGAGAAGCACTACGACGTCACCCCCATCCTCTACACCGGCTACAAGTTCCGCACCTCTTACCTCAACACCCCCGAGTTCGATCGCTACCCCTACTGGATAGCCCACTACTACGTCGACACCCTCCAGTACCAAGGTGAATGGACCTTCTGGCAGCACACCGACGTCGGCAAAGTCGACGGCATCGAGGGCGACGTGGACATCAACGTCTTCAAAGGCGACTACCAAGACCTCATGGACCTCACCATCCAAGAATAAACCCTAAATCTCAAACCTCCAACCTCCAACCTCAAACCCCCACCCCGCATGGCTAAATCTCCAACCTCAAATCTCAAATCTCAAACCTCAAATCTCAAACCTCAAACCTATCTCTACGCTTCCATCACCGTCACTCCTTACTCCGAAGCCACCTGCGACGTGCTCACAGCCCTCTTGGGTGAGATAGGCTTCGACTCCTTCGAAGTGACCGACACAGGCATCAAGGCATACATTCCCCAAGAGCAGTTCGACGAGCAGAGCTTCCGAGACACCCTCGCCGACCTCTTCATCCCTGACGTCACCGCCACCTACACCCTCCACACCCTCGAGAACAAAGACTGGAACGCTGAGTGGGAACAGAACAGCTTCGACCCCATCCTCGAACGCGAGTTCGGCATCCGTCTCAACCCCCGCATGGCATTCGGCTCAGGTTCCCACGAGACCACCTACCAAATCACCTCCTTCCTGCTCAGTCAGGACTTCACCCACCAGCGCGTGCTCGACATGGGCACAGGCACCGGTGTGCTCGGCATCGCGATGGCCATGCGTGGCGCTGACCAAGTGGTTGCCATCGACATCGACCCCTTCAGCGTGGAGAACGCCCAAGAAAACTTCGCCCTTAATAATATAAATAATGTGTCGGTGCTCCTCGGCGACGCCACCGCCATCCAGGGACCCTTCCACACCATCGTCGCCAACATCCACAAGAACATCCTCAAGGCAGACCTCCCCACCTACGTGCAGCACCTTGCTCCCCACGGCCGTCTCATCCTCTCCGGCTTCTTCACCGCCGACATCCCCGACATGGAACAAGCCGCCCTCCAGCATCCCCTCCACCTCGAGAACACCCTCAGCAAGAACGACTGGGCTGTGATGACATTCACAAAAGAATAGCCATCGCCACAAGAGGCAAATATAAACACAAGGAGAGGCATCCGATTTCCGGAGCCTCCCCTTTTTCGTTTAGCGGTTAGCGAACATCCCGCATGGCTAAACTTTGAACTTTGAACGTTTGAACTTCTTGAACTTTTGAACCTTGAACTTTTGAACTCTTGAACTTTTGAACCTTGAACTTTTGAACTCTTGAACTCTATAACCGATAACCGTTAACCGTTACAAGAACGCCAGTTCATACCCTTTCCTGATTTCCTCCCTCCTAATCAAGTCGGTACAGCTATTGCCATTTTCCACCAGCGCCATCGCTCGGACCAGTTCGCAAGCCCAGTAGGCATCATCGTCTTGGAGGCTTCCGATGTTCAGGATGAAATTGGGCGGCACATCCATTTCTTGACACACCCTGTCGATGTACGCTTGCGTGTTGTTTTCGTTGGGTGGTGCCCACCGTTCGATAATGGTTCGGATGGTGGTTCGTTTGTACTTCACTCGGTACGTTCTCAGCAATCGGAATGAGGCACGATAGCCCCATTCCATTGCCTTGAATCGGAATGAGGCACGATAGCCCCATTCCATTGCCTTGAACTGATAAAAGCTCTTGTCGTTCTGCTCTTTCAGCAGCCCTTTCCATTGATCCTTACCCTTACGGATATTCAACGGATTACAATTTCTAAGTCCACGAGGAATTGCCATAGTTCTTGAACTTTTGAACCTTGAACCTTTACAAGAGTCTCATACAACTGGTCGTTCCTAACGCTGTCAAAAACGCTGTGAGTGCAGCTACTACAATCTTCACCACAATCTCCAATGCTCTTTGCTTCTTTTCCATAATCATTGACTTTATCATTAATTTCAGTCTCCCGTGTCAAATCCACCACTTCCACCGTTACCTCCGTTGTTGTCACCACCGGAGTTGCCGCCCGTGTTGGGTTCTCCTCACCGGAGTTGTCCTCAACGGTGCCGTCATCCGTGCTGGTCACACGTTTCACGACTTCTCCGTTGCGGTCATAACAGGTGATGACCACGCTAGTGTTCTTCAGCTCCTCCTTCAGCTCAACGGCTGGAGAGAAGATGATGCGGCGAGTCTTGATGAGGTTCGCCTTCACATCGTTCACATCTGCCACCGTCTGGGCTGAAAGTCCGAAACGCATGGTGCCAAGTCCTGGGAGTGCCACACTGTGACCTTCCGTTGCCCATGCCTTGATCACTTCGCCAGCCGCATCCCAACATGCGTGCATCACACCCTCACTCACACCCGAACGGAGAGCCGCTTCACGGATGACCTTCTCCTGCGTCAGGGACGAGTAGAGATCAGGCTGCATCTGGTAGCGATACGTGTCTGCATACTTGCCTATCTTCTGCAGACGCTCAATAGCTTTAATTTTGATTGCCATAATTACTAACTCTGTTTTTTAGTTGAGAAAAATGTTTAACTAACTCTGTATGTCTCTGAGGTCTTTTTTCCAGTGTGCTGCAGAATTTGTTGCCGCGCGCTCCAACAATTTTTCCACCGAACTCCTTCAAAAATTATCCCTCATCAACACTACAAAGTTACGACTTTTTCTCGAAATAAACAAGCGTTTAAGTAATTATTTTTCAAGAATTTGAAAGTTTTTTCCTATTTAAAGAATTTAGCCGTGCCTAAGGAGGCTCCAGCAACAAATCAGCGAGGTCTGTATTAGGGGCATACGATTCCAACTGATTCGACACGTTGTAGTGGATGCCTGTCGTGGATTGCATCTGATGACTCCACTTTTCAAAGCAACCACTATCGGGGAAAATGGTGACCCGACGCCCCCGAAGACATTTCACTTTGTCTGGTGAAAGTCCGCCGCTACCACAAGTGGCAAGCCAAAGGTGTTCTGGCTGATGGGCTGCCATGATGAGGGCGGTTTTCTCACTCTCGACCAGGCAGACATGGGCATCTGGTCTTTTGCTGAGCAGATGCTCACCGAAAAGGCACTGATAGAGCACCCAGTCACGTTGCAGCAACCCACTACGCATGAGGGCGGTGTGTGCCCAACCCTGAAAGCCGTCTCGATGACCATCCATGCGGTACTGCATGATATGCCCTCCATGCACCTGCTGCTCTTGATCTATCTGCCAGAAGATGACATTTCCCATTCGTGTAGTACCAATCAGATAGTCATCAAAGACCCGTTGAACTTGTTCCGCAGAGAATTGAAGCTTCTCAGCCAACTCCGTAGAGAACCACTGCCAAAAAGTGCTTTGTGGTGAATGGCTACGCACCACATAGTCCATCGGAATGGGTTGGAATGGTGGCAACGGTGGCGGTGTGTAGTGGCTTTCTGGGCGTGCCTCAGGTTCCTTTCGCCATTGGTTGTCCCGATAATAATCGCCAGGCTTGTAGTGATAGCCGCAGGAGTGCTGATGGTCGCACTTGCCCACCTCATCAGCCACATACTGACAGCTATTCTGTGTATCCACATAGCGTACGAAGCACTTAGGCTTTCCACAATGCGGACAGGTGAACTTCTGCTGACGATGTCCTGTCAATTTGGGAGTCTCTAAAAGATATCGATAATTTGTATTCATACTGTTTTTGTTTGATTGATTTAACATGCTGAGGTGCTGTTTTCTTGTTTGTTCGTTGGAGGCTTTTCATATATATAGCCTCCAACAAACAAACAGTAACAACACAGTGCCTCAGGGGTTTCAGGTGAGATAAGGATGGACTTCGATGCCATCTTCTGTCTGCACCAACGTCTTGCCCAACTGACGAGTGATGAAAGTCGCCACTGTGGTACGACTCACACCGAGTAAGCCAACGAGTTTTTCCGTAAGTTCCTTGCGGCTGATGCAATCACCACTTTCACGGATAGCGGTCAGAGCCATGTCAACACGCTCTTTCTCACGCTTTTCCTTTTCCAGCAGTTGGCGTTCCTTCTTGCTCATCCTTTCCCTCTCGACTTCCAATCGGTGCTGCTCATCGGCATCGTGCAATCGACCTTCTGAGTCATAACAGATACTCCATTCGGGCATCGCGCCATGACGAGAGTCTGGACAGCTCACACTAATGATGCCTTGCTTGCTCTTGTGACATTGCAGGACCGTACCTGCTTTCTGTGCCAGCACGGTACCCAGGTGACCACGCATGTTCTCATCGTCTGACGCCTTGTTTTCATGAAGTACACAGACAATGGCACAGCGATGTTCCTGAGCCAGCATCATCAACTCGTGAATCAATTGACGTGACAGCACTTCATCATTGAAAGATGCTACATAATCGACCACACCATCGACAAGCATCACCTGTGGGTGAACTCGCTCCACGAGAAAACGTGTGTCCTCCAAAAGCGTCTCATAGTTCATCTTACGCAATGGAAAAAGGAATAGGTGTTCGTCGAGATAGTCATCACTGACACCCGACAACAGCTTTATATCATCCACGATAGCCTTCACGTCGGCAGGTTTCTGCTCCGTATCGAGCCAAAGGACAACCGGGTGATCCATTTCCGACTTCACACGCATCACCTGCTCTGTCATCAGTGCAGCCGAGCATACTTTCAGCACAGTTGTCTTACCAGCTTTCTGCTTGGATTTGAGTCCGTGAATGTCGTCTTGGGCAAAGAAGCCGACGCCATCCACCGAAAGCACATACTGCTCTGGTTCCACCACCGTGTCAGACTTGATGCGCAAGCCCCACAACTGTTCCATTCTTTCAGCCTTTGCTGTCTCATCGGCAGATGGCTGGTTTACAGCCTCGCTCACGATAGTATCCACCATCTGAACTTGGTTGTTTACTTGTCCAGTCAGACCCTCAGTCTGCTGAACGTTTCCATTCTCATAATAACTTGCTTTCATTGTAATTGTTTAATTAGCAAGTTTTAGTCCATACGCATGTCAGTCTATTAGCGGACATTTACCACGACCGACCGGGAGGCTGCGCTACACCTTTGATTCCGACAACTATTATAATAGCGAGAAAAACAGCTCTGGCGATTCCCCTATTTTGTGCAATATACTACGAAACTTTTTCAAAGTCAAGGACAGGGAACTCATAGCTGTTAAGCTGCTACAAAGTTACGACATTCTTCCCAAAAGGGTTGGGACACTTTTTCAGAGTAATTTTTTCATAAAAATTGTCTCAAAAAGGGTAGGAAATAATTTGTTGTAGATTATAAGAGAGAGAAAACCAAACAATTTAGCACTATAGGTGTCAACTCCATGTATCATTCTAACTGATAAAAAAGTGTCACTCTGCGACACTAATTATGCGGGATTTTCACATTTTTTATATATTTCTAATACAAAATACTTTGTGGTAAGGAATAATCTTTGTACTTTTGCCAACGTAAACGTAAAACAGGGCTGTTCCTCGTATCTGATGCGAGAGGATGGCGCACAAATCAAAAACCTAAATATTTGAAGAAAACAAGAAAGAGAACATAGATAACATAACATATTAACAAAAGCATTAGCTATCTCGAAGTACCCCGAAAATTTGGCGATTTGAAAAGGTATAGAGAAGATTTAGTTCGTGTTCACGTTGGAGCGTGGGCAGGACTTATCACTCTATACAGGTTACGCCAAATACCTCGGGTACTTGATAAGGAACGTTCACGCTTTTCTTATGCCCTCAAGTACCCGAGGTTGATGATGTAACCTGTATTCTTCCGATTTAGACTGATGTGCAGCAAGAAATGCACATGGGAGACATGGATGCAGACTTGAAGCCTTCGCCTGCGAAGGGGCAAATCAAGTCGAAAGAGCGTGTGTCGAAGCATGGAGAAGTGTTCACTGCCGAACGTGAAGTGAACGCAATGCTCGACCTCGTGAAGCAGGAAACGGAACGTATTGAGAGTCGTTTCCTGGAACCTGCTTGTGGAGATGGCAACTTCCTCATTGAGATTCTGCGCCGCAAACTGGCTGTGTGTGAGGAGCGTGCCAAGAAAAAGCAGTACACTCAATTGCAATATGAGAAAAATGCCGTTTGGGCTGTCAGCAGCATCTATGGCATCGAATTGCTTCCAGACAATGCAGAGGCTTGTCAGCAACGACTCTACAAGGAGTTCTGTCTGCAATACGAACGCTTGTATGGTCAACAATGCAAACCTGAGTGTTGTGAAGCTGTAGCCTACTTGTTGGAACGCAACATCATCATGGGCGATGCCTTGACCTATCGTCGTGTGGATAATCCAGAGGAATGGATTGTCGTTAGCGAATGGTCTTTCATTGGCGATGGCAAGGTGATGCGACGTGACTACAGCTTCTCCTATCTGGTTGCCACCGGACAAGGTGGTGATCTCTTCAGCGACATTCCTTGCGCCACTTTCCCACCCGTTTATTTCCTAAACATCAACCACCAAGCCTATGAAAAGTAACACGTACAATCCTGATGTGCTCAATTGCATTGCCAATTTGAGCAACGACGAGGTGTTCACACCTCCTGAATTGGCAAATCAAGTACTTGACATGTTGCCACAAGAACTATTCCGTAGTTCTTCGACTACCTTCCTTGACCCCTTCACAAAAAGTGGTGTGTTTTTGCGTGAGATTGTGAAGCGGCTGGATCGAGGATTGGAGCGTCAGATACCTGACAGGCAGAAGCGTATTGACCATATCCTGCATCATCAAGTGTTTGGTATTGCCATCACAGAACTAACTTCTCACATCGCTCGCCGTTCCGTCTATTGTTCCAAAGATGCCAGCAGCGAGTATAGTGTCACTCGTTTCAAGACAGAAAGTGGAAATATTCTCTATAAGAACATCTTTCATACTTGGGTGAATGGTAAATGTAAGTACTGTGGTGCCAGCCAAGAGGTGTATGACCGAGGCTCTGAGGCGGAGCAATACGCTTATCAGTTTATTCACACAGACAATCCACACACATTATTTAATAATATGAAGTTTGACGTAATTATTGGGAATCCTCCATATCAGTTGAGTGATGGAGGAAATGCTGCGAGTGCAAGACCTATATACCATCTATTTGTAGAGCAAGCAATGAAATTACACCCTCACTATTTAACGATGATTATTCCAGCAAGGTGGTACGCGGGTGGAAAAGGCCTGGACGAATTTAGACAAATAATGCTGAGTTCTTCAAAAATCCGTTTTTTGAAAGACTACAATAATAGTGCCGATTGTTTTCCAGGTGTAAACATCGCAGGTGGAGTATGCTATTTTCTTTGGGACAATTTATATAATGGTCTATGTACTATATCAAATTTGTCATTGGATAAAGAACAAAGCACGGAACAACGTAGTCTCAAAGAATTCCAAACATTTGTTAGAGATAACACTTCCGTGAAAATTATACGTAAGATATTGAGTCATAAAGAGAGGACGATGGACAATGTGGTACGTTCAAGAAACAGTTTTTCTATACCATCAAATGAAAGAGGTCATACAACGAGACAAAACTCGGATTGTGTTCTTCTATCAAGCGGTGGAAGATCATATTTAAAGAGAAACCAAATTTCTGACAAAGAAAATATCATTTCTAAATACAAAGTAATAATCACGTATGCAATGTCAGGAGGCAACAAGCCAACATCTAATGGAGATTATCAGATACTTTCCTCAATATTAATATTGGCTCCAAATGAAGTTTGTTCTGAGACATATCTAATAGTTGATGTATACAACAATGAAGTTGAAGCTGAAAATCTTATCACCTATCTAAAAACAAAAACTTTAAGATTTCTGCTGCTACAGTCATTGACATCTATACATATCACCAAAAGTTGTTTTCAATTTGTTCCCCTCCAAGACTTCTCTCACCCTTGGACAGATGAAATGCTTTACAAGAAATATGGTCTTGGTGCAGAGGAGATAGCTTTTATAGAATCAATGATTCGCCCAATGGAATAGCAATAACAATAAAAAAAGGCGTTCTTTGACAAGTTTTGGTTAGTTTTATTTGGAAGTTTCGTGGAAAAGTCACTATCTTTGTGGCGCAAATTCATGAAATGATGATTAAGGTGTACGAAACAAAAGAAGAGAAGAAGGCTGCTTTCATGCGCTCTGTAGGTCTCCGTAAGGTATGGCAAGACCTCACTTCTGGTAAGATGTCGTTTGAGGAATTCAAGCGACAGGGGTACAACACGGTCAATATCACCGAGTAATGGATTTGAATTTCTCACTCTCCAACCTTAATAAGAAATCACCTTACGTGCTGGAATCAACCGGCATGTATTCTTTTACGTTTGTTACTGAACAAGGGAAAAAATATGAGGTTGGTTTCATTCAGGACTTGATGATTTCTGACGAAGGAGTCTATCAATTCTTCATCACAACAGAAGACGAGTTCAAGACTACTTTTGACAAGAAGATTCAGCAAACGGTATTTGTCGTAATAGAAGAATTCTTCAAGAACGAGGGTGTTGTCTTGGATTATATCTGTGCCACAGATGACAATCGTCAGGCTTCCAGAGACAGAATGTTCCAGCAGTGGTATGCTCACTCCTTAGAAAAGGAACACTATTGTATGAGGAACATGAGCGTGAAGATCGACGATATAGATTATTTCTCCTCTGTCATTATGAGAAAAGATAATCCTCGATTTGAAGCAATGAATGAAGCGATTGAACGTTTCATACAAGATTTCCAAGACAAACTAAAATAAACTTGTTCATAGGGCGCCATAACAAAAAAGAAAAAGTTATGGCAGCACAGGATTTATTGAGAAACAAGGTGGATGAAACTCCTACCATCTACGCTTATACTTTGCCAGATGTGCCCAAGTATAAGGGACTTCTGAAGGTAGGTTATACATCAAGACCAGGAACTGTACGTATCAAGGAACAGGGACATGAGCTGTATCTTGACAAGGAGATACTCTTGAAAAAGAGTTCCATGCGTCCAGATGGAACATACTTCACAGACAAAGGGTTGGGCGGCGTGCATTACTACTTGCGCAAGAGCCATATCCCCAATCCTTTTGGCGAGTGGTTCCGTTGCGACATCAAAGATGTGGAGAAAGCCATCAATGCTGCCATGGAAAGACGCGACAGCATGACAGATCGCATCTATGATTTTGGGATGCGACCAGAGCAACAGAAAGCGGTGGATAAGACGTCTGACTATTTCAACGCATTCAGGAAAGACCCTGCCAACCGAGGCTTGACCCCTCATTTCCTTTGGAATGCCAAGATGCGCTTCGGCAAGACCTTCACCACCTATCAGTTGGCGTTGAGGATGGGATGGACAAAGGTGCTGGTGCTGACTTTCAAGCCCGCCGTGAAGACTGCATGGGAGGAAGACCTCAACACGCACAAGGACTTTGAGGGATGGCAATTCTGCCAAAAGCAGGAGGACCGGGAATTCAACTATGTGAATGAACGCAAACCTTTCGTGTGCTTCGCATCATTCCAAGATGTGTTGGGCAAAAATGCAATGGGTGGCATCAAAGCCACGAATGAATGGATACAAACCATTGATTGGGATTGCATCGTCTTGGATGAATACCACTATGGAGCCTGGGGCAAGAATGCCAAGAGTTTCTATGACAAGAAAGACCCTGCTCTGCAACGGGCAGAGGAGGTCGGAGAACTGATGACGGAAGATGCTGATTCAAACAAGGAAATAGAATCACGTGAACTGTATGATGAAGGACTGATGCCTTTACGTACAGGCGCATACCTTTATCTTTCAGGCACTCCTTTCCGTGCCATCTCCACAGGTGAGTTCATCGAAGAGCAAATATACAACTGGACGTATTCAGACGAGCAGGCTGCCAAGGAAGCTTGGAAGGGAGAGGATAATCCATACGCTCAGTTGCCTAAGATGGTGATGCTCACGTATCAGATGCCTGAGAGTATCAGCGAAATTGCTTCTCAGGGAGAGTTTGACGAATTTGACCTCAACGAATTCTTCCGTGCTGAAGATGACTACTTCATCCATGAGGAATATGTGCAGAAATGGCTGGACTTGATTCGTGGGACATATACAGAGAAGATCATCACAGAACTGAAACAAGGTAAGGAGAAACCGCCAATGCCATTCTCCGACAGCCGTCTGCTAAGCTATCTGCAACACACCTATTGGTTCCTGCCCAGCGTGGCGGCTTGCAAGGCAATGACAAAACTGCTACAAAGACGGGCTAACCGATTCTTCGATGATTACGAGGTGATTGTGGCAGCGGGCAATGAGGCTGGTATGGGTGCCAAAGCGGTTGAACCTGTGTATAATAAGATGGGCGATCCACAGCAAACCAAGACCATCACGCTTTCCTGTGGAAAACTCTCAACTGGCGTGACCGTGAAACCTTGGACGGGTATCTTGATGCTGAGGAACACGACCTCGCCTGAGACTTATTTCCAAGCAGCATTCCGTGTTCAGTCTCCTTGGACCACGAAAGACGAGGGGGGTAAGGAGGTCATTCTCAAACCGCTCTGTTATGTCTTTGACTTTGCGCCCAACCGTGCCCTTCGGCAAGTGGAGGAATACAGTTGCCAACTAAACGTGGAGGAGAGCAATCCAGAGAAGAAGGTGGAGGATTTCATCAAGTTCCTGCCCATATTGGCTTATGACGGTTCGTCAATGAGAGAGATAGATGCGGCAGGCGTATTGGATATGGCGATGAGTGGCACCACAGCCACCTTGCTGGCACGCCGATGGGAAAGTGCCGTGTTGGTCAATGTGGATAATGCGACCTTGCAACGTTTGCTGAACAATCCAGAAGCGATGAGAGCATTGATGAATATCGAGGGCTTCCGTAGCTTGAATGCTGACATTGAGACCATCATCAATAAGTCGGAGCATGTCAAGAAAACCAAGAAGACGAAAGACCCGAATACAATGACCAAAAAGGAGAAGCAGGAACTGACGGACGAGGAAAAAGAATACAAGAACAAACGCAAGGAGATACAGGAGAAACTCATCAAGTTTGCTACTCGCATCCCTGTGTTCATGTATTTGACCGATTTCAGAGAATATTGTCTGAAGGATGTCATCATGCAACTGGAACCAGAACTCTTCCGAAAGGTCACGGGTCTGACGTTGAAGGATTTCAGTTTGCTGGTGAGCTTGGGTGTGTTCAATAGCGAATTAATGAACGATGCTGTCTATAAATTCAAGCGTTATGAAGACTCATCGCTCGAATACACTGGAATCAACACACATTCAGGAACCTTGATTGGCGGTTGGGACACAGTCATCGACACAGCCGTTTTGAAAGAAGAACCAACCAAAGAAAACAAAGAGACAAGAAAGGTGTATGAAGACAAGAAGGAAAAGGCCACAGAGACGATGAAACAGCCTGAACCCAAGCAAGAACCTTGGGAGAAGCTGAAAGTGGGTGGAACGGTTGTTCATAAGACTTTTGGCAAGGGCGTGGTCATGTCTTTGGATGAAACCTATGTCATAGTGAAGTTCAAAGATCGCGAAACAAAGTTCCCAATTGTCTTTGCCTTTGAGAAGGGCTACCTCAGTTGTTGACAGAAAGATATTTTTGTAGTATCAAAGGTTTGTCCTACTTTTGCACAATACTGATTAGAAACTTTGAATAACATGATTGACGAAGATCTTTATGTATTCTCAGATATGGAATATGATGCAGACCATTCAGCCTCTTCAGATTCCATAGAAAATAGTTCCTCTTATAAGGTTGACCCACTAATTTCTGTGAAGAAGAATACACTAGATGAAACAAGTCAAAAGCCTGTAAAGGAAGGGGCTTCTTCTTGTTTGCAAAGTATTCTGGCAGTATTGGGGCTCAGTCTATTCTTTGCCCTCCTGTTGGGAACGATTTATGGTACTATCCCATGGTGGATTCCCCTATCACTCTTCGTTGTATACATCATTGCTTTCATTATAAAAGAGAAGAAAACAAAATATAAATGACATCATATAGTCAATGATAAAGCCGATGGATTAAATTTGTGTGTGATTTATTTGGAAGAATAAAAACAAGGATTTACCTTTGCAAACGAAAGATAATTGTATCACCTTAAAAAGAACCAACTATGATTGATCCTTTAACGTGGTTCATTCTATCCGAAATGGATGCGGACGATGAAGAACAAGAAAAAGCGGAAGAAAAGGAGACGCTCTTCCAATCACGAGATATTCACCAAGAGGAAATCAACAAACTGAATGATCAGTTGGCAGACATTCAGGAGAGGATTGATGATTTGGAATCGCAGGAAAACGACTCTTCTGATGAAATCAACGACTTGGAGGAAGAAGCGTCGGAAATCCAAGACAAGATAGACGAACTTCAATCCATCATTGACGACCTGAATGAAAAGATATACTGATAACTATAAGATGACCGAAAAATAAAAGTTACAACACGAGAGCCCGTGCAATCGCACAGGCTCTTTCTGTTTCTCTTTTGTTCTAAAAGATGCTTTTTACTTCTCCTTGATGCCTGCAAACACAGCCTCGACGTCTGCATCGTTGATGGCAATGTTTTCGACCTGCACATAGATGGAGGTGCCGTTGTCCAGATTGGTGATGAGGTAATACTTGGTGGCGTCAACCTCGTTGTTGTAGTGGGACTCGTAGTAGTAGCCTGCATAGGTGCGGCCTGCAATGTCCATGGCTTCGATGATCTCAACTTCTCCAATCAAGTTCTTGGGAGGATTGCTGATGGTTGATTCATACGCCTCGGCTGGTGTGTAATAGGCCTTGTGCACAGAAATGGTCGGCTTGAGTGGACCTTCCACGTTCTTGTTCTTGAGTTGGAAACCGCCGTTGTCTGCCCTCTCAACTTCCCATCCTTCGGGGACGATGCCTGTGAATTTTTCAGATTCGACCTGATTGCTGACAGCCTCTTCTGCAACTGCCTCTTCAGCAGCCTCTGCCTCCACGACTGTAGAGTCCTGACTTGCTGCGTTCTGCTCGGTCTTGCCTCCGCAAGCCATGAGCGATGTCATCATCGTGGCGATGACGAAAGAAAAGAATATTTTCTTCATGATGTTTTATGTGATTAAGTTGTTTATAGTAAGTTTCTTTATCCTGCAAACACTTTGTTCACCAACATCTGGAACTCTTGGTAGGCTTCGGTGTCGGAAAGGTCGCTCAGGGCATCGACGAGGGCATGGTATCGCCAGGCATGGGCGTGAGGGTCCTTGACGGAGAAACGGTTCCAGAGTGTATCGCCCATGATGGCATGGTCGTGGGCAATGGCACGCATGTTGGAGAGCTTGTCGCCCAACGCCACCATCTTCACCTCACGACTAGCGGAGGTGAGTCGGGCAAGGGCGGTCTGCTTGCGCAGGAGCCACGAGTCTGCCTTGGGTCCCTCCACCTTGATGTCGCTCTCTGCCTCCACCAACAGGGCAACACGTTCCCCAAACTCGCGTCGCAGTTCGTCCACCGAGACGCCAGCGTCTTCTATCACGTCGTGAAGCACGGCGGCTGCCAGCAGTTCCTGGTCGTTGGTCATGGTGGCGACGATGCTCATCGCCTCCAACGGATGTACGATATAGGGAAACGACTTGCCTTTCCGCTCCATTCCCTGATGGGCATGGACGGCAAAGAGGATGGCTCGGTCGAGCAAGGAGGTGTCGATGGATTTCTTCATGGGAGACAGGAGGATTGGGTGGTCATTGATCCATAAACTTGAGCGTCTCTGCCTGCTTGAGCAAGTTCTGGGCAAGGATGACATTGTCGGGATTGTCGCCGTTCATCCAGTCGAGCAACTGGCAGAGTCCGGCAAGACCGCTACCCTGCTTCAGCACATAGACATAGCAGAGGTTCTGGATGCCGATGTTCTCGGAGAGGATGTCGAGGTCGGTGACACCCAATTGTGCAGTCGCCAACTGGTAGGCGTCGTCGCTGTGCTCCTCGATGAGACGGTTCACGTCGCCGAGGGTTTCAAAGCCCATCTTCTGCAGCACGCGCAGGAAAGGCATCAAGGTGACAGGGAACAACTCCGCCTGATTGATGGCGGCAATACGTTTGTTCAACATGGCAAAGGGGTGCATGTCCAGATAGCGACGGAAGGTGTCGGCATTCAGATCCACTTCGTTGAGTTGTCCCGATGCCTCTAATGCCTGCATCTGACGGCTGTAGTCGGTCAAGGCGCTGCGGAGCCTGCTGAACTCCTCGTCGACCAGTTCCAGCATACCCGCCAAGCGGCTGAACTGACGCTGATACTCGTAGGGAATCTTCACCGAACCTTTGTACTTGGTGTCATGGTCGAGGGTGCTCCAAACGTGCTGCAAGGCGGTGCGCATCTGTATCTCGAAAGAGAGTTCGCTCAGCTGTGGCGAATCGTTCTCGCCGAGAAGCGACTTGGGCAGCTTGCAGATGTAATGCAGGGAGTTATAGCCAAAACTATCCGACTGGTGCAGCTTACGCTTGTCGACCGAATTGCCCCAGTCCACATCGAATATCTCATTGACAATGGCGGCGACCTTGTCCACATCGGCGCTGTAGAACGTCACCACACGCATTCCCACGATGTCTGTCACATCATCGAGCGAATGGTATTTGGCACCCTTCAACTCCAGCTTGCCCGCCAGCGACTTCTCTTTCTTCACACGGTAATCTATCGTGGTCACCGTCACTCGCTGTTCGTCGAGTGCCCGTTTCAAAGCCTCGTAAGCTATCTGTGCCAATCGTTCATAAAGAGACAGCCGCTCATGGTACTGCTCCATGAGCATCTGGCCGTGTATGTCAAGCTGATATTCCATATCGTCAAGGATTAGGTATTGTTTTCTATCGAATTGTTTGTAAAAGATGTTGCGAAGATACTACATTTTTCTGACTCACAAAAATAAACCCACAAAAAAATGAGTCTGTCGCCACGTGGCATCGCTGAAATATCCTCTTTTATTTTGTGATGTCCCAACTTATGCGTACCTTCGCACTCGAATTACTCATTCAACTAATCCTAACTAACAATGAAACATTTACTAACGATTCTTTTTGCAACACTAACACTCAGCGCTTGGGCGCAGGAAAACCAGGAACTCAGACCCCGATTCGCAAGGATGTTCGACAAGGAGCACCCCGACGTGCACGACCCCGTGATGGCACGAGGCGAGGATGGACGCTACTACATCTTCTCCACAGGCAATGGCATCGGGCGTCTCTCCTCCACCGACATGAAGAGTTGGAACCCAGAGATGGGCGTGCTCAGTCCCATCCCTCAATGGGCAATTGATTCCATCCGAGGCTATCGCGGACACACATGGGCTCCCGACATCAGTCACCACGACGGCAAGTGGCTCCTCTACTACTCTTGCTCCACTTTCGGCAAGAACGGCTCTGCCATCGGACTCGCCACCAACAAGACGCTCGACCCCACCTCGCCCGACTACAAATGGGAAGACCAGGGTGCCGTCATCGTCTCTCACCAACACGTGGACGCCTACAACGCCATCGACCCCAACCTCATCGTCGATGAGAAAGGAACGCCCTGGCTCACCTTCGGCTCGTTCTGGGACGGCATCCAACTCGTGAAACTGAAGAAGGACTTCAAGACCCTCGACGGAAAGCCCAAGACCATCTCAAGACGCGTGGGCAGGAAAGTCACCCTTGCCGAGATTGACAACATCGCCCACTACACCATCGAGGGCAACGACACCATCGAGGCAGGCGACAATGCGGTGGAAGCCCCCTTCATCATCCGAAACGGAAAGTACTACTACCTCTTTGTCAGCTTCGACTATTGTTGCCGAGGCGAACGCAGCACCTACCGCACCGTCGTGGGCAGAAGCAAGAAAGTGACAGGTCCTTACGTTGATAGCAAGGGACAGCCTATGGAAAAAGGAGGTGGCGACACCCTCATCGGTCCCAACAGCGAATTCTTTGGCGTAGGTCACAATGCTGCCTACCAGTTCGACGGACAGTGGTACTTCCTCAGTCACGCCTACGAAAAGGCACGCAACGGACAAGCCAAGCTCTTCCTCCGCAAGATGCACTTCAACGCAGACGGATGGCCTGAACTGGAACCTTAGAAAGAATATGAGTTAGTGCTGAAGAAATGCCTCGGCTTTGGCGATGGTGTCGAGTTTGCCGACATCCAACAACTGAAGCTGAGGATCGAGGCAGCAACGGATGTCCACCTTGTCGCAGATGGAAAGGTAGAAATCAATGATGGAGAATTTTCCTTCCCACGAATCCATCAGGGGAAGAAGGGAGGGATGGAACACTTGAATGCCAGAGAATGCCAACCCACGTGCCGGGCGTTCCTTGATATCGGAATAGGGAGACTTGTATTCGCCTGTGGCAATGTTGGTCCAACCGATGAGACGATTGGTGTCGTCGAAAAGCAGATAACGCTGGGTCTGACGCTGAGAAACGAGGAGCGTCGTCGTGTGGGCATTGTTGTAGAGAGAAAGAAGGTCGGCATTGGAAAGGATATCCACATTATGCACAAGAATAGGCTGGTCGTTGGAAAAAAGACGGGCAGCCTTTTTCAGTCCCCCACCCGTCTCCAGCAGCATGTCGGTCTCATCGCTGAACTTGATGTCGATGCCGAAGTGGTCGTTGGCTTCCACGAAGTCAATAATCTGCTGGGCAAAGTGATGAACGTTGATGACGATTTCAGTCACGCCGATGCCTTTCAGTTTCTCAATGAGAATCTGCACGAGGGGTTTGCCATTGACAGGCACCATCGCCTTGGGCATCGTGTCGGTGAGCGGTTTGAGGCGAGTGCCAAGACCTGCAGCAAAGATGAGAGCGTTCATAGAGCGTTGAGGATTAAGCGTTGAGGGTTTGTTGGATGCCTTGTTCACGATGGCAGATGTGGACTTCCACACCAAACTTCTCGTGGATGTGTTCTGCCACATGCTGGGCACAATAGACGGAACGGTGACGACCGCCTGTGCATCCGAAGTTAATCTGCATATTGGTGAAGCCACGTTCCTTGAAACGGGCTACATGGAAATCGACAAGTCGATAGACACTCTCAAGGAAGGTGAGAATCTCGCCATCCGCTTCGAGGAAGTCTATGACAGGCTGGTCAAGTCCTGTGAGGGGTTTGTACTCTTCGTAACGACCAGGGTTGTGCGTGCTGCGGCAGTCGAACACATAGCCACCACCATTGCCACTCTCATCCTCAGGGATTCCCTTCTTGAAAGAGAACGAGAAGACACGAACCGTGAGATGAGATTCGTCATCCTTCTTCAAGTAGGAGTTGTCTTGCTGCAGATAGGCAGCCACCTTCTCCTTCTTGGCTTCCTCCGCCGCCCTACTCTTTTCCGTCTCAGCATTGAGGGCAATGAGCATTTCACACACATCTTTTAAATAAGGATAAGGCTCACAGACACCCAAGGAGAGTTCCGTCTGCAGGTTGTGGAGGGCAAGGGGAATGCTGTTCGTGAAGTATGCTTTCTTCTCCCAAAGACCACGGAAACCATAAGCCCCCAACACCTGCAAGATGCGGAAGAACACAAAGAGGTGGAGACGCTGTTGGAACGTGGAAAGGTGGAAGTCGAAAGGTGAAGGTTGGGATTGCAGGGCATCGAGGTATTCACCAATGAGGAGGTTGCGCACTTCGTCGGAGAACTTGGCAGAGGACTGCCAGAGGAAGGAGGCAACATCATAATAGATAGGACCTTTACGCCCACCCTGGAAATCGATGAAGTAAGGTTTTCCATCCTTCAGCATCACGTTGCGTGACTGGAAATCGCGATAGAGGAACGTATCCGTCTGCTCTGCCAGAAGATCATCTGCCAACTTCTCAAAATCCTGCTGCAACTTGTATTCGTTGAACTCCACGCCCGTCAACTTGAGGAAGCAGTACTTGAAGTAGTTGAGGTCGAACATAACGCTCGTCCTGTCCATCTCCTGCTGAGGGAAACAATGCACGAAGAAAGTGGACTGCTGACCCTTGAGGGGCAAGAGTTGGAAACGGGGCAATTCACGGATGGTCGCTTTCAGGGCTTCGAGGGCTTCAGCATCCAGCGTGCCGTCTTCCTGACGATGTTGTGCCATGAAAGCATACAAGGATACATCCCCACAATCCTCCTGCAAATACACCATCCTATCTTCCGACACAGCCAGCACGGCAGGAACAGGCAAGTTCCCCTCCTTGAAATGCTTTGCCAAGTCGATGAACGCTTCATTCTCCTCCGTATTGGTGCCTATGACAGCAATGACCGAAGCCTGTTCGCCGCCCAACACACGGAAGTATTGACGATTGCTGCCAGCACCTGCCAACGGCACGATGCTCTGTGGCTCCTTGCCCGTCAAACCCTGATATAACTGAATGATTCTTTCCATAAACTGTAAACCGTAAACTACTCCTTCCTTCTCCAAATGCTCATCACCTTTCCATGAACTGCGATGATGTTGAAGATGCTGACAATAATCAGCAGCACCACACCCACACAAAGGGCTGGGATGATGCCTGGCACTTCGAGGTCGGGGAAGAAGTTTTCAAACATCGCCAGATAGATATTCCTCACCACCAACATGACAGCCACCGCCAAAATCAGCACCAAGACATTCAACCCGACCGTCAAAGCCTGATATGGGAACGACACCTTGGCTGGCGAATAGCCAATCAGCAGGAGGTTCTCCAGTTTCGAACTGTTCTTCTGCACCAAGAGGAACACGCTGAGCATCAGAATATAGATAGACAAGATGCTGATGACCACACCCACAATCATGACGATGCTGACAATGACTCGCAAGATGAACGTGGTCTTCGAGGCATCGAGCTTGTCCTCGTCAGTCTCATAATCACGATCCTGCAAATAGCTGGTGATGCGGTCATCGGTAGGATTGTTCACCTCCATGATCAGACGGGTGGGCTCTTTCGTGGCATTCCCATCGGCATATTGTTCGTTTGCCCAACGCATGAACTTCTCAGGCACCAAAATCGTGTTCAGACGAGAAGAAAATCCCACGATGCGACCATCGAAACTATCGCTGTTTCCATTGCCTGCAATCTGAATGTTCAGCTTCATCGCACCCAAGATGCCCTCGCTGAGTTTGGGAAGTCCCTTTCCCTGTGCATAACCAAAGTTGTAAAGGTCGAGGTAGTTCTTGGGCAGGATGATAGGAATTTCGTCACTCCCCTCCTGATAATCCCACGCATCGCTCTTCACATCGACAAACTCATCGGGCACACTTTCGAAGAACATCTCCGTGGAGAAATTCACAAAGCCCTCCACATCGAAACGTGCCTTGACGCTGTAGGAACTGGGAGTGAACGCACCAATGCGCTCCACGAAGTCCTCGTCTTCCAATTCCTCAATCTCAGCCTTGCTGAAGGTGTTGCTCGAACCTGTCAAGCCCGACAAAGCACCAATCTTCTTGTTCACAATCAGGTAGTCAGCCTTCATGAAACTGTCTTCCTGATCGAGCGCCTTATAATCGTTGTAGAACTGCACACCCAGCAGAATGATGACTACGCCCACCAAGTTGGCGAAGAAAAACCCCACAAACTGCGGGATGCTGATGTGCTGTCGTAAAAGTTTCCAAACCAGTTTCATCTTCATCACATTTTAGAGGTTAAACACCTTTTCATACGCCAAATTGATATGCTTGCCAATACTGGTGGCGATGATGCCTGCCCCTTGCTTCTGGGCTTCAGCAGTCATGATGCGTCCCATGATTTCAGCATTGGTGTCGTCGAGGTGACTGATCGGTTCGTCCACAAACAAGAAATCAAAAGGCTGGCACAAAGAACGAATCAACGCCACACGTTGCTGCTGACCAAACGACATCTTGCCCATCTTGGCATTCAGCTTGTCGGTGATGCCCAACATGTCGAACCATTCGAGTATCTGCTTTTTCTTCTGGTAACCCGTCAACTTGTTCTTGATTTCCACATTCTCCCATGCCGTCAGTTCGGGAAACATACGCAGCTCCTGCCACAACAAGGCAAAGTGCTTCTTGCGGATGTTCGTCCACTTCGCCACAGTATATCCACTGATGTCCTCACCATCGAAGAGAATCTTTCCCTGATAGTCGTGACGATAGCCATAAATATAACTGCACAACGATGACTTGCCCGTACCCGAATTGGCTTCCACCAGATACATCTTGCCCTTCTCAAAGGTCACGTCTTGGTTCCAGATGTCGCTCACGATGTCCGTGCGGTTCTGGAACACATTGGGCAGTGTATGAATCAGTTGAATCTTGTTCATTTAAGTAATTGCTTCAAGAAGTTCTCGTTCTTATCCTTCAGAGCGACAGTCAAGGTCAACTCGTCAACATCAGCAGACTTCAGCATGATGGCCTTCAATGAGTTCAAGGCATCCCCTATAGGCATGTCGGCAGAGCGTCCCAACTGTTCCAATGGCAACTTCTCCAGATTGACAAAGATAAAGAATCGGCTGTTTTGAATGTCGTTCTTGTACGCATCCAACGGATTTGTTCCCTTGGAAGGAGAAGCCATCTGGCCCCTGAAACTATAGAGCACATTGTCCTCCACACCCCAAGTGAAAGTCTCGCCATCCATTTCCGCCACATATTTGTTTTTGCCCACCTCGCGATACGTCATGCCATACTCCTTCGAAGTCGTCATCCAATCATCCACATCGGCAAGGAAGTCGGTGTTCTTCACCTCTGCATACATCTTATAAGCAGGCTTCCCAACAAAGCCGAGTCCTGACATCGGATACTCGACTGCCACATCACCATCCACCGCATTGATCATCTGCTCGATATCCACCACACGTTCCATCATGAAGAGCACTTCCTTGAAGTTGCGGCTCTTCTTCATTTGCTTCATGAGCCACTCGCCCTTCATGTTCACACCCAGCCAAAGTATCATGTCGTCCGATGCACGCTCCACGAACTTGCCCTTGATGTTGCCGAAATTCTTACCCTCTTCTTCGATAGCCTTCTTGGCCTCGTCGGTCTTGCCACACACACGCAGCTTGAGCGATGCGGCACCATCCTCGAAATCCAACGAAGAGATGAAGTCGATGTCGTTCGCACTGATGTTCTCAGGCAATAGCACCTTCCAACCATCCATCATATCCTTCGGCAACACATTCAGGTTGGTGTAGCACACCATGTCCTGTTCCTCGTCATTCATGCGGTCGAATGCGTCCGTGCTGATGAAGCTGTCATCCTCCTTCAAGGTCATCAGTTCGCGTGCCATACGGCTCGTGGCAGACGTTCCCGAACTCTTCAGCGATGCCAACAGCAGGAAGGTGTTCTTGTCGTAAGAATAATAGATGTCGTCCAGCAAGGTGCCGCACATCTGTCCGTCTTTCTCCTGCGGTTTCGATGCCATACCTTGCTTGTTGAGCAACTGCAGGAATTCCTTCACATCGTCCTCGTCGCCCACCTTCATGGTCAGTCCGACAGTCTCTTCGCCAGCCAGGAAGAAGTACAATGGCATGCAGAGGTCGATGCCCATCTTCATGGGGTCGTCGATGTATGCCTTCACAGCGTCCATGTCCTTGCCTTTCACGACAGCGCCCAGCGACTCGTCCAGCATCTGCTTATACTTCGAGTCCTTGAAGTCTGCCTTCTCCGAGATGGACTTCATGTCCGCCTTCACCACCACCGTCGCATTCGCAGGAATCACCTTCTGATAGTCGGTGTTTGTACAAGAGCACAATGCCATCACAACCAGCACCAGTGCTGAAATCAGTTGAATCTTTTTCATATAGCTTCTATTGATTGATTAGATTCATGATATGCACAGCCACCAAAGCAGCCGTTTCCGTTCTCAATCGGCTCTTGCCCAAGGTCACACTCTGGAAACCTTGCGCCTCTGCCATCTTCACCTCCTCAATGGAGAAATCGCCTTCTGGACCTACCAGCACCAACACATCTTCACCACTCTTGACAGCCTCCTTCAGCATCACCTTCGCACCCAGTCCTTCTTCTTCGTAACAATGACAGATAAACTTCTGCATCGGTTTCTCCTGTTTCTCGATCTCTTGCAAAAATGCCTTGAAGTCCATCATCTCGTTCAACACAGGCTTCCAAGCCTTGTGGCTCTGCTTCATGGCTGAAACCAGAATCTTCTCTATGCGTTCCGTCTTGATGACTGTCCGTTCCGACCATCTACATTTCAAGAAGGTCAGTTCGTCAAAACCTATCTCTGTGGCTTTCTCGGCAAACCACTCCGTTCTATCCATATTTTTCGTAGGAGCCATCGCCAGATGCAGATGGGGTTGCCACTGGCGTTCCTGAGGCAAGGTTTCTTCGATGCGATAAAGACAACGCTTCTTGGTGGCTTCTGTCACCACCGCACGATAGAAAACACCCTCTCCGTCCATCAGCATCATCTCGTCGCCCATCTCCATACGAAGCACACGCACAGCATGCTGAGCCTCCTCTTCAGACAACTCATTCACGCTATTGGCATTGGGCACATAGAAGAAACGAACCTCTTTCATCACTTCAATTTTTCAATTCTTCAACTTTTCCACTCTTGCATACGCAGGTAAATCAATCGAGGCAAAGTCTTTGTCCAGATATTTGAAGTAACCTGTGATGCCTATCATGGCAGCATTATCAGTCGTGTAGGAGAATTTCGGGATGAAGATTTTCCAATGATAACGCTTGGCATGGTCGCGGAAAGCATTACGAAGTCCATTGTTGGCACTCACACCACCAGCCACAGCCACCTGATTGATGCCTGTGTCCTTCACGGCCTTGCGCAGTTTCTTCATCAGGATATCTACAATGGTTTTCTCCAACGATGCTGCCAAATCTTCTTTGTGGTGCTCGATGAAATCAGGGTCTTCCTTCAGCCAGTCTCTCAGATGATAGAGGAACGAGGTCTTCAAACCAGAGAAACTATAATCGTAACCCGCGATATCAGGTTTCGAGAATTCAAAAGCCTCTGGATTTCCCTGACGCGCCAACTTGTCGATGATAGGTCCACCTGGATAACCAAGTCCCATCACCTTCGAACACTTGTCAATCGCCTCTCCTGCTGCATCGTCGATGGTCTGTCCCAAAATCTCCATGTCCTTGTAAGAATTCACCTTCACAATCTGGCTGTTGCCACCACTCACAAGCAGACACAGATACGGGAACGTGGGTTGGTCGTGGTCATCCTCGCTCTCGCGGATGAAGTGTGCCAATACGTGTCCTTGCAGGTGGTTCACATCAATCATCGGAATGCCCAGACTCCTTGCGAAGCCCTTGGCAAAACTGACACCCACCAAAAGACTGCCCATCAAGCCTGGTCCTCTGGTGAAGGCAACGGCATTGAGTTCCTCCTTCGTGATGCCAGCACGCTTGATGGCAGCATCCACCACAGGCACGATGTTCTGCTGGTGTGCCCTCGATGCCAACTCTGGCACCACCCCACCATATTCCTCATGCACCGATTGCGAGGCAGTCACATTGCTCAGCAAGATGCCATCTTTCAGCACCGCTGCACTCGTATCGTCACACGAACTTTCTATTGCTAATATATACATAGCCTAAACTTTGAACCTTGAACTTTTAACTAATACGTCAGTATCTCCAGTCCCTCTTCCGTCATCAGATAGGTGTGCTCCCATTGTGCCGAGTCGCTGTAGTCATCCGTCACCACCGTCCAGTCATCATCGCTGTCCACAAACACCTGCCAACCACCAGCATTGATCATCGGCTCGATGGTGAACACCATACCTGGCACCAGCAACATGCCCGTACCCTTCTTGCCCCAATGTTCCATATCGGGTTCTTCGTGGAAGGCATTGCCCACACCATGTCCACACAAGTCACGGACAACCGTATATCCATTCTTGTGTGCATGCTTGGTGATGGCAGCAGCAGAATCGCCCACAAACGTATAGGGCTTGCAAGCTTCTGCACCAATCTCCATACACTCCTTTGCCACCTGCACCAAGCGTTCACGCTCAGGCGTGGTCCTGCCAATGATGAACATACGGCTGGCATCCGCAAAGTATCCATCCAGAATCGTCGTGCAATCCACATTGATGATGTCGCCTTCCTCCAACACTTCCTCCTCCGAGGGGATACCGTGACACACCACCTCATTGATGCTCGTGCAACAACTCTTGGGGAAACCCTCATAATTGAGCGGCGCAGGAATGCCACCATGCTTCGTGGTGAAGTCATACACCAGTTGGTCAATCTCCAACGTGCTCATGCCCTCACGAATCTTCTCAGCCACCAAGTCCAGCACAGCCGTATTCAGCATGCCAGCCTTGCGGATACCCTCTATCTGTTCAGGAGTCTTGATCAAATCACGCGTCGGCACCAGATGTCCCTTGTTCTGGAAAAACAGAATCCGCTTGTCCATCTCCGTGAGTGGCTGTCCACTCTTCACGTGCCAGTTCCTTGGGTTTTTCTTTATCAGTCCCATTTCTTCTCTGAAAGTCTTTTTACCATGCAAAGTTACAACCTTTTTCCCACACATTGTGCCAAAAACACCACATTATTAAATTATTTTCAGATTTCATTTGCCCAAATCACTTTCTTTTACGAATTTTGCAGTCAGAAACAACCAAAACATATATGTCGATGAAAACATTGAAAACAGCATTCATGGCTCTGCTCGCAATCATGGCAGTTGCCTGCAACAATGAAAAGAACCCTCCATCCAACGAACGTATCGTCGAAGATGTCAACCCACAGACGGGTGTCATCTCCTTGCGTGACTATACCCTCAAGGACACCATCAACATCAGCGGGAAGCTCTATCACTATACCTGCACCTTCGAGCATGTGGACACCCTCCCCGTCTTCATGAACCCACAGGGACTGGAATACCATGAGAGCCGTGTCCGCATAGACATCAAGCACGAAGGGGAGAACGTGTTCAGCAAGACCTTCTACAAGAACAACTTCCACGACAACGTGCCCGCTGACTTCCTCAAGACCTCCACCCTCGTGGGTGTGAACTACAACTTCATGAAGCGTGAGTCAGACCGCTCTGCCTTCTACTTCATCATCACCGTAGGCGACCCCGACGAGACCTCCGACAACATGGCATATCCTCTTGAGCTGAAAGTTGCCACCGACGGTTCTTTCTCCATCAAGAAAGCTGAGAACCTCGAGACAGAACCCCTCAGCCCCGGACTCAACATCGACCCCAGCGAGGATGCTGTGTAAATCGAGCGGAGAAAAAAGAGTGACAATCCTTATTGATAACAATCTTCCAATAACTAAACACGACAAAAAAATGCAATCATGAGACAGAAGATGTTTTTCACCGCTATTCTGGCAGCCATGCTGCTGGCGGTGCCCGCAATGGGTCAGAGCAAGAAAGGCAAGAGCCTTGAAGTGTCATTCAACTATCAAAAACAGGCTGGAGCTGGTTCCAACCAATATGCCGTATGGATTGAAAATGCAAAGGGAGAGGTGGTGAAGACCCTCTTTGTCACTTCGTTCACCACGAAGGGACGTGCCCGTGGCAACCAGCCAGCTCAGCGCGGCTATGTGATGCGTCCCGCTTGTGTGCCTTCTTGGGTGAAGGCTTCGAATGCTGCCCAGAAGAGCGACCAGCAACTGGACGCCGTGACGGGTGCCACACCTCAGCAGAGCGGTATCCATACTTTCACTTGGGACTTCAAGGATGCACAGGGCAAAGCTGTGCCTGCTGGCACTTACAAGGTGAAGGTGGAGGCTACGCTGTATTTCGACAGCGACATCATCTACACAGGTACGTTCACGACAAACGGCAAGCCCGGTGCCATTAAACTCACATCGGAACTTGCCAAGCCTGACGAGCAGCACAAGGGTATGGTGACAGACGTGAAGGCGACGCTGAAATAAATGACAATCACACAAAATCAAGGGGTTAAGACGATGGTCCTAACCCCTTGTTTTTGCATGAAGCACTCCCCTACTTGACAGGTGATATGATATAAGTGTAGGAATAGTTCTGGTATGGCATCTGGTATTCCTGACGAGGCCATGCACCCCATGAGTTGACGCATCCCAAACCCATGCTGCGGGCTGCAATGTGGAGGTCGGTAAATGGACGCTCCACGAGGTCACCACTATGCCATTGTGCTTTGTTGCGAGATGGCTGGAGGTCATCCTCGGTATAGTTGAGGGCTTGCATCTCGAGCGGTTCGATACCCTCGAAACGGAGTCCCTTACCAGCCTTGTTGGTGATATTCCAATAACGCACGCAAGTCTTGGTGCCGTTCTCCTGTGGACGAACATATCCCCAGAACTGTTCAGCAACGGTCTGTTTCCAGATACCGAGGTGCTGGCTGTTGTTGCGGTCAATATAGTTCTCGTGAGGACCCTTGCCATAATATTCAATTTGAGTGAATTCCTTTGGCATCTGCATCTGCATACCGAATCGGAGAAGCTGCGGCATGGAGAGGCGTCCTCGGTCGTCCTTACGATTCTTGGCTTCCTCACTCACATTGAGATCCTGCTTCACGACGAGTTTTCCTTCGGGTGTCATCGTGTAGGTGAGCTTCACCGTCGCCTCGAGTGCCTGGATGTTGTACTCAGCGGTGACCACATAGTTCGCTCCGTCCTGCTTGATATCAAAAACCTTGCGTTCAAGACGAGGATGCTGCCAAGCAGCAAGGCGGTTCTGCATACCTGCTCCGAAATCGTTATCGGTGGCTGCTCGCCAGAAGTCAGGCATCAGTTCGGATTCGTCAGTCATCATCGGCGTGCCATCCACATCAATGTAGGACACATAGCCTGTGCGCTTGTTGAACGTCACCTTCACGCCATTCGCGGAGAGCACAGCGAAGATGGCACGGTCGTCGAGTGTGACAGCAGGCTTTCCTTGCTGCTGAGCTGTGACAGCTTCAGCTTTCGGAAAAGTGTAAGGAGAGACTTCAAACTGCTGATGAGCGATAACGGTACCAGCCTTGAGGAGTGGCTCGTCCTGCAGCACGGTGAACTGCACATTCACCAAGAGTTCCTGACCTTTCAAATCTTCTCTCTTCAGCATTTCAGGCAAGATCTTGACAGAAACCTTACCCTTGGACTGCGGCTGGATGTTGAGCTCGTCGAGGGGTTGTGAACCGCGCACCACATAGTTCCCGTTTGCCGACAATTCATAATACATGGTGATGTTCTTCAAAGGCTTGAAGAAGTTCTCGTTGTAGATTTCCAATTCGCCCTTCTCGGCATCGAGTGTCGTCCAGATGTTCTGGTAGTAGTACTGAATCTCGTAGGCATGCGGATTGGGTTCGCGGTCGGGATTGATGACGCCGTTGCAGTTGAAGTTATTGTCAGAAGCTGGGAAACGGCCATAGTCGCCACCATAAGTCCAGATGGGTTTGCCCGTAAGCTTACTCGTACCACGCAGACCTTGGTCGATGAAGTCCCAAATATAGCCGCCCTGATAGTTGGGCAGACGGCGGATGATGTCCCAATACTCCTTGAAACCACCACCTGAGTTACCCATTGTATGGGCATACTCGCATTGGATGAGCGGGCGTGCATTACCCTCGCCACAGTAGCGTTCACAATGTCCGTAATCAGCATACATCGGGCAGTAGATATCAGTCTTGCCACGACTACCTGCCTGCTCATACTGACAAGGACGAGATGGGTCGTAAGCCTTCACGAAGTCGTAGGCATCCTCGAAATTCTTGCCATAGCCCGCCTCGTTGCCCAACGACCACACGATGATGGAAGGATGATTCTTCAATACATATATATTATGACGCTGACGTTCGATGTGCATATCGTGGAATCGGGCATCTTTGGAAAGCGATTTCTCTCCATAGCCCATTCCGTGACTCTCGATATTGGATTCAGCCGTCACATAGATGCCGTATTCGTCACAAAGTTCATACCAACGAGGGTCGTCGGGATAGTGGCAAGTGCGGACAGCATTCACATTGAGCTGTTTCATCACCTGAATGTCCTGAATCATACGGTCCACCGACACAACATAGCCACCTTCGGGATCAAGTTCGTGACGGTCCACACCCTTGATGAGAATGGGCTGACCATTCACGAGCAGTTGCTGATTCTTGATTTCCACCTTACGGAAGCCCACCCGTTGTGGAATGCACTCAAGGAGTTTGTCACCATCATAAAGAGAGATGTATAGCGTGTAAAGATTAGGCGTCTCAGCTGTCCACTTTTGGGGATTGTAAGTCAGAATCTCGGATGTCCCCACCCCTCTCTCGGAAATCTTCATCCCAGTCACCTGGCTGGAAGCCACAGTGTGGCCTGACGGGTCGTTGAGCAGCAACTTGCAGGTCTTGCCCGCAGCTGCAGGAGCCGTGACCTTGATGCTCAGTTTGCCGTCGGTGTAGTTGTTCACAAGGTCTGGCGTGATAAACACATCCTCGATATGCACCTTTGGACGCGCATAGAGGTAGGCCTCGCGGGCAATACCACAAAGACGCCAGAAGTCCTGGTCTTCGTTCCACGAACCATCGCACCAACGCATCACCTGCATGGCAATCAGATTCTCCTTACCAGGAATGATGTACTTCGTGATGTCGAACTCGCAAGCCACCTTGGAATCCTCGGAATAGCCCACATACTTGCCATTCACATAAACCGTGATGTTGGAAGTGGCTGAACCGATGTGCATATAGACATTGTCGTCCTTCCACTCGGCAGGAATGGTGAATGTGCGACGATAAGAACCCACATGGTTGCCCTTGTCCTGCACGGCTGGTGGTGCACCTGTCCAATCACTACGCCAGGCATAGCCATTATTCACATAAATGGCATCGCCATAGCCATTCAGTTCCCAAATACCAGGCACAGGCATCGTGCCCCACGTGGAATCGTCGTAATTCAGAGCAAAGAAGTTGGCAGGACGCTCGTTGGCGCTCTCCACCCAATGGAATTTCCATTTTCCCTCGATACTCAAGTAGCGATTCGATTTTGTCTTTGTGTTTGCCTTCGGACTCTGCGACTGCTGTGCCAGCGCCTGAGTCTCATACGCGAAATAATTCGCCACGTCAGTCTTACGATTGATTTCGTTTACAGCAGGGTCGCACCACACGGGCGTCTTCTGTGCCCATGCTGTCATCGCACCCATTGCCAAAACTGACAAAATGAAATGTCTTGCATTCATAGGTTAATTGTTTTAGATGTTTGTTTTTATTTAGTTTTGAATTCGCAAAAATCACCAAGCACAGGGACTTATTCACTCGTGATGATAGGGTTCGCCCCGCATGATCGTCATCGCTCGGTAGAGTTGTTCCACAAAGATGAGTCGTACCATCTGATGGGAGAACGTCATCTTGGAGAGCGAGAGCTTCCCGTTCGCACGCTCATACACATCGGGCGAAAAGCCATAAGGGCCCCCGATGACGAAGACCAAGCGCTTGCTCACCGTCTGCATCTTCTGTTCCATATATGCCGAGAACTCCACGCTGCGCAACTCCTTTCCATGCTCATCCAACAACACCACATGATCACCCGCCTGCAACTGCTTCAAAATAAGTTCACCTTCCTGCTGTTTCTGTTGCTCAACGGAGAGATTTTTGGTGTTCTTCAGTTCGGGAATAGTGAAGATATCGAAGTTGATGTAATGCTTTAACCGAGAGGCGTAATCATCCACCAAATCAACAAAATGCTTATTCACAGTCTTCCCGACCAATATCAATGTCACTTTCATATTTCGTCTCCTATCTTGTCACAGATTTCACCCCCTTCACGGTACTCAATTTTTTGATGAGTTGCGTGAGTTGATTCTGGTCATCAATCATCACCGTCAGTTGTCCAGAGAAGAGTCCATCTTCCGACGACTGAATGCTGAGACCACGCATCATCACGTTCTTCTCCTTGTTCAAAATGGAAGTGATGTTGCTGACAATACCGATGTCATCGTGACCCACCACATGAAGCGTAACAGGATACTGTTTCGAACCCTTTCCTGCCCAACGAGCACGGAGCACACGATAGCCCATACGTTCACGCAACAGTTGTGCATTCGGGCAATCCTTACGATGCACCTTGATGCCCCGATTCACCGTGACAAATCCAAACACATCATCGCCATAAATTGGGTTGCAGCATTTGGCAAGACTGTAATCCACCCCCTTCAGGTTGTTGTCCAGCACCAACACGTCGGCATTGCCTTGTGCATGGTCATCTGCCACATTCGCCACAAAACCACCCGCACTACGCTGTTCGGTCGAGAAAGCATTCGGATTGGCATCACGTTCCACCAACTCCTGATACTGCTCAATCACCGTGTTCACATCCAACACTTCCTCCGCAATCGCCTTGTAGAACTCTGAGACATGCTTGTAGCCCATCCGCTTGAGCAGACGCATCATGACAGACTCTTCGGGCTCTATCTTCTTGTTCTTGAACTTTCGTTCCAGCGCTTCTTTCGCGAAAGTAGACACCTGCATCTCCTGCTCCGTCAGCGACTGACGGATTTTTGCCCTTGCCTTGGGAGTGACGGCGATATTCAGCCAATCTCGCTTCGGTTGCTGTTTCTGTGACGTAAGGATTTCCACCTGATCGCCACTCTGCAATTTAGTACCAATAGGCACGTTCTTACCATTCACCTTACCACCCGTACAGCGGGCACCCACATTGGTGTGTATCTGGAAAGCAAAGTCGAGTACGGTCGCCCCTTTCGGCAATTTGAAGAGGTCGCCTTTGGGCGTGAACACAAACACCTCGTCACTATACAAATCCACCTTGAATCGGTCCATCAACCGTTCATCACTCTCCACCTCATGATTTTCCAACGCCGAACGGATATCTTGCAACCAATCTTCCAACTTTCCGCCACTATCTTTCACACCTTTGTAGCGCCAGTGAGCCGCCAAACCTCTCTCGGCAATCTCATCCATCCGTTCCGTGCGAATTTGAATCTCAACCCATTTGCCTTCAGGACCCATTACCGTGATGTGCAACGACTCATAGCCATTTGATTTCGGCACACTCAACCAATCCCTCATTCGCTTGGGATTGGGTCGGTACATATCGGTCACGATGCTGAACACCTGCCAGCAATCTTGTTTCTCCCTCTCAGGAGCTGAGTCCAAAATGACACGGATGGCAAAGAGGTCGTAGATACCTTCAAACTGACACTTCTGCTTGAGCATTTTCTGCCAGATGGAATGAATGGATTTCGTACGTCCCTTAATGTGGAACTTCAGTCCCGCCTCTTTCAGTTTTTCTTCAACAGGCGCAATGAAACGGGCGATGTAGAGATCACGAGCCTTTCGGGTGGCACTCAACTTCTCCTTAATCATATAATAGACATCTGGCTCCAGATATTTCAGAGACAAATCCTCCAATTCACGTTTGATCAGATACAAGCCCAACTTATGAGCCAATGGGGCATACAAATGCGATGCCTCTATCGCAACACGTCGACGTTCCTCCTCTTTTCCTCTGTCCTTGATTTGACGCATCAAATTCACTCGGTCGGCAATGATGATAAAGATGACACGCATATCCTCTGCAAACGAAAGTAGCAGGTCTCGGAAATTTTCCGTCTCAATGGATGGATTCTTGGCGTATAGTTTCTGCACACGCAGGATGCCGTGAATGATGTGTGCTACATCTTCACCAAACTCAAGCTTCACTTCCTCCATGCTGACCGCACCTGCCGACACACAATCATGCAGCAAGATACTGATGATGGAAGCACGGTTCAATCCTATCTCTTCAGCCGTGATGACCGCTGTCTGCAAGTCGAACAGAATCGGATTCAATCCAAACTGGTCACGATGCAACTGATCTGTCTCAACCGCACGAAACAGAATCTCTTTCACCCGATGAAAATCTTCAGGGTTCAGCACATCCATCACCAACGATTGCAACCGCTTCACAGTCTCCACCAGCAACTCTCGTTCCTCTTCCTTTATCGTAGCAATATTCTCCATATCAGCGAGCTTTTATCATTCTTTGAAATAAAAACAGCGGCAAAGATAATCATTTTTATATGAAAAATCCTTACCTTTGCAAAAAGAAATCATTTTTCCCATGAAAATAGGCATCATACAACACAAATGTGTGGAGGAAGTCGAGAAGAACCTGTCGCACATGGAAGCAAGCATCAGAAAGGCAGCACAAGAGGGTGCACAACTGGTGGTTTTGCAGGAATTGCACAATTCCATCTACTTCTGTCAGACCGAAAACACCAACCATTTCGATTTGGCAGAGACCATTCCTGGACCTTCCACCGAACGTTTTGGGAAACTGGCAAAGGAATTGGGTATTGTCATTGTCACTTCCCTTTTCGAACGACGTGCCACAGGACTTTACCACAACACAGCCGTAGTCATCGAAAGCGACGGCACCATAGCAGGTAAGTTCCGCAAGATGCATATTCCTGACGACCCCGCCTATTACGAGAAATTCTACTTCACTCCTGGCGACCTCGGTTTCCATCCTATCAAAACCAGTGTGGGTGTACTTGGCGTACAAGTATGCTGGGATCAATGGTATCCAGAAGGTGCACGCCTCATGGCATTACAAGGAGCCGACCTCCTAATCTATCCCACCGCCATCGGCTACGAATCTTCAGACACACCCGAAGAACAAGAACGGCAACGCGAAGCATGGATGACGGTGCAACGTGGTCATGCTGTTGCCAACGGACTTCCTGTGATAGCCGTCAACCGAACAGGTCACGAACCCGACCCGTCACATCAAACCAACGGAATCCAATTCTGGGGTAGCAGTTTCGTGGCAGGTCCCCAAGGCGAAATCCTCTATCAAGCATCTCAAGACGAAGAAGTCGTGGCAGTCATTGACATTGACCTTAAACGAAGCGAAAATGTTCGTCGTTGGTGGCCATTCCTCCGTGACCGTCGTATCGAAGAATACAAAGGACTCACCCAACGATTCATCGATTAAAAGAAAAAAGACTACGACAAGAGCAAAAATTCACGATTTTTTGCTACAAAATGGTGTGGTTACGTGCTAAAAAAGTGTCGAAACCACACTTTATGTTATATAACATGTTTTTTAACGGTTTTAACACAAGAAAAAGCCGTACTTTTGCCGGACAGTTTATAAACTAATCAATTCTAACCAAAATTATGAGAAATCTTAAAACGATTTTGATGGGGAGTGCTACGGCCGTAGCTATCCTTTGCGCGTGCAATTCTGCACCAGAAGTACAACTAACCAAGTCTGGTATCAACCCCGCTGATTTTGACACGACCATCGCTGTCGCTTACGACGCTGAAGCTGGTCAGTTCAAGGCAGATGAGGCGAATGCTAAACAAGTAAAGCTCTACACCCTTACCAACAAGAACGGCATGGAAGTTTGTATCACGAACTTCGGTGGTCGCATCGTCAGCATCATGGTTCCTAACAAGGACGGTGAGTTCGTGGATGTGGCTTGCGGTTTTGACAAGATTGAGAACTATTTCCCATGGAACTTTGAGACTGACTTCGGTTGCTCTGTAGGTCGTTACGCTAACCGTATCAACAACGGTGAGTACACATACAATGGTGAAAAGGTGACCCTGCCAAAGAACAACAATGGTGTGGCTTGTCTGCATGGCGGTTACACAGGATGGCAGTATCAAGTATATGACGAGGTGGAGGTTACTCCACAGTCAGTGGCGCTGCAAATCACATCTCCTGATGGTGACAACCAATTCCCAGGCGAAGTGGTGGCAACAGTTGACTTCAAGTTGACAGACGACAACGAAATCATTATCAGCTATGACGGTGTGGCAGATGCTCCAACTGTGCTGAACATGACCAACCATACTTACTTCAACCTTTCGGGTGATTTGAACAATACGATTGACGAGTCTATCCTTTATGTCAACGCAGACAGCTACACCCCTGGTGACGACAACCTCATTCCAACTGGTGAGATTCGTCCTGTAGAGGGTACGGTGTTTGACTTCCGCACTCCTAAGGCAATCGGTACTGACTTCGGCAAGAACGATCCTGAGATGGAATCAGTGGGTGGTGGTTACGACCACAACTGGTGTCTGAACACGAAGGGTGATAAGAAGGCTATCTGCATCACTATGTCTGACCCACGTTCTGGTATCAAGATGGATATGTACACAAACGAGCCAGGTGTTCAGGTTTACACAGCGAACTTCCAAGATGGCACCCGTCCAGGCAAGGGCGGCATCATGTATCAGAAGCATTGCGCTGTCTGCCTCGAAAGCCAGAAGTATCCAGACTCTCCTAACAAGTGCATGATGCCAGGTTGGGAAAACAGCAACCCATTCGTTTCTCCAGAAAAACCATATAAATCATATTGTAAATATGCATTCTCTGTAGAGAAATAAAGTTTGGTAAGGAAAAGGATTATTCACGCGATGAGCGTGTGTCCTTTTCCTTCTATCGTTAATGAAAGTAAACCTAAATAATAACAATTATCAAAATTAAACATGGACAAAATTATTGAAGCACTAAGCAACAATGGCTTTGAGATGGCCGACTATCTGGTCTTTGTTGTGTACATCATCATTCTTGTCAGCATGGGATTGTTCCTGTCAAGCAGCAAGAAAGGTGAAGAGAAATCATCAACTGACTACTTCTTGGCCGGTAACACGCTTACATGGTGGGCTGTGGGTGCATCGCTCATTGCTGCGAACATTTCAGCCGAACAATTCATCGGTATGTCAGGTTCAGCTTACGCATCAGGTATTGCACAGGCTGCTTACGAGTTAATGGCTGCTGCCACGCTGCTTGTAGTAGGTAAGTTCTTGCTGCCTCTGATGATTGAGAAAAAGATTTTCACGATTCCGCAGTTCCTGCGCGAGCGTTACAACTGGGGTGTAGGCTTTGCCTTCTCTCTGCTGTGGCTCTTCCTTTACGTCTTCGTCAACCTGACTTCTGTGGCATGGTTGGGCGCTTTGGCTATCCAGCAGATCCTTGGTCTGCCTACCGACATGACTGTCATGGTGGCAGGTATGGAAATTGACCAGGTTCGTATGGTCATCATTCTCAGCCTCTTCTTGATTGCAGGCATCTACTCTATCTACGGAGGTTTGGCTTCTGTGGCATGGACTGACGTGATGCAGGTGACCTTCCTCGTAGGTGGCGGTTTGATCACAGCTTATGCAGCACTCTCTGTCATTGGTGCTGAGATGGGTCTTGGTAGTGCATGGGATGCATTGATACACATCAAAGACTATTTGGCTTCCATTGATGGTGACAAACACTTCAATTTGGTGGTGACCAGAAATGAGGAACTCTATCCAGTCATCAACGGTGTAACGGATGGTGCTGGTAACATCGTACAGAAGGAAGACCCATTCTTCACCAATCCTGGTATCGTACTGATCTTCGGTGCTCTGTGGCTGACAAACCTCGGTTACTGGGGCTTCAACCAGTACATTATCCAGAAGGGTCTTGCTGCTAAGTCTCTCGACGAGGCAAAGAAAGGTATGGTATTCGCTGCCTTCCTGAAGATTTTGATTCCATTCATCGTATGTATCCCTGGTGTTTGTGCATTCTATATCATGAACGCTCCCGAGTGTGAAGACCTGCGTCAGCAACTGGCTGGTTCCATCACTCGTTCAGACGATGCATATCCATTCCTGATTCGTAACTTCACCCCAACCGTTGTCAAGGGTCTGAGCTTTGCTGCATTGGCTGCTGCCGTTATTTCTTCATTGGCATCCATGTTCAACTCTACCTCTACCCTCTTCACAATGGATATCTACAAGCAGTTCATCAACAAGAATGCTTCCGAGAAGAAGCTTGTGAACGTTGGTCGTCTCACTTCTATTTGTGCATTGATCATCGCTCTGATCGCTGTTTACCCATTGATGGGTGGTATTGACCAGGCATTCCAGTTCATTCAGGAATACTCAGCATTCGTTTATCCAGGCGTTGTGGTTATCTTCGGTCTTGGCTTGTTGTGGAAGCGCGCAAGTGGTACTGCTGCTGTTGTCTGCGCTATCGGTACCTTCGCGTTCTCGATCATCTACAAGTTCGCTTTCCCAGAAATGCCATTCCTGGTACGTTCAGGTGTTGTGTTCATCACATTGGTTATCCTCTTCGTGTGGATTTCTCTGTCAAGCAAGAAGGCTGTTCCTGCCGATGCACTTGATGCGGACACCGTGAAGACTCAGATCCGTTGGAGCACCATCATGTTCTGTGTAGCAATAGTTTCACTTGTGCTCTCTATTGGTGGTTTCTTCAACGAGACCATGCACATTCACGGTTTCGAGGGCGCTATGATCTTCTTTGCTGCCATCACTGGTACCATCGGTCTTTACCTGCGTTCTAACGCAAAAGACAAGGTGCAGGATCCAAAGTTGGTTCCAATCGACCTGAACATTTTCCACACCGACCGTATCTTCAACATTGGTGCTATTGGCGTGATCGTCATTCTCACCATCCTGTATGTTGTCCTGTGGTAATCAGAAAATAGTCTGACACATTATTAATATATAATAAATAAGAAGAAGCCTCCAATCAATGACTGCTTACAAATCATATCCAAAATTCTTCGTGTCTGTAGATTGCATCATCTTCGGTTTCAAAGATGGATGCCTGAAAGTGTTGATACATCAACGTCCCTACGAACCGGGTATGGGTGAATTGTCATTGATTGGAGGCTTTGTTCAAAAAAATGAAAGCGTGGATGCCTCAGCCAAGCGCATATTGAGGGACTTCACGGGACTTGACAACGTGTACATGCAACAGCTTGCCGCATTTGGAGAAGTGGAACGCGACCCAGGCGAGCGAGTGATCAGCGTTGTCTATTACGCACTCATCAACGTAGATAACTACGACACACAACTTGCGGAAATCCACAATGCCAAATGGGTGGACGTGGATGACCTCCCCGCCTTATGCTTTGACCATAACGACATGGTACAAAAAGCACGCCACATGATTGGCGAAATTATCAAGAATGAACCTATCGGCAGCAATCTCTTGCCCCGATATTTCACGCTGAGTTTGCTTCAAACACTCTACGAAAGCATCCTTGGCACCTCCATAGACAAGCGAAACTTTCGCCGTGCTATCTCCGAAAAAGACTACATTCAGGCAACTGGCATGATTGACAAAGAGTCATCACGCCGAGGAGCCACACTATATAGATTTAAGAAATAATCCACAACGGATTCAACATCAATATCCATACAAACCAATAGCAGATCACAAAAACACGTATAACACCATAAAAAACAGAAATACTATGTTAGAAGAACTAAAACAAAAAGTATTCAAGGCTAACCTTGACTTGGTGAAGCAAGGTTTGGTCATCTTCACATGGGGCAATGTTTCTGGCATTGACCGTGAAAAGGGACTGGTGGTTATCAAACCATCAGGCGTTAGTTACGATGAAATGAAAGCAAGTGATATGGTCGTCGTTGATTTAGAAAGTGGAAAGGTTGTAGAGGGTGATCTCAATCCTTCCTCTGACACCCCGACCCATCTCGTGCTTTACAAAGCATTTCCAAACATTCAAGGCGTTGTGCATACGCATTCCACTTATGCCACCGCTTTTGCACAGGCAGGCAAGGACATTCCTAATATTGGCACGACCCATGCTGACTATTTCTACAAGGCAATTCCATGCACTCGTGATATGACAAAGGAAGAAGTGGAAGGACAATATGAATTGGAAACAGGCAATGTCATCGTGGATGAAATCCTGAACATTCGTAAGATTAATCCAGACCACACACCTGCAGTTTTGGTGAAGAATCATGGTCCATTCTCTTGGGGAACCTCACCAGACAATGCAGTTTATAACGCCAAGGTGATGGAGCAATGTGCCAAGATGGCATTCGTTGCTTTCTCGGTGAATCCCAACTTGACTATGAATCCGCTCCTCATCGAGAAACACTATAACCGTAAGCATGGTCCAAATGCTTACTATGGCCAGAAAGGTCAAAAGCATTAACTCAATTAACTAACATAACAATAATATTAACTCAAAAAATAACAAAGTACTATGGCATTTGAAAATTTGGAATTATGGTGGGTGACTGGTGCACAGTTGCTCTATGGTGGTGACGCAGTCGTTGCAGTTGACGCTCACTCAAAAGAAATGGTAGCAGGTCTGAATGAGGGTGGCCTCATTCCTATCAAGGTAGTTTATAAAGGTACAGCCAACTCTTCAAAAGAGGTTGAAGATGTGATGAAGGCTGCAAACAACGATGAGAAGTGCGTGGGTGTCATCACTTGGATGCACACTTTCTCTCCAGCCAAGATGTGGATCAAGGGTCTGCAGGATTTGCAGAAGCCCCTCCTCCACTTCCACACTCAATACAATGCTGAGATTCCATGGGGAGAGATCGACATGGACTTCATGAACCTCAACCAGTCAGCTCACGGCGACATCGAGTTTGGTCACATCTGCACTCGCATGCGTGTTCCCCGCAAGGTGGTTTGCGGCTACTGGAAGGACGAAGCTGCACAGAAGCAGATTGCTGTCTGGGCTCGCGTGGCAGCAGGTGTTGCTGATGCCAAGAACGTACGTTGCTTGATGTTTGGTATGAACATGAATAACGTAGCTGTGACTGATGGTGACCGTGTGGAATTCGAACAGCGTCTCGGCTACCATGTTGACTACTATCCTGTATCTTCTCTCATGGAATACTTCAAGCAAGTGACTGACGCTGAAGCTGACGCACTCGTTGAAGAATACAAGAAGCTGTACACCATCAAGATTGATGAAAGTGGTGAAAAAGTTTACTGGGAGAAAGTGAAGAATGCAGCTAAGGCAGAAATCGCTCTTCGTCGTGTACTGAAGGATGAGGGTGCCACTGCTTTCACAACAAACTTCGACGACCTCGGCGATGCTGACATCAACGATCCAAACTTCGTAGGTTTCGATCAGATTCCAGGTTTGGCATCACAGCGTCTGATGGAAGAAGGTTACGGTTTCGGTGCAGAAGGTGACTGGAAGACCGCTTGTCTCTATCGCACACTTTGGGTTATCCAGCAGGGCATGCCTACAGGATGCTCCTTCCTTGAGGACTACACACTCAACTTCGCAGGTGACCGTTCTTCTTGCCTCCAGAGCCACATGCTCGAGATTTGTCCACTCATCGCTGTTGACAAACCAAAGCTTGAGGTTCACTTCCTCGGCATCGGTATCCGTAAGCAGCAGACAGCACGTCTCGTCTTCACTTCTAAGGTAGGTCGTGGTATCAAGGCAACTGTTGTTGACCTCGGTAATCGTTTCCGTCTTATCTCTCAAGAGGTGGAGTGCATTGAACCAAAGCCAATGCCAAAACTTCCTGTTGCATCTGCTCTTTGGGTACCACAGCCAACCTTCGAGATTGGTGCTGGTGCATGGATTCTCGCAGGTGGTACACACCACAGTGCCTTCTCTTACGACATCACGGAAGAGTATTGGGAGGACTTCGCTGAGATGGTTGGCATTGAGTATGTCAAGATCAACAAGAATACGACAATCAGCGAGTTCAAGCATGACCTCCAGATGAACGAAGTATACTATATGTTGAACAAAGCATTGAAGTAATATGACCGCTAAACAAAATATAGAATCAGGTAAAGCCATTCTCGGTATCGAGTTTGGCTCTACCCGTATTAAAGCCGTTCTCATTGATGAAGAGAACAAGCCTATCGCTCAGGGCAGCCACACGTGGGAAAACCAGTTGGTGGATGGTCTGTGGACGTATAGCACGGAGGCTATTTGGTACGGTTTGCAAGACTGCTATGCTCAGTTGCGCAAAAACGTATTGGAACAGTACGAGGTGGAAATCGAGACACTTGCAGCCATTGGTATTAGTGCCATGATGCATGGTTATATGCCATTCAAGGGCAATGACATCCTTGTTCCTTTCCGCACTTGGCGTAACACCAATACAGGCAAAGCGGCTGCTGAACTCTCCAAGCTGTTCAACTACAATATTCCACTCCGTTGGAGTATTTCTCACCTTTACGAGGCCATTCTGGACAACGAGGAGCATGTGAAGGACATCGAGTTCCTCACCACCCTTGCTGGTTACATCCATTGGCAAATCACTGGTCAGAAAGTGTTAGGTGTTGGCGATGCATCAGGTATGATTCCTGTAGATCCTAAGACCAAAACATACGATGCCACGATGGTGGAAAAGTTCAACAAGCTCATCGAGCCTAAAGGTTTTGGTTGGAAATTACTCGACATTCTTCCAAAGTCACTCAATGCTGGCGAAAACGCTGGTTTCCTGACACCAGAGGGTGCCAACCGTCTCGATGTTTCGGGTCATCTGAAGCCAGGCATTCCTGTATGTCCTCCAGAGGGTGACGCAGGTACAGGTATGGTGGCAACCAATGCCGTAAAACAGCGTACTGGTAATGTATCTGCAGGTACTTCTTCTTTCTCAATGATTGTTTTGGAGAAAGAACTCTCTAAGCCCTATGAAATGATTGATATGGTGACCACACCTGACGGATCACTCGTGGCAATGGTACACTGCAACAACTGTACATCTGACATCAATGCTTGGGTGAAGATTTTCAAGGAATTCCAAGAGTTGATGGGTATGCCTGTTGACATGAATCAACTTTACACGAATCTCTTCAATGCGGCTTTGAAGGGTGACGCTGATTGTGGTGGTATTCTTTCGTACAACTATGTATCAGGCGAGCCTGTGACAGGATTGGCTGATGGTCGCCCACTCTTCGTACGCTCTGCTAATGACAAGTTCAACCTTGCCAACTTCATGCGTGCTCACCTCTATGGTGCTATTGGCGTATTGAAGATTGGTAACGATGTGCTGTTCAACGAAGAGCACGTGCAAGTGGACCGCATCATGGGACACGGCGGCTACTTCACTACCAAGGGTGTGGGTCAGAAGATGCTGGCAGCAGCCCTCAACTCCCCAATCTCTGTGATGGAGACAGCAGGAGAAGGTGGTCCTTGGGGCATGGCACTTTTGGCAGCCTATGCCGTGAACAACGAGAAGAAACTGTCTTTGGCTGACTATCTCGACCAAGTGGTCTTCTCAGGCAATGCTGGTGTGGAAATCAAACCAACACCTGAAGATGTGGCTGGTTTCAACGCTTACATTGAAAACTACAAGAAGGGTCTTGCAATCGAACAAGCAGCTGTTGACAACAAGCAATAACTTTATTTTATTAATATATAATAATTATGGCAAATTCTATTAGTGTTTTGAATCATGCAGCGGATAATATCCGTATCCTTGCTGCATCTGCAGTAGAAAAGGCAAAGTCTGGTCACCCTGGTGGTGCGATGGGCGGTGCCGACTTCATCAATGTATTGTATTCTGAGTATCTGAAATATGACCCCAAGAATCCTGAGTGGGTGGGTCGCGACCGTTTCTTCCTCGATCCAGGTCACATGGCTCCAATGCTCTACTCTCAGCTTTGCCTGATTGGCAAGTTCTCACTCGAAGAGTTGGCACAGCTCCGTCAGTGGGGTTCTCCTACAACTGGTCACCCAGAGTTCGAAATCGCTCGTGGCATCGAGAACACTTCTGGTCCTCTTGGTCAGGGTCACGTATTCGCTATTGGTGCGGCCATTGCTGCGAAGTTCTTGGCTGCTCACACAGGCAACCCAACTTTTGCAAAGGAGACTATCTACGCATACATTTCTGATGGTGGTGTTCAGGAAGAGATTTCACAGGGCGGTGCTCGCATTGCAGCTACGCTCGGTCTGGACAACCTTATCATGTTCTATGACTCTAACGACATTCAGCTTTCCACTGAAACCAAGGAGGTTATGACTGAGGATACTGCAGCTAAGTATCGTGCCCTCGGTTGGGAAGTGATTGAAATCGTTGGTAATGACGCCGCCCAGATTCGTGCTGCGCTCGACAAGGCTCAGAAGGTGGAAGGCAAGCCAACCCTCATTATTGGTAAGTGCATCATGGGTAAGGGTGCCCTCAAGGCTGACGGTACTTCTTACGAGGCTAACTGCAAGACTCACGGTGCTCCTCTGGGTGGTGATGCTTATATCAACACCGTGAAAAACCTTGGTGGTGATCCAGAGAATCCATTCCAGATCTTTGACGATGTGAAGGAACTCTATGCAAACCGCGCGAAGGAACTCGAAAGCATTTGCGCTGAGCGTTATGCAGAGGAGAAGGCATGGGCTGCTGCCAACCCAGAGAAGGCTGCTGCACAGGCTGACTGGTTCAGCGGCAAGGCTCCAAAGATTGACTGGAGCAAGTGCGTTCAGAAGGACAACGATGCCACTCGTTCTGCATCGGCTGCGTGTCTCTCTGTACTCGCAGAGCAAGTTCCAAACATGATTTGTGCATCTGCCGACCTCTCCAACTCTGACAAGACAGACGGTTTCCTGAAGAAGACTCAAGCATTCAAGGCTGGTGACTTCTCTGGTGCTTTCTTCCAGGCAGGTGTGGCTGAGTTGACAATGGCATGCTGCTGTATCGGTATGGCACTTCATGGTGGTGTCATCCCAGCATGTGGTACATTCTTCGTATTCAGTGACTACATGAAGCCTGCTGTTCGTATGGCTGCCCTCATGGAGTTGCCAGTGAAGTTCATTTGGACTCACGATGCTTTCCGTGTAGGTGAAGATGGTCCTACTCACGAGCCAGTTGAGCAAGAGGCACAGATTCGTCTCATGGAGAAGTTGAAGAACCACTCTGGCAAGCCATCTGTACTTGTACTCCGTCCTGCTGACGCTCAGGAGACTACTGCAGCATGGGCACTCGCTATGGAGAACATGGCTACTCCATCTGCACTCATCCTCTCTCGTCAGAATATCAACAACCTCCCAGCAGGCAATGACTACTGCCAGGTTGCTAAGGGTGGCTACATCGTGGCTGGCTCTGATAAGAACCCAGACGTTATCCTTGTGGCTACAGGTTCTGAGGTATCTACCCTCGTGGCAGGTGCTGAACTTCTCCGCAAGGATGGCAAGAAGGTGCGCATCGTCAGCGTTCCATCTGAAGGTCTCTTCCGTCAGCAGTCTAAAGAATACCAGCAGAGCGTACTCCCACAGGGTGTGAAGAAGTTCGGTCTCACCGCTGGTCTGCCAGTGAACCTCCTCGGTCTTGTGCCAGAAGCAGAAGGCAGCATCTGGGGTCTTGAGTCATTCGGATTCTCTGCTCCTTACAAGGTGCTCGACGAGAAGCTCGGTTACACAGCAGAAAACGTTTACGCACAAGTCAATAAGCTTTTCTAATGATTTCCATTGGTATAGCATCCGATCATGCCGCTTTTCCTCTCAAGCAGTTCGTCAAGAGCTACTTGGAGGAGAAAGGCATTGAATATAAGGACTACGGCACCTACACTGAAGACAGTTGCAACTATGCCACTTATGGTCACAAGTTGGCTGAAGGCATCGAAGCTGGCGAGGTGGAACGTGGCATCGCCATGTGTGGTTCAGGCGAAGGCATTTCCATGACGCTCAACAAGCACCAGAGTATTCGTGCAGGACTTGTTTGGCGGCCTGAGATTGCCCACCTCATCCGTGAGCACAACAATGCTAATGTCATCGTCTTCCCTGGTCGTTTCATCAGCGAAGATGTGTGCCGTCAATGCCTTGACGAGTTCTTCAACACAGAATTTACAGGAGGCCGTCATCAACAACGTATCGAAGACATTCCTTGTAAGTAAGGAAGATAATAGCGATAAATGGAGAACACCCACAAGGCTCAGCTTTGTGGGTGTTTTGTTCATACCGCCTTACAACGTCTGGTTCAAAATTGCTTGATTGTTCCGTTTCTTATAAGGAAACAAGAAAAATTTCTGTTTTCCTTTGTGGCATACAGAAAAAATGTGTACCTTTGTGGACTTTTTCGCGTGCGCGACTACGTGCATGAGAAATTTAGCGTGAAAACACTTACAACACTTTAATTGATATTTTATGGCTAACATGAAAGAAAAACTCTTCTCGGAGTTTCAGGCACCTACCACACAGGAGTGGTTGGACAAGATTGAGGTGGACCTCAAGGGTGCAGATTTCCAGAAGAAGTTGGTTTGGAGAACCAACGAAGGCTTCAACGTACAGCCTTTCTATCGCCGCGAGGATTTGAAAGATCTCAAGGCAGTCGATTCTCTGCCAGGTGAGTTCCCATTCATCCGTGGCAACAAGAAAGACAACAATCTCTGGTTTGTGCGTCAAGACATCGATGTGGAAGATGCCAAGGCTGCCAATGCCAAGGCGCTCGACATTCTGAACAAGGGTGTTGACTCGCTCGGTTTCAAGATTTCAGGCAAGAGCATCAGCAAGGAGTTCATTGCCACCCTGCTCGATGGCATTCTGCCTCAGTATGTGGAACTGAACTTCAAGACCTGTCAGCGTCATTGTGTGGAATTGGCACAGATTCTGGTGGAGTACTTCAAAGAAAAGAATTACCCACTCGCAGACCTGAAGGGCAGCATCAATTTCGACCCCATCAGCAAGGTACTCTGCAAAGGCAAAGATGTTTCTTCTGTCCTTGAATGTGCCAAGCCACTCATTGAAGCATTGGCAGAACTTCCAGGTTACAAGTGCATCAATGTCAACTCTGTAGCTCTGAACAATGCAGGTGCTTACATCTATCAGGAGTTGGGTTATGCTTTGGCTTGGGGTGCTGAGTACATGAACGTTCTCACTGAAGCTGGTGTAGAAGCTACACAAGCTGCAAAGCGCATCAAGTTCAACATGGGCGTAAGCGATAACTACTTCATGGAGATTGCAAAGTTCCGCGCTGCCCGCATGCTTTGGGCACAGATTGTGAAGCAGTATGAGCCTAAGTGCGACTGCGCTTGCCAGATGCATGTATGCGCTTTCACTTCCGAGTACAACCAGACCTTGTTTGACTCTTACGTGAACCTGCTCCGTTCTCAGACAGAAGCTATGTCTGCCGCTATCGCCAACGTCGATTCTATCGTCGTGATTCCATTCGATAAGCCTTACGAGACACCAACAGACTTTGCAGAGCGTATCGCCCGCAATCAGCAGTTGTTGTTGAAGGAAGAAGCACACTTCGACAAGCTCGTCGATGTGGCTGGTGGCTCTTACACCATCGAGCACCTCACCGACGCCATCGCCAAGGAAGGTTGGAAACTCTTCCTCGAGGTGGAGAATGCAGGCGGCTTCTTGGCAGAAGCATTGAAGGGCAACATCGTGAATGCCGTGAATGCTTCGAACGACAAGCGTCATGCTGATGCCGCCAAGCGTAAGGAGTTCATCCTCGGAACCAACCAGTTCCCGAATTTCACCGAGACTTCTGAAGGCAAGACTCCACAGGAGGGTTGCTGCAAGTGCGGCGGTCACGAGGCTGGCGAACTGCCCGCTCTCAACAAGAGCCGTCTGGCTTCTGAGTTCGAGACTCTCCGTCTTGCTACCGAGAAAGCCAAGAAGCAGCCAATCGCCTTCATGCTCACCATCGGCAACCTTGCCATGCGTCAGGCTCGTGCACAGTTCTCTTGCAACTTCCTCGCCGCTGCAGGTTACAAGGTGATTGACAACCTTGGCTTCAAGACCGTGGAAGAAGGTGTGGATGCTGCCCTCAAGGCTAATGCTGACATCGTGGTCATCTGTTCTTCTGACGATGAGTATGCAGAATATGCTATCCCAGCATTCAAGTACCTCGACGGTCGTGCCATGTACGTCGTTGCCGGTGCTCCAGCATGCTCGGAAGACCTCAAGGCCGCTGGCATCGAGAACTTCATCCATGTACGTGTTAATCAACTCGAAACGCTCAAGGAGTACAACGCTAAACTCGGTATCTGATTATGGCAAGAAAAGATTTCAATAACATAGACATTTATGCTGGCATTCAGGAGAAGAATGGTCAGCAGTGGCAGAAAGAGAATGGCATCAGCGCAAACTGGAGAACTCCTGAGCAGATTGACATTCAGCCCGTTTACACAAAGGAAGACCTCGAAGGCATGGAGCACCTCGACTTCACAGCCGGTATTCCTCCTTATCTCCGTGGTCCTTACTCAATGATGTACCCCTTCCGTCCTTGGACCATCCGTCAGTACGCAGGTTTCTCTACGGCAGAAGAATCTAACGCCTTCTATCGTCGTAACCTCGCATCAGGTCAGAAGGGTCTTTCCGTTGCCTTCGACCTCCCTACTCACCGTGGTTACGACCCCGACAACCCTCGTGTGGTCGGTGACGTAGGTAAGGCTGGTGTGAGCATCTGTTCTCTGGAGAACATGAAGGTGCTCTTCGCAGGCATTCCATTGAACAAGATGTCTGTCTCCATGACCATGAACGGCGGTGTGCTCCCTATCCTCGCCTTCTACATCAACGCAGGTTTGGAACAGGGTGCCAAGCTCGAAGAGATGGCTGGTACGATTCAGAACGACATCTTGAAGGAGTTCATGGTGCGTAATACTTATATTTACCCACCAGCATTCTCCATGAAGATTATTGCCGACATCTTCGAGTACACTTCTCAGAAGATGCCTAAGTTCAACTCTATCTCCATTTCCGGCTACCACATGCAGGAAGCAGGTGCTACTGCCGACATCGAGTTGGCTTACACGCTTGCCGACGGTATGGATTACCTCCGCACCGGTGTGAACGCAGGTATTGATGTGGACGCATTCGCTCCTCGTCTCTCGTTCTTCTGGGCGATTGGCATGAACCACTTCATGGAGATTGCCAAGATGCGTGCAGGTCGTCTGTTGTGGGCAAAGATTGTGAAGAGCTTCGGTGCAAAGAATCCAAAGTCACTCGCACTCCGCACTCACTCTCAGACTTCTGGTTGGTCACTCACCGAGCAAGACCCCTTCAACAATGTAGGTCGTACTTGTATCGAGGCAATGGCAGCCGTGCTGGGTCACACTCAGTCACTCCACACCAACGCCCTCGACGAGGCCATCGCCCTGCCAACTGACTTCTCAGCCCGTATCGCTCGTAACACGCAGATTTACATTCAGAACGAGACCAAGGTGTGCAAGCAGATTGACCCATGGGCAGGTTCTTACTATGTGGAGACACTGACCAACGAGTTGGTTCACAAGGCATGGGAACACATTCAGGAAATCGAGAAGCTCGGCGGTATGGCAAAGGCTATCGAAACAGGTCTGCCAAAGATGCGTATTGAGGAAGCTGCAGCACGCACTCAGGCACGTATCGACTCAGGCACTCAGACCATCGTCGGCACCAACAAGTACCGTCTTGACCACGAAGACCCACTCGACATCCTCGAAGTGGACAACACCGCTGTACGTCTGCAACAGGAAGCAGCCCTCAAGGAACTCAAAGCCAACCGCGACGAAGCCGCTTGTCAGGCAGCTCTTGCAGAAATCACCAAGTGTGTACAGGAGTTCAAGGACGGCAAGAAGAGCGAGAACAACCTCCTCGACCTCGCTGTGAAGGCAGCAGGTCTGCGTTGTACGCTCGGAGAAATTTCCGACGCTTGCGAAGCTGTCGTTGGTCGTTATAAAGCAATCATTAGAACCATCAGCAACGTGTATAGTTCAGAATCCAAAGGCGACCAGGCATTCAAGGATGCTTGTGCTGCCACCGAGAAATTCGCACAGGCAAATGGTCGTCGTCCTCGCATCATGATTGCGAAGATGGGACAGGACGGTCACGACCGTGGTGCCAAAGTAGTGGCAACAGGTTATGCCGACTGCGGTATGGACGTGGACATGGGTCCTCTCTTCCAGACACCAGCCGAGTCAGCCCGTCAGGCAGTGGAGAACGACGTCGATGTATTGGGTGTTTCTTCTCTCGCCGCTGGTCACAAGACCCTTGTGCCACAAGTTATCGAAGAGCTGAAGAAGCTGGGACGTGAAGACATCCTCGTTATTGCCGGCGGTGTCATCCCTGCACAGGACTACGACTTCCTCTACAAGGCAGGCGTGGCAGCCATCTTCGGTCCTGGTACCAACGTAGCGAAGGCATGTTGTGAGATCATGAACATCTTGAACGAAGAATAAAACAAACAAGTTATGGGAAAGTTCACTTTGATGGCTCTGCCCTATGCAATAGATGCATTGGAGCCAGTAATCAGCAAACAGACGTTGGAGTTTCACCACGGCAAGCATCTGGCTGCCTATGTGAATAACCTGAATGGCCTATTGGAAGGGAGTGGCTTTGAAGAGTCGACCCTTGAGGAGATTGTCTGCCAATCAGCAGGAGGTGTCTTGAACAATGCAGGACAGATTCTGAATCACGAATTGTACTTCGAACAGTTCTGCGGAAAGCCTGCAAAGACAGCACCAACGGGTCCATTGGCTGAAGCCATCACAAGGGACTTTGGTTCGTTCGAGGCATTCAAGGAGGAGTTTCAGAAGAAGGGTGCCACCCTCTTCGGAAGCGGATGGGTTTGGTTGTCAGCCGACAGGGCAGGAACGCTCTGCATCACACAAGAGCCAAATGCCGCCAACCCCGTTCAGAAAGGCTTGACTCCCCTACTCACTTTCGATGTATGGGAACATGCCTACTACCTCGATTTCCAGAATCGTCGTCCAGACCACCTCTCTGCACTTTGGTCCATCATCGACTGGGAGGTTGTGGAACTGCGATATGGAAAGGCAAGAATGTAAGACGCTTTATCATCATAAGATGAGCCCAGCACGATCATTCGTGTTGGGCTCATTTTATATGGTTCCGTGATGGGATTATTTCCCGGTTTCCCTCGCCTTCAGTTTCTCCGCCTCCTTCTGATACTCCTTCTTCGCTTTCGCCATCAGTTTCTGGAACTCGGCATCATTGTGCAAATGAGCCAACGTGTAGGCAGCCACCAAACGTGCGTCCTGCACATCGCTGGCATAATGGAAGCCTAAGATGGTGCGGCTTCGACCATATTCATAACCTCGTTCCAGCAGGGCGTTCTGACAATTCGGCATCACCTCCACCAACGCGAGAGCGATACCCCATCCCAAGACAGCGTGGGTCGATGGATAACTGGACGTAGCATAATGAGGTTCATCTTCTTCAGGGAGCGCGGTGCTCTCATTCATTTGCACATAAGGACGTTTACGGAAAGCTGTCGCCTTGAGCTTTTTAGAAGAACTATAAAGCCCATCGTATGTTTTCCGCACCAACGCAGCAATGGCAGGAGTTTCCTTCTCGCCCAGGGTCATAGCCGCACAAGGTGTGTAGCATTTGAGGAAATCCACCACATCACAAGGCGCATCCGCCAAAGCCTGTTCGCCACGACTCGTGCCTCGTTCTCCCTTGGCCAACCAATAGGTAACGATATCGCCATAGTAGCGGACAGAGGCCGTGTCGGCTGGAGCATCCAAGATTCGCTCACCCTTCGGATAATCCATTTCCAGTTTCTTCGACTTGTTTCCCTTGATGCGTCGATATTCCTCACGAGCCAGTTCCAAATCCTCCTGATATTCAGGCAAGTTATGCATCCTTGCGACAGCTGCCGAAGCCGCCAGTCGACCCGCATCCACATCACTCTGCCAATGCGCACCCACAATCACGCGGCTCTGACCATACTCAAAGCCACGTCGCAAGAGGGTGTCCTGCAGTTCTGGAGCCACCTCAACCATTGCCAAGGCTGAGCCCCAACCAAAGGCAGTATGTCCAGAAGGATAGGAACCATTACGACGCAAATCCGTCTCATCGTCGAACTCACTCGACACGTGTTCGTTCATTCTAGCAAAAGGACGCACACGCATATACCTCCTCTTCGCCATGCTGGTGGCTTGGTTACACGTCTCCCCCACTCGCTTGATGAATCGGTAGATTTCAGGAGTTGCCTCCTTGCTGATGGTGATGCCCATCGCCTCGCTGAACACCGTCGCTATGCGTTTTGCACCATAGAGCGACTCCCAGCTTGCCTGTTGTCCACGAGGAGTGTTTCTGACAGACTTTCCCCACATAAACTGCTGAAAGTCATTCACAAACAGCACACTTGCCGTATCGGGTGGTGCCGGCAGATAAACACAAGGATTGGGCAGTTGGAACAGATTGAAATACGGAGAGTCCTTCTTCTCATCTTGTGTTTGTGCCCCCACACACAATGTGCCGCAAAAAACAAGGATGGCGGCAAGCATCCCAATAGATTTCAGTTTCATTTTTCCATTATGATTCGTATTTGGATGCAAAAATAATAATAAGTTGGGATATATCCTAACTTTTCTCTATCTTTGCACACATCAAATGAAAAGAGAACACTTATGACCCGTCACATGAACAGAACGATAGCGATTGTTGTCACCTTAGCGATGACGATGGGCACGATGTATGCCGACAAACTCCCCAAGCCCGACAAGAAGCAACGGAGGCAGGACATTCAACGACTGATTGAACTGAGGGACAATCCTCCCCACAGTTCGTTGTTGGAAGTGTTGCAGAATGCTGACAAATGTTTCGAATACTGCATGGACGCCTACTATCGTCCTGAATCGGAATACACTCAAGACACAGCTGCTCTCAAGGAGTTGTATCGCCAAAATGATTGGACACTGGATATGTGTCAGTCGCTCACAGAGAAGGAAGTGAAGAAGTATCAATTGGATTGGTTCCCTGCCTTGATGGTCAGAGCCGAGCAGGAAAACTTCAACACTTATCCACGCTTTGAAGAAGTCACCCAATTCTGCGATGCTTTGTATGAACGACGTCGCAAGGCTGCTGCACAGACGATGCCAGCGGGCAAGATCAAGCACCTCGTCTATGAGGAGTATGGTTCTTCGCGCCCTACTCCCGTCTACTTCGAGATCAAGGTGGATGCCGCCACCGGCAAGGCAATGCTGTATGGTCCAGAGAATCGTCGCGTGGAGGAATCAGAAAAACATCCTCAAGTAGCACTTGAAGCCGAAGATCTCAACACCATCCGCCAGATGATAGAGGAGCACAAAATCTATCAGGCATTGCCCAATTATTTCCGTCCCATCATCAAGGATGTACCTCCCGTCACAGGCGGACCTCCATCCTGGTATTTCACCTGCGAATTCGAAGGAGGCATGGTGAGCACAGAAGGCGACCAGATGCGTCCTCCTCGTGGATGCACGGAAATCGCCAGCTATCTAATCGGCAACTATCTAAAAAGCCTCCCGCAATATCAATAAAAGTATCTTTTCGCTTATTCCGTCTTTCCTGCCAAGCGCATACGAACAGTGGCTGGCGTTGCAGGAGCGGTGATGTCTGCCGTCTTCACCTCATGCTGCTCGCCATCTATGTTGAACTGCAAAGTGGCACCATCCGTCCGCACATCCATCGTGACATTGGCACCCATCACAAGCGGCAGGTTCACATCACCATGACCTGCAGGAAAACCACAAAGCACAGGGATGTTATAGCCTTTCAGCAGTTCGTGGAGCATTGCCTCTACACTCTCATAAGTGAACTCCGTTCCGCAATCGGTGAACTCGCCCAGTACGACACCCTTGCAGCGGTCAAGCACACCATTCATCTGGAGGACACGCATCTGGCGGTCAATGTTGTGCATCGACTCCTCCACCTCCTCCACAAAGAGGATGATGTCCTTGCCCAATGTAGCATCAGCCTGTGAGCCAAGGTTTGGAGCAAAGGTGCAGAGGTTGCCACCAACGAGCACGCCGCTTGCCTTACCCACGATGTTCTGTTGATGTGCAGGCAACTCATAGCAAGGCACCTTACCCATCAGCAAGTCGCGCATCGAAGTGCTGGTCACATCCTTACCGTCTTTCGCCAGGAACGAACTCATCGTGCCATGCATGCTCATCACTCCAGCACGAGTCAACAATCCATGCAGCGTGGTGATGTCACTAAACCCGACCAACCATTTTGGCGAAGCCTTCAGCTCAGCCATCGTCAACTGGTCTATCAGTTGGATGGTGCCATAGCCACCGCGATTGCAGATGATAGCCTTGATACTTGGATCATTGAGTGCCCAACGGATGTCACTCACGCGTTCTGCCACCGTACCAGCATACCGTCCGTCCACAACCTTCCCCACATTTGGACCCACGACAGGTTCCAATCCCCAGCTACGTATCACCTCAGCCGTTTTCTCCACATTCTCCATCGGCGTGAAATACGAAGGAGAAATCAGAGCCACCTTGTCGCCCGCCTTCAGATACGCAGGCTTCTCGCATTTCAGTTCCACTGGTTGAGTCTTCTTCTCAACCACTTTCTCCTCATTGTCGCTACATGCTGCCATCAAAAGTCCACAACTCAAGGCAACAGTCCATAAATAAAGTTTCGTCAAGTTCATAATTCTATCATTATTGAATATTCGTTGCAAAGATACAAATTAAATTTCAATAAGTGGCACTTATTCTTGAATAATGGCAGGTTATTGAGAAATAAGGCACGCTTATTTCTCAGCAGAGGCAGGTTATTCTTCAAGAAAAATCGTGAAGTGTATGTAGAATCGAAATATTATTCTTAACTTTGCAACTCCTATTTCACAATTAAAAACAACAGAAAATGAAAAAGACGATTCTTTTTGTCATCCTGTCAGTGGTGACATGTCTGGGAGCAATGGCACAGGACAAGGGTCCTGCAGTAGTGAACACGGAGAACTTCTCCGTCAAGGTGCCCAAGGGGTGGCTGATCAAAGAACAGAAATCAGGAAGCATCAGTTCCGTGACGCTGGCTCCAGAGGTAGCACCCGGCCAACCTACGAACTTCGGTTACAGCATTGAATTCTGGTCGTTCGCCTACAAAACATACACAGTGGAAAAAATCATCGAGGAGGCTTTGAGTCAGTATGGCGAGGGTGCCACCAAAAAGATGGAAGACATCTCTTTCGGTTCAAACACCTTCCAGCATACATTCTTCGATGAAGGTCACGGCACATCGCAGGTTCTTGCCCTCCCACTGAAGGGAGATGGTGCCATCAGGGTTGGCGTAAGAAGCTACTCACTCACAGACAAGGATGTAAAGGCAATCCTCAAGAGCATCAAGGTCAATAAATAAGTCTTTTACCCTTAACCGTTATATTCTACCCCCTCCTCACTTGTTCGAGGAGGGCTTTTTGTTGGTCGGTCAGATTGGCAGGGATACTGACATCGAAGACGATGATGAGGTCTTTGGGTGTGCCGTCACTCTTGGTGCCACCCTTCCCTTTCAGACGCACTTTCTTGCCTGGCTGGGTACCTGGAGCCACTTTCAGCTTATATTTGCCATAGGTGCTGCTGACAATAAGGTCGCCTCCGAGGATGGCTGTCCAGACATCAATGGTCACATGGGCTTCCACCTCAGACGGCTCTGCTGGACGGCGTGAAGCACGTGAACGACGACCTCCCATATTACCAAAAATCTGCTGGAAGAAGTCGCTCATGCCGCCTTCCCCTCCCATGTTGAAGGAGAAGCCTTCGAAGGGATTGCCTCCTCCTGCTCCTGTGCCAAATCCTCCGAACTGGTCAGCCTGTTTCCAGTTCTCACCATACTGGTCATACTTGGCACGTTTCTCTGGATCGTTGAGCACTTCGTATGCCTCATTGAGCATCTGGAACTTCGCCTTGGCTTTAGGATCGTCAGGATGAAGGTCGGGATGGAACTGCTTGGAACGCTTGCGATAAGCTGCCCTTATGTCTTTCTGTGGGATGTCCTTGGGAACGCCCAACACTTTGTAATAATCGATAAATGCCATAATTTCAGTATTTTTTTCGATGAAAAAACACAACAAAAAAGATGCCAATGGGAATAATTGGCAATTGATAATTGATAATTGACAATTTTTCCTTACCTTTGCCGAACAAATGAGTACACAAACGAAGCATTTGAAGATTATCTTCACGACGGACGTGCATGGAAATTACTTCCCTTACGACTTCCGTCATGACCACTGGGGCAAGGGAAGTCTCCAGCGGGTGCATGCGTTTGTGGCGAAGGTGGTGCAAGAAAATCCTGGTAACATGCTCCTGATTGATGGTGGCGATATGTTGCAGGGAGAACCCACCGCTTATTATTTCAACACACATTGTGAGAACTCGCGTCACAGGGTGGCTGACATCTGCAATTACATCGGCTATGATGTGGCGGTGATTGGCAACCACGACATTGAGATGGGCAGGCACATCTTCGACAAATATGTGAAAGAGTGCAGTTTCCCTATCTTGGGAGCGAATGCCATCGACATAGAGACGGGCGAACCTTATTTTCAGCCATACGAGGTGTTCTACCGTCAGGGACTGAAGATAGCCGTGATTGGTTTCATCACCCCTGCCATTCCCCACTGGATTCCAAAGGAAATCTGGAAGGGACTGCGTTTTGAGGACATCCGTGAGAGTGCCGAACGATGGGTGAAGATTGTGAGAGAGGAAGAGAATCCTGACTTCGTGATTGGCTTGTTGCATTCGGGCATGGATGAAGGCATCGTGACTGATGATTACAAGGAGAATGCCACACGGGAGACGGCTGAGAATGTGGAGGGTTTTGATCTCATTCTCTATGGACATGACCACGCCAGCAACATGGAGGAAGTGACCACGAAAGGCGGAAAGAACGTACCTTGCATCAACCCTGGCTGCTATGCTTACAGCGTGGCCGTGGTGGATGTGGATTTCCGCATCAATGAGCAGGGAAAGGTGAGCAGCCATGAAACTTCCTGCACCCTGAACTACATCGGCACGTTGCACAATCTGCACGCCAATTCGTTCCGACGTCATTTTGCCTATCCTTTCCATGAGGTGAAGCGTTTCGCCGCTGAGAAGATTGGCACATTCCTGAACCGTGTGGATGTGACGGACGCCTATTTTGGTTCCTCTGCCTATATCGACTTGATTCAAGCCCTTCAGCTCAAGGTGAGTGGTGCCGACCTCTCTTTTAGCGCCCCACTCTTCTTCAACGCTTCCATCGAGGCAGGCGACATCAAGGTGAGCAACCTCTTCGACCTCTACCGATTCGAAGATCACCTCTACACGCTCAAATTGAGTGGTCAGGAAATCAAGAACTATCTGGAGATGAGCTATGCCGCATGGACACAGCAGATGCACTCCCCCAACGACACGATGCTGCTCATCAGTCCGATGAAGAGCAATCCTGAACGAATGGGATTCAAGAACTTCATCTTCAACTTCGATTCAGCGGCAGGCATCAACTATGAGGTGGATGTGACGAAGCCTGAGGGCGAGAAAGTGAACATCTTCTCCTTCGATGATGGCAGACCTTTCCAACTGAATGAAACCTACACGGTGGCAATGACAGCCTATCGTGCCAATGGTGGCGGTGAATTGCTGACCAAGGGTGCTGGCTTGACAAAGGAGGAAATGGACGCACGCATCATCCACGTGAGCGAATTCGACATCCGCCACTACCTGATGGATTATGTGAAGGAACTGGGCACGATTGACCCTCAGCCCAAGAACCATTGGCGGTTTGTGCCTGAAGACTGGGTGGCACAAGCCAGCAAACGGGAACGAGAAATCCTGTTTGGCAACACTACACCTGAAGAAAATTCCTTATAACTCCCCAAATGATACATTGAACGAAGAACACCTTCGTGACCACTGGGTGTTCGACGATGCGGATGAAGATTCTTCCTCGCTGCAACACTTTCAATAACTCTGCAATAAACAGGAGCAACAAATAAGGAAAAAATATCACGATGAAATAGTTGTAAGTGATGGCTTCGATAAACTCTCCATGCAGCAGAGCATGCATCGCACGTTGAAGTCCACACATAGGACAATTCCACCCTGTGAGCAGATGAAGCGGACACTTGGGCATCCAAGCTGACCGATTGGGGTCATAGAAAAAATAAAGAAGGACGCACAAAAGGATGAGCGTCCCCCAGATGATTAATGGAAAATAGGATTTTTGGGGTTTAGCCATAAAAAAAGTTTAATCGTATTATCGCAGTTTTCCTGCCGCCTTCAGCAATCGCACTTGTGCCAGTTGCATCTGACATCGGGCATTGACAAGATTGGCGCTGCATTGCTGCCAGGAGGCTTGCGTTTCAAGATAATCAGAGAGGGGTTCAAAGCCCACCTCATATTGTTGTTTGGATAGTCTCATGTTTTCTGCTGCCTGTTCCAAGGCTGTCTGGCAAAGACGCACCTCAGTCTGAGCCTCATCGAAGAGATTCTTGCATTGTGCCCATTCCAGCTGCATCTGCTCATCAAAATCTTGCTGCTCCATTTGGGCAATCTGATAAGCCGCCTTGGCAGAACGCACTTTGTTGGTTCCTCCTCCGAATAAATCAAGCGGCATCTTCACCATCACACCCACAGAGGCTGAACCATTGTTAATGAGTTTTTTGCCTGCCAGTTCTCCACCATTGGCATAAGAATAAGTGGCTCCGACAGCCACATTGGGCAGGTAATCGCTCTTGGTCAACTTCACCTGTTGACGTGCCAGTTCTGTCTTGTTGTCGAGAATAGCATGTTCTGGACGGACACCCATATCCACTGGGATGGACACATTGGCAGACGGATCTGCCTGTTCCACCTCCACCTCACTATTCAAGGGAAGTCCGATGATGTGACACAGATTCATCTTTGCCAACTGATAGCCATTGTCTGCTTTCTGGATGGAGAGTTCCGCCTCGTTCTGCTTCACCTGCACCTTCATGATGTCGTTGCGAGTACTCATACCATGACGGAACGCACCTTCCACATTCTTCTTCAATTCATCCAACAAGGTTTTGTAGCTGCGTGCCACCTCGCCCAACTCTTTCGCCTTCACCGCCTGATAGTATGCCTCATGGGTCTTCACAATGACTTCTGATTCCGTCAGACGGATGTTTTCAGTCGCCATGTTGACACCCAGTTTGGACATCTCGTAAGCGGTGGAGATTTTTCCACCAGCATAGAGCGGTTCCATGACGGAGATGCTACCCACGAACATGTTCTTGAGTTTCCACTTCATCGTCTGCGATGGGAAATCAGCATATTGATTGAGCGTGTAACTGCCATCCGCATTCTTGGTCACGTTGGGAACGAACGTCCCTGCTTCCTCCACATAATTATAGATGGGAAGATGTCCACCCTCAATGGTGAAATCGCCCTTGGCAGTAGTGTAGAAATCTAATGCCATGAGATTGAACTGCGGATAGAAATTCGCCTTGTAGGACTTCATGTCGAAGCGAGTCTGGTCCAACTTCAACTTGGCAGACGAGAGCGATTTATTATGTTCAAGTGCCTTGTTGACACATTCGTCGAGCGTGAGGGTTTGTGCCGTCAGCTCAAAGAAGAATGCACCCAAAACAAAGGCTATGAGAAGGATATGCAGCTTTTTCATTTCACTTTGAAGAACATTGAGTAAAGTACAGGAATAAATATGAGGGTGATAAGCGTACCCATGAAAAGACCGCCCATGATGGTGACTGCCAACGAGCCAAACATGGAGTCAGGCACCAACGGAATCATACCCAGAATGGTGGTGAGACTTGCCATCATCACAGGCCGCAGACGAGACTTGGAACTCTGCACAAGTGCCACTCTTAATGGAATGCCCTGCGAGATTTCCAAGGTGATTTCATCCATCAAGACAATACCATTCTTGATCATCATACCAATCAGACCCAGCACACCCACTATCGCCACAAATCCGAAAGGCTTCCCTGTCAGCATCACCACGGGCATCACACCAATGACCACCAATGGAATACAACAGAAGATGATGGTGGGTTTCTTGTAGTCCTTGAAAAGCATCACCAAAATGAGAATCATAAAGACAATGCAAATGGGGAAACCGTTGAAAAGGTACTTCATCGACTGGTCGGAAGCCTTCTTCTCTCCCTCCCACGACAAGGAATAGCCTTCTGGCAATTCCATCTTTTCTATCTTCTCAGCAATCGCCTGACGAGCTTCCTCCGTGCCGACACCCGGGCAAGGAGAGCATTGCAGACGCTGGCTGCGTTGTCCATTATGACGCACCACAACAGGCTCTTCCCACTTGATGTCCAGTCCATGAGACACTTGCTTGAGCGGTGTGGTTTGTATCAGGTTTTCAATGACATCTTCACGCGTCACCGTTCCCGTCATCAGCTTCTGCATGGTAGAACGGTTCAGGAACTGCCCCACATTGGGAATCATTCCAAACACACGGGCATTCTCCAGATTCTCCACATTCTTTCCATTCTCGTCCGTACATTTCACATAGATGTTCTGAGGGTTGATGCCATCATAGAAAGTGCCAATCGGAACACCACCCGTATATGCCATCATGGACATCGCCACATCACTACGAGAAAGACCGCTGTTGCGTGCCGATGCCTGGTCATAGTCAATGCTCAACACAGGCACTTGGGGTTCCCAGTCAGAAGTGGGAAGATAGACTTTATCTGAAGCCTCCACAATGGCGCGTGCAGAATCAGTCAGACGATGCAACACAGCAGGGTCAGGACCGCTGAAGCAGGCCTCAATCGGATACTTCTTGAACATGAGGTTGTAACGCTTGAACTTCACGTAGGCATCAGGATACATATCGCTGATTTCCTTCTGCAAAGAATCAATATGCTTCACCAAAGCGGAAGGCGACTCAAAGTCGATAATCAGTTCACCATACGCCAAGGAAGGAGTGGCAATGGAGCGCACCAGATTGTAACGGGAAGGCGTGCCTCCTACGGAAGTGGTGACATGGGTGATGTAATCCCGTTTCATCAAGAGTTGACGGATTTCCTCCAAGTCACGAGCAGTCTCCGTGGAGTTAGAGCCCTCAGGCAGTTTATATTCCATGTAGAGCTGGTCGTATTCCATATCGGGGAAGAATGCCCGATCCACAAACTTGTAACAGAAAGCGGCAAGACCCAGCAACACAATGGCAGAGACAACGGTGGTCTTTCGATGCTTCAAGCCAAAAAAGAGCACCTTCTCCAACACATCGTAGGAGCGACCTTTATAGAGTTCCTTGTTTTTCTCTTCTTCCGACACTTCCACATGCTTGAACATCCTGTTACTCATCACAGGCACATGGATCAAAGCCAAGACCCAACTGAGCAACAGACTCACTGCAATGACGATGAACAAGTCGCGCACATACACACCAGCTGTGTCGGGACTCATGAAAATCGGCAGAAATGCCAAGATGGCAATCAAAGTGGCACCCAACAAAGGCATGGCAGTTTTCTGTCCAATCGAGGTCAAGGCTTCCAGACGGGGTTTCCCTTGTTTCATGTCAATCAGGATACCATCCACAATCACAATGGCATTATCCACCAGCATACCCATCGCCAAGATGAAACTTGCCAGCGACACACGTTGCAAGGTGCCGTCAAATCCCTTCAACACGAGGAAGGAACCAAACACGATGACCACCAAACTGCTGCCGATGATGTAGGCACTCCTCCACCCCATGAAGAAGACGAGCAGCAGCACCACAATCGCCACGGACTCAAGCAGATTGATGAGGAAAGTATTGAGAGCATTGCTCACACGTTCTGGTTGGAAAAACACTTTCTGACATTCGATGCCAGCAGGCAGACGCTTCTCCACATTCTTCACCGCTTCCTCCACCTTGGCTCCCACTTTCAGAATGTCATAATCGGGAGAACATGCAATGCTGATGCCCAATGCCTGCACGCCATCACATTTCATCTGGTTGCGCGTGGTGGCTTCGTAGGTCTTCACCACCGTGGCGATATCCTTGATGCGCAACTGGTCATCATCATGTCCCTGAATGAGCATGTTGGCAATGTCGTCCACGTTGTTGAACTGGTCATCCACCGTCACACGAATACGGCGGTCACCATTATCATAGTAACCAGCATAACTCGTCTTGTTCTGATTGTTCAGCGTCATGATGATCTCCGTCGGCAACACACCCAAGTTCGCCATCTTTTCCTCATACAACTCAATGTTGATGCATTGGTTGCGCTTGCCGTAGATATCCACACGACTCACGCCGTCAATCTCTGTCACGCTTCGCTTGATCAGTTCGGCATAATCATTCAGTTCCTTGTCACTCTGTCCATCGCCTTTCAGCGCATAGAACATACCATACACATCGCCGAAATCATCCCTCACTTGAGATTGCGAAGCACCCGATGGCAACTTGCTCTGGGCATTTGCCACCTTACGACGAAGCATGTCCCATTGCTGTTCCACATTCTCGTCAGGAACCGTCGTGAGCAACTCCACCGTGATCAAACTCAAATCTGCATAGCTTGACGACTCGATGTTATTGATGGTGGACATCTCACGGATGCTCTTCTCCAGAGGGTCAGTCACCTCCAGTTCCACTTGATGGGACGAAGCACCAGGATAGGTCGTGATGACCATCGCCTGCTTCACCTTGATGGCAGGGTCTTCCAATTTCGACATCGAACCGTATGCCAGAAATCCGCCCACCACCAGTATCGCCACCAAGACATTGATGAGCTTACTGTTCTCTAATGCCCATTTGCTGTAGTTCATAACAATCCTCCTACATTAGATGCCGCAGGTTTCTCCAAGACTCTCACTTTCTGTCCATCCCTGATGTGATGCACACCTGAAACGACGATCGTTTCACCAGACTTCAAACCGTCATCCACCTGTACCGTTCCGTCACGCTTCACCATCGTCAACGTAACTGGGCGTTTCTTCACCACACTTGACTTAGCGTCATACACAAACACTTGTGTCTTTCCTTCCTCATTCAGCACAGCCGACATCGGTACACAGACAATGCCTGAAGCCTCCGTGTCCGACACCTCTGCATACACCATCGTCGTCATACCAGGAGTGATTTTCTTGTGGTCAACTGCTCCTGTAAACTTCAGACGAACCGTATAAAGCTGGGAAGTATTGGCTTCTTGACTGACACGACCAATCGCCAAGGGGAATGTCTCGTCGCCAGTCACATCAAACCGACAGCCAAAACTCGAGAACTTGTCGATGTTGGCAAAGTCAGAGGCACTAATCTTGATTTCCACCTCCGTATCACCACTACCAAACACACTCACGACGGGCATACCAGCCCCGACCGTCTCACCACTTTCGTGAAACTTCGTCTGCACATATCCATTGATGGTGCTTCTCAGACGCGTGTCCGCCAACTGGTTTCGATGATTGGCAAGCTTCTGGGAGATTTGTTGAAGCCCATAACGAGCCTTGTCGTTGTTGCTTGCCGTCGTATTACCTTCAGCATAAAGCGCCATCACACGCTCTGCATCCGCTTTCACTTGTTCATATTCCGCTTGTGTGGCAGCCAGCTGCACTTGATAGTCACGCGCATCCATCACAGCCACCACTTGTCCTTTCTGCACATAATCACCCTCTTTCACCAACACGCTTTCAATCTGACCAGCCACACGAAAAGCCAGATTCACCTCGGCAGCAGATTTAGTCCTACCCGTGAACGTGGTGGCATCCACCTCTCCTAAGCCTTTCACCGTTGCCACATCAACAATGGGTGCGTCATCCTTGGGTGCGTTTTTGCGACTGCATGAAACCATGCTTGCCACACCCACCAATATATAAATAATGTAAGAATACTTTTTCATAAGCCAATCCTTCCATTTTTAGTTTAGTTTTCGAATGCAAAGTTAGAACAATATTTTGAAACTCAGATAGCATAAAATCATCCATCTTTGTCCCAAATGTACGTTTTATCGAATAAAAATTAGCATTTTAGTTGGATATATGCAAAAAAAGCTGTTATTTTGTTCCAAAATCACAGTTTATGAAAGAAGAAAAAGTAACCATCCTCGAATTAGAAGGTGGAGAGGTGAACATCCTCAACGCCGAGAAAGAAAGTGTGAAATTGACGAAGACGGGATTGTTCCTCTGCAAGGCTGGAAGTGTGACCCTCACCATCGACGGTACTGAATACCACATGCAGAAGGGTTCCATCATCGTCTATTTCTCTTACAGTTCTCTGCACATCAAAAGCCATACAGCCAACCTGAAAGGCACCTTGATTGGGGCGAATCTCGAAACCATTCAGCCCATGCTCTACAATGTGTCCAATTTCAATGCACTGTTTGTTATCAAGCAATCACCCTATCAAGCCATATCAGAGGAACATTTCAAGGCATTGAATGAGCACATCGCCTTGATCAAGATGGTGGCAGAGAAAGTGAACAAGGAAAAAGAGCAAGCGATGGACACCTCCAACCTTCCAATCCTTGAGATTGCCCGTAAGCAGGCAGAACTGCTCAGCTATTCGCTGATGTTGGAAGTGCTTCAATGCTATACGAATCTGACCCCATCCAACAGAGCCTTCTCACGCAAGGATGAAGTGTTGCAGAAATTCGTCACCCAACTCTATCGCAATTATCGCACCCAGCATGAGGTCAGGTATTATGCAGAACAGCAGTTCCTCACCACGCGCTATTTCAGCACCATCATCAAGGAGTGCTCGGGCAAGTCTCCCACACAATGGATTGCCACAGCCCTGCTGGTGGAAGCCCGTAACCTGTTGAGCCACACCAACATGACCATCAAGGAAATATCCGACGCGCTCACCTTCCCCAATCAAAGTTACTTCGGAAAGTGGTTCAAGAACCTCACCACCCTCAGTCCGCTTGATTTCCGTAGGGGAATGCCAGCGAAGAACAAAGAAGAAAAGAATTTCATCGATGTGGTGCAACGTGGCATCAACCATATAGAAGACACCGTCGAAGCCATACAACCCATCTCCTAATCACACACAGATAGAATGAAAAAGATTTTAGGATTCATCATATTGTTAATCAGCATCATGCTGGTGGCATCTTGCAGCAAGACCGACAGCAAAGCCACTTGCACTTACTATGTGGCAACCGACAGCATTGTCTATGCCGATTCCATTAACCAAGCCAATTATGACTCGTTGGTGAAGGCTGCCATTGTATCACTCAAGCTCACCTCCTACTCTTTCACAGAGGAAGGTACATCGGATAACGGAGTGACTTCCTATGCCGTTGAGACTTGTGACGAAAAGGCTTTCAACACGTTCCAGAAGAACGCCGTCGCCCCTTCGCTGAATGCCATACGCAATGAACTGTTCAACAAGAACAGCCAATATTTCGCAGACAAGAACATCACCTCTGCCGACGACATCGACTTGCAGCCATTCAGCATCTATCTCACGCTTTGGAATTTCACCTACCAATACACCTTCCATAGCGTCAAGCTGGATGTTCGGTAAGTCAGGAGTTTTCTCCTTTTTCCGATGAACATCACCAGCATGGAAAAGGCAAAATCAATGGTTTTCCTCAAAAACTGACAAAATTTCATTGTGGGTTAGGGAAAATTGTGTAATTTTGTCACGATTTTTAGATTGGAGAAGAGAAAACTTTCATTTTTCAATTCTTCATTGTTAGTAAGATGGATGAAAAAGTAATACAGCAAATCAAGCAGCGATACGGCATCGTGGGCAACTACGAGGGACTGAACCGCAGCATCGACATCGCCATTCAGGTGGCGCCGACAGAACTATCGGTGCTCATTTATGGTGAGAGCGGTGTGGGTAAGGAAGTGCTCCCACGGGTGATTCACGACAACTCGACACGGAAGCACAACAAATATTTCGCCATCAACTGTGGTTCGTTGCCTGAGGGCACGATTGACTCCGAACTCTTCGGACACAAGAAAGGCTCGTTCACAGGTGCATTGGATGACCGTGAGGGCTACTTCAGTGTGGCCAACAACGGAACACTCTTCTTAGACGAGGTGGGAGAACTGCCGCTGGCAACACAAGCCCGTCTGCTTCGTGTGCTGGAGACAGGTGAGTACATCCGTGTGGGTGAAAGTGAGGTGAGGAAGACCAATGTGAGGATTGTGGCTGCCACGAATGTGAACATGCAGAAAGCCATCCGCGAAGGAAAGTTCCGCGAGGACCTGTATTACCGCCTGAACACCATCCCGATCAGCATGCCCCCATTGAGAGAAAGAGGAAGGGACATCGAACTGCTGTTCAGGAAATTTGCCTACGACATCTCGGAGAAATACCACATAGAACCTGTACGCCTGACAGAAGAGGCACGCATGTTGCTGTTAAGCTATAAGTGGCCAGGCAACATTCGCCAGCTCCGCAATCTGGTGGAACAAATCAGCATCATCAGCCAAGAAAGGGAAATCACGCCCGAAATCCTGAGAAGCTATGGCGTGACAGACGATTCGCTGGGCGAAACAGGATTGGTGCTGCACAATGCCAACAGAGAGATGCATGCGCCAGAGATGCACAGTTACGAGAAGGAACGCGACATGCTCTTCCAACTCCTGTCCAGCATCGGCAAGGAAGTGAAAGACCTGAAGGAACTGGTGCACAGCAACATAGACAATATGCAGAGTGTGCCTCAGAACCATTACGGCATCTACCACGAAGAGGAAAAGGAAGTGCAGCCTTACATCGTGAACAAGCAGCAGTATCAACCCCAGGGAAGCATGTCCTATCCCAGTCACAGTATCCAAGAAGTGGACATTGAGCCGATCGAAGAGGCACCATTGTCGAACAAGGAACTGATGAAGAAGAACATCATAGAATCGTTGAAGCGCAACAACGGCAACCGCAAGAAGACAGCGATGGAGCTGGACATCTCGGAGCGCACGTTGTACAGAAAGATTAGAGACTACGGATTGGATATATGAGAAGATACACCACGATACTGAGCGTGATACTGGTGAGTTTGCTGACGGCTTGCACGATCAGTTATAAGTTCACGGGTACGAGCATCGACTACACCAAGACGAAATCCATCAGTCTTGACAAGTTCCCCATCCGTGCCAACTACGTGTGGAGCCCGATGGAGTCCATGTTCTACAACACCATTAGTGACGCCTATGCTCAGAAGACGAAGTTGAAGGTGCTGAAAAGAGATGGTGACCTGCAACTCTCAGGTGAGATTGTTGAATACAGCCAGACCAACAAGAGTGTGGGTTCGGATGGATATTCCACTCAGGTGCAGTTGAAGATTGTGGTGAACGTGCGGTTTGTCAACACCAAGAATCACGACAAAGACTTCGAGCAACGATTCAGTGCCACCGCCGAGTACGACTCAGCCAAACAGTTGTCAGCCGTACAGGAAGAACTGGTGCAGGAGATTATCGACGACATCGTTGACCAAATATTCAACGCAACCGTAGCTGATTGGTAAACAGAAACTAAAACCTATTTACTTCAATAATAGAATGAATACAAGAGAGTTCTTGGAAGACCCTTCAAAACTGAATGCCGACACCCTACCTGAACTGAAAGCATTGGTAGAGCAATACCCTTTCTATCAGGTGGCGCGCTTGCTCTATATTGCCAACTTGTACAAACTGCATTCTCAGGATTTTGGAGCAGAATTGAGGAAGGCAAGTTCTTTCGTGCCCGACCGTTCTGCCTTGTTCGCCCTGACCGAAGGTGTGCACTACACCCTGCAGTCTTCTGGCAGCAATGTCAACATTGAGACGGAGGGCGACAGCACCAGGACCATATCACTCATCAACCGTTTCCTGCAGGAAGGCGGCATTGAGACCGACAAAGATTATGGTCCCGAACGTGAGCAACCCTCACTCATCGACCTCACCAAGGATTATGCGTCCTATCTCATGCAGCAAGATGAGCATGCATCCGACACTGCTGACGGCAACCATGACGAGGCGCCCAAATTGAGAGGTGCCGACCTGATTGACACCTTCATCGAGGAGACGAAGGGAAAACAGCGCATGGACATCCCCGACATGGAGGACGGTGAGTTTGCTTCGCCCGAGTTTTCTGTCGAAGATGAGGAGATTTATACCGAGAGTATGGTCAATATTTACATAAAACAGGGGCGATATCAGCAGGCTTTGGAAATATTACGCAAAATTTCTTTGAATAATCCGAAAAAAAGTTCTAACTTTGCAGCGCAAATTTATCTGCTGGAGGTGTTGCTGAAAGAAAACAAGTGATTTCTGACGGCAAATCTGGCATGAAATAAAACGTAAACAAAACAAAATTCAATCAATAAAATGTATTCATTAATTATTGTACTCGTCATTCTTGCATCACTTTTGATGGTAGGAATTGTTCTTATTCAGGAATCTAAGGGCGGTGGTCTTGCATCCAGCTTCGCTTCTTCAAACCAGATCATGGGTGTTCGCAAGACTACGGACTTCCTTGAGAAAGCCACTTGGGGTTTGGCTATTGCCATGGTGGTGCTCAGCATTGTGTCTGCAGCATTCGTGACAAAGACCACGGTGGAGGAAGCTCCTATCAACATCACAGCTCCAGCTCAGTCAACTGATGCTGAAAATGTCCCCACTTTCCCAGCAGCTGGCACACAGAATTCTGCTGAGTAAGAACATTTGACATGAAAAATGGGCCGCATGAGATTCATGTGGCTCTTTTTTGTGAAGATTGCCGTTAAAAAGAGAAAATTAAGACATTTTTGAGACCGAAAAAGGAATTTTCGTAAAAAAATGCCTACAAAATTGCACAGATTATAAAAATATACATTATCTTTGTGGCATGATTTCTTTAGCAAGACATATAGAATTGTTGCTGCTTGAGCACGACTGCGTGATTGTTCCCGGACTGGGAGGCTTCATTGCCAACCACACCGAGGCACGATACACGGGCGACGAGGAACATCTCTTCCTCCCACCTTACCGCACCATCGGGTTCAACCAGCAGTTGCAAGTGAATGACGGCCTTTTGGTGCAGTCCTACATGACAGCTTACGACACCTCCTACCCTGCTGCCAACCTCCAGATGGAGAAAGACCTGGAGAACATGATGCAGGAGCTGGAGATGAAGGGCGAGTATGTGCTCGAGAATGTCGGCACCATCAAAAAGGGACTGAATGAGAACATTTCATTCATCGCACCAGAGACGGGCGCACTCACTCCTTCACTCTACGGATTATATTCGTACGAGATGAAGTCGCTGCAACACGTCATCAAGGAAAAGGACATTGAGCGCAACCTGCAGGCAGCTGCTGCCATGCACATTGCCCAGAAAGAGACTGCTGCCAAGGTGGAGACAGAAAAGCAGGAGACCAAGCAGAATGGTGTGGTCATCCGCATCAACCGCCATTGGCTGGATGTCGGCATTTCAGCAGCCGCAGCCGTCGTGCTGTTCTTCTGCTTCTCCTATATGGCAATGAACCAACCCAGCAACAACGCCGACACGGTCGTTGCCTCATTCCCCACGATGGAAAAAGTGGCGGTGAAGGCAAACACCCCTGCTGCAAAACCAGCAGAGGCACCTGCCAAGGAGAAAGTTGCCGCAGAGACCCCTGCAAAGGCTAAACCCGTCAAGGAAAGTGCAGAGAAAGCTCCTGTCAAGGTGGAACTTGTTAAAGCTGAACCTGCTAAGGCTGAACCTGCCAAGAAGTCGGGTCGCTATGCCATCGTGCTTGCCACTTATGTGAGCCAGGACAATGCAGAGAGATTCATCAAGACCCTTGCCAAAGAGGGACTGGGTGAAGGACGATACGTGAAGAACGGCAAGGTGAGCCGCGTACTCTATTCCGAATATGCCAACGAAGCCACAGCACAAGAAGCGCTGAGCAAGTTCCGCAAGGAGAATTCCGCTTTTGCCGAGGCTTGGATTCTGGAACTGTAAAAAGGGAGGGACGGCATGAAGAGAGTCAGATGCCCCAAATGTGACAGCTACATCGTTTTCGACGAAACCAAATACACAGACGGTCAATCCCTCATCTTTGTGTGCGAACACTGCAAAAGGGAGTTTGGCATCCGCATCGGGAAGTCCAAGCTTGCCAACCGACATGAGGAGAAGAACCTTGACGAGCATGCCTACAACGAAGACTACGGCAGCATCGTGGTGGTGGAAAACCGGTTTGCCTACAAGCAGGTCATTCCCCTGGATTTGGGCGAGAACGAATTTGGCAGATACGTGAAGGGCACCAACATCAACAAGCCCATCGAGACACGCGACCCCAGCATTGACACCTTCCATTGTGTCATCACGGTGAAGAAGAATAAACAAGGAAAAATACAATACATCCTTCGGGATGCCCCCAGCGACACTGGCACCTTCTACATGAACGACATCTTGCGCGATGTTGACCGTATTAACCTCGAAGACGGTGCCATCATCACCATCGGAGCCACGACGCTCATCCTGCGTGCAGCGAACGCATAGCGAGCGGTTCCTCAGGAGAGACTAAAGCTGAGCCTACGAACATTAATTAACACTCAACTATGATTCTGAAAGGAGACACCATTACAGAAAACGATGCCCAGAATGCATTTTTCTCTTCCTTCGAGGGGAAATATGTCATCATGGACAACCTCGACGAGAAGGGCGACCCCGTCATCCATGCCCGTGAGGAAATCTATAATGCTGAATACGTCTACATCACCTACGTTCTGCGTGGCACCCTCAGCATGGTTGTGGGTGGAACCGACATCGAAGTGAAAGCCAACGAATACCTCGTCGTCATGCCTTGCATGAATGTCGTGGTCAAGGAGTCGCGCTGCATCTTCTTCGCGTTCCTCACCCGTCATCACCTCATGGCAGACATCTACAGTCGCACCCACGTGGACCCATTGCTCCACAACAACGCCTTCAAGTTCCGCCACATGCGCTTCTCCGCTGAGGAGATGAGCACCCTGCTCGATTGCTACCTGCGCATCAAGCGTGAGCATCAGCGCAAGGACTATCCGCTGAAGGAGATCGTGCTCCGTTCCTATCAGGCTGCCTACATCGCCAAGTTCTTCACCTTCGCCAAGGAGGAGAACGTCATCAACTACGTCAAGAATTCCACTCAGTATCATATCTTCAAGCAGTTCCTCGACCTGCTCAACCAGCAGCACAGGAAGGAACGCTCCGTGCAGTACTATGCCAATCAGCTGAACATCACCTCCAAATACCTGACCACCGTCGTGGACAAGTTCACGGGGCTCACCGCTTCCCAGGCCATCGACCAATACGTCGTCTTCTCCATCAAGCAGACGCTCTACTGCAACGAGAGCAACATCAAGGCGATCAGTATGGAATACAACTTCCCCAGCCAGAGTTTCTTCGGACGCTACTTCAAGCGCATCACGGGCTTGTCGCCCCACGAATACCTGAAGCAGTACAACATCAAGTCCATCAACTTCGTCCAGAAATAAACGCCAACCGATAACCGTTAAACGACTGAAACATGAACTACGTAGAGTACACCGACATATTCTCACGGGCAGACATCATTCCCTCTGCAGGCATCAAAGACCAGCTTCTCCTCTTTGACACCTTCAACGGTATCAACCCCCTCGAGCAGCTCCACAATGCCATTCCCACCAAGATTTACCAGAAAGTCTCCCTCTACGTGCTGGAGGGCGAATGCAGGCTCATCATCAATGGCAAGGAAGAAATCGTCAAGAAGAACAGCCTGGCGACCATCATGCCTGAGAACACGCTCCAGATACGCTTCCCCGAGCTCGATGTGCACTACATCATGCTGGTCACCTACCCCAAGTTGGCGAACGAAATCTATCAGGAGACAGGCAACACCTACAGCAACGCCCGTCTCTCCCTGCGTCACTTCAACTCCACGATGTCCGAGCAGATGCTCGCCGACGTGCTCCAGATCTACAAGGAAATCAAGACCGAGCTGAACGGCAGCGACTACAAGTTGCGCGAGGCATACATCCACGCCATGCTCGACGCCCTCATGATCAAGGACATCAACATACACAACTACAACCCTGTTCCCCTCGAGGGTGACAGCAATTCCCGTCAGTACGACATCTATTGCAAGTTCCTCGCCATGCTCAACAAGCAAGCCGTGCAGCACAGGAACGTGCAGTACTATGCCGACCAGCTCGGCATCTCCAGCAAGTACCTCTCCTTCGTCTGCTCCAGCTACAGCAAGAAGAACGCATCGGCATGGATCGACGAGGCAGTCATCCAGAAAGCCAAGGCATTGATCCTCGTGCACCACTACTCGCTCAGGGAAACCTGCCAGGCGCTCCACTTCCCCAACGTGAGCAGCTTCAGCCGCTACTTCAAGCGCATCGCCCACATGACCCCCAAGGAGTTCGCACGCACCAAGATGGTGTGACACACCCCTCCGCCAAACAGAGACAAAACATAAAATAAACCCAAGATAAAAAGATTGTTTTTATGAGATTGATACCCCTCTACACCTGGAACAAGGGGCTGCACTCCATGAAGCTGTCACGCACCAACTTCATGAAGCAGCCCTGGGCAAGCGGCGTCACGCTCCTCGTGTGCGTCATCATCGCCATGTTGCTCGCCAACCTGCCAGCCACGGCACACTTCTATCATGAGTTTCTGGAGACCAGCCTCTCCATGACCATCAGCAACGAAGCCTTCACCGTCAGCTTCCCGCAAGACATGACCGTGGAGAAGTTCATCAACGACATCCTCATGGTGGTCTTCTTCTTCACCGTCGGACTCGAGATCAAGCGCGAAGTCGTCTGCGGCGAGCTCTCCAGCGTGAAGAAAGCCCTCCTGCCCGTCATCGCGGCAGCAGGCGGAATGGCCATCCCAGCCCTCTTCTACACCCTCTTCAACATCGGCACCACCACCGCCGGAGGCTGGGGAATCCCCACCGCCACCGACATCGCCTTTGCCGTCGGCATCATGTCCATCCTCGGCAACAAAGTGCCCGTCTCCCTCAAGATCTTCCTCACCGCCCTCGCCATTGCCGACGACCTCGGCGCCATCCTCGTCGTGGCATTCTTCTATGGCGGCGACATCAACTTGCCCCTCCTCCTCATCGCCATCGTCCTGCTCTGCGGCATCTTCCTCATGAACAAGCTCGGTGAGAAGCGCATGATGTACTACCTCATCCCCGCCATCGTCGTGTGGTTCCTCTTCTACTACTCAGGCATCCACTCCACCATGTCGGGCGTGGTCATGGCATTCATGATTCCGATGGACGCACGCTACAGCCGCTCCTACCTCGACCGCAGCAACCGCAAGTACCTCAGCCGCATCGCCCGCTACGACGACGACCAGTTCGAGCTCGGCGTGCCCTTCCCCAACGGTCCACAGCGCCATTGCCTGCGCCGCATGAGCCACATCACCAACAATTCCATCGGCATGTCCTACCGACTTGAGCACGCCCTCAACCCCTGGGTCAACTTCCTCATCATGCCCATCTTCGCCCTCGCCAATGCAGGCGTGGTCATCCCCGACATCAGCTTCTTCAACATCTTCCAGGCACTGCCCCTCGAAGGCGTCGGCATGGTCGGCATGGGCATCTTCTTCGGACTCCTCCTCGGCAAGCCCATCGGCATCACCCTCGCCTCCTTCATCGCCATCAAGTGCAAGGTGGGTGCCATGCCTGAGAACGCCTCATGGAAAATGCTCTTCGCCGTAGCCTGCCTCGGCGGCATCGGATTCACCATGGCCATCTTCGTCGACACCCTCTCCTTCGGAGAACTCGACCCTGCCACCACCGACATGCTCCGTTCCTCAGGCAAGATAGCCGTCCTGCTCGGCTCCCTCTCCGCTGGCATCCTCGGCTCCCTCCTCATCACCCTCTTCGCAAAGATGGAAAAGAAAGGTTAAGAGTTGTATAGGTTATCGGTTATAGGTTATCGGTTATAGGTTATCGGTTATAGGTTATCGGTTATAGATTAAGACAACAATAAGAGAGGGGTGCGACTCATCGCATCCCTCTCTCTCTTGCCTTGAACTTTGAACTTTTTGAACTTTTGAACTTTGAACTTCTTGAACTCTTAAACCTCAAATCTCAAACCTCAAATCTCAAACCTCTTAATCTCCTGTATCAAATCCACCACTTCCACTGTTGCCTCCGTTGTTGTCACCACCGGAGTTGCCGCCCGTGTTCTCCTCACCGGAGTTGTCCTCAACGGTGCCGTCATCCGTGCTGGTCACACGTTTCACGACTTCTCCGTTGCGGTCATAACAGGTGATGACCACGCTGGTGTTCGCCAGTTCGTCCTTCAGCTCAACGGCAGGATAAAAGATGATGCGGCGAGTCTTGATGAGGTTCGCCTTCACATCATTCACATCTGCCACCGTCTGGGCTGAAAGACCGAAGCGCATGGTGCCAAGTCCAGGGAGAGCCACACTGTGCCCTTCCGTGCACCACGCCTTGATCACTTCTCCTGCCGCATCCCAGCATGCGTGCATCACACCCTCGCTCACACCGGAACGAAGTGCAGCCTCACGAATGACCTTCTCCTGCGTCAGTGACGAGTAGAGATCTGGCTGCATCTGGTAGCGATACGTGTCTGCATACTTACCAATCTTCTGCAGACGCTCAATAGCTTTAATCTTGATAGCCATAAAACTAACTCTGTTCTTTAGTTGAAAAATTGTGTTACCTAACTCTATTGTCTCTGAGGTCTCATTTTCTCACCGTGCTGCAGAATTTGTTGCCGCGCGCTCCAACAATTTTCCCACCGCACTGCTGCAAAAACTCCTCCTCATTAACACTACAAAGTTACGAAATATTTATGATATATGCAAACTTTAATAGACTTATTTTCAGAAAATTGAAAGTTTTTTTGAGTAGATTTGATGACATAAAAAAGCCTTGAAACTCGATGGGTTCAAGGCTTCAATTTTATAACACTGCAGCGCAAGCTTTTCGAATGTTGATCAGTCTTGCAAGAAGCGGTTTCTTCTGTTTGGCTGCGGACATGTTGTAGCGCGTCTGCATGTTGATGAGCAGTTCCGGATTGATGCCGAGAGCCGCCTCTATCATCAATGCAAAGTCTGTCGTCACCGGACGCTTACCGTTCAGTATCTCATTCAACTGCGTATAAGGAACGGACAGCACTTCAGAGAATTTCTTCTGCGAAATGCCTCTTGCTTCCAGTTCCTCCTTCAGCACGTCTCCTGGATGTGTAGTTATTCTATTCATGTCTTCTATTATTGATAGTGGTTTGTTATGTCTGTAACTGTGCATATTGTCACTACAGGTTCCGACCCCTCTTGCCTTATCTTAAACTCCAGGCGGTAGTGATAATCTATACGGATGGAATAATAGCCATTTTCCAAAGCCTCGAAATTGAGTGAATTGAACACAAACAGATCTTCGATACGAGTGGCTGCCGTCAGCGTATCTATACGCCTCTGGTATTTTACAACGACCTGTTTTTGGAAACGATACTTCTTGTTCGAACATTTCCCGTCGTTATACAACTCTTCGAGATAATCCTTTTCGTATTCAATAACCATATTCTTCTCTATTTGGCTGCAAAGATAGATATTCTTTTGGAAATTCACAAATTTAGTGAAGATTTTTTTCTCGGAGGTATCATTTTATCGATTTCAGCCGATAATGCCGACATGAGTGTTTTTTGAGTTTTTCACACTTATCTACGGAATGAAATGCTATTGATTTTCTGATAGTTACCCTACAAAAATGAGTTTTTGAGTTTCTGAATACAGAAAAAGGCTACTATAAGAACCACTATAACGGATAGTTTTAAAATGGCATAAGATTAATAACTCATGGTGACATACATAAACAGCCGTCTGTCAGCTAGTTAGTATTGACAGGCGGCTGTCCAAAAAACTCATTAAAAACTCATTGGCGCTGCTGCTGGACATAGTCGGCAATGTCGAATTTCGGTTGCCCTTCTGGCGCATGACGCAGACAGAAATCGCTGACAGTAAAGTTGGCAATGTCTCGCATCCTAGAAATAAGATTTGTCCAGTCTTGAACGGCATCGGCATCTGGAATGACGATGACGTCTCGGCTGCGCAATGGCTCTAGGTACCTACGTTGAAGCATCGATTTATTACCCGTTGCCACCCAAAGCATTTTAGGAAAGGCAAGCGCTCCGTAAATGGCATTCTTTGGACTCTCCACCAAAGCTATCACCATGTCGGGATAACGCAGCAACAAGTGTTCGCCAAAAAGACATTTTGCTTCGTAACAACCATTCGGAGGTAGTTTGCCACTTTTCTTCCAAATGGAGGCTAACATGTAGCATTGGTTTTTCTGGCTGTGCCCAAATCGTGACGATTCAGTGTCTGTCTCATAGTGTTGCACCTTCAGGTTGCACACACGCCACTGCCAATCAATGTTTGGGAACACCGTGCAGTTGTCGAATCCCCACATAGTATAAGCGCCTAAACGGTATTCCTCGCAGATCCATTCTACAGACTTTGGATGGAACATTTGCATCAGACACTGGCATAGGGAGTTCTCTACAGTCACCAGTTCATCGACCATACCCGTGGGTATGTAACTCATCGCAGGCTCCTGTACCACTGCGACAGGTCTGGTCCTCAGTTGTGGTACATAGCCTCTAACCGTTGTCGTACTTATGCCGAATGTGGCAGATAGCCACTGACAGGCATCTTGAAACGACCATCCTCCGACTTGCTTAGCAAGGTCAATGGTCGAGCCTCCCTTGCCGCACGTGTAGCAATAGCAGAAGTTCTTATCTGTACCGGTAACGAGTCCGAGCGACGGATGGTGGTCGGCGTGCCAAGGACAGAGCGCCTTGTGGATTACCCCGGCACGCCACACCTGCAAGCCCAGCCTTTGGGCCACTCCAACAATGGGAATGGCTCTCAGGCGTTCCAAGTCATATTGTTCATGTATAGTGCTGTCCATTATGATACAAGTTTAAGGTGGAAATAAACGACACGTCCTATGTCCTCGCGAGTATGAGTGTGCTGGTCAAGACGTTTGTAGAAGTTTCTTTTGCCCAGTGGTGTGTAGTTCGAATCGTAGCAATAGGTCTTGTAAGCCTTAAAGAGTTCGTCACCACGGGTGCTGTATTCCTGCTTTTCGCACATCTCAAGGTAGAACATACGCACGCTGTCCGACTGCATGAAGTACTGGTCGAGCGCCTTCTGGCAAACCTCACTTTTCGTAAATGCCTTACGTTCCATCAATCCCTGCATGGCCTGAATCACCCAGTTCAGTATGCCCGACAGCTCCTTGAGCAGTTTTTGCGTCAGTTCCTTGTCCTGCTCCTCATCGGGGATGATGACGTCGAAGGGCAGCACTATCAGACGACGTTTGAAAGCCACCGTGATTTCTGGGCGCGGATATTCATTGAATGAAGCCATAAACTGACCGTAGTCGCGGGTGGTGAACGGATTTTCGTATAGATGTTTTATCGTTACTGGTTCACCGGCTGTCAGCAACTTAGCAACATCTGCACGCACTTTTTTTCCTGTCTCAGTGCTGATGTTGAGCAACTTGCCTTCCATACCCACGCGTTTTTCGGGTTCTGTTGTTAAGTCCGAAAAACTAAGGTTACTGACATTTGACTTACCCAGCAGTTCCTCGATGGTATCTAAAGCCACCGACTTGCCGTTGGCTCCGGGACCAACCATCCATAGCATCTTGTTCAGGATATGTGTCTTGGCCAACGCATAGCCAATAAACTCTGCCAGAACTGTCTGCGAATCCTTCTCGGGCAGCACACGGTCGAGGTAAGTCTGCCATTGCAGGCACTCCGCACTGGGATTATAGTTGTAGGGCAGCACGTAGAAGAACATGTCTTCTCGTCGGTGCAGGCGCAACTCAGGCGGTGTACCATCGCGCTTGATCACCAGCGTGCCGTTCTGCATATTTAGCCACACCTCACCGTCGGGAACTTTAAAATTCCTGGGTTCAAAAACTGAGAATGCTGTGTGCCTCCATGTCTTTTCCATGAAATCAGGGTCTTTGCTGTATTTCTCTGGAACGCCACATTTCTCAGCACAACAATTGACAAAGTACTGCCACAATTGCTGACCAATCATCTCCCAGCAGCTGCCTGTATAGGCAATGACACGCTGTTCAGATTTTCTACGTTCACGATACACGGTACACAGCAAATTGCCATCTGCCGCACACTTAATCTCGTTCCATAGAATACCGCGCAGAGCCTTCTCCGGGTGTCGTATATCACTAATGATTGTCAAGATGTCAGCTTGCCTTGACTGCACACGTCCCAGCATATCATCCAGTGTCAACTCAACGGAATGAATCTGGTGCTCGTCACGCTGCTTCTCCAACTCGAGGCTTTTTGCATTCAGCTCATCATCGAAGGATTCTGTTTGTAATATGAAATCTTCCATGTGTCTTTAATATTTTATTTTTTTAAAATTTATGTAGCTTTTCCCATTTAAAAATTTGATTCGTTTACTTTTTGTGAATTTGCAACAAATGTACGCACTTTACACAGCCTCAAATTGCTTTTTTGTGCTTACTTTTTCGCAAGATACATCAAGACCCTTTCAGCATCAAGGGCACTTGAGCGGAGGCACATATGCCATCCGCTCTGCCCAAGAGTGTAGACAGAAATCACGACTCGAAAATACGGTCAATTTCCTTGTACAGATTTACCAATAGTTCGTCGACGTGCTCAATGCATGTGATAATGTGCGCTTCGCCAGCGTAATACAAGCCTAAAGCATCCACAAACTCTCCCTGCAAATGAGGATCGAAACCACGTAGGTAGTTGCATACCTTATAAAATAGGTGTGCATTCTTGTGCGGGTTCGCCATCACCAATAGCGTTGTCAGAGCATTCTCACTGATGCCGTAAGCTGCCTGCAGATCCAACACTCGGACTTCTCTTGAAATCCCTTGCATTCTTTTGCTGCCGCGACGGGCAGACTTAAACCTTTTAGGTTTCATCTGTTTATACATTCTCTTTTTACCTACAAAGCGGAATTGCTCGTCGGGGAAGAATGTACTATTAGGGCATTATGCTGTCTGAGGTTTACTCGCAAAAAAAAAAATTGGGAACGAATACGAGTTTTCGTTCCCAATTATATGTCTCTTTTCATAAAGTAAGGCAAACCCTCCTTAAACTACCCGCCTGGGGCATGCAAAGATACGATTTTTCTCAATATGTTCCAAATGAAAACCTAAAAAAATGACTTTTACGAGGTTTACCGTTAAGTTCAGATTCCACTGAAAAAACTTCTCCTCCTCTATAGAGGAGGAGACTGAAAAAAATCAGCAAATTCTTTTGTCATTCCAAACATTCTTCGTACTTTTGCCAACGGTTCGGGGAGAAATCCGGACTAACAATGCATCACTATTATTTCGCGCATAGCCAAGAAAAGCGTAGGAAACTCAAATTGGTATAACAAGCACGACAATAATAAGTGACAGGTGGGTCGTAAATGGTAACCACCTGTTCTGTCTTTTAGTGACGCACACGCTTTGAGCGTGGTGCAACTTATGACAGACAGGGGTTCCAAAAGTATTCCTACGCTTTCACCTCTTGCTACAGGGGTTCCAAAAGTATTCCTACGCTTTCACCTCTTGCTATGCGCATTAAGGGCATCGCGCTCTTTTTATGCGCCATGGCGTGATTGATAGTTGGTGCACTAACCTAAACTATCAATCGAATTATGGCTGTGTCTATAAAACTATCAAAGATTACAAAGATCGACCTACGTTCTTGTTGGCAGAACGAGGCCAGCGACTTTACGCCTTGGCTTGCTTCGGAGGAAAATATATCTCTGCTTGCAGACGCACTCGGCATGAATGAACTGGAGGTGAAAGCTCAGGAGGAGCATGTTGGTCCATTTAGGGCTGACATCCTCTGTGTAGACCCTGGCACAGACAAATATGTGCTAATAGAGAATCAGTTAGAGAAGACAGACCACAACCACCTCGGTCAGATACTAACTTACGCTGCAGGCTTGGATGCCGTCACAATCATCTGGATAGCCGAACATTTCACTGAAGAGCATCGTGCCGTAATAGATTGGCTAAACCGAATAACCGACAAAGAGTTTAACTTCTTTGGTGTAGAGATTGAACTAATTAAGATTGGTGATAGCCCTGCGGCTCCAATGTTCAACGTCATTGCCAAACCAAATGGTTGGTCAAAAGATGTAAGAAGCTCTCAGGCTTCAAGTGAAGGTCGCTCCGAAGGTGAAGAATTTAACTATGAGTATTGGAATGCTTTCGTTGAATATATGAAAAACAATCCGTCGAAGCTATTCCGTACACGAAGCGCATCATATGACCATTGGATGAGTATTGCCATTGGCAAAGGTGGTATACATATTTCTCTTCTCCTTAATAAGCGAGAACAGAAGGCCACTATACAGCTCTATATGTCAGACGACGCCGAAAAAAAGTCTTTCGATGCTTTAATAAAATACAAGGAAGAAGCAGAAGCGCACATTGGAATCAAACTTACATGGAGAAGACTTGATAACAAGAAAGCTTCTACCATTGACATATATAAGAATGGTGACCTGAACAATCCGTTATCGCGAGAAGAAATCTTTAGTTGGTACAAAGAGTATACGGAGAAGTTCATATTGTTCTTTAAGCCAATAATAAAGAAGATGTGAGTGGGGATCAAGCGGTTCCAAATTGACAAGTTTAACGAAAGAGGGTGACATGATTTAATATTATTGTTTATGAGCAGAAGCAAGTTTTACGATGCCATAAAAGATGTAATTGATGAAAGAGGTGTTGAAACTCCGTATAAGAACGGCTTGACCCTTTACTTCCCAAATACCGATTACACCTACCCGTTCAAATGTGACGGATATATGGAACCTGTTGTCAACGGTAATAAGTTCCGTTTGATTATTGAGTACAAACTGGATGAACTGCTGAACGACAAAGCAGGTAAAGCGAAAGTGCTCATACAAGTTATTTGGTATTTGAAGAAGTTCGAGTTGGACGGAAAGATTATACCGAATGTTTGTCTTGTAGGGGATAAAAACGAATGTTTTGCCCTTCAGACCAATCCCCTGTTGAAATATCTGGATGAAGATGTGGATTGGGAAACCGCTCCGTCACAAGCACACCTTAATTATCCCGAGTTGGTTGTCAAAATCGCCATTGATGCTGACATCAATCCATTTGTTTTTAATATTGATGAGAATTTCAGTTTCAAGGCAGTTGCCGAAAAGATACGAGACTTGGCATGTAATATTCAACGATACGTCAGAGTTACCGAGCATAATATCTCCAATATCTTTGACTACTTCTGCAAGAATGTCCTTAAAGGCAAAAACAAACTGAACGGACATGATTTGGTGGGTATCTTTATGGGGGTACTAAATGACCCAACCAACTATTACCAACATCCCACCAAGCCCAATATCCTCGTATGCAATGGCACCAACGTGAACATGGATGGCAGTAATTTCAAGTCTTTCTTCGGTTATTTCGATAGAAACTATACGCCGCAAGAGAAGACAAGAATGACCAGTATTGCTGATCGTCTGATTGAAGACGCAGACAGACGAATGAAAGGTGATTTCTGGACCCCAACGCTCTTTGTGGACTATGCACACCAAATGCTTGAACGCGAGTTGGGCGAAGAATGGAAAGAGCAATATGTAGTTTGGGATAACTGTTGGGGAACGGGTAATCTGACGCGAGACTATCACTTCGGAGAATTATACTGCTCAACACTTTTCCAAAGTGAATTGGATATGGGAGCAAACTATAACCCTGAAGCTACCAAATTCCAATTTGACTTTTTGAATGATTATATACCAAGTCCAGATGACATTGTACAGTATCAATCTAAAATACCACAGGGACTTTACGAAGCTCTCAAACAAGACAAGCCCATAGTGTTCTTCCTTAACCCACCATATGCGACATCAAGCAGTGATTTTGGTAAGGGGGCTGACAACACTAAGGGCACTGGTTCTTGTGATACTGCCGTTAAGAAGAATATGGTTAGAGATGGCATGGATAATGCCAGCAAAAATTTATATGCGCAATTCTTGTATCGTATAATGCGGATTAAGCAGGTCTTCCATTTAACAAAATGCCATATCGGTCTATACTCACCACCTTTGTTCTTAACAGGACCTGCTTGGGCGGTGTTTAGAAAACACTTTTTGAAAGAATTCGCTTATGCAAGTGCATGCCAATTTAAAGCAAGTCACTTTGCCGACGTATCAGATAATTGGGGCATCTCATTCTCTATTTGGAAATCTGGAGAAACTGTTAATAAAGAAAGTTTCTCTTTTGAATTGATAGATGAGGTTGACGGAGAAATTCAACCTATCGGGCGCAAGGATGTCTATAATATTGACGGTAAAGATTCTGCCAAAGAATGGATAAAGAAACAAATAAAGGGAATTAGCGTAGTGGAAAAACCGACTTTCTCAAGTGCATTGTCTGTCAAAGAGGGTAAAAACTGTAATACGAAAATTAATCAGAATGCCTTGGGGTGCTATTCAAATATGGGCAACAGCGTTGACCAAAATCAGCTTAAAGTGGCGATTTTTACAACTTGTGACTCATCCAATGCAAATGGTCTTTCCATTATGCCTGCAAACTATGAACGTGTAGTATCATTGTTTGCGGCTCGTAAACTTATTGAAAAGAATTGGGTAAATTCAAAGGACGAATATCTGGCTCCGGATGAAACACATCCTCAATTCCAAGAGTTTGTAAACGATGCCATTATCTTTTCCCTCTTTAATACCTCCAGTAATCAGTCTTCATTACGGCAAATAGAGTTCAAGGGCAAGACATGGAATATCTATAACGAGTTCTTCTGGATGAGCAAGGAGGAAATTCTACAGTTGGCAAGTGACCATCAATTGGACGAATGCTATAATGATGCAAGAACGGCAAAAGATCGGTTCGTCTATCAAAAGCTCCAAGCTACAATCCTTTCTTCACAAGCACATGCAGTTCTTGACAAGGCTAATGAAATCGTATGTTCTACCTTCCCGTTCCGAGAGTTATTCAATGGTGGTAATCCAGATTATCAGATTATGAATTGGGATTGTGGTTGGTATCAGATAAAAGCACTTGCAAAAGAATACGGAAAGAACCAACTGGACGATTTCAATGTGCTCTACAAAGCTTTAGCTGACAAAATGAGGCCGATGGTCTATGTCTTAGGCTTCTTAAAATAGAGAAGATTAAACGATGAAGATTTGAATGATTTATTCGGATAGTATTATCCGTAAAAAACAATAAGCCTATGGAAGCAGAAGACAAAAACAAAGAGGTTGACATCAATGAGGTTGCGATGACGGTTGAGGTGAGTCCTGGTGTGATTGACCGGGTTCTCAAGGGTGAGGTCACGCACATTGTCATGCAACTCGGCGAAGATAATCAGAATGACATGCTGGAGACCGTTGAAGGTCATTTGATATTAGTCGTTGATGAGAAGCCCACCACGTATCATGCTTGCTATCTATATAATCATGGTGAGTTCCCTTATGTCATCAAGAACTCTCTGCAATTCTTGGTGCTGACTGAAAGCGACAAATACTGTTTGGCGAAGATTATCGGAGTGGATATGGAGCCGACTGTCCGTTTCAATTATCAAGGATCAGGTCTGCCCATCATTCCAGCGTCAAATGGTGACAGCTGTCTATGGGAGATTTCCTTTGAGGTGCTGCCTGTGCCAAAGGAGCCGAAGCGGTATCTGATGCGTTGGAATCCAGCCATCAGCTCTTTCACGGAGAAGGACTATGAGGCTTGTGTGGAAAACATGCAGAACGGAATGTTCCGTATGAATTGGAGCATCTATGAATGGGAAGAGGCTCGAAGGGGAGATTCCTTCTACATGATGCGCGTGGGCGATGACAAGGCTGGCATTGTGTTCAACGGACAGTTCTTGTCAGACCCATACCCTTCAGATGATTGGGCTGGTTCCACCAAACGGAGAATGTATGTGGATTTGCTTTGCATGAATCCCGTGAAACCAGAGAAAGTCCCTTCTTTGTCTCTTGAAAAACTAAAAGAAGCCATCCCTTCGTTTGAATGGGGAAAAGGACATTCTGGTGCTCTGCTTTCAAGCGATGTGGGTGAACAGCTGTTGGAACTTTGGAGTAAAGAAAAAGAATGACTTCAATAAGAATACAGAAAAATAGAAAGTATCTATATTGAGATATTGAATATTGATTTCATTTTCTCAATCATCTTCTTACAACATGAGAGCCCGTGCAATCGCACAGGCTCTTTCTGTTTCTCCCCTATCCTACTTAGGCATCAGGTTTTAGTTATACTATATATTTATCCAATTAAGTATACATTATGCGGAGGGTTCATGCCCATATTTTTGGTAGTCACCCAAAATCTGCTCCACATGGATCACTTCAGGACAAGAGTCCCATGAAACACCTCCACCCATCAGATACCAGTTGGCACGCTCCTTGGATGGAACTTTCTTGATGCTTGGGAATGCGGAAATAGGCATGATGATTATCCTACCATCCTGCAATTCCACTTGAAACTTGCCTCGGCGTGGAAAACTCACGGATTTGATACGTGGCTCCACATCCCAATAACCTTCTTTGTTGAACATAGCCTATATTTGGGGCATAATCTCTTGATGTAGATTTCTATTTCACTTGCAAAGATATATCCTTTCCCCGAAACCGCCAAACATTTTCAGAAAAAAGTGTTTTCTTACAACACGAGAGCCCGTGCAATCGCACAGGCTCTTTCTGTTTCTCCCCTATCCTACTTAGGCATCAGGTTTTAGTTATACTATATTTTATATGTATTCTGCTACTTTGCTCAATTCCTCTTCCCCACTCCGCCAAACTTTTCCCAATTTATTTCATTTCCACATACTCATAAATAAGTAAAGAGGACGGGATAGTGGGTATGGATGCATGGAAAATGAGTATGGAAACAGGAAAAATACTCACTCGGAAGGGGGGATTTGGTCAAGAGTGAGTATTGTGGTGGTGGAAGATTGGGCGTAACTTTGCACTCGATTTTATAGTGAACAAAGGGATTATGGATTTAAAAGGATTTAGGAACATGGCTGCCACGTTGGTTTTGGGCTTGATGGCAGCAGGTGTGTCGGCACAGACGAACAAGAGTGACACGACGAGCGTGGCGAAACTGGAGCGGATGCTCTCGCGCTTCCACATCGGTGGATATGGCGAGGTGGCACTTTCAAGGAATTTCTACAGCGACAACGTGAGCCGCTACAGCTTGGCGGACGAACATAAGGATGACCCGAGCCACGGACGGTTCGACGTTCCCCATGCGGTGATATACCTGGGCTACGACTTCGGCAAGGGTTGGTCGCTGAGCACGGAGATTGAGTTTGAGCATGGCGGCACGGGCGGCGCCTATGAGAAGGAAGATGAGGAAGGTGGTGAATGGGAATCAGAAACGGAGAAAGGCGGTGAGGTGGAACTGGAGCAGTTCTACATCCAGAAGTCGTTTGGCGAATATGCCAACATCCGTGCCGGTCATCTGGTGGTGCCTGTGGGATTGAACAATGCGCACCATGAGCCCCTGAACTTCTTCACGGTGTATCGTCCTGAGGGTGAGAACACCATCCTGCCCTCCACTTGGCATCAGACGGGTATCGACTTCTGGGGAAGGGCTGGCGACTGGCGCTATCAGGTGCAGCTGCTGGCAGGTCTGAATGCCGACAACTTCACCACGACGGGATGGATTCACAAGGGGGCTGTCAATCCGCTGGAGTTTGAGATTGCCACGAAGTACGGCACCTCCTTGCGCATCGACAACTATTCGGTGAAGGGACTGCGTCTGGGTCTGAGCGGCTACTATGGTCACAGCATCGGCAACAGCTATCCGAGGAACAAGAACGGCGTGGACAGCGAGTACAAGGGTGCCGTGGTGGTGGGCAGCTTCGACTTCACCTACAACGACCACAACTGGATTGTGCGCGGACAGGCTGACTATGGCTACATCGGTGATGCGGAGCAACTGAACTACATCTACAACCGCATCAACAAGAAATCGCCCTACCACCACTCCACCGCCGTGAGCCAGAACGCCTTTGCCTATGGCGTGGAAGCTGGATGGGATGTGTTCTCGCAGATTCAGAAACTGAGAGCCGACGGACAGAAACTCTACGTGTTCGGACGCTATGAGCAGTACAATGCCTGTGCGTCGAGCAACATGAAGAAATATGACTACAACAACGTGAAGCGCATGGCTGTGGGCATCAACTACCACCCCGTGAAGGGCGTGGTGGTGAAGGCTGACTACTCCCACCGCTTCCTGAAGAGCCAGTACAACAACGAGCCAAGCCTCAACCTCGGCATCGCCTATCAGGGATGGTTCTTATAGCCAGCCCACGCGCTGGGCGTTTCTCATACACGTATATCATTATTTAATCAAACAATAACTCTATGGACATGAAAATGAAATCTATTCTCGGCATTGCCATGATGGCAGCCGTGGCGTTCTCTGCAACATCATGCAGCGACGATGACAACAACAGTAACAACAACGGCGGCAACAACGCAGCGTACAGCGACCGCAGCTATGGTCAGAATGCCATCAGCGCCTGCAACGACTTGGTGGGAGGTCTGGAAGGTGCCAATGCAACCATCGCTTCCGCTTCGCTCAACGCAGAACAGGAGGCTTATCTGAAAGAGGTGGTGAGCGGCTTGGTGGACAACGTGATTGTGCCTACCTACACAGAACTTGCCGACGAGACCGAGCAACTGGAGTCCACCCTGAACGGACTCAACGTGAACAGCATCTCACAGGCTGACATCGACAAGGCTTGTGACCTCTTCAAGAAGGCTCGCAAGACTTGGGAACAAAGCGAGGCATTCCTCGGCGGTGCGGCTTCTGACTTCGACGTGGACCCCACCATCGACTCTTGGCCGCTGAACCGTTCCCTGCTCCTGAACTACTTCAACTCTGGCACGATGGATGAAGACATGCTCGACGACGCTTCCATCCTCGGCTTCCACGCCTTGGAGTTCATCCTCTTCCGCAACGGTCAGCCTCGCAAGGTGGCAGAGTTCAAGAACAACGACACCTACAAGGGCTTCACGGGCGTGAGTGGTGCCAAGGAACTGCTCTATGCACAGCAAGTGTGCAAGCTGCTGAAGGAGCGCACCTTCCAGTTGCAAGTAGCATGGGAAGGCGAGACGGCAAAGAATGCTGCCCGTGTGCAGGTGGTGAAAGATGCCGACTTAGAATACACGACCAGCAAGGGCATCAGCTTTGGTGAGAACATGAAGAAGGCAGGCGAGTCTGTCAGCACCTTCACTTCGCTGAAAGATGCCATCGCTCAGCTTCTCTCCGACGACGAAGGCTCTGCTGCCGCCATTGCCAACGAGGTGGGCACCGCCAAGATTGCCAACCCCTTCTCTGCCGGCTACATCTTCTACGTGGAGTCGCCCTACAGCTACAACTCCATCACCGACTTCCAAGACAACATCCGTTCCATCCGCAACGTGTGGTATGGCACAAGAACGGGTTCCGCAGCCAGCAAGAGTTTCTACAACTTCTTCGTGCAGACCAACAAATCTGCCACGAGCAACAACATCGTGACACTCTTCAACGATGCCATCAACAAGATTGGCAACATGCCTGCCCCATTCGTGAAGTATTGCAGCACCATCTGGAATCTCCCTTACGAAGAGGATGACCGCACGGCTGACGACCTTCCAGAAGAAGAGTAAGATACAACGACATCAATCCCCACAAACAGCGCTCCGTCTTGAAAAAGAGACGGGACGCTTTTGTGAGTTTATATCAAACTTTATAACAATCTAATTTTATGGTTAACAGATTATCAACAAAAAGCCTCCTTCTGCTGCTGGCTGGCACGCTTGCCTTCACGGCATGTAGCGACGAGAACAACGCGGGCAGTCTGGGCGAACTGGAGGAAAAAGAAAACCCATTTGGCGTGGGCAACGATGTGTTCACCGCTGCCGAATGGTATCCTGGCGGCGAATTGGGCACCACGAAGAAAGCCAGCTACTCGGCGGTGGCTCCTGGTGCGGAAGCCATGGGACTGGAAATGAGTTTCAACAAGGGTGAGGATTTCTTCGAACATCTCTACACCTACACCGACGAGCCCCGCAAGGGACTGGGTCCAGCCTGGGTGCGCAGCAGCTGCCTCCATTGCCACCCCTCCTATGGTCATGGCAAACGCCAGACGGAATATCGTGCCAACACCATCGGCAACGGCTATCTGCTCGTGATCTATCATCCCGACGAGGCATTCACGGAAGACGGCGTGCGCTACACCACAGCTTCCTCCTCGTACATCAGCGAGGTGACGGGCATGCCTCAGACCAAGGCAATGGAACCCTTCAAGGCTCCCATCGACGAGAACCAAATCACCATCCAATGGAAGAATGTGGAGGGCGTGATGCCCAGCGGTATCCCCCTGCAATTCCCCGACGGCGAGAAGTTCGCCCTCATCTATCCTGAGGTCAGCATCCCCGTCACAGCCTTCAACACCAATCCGAAGCCGACGAACTATGAGGTGCGCCTCGAATCGACCATCGGCATCTACGGAACAGGACTGCTGGACGCCATCAGCACCGAGGACATGAAGGCACAATATGCGAAGGAGGCTCCCTACGTGACACTCAACCCTGCCATGTGGGACAAAGCCAACAACGACTGGGCTGCCACAGCCTACTACACGTTGGCTGACGACACCAAGGCGGTGAAGAAATTCACCTATGCCATGACTCGTGCCTCATTGCAGGACGGTGCTGGAGCCAACGCCATCTGGAACATCACCAACGTGACGCGTTCTGACCGTCGTTACCTCTACTCCACCGTGGCATGGGCGAAAGCCATGAGCGAAGACCCTGAAGTCATCAGCTACATCCGTCAGCATGGTGCCGATGCCTCGTCATTGGTGCATCCCTACTATGCCAAGACCGATGCAGAGATATCTCAGAAGGTGCTGAACCTGCTCAGCATGAACACGGCAGCCAAGGGAGGCGACAACTACACAGCCGCTTTTGGTGAACCAGAGATGAGCGACAAGGATTACTACGACTTCATGGTGTGGCATCGTGGTCTGGCTGTTCCTGCCGCCCGTGACCTGAACGACGCCACCGTGCAACGCGGCAAGACGGTGTTCAATCAGATTGGTTGCGCCACTTGTCACCGTCCCTCTTGGCAGACAAGAGAAGACAACTACTGGGTGGACAACAGCATCAAGGCATACGCATCAGAGAATGGACTCAACGCCAACACCATCTTGCCGAAGTTCGCCTACCAGACCATCTGGCCCTACACTGACATGGTGCAGCATCGCCTCTTTATGGAGAACGACATCCGAACGGGTTGGTGTCGCACCACTCCACTCTGGGGACGCGGCTTGTCACTTCGTCTGACAGGTGCTGAAGACCGTCTGCACGACTGCCGTGCCCGCAACGAGATTGAGGCCATCATGTGGCATGCCTACAGCAAGCAGTCGGATGGTTACTCAGCCGCCAAGAAGTTCTACGACCTGCCGAAGAAAGACCGAGATGCGGTGGTGAAGTTCCTCCGTTCCATTTAGCGCCCTATCCGTACAATATCGAAGGCGTTCTCACGTTATATAGCATAAGATGATCAAGAAAGTCACATTCACACTCTATGCCATAGTCATCCTCGTGATGGCTATGGCTACTGTCGTGGAAAAAACGCAGGGCACTCCCTACGTGCTCAGCAACATCTACGGTTCGTGGTGGTTCACGGGACTGTGGGCATTGCTGGCGGTGGGAGGCATTGCCTATATCCTGCAACGAAAGGTGAGGAAAGTGAGCGTGCTCTTGCTGCACTTCTCTTTCGTCGTCATTCTGGTGGGCGCATTGTTGACGCACCTGACTTCATGGCAAGGGATGGCGCATCTACGACAAGGTGTGACGGTCGATGTGTGTCTGGAGGACCATGGAGGCATGGTGAGAGACCTACCCTTCAGCATCACCCTCGACAGCTTCAACATCAAATATCATAACGGCACGGAGGCGGTGGCAGATTATGAGTCGCACTTCACAATTTACGAGAAAGATAACGACAACCTGAAGCAAGAGAAGGGTTTTGTGTCTATGAACAACATCTATGCCACCCAAGGCGTGCGCCTCTACCAGAGCAGCTATGACGAAGACGGCATGGGCAGCACGCTTGCCATCAATTCGGACAAGTGGGGCATTCCTGTCACGTACTTCGGTTACGGATTGCTGTTCCTCTCCATGATTCTGCTGCTCATTGACCCCAAGGGACGATTCCGACAACTCATCAAAAAAGCCAGCGTGATGATGCTGGTGTTGTTGCCCATGCAGGTTCATGCGGCAGAGACCTTCACAGAGGAACAAGCAGAGGCATTTGGACATCTGTGCATCAACTGGAACGACCGCATCTGCCCTGTGCAGACCTTGGCATTGGACTTCACCCGCAAGCTCTACGGCAAGTCTTCCTACAAAGGACATTCGGCAGAAGAGGTTTTGTGTGGCTTCATCTTCTCCCGTGACCATTGGAGCCAAGAACCCATTCTCCGCATCAAGTCGGCAGAAGTGCGCCAACGGCTGGGACTGAACGAATACACTTCTGTGGCATCTCTGTTCGGCAACGATGGCTATCTGCTCGGACCCTACATCGAGGAGTATTACATGGGCGAAAGCGACCCCTTCCACGAGGGAGTGATGAAGGTGGACGACAAGGTGATGCTCGTCATGCAAGTGTCAAGAGGCGAGGCACTCAGGATTTTCCCCTACAAAGGCAAGTGGTATGCCCCCACCGACAGCCTGCCCACCACCATGGAGGAGGAACGCAAAGAGTACATCCAAAACGCCCTTTCCGTGCTGGGTTCCTACATGACTGAGAACCAATCCGCCCAAGCCATCGAGATGTTGCAGAAGATGCAGAAGTATCAGCAGCAATACGGTGCTAATGATCTCCCCTCGCCCACCCGACTGACAGCCGAACATATCTACAACAGCATACCCTTTGCCACCATCCTTTTCATGGTGTGCCTCACGTTTGCCATGCTCAGTCTGATTCGTCGGAAATGGATGCAACGCCTGTCGTTGGCAGTGTTGGGAGTCGCATTCCTGGCACTCACGGTATGTCTGGCACTCCGTTGGCTCATCAGTGGCTACATTCCCATGACCAATGGCTATGAGACCATGCTCATGATTGCCTGGATGATCATGCTTGCCTCCTTGCTGGTGTATCGGAAGTTCCACATTATCCTCACGTTCGGACTCCTGCTCTCAGGCTTCCTCTTGCTCGTGAGTCACCTCGGACAGATGGATCCCAAAATCACCCACATCATGCCAGTGTTGTCCTCACCGTTGCTCAGCATTCATGTGAGTTGCGTGATGATGGCATACGGACTCTTCAGCATCACCTTTGCCTGTGGCATCTACGCCCTCATTGTCAAGAAGAAAGCCGAGGACATGCACTTGCTCTCCCAACTCTTCCTCTACCCCGCCCTGTTCCTTCTCACGGCAGGCATCTTCATCGGTGCCATCTGGGCAAATGTAAGCTGGGGACGCTATTGGGGATGGGACCCCAAAGAAGTGTGGGCACTCATCACCATGCTCATTTATGCCTTCCCCATGCACAGCACTTCTTTCTCTTGGCTGCGGCAACCACGACATTACCACCTTTTCAAGGTGTTGGCTTTCTTGGCTGTCCTCATCACCTACTTTGGCGTCAATTTCTTCCTCGGAGGACTGCATAGCTACGCATAGAAAAGTTAATTTTTCGCTTTTCACTTTTATTTCGTACCGTTGAGCTGCGCTCTAAGGTACTCTCGTTCGGAAAAACCCAAATATATTTGGTTATTCTCTCACTTATTCGTACCTTTGTATCCGATTATGGATTACAAGTCAAAATATATAGAAGAAATAGGAGCGCAGATTGAGTTCACCAGCTTCACGGCTGGCGAGGTGACTGAGTTTCATGCCATCCTCCATGTAAAGCCTCAGGGAGAAGTTTTCTCTGGGCAGCTCGCTCGCATTCAGCAAGCAGAAAGCAAGATGATGGAGATGCCAGAATTGGAGGGTGCCCAGACGGTGTTCAAGCGTTATTTCCTCAGCGATGCCACCAATCAGGTGCCACTCATCGAGGAAAAGAATCCCTGCACGGTCTCTTACATCCAACAGCCCCCACTCGACGGTTCCAAGATTGCCATCTGGATTTACCTGCAACGCGGCACCGACATTAGCAGTCTGAATGACTCCACGGTGGTGTCACACAATGGGTATCAGCACATCTGGACGATGGGCATCATGAACACGACTGTTGACACTTCCTACATGCAGACATGGAAGTCCCTTTTCTCCTATATTGACACCCTGAAACTCTTCAACGCCACCCTGGAAGCCAACTGTATTCGCACTTGGTTCTTTGTGCGTGACGTCGATACACAATACAACGGACTGGTCAAGTCACGCCGTGAATGTTTTGCCGAACAAGGCTTAACACAAAACACGCATTACATCGCCTCTACAGGTATCGGTGGCACACCCGCTGATCCTAAGGCACTCGTGCAGATGGGATGCTATGCCATGACGGGATTTGAGCCTGAGCAGCAACGCTATCTTCATGCTTTGTCACACCTGAACAGAACCATTGAATATGGTGTGACCTTTGAACGTGGAACCCTCATGCAGTATGGCGACCGCAACCACGTCTATATCTCTGGTACTGCTTCAATTAACAACAAGGGAGAAGTGGTGCATGTGGGAGACATCGTGAATCAGACTTATCGTATGTGGGAGAACGTGGAAGCATTGCTCAACGAGGGCGATATGACCTACGACGATGTCATGCAGATTGTGGTCTATCTCCGCGATTGTGCCGACTATGAGATTGTCCAGAAAATGTTTGAAGAGAAGTTCCCCAACATTCCATACGTCATCACCCTCGCACCCGTTTGCCGTCCAACATGGCTGATTGAGATGGAGTGTGTTGCCGTGAAGAAAGCTGACAACGCTCAGTTCCGCAACTTTTAATCGTTTTCTATCTTCGTCAGTTCCCCAGAGGCTTTTTGACTGAAATCGCAATACCACCAATAGGTATTGCCAAACTCGCGATGGGTGCGGTTGATACGTTCCGTCTCATCTTTCAACGTGTCTTTGAGTTCGTTGTAGTCACGGAAACGGGCAACCATGTCAAAATCAGAAAGCGTGGTAAGGGTGTCAGCACCAATCACGATTTTCCCCTGCAAGGCATACTTCTTCGCGCCTATCTGCAGAAGTGCTTCACGATAGGCTCTTGGGAGATTGTCGTAGGCTCCGACAACGCTATCTGCAAGGTTGTAATAGCGAGGCAATTGACGCTGGAACTCTTTCAAGTTCTTGTCCAGCAAGAGGCTGCACAAATAGTAATCCACCGTGTGCTGATTCCAAATAGAATCACCCAACATCAACTTGTAGTAGCGATCGGTGGTTTTGATGCTCTTTCCACAAAAGGCTCCTAAATGAAGACAGATGTCCTGCGAGGTGAAACGCTCGATGGATAAAGTATCGGCAATGTCGAGCAAACCACGTGATCCGTCATGTTGTGGATAATCAAAGAGCCGTTCTGCCAGCAACCCCTGTTTGGAAAGGGCATACATACGCAAGCGAGTGAGTCGGGCACTGGTGCGCAAAGAACGCTCCCCCACTTTGGCTGCACCCTCGTAATCCTTCTCCATAATCAGGCGTTCTGCTTTCAACTCGTAGTGATAGACATCAGAGGACTGAGGAACGGCTCCGACAACCAACATGAGGAAGAAAAGAATGATGAAGTTGGGATATATCTGCGATTTGATGTCTTTGGAACGGATGGGCACTTCATTGTTAAACAGCTTCTTGACTGCAATGACCAAAAGGACGTAAACACACAGAATGCATGGAATCACCCAAATCCATGCACCGAAGGAGAAATGGATAATCGCATCTTTATTCACATCTGTGACCATTGCCAACAAAAGCATGGAGGGCAGATAAGACAAGGCGAGCCATCGGGAAGGAAGACGGGATGACAGAGCCACAATCCATTGAATAATCTGCAAAACCACCGTAATGACGATGGCACCAATCAGAATATTGTAGGAAGTGACTCCCTTGGAATAAACAAACTGTGCTTCGGCAAGGATTTCACCCTGCAGGAAGAACAAATTACAGAAAGAGAAGAGTATAAACAGAAGAGCGCAGGAATATCGGATGAGTCCTGCGGTCTTCTGTTTGGATGTCGAATATCTTTTCACTTTATTCTGCGTTTTTACGAAGAACAACAGCAGAGCGAGCTGGGATATAGAGCTTCAGCCAGCCTTTTCCGTCACGTTCATAGATAGGATCGTAATTCGTGAAGTGACGAACAGAATCATCAGCGAGTTCGTTACCACCATAGAGCCTGCTATCAGTATTGAGCACCACGTCATAGCTGCCCTGTGGAACGATGAAACCATAGTCGGTGAAAGACCTGTTGGGTGAGAAGTTGAACACGAACAAAAGGTCACCACGAGAGAAGGCAAGAATCTGGTCACCATCATTGTGCCACACTTCCACGACGGGTGTCTTCTGGAAGTTCTTCACGGTCTTGATGACTTTCAGCATAGCCTCATCAAAATCACCTAAGTAATGGTAACACAGTTCTTTATTATCCACAAGACTCCACTGTCGACGAGCGTACTTATAACCCCAGCCATTGCCTTCACGTGGGAAGTCTATCCACTCTGGATGTCCGAACTCATTACCCATGAAATTGAGGTAACCACCATTCATCGTAGAGGCTGTCAAGAGACGAATCATCTTGTGGAGAGCAATACCTCTATTCGCCATAAAGTTCTCATCGCCCTTCTTGAAATGCCAATACATGTCAGCATCAATCAGACGGAAGATGATGGTCTTGTCACCCACCAATGCCTGGTCGTGGCTCTCAGCGTAAGAAATCGTCTTTTCGTCCTGACGACGGTTCGTAGTCTCCCAAAACATGGAAGATGGTTTCCAGTCCTCATCCTTGAGTTCCTTGATGGTCTTGATCCAATAGTCAGGAATGTTCATTGCCATACGGTAGTCAAAACCGTAACCACCATCCTTGACAGGTGCTGCCAAGCCTGGCATACCCGACACTTCCTCTGCAATGGTGATGGCTTTGGGGTTCACCTCATGAATGAGCAAGTTTGCCAACGTGAGATAAGCGATTGCCTCGTCATCTTCATGTCCGTTATAGTAATCGCCATAACCACCAAATGCCTCACCAAGACCATGACTATAGTAAAGCATGGATGTCACGCCGTCAAAGCGGAATCCGTCGAACTTGAATTCTTCCAGCCAGTACTTGCAATTGGAGAGCAAGTAATGAATCACTTCGTTCTTACCATAGTCGAAGCAGAGCGAATCCCATGCTGGATGCTCACGACGACCGCCCTGCATGAAGTATTGGCAACCATCACCCGCAAAATTGCCGAGGCCCTCTATTTCATTCTTCACCGCATGAGAATGCACGATGTCCATAATGACTGCAATGCCCATCTCATGTGCCTTGTCAATCAGTTCCTTAAGTTCTTCTGGCGTTCCAAAACGACTGGAAGGTGCAAAGAAATTGCTGACATGATAACCAAAGGAACCATAATACGGATGTTCTGCCACCGCCATCACCTGAATGGCATTGTAGCCATCCTTCTTGATACGAGGCAGGATGTTGTCCTTGAATTCTGTATAAGAGCCCACTTTCTCCGCATCTTGTCCCATTCCGATGTGGCACTCATAAATAAGCAACGGATTGGTGTCGGGCTTGAAGTTCTTCTTCTTGAACTCGTAAGGTTTCGCTGGCGCCCATACTTGCGCAGAGAAAATCTTGGTTTGTTCATCTTGCACCACACGGTTTGCGTAAGAAGGTATTCGCTCCCCTTCTCCACCCTGCCACTTCACCTTCAGCTTGAAGAGGTCTCCATGATGCATCTGGCTGGCTTTGAGTTTGATTTCCCAATTACCATTGTCGATACGAGTCATTTTGTAAGCCTCATCCTCTTGCCATCCATTGAAGTCGCCCACCAGATAGATTTCGGTGGCGTTAGGTGCCCACTCGCGTAACACCCATCCCTTAGATGTCTTATGAAGTCCAAAATAGAGGTAACCACTGGCAAAATCGGAAAGCGTTTGCTTACCGCCATTGGTCAGTTCGTTGAGTTTCCACATCGCATGGTCATGACGACCACAGATAGCTCCCTCGAAAGGTTCGAGCCAAGGGTCATTCTTCACGATGCCTATATGCTTCACAGGTGCTGGCTTCTTCTCGGCAGCCACCTTGGATTTCTTACATGCAGCCATAATACGTTATGCTTTTACTTTGAAAATAACCTTCTTATATTCAGGAACAGGAGAAATGTTCGGAGCATGTCCATCCTCTGGGAAGAAGATGACAAACTCGCCTGGATGCACGGTGATGTATTGTTCCGGACGATCCAAATAGAACGTGATGTCCTTCGATGCGTCATACTCTGCCTGAGAAAGATACTGACGTGGCGTGTAACCCATCACCTCTGGACATGACAAAGGAATCTGGATGTCAATCATCGCATTGTGTGTCTCCATCCTTGCCTCATCCACTGTTTTGCCTTTCGCCACGTTGTGGTTCACAAAGAGTTTGTTGCCGTCAAGGTTCACTCTGCCTGGTTCTTGAGCCATCAAATCAGTGTTCTGAAGATACTCCACCACCTTTGGGAAAAGAGGGTTGAGAGCGGCATACTTACCAATGTTTTCAAGGGTGTCTAAAATCATAACGGGTAATATTTAAGGTTTATAAATAAGTTTAATGTTAGTTGCTAATTTTTCAAGATGCTCATGCGAAAGGGGAACACCCCTTTCACATTGAACAAATCATTGTCCCATCAACCTGCCACGGCTGTAGATGCCCTTGCGAATCACCTTGCCGGTACGATCTTTTTCCACAAAGGAGCCATCCTTCTGATCGTTGAAGAAAGAACCTTCGAATCGGGTGCCATCAGCAGCTTCTTCCACACCCTTGCCATTCTTCATGCCATCCTTGAAATGACCCTTAAACTTTGTGCCATCAGACAAACGAAGCACGCCCTCACCATTCATCTCACCAGCAGCCCACTCTCCATCATACACATCACCATTGGCACCTGTGAACTTGCCACGTCCGTGTTCCTTGTCTTCCACCCAATAGCCTTCATAGCGGGAACCATCAGGCCAAGTGTAAGTACCAAAGCCGTCCATCAAGCCATTCTTGAACTGCCCGACATATTTACGCTTATCTGTATAAGTGAAGATGCCCTGTCCAGTACGCTCACCATTCAAGTAGTCACCTTCATACACGTCACCATTCTTGAATTTGTAGATACCCTTGCCATGCATCATGTCATCTTTCCACCCACCCGTATAGAAGTCGCCATTCGCATAAGTGTACTTGCCCTGTCCGTTACGCATGTCATTATCCATGTCACCCTCATAACGAGAGCCATCACGCCAGTCGAAAGTACCCTTGCCAGACTTCTTGTCCTCTTTCCAGTTTCCATCATAATAGATGCCGTTTGCCCAAGTGTAACGTCCCTGACCTTCACGCTTGTCCTGCAACCACTCACCAGTGTATTTATCACCATTATAATAGTACATGGTACCGAAGCCTTGCTGGTAGTCAATGTACCAGAGACCATCATATTTATTATTGTTGGCGAAATAATAGATACCACGTCCGTGTTGATGATCCTGATGCCAGTTTCCCTCATACTTCTCACCATCTGTGAACGTATAAACACCATATCCTTGGCGCTTTCCCTTCACATACTCACCCTCATACGTGTCGCCGGTCTTAAACGTTGTCTTGCCTTTTCCATTGGGCTTGCCTCCCTCCAATTCGCCATAATAGGTGGAATTGTCTTTGGGAAAGACATAGTTGCCAATCACTACCTTTTGTGCAAGCACAGACGATGCACTCATCAGCACCATCGCCCCTGCTATCATGTATCTTGAAATATTCATATAGAGATAAATTCTTTTTAATTCATTCAATCTTTTTGACAAAGATAGCAACTATTTTTTAAATGAAGGCATTCAGTTAAGTTTTATTATGACTTTTGGGCAATTTTTTTCCAACAGGACACAAAAACGCCGAGAAAAACACTCTTTTCTCGGCATGCTTTATCGTCATGAAACAACGCTCATTCAAAACACAGCGACGATACTTTTTCCAATCGGGCTTTGAGTCGGGGCATGGAGTCTTTGCGAATGCGAAGGGTCATCGAACAACTGTTGTCAAAGCATTGCGTGACGATTTGCGGATTTTCCTCTTTGACGATGCGCATCACATCGTTCATGAAGGGATATTCAAAGAAGAACGTCACGTCCTCATCCACCGTCTTCTCTATGATTTCAGCTGCAGCGATTGCTTCTGCCGCCGCCAGACGATAAGCCACAATCAAACCCGACGTTCCCAGTTTCACACCGCCAAAATAACGAACGACGACAATAAGGATATCCGTCAGTTCGTTGGAATTGATTTGTCCCAAAATGGGTTTCCCTGCCGTCCCCGATGGTTCTCCATTGTCATTGGCACGAAACTCAGTGCGTTCTGCTCCCAGCATATAGGCATAGCACACATGACGGGCATCGTAGTATTTCTTCTGATACTCCGCCACAAACTGCTTCACCTCCTCCACAGAACGTACAGGCATAGCAAAAGCGAGAAACTTGCTGCGTTTCTCGCTATATGCTCCTTCTGATAATGCTTTGATCGTTCTGTAGGAATCCATGAATGATTAACTCAATTTGTGAATCACCAAACCGCTTCTCAACTTGGGTTCAAACCAGGTTGCCTTAGGCGGCATGATGTTACCCGAATCCGCAATATCCATGATTTGTTGCATCGTGACTGGATACAACGCAAGCGCAGTCTTCATCTCGCCACTATCCACACGACGTTTCAGTTCACCAAGACCACGAAGACCGCCTACGAAGTCGATACGCTTGTCACGACGGAGGTCTTTAATGCCAAGGATTTCGTCAAGAATCAACTTGGAAGAGATGCTGACATCCAGCACACCTATAGGATCATTCTCATCATAAGTGCCTGGCTTAGCCTTGAGTGAATACCACTCGCCTTCCAAATAGAGAGAGAACTCATGCAATTCCTTTGCACGATACTCTGCACGACCCTTCTTCTCCACGATGAAATTCTTCTCCAACGCTTGGATGAACTCTGCAGAAGAAAGTCCGTTCAAATCTTTGATGACACGGTTGTAGTCAAGGATGGTCAACTGACTGGCAGGGAAGCACACTGCCATAAAATAGTTGTACTCCTCGTCACCACGATGATGAGGATTCTGCTTTGCCTTCTCCGCACCCACTAACGCTGCAGCAGCACTACGGTGATGACCATCTGCGATATAGAGGTTGGGCATCTTGGCAAAACGCTCGGTGATGGTCTTGATATCTTCGTCATCACTCACCACCCACAACTTGTGACCAAAACCGTCAATGGGTGCCACGAAATCATATTCTGGTGTTGTCTTGGCATACTTGTCAATCAATGCCAACAAAACGTCATCGTCTGGATAAGCAAAAAAGACTGGCTCGATGTTGGCATCGTTTACACGAACATGCTTCATGCGGTCTTCCTCCTTATCAGCACGAGTCAACTCATGCTTCTTGATGACACCTGTCTGGTAGTCACCGCTGTAAGCACCCACCACAATACCGTATTGCGTCTTCTCCTTATTGCCATTTGCTGGCAGACACGAGGTCTGAGCATAGATATAATATTGCTCCTTCTCATCCTGTACCAGCCAACCGTTTTTCTGGAACTTGGCAAACTGACGTGCAGCCTCCTCATACACACGAGGATCATACTCGCTTGTGCCTGGTTCGAAATTGATTTCTGGTTTGATGATATGATACAACGACTTCTCATTGTCGCCAGCCTCCACACGTGCTTCCTCTGAATCAAGCACATCGTAAGGGCGGCTCTCCACTTGCTCCACCAGTTCTTTTGGTGGACGAACTCCCTTGAAAGGTTTTACTATTGCCATGTATTATTTTATTATTTTTTATGTGTTTTACTGAATTTTGACTACAAAGTTAGGGCTTTCCATCGAAATACAGCGAATAGAAGCACCACTTTTTCATTTTTTTTTGCATAAAAAACAAAAATATCCGTATCTTTGCAAATGGAAATATAATAGTCCAAGAGATTTATGAGAAAGACAAAAATAATGCTGACCATCATCTCAACGGTGATTTTCTGCTCTCAGGCGACAGCTCAGGCTTTCCGTCGAGAAAGTTTCCCTGAAGGGTCGTATTCTCCTGTTACCAATATTAATCGTGCAGGGTATCCTCGTGTTTTGTCCGACAACAGTGTGATGTTTCGGGTGAATGCACCACAGGCACAAAACGTGCAGATAGACCTGGGTGGCACCAAATATGATATGACCAAGGCGGATGGTGGTGCTTGGACTCTGACCACCAAACCACAAGTTCCAGGATTCCACTACTACTCCCTGGTGGTGGATGGTGTGTCCGTGGCAGACCCTGCCAGTCAGACATTCTACGGATGTAGTCGTTGGTCCAGTGCCATTGAAATCAAAGAATCTGGAATGAACGACTTTGAAGTGCAGGATGTTCCGCATGGAGAGGTGCGTACCGTCTATTACTATTCCAAGGTAGATGAATCTTGGCGTCCTCTGATGGTTTACACTCCTGCTGGCTACAACGAGAGCAAGCAGGATTACCCTGTCGTTTACATCCAACATGGTGGTGGTGAAGATCACCGTGGCTGGATGGAACAAGGTCGTACGGCTCAGATTATGGACAACCTGATTGCAGCAGGAAAAGCTGTACCGATGATCGTGGTGAGTTCCAACAGCAATGTGCAGTCTCGCAACGGTGGTATGGGAGGCGGTTACAGTTGGCAGGGCATGCAGACATTCCGTAGTGAAATGATTGAAAATGTGATTCCCTTCGTAGAAAAGACTTATCGTGTGAAGAAAGACAGAAAGAGCCGTGCCATGTGCGGACTTTCAATGGGTGGTGGACAGTCGTTCTACATTGGTTTGCGTGACCCAGAGGTGTTTGCCAACGTGGGCGTATTCTCTACTGGTATGTTTGGCGGCATCTCGGGTGCATCGAACTTTGATTTGGAAAAAGAAGTACCAGGCATGTTGACTGACACCAAAACATTCAACAAACAATTCGACGTGTTCTTCCTCAGTTGCGGAGAGCAAGATCCACGCATTGAATACACACGAAACATTGTGAAGAAGATGCGTGACGGCGGTGTGGAGGTACGTTTCAACTCCTACCCTGGCGACCATGAGTGGCAAGTGTGGCGAAAGTCACTCCACGAGTTCGCACAATATTTATTTAAATAAGGTATTGTTCTGCCTTTTTCATTAAAAACGCATGACATTCCAAAGAATACTGACAACTATCCTATTAGGCATCACAACATCCATCAGCACAATCGCTCAGGATGCGGTTACTGACACGACGAAGAGTACTTCGGGTGACAGCAACAGGAATGTCCTGATGAACGCGTCATCAGCCTCACAGCCTCGTCAGATTTCTTTGGGTCTTCCTATTTCTGGATATGCCTACATTTATGAGGACGGACTTCCTGTCTCATACTACAACTATCAGGTTTATCCCTACAAATCATGGCATAATGGTGTGAGCCACGAATCCGTACGGACGATGAGTCCTCAGGATATGGTGCTGAAATATGGTGTCATTTCCTATAGCGTGGACAGTGACTCGAAGTTGGCAGGCGACAAACTCGAGGGCAAATTGAACTACTCACTGAACCATTTCGGCCGTCAGACGGTGGATGCCAACCTCTCCACCCCACTGGGTAAAGGTTGGGGCCTCAGCGTCAGCACCTATCAGAACTTCGATCGAGGAAGCAACCACCTTGACATCACAAGCCTTCAGGAAAGTGCACATTTCTATAAGGCAGCCTTCTCAAAGAGTTGGAATGAAGGCAGAGGCAAGACCGGACTCATCTACCAATATTCGCAATTCCGAGAAATCATCGAAAACTATGGTCCTTTCATTTTCGTGGGAGACGGTAGCGTGAAAGAATATGATGGTTTCAAATTGGGTCTTGACCAATACCGTCCTGCCAACAAAATGATCAAGTTTCTTGATATTGAAACTGGCAAGATGGTCGAGAAGGACAATGACGATGCCAACACAAGTAAGATTCACCATGTGAACTACGTCCTAAATTACCAATGGGACAGCGGTTTGAAGCTCTCGGTACACAGTAAATTCAAGCACGGACAGTCCTACCGTTCCAATGGTTCCGTGATGGGTGTGAGCGACGCCTTGGCAGGAAGTGGATACACCTACGAGAACGGAACAGAATATTTGGGCAAAGTGCAGACCCGAAGGATGTTGCATTTTGATGGATTCGAACACTCATGGATGACCAATGCGGCATTGACGGGCAGGTCGAAAAACTTACGTCACAACTGGCGTGCAGAAGTGGACTACTGGCTCAACCATGCAGGAGTCAGTACCTCCATGTATCTGTTTGCCCATGAAGCCAAGAAAGACCCCAAGCTGTTGCTGCTCAACGGCAACGAGGGCTACTCTTACAACTCTTATGCTGAATTCTACAACGGACATGAACACAAGCTGTTCGGATTGGTGTCTGACGAATGGAACGTTTCCTCTCGACTCTGGCTCTTTGGTGGATTGAGACTCGAATACCTGAATGTACGAGGACTCGCTGCCAACGATATGTATGAGGGGAACGCTCGCCACGTGGGATTCAGTCTCGCTGATCCTGGAGTCGTGAAAAACCATTTCAGCAACAACCACTTCAACTATGCTTTCATTGGTAGTATGCGCTTTGCGTTACTGAATGGATTTGGCTTGCAGGCAGAATACTCCTCAGCCACCACCCACTCGCAGTTGTTCCATTACGGCACCTACAACTACCCCACCCAGAAGGGAATGACCACCAACTACTTCCGAGGAGGTATTTACTGGAAAAACAAATGGATTGACCTCACCTCGCAGTTGACCCACATCACCATGAGCAACTCGCAAGAACGTCCCAACTTCAGTCATGTGCTCACCCAAGATGCTGGCGATTTGAAAGCAGGAATGAGCGAGTCGTTCACCACCCCATTCTTCTACGACATTTCCACACTCGGATGGTTGACCGATGCCATCATCACCCCCGTCAAGGGCTTCAACTTGCACTTGATGTTCACCATCCGTGATCCGAAATACAAGAACTATAAGATTTCTCCGACCTTCAGTGATGGCGTAACCGAGCATTACGATTTCACCGACAAGACCATCACAGCCCTTTCCAAGATGGAGTTGGAGATAGAACCCTCCTACCGCTTTAGCAACTGGCGGGTTTGGTTGAGTGCCCGCTACTTCAGCAAGCAGTACATCAACAAGACCAACTCGCTCTATTTCAATGGGCGTTGGGAAACCTTTGGCGGTGTTGATTTCAAACTCAACAGCCACGTGAGCTTTGCCACCAGTTTCGTGAACATCCTCAACCAGAAGGGAGCCAGCGGCACCATCGCCTCAGCCGACCTCATCACCGACCCCAGCCTTTACAAGAACTACGTGATGGCAGGCACCTTCATTCGTCCGTTCACGTTCGAGTTCACCACCAAGCTGAGCTTCTAAGGAAGATACCCCATAAAACAGCAACAATCTCACACATAATTCAGTTCTTTTCAAAACTTTGTCTTTTTTTATTTTGTAAAATGAGAGAAAGACGCTAACTTTGCAACTGTAATAAAAACAGAAAGAGACATGGACAGAACAACTATGTCAAGAACAGCAATACAATAATTACCATAATACCTTATAAATCATGCTTACACAAGAAGACAAGACCTTTCTCGCAAAGAAAGGCATTTCAGAAGAAAAACTAAATGCGCAGTTGGAATGTTTCAAGACAGGATTCCCTTGGTTGAAACTTGCAGGGGCAGCATCACCAGGCAATGGTATCACGATTCCGTCAGAGGCAGAGAAGAAAGATTATCTCGCAGCTTGGGATGCATATTTGGACGGGACAGGAAAAGTGTTGAAGTTCGTGCCTGCATCAGGTGCGGCAAGTCGTATGTTCAAGAACCTGTTTGAGTTTCTCGATAATGAGGAAAAGACAGACTTCATCCAGAAATTTGAAGACAATCTCGATAAATTTGCTTTCATTGATGACTTGAAGGCAGCCATCAGCAAAAATGGCGGTGATGGCAGCGTGAAGACTGCAATTGCCACCCTTTTGGGCGAAGAAGGTCTTTCATATGGCAAGTTGCCTAAAGGCTTGCTGAAGTTCCACAAGTATGAGGATGGTGCCCGTACCCCTGTGGAAGAGCATCTGGTGGAAGGCGCACTTTATGCAGGTGGCAAGAACGGCAATGTGAGCGTTCACTTCACCGTCAGCCCAGAACATCGTCCCTTGTTTGAGGCACTCGTGGCAAAGGTGGCTCCTAAGTATGAGCAGAAGTTTGGCGTGAAATACTCCATCAGTTTCTCCGAGCAGAAAGCAAGTACAGACACGGTGGCAGCCAATCCCGACAACACACCTTTCAGAGGCAAGGATGGCAAGATTCTCTTCCGTCCAGGTGGTCATGGTGCGCTGATTGAAAACCTGAACGACCTCGATGCCGACATCATCTTCATCAAGAACATCGACAATGTGGTGCCAGACCGCTTGAAGGCAGAGACGGTTGAATACAAGAAACTCATCGCAGGTGTGCTGGTAAGCAAGCAGAAGAAGGCATTCGAGTATCTCGAACTGCTCGACAGCGGCAAGTACACCCATGCACAATTGGAGGAAATCATCCGTTTCCTGCGCGACGAACTCTCTTGCCGCAACCCAGAACTGAAGGAGTTGGAAGACTCAGAACTTGCCATCTACTTGAAGAAAAAACTGAACCGTCCTATGCGCGTGTGCGGTATGGTGAAGAATGTGGGCGAACCTGGTGGTGGTCCTTTCTTGGCATACAACCAAGACGGTACCATCAGCCTTCAGATTCTCGAAAGCAGCCAGATTGACAAGAACAACGCTGAATACCTGCAGATGTTCCAGAATGGCACCCACTTCAACCCAGTTGATCTCGTGTGTGCTGTCAAGGACTACAAGGGTAACAAGTTCGACCTCACCAAGTATGTGGATCCACAAACGGGTTTCATCTCCAGCAAGAGCAAGGACGGCAAGGAACTCAAGGCGCTCGAATTGCCAGGACTTTGGAATGGTGCGATGAGCGACTGGAACACCATCTTCGTGGAAGTGTCACTTGGCACCTTCAATCCTGTGAAGACCGTCAACGACCTTCTGCGTCCTCAACATCAGTAAACTATGACGATTATTCAGAAGTATTTCCCAAAACTCACAGAGCTTCAGGTTGAGCAATTTGCTCAACTTGAGGCTCTTTATAATGACTGGAATGCCAAGATCAATGTCATTTCGCGTAAGGACATCCAGAACCTGTATGAGCATCATGTTCTGCACTCGTTGGGCATCGCCAAAGTGGTGAATTTCAAGGACGGCACCACCATCATGGATTTGGGAACGGGAGGTGGATTTCCGGGCATCCCATTGGCAATTCTCTTCCCGAATGTACAATTCCATTTGGTGGACAGTGTTGGAAAGAAGATCAAAGTGGCCAGCGAGGTGGCAACAGCTATCGGATTAAAAAACGTTAAGTTGAGTCACGCAAGAGCCGAAGAAATCAAGGAACAGTATGACTTCGTGGTGACTCGTGCCGTGATGCCTATGGTCGATCTGATGAAGGTGGCTCGTAAGAACATCAAGCGCGACCAGCACAATGCTGTGCCCAACGGAATCATCGCCCTAAAGGGTGGAGAACTGGCAAGCGAGATTGCCTCTATGAGAAACATCGCCACAGAGTGGGATTTGAGCGACTTCTTTGAGGAAGAATATTTTAAGACCAAGAAAGTGGTGCATGTTGTTGTAAGGGTTAAGGGGTAAAGGTTAGAGGTTAAAGGTTAAGGGTTAAAGACGGAAAAGGTTAAAGAAAATGGACATCAAGAGATTTGAGGTGAACCCTCTATGCGAGAACTGCTATGTGGTGAGCGACGAAACAAAGGAAGCCGTCATCATTGATTGTGGCTGTTCCGACGAATATGAGTGGGCTGATATCAAGAAATATATTGCCAGCAACGACCTGCAGGTGAAGCATCTGCTCAACACACACCTGCACTTCGATCACGTGTGGGGCAACACTTTCGTGCATCGAGATTTGGGACTTCGTCCTGAAGCCAACTACGAAGACCTGCACATCTACGAGAATATGGATGAGCAGATTCGTTCCGTCGTGGGCGTGGGCATCCCCCACCCTCCGTTGCCTCCATTGGGCACTTCCTTGCTTGATGGTAGTGAGGTCACGTTTGGCAACACCACGTTGAAGGTGCTCGCCACCCCTGGGCATTCGCGTGGATGCATCTGTTTCTATTCCGAGAAAGATAAAGTGCTCTTTTCGGGAGACACGCTGTTTTGTGGCAGCTGCGGACGCACCGACCTCGAAGGCGGTTCTTATCAAGACATCGTGAAGAGCCTACTGAAGTTGTCAACGCTGCCAGATGACATCCAAGTATTCTGCGGACACGGACCTTCTACCACCATCGGACGGGAGAAGCAATACAATCCCTATCTGAGAGGTTGAAGCACACAGCATCGCAAACAAAAAGAGAGGCATTTCCCATCAGGGAAGTGCCTCTCTCTGTATCAGAGAATTCCTGTTTAGCGAGTGAAGAGGTTGAGGTCAATCGACTCACCCATCTTCTGATAACCGCTGGCATTAGGATGCAGCCAGTCGTTCTCGAACAGGAAATCAGGGTTCAAACGATCCGTTTGCTGAGGGTCGCATGTGGCAGCATCAAAGTCGATGACACCATCATACTCACCAGAAGTGCGAATCCATTCGTTCACCATCTGACGACCCTTCTCGCGGGTTTCATTATAATAGTTGTTGCCCTTGATTGGCATGATGGTTCCACCATAAATCTTGATGCCCTTCTCGTGTGCGAGACGAATCATCTTCTGGAACGACTCAATCAGTTGTTTGGCAGTAGCCTCACCGTCTCGTGAACCGCCCAAGTCATTCACACCTTCAAACACAATCGCATACTTCACACCTTCCTGCTTCAGCACATCGCGCTCAAAACGGCTGTTTGCCGTGGGGCCTAAACCACCACGCAGCACACAGTTGCCACCTAAGCCTAAGTTCAGCACACTCAGATTCTTGGTCTTCTTGTTCTTCAAGAGACGCTTTGACAACACGTCTGTCCAACGGTTCTGTCCGTTAGTAGTGGTACCTCTACCATCGGTGATGGAGTTGCCTATTGCAGCAATTGCACCAAACTTTCCTTGAGGCTTCACGACCAACAAGCTGTTGATGTAGTACCAATGTGCCGTTTCCACAGCATCTTTGAAGTTCTTCGTGTCACCTTGTGCAATATAAGAGCTGGTGCGAGAACCTGGATGACCCGTCACATCTGTCTGTGAAGCCTTGCCAAAATGAATGGTGATGGCCACATTCATACGAGGTTTCATCTTGAAGGCTACAGGGTCAGACACTATCACTTCTCCTGGCTTCATAGTCACTCCTCTCAGACCGTTGAAAGTCAGCGGAGTCGATGAACCTTTGATGTCTGAAGACGCACCCTGCGATGCTGCCTCAGCCAATTCCACTCCTAAAATCTCAGTTTCCTCCTTGTTGAACTCATTCGACAACTTGAGTGCCACTTCCTCACCACCAAACGAAATCTCCACAATCTGACGCAAGGAATTGCCTGCCAGATAAGGAGCAGGAGCCAAGTTGTGCGGCTCCACCTTCTGAATGGCTGTAGTCCATGTTGCCACATACTGCTGCTTTTTCTCTTTTGCCGACATCATCATAGACACCATCAACATTGCTGTCAACAGTAAAACGCTTTTCTTCATTTTCTAATCCTATTTTTGGTTAAACATATTCAGCCATTACTTGCTCTTCAGCCAGAAAGTTCTCACGCCACCTTCCGTCATCGGAATCACAAATTCATACTTCACAAACTCCGACTCCGCCTTCATCACGTCCTTCACAATTCTGTCAATCTGCTCATCCGTCAGCTTGTTAGGATCAAAGCCCTCCGGATACCCGTTCTCACTTATAAAAGCCATTGACTTGGGGAACGTGAAATAGTTGGGGGTATTATTGTTTGGAACATCAGCAGCAAACGTCAGTTCCTTCACATCTGGGTCGTATTCGATGAAGAAAGAATTCTCTTCTGGGAATGCCAGCACGTTGTTCAGCAGCACACCCACCTCAAATTTATCGCCTTGCAGCTCGTCCATGATGGAGCGCAGCACCAATCCCTTATACTTGCCATCCTTCACCACTCGAATATGGATGTATTCAATCTCTTCCAGCAAGTCATCGAGATTCATTGGCTCAGCCTCCACATCCTCCACGTCTGCCTTCTTCACATAACCAAAATTAAGCATGCTAAGTTCATTGCGGATGCTCACCTTGTAGAAGTCACCCTCCTCGCCCACTACAGCCAGCACGTCGCCAGCATAGGCTGGAGCCTCGTCACAACGATAGCCATCGGGCACATCCTCGTTCGACCACATATACACGATGTCAGCCATATCCGACTCCAGATCCTCCATCCAGAGCACACGCCAAGGACTTTCCTCATCAGCCTCCATGTGCACTTCCGTACTCTCGTCAGCCACCACTCTCACAAACTTCACCATATCAGGCATGCCCACCTTCAGCGGGTTCTCTGTTGCCACCACGGAATCCGTTCCGTCAGTGCTATTATCACCTGTGGTCTGACCTTTGCAGTTCCACATCATCAGGGACACGAACAATCCCAGCGCAATAAACGAAAAATTCTTCATATTTGTAAAAGTATTAAATAGTGATTGTCAAAAACCTCTTGCAAAGTAACAACATTTTCAGCAAACCACAAAATCTTTCTGAGAAAGTTTCCAAAATGCTTGTTTGTTTCTGGAACTTTTTCGTAACTTTGCGACATCAATCACTTTATTTACTAATCTATCAAAATCAGAAAACAAATGGCAAAGAACAAATGGCTTCTCACTATAGCCGCCCTGATGGTGACGGTGAGCATGTCGGCACAGTTCCCCGGATTTGGCAATCCGGCACAATTTGCAAGGCAACAGGCAGCCAAGAAAGCTGCCGAGGCCGAAAAGAACTACCAGAAAGGAAACGAATTTCTGGAAGCAAAGAAGTATGACAAAGCTTTCGCTGCTTACGAAAAGGCAGCGACCGATGGTCATGCAGGCGCACAGTACAACTTAGCAGCTTTCTATGTCGAAGGCAAGGTCGTTCCACAAGACATGGACAAGGCATTGGAATGGTTTGAGAAAGCAGCCAACCAAGGACTAAAAGACGCGCAATTCAATCTTGCCACCATCTATCACCAAGGAGCCGGAGTGCCTAAAAACGAGGAGAAAGCCGAATATTGGGCAAAGGTGTACAAAGACATCATCAAGCTGGAGCCCAAGAAAGAGGCAGCACAGCCAGCATTCCCCTTCCCTCCCCGACAGATGGAGCCTGTGGTGGACGTGCCTGATGAGCAAGCTGAATTCCCAGATGGTCAGCAGGCACTCATGACCTGGTTGTCGCAAAACATGAAATATCCAGAAGAAGCCATGAAGGAAAACGCGCAGGGACGCGTGTTGGTTGGGTTCGTCGTCAACAAAGACGGCAGCATCGACGAAGTGAAAGTCTTGAGACCTGTTCATGCAGCACTTGATGCAGAAGCTGTCCGAGTGGTCAAGGATATGCCCAAATGGAAACCCGGCAAGAAAGATGGTAAAGCAGTTCGCGTGAGCTACACCCTGCCCATATCATTCAAGATGGCAGCACCTGAACCCGAGGGGAATCCAGAGGCAGCGGGAGCACAAGAATGACAAAGCTGCTTGGTGGCACAAATTCATAAACTGACTTTATAAACGACAGTACTATGCAAAAGTATGAGAAAATCATTGTGGCAGCCATTGTGGCTGTAGGTCTCTTGATGCTCGGATTGTGCATCAAGGGCGGCATTGACAATTTCACAAATAAAGATCGTCGCGTGACAGTCAAAGGCTTGGCAGAAAAGGAAGTCGATGCCGACAAGGTGACTTGGACGATGAGCGTGCAAGTGGCAGGCGACGACCTGAAGCCGCTCTTCAGCACCCTCAACACAAAGATGGATGCCATTCAGCAGTTCCTGAAAGAGAAAGGCATCAAAGGAAAGGGCGAAGTGACGGTCAACACCTATGACGTGACCGACAATCTGGCAAATGCATGGAACAACAACCAGCCACGTTATCACTACACAGTCAGACGTTCCTTGAAAGTCACCTCGAAAGACACCCAATTCATCAGTCAGTTGCGCCAGCAAGTAGACGAGCTGATTGACAGAGACGTGATTTTGGACTCAGACTATGCCGAGTACGAGTACACTCAGTTCCAGCAACTGAAACCCGAAATGATGGCAGAGGCAATCAGCAATGCTGAGAAGACCGCCAGTCAATTTGCAGAAAACAGCCACTCAACCATCAACAAGATTGTGGCAGCAGGTCAAGGCGAATTCTCCATCGACGAAGCCGACACCCCCTACAAAAAGAAGGTGCGCGTAGTCTCAACCATCACCTATTCCCTGAAGGATTAATCATCCGTGGTTAAAAACAAGGAGAGGCTTCCTCTCGGAGCCTCTCTTTTTATTTTCAATAGATGGCGACTATTTTTCAATAAGTGGCACTTATTTCTGAATAAGGGCAGGTTATTGCTCAATAAGGAACGCTTATTATTCAGCAGAGGCAGGTTATTGGGAAATTACTCGTAACGGATGGTTTGGGAGGGTTTGCCGATACTGATGAGATGAGAGCTGCCCCAAATGACAAGAGTGGAGATGAGCAGCGTGATGACATTGATGGCAAAGATGAGCCACCAATTGAACTGGATGGGCACAGAGTCGATGTAATAGACGGAGGCATCGAGGGAAATGAGGTGGAATCGTTGCTGAATCCAACAAATGAGCAAGCCGAACACATTGCCCCAAAGCAAGCCCTGACCGACCAGCATAATGCTGAAATTGATGAAGATTCTCCTGACAGACACATTGGTTGCTCCCAACACTTTCAAGGTGCCTATCATGTTGATGCGTTCGAGCATGATGATGAGCAATCCGCTGACAACGGTGAAGGCACTCACGAGGATCATCAACACGAGAATCATCACCACATTCATGTCCAAGACAGACAACCAAGCAAAGGTGTGTGCTGCCATTTCCTTGATGCTGAACACGCCATAGGTCACTCCGTTCCTGTCCACTCCCTGATGGATGAACTGAAGTTTCTGCGTCAATTCCTCCACATGGTCAAAGTCGTTCACCGTCACTTCCAATCCTGACGACATTTCTTCATCCCAGCCGTTCAGTTTGCGAACTGTATAGAGGTCGGTGATGACATAATTCTTGTCGTAGTCGTTCATGTTAGTGGCAAAAATTCCCGCCACTTTGAAACGACGTGCTCGCATGGATTCCTCACCCATGAAGTAAGCAAAAATCTTGTCGCCTGTCTTCACACCCAAGTCGCCTGCCACCTTCTTTGAGAGAAGAATTTCATTGGAAGCTTCCTTAGAGGAAAACTTAGGCATCTTACCGTCAACCATCGAGTTACGGAAGAAAGAAAGGTCATAGTCCTCTCCCACTCCCTTGAAAGTCAGACCTCGAAAGTTTTCCTCTGTCTTCAAGATACCAATCTTCGTGGCGAACTTCTGAATGTGACTGACGCCTCGCACTTTTTTCACCTTGCGGATAAGGGTGTCGTTGGTCAGTACGGGCATCATCTCATAGTTCTGGTTCTGCGTCAGACTCACCACCTGAATATGGCTGCCAAAACCGATGACTTTGGAACAGACTTCATGCTTGAAGCCCAACACGACGGCAAGGCTCAGAATCATCACAGCCACGCCTATCGCCACGCCCAACATGGCTATACGAATAGCAGGACGGGAAAATCGTTCCCCGTCCTCTACCTTGTCCGCATAGATGCGTTTTGCTATGAATAGTTCGAAACTCAATGTTAAACGTTAACCTTAACGATAACCTTAATTGTCAACTTTCTATTCTCCCTGGATAAGCCTCCAATGCCTTTCTCAGCACGAAGAGTGCCCTTACGAGGTCTTCCTTCTTCAGCACGTAGGCAATACGCACCTCATTCTTGCCAGCGCCAGGCGTCGTGTAGAAACCAGCTGCAGGAGCCATCATGACGGTCTCGCCCTCATAGTTGAACTCAGAAAGACACCAAGCGCAGAACTTCTCGCAATCATCCACAGGCAGACGAGCCACCGTATAGAAGGCTCCCATCGGAATAGGCGAATAGACGCCTGGAATGCGGTTCAGACCGTCAATGAGACACTTGCGTCGCTCCACATATTCATCATACACGTCACGACTGTATTCCTCTGGTGCATCGAGACTTGCCTCTGCTGCAATCTGACCGATGAGTGGGGGACTAAGACGTGCCTGACAGAATTTCATCACCGCCTTGCGGATTTCCTCGTTCTTCGTGATGAGTGCACCAATACGGATACCGCATTCGCTGTAACGCTTCGACACAGAGTCGATCAGCACCACATTCTGCTCAATGCCTTCGAGGTGGCAAGCGGAAATGTATGGAGAACCCGTATAGATGAACTCACGATACACCTCATCAGAGAAGAGATAAAGGTCGTACTTCTTCACGAGGTCACGGATTTGATTCATCTCACGACGCGTATAGAGATAACCCGTTGGGTTGTTGGGGTTGCAGATAAGAATGGCACGAGTGCGCTCATTGATGAGTTCCTCAAACTTCTCCACCTTGGGAAGCGAGAAACCTTCGTCAATCGTCGTCGCAATCGTACGAATCACAGCACCAGCCGAAATAGCGAACGCCATATAGTTGGCATAAGCTGGTTCTGGCACAATGATTTCATCTCCAGGATTGAGGCAAGCCAAGAATGAGAACAGCACCGCCTCACTACCACCACTCGTGATAATGATGTCATCCGCGGTCAGGTTGATGTCGTACTTTGCATAGTAGTTGACCAACTTCTCGCGGTAACTGCGATAACCCTGTGAAGGGCTATACTCCAGAATCTTGCGATCGATGTTCCTGATGGCATCCAAAGCCACCTGAGGCGTGGGCAGGTCAGGCTGTCCGATGTTCAAGTGATAGACCTTGATGCCACGCTTTTTAGCATCCTCAGCCAGAGGTGCCAGTTTGCGGATAGGCGAACTTGGCATCTCCGTTCCTCGTATTGAAATTTTAGGCATATCTGATCAGATAAAAATAATTCTTGTTCCTTTTCGAGTGCAAAGGTACGATTAAGTGAGCACAATACAAAGGAAAAACAAAAGTTTTTACTTTTATTGTCGAACGAGAGTACCTTAGAGCGCAGCTCAACGTACGATTAAGTGAGAGAAAAAACAAATATATTTGAGTTTTTCCGAACGAAAGTACTATAGAACGCGGCTCAACGTTACGCTATTGGCAAGGTTAAGACAAACCGAGCACCCTCTTTGTAGGTCGTATCGAGCGTGAAGGTGCCACCCATACCTTCCGCACTATAACGGCAGAGTGTAAGGCCCAACCCAAGTCCCTCACTATAATAATCTAACTTCGTAAATTGTTCAAACACACGTTCCGCATCAGCCTCATCAATACCGATACCAGTATCGGTGACAATGAAACTAACGGTCTCAGGAGAAGAGGGTCGGCAATCAAGGGTGATGGTGCCCTGCTTTGTAAATTGGTTTGCATTGTCCAGCATCTGCTGAAGCACTTTGACCAAGACATTTTTGTTAGAGAAGATAGTGAAATCGTCGGGAACAGATGTAGTGAAATGAAGCGTCACTGCACCAGGATTCTTGCTGCGGGTTTCACCCAACACTTGACGGCAAACCGCATTACAGGGAACATTGCTATCCCTTTTCACACTTTCTTTATTCTCAAAGAGGGCTGCGACAAGGAGTTTGTCGATAATACCCCTGATGTTTTTGGTGTTCTCCTGCATGGCATCCATGATGGTCTCCATCTCCTCATCTGGAATCTCCTGATGTCCCATGCGAAGCACCTGCGAGAAGCCAATGATGATGTTCAATGGTGTACGAACCTGATGTGTCAAGTCCTGCATGAAGGCAGTCTTCTTCTCCAACGCTTCTTGTGCCTTTTGGTTGGCAACGGTGAGTTCCTGGTTGCGCTGCTCTATCTCTGCGTTCATTCGCTGAATGTCATTGATATAGCCCGATATAGACTCCTGCATGGCACCAAAGGAGTTTTGCAACTGACCCACGGCGTCAATGCGTTTACTGCGTGGAATGCGGTCATCGAAATGACCTGATGCAATATGTCGTGCCTGACCTGCCAGATGATTCACAGGAGCGATGGCATTGTGGACAATCTTGTGACAGAAGAAAAGCAGCAATAAAAGACCAATGATGACAATGGCAAGGACGACGTAGAGTAGTCGGTTATAGCCTCGGAAGATTTCGCTCTCTGGATAGATGAGAGCCAGGCTCCATCCCGTCTGCGTCAACTGACGGTAGAAGACATAACAGTTCTCTCCCTTATAATCTATTTGACGCACGCCCTCTTTTCCTTTCACCATATCGTCGCCCAATGCAATGATGTCTGCATCGCGGTCAGGGTCAGTATCCGTAAAGATGGTCTGTGACACCAGCTTGGTCGTGTCAGGATGGATGAAGTAACTGCCTTGACTACCAATCATGATACAGAAAGAACGTTCAGAAGGCATTTTCTCCATAATGGTCTGAGAAAGCCACTTGATGGAGAGGTCGGTCGATATCACACCAATGCACTGACCGTTATTATCCAGGAGAGGGCGTCCATAGGAAGTGATCATATCCTCTGCTGTAGGATTCTCCACATCGTAATCGAAGAAGGGATCAACCCAACAAGGCTTGTTCGCCATCTTGGGCCTCACATACCAATCCATATCGAAATAGCGATACTCCTCACTACCCTCCTGTTCTGTCTTCACCACACCATCCTCACGAAAAGAATAAGAAGAGAAGTACTTTCCTTTCTCTGGGAAGTAATATGGTTCGAACGCAATGGAACAACCGTTGAACTTTGGGTTCTGCGCTATCACGCGGTGAGAATAAGATTCAATCGAATCTGGCTGCAAATGGGTGCGGACAAGCCATTCTGCATTGATAGTGGCAATCTCCACCTCGTTCAGATATGACATGACACGCAACACCGTGTTATTCAACTCCTGGGAAGCTCTACGCATGGCATCCTGACGGACATATTCTCGCGATTTGAAATAAAGGACTCCGATGGAAATGACGAAGATAATGGCCGCAAAGAACAGAACCCAGAGACCAAGTCTCAAGGACAGAGAATTCCGTATTTGTCTAATTGGATTTTTCATTGGGCGTTATCTTTTCTTTCTCAGCAAGGCTTATTCCGTCGGGGGCGTATCAGCGGACGTATCAACTCCTGCTTCGTTTGTCATTTTATCCACTGTATTTTGAGAGGCATCCAGCAACTGGTTGAGCAGACTGGTGACATCCTCAGTACTTGCAAGCATGCGGTCAACGTGTTTCGCCATCTCCTCCTCCGAATAGTTCTTGTATTCCTGACGAATCAGGTCACTCTCCGCTGCTATGATGTCAACCGGACGCACCATCTGGTCTGTCATGTTGTTGAGGACTGCCGTCTTCATGCGGTTATCTTCCTTAGCCAGTTCGCTGGCCTTGAGCAGTTCTTCGTTACGTTGAGTTAGCATCTCTGTGGAGCGGTGTATTCTGCTGATATAATCGGACAAAGAATGCTGCATCTTGGAGAAACTACGCTGCAACTGTCCGATTTCATCACGTCGTTTACTATCTGGAACGACCACTTCGAAATGCCCTTCTGACATTCGTTCCGCTGCCTTGCCCAAGTTCTTAAGAGGTCGCAAGCTGCCACGAATGATGATGGCACAGAAGAAAAGCAAAGACAGGAGTCCGACAATGGTGATGATAATCAGGTTTTTCCGCAGTCGGTAATATGGGTCGAAGATGTCGCTCTCTGGACACACAATAGCAACGCTCCAGTCCGTGTGGGAAAGAGGTTTGTAAAAAACATATTCATCCTCTTTGTCACCACGCATGACCTTGTATCCACTTTTCCCTGCAATCATCGCCTTACCCAACGCTGTCTTATCAGAATCAGGCTGTTCCAGTGTAGAAGTGAATATCGTCTCGAAGAATTGCTTCGTGGTGTCAGGGTGCACCAAATAGGTGCCTCCCTTGCCTATCAACATATTATAAGAGTGGGCGAAAGGTTTTGCCGCCGTCACCATCCTAGAGAAGGTGGTCAGCGACATGTCAACAGAAAGGATGCCCACCATTCTGTCATCTTTATCTCGAATGGGTTGACAGAAAGAAGTGAGGTAATCCTCCACGACAATGCCCGGAGCTTCCATATCATGGAACGGTTCTATCCAACAAGGCCTGTTGAGTAGTTTGGGAATGAGATACCAGTCCATGTAGTAATACTCATACTCCTCACTACCCTCCTGCTCTGTCTCGATGGAATCTCCTCCATTATAGGAATAAGCAGAAAAATACTGCCCTTTCTCCATATAGTAATAGGGCTCAAATGCGATGGAACAGCCATAAAGGTTGGGATAGTTTTCCAATATCTTCCGACTTAGCGTGAACATGGAATCGGGTGTGTCAAGATGTTGCTCCACCAACCACTTCATGTTGTCGGCTGCCACTTCCACATCATGCAACGCATTGTCTGTATGCAGCAACGTGCTCTCCAATGCCTGGGTGGCTTTATCCATTGCTTCTTGTCTCACAGCCAAACGGGAATAGTGGAACAAAATACCCAAGGCTGTCACGAGAAGAATCGCAACACCACCCACCACATAAAAACTGAGTCGGGCAGCCAATGAACGTCGTATGTAGGAAACTATTATCATTGCTCTTGTTTCATTCGTCACTTACCCATCAATTCACCATAGGTAACTTCCCGTTCAATCATGCCAAATTCCTTCATGAGACGGCTTGCCTTCTGCACCATTTCCGGACGCACACGGTACTCACGTCTGCCGGAATCGGCATCAACTTGTAAACGAAATATCTCTTCCAGCATCATCTTCTGAATGACACGGTTAGTCTGCACATGCGCATCACGAACATACTTCATCACGATGTCCAACGCTTCTTCCTGATGATTGTAAGCCCAATCCCAGCCTTTCTTGCTGGCTTCGGCAAAACGCCTCACTTGGTCACGATGTGTGTTATAGTATTCACGCTTCACATATACTCCATTCTCTTGAATGTTGTAACCATTGTCCTTGAAACGGAAAATGCTTTCTTCCGACATTTCAAACCCTGCTTGCTTCAGGAGCAAATACTCGTTGAAACTCACCACCGTCATCGCATCGATACCACCAGAGAGAAACACATTGATGTTTCCCGTGAAAAATACATATTCAAAATTCATCTTCATCTGTCTATCCATGATGAAAGACAAATAATTAGGTTCCGACATATAGATAGCGAGACGATCCCGTTTCTGTGTGAGCGGGTTCTTACCCCATCGCGACACAATGAGGTAACTGCTGTTCATTGAAGTTTGGAAAATGTTCACCAAAGGAGTTCCGCTGGCAATAATGTCTATAGCAGACATGATTGAAAACATTCCAGCATCACATTCGTCGGATTCAATTCGATGGTGAACAGAACTGGTCAAGGAAGGATACTGAATCACCACATCAAGCCCAGCTTCCTTGTAGAAGCCTTTCTCTTTCGCCACATAATATCCAGCAAATTCTGCTTGTGGTGTCCAAATGGTGGTGAACACAAACTTTTCCGCTCTCAGCACACAAGAGCAGAACAGCAGAATGCTGAACAGCCACATCTTCTTGTTGTGATTTCTCATTGTATCTTCCATTTATTCTTCTTTCATGCGTTATGTTTTCCACGTCACACTCGTTTCTCACCCATTCAACTGTCAACTTTTAGTATTCAACTGCCATCGCCGTCTTTCTTTTCCATCTCCTCCCGCGTCGGGAAATGTCCGAGCCATTTCATTTGACGAAGGCACCACGACTGGCGGCGATACATGTAATTGGTGGGTGAAGCCGAGTTCATCCTGATGGGGTTTGGTAAGGTGATAGCAATCATCGCACATTGGTTGCGTGTGAGGTTTTTGGCATCGCAGCCGAAATGCTCTTGTGCAACGGCCTGCGCACCATAGATACCGTCACCCATTTCTATGGTGTTCAGATAGACTTCCATGATGCGCTGCTTGTCCCACATGAACTCCATCAAAACTGTGAAATAAGCCTCTACACCCTTTCTGAACCATGCCAACTTGCCTGTAGAGCCAGTTGGGAAAAGAAACACGTTCTTGGCGGTCTGTTGACTGATGGTTGAACCACCACGGAAGCGCTCTCCTTCTGCACGTTCGTCTATCACTTTCTGAATGGCATCCCAATCGAAGCCATTGTGGTTGAGGAAATTCTGGTCTTCGCATGACATCACCGCAAGGGGTAAGTCTGGTGACATTTCCTCGAGCGGCACCCACGAATGGTGCCATCTTATGGTCTCTCCCCTACTCACCTGCTCGTATGCCCGAATGAACATCAGAGGCGAGGTGTAAACTGGGAGGTAGCGGAACAACAACACAAGCAGGACACTTCCCGCCAATAAGACGATGAACATCCACTTCACTATGTTTCCCAATTTGGAAAAGAACTTCCCCATTTCTTGTCGTCTTATTGTGTGTTGCAGGTGCAAGACCGACTTTCATCAGTCCTGCACCTGACACATAAGCGTTTACTGCAAAGTACCAGCGTTAGCTGCGTTAATCATTGCCTCTGAAGCATAGAGATAAATCTCCACGCGACGGTTCTGAGCCTTACCCTCCTTCGTAGAGTTGTCAGCCACAGGATTGTTCTCACCGAAACCAGTGCTGCTCTTGATCTGAGTAGGAGCTGCACCCTGAGCCAACATATAAGACTTCACAGCGTCAGCACGATCCTGGCTCAGTTTGATGTTCTTCTGGAAGCTCTCCTCTGCAGAAGAACCCTTGAAGCCTGTATTGTCAGTATAACCCTGGATAGCCACATCGCAGTCAGGATAAGCCTTCAGCACGTTGTTGGTGAAATCCTTCAGGTTGTTCATTGCTGTAGCGCTGAGAACAGACTTACCTGAAGTGAAGAGGATACCAGAATCGAAAGTAACCTTCACAGCGTCAAGACCATTGCTGTCCTTCACGCCTTCCACCTGTGCATTCTGAACCTGCTGAGCAGCAGCCTTCATCTTATCCATCTTCCTACCGATCAGGACACCTGCACCAGTACCCACAGCAGCACCAATCGCAGCACCTGCCAATGTACCACCAGCGTTTCTACCAATCAGGTTGCCGACCATAGCACCGATACCGGCACCAGCGCCACCACCAATAAGACCACCTTTGGCTGTGTTGTTCATACCACATCCAGAGAGGATGATAAGTGCTGCCATTACGACCACACTAAACTTCATTTTCTTCATAATCGTCCGTTTTTAATGTGAATAACAATTTTATAGATTAACTTTTGATTTCTTGAGTGCAAATATATGAATATTTGTTGAAACATTACATTTTTCTCAAAAAATAATTCAAAAAACACCAAAATTTCCCATTTTCGCCTCTCAAAACACCCATATATACCCCATAATTCAAAAAAATGTCATAACTTTGCAAAAGAAATAACGTAACACATATATAAATATGTATAGAACACATACGAATGGGGAGTTGAGACTCTCCGATGCTGGCAAGCAGGTGACGCTTGCTGGATGGGTGCAGCGCACGAGAAAAATGGGTGCGCTGACTTTTGTTGATTTGCGTGACCGATATGGCATCACGCAGTTGGTGTTTAACGAGGAAACCAACGCACCCCTTTGCGACCGCGCCAATAAGTTGGGACGCGAGTTCGTGATTCAGGTGACAGGTACTGTGGCTGAGCGATACAGCAAGAACAAGAACATCCCAACGGGTGACATCGAGATTGAGGTGTCGGAGTTGAATGTGCTGAACGAATCTGTCACTCCTCCATTCACAATTGAAGACAACTCTGATGGTGGTGACGACCTTCGCATGAAGTACCGCTACCTCGACTTGCGACGCAACCCTGTCCGCAAGAATCTGGAGTTGAGACACAAGTTCTGCATCGCCGTGAGAAACTACCTGAGCAACCTCGGTTTCCTGGAAGTGGAAACTCCTATGCTCATTGGTTCGACACCGGAAGGTGCTCGCGACTTTATCGTTCCTTCACGCATGAACCCAGGACAGTTCTACGCCTTGCCACAGTCTCCTCAGACTTTGAAGCAGTTGCTGATGGTGGCAGGTTTCGATCGCTACTTCCAGATTGTGAAGTGCTTCCGTGATGAGGACTTGCGTGCTGACCGTCAGCCTGAGTTTACCCAGATTGACTGCGAGATGTCGTTTGTGACGCAGGAGGACATCATCCAGACTTTTGAGGGAATGGCAAAGCACTTGTTCAAGGAGTTGAGAGGTGTGGAGATTGAAGGTGATTTTCTCCGTTTGCCTTGGATTGAATGTATGAAGCGTTTCGGTTCCGATAAGCCTGATATGCGTTTTGGAATGGAGTTCGTGGAGTTGGACGATGTGTTGAAGAAGGGCACCTTTGCCGTATTTGATGAGGCTGCTTACATTGGCGGTATCTGTGCAGAAAGTTGTGCTTCCTACACCAGAAAAGACATCGACAAACTGACCGAATGGGTGAAGCGTCCACAGATTGGTGCCAAAGGTATGGTCTATGCCCGTGTGCAGGAAGATGGCAGTGTGAAATCATCGGTAGATAAATTCTATACGCAGGAGGATTTGCAAGCATTGAAGGAGAAGATGAACGCCAAACCAGGCGACCTCATCCTCATCCTCAGTGGTGCTGATGCCATGAAGACCCGGAAGCAGCTCTGCGAATTGCGTCTGGAGATGGGCGAACGTCTCGGTTTGAGAGACAAGAACAAGTTTGCCCTGCTGTGGGTGACCGAGTTCCCTATGTTCGAGTGGAGCGACGAGGAGCAGCGTCTGATGGCAATGCACCATCCGTTCACACACCCCATGGACGAGGATATCCATTTGCTCGACACCGACCCAGCCGCTGTTCGTGCTGACGCCTACGACATGGTGTGCAACGGTATCGAAGTGGGTGGTGGTTCCATCCGTATCCACGACCCCAAACTGCAGGCAAAGATGTTCGAGATTCTCGGCTTCACACCCGAGAAGGCAGAGGAACAGTTTGGTTTCCTGATGAACGCCTTCAAGTATGGTGCACCTCCTCATGGTGGCTTGGCATACGGACTCGACCGTTGGGTGAGCATCTTTGCAGGCCTCGATTCTATCCGCGACTGCATCGCCTTCCCAAAGAACAACAGCGGACGTGACGTGATGCTCGATGCACCATCGTTTGTGGATCAAAAACAATTAGACGAAGACTTCATTGCCCTCAATCTGCCCAAGGAATAAGACATGCAACTGACATTTTTCAGCCTTGGGAGCGGCAGCTGCGGCAATTGCTACTATCTTGCGACTGAATCTGATGCCATCGTCATTGATTGTGGCATTGGTATTCGTCGTTTCAAGAAACACATGTTGGAGTACGGCATGAAAGTTGGAAAGGTGCGGGCTTTACTCATCACCCACGACCATTCCGATCACATCAAGTCTGCTGGTAAACTCAGTAAAGAATATGCCATTCCCGTCTATGCCACACCGCTCATCCATGAGGGAATGGACAGGAACTGGCAGAACTCTGTGAAGGTTCCTGTGGAGAACCGTCACCACATCGACAAGGAAGAGCCGTTCGAGATTGGACCATTCCGCATCACGGCATTCTCCCTACCCCACGATGCCTCAGAGAATGTAGGCTACTACATCGAAGTGGGCGACTATCGCTTCACGGTGATGACCGATGTTGGCGACGTAACTGACAATGTGAAGGAATACATCCTGAAAAGTACGCACCTCATTCTCGAATCCAACTACGACGAGGAGATGCTGCGACAGGGACGTTATCCAGAGATTCTGAAGGAACGTATTGTGAGTGGACACGGACACTTGTCGAACAAGAAGTCCGCCACAGCCCTTGCAGAGAACTTCCACCCCAATCTCAAGAATGTTTGGCTCTGTCACTTGAGTGAGGAGAACAACCACCCAGAACTAGCACGCAAGACGATGGAGTCGGTACTACGCAGCTATGGCATCATTGCCGGCGTGGATTTCACACTCGATGTGTTGCGTCGAAAGATTCCTACGGGACCGTATATGTTGAGTGAGGGGTGAGCGTTTACGGTTTACCGTTTACTATTTAGAGTTAGAAAGGCTAAGGTTGGCGTCATCGTTAATCTTAGCTTTTTTTCTTGCCAATTTATTCATTTTTCGTTTTTTTCGTGGAACGACAGCGCCATTTTTTCTTAATTTCCCCAAAAATCTCCCCATAATTCGAGAAAAATTCGTACCTTTGCATAACTTTCCGTATCCATCGGGAAGGAACGACACAAATGGAAGCAAAGAAAGTACTATTCATCACTACAGAAATCGAGCCTTTCGTTCCAGAGAACGCTTGTTCCCTGAAAGGTCACATTCTGCCACAATCCATCCAAGAACTCGGACACGAAATAAGGACGTTCTCACCTAAGTGGGGCGGCATCAATGAGCGTCGCAACCAATTGCACGAGGTCATCCGTCTGTCGGGTATGAACCTCATCATCGACGACACCGACCACCCGCTCATTATCAAGGTGGCGACCCTGACTTCAGCAAAGATGCAGATTTACTTCATCGATAACGACGACTATTTCATGAAGCGTGGCATCCTCACCGACAAGGAGGGAAAGGAATATGCCGACAACGGAGAGCGTGCCATCTTCTATGCGCGTGGTGTGTTGGAGACCGTCAAGAAACTGGGTTGGCGTCCCGACCTCATCCATTGCTACGGATGGGCAGCAGCATTGGCTCCTTTCTACATCAAGCAAGCATACAACGAGGAACCTTCTTTCCGCGACTGCAAGGTAGTGATGGAAGTGTCTCCCAAAGAGTTCCAGAGAGACCTTGGTGTGGAGAATGCCAAGTTCGTGGAATATAAAGACGCACATTATGCTGACATCGCCGACATTTGTGGTGAAGCCTACGGACACACCGAGCTGGAGAAGATTGGCGTGAAGTTTGCCGATGGTGTCATCATCGAGAACAAAGACGTTGACCCATCCATCATCGAATACGCCAAGTCCTTGGGACGTCCTATCTTAGACCCTGTTGAAGGTGATTCCTTCAACGAGGCATACAACGCATTCTATCAGCAATTATTCGAAGAGTCAAACAACTGATTTTCATGTTCAAGCTATCACATCTCCTTGTGGGAGCCACGGCACTGCTCCTGTTGGTGGCATGCGACGACAACACCGCCACCCTTGGTATTGACATGATGCCTAAGACCGACCTCGTTTCCAAGAACTTTCAGACTTACGACGTCACCACAGAATCCTATCCAGTGGGTGATTCTGTGTTGGCACGCACCACGATGTCCTATCTGGGACGTTTCACCGACCCAGAGACCAACACCACCGTCAAGAGCGACTTTCTGGCACAGTTCCACATCGACGAAGGCTTCGACATTCCATCCAACGTGCAGAATAACGCCTGTACACGCTTTGACCTCCGACTCATTATCGACGACTTTGTAGGCGACTCCCTCCAGAACTTCAAGCTTAGCGTCTATGAGCTGAACGAGTCACTCGACCCCAACGCCGACTACTACACCAACATCGACCCAGAGAAATACTACGACAAGAATGCGGAGCCTATCGCCACGAAGTGGTTCACTATCAGCGACCGCACTATCAAGGACACCGAGCGTTGGTCATCCACTTACAACAACAACATCCTCGTGAGCCTGCCTACAGAGTTAGGCACAAAAATCATCCGTGACTTCCAAGCTCATCCTGAGCACTTCGAAAATACATCCACCTGGCAGAAGAGTGGCAATCCTTGCAGCAAGGGACTCTACTTCAAGCTGGAGAATGGCGATGGAGCGATGGCATACATCGACCTCGTACAGCTCAACATCTTCTTCCGCTACCACGACGATTACATCAACCGCGACACCGTCAGCATGGCATCCTTTGCCTCCACCGATGCCGTCGTGCAAGCCACTCACTTCGAGAACGCCAACCTTGACAAGCTGCTGAATGACAAGGATGTCACCTATCTGAAGAGTCCTGCGGGCATCTTCACATTGGCGACCTTGCCAGCTGAGCAAATCAACGTGCAGGACACCATCAACTCAGCCAAGATCACGTTCACTCGTTACAATGATCAGGTGGAGAGTCCTTTCAAACTCAACATCCCCAAGACCGTCCTGATGGTGCGACTTGACGACTATCTCAATGGCTTTTTCGAGAACTATCAGGTGAACGACGGCAAGGAGTCCTATCTTGCCACCTTCAACAGCAACACTAACTCCTACCAGTTTAGCAACATCGCCCGTCTCCTCACCCGTATGGCAAAGGAGAAGAAGGAGGGCAAGGCTAGCAAAAACTGGAACAAGGTGCTCATCATTCCCGTTGAGCCTACCAAGGATTCCTCTGGCAACATCGTCAAGCTCAGCCACGACTTCAGCATGAGCAGTGCCCGACTCGTGGGAGGAAGCAAAGATAAAATCAAGCTTGAAGTCATTTATTCCAACTTCAAATAAAAATAAGGAGTTATCGTTCACTCGATAACTCCTTTCTTTTTTTCAATCTTTCATTCTCAACTTCTCCACCAGCGGCAGCACCGCCTTCTTGATCACCTTCTCCGTCAGTTGGTGTTCACCGTCGAAACGGATGACGTGGTCGGCAAGGTAGTTCTTCTTGAAAAGCGATTCCGCATTCGTGATTGTGGTGTCGTGCAATCCCACGAGACACCAGCACGATTCTTTCTGTTCAGGGGTGATATCTTTGAACTGCTGACGTTCCATCTGGTTAAAGTGTTGGATGATGTCCTTGGTGATGCGGAACGTCTTGGCACCATCATAGCGACCGTTAAAGAAATGATATTCGCCCGTCTTCAGCACCTTCGAGTTGGTGGACATCGTGAAAGCAGGGTTCACCAAGATGCGGAGGAAACCACGCATCTGCTGGGCATACATTCCTCCCATGCTTGTGCCGATGATGAGGTCGGGCTGCTCCTTGGCAACGAACTCCTTCAGATAAGGCAACGCCTCCGCTGGGTCAACGGGTATGTCGGGAGCTACCACCTCATCGTTTGGCAACTCACGTCGAAAAGTCTCTACGGTTCCACTGGCATGCGAGGAACCAAATCCGTGAAAATAAACAATCTTCATATCTTTCAATTCTTCTTCAAATATATCTCATGGTCGATGTTCTTCGGATACTCCTCCCGATAGTGTGTCACCATCAGCATCGTCTTGTTCTTCCGTTGGCAGAACACCTCAATCACGTCCTTCACCAGTCGGCGGTTTTTCAAGTCCAGTCCGTGCAACGGCTCGTCAAGAATCAGCAGCGAAGGGTCCTTCACGAATGCCCTTGCCAACAGCACCAGACGCTGTTCGCCGCTGCTCAGTTTCAGAAACGTCGTGTCGGCATACTGTTTGATGCCAAACACATCCATCCAGAACTCGCACACCGCCCGTTGCTCAGGTTTCGGCTTTCGGTAGAGACCCGACACGTCGCTCAGTCCGCTTGCCACGATGTCCACCGCTGGAATGTCCCTCATGAAAGCCCTGTGCATCTCAGGCGAGATATAGCCGATGTGCTTCTTGATGTCCCAGATACTCTCGCCCTTACCGCGCTGATGTCCGAACAGCACGATGTCGTTCGCGTAGCTCTGCGGATTGTCGGCACACACAATGCTCAGGAGCGTCGATTTGCCAGCCCCGTTCTCACCGTTCAGTGCCCAGTGTTCGCCCCTCCTCACCGTGAAGCTCAGCTCCTTCAGGATGGTGCGCTCCCCATAGCGGATGTTCACCTTGCGGAAGTCTATCACCTGATCACACTCTGCCGCATCCGAGTCCGTTGCATCGGGCAGCGAGAGAATGGCCCTTTCCTTCTCTTCCGAAAGCATTCGGGCAGACACTGGCTCCCTACTCTCCTTATATTCTTGCAGCGTCATCTTCCTGCCCACCGTCAGGTTCTTCACTGGCACCACATGCGTGATGATGTCGGGGATGTCGTCCGTCTTCGACAGCACCAACACCACCGATACGTTCGTCTCCTTCGTCAGCAACGTGAGGAACTCGCCCAACTGCTGACGCGCCGTCACGTCCAGTCCGATGAACGGATTGTCCATGATGAGCACCCTCGGATTCGTCATCAGCGTCTTTGTCAGCTGGAACTTCCTCAGTTCGCCACTGCTCAAGAGGATGATATGCTTGTCGAGCAAATGCTCCAGATGGAAAATCTCATACAGATGCTCCTTCACCTTCTCCAGTTCTCGGTGCATCTCCTCCCTGTCCTGCGCCTCCTGACGCAAGCGTTCGGCCTCCTGCTCAGGCGTCTCATCCCTCACCACAAACTTGTCAAACACCGTCTTCCTCGTCAGTCCCTCCTCAGCCACACGGAACGACTCCGCCAGCAAGTCCCTCACCAACGGCGTCTCCTCAATGTCATTCTGGTTCCATCGCTGCTGATAGTAGTACACCCCCTCGTTCGTGCCATACGAATCCCTGAACGACAAGTACTTCATATTGTCGCTCACCAGCTTTGCCTTGCTCGGTGCAAAGTCATACTTCACCCCGTTCATCGGCATCAGTGCACACTTACCCGTCAGCACATCCACCAGCCTCGTCTTGCCGCTGCCATTGTCACCCACAATCGCCAGTTGTTCGCCAGCCAGCAACTCGAAGTCGATGGGTGCGTTCATCCTAAACTGCGGATGTCGCGCCACTCCACCCTTTATCTCGATAATCTTCTGCATATCCTGTTTCTTTTCGTCTGCAAAGTTACGATTTTTTTTCACACAGATAACACGGATACCACAGATTTTTTGAACATCGCCCCTTCGAGGCAAATGAAACGAACCTTTAGCTCGGCGTAGCCAATGGAACGAAATTGGATACGCCGAGCTAAAGGTTCTAGACCAAAATATCTTGTTCATTTTCTCCATTTTTTCATTCGTGGACAAAATAATTCAGATTCTTCACGATAGTTTCCCAAATTATGCGTAACTTCGCAACATCAAAAGGAAAAGGAAAGAATGAGACAATTTCTGTTAAGCATCGTGACCTGCTGGTCGTGTCTGTGGTGCCACGCTTCGGTGGTGGAGCAAGTAGGCACGTCGGTGACGATTCGCCCCGATGGCGGCGAAGCGCGCGTGGTGCGTCTGCAAGTGGTGGATGACGGCATCATCCGTGTGAGCGCCACGAGCGAGGAAACGCTGCCCAAGAAAGAGGCAAGCCTCATCGTGGTGAGGGAGAAGCAGGAGCGGACTCCGCAGTTCAGCGTGAAAGAGGACGAGACGAACGTGCGGGTGGAGACCCAGAAGGTGACGGCTGTGGTGGCGAAAGCGAACGGCAGGATGACGTTCCTCGACGCAAAGGGAAAGGTGCTGTTGCAGGAAGCGATGCAGGGAAAGACGTTCAAGGAATTCCACGTGCCAGAACGGGAGTTGGGCAGTGGACATCCGACGGAGGCACAGAAGCAAGGACTGAGTTGGCGGCTGCTTTTCGACAGCCCTGCCGACGAGGCTTTCTACGGCTTGGGGCAGCACCAGTCGGAAGAACTGAACATGAAGGGCAAGAACGAGGATTTGTTCCAATACAATACGAAGGTGTCGGTGCCGATGGTGGTGTCGAACAAGAACTATGGTCTGCTGTGGGATAGTTATTCCTATTGCCGCTTCGGCAATCCCGACGACTACTTGCAACTGAACCGCGCGTTCCGCCTCTATGACAAGGAAGGAAAGCCCGGACACCTGACAGGCACTTACACGGACCGAAGAGGTCAGCAGCTGGTGAGGGCAGAGGACTCGCTCTATTTCGAGTACGCCCTACCCGACCACTCCGAAATCGGCAAGATGGACAAGGGCGGCATCCAGAATCTTCCCCAAGGCTTCAGGCTGGAAGGGGCGAAAGTAGTGTATGAAGGTGCCATCGAGGCTCCCACGACGAGCAACTATCAGTTCATCCTCTACTATGCGGGTTATATTAAGGTATATATAGGTGGCAAGGAAGTGGTAGCTGAACGTTGGCGCACGGCTTGGAACCCGAACGCCTATAAGTTCTCCATACCCCTGAAGCAAGGCGAGAAGAACGACCTGCGCATCGAATGGCAACCCGACGGCAGCGTGAGCTATTGCGGCTTGCGTGTGGCTGCTCCCCGCACGACAGAGGAACAAGGACAGTTGAGCATCTGGAGTGAGATGAGCCGCGATATGGATTATTACTTCATTGCTGGTAACGACATGGACGAGGTCATCAGCGGCTACCGCACTCTGACCGGCAAGGCACCCGTATATCCGAAGTGGGTGCTGGGCTTCTGGCAGAGCCGCGAACGCTATAAGACGCAGGAAGAACTGACCAGCACTTTGGCAACGTTCCGAGAGCGTCACATCCCCATCGACAACATCGTGCAGGACTGGAACTACTGGAAGGAAGACCAATGGGGCAGCCATGAGTTTGAGGCAACCCGCTACCCCAACCCACAAGGTATGCTGGACAAGGTACACGAGATGCATGGACGCTTCATGATCAGCGTGTGGCCTAAGTTCTACGTGAACACTGACCACTACAAGGAATTGGACAGCAAGGGTTGGATGTATCAGCAAGCCGTGAAGGACGACATCCGCGACTGGGTCGGTCCCGGCTACGTCGGCTCCTTCTACGACGCCTATTCAGAGGGGGCCCGCAAACTCTTCTGGCAACAACTCGACGACCACCTCTACACTGGTCTCTCAGGAAAAATTGTAAATAGTAAATCGTCAAACTCAAACCTCATCGATGCCTGGTGGATGGATGCCTCTGAACCCAACGTAAGAGACTGCACCCCGATGTGGTACAGGAAAGCATTGTGTGGCTCCACAGCCCTGGGCACCTCGACGGAATACTTCAACGCCTACAGCATCGTGAATGCCGACGCCATCTACAACGGACAGCGGTCGGTGAACCCCAACCAACGTGTGTTCCTCCTCACTCGCAGCGGCTTTGCTGGTGAACAGCGATACTCCACCGCCACATGGAGCGGCGACATCGGCACGCGTTGGGAGGACATGCGAGCACAAATGACGGCAGGCATGAATTACTGCCTGTCGGGACTCCCCTTCTGGGGTATGGATCAAGGTGGCTTCTGTGTGGAGAACCGTTATGTAAGGGCACAACAACTTTTCGACCAGACCCAACAGGAGAATGACGATCTGAAGGAATGGAGAGAGTTGCAGACACGCTGGAACCAGTTCGGCTGTTTTATCCCCCTGTACCGTGCCCACGGACAATGGCCGCTGCGTGAGGTGTGGAACATTGCCCCAGCAGGTCATCCCGCCTATGAGAGCATCTTGTGGTATCACCGTTTGCGCTATCACCTGATGCCCTACCTCTACTCGATGGCTGGTTGGGTGCACCTGAAGGACTACACCATAATGCGCGCCCTCGTGATGGACTTCAACGGCGACGAGCAGGTGTATGACCTGAAAGACCAATGGATGTTCGGTCCCTCCCTGATGGCTTGTCCCGTCAGCGAATACAAGGCCCGAACCCGTACTGTCTATTTTCCCAAGCAACGTGGCTGGTACGACCTCTACACCGGCAAGCAAATTGTTGCATCTCAAACCTCAAATCTCAAACCTCAAACCTCAAACCGTAAAATAGAGATAGAAGCTCCCTACGAACGAATCCCCATCTTCGTACCAGAGGGTTCCATCCTGCCGATAGGTCCTGCGATGGAATGGAGCGACGAAAAGCCAGCCGAACTCATCCACCTGTATGTCTATGCAGGTCGTGATGTCCAGTTCCTACTCTACGAGGACGAAGGCACCAACTACAATTATGAGAAAGGACAATACAGCACCATCGACATTCGTTATAATGAACAGGAGAAGACGCTCACGCTCGGAAAAAGGAACGGCAAGTTCGAAGGTATGCTGAAAGAACGCCGATTCAACATCGTGTATGTCACACCCACCAATGCCCAACCGTTGAACCTCGACAACCCCAAGGGGAAGACCGTCACTTACAACGGCAAGGCCATCACCATCCGATTGTAAATACCAATATCAAAATAAAACAATAGTAGACTATATGAAGAAGAACCTCTTCTTTGCATCGCTTTTCACGTTGACAGCGATGACAGCAACAGCACAGGTCTATCTTGACCCCAACGCCCCCATCGAAGAGCGCGTGAAAGATGCGCTGAGTAGAATGACCACGCATGAGAAGGTGCAAATCCTGCATGCACAAAGTAAGTTCACCAGTGCCGGTGTCCCTCGTCTGGGTATCCGACAGCTGAACATGGACGACGGTCCTCATGGTGTGCGTGAGGAGTTGGAATGGAACACATGGAATCCTGCCCAATGGACGAACGACTATATCGTGGCATTCCCCTCGCTGACGTGTCTGGCTTCCACTTGGAACACGGAACTCTCATCGGCTTACGGCAATGCGGTGAGTGAAGAGTTTGCGTTCAGAGGCAAGGACATCATGCTGGGTCCTGGTGTGAACATCCAGCGCACCCCTCTCAACGGACGTGCGTTTGAGTATATGGGCGAAGACCCCTTCTTGGCTGGCGAGATGGTGGTTCCTTACATCAAGTCGGCACAGGAAAACGCTGTGGCTTGCTGTCTGAAGCATTTCGTGCTGAACGACCAGGAAACCGACCGCTTCGGCATCAACGTGAATGTTTCGGAGAGAGCCATGAACGAGATTTATCTGGCACCTTTCAGACGTGCCGTTGAAAAGGCTCACGTCTGGACTATCATGGGTTCGTACAACAAATGGAAGGGTGTGCATTGCTGCCACAACGACGAACTGCTCAACGGCATCTTGAAGAGAGACTGGAAGTGGGACGGTGCCCTCGTAAGTGACTGGGGCGGAGCCGTTGACACGTATGAAGCTGCCACTGGAGGTCTCGACATTGAGATGGGCACCTACACCGACGGCAAGACGACGGAGAGCAAATTTGGCTATGAGATGTACCACCTGGGCAATCCGTTCGAGCAACTGCTGAAGGAAGGAAAGGTGCCAATGGAAGTGCTGGACGAGAAGGCAAGCCGCGTGCTGCGCACCATCTTCCGTACAGCGATGAATCCCAAGAAAGTGATTGGCAACCAATGCTCTGAGGCGCACTACGATGTATGCCGTCAGATTGGTGAGGAGGGCATCGTGCTCTTGAAGAACGACAGGAACATCCTTCCCTTGAATCCTGCGAAATACAAGAAATACAGCCAGATTCTGGTGGTGGGTGAGAATGCCACCCGTTCCCTCACGAAAGGCGGTGGTTCTTCTGAACTGAAGACCCTGCGCGACATCAGTCCACTGGAGGAACTGCAAAGGAATTATGAGCAGATGATCATGTATGCCCAGGGCTACTACTCTGGTCGTGCGATGTATGACCATGTGGACAGACTGGATGCCCACAAGCAGGATTCGTTGAAGGCTGAAGCATTGGAGATGGCAAAGGGTGCTGACCTCATCATCTTCATCGGAGGTCTGAACAAGAACACACGTCAGGACTGCGAGAATGGTGACCGCGAAAGCTATGACCTGCCCTATGGACAGAACGAACTGATATCTGAGTTGGCAAAGATTCAGAAGAACATCGTGGTGGTGACCTTCGGTGGTAACCCCTACAATATGCCTTGGCTGAAGGATGTGGCAGGATTGGTTCACTGCTGGTATCTGGGTAGTGAGTCTGGCAAGGCACTCGTGAACGTGCTGAACGGAACGGTGTGCCCAAGTGGAAAACTGCCTGTGACATTTGCCCAGAAGTATGAGGACTATCCTTACGTGCAATATGGCAAGGAAGCCTACCCAGGTGTGGACAGAGAAGTTCACTACAAGGAGGACATCTTCGTGGGCTATCGTCATTTCTCCACGAACAACGTAAAGCCCCTCTTCCCCTTTGGCTACGGTTTGAGCTACACCACTTTTGCTTATAACAAGCCCACCGCTCAGAAGACGGGCAACAACATCAACGTCAGCGTGACGGTCACCAACACAGGAAAGGTGGCAGGTAAGGAAACGGCACAAGTCTATGTGACGATGCCACAGACAACGACGCCCCGTCCTGTCAAGGAGCTCAAGGCATTTGCCAAAACTCGTCTTCTCGAACCTGGCGAGAGCGAAACACTCAACATGACCATCCCTGTGGATGAACTTGCAGTGTATCAAGAGGAAGAACGCGGCTGGGACATCATCGACGGCACTTACACCTTCAACGTAGGCGCCAATGTGAATGACATCAAGGGAAAAGTAGAGGTGGAAGTGAAGTAAGGGTTTACGGTTTAGAGATTTGAAATTTGAAATCATGCATAGATTCATCCGATATATCATCGCGTTAGCCCTCCCCCTTTGGGGGCTGGGGGGCTTTGCCCAGGAAAACATCTGTTTTTCGCCTCGCATCAAAACGCTGCAGGTGAAGGTGGATGGACAATGGGATGCGCCGACGGTGATGTTGCTGAATGGCGGACATCGTGTGGAGATAAGCTTTGATGACCTGCAAGCGCAGTATCAACGATATACCTACACCATCACGCATTGCAATGCGGATTGGACGCCAAGCGACCTGCTGACCAGCGACTACATGACGGGATTTGCAGAACAGCGCATTGATGACTATGAGCCAGCCATGAGCACGGAGGTGAAGTACAACCACTATTGGCTGAACTTACCGAATGCGGATACCAAGCTGTTGGTGTCGGGCAACTACAGGGTGAACATCTTCGAAGACGGAGAGGATGAACCGATTGCACAGGCTTCCTTCTCCATCATTGAACCTCGTGTGGGCGTGGATGTGGATGTAACTGCCAACACGGACATTGACACCTATGCAGCACATCAGCAGGTGAACTTCACCGTGAACTACAGCGGGTATCAGGTGAGCAATCCTGTGAGCGATTTCAAATACCTGGTAGTACAGAATCGGCGATGGGACAATCACGTGGAGGAGTTAAGTCCTTCGCTGATGCAAGTGAACAAGCTCATCTTCAACCATAACCGTTCGCTTATCTTCCCTGCGGGCAATGAGTACCGACGTTTCGAGATTCTGAACGAGTATGTACCAACGATGCATGTGGATAGGATGGAGTTTGACGACACCTACTATCACGCCCTCCTCTACACTGACGAGCAACGCATTATCTACCTCTACGACGAAGACCAAAACGGACGGTTCTTGATCAGGAACGATGACAACTACAACAACGACACGGAGAGCGACTATATCTTCACGCATTTCTCCCTCCAGATGCCCAAAGTGGCTGGAGGCGAAGTGTACCTGTTTGGGGACCTGACCAACAACCGCATGGAGGAGATGTACAAGATGGAATACAACCTGATTGACCACCAGTATGAATTGGTGACTCCGTTGAAACAAGGATCCTACAATTATATGTATATGTTCAAGAGAGATGGAGAGGATGTGGGAGAGACCCGCCCCTGTGAGGGAAATTTCCATCAGACAGAGAATGAATATTGTGTGTATGTGTATCATCGACCTTTCGGGTCTCGATATGACAAACTGGTGGGATTCAAGAAAATGAATTATAAACGATGAGAGAATTACTACTGATCATCCTGCTGGCACTGCCTTGTTACGGCAATTCGCAGAGCTTGCAAAGCCAACTGACGACGTGGGCAGAGAACTACACGCGCTATGACGCCAACATCAAACCTTCGACAGTGGTGTCGTGCAACATCAACAGCGAGGAAGAAAGCATTTGCATTGTGCTGGGCGGCGGTTTTCAGGAACAACATTTCACACCCGAGGTGGTGGAGAGAATCTACAAGGAAGTGGGTTCTTTCGTTCCTGTCGCACAAAAAGGTTATGACCTCACCATCATGACGGATGGGCGTGCCATTGAGGACTTGGTGCCGATGTTTTTTAGAAAAAGCAAGAAAGACTCCACGCGACTCTTGGCTGAAACGTACGATGGAGAACCTTGGATCAGGAATGTCTCTCGCCCCTACTCTGCCGACAAGGGATTGGCTGGCAATCATATCGCCCTATGGCAAAGTCACGGACGCTACTACCGACTGGAAAAGGATGACTGGTATTGGCAACGTCCCCGGCTGTTCTGCACCACCGAGGACCTTTTCTCGCAAACCTTTGTCATTCCGTTCATCATCCCTATGCTGGAGAATGCGGGTGCTGTGGTGTTCACACCCAGAGAACGGGATTACCAAACCCATGAGGTCATCGTGGATAATGACCAACCCCACAAAGGCGGAACTTACCTCGAATCTTTCCGACGCAAACAGAAGAGCCTCAAGTGGCAAACGACAAAACGACACGGATTCGCACAAACCAAGGCTATCTATGAGTCATGCGACTCGCCTTTCACAGATGGCACAGCTCGTTATGTTCCTGCTGTTTCATCGCCCAAGGATGAGGGTATCGCACAATGGATTCCCAATATTCCCAAGGAGGGCAAATATGCGGTCTATGTGACGTACCAATCTTACGAGAACTCTGTGGATGATGCCACCTATACCGTTCATCACAAAGGAGGCACGACGGAGTTCAAGGTGAACCAGCAGATGGGAGGTGGCACTTGGGTGTATCTTGGTACCTTCGAGTTTGACGAAGGAGAACACAATTATGGAATGGTGTCGCTCTCCAACCACAGCAAACACAAGGGCATCGTCACAGCGGATGCCGTTCGTTTTGGAGGGGGTATGGGCAACATTGTTCCAGAAGGACACAACGGCAGAGTTCGTCCCTCGGGATTGCCACGATGGGCAGAAGCTGCCAAGTACAGCGTTCAGTGGTTTGGATTCCCATATAAGATTCATACTGAGCCATTTGCAGATAATGACTACAACAATGACATTAACTCTCGTTCTGCCTCCATCAATTATCTTTCAGGAGGTTCCATCTACAATCCGAAACGGGAAGATGGACTGAAAGTGCCACTCGATATCTCTGTGGCATTCCATACGGATGCAGGCGTGAAAACCGATGATGCTTTCGTGGGTTCCTTGGGTGTCTATATGACTGACTTTAATGAAGGAAAGACGGGCGCAGGGATGGATAGGTTCGTATCGCGTGACCTCATCAGCATGTTCCTCACCAACTTCACCACCGACCTGAAGAAATACCGTTGGCAAGTGCGTCAACTTTGGAATCGTAACTATGGAGAGGCACGTGCTCCGATGCCTCCTGCTTGCATCCTCGAGATGCTCTCTCACCAGAACTTTGCCGATATGCGCCAAGCATACGACCCACACTTCAAGTTCGACCTCTCCCGCTCTGTCTATAAGACCATCGTGAAGTATATCGCCACGCTCTATCAGCGCGACTATGTCATTCAGCCGTTACCGGTCGAGAACTTCGCCATCACGTTAAACGAGCAGAAGCAAACTGCCACCCTATCCTGGACACCTGTGGAAGATCCGCTTGAACCCACAGCCAAATCCAAGGAGTACATCATTTATACCCGTCGAGGCTATCAAGGTTTCGACAATGGTGTCATCGTCAAGGGTACCAGCCACACCATCGAATTGAACCCCGATGAAGTATATTCCTTCAAGGTGGCAGCATTGAATGAGGGAGGAGAGAGTTTCCCATCAGAAGTGTTGGCTTGTGGCATCTCCTCTCAAAATAAAGGTACTGTGCTGGTGGTTAATGCCTTTACACGATTAGAAGGTCCGAAGGTGATTGACACCATGACAGAATGCGGTTTTGACCTCGATGCCGACCCAGGAGTGCCTTATGGTGCCTATACGGGTTTCTGTGGCAGACAACGCTATTTCGACCGTTCGAAAGCTGGCAGTGAAGCCTCTGACGGATTGGGTATGAGTGGAATGGAATTAGAGGGACAACTCTTCATGGGCAACACCTTCGACTATCCCGTCATTCATGGTCGTGCCATCATGCTTTCAGGCAACCACTCCTTCACCTCATGTAGCGAAAAGGCACTCATGGAGGGGAACATATCACTCTCCGACTACCCTATCGTTGACCTTATCTACGGCACACAGAAGCAATTCAACAGTCGTACCAATTCCCTGGTGGAGCAATACTACAATCAAGGTGGTAAAGTGCTCATGAGTAGTGCCAATAGTGGATGTCCATCCATTGGAGGCAACGTTGTGGCGAATCTCTCCACCCCAAACACTCAACTGACTGGTTGCGGACTCACGTTCGACATCTATCGCAGCATGAATCCAGAGAGCTATTGTGTGCCTTCACCCTCCGTTCTCTCCCCATCAGGTCAGGCAGTTGCCATCCTCACCTACTCCAATGGAAACTGTGCTGCGATTGCTCAACAACAGCGGTTCGTCCGTTTGGGTTTCCCACTCGAATCCATCACCGACCGCAAGAAAATGAACGCACTCACCAAGGCATTCCTCGCATTCCTTGAATAACTCATAAAGATTCAAGATTCAGGTCTCAAACCTCAAATCACCCATGAACTGGCTACCGACCACCAAGAAAGAACTAGAACGGCTCGGCTGGGATTCCCTCGATGTCATCCTCTTCTCTGCCGATGCCTACGTTGACCACCCCTCCTTTGCAGCGGCGGTGATTGGTCGTATCCTCGAAGCAGAAGGACTGCGGGTAGCCATTGTGCCTCAACCTGACTGGCATGGTGATTATCGAGATTTCAAAAAATTAGGTCGTCCTCGCCTCTTCTTTGGCATCGCTCCTGGTGCGATGGATTCGATGGTGAACAAATACACAGCCAACAAACGTCTCCGTTCCGAAGATGCTTACTCGCCCGATGGACGGCACGACCTTCGACCTGAATACCCCACCATCGTCTATACACGCATCCTGAAGGAACTCTATCCTGATGTGCCCGTGGTGATTGGTGGCATCGAAGCCAGTCTTCGTCGTTTGACGCATTACGACTATTGGCAAGACAAGCTTCTGCCTACCATCTTGCATCCCTCTGGTGCAGACCTCCTCATTTATGGAATGGGCGAAAAGCCTATGACGTCATTGGCACAGTTGTTGATGGAACAAGATTGTGAGATTGATGTGAAGATGTTTCGCAACCTTATGGCGCGCTTCCCACAGAAGCAAACTGTTTCCCTATTGCAACAGAAGGAAATCCCTGGGGGTATCCGTCCTGACGACATTCTCCTGCACAGTCACGAAGAGTGTCTCCACAACAAAAAAGCACAAGCTGAGAATTTCCGACATATCGAGGAAGAATCGAACAAGTATTCCGCCCAACGCATCCTTCAGGAAGTGGATGGACGCTTTGCTGTGGTCAATCCCCCCTATCAGCCTCTCACACAGGACGAGCTGGACCACTCCTTCGACCTTCCTTACACACGACTGCCTCATCCCAAATACAAAGGAAAACGGATTCCTGCTTATGAGATGATCAAGTTCTCCGTCTGTCTGCATCGTGGTTGTTTTGGTGGTTGTGCTTTCTGCACGATCTCTGCCCATCAGGGCAAGTTCATCACTTCACGCAGCAAGGAGAGCATTCTTAAAGAAGTGAAAGCCATCACCCAAATGCCCGACTTCAAAGGGTATTTGAGCGACCTCGGAGGACCTTCTGCCAATATGTATGCGATGCATGGAAAGAAGCTCGACCTTTGTCATCAATGCAAACGCCCATCGTGCATCCATCCGAAGATTTGTCCTAATCTCAACAGCGACCATTCTGCCCTGCTCGACATTTATCGGGCTGTGGATGCCTTACCTGGCATCAAGAAGAGTTTCATCGGTTCGGGTGTCCGCTACGACCTCCTTCTTCATGATACAGGGGATGAGCGCATCAATCAAATCAACAGGAAATACACAGAGGAACTGATTACCAAACACGTTAGTGGTCGCCTCAAGGTGGCTCCAGAACACACTTCTGATCGTGTGCTCTCCCTCATGCGCAAACCCTCCTTCCAACTTTTCTATGACTTCAAGCGCATCTTCGACGATTTGAACCGTCGAAAGAACCTGCGTCAGCAAATCATTCCTTACTTCATCAGTTCCCATCCTGGATGTACTGCTGAGGATATGGCTGAGTTGGCTGTGTTGACCAAAGACCTCAATTTCCAACTCGAACAGGTGCAGGACTTCACGCCCACCCCGATGACGGTCTCCACAGAAACTTGGTACACAGGCATTCATCCCTACACCCTTCAACCTGTCTGGTCAGCAAAGACACAAAAAGAAAAGCTTGCCCAGCGTCAATTCTTCTTCTGGTACAAGCCCTCTGAACGTCAAGCCATCCTCCGTCTGCTCCGACAGATAAATCGCTCTGACCTCATCCAAAAACTCTTTGGAAAACGTTAACGATAACCTTAACCCTAACTGTCTTTAACCTTTAACCTATAACCGTTAACCGTTACCCAGTAACCTTCCTCTCCCTCCACAATTGCCAGGAGTTCACCAGATTGTGCCACAACGAATAGAATCCACCCGCCAAGGCTGTGACGGGGTCAAGAAACGTGTATCCCATCCAAATGGCAAACACTGTATTCTTCTGTCCAAGACTTTGTGTGCCAGCCACCGCTTCCCCATGTTTCCGTCCGATGATGCGTCCACAGACGAACTGCACCAGACAGCACAACAACGAAGCCACAGCGATGCCCACCATCGTCCAGAAACCTTCCTCACTATGTACCAACGCTTTCACAGACACTCCAATGGCCAACGATAGAGACACAGCCCACAAGTTGAATGCCAGATTCTTCTGACGCAAGATGAAAGCATGAAACTTAGGGAACAAATGACGCACGAACCACGCCACCACTAACGGCATAATCAACAAAGGAAACACCTTTGCCAGAATCAGCAAGAACGACACTTCAAAACTCATTCCTGCGTGATCACTCTCATGCAGAAACGGCACCATCGCAGGCACCACCAACGACACCGCCATATTGATGAGACAAGTGTAACTCACCACCACATTCGCATTCCCATGCAACCTTGTCGTCACCACAGCAGCTGCTGTTGCCGTCGGACAAATCATACAAATCATCGCACTCTCAATCACCACACGTCCTTCCATTTCAGGCATTCCCACGATAAGCAAACCCATCGCCACAAAACTCACCACCTGAATCGCCAAGAGTTCCAACATCCACGCACGAGGTTTCAACTCCTTGATGCGCATCCGACAGAAACTCACAAACAACATACAGAAGAGCAACGTCGGTTGAATATACCCAATCGCACGATTCACCACTTCATGCGTTCCATCCAAAAGCGGGATGTTCACATAGATATAATAAGAAGCCACACCGACCGCCATCGCAATCGGCAACATCCAATTCTTCACAAATCCAACCACGCTCATAAGCTTCCAGTCATTCTAATGATTACAATCTTCTTAAAATCCCTGCAAAGTTACGCATTATTCATGAGATTGTTGTAACTTTGCAACACGAAACCCACCCACATGAAGAAAAAGAACGACATCCTCATCCCCGAAGGTCTTCACGAGGTTCTCCTCCACGCCTGTTGTGCCCCCTGCTCTTCCGCTATTGTCGAGTGGATGCTGCAGCACGACATCCGTCCCACCATCTTCTATTTCAACCCCAACATCTACCCGCTTGAGGAGTATGAAATCCGCAAGCAAGAGAGCAAGCGTCATGCAGAAAGTCTGGGTATTCAATGGATAGACGGTGACTACGACCACGAAGCGTGGCTCCAACAAGTGAAAGGTCTCGAAACAGAACCGGAACGGGGTTCCAGATGCCTCCAATGCTTCCGAATGCGTCTCACAGCCACTGCCCTACAAGCTCAGCAACTCGGCATCACCTACTTTGCCACCACTTTAGCTTCTTCCCGTTGGAAGAGCCTCGAACAAATCAGCCAAGCAGGACTTCAAGCCCAAGAAGCAGTAAAATCAAACCTCAAATCTCAAACCTCAAACCTCAAACCTCAAACCTCCCCTCTCTTCTGGGCACAGAACTGGCGCAAAGGTGGGTTACAGGATCGTCGCAACCAACTCCTTCGCGAATACAACTTCTACAACCAACAATACTGCGGTTGCGAATTCAGCATGCATGCATGCACGATTAAAAAAGAAGATTAACCCTTACTTGATTCCCTCTTCCGTCACTTGTGCCCTCACACGGCTCAAGGTTTCTGGCGTCATCTGCAAGAAGGACGCAACATTGTGGAGCGGAGCACGACGAATGATTTCAGGGTTTTCCCGCATGGTGCGGACATAGCGTTCCTTAGCAGTCTCAAAACGGAGGACATCCGCTTTTTGCTGGGAAATAATCAGGGAACGCTGGTAGATGGCAAAGATGAGTTTGCACAACTCGAACGAATGACTGGCAATCGCCTCCAACGCATCACGAGGAATGCCATAAACCACACTGGGTTCGATGGTGGATGCGACAATCTTGGAAGGTTCACGCAAGAAATAGCTTTCAATGCAGATGACCATATCACCCTCATGACTGATGTGTTCTGTAACGGTGGCGTTGTTTTTCTTGTAATGTTGCAACACCATTCCCTTGTCCACATAGAACATACTGTTACACACATCACCCTCGCTGACCAGATGGTGTCCACGCAAAACTTTCATGGGTACGAGGATGTTAGCGAAGGCATGCAGTGCCTCCACATTCAATGTCACATCGTAGGCACGACAAATGTCTCTTGCCACATCGCGACGTCGGTCATTCAGGTTGATTGCTGGCATGGTTATTTAGTATAGATACGTTCTCCGAATATTTGACTTCCGATTCTCACCATTGTGCTTCCATGCTCCTGGGCAATCAGGTAGTCACCACTCATGCCCATCGAGATTTCCTTGAAGGAGGGTTCGTCGGCAAAGAAGCGCCCTTTCAATGTGTCAGAAAGTTGTCGAACAGTTTCAAACTCGTCCGTAATCTGAACCTCATTGTCGGTATTGGTCGCCATTGCCATCAAACCCACAATGCGCACATGGGAACAAGTCTTCCATTCCTCCTCTGCAAGCATCTGCACCACCTCTTCAGGTGTGAAGCCGAACTTCGTTTCCTCTTGCGCCACATGGATTTGAAGCAGCACGTCAATCGTCCTTCCACACTTCTCCGCCTGCTTATTGATTTCCTTGAGCAATTTGACAGAATCCACAGAATGGATGAGACTGACAAATCGGGCAATATACTTCACCTTGTTCGTCTGCAAGTGACCGATGAAGTGCCATTCGATATCTTTTGGTAGAACCTCCTCCTTCGCCACCAGCTCCTGCACATGGTTCTCACCAAAGATGCGTTGCCCCGTGTCGTAGGCCTCCTGCAAAGCCTCCACAGGATGATATTTCGACACTGCCACCAGTCGGACATCAGGTTTCAGCGTCGCTCTGATCTTTTGTAGGTTCTCCGCGATCATCATTCCTCTTCCTTCTTTGAACGTGCCACATAGCGGAACACATCCATGATCTTCGTTTCCTGCACCGTCGCAATGCGGTAGTCCATCAGCGAACCCTTCATACCCTTGTCAAAGCGTTCCACCGCCTCATGGAAGGTGCCAGCCTGCACCAGCATGTTGTTGGCAATCTCCTTCTCTGTCTGCGTCTTCTCATCGAGAGTAATGAAGAGGCAACGCACCTTGTACCACTTGTCAGCCACATCGCTGTCGCTGGTGAAAATCTCGCCATACTTCACACGCTTGATGTTTGCCACATCAAGGGTGCCACTTGTATAGGGCTTCACCTCCTCAATGATTCTCGACTCAGCCTCCGTGAAGTTCAGCGCATCCACCAAGTAGGTGAAAGTTTCAGGTCTCGTCGTACCATCATCTTTCATCACGTCCATCTTCACTTTGCATTCATACCAACTATTTATTTCCATTGTCTTGCTATGTTTTTCGTTAATAATCAATGTTTTGTCATTTCCCCTTCGGAAAATCGCCACAAAGTTACACTTTTTCGAAAAAACCTCCAAAGCATTCTCATACTTTTTTCAACACAAATCTACCACATACAAAAAAAGTCCCTCCACAAGCAATGTGGAGAGACTTCACTATGTTTCTTTGAAGGGAAAGTTTCTTACTTCTTCGTTGCACGAACCTTGTTCAGGAAGTCCACCATCTTCTTGAGGTTTTCCTCTGAATACATACCCATGCCATGACCACCTTCTGGCTCACGAACGATGTAGCTTTCCACACCAGCCTTCTGGAGCTGGTCATAGAGGTACTGGCTCACACAAGATGCCACCACGAAGTCCTTGTCGCCGTGGAAGATGTAACCAGGAACATCATTCTTGTCGATATAGCCTGATGCACTCAGCAACAAGAACTTGCTCTCATTACCCTCCTTTGGAGCGCCGATGAGCTGTTCCTCTGGGGTGTTGCCCTTGCCACCAAACACCATTGCGTTACCACACTCCATCTGGAGCAATTCCGTAGGACCTGACCAGTCGCAGAATGCGTTCACGTAGCTTGACTCCTTGGTGTAAGGACCTACACTACCTTCCACATCATACTCTGCATTGCCCTGCTTAGCCACCTTCACACCATTTGAAAGTGCTGTCACAGCAGACAAATGACCACCTGAAGAGAATCCAGATGTAGCGATGAAAGAAGTATCAAATTTATACTTGGCAGCATTGGCGCGGATGAAACGGATAACCGCCTTGATGTCATTCACCTGAGCAGGCCATTTACCATCACCGATAGAGCGGTGGTTAGGAGTCACCACTGCATAACCTGCCTTGAGCAGCGCAGCACAGATCGTGTTGATATCAGCAGCACCCTTAGAGCTGTTGCTACCCCACGCACTTCCGTAGATGTGCACCACAACAGGATACTTCTCCTTCACTTCCTTGGGAAGATAGATATCCAGCATGTGGTAAACCTGACCGTCATCACCAGCATAGTTGATGTCAGAGAATTTCTCAGAATACTCAGCCTTTGCCTGTGAGCTCTGGTCGCCGCCGAAACCTCCGAAGCCGCCACCAAAACCACCTCCACCGGGGAAGCCGCCACCTGGGAAACCTCCGCCTGGGAAACCACCACCTGGTTGTGCCATCATGACTGTAGCGCTAAGAAGTGAAGCACCGAGTGCCAATGTCTTCAAATAACTTTTCATAAGTTTTGTTTTAGAATTAGAGTGATTAAATTAGTAAATGAATAAAAGATTTACAATCTTTTGGACACAAATAAACACAGAAAGGTTTAATCCACTTTTACAATCCGAAGAGTATTTTCAGACCGCCATCGACACCTGAGAAGCCCATGAAGGCCATCGCAAGGAGAGAAGCGGTGACGAGCGCGATAGGCACACCACGGAAAGCCTTTGGCACATCCACCAAGTCGAGCTGCTCGCGGAGACCCGCAAAGAGCACCATCGCAAGGAGGAAGCCGATACCTGTGGAGAGTGCATACACGATGCCTTCGAGCAGGTCGTAATCCTTCTGGATGACCAGAATGGCAACACCCAAGATACAGCAGTTGGTGGTGATGAGGGGAAGGAACACGCCGAGTGCCTGATAGAGGGCGGGCATGGTCTTCTTGAGGATAATCTCAATCATCTGCACCAAGGCAGCAATGACGAGGATGAAAGCAATTGTCTGGAGATATTCGAGACCAAAGGCATTGAGCACATACACCTGCAAGAGATAGGTGACGATGGTGGCAACCACCAAGACGGCAGTCACAGCCATACCCATGCCTGAAGCGGTATCCACTTTCTTCGACACACCCAAGAAAGGACAGATGCCGAGGAACTGTGCCAAAACGACGTTGTTGACGAAGATGGCAACAATGATAATCAAAACAAGACTTAATACGTAATCCATAGAGATTATTTACTATTTGTCGATTTACTATTTACTATTTATTTTTCGATTTGAACAATTTAATGATTTTTCTATCCGAATGGCAAATAGTTCAATCACTAAATGAGCCAATCAATCGTCAATCGTAAATTGTAAAATCGTAAATTATTACTAAGCTTTCTTGGTGAGTTTGTTAAACAATACAATCAGGTAGCCAAGCGCAAGGAAGGCACCAGGTGCCAACACAAACATGAGCATACCGTAGTTCTCGCCCCACAGGGTGATGCCGAAGATGGCTCCTGTGCCTAGCAATTCACGGACAGCACCCAGACAAGTGAGTGCGATGGTGAAACCGAGACCGATGCCGATACCATCGAAGATGGAAGCGATGGCTCCGTTCTTGGCAGCGAACGACTCAGCACGACCGAGGATGATACAGTTCACCACGATCAGTGGGATGAAGAGTCCGAGGCTCTTGTCAATCTCAGGTGCATACGCCTTGATGACCATCTGGAGCACCGTCACAAGACTGGCGATGACCACGATGTAGGAAGGGATGCGCACAGCATCAGGAATGAGTTTCTTGATGAGGGCAATGATGAAGTTGGAAACGATGAGCACGCACATCGTGGCGAGTCCCATCGACATACCGTTGATAGCGGAAGAAGTGGTACCGAGCGTTGGACACATACCCAAAAGCAGGACAAATGTCGGATTCTCTTTGATGATACCATTCATCAATACTTTGAAATTATTCATATATACTTAATTTACTATTTGACGATTTACTATTTACTATTTATTTACGATTTTGTTGATTTTACGATTTCATTAGCTTGCAGACACCGTTGAAGGCATCGCATCGACCATCTTTACAATACGTACCGCAAAGGAAGTCATCCTCTCTTGCAATTCAGTCTTATCCATCAAATCTCTAAATAATCAAATTGAAAAATCAATCGTAAATCGTAAATTGTGAAATCGTAAATTTCACGTCTATTCAATGACTTCGGGGGTTCCCATATCTGCAGCAGATGCTTGCTGAGAGGCACCAGAGGTGACATCCTGACCTGCAATGATCTTGTCGTAGGCATTCTGGATGGCACGGAGGAAAGCACGACTGGTGATGGTGGAAGCTGTGATGGCATCCACTTCGCCACCGTCCTTGCTGACCGTGAAGTTGTTGACACCAGGATTCATACCAATGATTTTATCCTGGAACCACTCTCCTGCTTTCGCACCAAGACCTGGAGTCTCAGCATGCTCAAGCACGGTGTAGCCGAGGATCTTTCCTTCTGTATCGAAACCAACCAACACCTTGAGTGGACCGCCAAAACCATTCTCTGTAGTGACCACTGCCTTACCCAGCAGATTGCCCTGCTTGTCGTTGATGTCATAGGCAGTGAAAGCATCCACTTCCCAAGGTTCTGACACCTTGATATCCTCGCTGCCCATCACAGCCTTGATGCCGGCAGCCAAGTTCTCTGCATTGATTTTCTCTATCTGAGGAGCCGTGACCGCATTGACTGAAGCCAGCACGCCCGCTGCCACGATGGCGATGATGGTGAGCACCGCCAACATATTCGTTAATGAAGACTTTAACTTTTTCATCTTATTATTTACTATTTGTCAATTTACTATTTACAATTTATTTTTCGATTTGAGCAATTTAATCATTTTTCTATCCGAAAGGCAAATAGTTCAATCACTAAATGACCCAATCAATCGTCAATCGTAAATGATAAAATCGTAAATTATTTTATGGCTTCACCGAAGCGCTTTGGTTTGAACTTATTGTTGATGAGGGGCACAAAGGCGTTCATGATGAGGATGGCAAACGACATACCCTCAGGATAAGCGCCGTAGGCACGGATAATGACGGTCAGGAAACCGATGGCAACACCATAGATCAGCTGTCCGTTCTTGCTCATAGGAGAGGTCACATAGTCGGTGGCCATGAAGATGGCACCCAACAAGAGACCACCACTCATCAACTCAGCCAATGGATTGGCATAAACAGGATTGGCGAGGTTGAGAAGTCCTGAGAACACAGCCACCGTCACCAAGATGCTGACAGGGATATGCCAGGTGATGACCTTCTTCACCAACAGGATGATGAAACCAAGGATGAGTGCTGCCGCACAAACCTCTCCGAGACAACCACCCGTGTTGCCAACGAGCATGTCATAGAAAGAAGGAAGTTCCTTCAGCATCTCTGGATTGCCACTCTTGAACGCAGCCTTCATGATGGAGAGAGGCGTTGCGCCTGTGGTGGCATCGAGATAGGTGCCGAAGCCCTGTCCAGGAACTGGCCAAGTGGTCATCTGAACAGGGAACGAAATGAGCAGGAAAGCACGACCTGCAAGGGCTGGATTGAAGAGGTTGCAACCCAAACCGCCAAAGGTCATCTTGACGATGCCAATCGCGAACAACGCACCCACGATGATGATCCAAGGCGCAATGTTGCTGGGCATGTTGAATGCCAGGAGAATACCCGTGAGAATGGCAGAGCCGTCACAGACGGTACACTTGGGGTTCTTCAGCATGAACTTGTTGATAGCCCACTCGAAGAACACACACGAAACCACCGAAATGGCTGTGGTTATGATTGCCCCCACGCCAAATTTGATGAACGAGCAGATGAGTGCTGGCACCAAAGCGATGCACACCCAGTACATGTTATTCTGCACGGAGTCACCGCTATGCACGTGAGGTGAAAGTGATACTACTAATTTACTCATATAAATATTTACTATTTGTCGATTTACTATTTACTATTTATTTTTCGATTTGAGCAATTTAATCATTTTTCTATCCGAATGGCAAATAGTTCAATCACTAAATGACCCAATCAATCGTCAATCGTAAATTGTAAAATCGTAAATTATTCTATTTTTTTGCAGCCATCTGACGGGCGCGAATATTAGTCATTACAGTTGTTTTACCCATGCGGATGAGGTCGAGCAGCGGACGCTTCGACGGACAAGTGAACTGGCACGAGCCACACTCGATACAGCTGGTGACATCCTCTGCCTCCACCTTGTCCCACATCTTCTTGCCTGAGCAAGTGGCGAGGAGATAAGGTTCAAGACCCATTGGGCAGGCACTCACACACTTGCCACAACGGATACAGGGTTCTGGTTCACCACGACGCACATCGTCGCCACTCATGATGAGCACACCCGACGAGCCTTTGCAGATAGGCACCTCTGTATTCACGAGTGCCTTACCCATCATCGGACCACCACCAATCACCTTCACATCACCCTCTGGCAGACCGCCACAAGCCTCAATCAACTGGCTCATGGGCGTACCCATACGAGTGAGGAAGTTGCTGGGCTTCTGGAGACCTTTACCCGTCACGGTTACGATACGTTCGAAGAGTGGTTTGTTCTTCATAACTGCCTCATACACAGCAAAAGCAGTACCCACGTTCTGAATGATTGCTCCAACGGATACAGGCAAGGCAGGAGGAGCAGGAACCTGACGACGCACAACGGCATCAATCAACTGTTTCTCACCACCCTGTGGATATTTCGTCTTCAGGGGAACGACCTCGATATTGGGATGCTGGGCAGCACATTTCTCCGTCATCAGCTTGATGGCATCAGGCTTGTTCTCCTCGATGCCGATGAAGCCCTTCGTCACTTTGGCAGCCTTCATGAGCAGTTCCACACCCACCAGCACCTCGTCTGCCTTTTCGAGCATCAGACGATGATCGGCAGTGAGGTAAGGCTCACACTCCACTGCGTTGATGATCACCCATTCGGGCTTGAACTGAGGAGGAGGCATCAACTTCACATGGGTGGGGAAACAAGCACCACCCATACCAACGATACCCGCGTTCTTCACTTTCTCGATGATGGCTTCAGGCGTCAGTTCTGGCTTGTCAGCCAACGTGACCAGCTTATCGCTGCGGTCAATGCCCTCTTCCCATTCATCACCCTCCACCGTGATGTACACAGCAGGCTTCTTGTAGCCGCTGGCATCCACCACTGTGTCAACTTTCAATACAGTACCGCTGACAGAAGAGAAGATAGACGTGGAGAGCGCCTTCTCCATCGGCGTTCCAATCTGCGTTCCGACCTTCACCTTGTCACCTTTCTGCACACAAGGAAGCGCAGGAGCACCAATGTGCTGTCCCATCGGGAACACAGCCACCTGAGGCAATTCCGCCACCTTGATTGGTTCAGCAGCAGAGAGTTTGTTCTCCGCTGGATGAACACCACCTATTCTAAATGTTTTCATAAGCTCATTTACTATTTAAGGCCAAGCAGAATCAACTGGCTTGGTGGAAGTGGAGCGTCAGTGCGCTTATCTTCGAATTTAACATCTTTGGCTGCAGGCGCAGGATTGCTGATGTCCTTTGGACCTGCAAGGAGAATCTGCTGACTCGGCATGAGCGGAGCGTCATACTTGATTTCGATAGGTTTCCACTCCTTGGCTGGCTTGGCAGGCGCAGCAGGAGCAGCCTGCTTCTCAGGCGCACCAGCGAGGGCAGCCTTGGCAGCAGGTTTGGCAGCACCAGGAATCGCATTGTGCGTGTCCCTGCGTTCCACACCCTTGATGCTGACAGAAGCGATGGCACCACGAGGACAAGCCTCGAAGCAAGCACCACAAAGCACACAAGCCTCAGGATTGATGTAAGCCACGTTGTTGCCCACATGCACGGCATCGCTGCCACAAGCGTTCTGGCACTTCTTGCAGGCAATACAAGAGCTGGCACAAATCTTCATCGCCTCAGCACCCTTGTCCATGTTCATGCAAGTCACCACAAAGGCATCCTTGTTCTCACCACTCACGTTGCGCACCTCCATGATGCCACGAGGACAAGCCTTCTGACAAGCACCACAGGCAGTACACTTTTCGGCATCCACCTCAGGAAGACCCGTCTCCTTGTTCATGTGGAGTGCATCAAACTGACAGGCAGCCACACAGTCGCCACAACCGAGACAGCCGTAAGAGCACTGAGTCTCACCCATACAAGTGGTGTTTGCCACACGGCAACTCATCACGCCGTCGTACTCACGCACATGAGGACGTTTCTCACACGTACCGTTGCATCGCACGATCGCCAGCTTGGGAGTTGCCGCAGCCACTTCCATGCCCAAGATACCCGCAATCTGTCCCATGCAGTCAGCACCACCCACAGGACAGTTCAGTCCTTCCAGCGAACCTTCATCGGCAGCCTTCACACAAGCAGCAGCCATACCGCCACAACCTGGAAAGCCACATCCGCCACAGTTCGCACCGGGCAACGCTTCAAGCACCTGACCCAATCGGGGATCTTCCTTCACTGCAAACCGCTTTGACACCACAAACAGCAACAATGCAAGCACGAAGCCCAAGATTGCCAAAGCCGCCACAGCAATTAGAATCACTTGAATATCCATAAAATGTTATTTAGTTTGTTTTTGATTGTTTCTCTATCCAGAAGGCAAAGTCCCTTGCCATTCTTTCCCTATTAATATATAATATGTAAAAGTAAGCCGCCAGAATCAACGCCAGCACACCCACCGACGTCAGTTCGCCCCACTTCAGCCACACCATCGCCACCAGCATCCACACCACGATCAGCACCACTGGCACACCAAATGCCAGTCGCACTGCCAGCTTGCCCATGCTCAGGGCGCCACACACCTTCACTTGCTCCCCCACTCGATAAGTCATCGCAGCATCATCCTCATACACATCAATGATTTTCTCCTTGCTCTCGCTGGACGAGCACAGCGAACGAGCCTTGCAGCCACTACACGCCGCCACCTGAAGAATGTTCACCCTCACATGACGTCCTTCCACTGATTCAATCACTCCCTGATGCTCTATTGTCTCTTTCATAATAACTGCATGACTATAATTATGACAGATACTTGCCAACATATAGTAGCAAAATGCAAAGTAGAGATTACAACTTAACATGGCAAAAGTACTAAATTTAATCCTACCAATAAAGGAAAAACACAAAAATCACATGAAAAAGTGAAAAGTTTTTGCTTTTTGACGGAAAATGAAAGAAAAAAGCCGTAACTTTGCACCGTCATTACGAGTTAGTGACAGAGTTCACGTCGTCACGAGTTGGCGACATAATCATTAATAATTAAACATTTTTATTGCAAAATGGCAACAAGAATTCGTTTGCAGCGTCACGGTCGCAAGAACTACGCTTTCTACAGCATCGTGATTGCTAATGCACAGGCACCACGTGATGGTCGCTTCATCGAGAAGGTTGGTACTTACAACCCAAACACCAACCCTGCAACAATTGATTTGAACTTTGAGCGTGCCCTTCATTGGGTGCTCGTTGGTGCTCAGCCTACTGACACCGTTCGCAACATCCTTTCTAAGGAAGGCGTTTACCTGAAGAAGCACCTCCTCGGTGGTGTGAAGAAGGGTGCCTTCGACGAGGCTGCTGCAGAAGCCAAGTTCGAGGCTTGGAAGAAAGAGAAGGAAGCTAAGGAGCAGAAGGCTGCTGACAAGGACGCAGCTGACAAGGCTGCCGAGAAGAAGGCACGTCTGGCTGCTGAGAAGAAAGCCAATGAGGCTCTCGCAGCTAAGATTGCTGAGAAGAAGGCTGCCGCTCTTGCCGCTCAGGCAGAGGCAGAGGCTCCAGTTGAAGAAGCTCCCGCAGAAGTTGAGGCTCCCGCAGCAGAAGCTGCTGAAGCACCTGCAGAAGCATAATCTTCCAGCATCTTATGTAACAAATCTACCTAAGAGGGTGTGTCGGTTGACGCACCCTCTCTTTAACTAACTAACAAACAAAACAATGAACATGAAACCCATTTTACTAACTATCGCCATGATGGCGGGAGCTGCATGGACCCATGCACAGGTCAACATCAACATCGATGCGCAGCAACGAGGACCAGCAATCAGTCCGACACACTACGGCATCTTCTATGAGGACATCAACCATGCTGCCGATGGAGGCATCTATGCGGAACTCATCCGTAACCGTTCGTTTGAGGACGGACCCAGGTTCGGTGCTCCTGCCGATATGCAAGGATGGACCACAGAGGCCACCGAAGCAGGAATCATCAAGGCCCGGCTCATACAGCCCTCCAAGAACACGCCCCTACTGAACAGCGTGCAGCACAACGCTTTGGAGTTGACCATCAAAGCCACGATGCAAGACCCCGTGTTTCTGGTGAACAGGGGCTTCTGGGGCATCAATGCCGTGCAAGGGCGCACCTACCGTCTCTCTTTCTGGGCAAAGGCTCCGAAATACCAAGGCACGGTGCAGGCAATGCTGCGCAACGAAGCGGGTGACGAGAAACTGGCTCAGGTGGAAATCTCACTTGACCCCAAGGCAAAAGGCTGGAAGAAATACGAGGCAGTGCTCCAGTCGGAAGGTAACGACGCCAAGGCACAGTTCGCTTTGGTTTTCGACGGTGTGGGAACGATTGACCTCGATGTGGTGTCGCTCTTCCCGCCAACCTTCAAGAACCGTGAGAACGGCATGCGTCCCGACCTTGCCAACATGCTGTGGCAGATGCATCCCAAGTTCATGCGCTTCCCCGGCGGCTGCTTCGTGGAGGGTCAGGACTCGCCCGACAATGCTTTCCGTTGGGAACGCACCATCGGACCCATCGAGGAACGTGAAGGACACTGGAACGTGAACTGGGGTTATCGCACCACCGACGGTCTGGGTTTCCACGAGTACCTGCAACTGGCAGAAGACTTGGGTGCCAAGCCGCTCTATGTGGTGAACGTGGGTTTGTGGCATGGAGGTATGACACCTGTGGATTCCATACAACCTTGGATTGATGAGTGCCTGAATGCGTTGGAATATGCCAATGGTGATGTGACCACGAAGTACGGAGCCCTGCGTGCCAAGAACGGGCATCCTGCACCCTTCAACATCGAATATCTCGAAATCGGCAACGAGAACAACCAGCCCGACCCACGACAGCAGAGTGACCACTATTACGAACGCTATGACCAGTTCCGCAAAGCCATCCGTGCCAAATATCCCAATGTCAAGCTCATCGGAAACGTGGTGGCATGGGGCGACGACAATCCGAAGTGGCGCAGCAACCTGGAAGTGGATTTGCTCGACGAGCACTACTACCGCACCCCGAACTGGTTTGCCGACAACTTCCACAAATACGACACCTATCCCAGAACGCTGCCCAACGGCAAGCCCGCTCCCAAAATCTATGTAGGCGAGTATGCCGTGACCAACGGATTCGGCAACTTAGGCAACCAGAACGCAGCATTGGGCGAGGCAGTCTATATGATGGGTATGGAGAACAACAGCGACATCGTTCCCCTCAACAGCTATGCGCCCATCTTCGTGAATGAGAACGATGCCAAGTGGCGTCCCGACATGATACGCTTCAACTCCAGCCGAGTGATGGGCACCCCCTCCTACTACGTGCAAATGCTGATGGCTCAGAACGTGGGCAAGCAAGTGGTGAAAGTGGAGCAAGACAACCCCTACGAAGCACAGATGCCCAAATCCATCACGCCCAGCCACAGCCGCGTGGGTTATTCCTCCTGGGGCACACAAGCCAGCTACACCCATTGCGAACCTCTGCCCAAGGCTGGAAAGCCCGAGTTTGTCAGCGGTCATTGGGAAGTCAACGATGGCATTTTGCAGCATAAGGCACGCGAAGAAGGTCCGCTGGCGATATGCAACCAAATCATCGACTCCGACCACTACACCATCCAGTGCCGTGCTCGCAAGGACCGAGGTCCCGAAGGTTTCATCATCGTGTTCAACTACGTCGATGAGAAAAACTACTGTTGGCTGAACATCGGTGGCTGGGGCAACACACAGCACGCCATCGAGCAAATCACCAGCGGCGGCAAACTCGAGACCGTCACCAAACGCGGACGAGTGGAAGAAGGTCGTTGGTACGATGTGAAACTGACTGTGGCAGGTGATAGCGTGAAAGCTTGGCTCGATCAGGAACTGGTGTTCGACACCGTGCTCAAGCTCGACGACACCAAAGGCATCTTCTCCTCTGCCACCATCGACGACCAGGCAGGCGAGATGATCGTGAAGATTGTGAACAATGGTGACGAAGGCACCACCGCCCACATCAACCTGAAGAATTTCGAGGCAACAGGCGCCCGTGTCATCCGTCTCCAAGCCAACGACGGCATGGACGAGAACACCCTCCAATCCCCCACTCACATCTCCCCCATCGAACAACTGCTATCCCCCCACTCCAACTGTGTTCCCCTGGACATTCCCCCCTATTCCCTCAATATCGTCCACCTCAAAAAATAATATAAGAAAAGGAGAGGCTTCCACTCGGAGCCTCTCCTTATTGTTTAGCCTCACCCTTCTCTCACTCTTCCCATACCCTACCCAAGCATTAGCCAAGGTCAAACAGCTTGGGTGAGCTTGGGTAATACTTGGGTAGTGCTTGCCTAAGGTTTACATGTTATACGATGGGGTCCGTACAGAAATCTCTTCGCTTGCATTTCTTGCATTGTTTGCCTATCCAGACATCGTCGAATTGGTTCATGGCTTGCTCCACGATTTGGGGATCATCCGTCAAGATGCCTGCCTCAAAGTTTCGTGTCCCATCAGCTTTCATGCCGATACCTGCACCAGTCAAGTTGGCACTACCAATATACACTTCCTTGCAATCGAAGACAATCATCTTGAAATGGACTCGTGGACAGAGAACTCGTTCCAAACCATCGTACAGAACAGGATATTTGTCAAAATCCTCACGAAAGTTCTGTCCAGGTTCTTTTGCATGAATCAACCTCACTTCCACACCCTGCCGAATCAATTTTGCCAACAAGGCTAGAAAAGGCTTCTTCTGCCCTCCTTCATCTATGTATAAGTCCTTGATGTCAGCCGTGCCAATCCACAAAGAATGCTTCACACCAGAAACGCGTGAAAGCACTTCTTTGTAGTGAGAGGAGTTTGATATGTAAGTAAACATGAATTGTGATTCTCCAAATATGTAAATCTTTATTCGTAAACTTGTGTATGAGGATTCAATTCTTGTTTGAACCATTCTTTGTGTTTTATCCAGATGAAACCTTCTGAGCGGGTAATAACAGCCACATCAATGGGACCTCCCACAGATTCATCTGATGATGTAAGATGTCGTTGTAGATTCGTTACGGAAATAAGGCTTTCAGCCATATTAGCCATGTCATCAACGCTGAAAGAATCAACAGCATCAATTATTCCCTCAACATATTCCTCGGAAATGTATTTCTTCACCACCTCCTCATGTTGCTCCTGTATGTCTTCCAAATTCACCTCCTCTATCTTCTTCAACATCTCCTCAGTCGCCCCTGCTTCCTTCATGGCATCCATCATCTTTTGTTTAGCAGTCATTAGTGAATGTGTAAGGCTTCCCATCTCCATTTCATAGAAATTGGGGGCAATACCCCTCATCAAAGTTAACATCACATCCGTTTGTGCAAAAGGATTGATAGAGGCACGGTTGTCATTGGTAATACTATCAGCAGACTCTTCATCGAAATGGTATCGTAAGCGATGGTCAAAGGCACCAGATATGTAGATGGGTATAAGAGACGGGTATATATCTTTACTTCCATACCCCACAAAAACAATACCTGTTCCTTCATAATAATGTGTTGAACATATATATGCGTGAAAACTACTTTCCCATAGCTCTCGCATATCAGTTGGCATTTGTTCTTCTTCACACAATGCCATAAGTTCGTCAAATTCCTGATGACCATAAGATTGGAGATTATTTAATGAATAATCATCGAACTCAGGATTGATGTTTTCACCTTCATACATCTCTTTTACACCCTTTAGCGATGCTTCCAATATAGAATGGATTCGTTCTTCACTATCTATATTCTCAGCTTCTTCCTCACTCATTTCTTCAGTTTCTTTCTGATATTGCTCTAGAACGTCATTTTTGATTGTATAATAGAAATTAGATAATTCATTAATGAAATATCCTTTTTGACTGTTCACACTACTGAAATAGTTCTCAGCATTAAGAAAGTCCACAAAGTTTTGTGCATATTCTTTCAATGTGTTGAAACTTTGGTCACCTCTATGGTCTCGATAAAGCTTAAATATGACATCCCAAGGAGTTCCCATAAATTCCACAGAACTGAAAATCATCACCCCTATAGGATGCTTCAAAGAAAGACGAAAAATCTTCGTTGCCGTATTATAGATTTTTGTTTTTTCGCCTTTTGTAACAGTTACGGCACTGTCAGCAGCCATTACAGCAGCTCTTTTATTTAATATTCCTACTATTGCTGTCATTTTTTTACAAATGTATAGTTGAATTACTCTTAAGCATTGTTTGATGCATTCTTGAAATGGCTTTCTTGAAAGACCTTCTTGTCTTCAATTTGCTTTTGAATTTACTACTATTTTATCATTATCTTCTAGCCACCTCCTTTGATAGGAACGACGAGCAGCCCATGCAATATCATTGATAAATGCCAAATTCATTGCAGCTCCAACACCTGATCCTATTATAGGTATAGCTTGCAGAGCCTTTCTTTTTGTTATATTGATACCGAGTCGTTTGGCCAAGTTTTTAATTGTAAGTATAGCAACTTCCACTCCATATTTATTCGTGGAGGCTTTTTCTGTAATTTTCTTCCACGTGTTCTTTGCAATACAAACTTTCATAGTCTGAAGTGTCGCAACTGATATGGTTTTCTCTTCGACAGTATTTGCTCCAGCTGCCGACATAATACCATAAACGAACATCTTATCTTCTTCCGTATGACACTCGTAACCGTAACACAGGCCAATTTTGTGTATAACTCTTAAACTCATAGTTATTAATGACGGGACATCTATTATCAATCCTGTTAATCCTGCAGATCCCGTTGCTGCTCCTTCCACAGAGGCAATCAAATTAGCCCAATTATGCACTTCATTTGCTAACTTGTCGGACAATTTGAGATCTTTATGGCGCAGATCTTCTATTTTGTTTACTTCTCCATCACGTTTAATATCATTGGAATCTGTAGCTAATTCCGCCAAATAGTTTGAGGCTATCAATGCACCTTGGATAGCTTTATGAGGTATTACCTTGCCAACAAGCCACGTAACAGGTTTCATCACAAAATTAATGGTTTGTGAAACAACACTAGGAGGTTCATTCTCCCATTTGATTATTTCCGTATATTCATTCTTTTCATACGGGTTCATTTTATTAGTCATAATTGTAAAACAGTCTTAGATTTTTATATTAAAGTGAGTAATTTATTTTTAATGCGTCATCATTTTCGACCAAACCGCCATATAATCAAAGGCCATACAATTATCCGAGAAATTATAATCCATGGAATCCAATTATGGCTTAATCCCCCTTCAAGGAATCCATATAAAATACCTATAATGTCACCGATTATTAAAATACCGGCACAGCCTATCTTTGAAAAATCTATATAAGAAACTTAATTTAAGAGTGTTCTGTTATTTATCGCTTGCTGATAAAATCAGTAAAGCCTATTAATACAATATTTGTCAACTCATTGTTGTCAAGTTCTAACATTTGATTTGTTTTAGTATCACTAATTTGAACAATTGTTCCACTTTTGTGGAAAGAGAATCTTCCATGTTTTTTTTGGTCGGAAATGACTTGACAAAACTGAAACTCATCAATATGTGTTATTGGGAATCCGTTATTTCTTAATTGAGAAAAAAAGAATTGTATTTTGTTTCTGATATTTTCGTGTTTAAACTTCATAACTTTTGTCTTTTTATATTTGTTTCACATCCAAACACACTATAGCATAGTGAACCTATTATTATAAATATGGTACTCAAATTATTAACAATGCAATGATGATTCCCAATAATACAACTAAGGCAATCAATCCATAGATGAGGTACTTTAATTTGTTGGGAGTTCCCATTTGCTGATTACTGAGTAGCTGAGTTGGAGCTGCAGGTACTACTTGGCTTTCTTCTTCATACGGATAAAACTCCACTTTCAAAGTCCAACTTTTGTTGGTCTCAGATTTAAACATTGTAGAAGTATCATAATTGCCTCCGACACCTCCAGCTGCAACTAATGCGTTCACCTCAACTTCGAGGGAAGAACCTTCTCTGGAAGATATTTGGGAACTATCCGACGTGTTTACAGTAATATTATGTGAAGAGAGATTGCCTTTATCCAATTGCTTTATCAAATCTTGCCATGAAGCACGATGTGGATACCATACCACATCATTTGGTATATGAGGCCTTTCTTTCATTTGTTTGAATTCTTGCCCCACAAAGCAATCATTTATTTCTTTTTGATATTTTTCGTATTCTTTGGAATTAGAACCACCAACACTTCCTCCTACACTTTTATATTCACCATTCACGTGACCAGCCATATTTCTTGTGCCAGCTTCATTCTCCTCTACACTGTTATTGTCTTTAATCTCTATACTTTTAGCCCAATAACATTGCAAAATCCTTCTAAGCTCTCTCATCTCATCTCGGAATAATTCAATCTGATATGTTTCAAGAGGTAGATAAAAGTTCTCTTTGTACGGATGGCAGATATATACCTCCCCCACAACAGGATGCCCTTCAGGGAACAACATCTCTGATGGTAGATATTTGTCTGGCACTACCTTTAAGTTGTCTGGAAGCATTACAAAATCCTTGTCTGATATAATGATGAACTTACGCTGTCTGTATGGAATTTTCAGGAAATCCTCGGCGTATGCAACACTACGTTCATCCATGATGCGATCCATCTGTTGTTCTGATGCCCAATAAGGTATTCCATCGTCTTCCTTATATTTGACAAGTTCCTGAAGGGATTTGTATTTGTCAAAGGCTGTACGTCCTTCTTCCATAATAACCCCTTTTGTTGCATGCGCATCAGGAGAATCATATAGTTGAATGGATTTATTGATAGCATCTAAAGCACCATTTTTGTCACCATTCCTATATTTTACATAAGCCAAGTAATCATATGCGGAAGCTTTATAGCCATCAGTGTCATCATCTGTTATAACAGACCATAGATGCTCCTCAAAGCGGCTTACTTCATCATCGGAGTAATTCGTGAGATGAAGACTTTGTTCACGCAGATCTATAACATCTTGTTCGTGCTGTTGTTCATATTCATATTCTGCAGTTTGATCTTCCTCTTCATCGTCTGACCCCCATTCGTAACCACATTCGGGACATTGGAACTTGTAAGCATCTCCCAAAAAGGATTCTTTCATGGCGTTGAGATATGGTAAACCCATTGCTCCTGAGGCGGCTCCACCCACCACGGCTTTCGACTTTACACCTAATGTGTTCCCAAAGAGTTTGTCTGTTATTTTGTAGCCAGAAAAGAGTACATTTTCAAATCCGCGATTTGCTCGTGCGAGAAAACCATCTTTCCCTGCTTCGCACCATTGACCGCAATTAGGACATCTCTGTATCATAATTTACAATTATTTTAGTTAGTTAAACATTCCATTTTTTTATCCTATTTGTTTCACATCCAGCCACACGGTACTTAGTGCGCCTGCTTTCTTGATATCCAAGCCGTAGATGCGCATAAAGGCATCTGCTACGGCTTGACCACCGTTGTTCGTGATGGGGTTGGAATAAGATGGAGTGATGACTTCAACGGATAATCCTGGTTCAATAAGGACTCCGTTACTCATTTTTCTTTGCTTTGTTGTGATCTTAAATCGTGGCATAGGCTGGTTAGTGCTTATTAGATTGTTAATTAATACGGTTAATAGATACAACACAAAAAGGGCACGCCCTAACTATTTCTTCACTTGCCTGATTAGGTTCTGGAAAACACCTGAAGTCACAAATGATAGAAAAGCAGTCCGTGTCCCTCAAAGGGAACGAAACTGACTTGACTAAACATATTTTGACTTCCTCGAGTAAATTTTCCAGATTTAATCAGGTCAAAGCTTGTCAGTCTGTCATACAATAGACGAACGTTTTTTGCCGCCCGACTAATCGTTCTGGTTGCAAATATAGATTGATTTCGGAACATAACAAAATTTTTTCAGTCTTTTTTTGTATACACGGGCTACTTTATGAGAATTAATCTATTTCACTTTCCACATTTTTCAATAAGGGGGCATTCTTTTTGGAATGTGTTCACTTCTTGTGGATATAAGGAGGGCTACACATCCCAAAATGAGTGTAAGAACAACACCCGAACTATCTATATGGAGATTCAAGGTGGTGAATATTTCTGGAGCCAACCACATAAGCATCAAGACAACAATACTGGGTAGGGCTGCACCATATCCAATGATTCGACCCCATTTACTGATTGCCTTTAGCATAGCGATGTCTCTTGACCTCTTCACTCGAAGAAGGACTTCCTTTTCCTTTAAGCGAAGAGCCTTTTGCAAATAATCTTCCATATCCATAATTGTTGAGTTTTTAAATTAAACAATTTATTATAGTACTCCTCCTTCTCTCATCTTGCAGATGATGTGGTCGATGTAATCTTGAACTGAATCGAGACCTAACTTCTCCATCGGAGAAAGAATGATGTGGAATACTTTGTACAACTCTTCTTCAACTTTGACAAGATCGATAATACTTATTATTATAAGTGAAACTTTTTGTTTGTCGGTGCAAAGTAAGCAAGTTGGATAGACAAAAAAAGCACTCTGAGTGAAAAAGGCATAAGCAGATTGAAAAAAGTGGTGCTTTTCGTAGAATAATACGGAATGTGGGGAAGAAGAAAAGTAAATCCACCGCCTACGCACGACATTTTCATCCGATTCTTTTGTCGGTTGATGAGAAAGATGTACTTTTGTACTCAAATTAATAATATGATGACTTCGGAAGATATACTCAAACTGCGAGATACCGCAGAGCAAACTCAAGTGCAGTTCAAGGAACGTGTCACCCGTGATAACAGATATGATGTGGGATGCGAAATGGTTGCATTCAGCAATTCTCGCGGAGGGAAGATTATTGTTGGGATAGATGACAAAACAGGACGCATCAATCCTCTTTCATTTCAAGAAGTGCAGGAAACGACCAGCACACTTGGAAGTCTTGCCGACGATATCGTAGTTCCGGGCATTTTGATTGACATCGAGAATGTTGCAATGGAGGGTGGCGTCATTGTGGTGGCCACTATCAAACAAGGTCAGAGCAAGCCCTATCGCGACAACAAGGGAATAATCTGGGTGAAACAAGGTGCAGACAAGCGAAAAGTTTTTGACAATTCAGAACTGATAGCCATGCTGATAGAGAACGGGCAAGTCCATCCAGACAGTACTCCTGTGAAAGGTACTGGTATTGAGGATCTTGACGAGAATACCATCAAAGATTATCTCATAAGGCGCTTCCGTAATGATTTTGAGAGACAGGAACTGACTCTTGATGATTTGCAACATCAATCTCCTATGGTCATTGCCTCCCTGATAGGACAAACCCCAGAGGGTCTTTTGAAAAATTATGGTTTGATACTCCCTGATGGCACATTAACTCTGGCAGCTTTGATGCTCATGGGTAAGTATCCACAGCGCTGGCTTCCTGCATTTACTGTGCGTTGTGTGAGTTTCGTGGGCAACAGTATAGGAGGGACAGAATTTCGTGATAAAAGTGATGGCGATGCTGATGGCAATGCTGTTCACCTTTATAAATACATCATGTCTTTCTTGACAAGAAATCTTCGACGCAGGCAAGTGGAACAGGAGTTTAATAGTCCGGGAGAGTTGGAGATATCCTCTGCCACTTTGTCTGAGATTGTGGTCAACTCTATCTTGCACCGTTCCTATGTGATTGAGGCACCTCTTCGTGTTTTCATTTTTGACAATCGGATTGAGATCCACAGCCCTGGATTGTTGCCAGAGGGTGTGAACACCGAAAGCATTAAGAATGGCGTGTCTATGCCTCGTAACAAATTACTTTTTAATCATGGCATCCATCTGCTGCCTTATACAGGGGCAGGTAGCGGCATTACCAGAGCCATGCGGTTCACACCTGGAATCAAGTTCATAAATGACGAGACATTGAACGAGTTCGTCGTGAGAATCGAACGTGAAAACGTGAATGAAAATGATAGAGATAATGATAGAGATGACAGGGATAACTTATTGAATATTAATAAGAATGTAAATAATGAGAAAAATCCAAATGATAGAGTTGATGATAGAGAAGAGATTGATGCTTCTGATTACATCCCATATAAGAAATTAGATGGTAAACAAAAGAACATTATACAATTCTGTAGTATTCCACGAAGTGCCAGAGAGATTTTGGAACATATAGGTTATCGCTACCATCCCAATCATTTGACAAGATTTATAAAGCCTCTGTTGAAAATGGGCTATATAGAGATGACTGAACCTGATAAGCCTAATAGTAAGAATCAGAAATATCGTAAAGTACAAAAAGCATAGCAAAAAAGGACACGCATTCATCCAAGGATCATGGAACATAACGAGAGAATGAAGCAAGTTTGTGAGTGTCTGCGCATGATTGAGCGGACTCGATTGCTGTGCAACACACAAGAGGGGCTGGCTGAACTGGTGGGATCTTCCATCAAAAGCGGTAATGGATTGGTTCGAAAGGGCGGCAACTCGCTGTTCATGAAAGAGGCAATCCTCAGGCAGTTGGCATCTCTAGCTGCAGAGGAAACAGGGATGGATTTAGAAAAGGTGGTGGATGCGTATGGAGAGGTGGATACATTGCTGGACAAGTATGCTTCAAGACTGAAGGGAAAGGATGTGTGCAATCAGTTAGTGAGATATTTCTATGGTGATGGTGAAGTGGCAGAAGATTTGGTGGAGATGTTTGGCAAAGTGGAACGAAGACTGGCTCCAATATTGGTGTTGATGCTGCAAGGAGTTTTACCTCGACTGTCGGCAAAAAGTGGCGATGTGAGAGATATCAAAGAAGACTATATACAAGTGTTTGGCTGGTTGCATCAAGTGGCAACTGTGAACATACCGACACAGTCATTGCCTGTCTTGTCCCAGTTTGAAGAGAAGGTGAACAAAGATTCATCTGTAATGTGTCGGTTGCACCTTATCTACATGGTGGAAAGGGTTCTGAATGCCTACGGAAGTATGTCAACGCCTGAAAGCCTTAGCCTGACAAACCGAGAAATGCAGAAGGAGCTGTTTTATCCTGACGTGGAAGGAATCTGGGTGGAGAATGATACCTCAACGGTGTTCTGGATAATGGAGAAAATGGCGAAAGGCTTCAGTTTGTACCGATATGCCTTGAATAGCGAAAAGAGAAAATTGACCTATGAAAGTTATACAATCCGATTCTGTGACAAAGGAGATGCTGTGATGGTGATGGTGACTCATCCCAAGATTATCCAGTACATCCTTTCAGGGAAACCTGTACCCAATGGATGCCACGCTTTTTTGAATTGTGAATTGAAAGATGGGCAAATAGAACTCTCTCCATTGATGGATGATAGTGCATGGTTCAAACTTCGGCATTTGCAAAGGAGCTGTCATGCTGAGTATTTCCAGAAACTGCTTGACGATGAACGCTACACCAAAGAGGACACATATGCTGAGTATGCCTATCACTATGCCATCTCACTAGCTGCCATCACAGCAGAAAACATTTACATCACAGCACCTGAAGGTGGATTTTACCAAGTGCCCAAATCGCTCAATCCTGTGCTAGAGGACACTCAGTTTGGTGACAATGTAGGCATCATCACTTATGCCAACTCCCTCTATCTCGCCTTCGATGACAAACTCCTCTATTATGATGTCAGCACAGAAGACATCATGTCACAACTGAACATCAAGAAAGTCCACTCTATTTCTGTCTAACCAAGTTCATCGCAATAAGTGGCACTTATTCCTGAATAAGGGCAGGTTATTGCTCAATAAGGAACGCTTATTATTCAGCAGAGGCTGGTTATTGAAATATAAGCCTTTTAGAGAAGAAATCATTAACAACAAACAGTCACAGTCACAGAGTCACAGTTAGAAAAAAAGGTACATTCTATATTGAAAGACTCTTCTATTATATTTATAACTTATTAATAATCATATATATAGATATATATAACATATATAAGAAGGAGATTGGGGGTACCTTAAAAAACAACTGTGACTCTGTGACTGTGACTGGAAATGAGATTTTTTATAGATATATTCTTGTAAATTAGCAAGTTATAATATAAACTCATTTCAGACATGACGATATCAGTTTCTTATAAAGGCACAAATTGACTCAAAAAGCCACCTTTTTGGGGGTCAAAAACAGGCAAAAACCCTTCGTTTTGATAAAATCTTTGCCACTTTCTGTACACAAAAGCTTTTCAAAAAATCAGCCTCAACATCTCATTTGGAGGGGTATTTGTACTCAAATGACTCCTCTCAACACAAAAAATGAAGGCTCATTGCGAATAATTGTCCTTTTTTTTGAAAGGGAAAAAATAATAGATTCAAATTTGCACCCTCCCCGAGCCTGCAAGTGTTACTACGAGGAGGTTGCACGTGCAACCTCAGGAGTCCACTTAAATGCCCCCCGACGGCAATTTTTAAGGGGCATTTTTTTGTCACCCTTAAGGGTTGCAAAATTTTCCCCTAGGGGGGAAGCAATTTTTGCTGCCTAGTTAGAGAAAAATATTTTCCTCACGGGGCGCAAATTTTTTCTCGTGAAGGAACAAAAAGGCACAAAGTCGAAACTTTGTGCCTAAATCACAGAATGTGCTAAATCTATTTGTTTGATAGAAATGCTTTCACAAATTCTTTGGGTGTAACTATCTCTATGGCTGTAGTGTCAGAATCACGAAAGATTCTCATAACGCATATTTTTCCATCATGTGTTCGTCTCTCATCTCCTTATAGTTTTTGTTGGTCTTATCGGACTTCAGTATACCACGAAGTGATGCCAGATTTCTCTTTGTAGCAGCATTCTCTTTATCTTTCATCTGCTCAATCATCACATATAAGTGCTGCAGAACACGCACGTTGTCTTCGTGTTTCACATGATTCATGATCAGTTTACGCAGATTTGCGACTGATGGCGTTGTCTTATATACAAATACAGGTTCTTCTGCTTTCATACAAATCATCTTTTCGGTTGTAAAAGTACAAAGATTATTTGTTACCACAAAAACTTTTCTGTCTTTTTTCAATCGACACCTTCTCTTTTCCAATAAGTGGCACTTATTCCTAAATAAGGGCAGGTTATTGCTCAATAAGGAACGCTTATTATTCAGCAGAGGCAGGTTATCGGTTCTTTTTCTTCAGTTGCCAGTGACCAGCGTGCATGCCGACCTTGATTTCCATGGAGTAGGCTTTGCCGAGGTTGGCTTTGAGGTTGTAGCCAAGGTAGAAGGGCTTGAAGAATTGGGGATAGTAGCGGAGACCGACGGTCTCGATGAGCCAAGGCTCGTATTTGCGTTGCACCCATCCGTGCTGACGGAAGAGGTAGGTGCCGACGGACATGGCGAGGGAGAGGTTCTTGTAATAGACCTCGTGGTGACCTGAGATGCTGAGGACGTGCTTGCTGTGGTTGTAGTGTCTTTCAATGCCTAACTCACGCTCGATGTAGGGGATGCGCCCCGAATAGCCTGCGAAGGTGTATTCCAAGCCGATGCCTGAGGCGTGCACCTGGTTGTAGCGGAACATGGGAACGAGGGCAGTACTCCAAGTGGTGTGGAGTCCGATTTCTCCTTCGTGATAGCGGTCGTCGGTGGGCGGCAGATAGTCACGACGCAGGAGCCATTCCTCATAGAGGGTGCGGAAACCCACGGAGGCGTTGACGTCAAGATAGAAGAAGGGGTCGAAGGACTCGCGCTTGAAGGCTTGCAGGCGTGCCAGTCGCTGCTCGAAGGTCAGTCCCTTGTCGGAGTCGGGGCGGTTGAGGTCGTAGCGTCCGCGAACGGTCAATCCGTAGGAGTTGGAGCCTTTGTTGGGTCGGTCGGTGGCACCATTGGAAACGTGCTTGTACTCGAAGCCCAGGCTGAGTTCCATGCGGGGCATGGGTCGGTAGCCGGCAAAGACGCCCAATCCGAAGTACATGGAGAGGTGCTGACCAATCATGTCGTTATCGACGTTGCTGGCTTTCTCGTAGGGATCAGAGCAGAGGCAGAGTCCGTTCTCCAAGCCATAGCCGAAGGACCATCTGCGGTTGCGATAGATGTCGCGACGGAAGCCGATGTATGCCGTCCACACATAGCCGACGGTGGACATATAGGGGGTGTCGCCCGTATGGAGTCGGGTGTGGCTGTAGTCGAGCAACTGCACACCGCCCTCGAGGGTCGGGAAACCAAAGACGCGGTCATAGACGCTGATGGCGGTGTCGAGGGGATTTGCCTGTGAGGTCATGAAGAGTTCGTAGGCTCCCCCCCACCCTCGCTTGACGAGTTTCTCGCCACGCATCTCGATGTTGAACAGGTGGTTCATGCCGGCACCGCCACCAATCGAATAGATGAACTTGGGCACGGAGTCGGTCATTACAACATCAGTGCCTTCTGCACCTCTCGATACAAAAGACACTGATATGCATGCGAACAGCATGAGCCCACGAAACAGTCCCTTCATCGCGTCACTACGGTCATTCAGCGGAAAACTCCTTGATGCGCTGTTCTTCTTCCAGTTTGCAAATGAGCAATGTGTTGTTCTTCTCTGCCACGATGTAGCCTTCCAAACCCTGAACCACCACGCGCTTCTCTTCGGTGGTATGCACCACGCAGTTCTTGGTCTCGTACAACTTCACGTTCTCGCCAATCACATTGTTGCCTTGCTGGTCGGTGGGTGCCAGGGTGTGGAGTGAACCCCACGTGCCCACATCGCTCCATCCGAAGTTGGCTGGGAACACGAAAATCTCGTCGGCACGCTCCATGACGGCATAGTCGATGGAAATGCTCTCACACTTGGGGAACTGCTCGTCAATCATTGCCTGTTCCTTGTCGGTTCCGTAGTAAGGCAGCAAGTCCTCGAAAATCTTGGAAATCTCTGGCTCATAGATGCGGAGCGAGTTGACGATGGTGCTGACGTTCCAGATGAAGATGCCTGAGTTCCAGAAGAAGTCGTGCTTCTTGACGTACTGCACGGCGGTCTTGTAGTCGGGCTTCTCCTTGAAAGAATCCACACGGAAAATCTCCTTGTTCCTCAACGAAGGTTCCTGCATGTCTGCCTGGATGTAGCCATAGCCCGTCTCAGGACGAGTGGGTGTCATACCCAACGTGACGATGGCATCGGTCTCAGCCGTGAAGTTGAGGGCTGAAGTGATCACTCGCTGGAACTCCACCACGTCGGTGACGAGATGGTCAGCAGGGGTGATGACGAGGTTTGCTTTGGGATTCTTTGCCTTGATGCGCCAGCTCACGTAGGCAATGCATGGAGCTGTGTTACGACGGCAGGGTTCCAAGAGGATGTTTCCCTTGGGAATATCTGGAAGTTGCTCAGCAACGATATCGGCATATTTCTGTGAGGTGACCACCCACACGTTCTCAGGATCGATCAAGCCCTTGAAACGATCGTAAGTCATCTGGATGAATGTACGTCCTGTCCCAAACACATCGATGAATTGTTTGGGGTACTCCGTGGTGCTCATAGGCCAGAAACGGCTACCAACACCTCCAGCCATAATGACGAGGTTGTTGTTAAGGTTCATGCTTTTACTCATAATGGTCAAGTTCCTTTCTGTTTTTACCTTTATTCCTTAAAAAGAAAGTGCAAAGTTAGAAAATAAAAATGAAAAGTGTCATGAAAATGTGAAAAAACCTATAAAAACTTCATTCTTCAATAAAAAAACATTACTTTTGCCACAAAATAACAATTTGTGCAATGATTAATCCAGCAAATGTAGCCCTCATCGCAGACAGTGGCTCTACCAAAACTGCCTGGTGTCTCACCAGCAACCCTCAAAACATTATCTACACACAAGGCATCAATCCTTACCAGCAGAACGAGGAAGATATCTGTGCCATCCTCCAGCATGAACTGATGCCCAAACTCTCGACCGTCAACTGTCATTGGCTGTCCGTTTACTTCTATGGAGCGGGATGCACACCAGAGAAGTCGCCGATGGTTGCCAGCACCCTGCGACAAGTGATTGGCACCTCAGGCATCATCCGTGTGGAGAGCGACATGCTGGGAGCGGCAAGAGGATTGTGTGGTCGTCAGCCGGGCATCGTTGCCATTCTCGGCACAGGCAGCAACTCCTGCTACTATGACGGACGCGACCTGCATCCTGGCATTCCAGCCTTAGGCTACATCCTCGGTGATGAAGGCAGTGGTGCGTACATCGGCAAACGCTTGGTGGGTGACATCTTCAAGAAGCAACTTCCTGAGGACATCTGCAAACTCTTCTTCGAAGAAACGCATGAGACGCAGGCAAACATCATCCAGCGTGTCTATCGCACTCCCCTGCCCAACCGCTATCTGGCTTCGTTCAGTCCGTTCTGTTCAAGACACAGGGGGCATCCTGCCATCCACGCGTTCTTGCTCGACTGCTTCGACCAGTTCTTCCAGCGCAACATCCTTCCGCTCAAGCCGAAACTTTCGACGCTGAACCCAAAACCGACCACCATCCACTTCGTGGGCAGCATTGCCCTCTACTACAAGCAGGAGCTTTCCGAAGCCGCTGCCCGTTATGGCTTCTCTGTCGGCACGGTGCTGCAGTCGCCCCTCGAAGGTATGTTGGCTTATCATCAAAACACCTAAACTGACAGAAACCCCTTCTTAAGTTTCTGACACCCATAAAAAAGCGTCCAAGAGAAACCTGATGTTTCATCTTGGACGCTTTGCTTTATGTCCTCGAAGTTACTTCTTCTTAGGTGCCGCCTTCTTGGCTGGTGCTTTCTTGGCAGCCGGAGCCTTCTTAGCGGGTTCCTTCTTCACCTCAGCAGCCTTAGGTGCTGGTGCTGCCTTTGCTGCAGGAGCAGCCTTCTTGGCTGGCGCTTTCTTGGCAGGAGCTTTCTTAGCTGGTGCCTTAGGAGCAGGAGCCTGCTTCTCTGCTGCGGCTGGTGCTTCGTACTTCTCCAGCTTCTTGCGCAGACGCTCAATCTCCTTGTCCTTGTTTGCCAATTCGTCACCCTGATTCTTGATCATCGTGATGAGTCCGTCAATCTCTTCGTTGTCAGCACCACCATAGAGGTTGTTGACACGAGAGATGAAATCGCCCAAGATGTTCATGTAGTTGGTGAACGCATCGTAAGGACTGTCGTAGATGCCTCGATACTGATAGCCTGGCTTGGTGGTCATGAAGCGGAAGTTGTTGGATGCCTGGAGTGAATCCCAGTCCATCTGAATGCGGCGGTCTCCACACACTCGCACGCGGTCTGCCACGCTGTAGAGCTTGTTGAAAGCTTCACGCTGCATCACGTTGCCCAACCAGCAAGAGGTGTCGCGCTCCTCGTCCACCCATGAGATGTTGTATGGCACTTCGATGGCACCCACGCTCTTCTCTGAACAGAGTTCGGATGGCAGGGCGAAACCAATGCCACGTTCCTTTGCCAAAACAGGAATTGCCTTGAGGAATTCGAGGATGCCGCTCTGGAGTGGATGGAAGATACCGAAGGTGACGAGTTCGCCAAAAATGTTGATGATGTCTTCGCCTTCTGGTGTGGAGGCAATCCAGTCGAGCCACTGGTCAGCCATGATGGGATGAGAGGTGAATCGTTCTGTGATGTCCTCGGAGAGGTTGATGTCGCGAAGCAACAGCTTGAGACGTGGGTCGGAAGCACAATGATATATATAATGTGGAGACTTCCAGCCGAGCACCTGCTTGGCACCCTCCGTGAGGATTCCCTTGAAGCCCATCGCTGCCACCTGAGCACCAATCTCGTCGTTGTAGATGAGAGAGGAGTTACGGAACACTTTTGGACGCTTGCCAAAGAGTTCCTTGATGCGGTCACTCATTCGTTTCACCTCGGCAGCGAAGCTCTCCTCGTTGGCAAGTGAGGCAAGACCGTGGCTGTAAGGCTCACAGAGGAACTCCACCTGACCCGTCGAGTTAATCTCTTGCAAGAGGTCAACCACCTGAGGTGCATGGAACTCCAACTGCTCCAAACCCACACCCGAAAGGGAAAAAGCCACCTTGAACTCAGGATGATCCTTGCACATCTGGATAAGTGTCTGCAACGCTGGCACATAGCTACGTTCTGCTATATAGTTGATGGAACGCTCATTCTCGTAGTCATCATAATAATAATGGTCGCGACCGATGTCGAAGAAACGGTAACGCTTGAGATGGATTATCTGATGAATCTCAAAATAAAGACAAATCTTTTTCATATTCTATTAATTCGTTTAGTTCGTTGTTTTAATGAATAAATCCTCCGTTGTAGATACACTCATCGTAGAGCTTGCGGATGCGATGCCCTACTTTCACCCAAGTGATCTCCGCCACTTCCTTCAGACCTTCGTCACGCAGATAGGTGTGAAGTCCCTCGTTGGTGCAGAGGGAATAGATGGCGTCTGCCATTGCGTTGATGTCCCAATAGTCCACCTTGATGACCTTGTCGAGAATCTCGCCACAACCAGACTGCTTGGAGATGATGGAAGGAGTGCCACACTGCATCGCCTCAAGCGGCGCAATACCGAATGGTTCTGAAACGGATGGCATCACAAACACATCGCTCGCCTTGTAGCACTCGTACACCTGCTTGCCTCGCTGGAAACCAGGGAAGTGCACGCGGTCGGCAATGCCCTTGGCTGCTGCGAGTTCAACCATCTCCCAATACTTGTCGCCTGAACCTGCAAAGCAGAAGCGGATGTTCTTGGAACGCTTGCACACGAGGTCGGCTGCCTCCATGAAGTATTCAGGACCTTTCTGCATGGTGATGCGTCCGAGGAAGGTGACCACCTTCTCCTTACCGTTATCGACACGAGGAATGTCCAGATATTCCTGTGGCAATGGATACACGGCGTTGTGCATCGCAAAGCACTTGCGTGGGTCTTGATGATATTCACGAATGACGGTTTGACGGGTCAACTCCGACACACACATGATGCAGTCGGCATGATCCATTCCGTTCTTCTCAATGGAATACACAGTAGGATTCACCTTACCACGAGAACGGTCGAAATCGGTGGCATGCACGTGAATGCACAATGGCTTGCCACTCACCATCTTGGCATGAACGCCTGCTGGGTAAGTGAGCCAGTCGTGGGCATGGATGATGTCGAACTGTTCTGAACGTGCCACGACACCAGCAATAATCGAGAAGTTGTTGATTTCGTCGTGGAGGTTGCCAGGATAGCCACCCGCAAATTCCATGCAACCCATATCGTTGACGTTCATATAGGAGAAGTCAGCATAGATATGGTCACGGAAGTTGTAGTACTGCTCTGGCGTCATATAGTCGGGGATGCGACTCTTCACATAGTTGTAGTCGTGTCCACGATAGACGATTGGCACCTGGTTCATGCCAATGATACGAAGGAACTTTTCTTCTTCGCCACAAGGCTTGGGAAGGCAGAAGGTGATTTCCGCATCGGGCTGACCCTCAACCATTCCTTTGGTGATACCATAGGAAGCGACTGCCAATCCACCATAAATCTTAGGAGGGAATTCCCATCCGAACATTAAAACTTTCATACCGCTGTCCTCCGTTAATAGTTATAGAATTTAGAAAGCACCTTGTTCACACGCAACACTGCCGCCACATTCATGGCGAAGGAAAGTGCTCCACGTCCGCTGAACGGTGGGTTGCCGTCGAAGAGTTCTGGCAACGTGCCGATGCAGTGGTAGTTCATCTCTTCTTCGAAACCCAAGAAGCAGCGATCCACCCATGAGAGTCCACTCCGCTTGTAAATCTTCAGGCAGGTCTCGAGATAGAAACCTGAGAGCCAAGGCCAAACGGTGCCCTGATGATAGGCTGCATCGCGCTGTGCCTGTCCACCTGCATAGATGGGGTTGTAGGCTCCCGACTTCGGTGAGAGGGAACGCATACCCTTTGGAGTGAGCAACTCCTTGGTGCAAATATCAAATATCTTCTTACGCTCTGGTGTGGTGAGCGGACTGTTCTCCAATGAGGAAGCAATCAACATATTCGGACGAACCTCCCAAGAGATATAGCCTTCATCCACATAGTCAAGCAAGTAGCCGTGCTCGTTGAGGAAGACTTCCTTGAAGGACTTGCCGGTGATGTCTGCCTGCTGGGTATAGACACCAGCTTCGGCATGACGTCCCTTTGCCATCAGCATCTCGGCATTGAAGAGCAAGGCGTTGTACCAAAGTGCGTTAATCTCCACCACATAACCCGAACGAGGCACGACAGGCGAGCCGTGCAACTCGGAATTCATCCAAGTGACAGCGTGTTCACGTCCATTGGTGTAGAGCAATCCGTTATCGTGCAACAGGAGATTGGGGTGCTTGCTCTGACGAATGAAGTCCACAATCTTGTTGACGAGCTTGCCATACTTCTCAATCGTTGCCTCTTGGCTGACCAATCGGGCATATTGCTGAATACACCATACTGCCCACAGAAGCACGTCGGGCTTGTCCATCTCTGCCATCATGATGTCGGACTCCGTTCCATCCATAAAAGCATTCAGTGCCTTGATGGCGGTCTTCATGGCCTTCTCATAATACTCCACCTCATCGATGGCAAGAGTGAGACCCGGCAAGGAAACAAACATATCGCGAGCACGACACTTGAACCAAGGATAGCCTGCAATGATGTAGGTTTCACCATTACGTTCATAGTGGAACTGATGGGCGGCATTGACCAGACAAGACTGGAAGTTGGTGCGTGGCACATGCACGTCATATTCGTGGTCGAAGATTTTCTTCATCTGATTGGTCTTCAACTCACTCAATCCTGCAGCGAACACCACGCTCTCACCCTTCTTGATGTCGAACTCGAAGTAGCCAGGAACATACAGGTCTTCCCGATATTCATAACCCAATTCCTGTTCCTTCGGATACTCTATGCCACGATACCAGTTGGGTTCGTACACAAACTCATTCTTCTTGTTGAGCTGCATCATCAACTCTGGATAGCCGGCATACATTCGGGTCTTGATTCCGTTGTCGATCACATCGTACTTTCTGTTGGCACCGCCATTCTCATGCGTGCAATCCTCCACGCTACGGAAAGCGAGGAAAGGACGCAAACGAAGCGTGGTGGCTGAATGGGCATCGAGCAGCGTGTAACGAATCAGGATGCGGTTCTCAAAATGTTGAAAGACCTTCTCCTTCTTCAGGATCACACCACCTACACGATATATGGTTGTCGGAAGTTTCTCCCATTCGCAAGAACGGATGTATTTATGCCCATTGGGACTGAACACATTGCCCGAATACTTGTGAAGTCCAAGATTGAACTGTGCACCATGCTGAATGACTGTCTCATCGAGCGACGAAAGCAGCACGTGATTCTCGCCATCCAGCTCTTTGACAGGAACAACCAACAAACCATGATACTTTCGCGTATTGCAGTCCACAATAGTGGAGCAAGAATACGCACCAGACCTATTCGTCCGCAAAATCTCCTTCGGCAGAGACTCTTGCAGATTGGTCATTTGAGCTTTATCAAAATGCAAATAACTCATAGTTGTATTTTAAGGTATTGTTGTTTAACGAATTTGAGTGTTAGGTTTTGATTTCCAAATTTAGGGACTTTTTTTCTTGTACACAACCTTTCTTCGTTTTTTTTCAAAAAAAATTCATGGAAACGCGGAAAAATCGCCAAAAACATGCTAAAAAGCAGAAAAATCAAGAAAAGGTTTGTTTAATTTGCAACTTGTGTGTAACTTTGCATTGCAAAAAGTTTTTGAGGTAATGAGAAAAAAGGATTCGGCTGTGATGGTGGATGCCATCGACAGTCTTCAGGATATCATGGAGATGCTTTCGCCCGAACAACAGGAGGAGCTGAAAGAGAATCTGACCATACAACATTTCAAGAAAAATGAGACGCTGTACCAGGAAGGTGAGGTGCCTCAGATGTTTCATTGCCTCCTCAACGGCAAGGTGAAAATCTACAAGGACGGCATCGGAGGAAGGACGCAAATCGTCAGGGTGATCAAGCCTGTGGAATATTTTGGCTACCGCGCCCATTTCGCCAACCAGAACTATGTGACTTCTGCCGCTGCCTTCGAGAGCAGCACTGTCTGCCTCATCCCTGTTGAGATGATGGAACGTTGGGTCATGGAGAACAACAAACTGGCACTCTTCTTCATCAAACAGCTGGCAGTGGAAGTAGGCAACTCTGACCAACGCACCGTCAACCTGACTCAGAAGCATATTCGCGGACGTCTGGCAGAATCGCTGATTTTCCTTCGCGACAACTACGGATTAGAAGAGGATGGAGCCACCCTTTCCATATATCTGTCGCGCGAAGACCTCGCCAATATGTCGAACATGACCACCTCAAATGCCATTCGAACCCTTTCGGCATTTGCACAAGAAAAGATTATCGCCATCGATGGAAAGAAAATCAAAATCATCGATGGAGAAAGTCTCGAAAAAATCAACAAGATTGGTTAAGGTTCCTTCTGCCTCACTCTGAAGGAATCAACGGAACAATAAAGTTCAGCGCCTCTTTTTCTATTCCTATGCGCAGAGGGGCTGGATGCTTCGATTGCAAAATGACGCCATCGAGGGATACCAACGCTTTATCTATACTCTTGATGGTCAGCTGGCGTGCACGATAAGGATGGACATTCTTGTAGTTCAAGAATCGTCCCTTGCCCAACAGCCAGAAACCTTCGAAAAGTTGCCACCATTTGGGACGAGTAATCAAAGAGATATCCAAGAGTCCGTTGTATGGAACGGAATTGGGTGTCTGCCCATAGCCGTGACAGTTTCCCACACACACCGACATATACTTATCCTCTATTTCCTCGGTCTCAATCTTAAAGGAAAAGCTGTATTGCTTGCGTTCGAAGATGCGACTGATGAGGGCTGGGATGACGGAGAGTTTGCGGGAACCAATGATATGGGTGGCATCGTTCATCGTCTTGATCAGTCGGGCACCCAAACCGATATTGATGCAGTTCAGGAAATATCTACGCTGAGGAATGCTGTCGTCTTGATAGGTGCAGCAACCCACATCAATCTTTCTCATATTACGAGCAATAATGCCGTCGATAGCCAGTTTGTAGTCATCGACCGACACACCCCAGAAACGGGAGAAATCGTTGGCAATACCATTGGGAATGTTGGCAAGGGCAAAATCTTCGGGCAAAGACTCACGACACTGCATGATGGCATTGACTGCCCGATTGAGGGAGCCGTCACCACCCACCACCACAATGATGCTGTAGCCGTTCTCACACATCATCTTTGCCAAGCGCTCCACAGAGTCAGGAGTTTCGGATTGCAGAAAGTCATACTGCACACCCTTCTTCTCCATGTACTGCTTAATCAACTCCCATCGTTTTCGCGACTTGTCAAAGCCTGAATGTGGATTGTAGATTACACCTATGCGATTTGTTCCTTCCATAATTCTTTCACTTGTTCAATACGTTCATCCATCGGCATTTCCACACTGAGCCAATGAATCTGAATGCCACGCCGTTCTTCCATTCCACGAAACCAAGTCATCTGGCGTTTGGCAAACTGGTGGATGGCAATCTCCAACAAAGACACCATCTCCTCATAGTTGAGTTCCCCCAACAGATAGAGTGTGACGTACTTGTATTCCAACCCGTAACGAATCAGCCGTTCGGTGGACACTCCCCTATCGATCAACCCCTTCACTTCATCTATCATTCCTTCTTCCAGGCGAGCCCGCAAGCGTTGACTGATTTTCGCCCGTCGGAGGTCTCTATCTATCTTGAGTCCGATAATCAACGAGTTGAAGGGGGGAAACGTCCTTCCATCAAACTCATATCCTTTGATGACGCTCTCGATGTACATCCCCGTTCCACCACACAAAATCGGCGTCTTGCCTCTCTTCGTGATGTCTTCGTAAGCGGACAGAAAGCCTCGTTGCCACTCGTACACGTTGTATCGCTCACCTGCCTCTGCAATGTCTATCAGATGGTAAGGAATATCCTTGTCTTTCACATGATAATCAGCCAAGTCCTTTCCTGTGCCGATATCCATGCCCCGATACACCTGACGGCTGTCAGCACTGATGATTTCTCCGTCTATCTCATAAGCCAACTGAGCAGCAAAGGTTGTCTTGCCACAGGCGGTCGGTCCTAATATGGTCAGCAGGTCGTTCAAAACTATCTATTAAATCGAGAGTTCATCCAACACTCTGATGAGACTCTTGTTCATCGCCTTATCGGAACGGATAGCATCGGAGAAAGGCACGTAAACAACTTGGTCGTTGCGAATGCCAATCATCACATTGCGCTGTCCATCGAGGATGGCATCAATCACTCCTGCCCCCAATCGGCTGGCAAGGATGCGGTCACGGGCAGAGGGAGAACCTCCACGCTGCAAGTGTCCCAAGATGGACACACGCACATCATATTGAGGGTATTCCTTCTTCACTCGGTCGGCATAGAACATCGCACCACACTTGGGACTTTCACTCACAATCACGATGCTGGAGTTCTTGCTTTTACGGATACCACGACCAATGAAGTGCTCCAACTGGTCTGCATCCGTGCTGTCCTCTGGGATGATTGCTGCCTCGGCACCGCTGGCAATCGCACTGTTCTGTGCCAAAAAGCCTGCATCGCGTCCCATCACCTCCACAAAGAAGATGCGCTCGTGCGAGTTGGCGGTGTCACGAATCTTGTCCACACATTCCACAATCGTGTTCAGCGTGGTGTCATATCCAATGGTCAGGTCCGTTCCATAGAGGTCGTTGTCAATCGTTCCAGGCAATCCGATGCAAGGCACATCATATTCCTGGGCAAAGGTGCGGGCACCTGTCAGGGAACCATTGCCTCCAATGACCACCAAGGCGTCGATGCCTTCCTTCTGCATCGTCTCGTAAGCCTTCTTGCGGCCCTCAGGAGTCATGAATGCCTTACTACGGGCACTCTTCAAGATAGTGCCTCCTCGTGCAACGATGTTGCTGACACTCTCTGTCGTGAACGTCTCCACCTCATCATTCATCAAACCCTCATACCCACGATAGATGCCCTTCACGGAAAAACCTTTACAAATGGCAGAACGTGTGACGGCACGAATGGCCGCATTCATACCAGGCGAATCTCCGCCTGATGTCAGAATACCTATACAATTTATCTTAGTCATATGATCGTATGATTATCGTATCTTCTTTATTAATGTGTGAGCCAGAACACACCCAGACCTACTGCCCACGCCAGCAAGGCACGCCAAAGGTAATGGCGGATGTACCACTTGAAACGGATATGTTCCACTTCCAGCACGGCTTGTCCAGTGAGAGAACCCACGAACAACAGAGCACCACCACAGGCACAACAATAGGAAAGCAACTGCCAATAGATGCCGTTCTGAACGAATTCTGACGTGGAGTTGGCTGCCGTATCCATCTGGAAAAGATTCATACCCGTCATCATCAACGGAACATTGTCAACGACAGAAGAGAGCAAGCCGACTGTCACACCATATATATATACATTGTCCACATGCGTTTCGAGCCAGTTGCCCACAAAGTCCAATGCGCCACATTCCGTGAAAGCACCAATGCTCAAAGAAATGCCGAGGAAATAAAGAATCATGCGCATACCGATAAACTCTGTGTTGCGGAAATAATGGCGCTGCACCAACAGCACGTTACCATTCCTCTCCAGATTGAACAACCCCTCCACAGCCCATATCAGAGCCAACACGGAGAGAGAACCCAGGAATGGAGGCAATTTGGTGATGTAATGGAAGGAAGGGATAAACCACAAACCTGCGATACCCAACACCAACAGCACCACCTTTTGCCAACCTGACAAATAGGAATCGTCGCCATTGTATCGAGAAATCACAGAGAAGATTTCCACTCGACCTTGCAGCTTCATACCGATTAGCGCATTGAACACACAGAGACTGACGAAGGCCGGCAGGAAAAGACCTGCTGCATAGGCGGAAGGTGTGATGACACCACGCACCCACAACATCACGGAAGTCATATCGCCAATAGCTGTGAAGCAACCACCCAGACAAGCTGCAATCATGATGGTGCAGGCATAGATGACACGCTGATGGTGATTACGAACAATCTGTGTGATGATACTCATCATCAGCACCACCGTCGTCAAGTTATCCACATTGGCTGAGATGGAGAATGTCAACAGAGAAATCACCCACAAGAACACTCGGCTGTTACGCATCCTGAGCCACTCAATCAATGCATCGAAGACACCATTATTGTGAAGCACCTCCACAATCGTATTGGTGGCAATCAAGAAGAGGATGACAGAACACGCCTCCGCTATATATTTCAGAATAATGTGGTCTGCCACAAAGTATTTCAAGCTGTCAGTCGTCGATGCACCACCAGCCAAAAACTCTTTGTATTCATCACCATGCATCAATGGGACAAAATCTCCACCATTCAGCAGATAAATTACCCAAGCGACAACACCGCACACCATCGCCACTGTGGAACGATTGATGTGATGCATCTGCTCTGCGCTCATCAGTGCCAAACCGATGAACACAACAGCAACGATAATCAATGTCATGAACAGCATAAACCGTCTCTTGTTTTAAGTAAGGGCATTCCCCTAAAGAAATGCCCTCCGATTGTTCTTCGAGCGGTAGACGGGACTCGAACCCGCGACCCTCGGCTTGGGAAGCCAATGCTCTACCAACTGAGCCACTACCGCATTATCCCCTTTCCGAGTGCAAAAGTAGTGAATTCTTATGACGCTACAAATAATTTTGAGAAAAAAATTTGGTGGGGTCGTGAAAAAGCCGTATCTTTGCAGCCGATTTATGTCGGAAAGGCTTGAACAAGTGGGTACAGAGTGGTGCTCCGCCTCCCGATGGAACCCTAAACAATTCAAAACAAAATGTACGTAATTGCAGAAATTCAGGGTCAGCAGTTCAAGGTTGAAGAGGGCAAAAAGCTCTACGTTCACCACATGCAGAATGTGGAAACTGGCGCAACTGTTGAGATTGAGAAAGTGTTGTTGGCTGACAACGACGGTGTAGTAAAAGTTGGTACTCCTACTGTGGAGGGCGCAAAGGTTGTGCTCGAGGTACTTGTTCCACTCATCAAGGGTGACAAGGTGCTCGTGTTCCACAAGCGTCGTCGCAAGGGCTATCGCAAGCTGAGAGGCTACCGTGACCAGTTCACTCAGGTTCTCGTTAAGTCTGTTGTAGCATAAGCAAGGCAACAGATCAAGAAACAAACAAATTTATCAATCACATTTAAGACAGTTTTTCAACATGGCACATAAAAAAGGTGTAGGTAGTTCTAAGAACGGCCGTGAGTCACACTCTAAACGACTCGGTTTGAAGCACTTTGGTGGTGAAACAGTTAAGGCTGGCAACATTATCGTTCGTCAGCGTGGCACAAAGCATCACCCTGGTAAGAACGTAGGTATTGGCAAGGATGACACCCTGTACGCATTGACTGATGGTGTAGTGGTGTTCAAGCGTGGTCGCGAAAACCGCAGCACAGTATCTATCGAGCCAGTGGCTGCAGAAGCTTAACTGCTTTTGAAAAAAAGAAAGTGATGGGCAATGGTCAATAAGGCTGTTGCCCATTATTAGTTTTTATCAGACTATGACAAAGAAAGAACGATACGAGCGCTTCATGGCTTATTTCCAAGAAGCAATGCCTGAAGCAAACACGGAACTGCACTATCAGAATCCGTTTCAGTTACTGTGTGCTGTGATGCTGTCGGCACAATGCACAGATAAAAGAGTCAACATGGTGACACCCGCCCTGTTTGAAGCATACCCCACCCCACAAGCAATGTCAGCCGCAACCAAGGAGGATGTGCTGCACTATGTGAAGTCGGTGAGTTATCCGAACAGCAAGGCAGAGCATCTGGTACAGATGGCACAATTGCTGATAGAGAAGCACAAGGGTGAAGTGCCTGCCGACTTTGACGCTTTGGTGGCTTTGCCTGGTGTGGGTAGGAAAACGGCGAACGTGATGCTGAGTGTGGCGTGGGGAGAAGCAAGGATGGCGGTTGACACGCATGTGTTCCGTGTGAGCCACCGCATCGGATTGGTGTCGGACAAGTGCACGACGCCCTACGCTGTTGAAATGGAATTGGTGAAGAACATTCCCGATGAGCTTATTCCTCGTGCACACCATTGGCTCATCTTGCACGGACGCTATGTATGCAAGAGCCAAAAGCCAAAATGTGAGGAATGTGGCATCAAGGCTTTCTGCAAGGAAGGGTCAAAGCGCTAATAATATATAGAGCAAGAGTGAGCCATTATACAGCAAGCCTTTCAAGATATGGAACACGGTACCATCGTCGCCGAGCAGAGGTAGAATGCCCGTGAAGTTAAGACACCCAAGGAACTGACTTGCAAAAAACAGCATCACAAAATAGTTGGGCATTGCCGAGAAGATGGACACGTGGGCATGAACAAAATCATGCATGGTGGAAAACCTTCCCGATGTGTAACCATAGACCATCCCTATAAAAATCGTCAAACAAGCTATCAAACCATAGAGTCCTTTGGAGAATGCTGAGTGTTGAATGGAACCGAAGGCACTAAGCAACACAGCATCGGGCAGGATGAGGAGCAGCGAAAAGAGGCTCAGCACCACAAGTACTGAGACGCCTGTAATTTGCAAAGCCCGTCGCTGTTTCAGCGAGAGGTGGGAACGGAATGCCCGCAAGATACCAGACTCACGCAGGACACTCATCGCCATCAAACCCAACAGCATCTTGGCAATATGCACCTCAGAGAAATTGGGCACGATGTTGACACACATCCAACGAATGCCACGATAGGTCAGCAATCCCTGCACCCCATCGACATAGATGCTCAGCACCCACGACACGAAAAGCAGGAGCACAAGACCAATCAGCACCCCCCAGAAGAGGTACTTCAAGATTCGTTGGATGTAGTCTTTATAGGTCATTCGTCATCGGGTTCGAGATTATCAATATCCAAAATGCGCAATTCGATGGCTTTGGTGGCAAGGCGCGTCGCATTGACAGGTTCATGGTCTTCACCAAAAAGACGATTGGTGAGGTCATTCTGTCTCTTTTCGATAGACTTCACGCCAAAAGGCATTCCCTTCAATCCCGCAATCATATCTTTTGTGTATCCCAGTGCCAAGTGGCGAAGGAAACGTTCATCATATTCATCAATATCGTAGTCGAGGAAAGCCTCTTGACGCATGGATTCATTGATGACGGATTGGCGAAAACGTTGCAGAATCTTCTCAAGGATGGGTTGATTGAACACCATACGCTTACCGTTGAGCACACTCTGTACATCACCCTTTGTGAGCAGTTCCCCACTCTTCAAGATGATACCATCAGTACCTGCATCGAGTGCGTCCACCCACAATTTCTCATTCATGATTTCTCCTGTGAAGATGAGCACATGCACATCTGGATAACGACGACGCAACTGCTTGCACACATCAACACCTGCAGTCGTTGAGCCGCCCAAACCCAGATCGAGGAGCACCATATCTGGCTGGCTATCACGCATGAGTCGCCACAACTCCGTCTCATTCATGGCGGTGCCGACAATCTCCGCCTCAGGAATCTCCGAACGGAAAATCTCTACTGTGCCCTTCATTTCGAGGGCGACATCTTCGACTATTATTACTTTGAAAGGATCCATTTTGTTTGGTTTTATGAGTTTGATGATTTGATTAGTTCTTGTTTGATTAGGAGACGGGAAGGGTGAAGATGAAACTTGAGCCCTGACCATCATCGTTGTTCTCCACATAAATGCGACACCCACGACGTGCAGAATAAGCATCATGCTCTCTGACAATCTGACGGCAAATCATATATTGTGCCCCAGACAGGGTGTCACTCTTTGCGTCGTATTTCACATTATCTATATAAAAGAGTTGTGGAATGTCCTCTTCATCATAACGGAATGCTGTGTCCGTGAATGCAAATTTAGCAAAACCATCTGAAACATCAAAATTCAGCAACAAATCTCCCCCTGATTGATGCTCAAAATAGAGAGAGATGATGTTGTCGAGGAGGGTTTGAATGAAAATCTTATCACCCTGAATCATCAGTCCCTTCTCATCCGCCACCTTGATGGAAGTCTTGCCTTGCACCTTCTTCTGCTGTTTCTTGAAAGAACGTTTTGCCATTTCACCAATATCTTGAGCTGAAAGCTGAACGCGCTTGAAGAGCACTTTCTCCACCTGCTTGCCTGCACAAGTGCTCAGGATGGCAAACACTTCCTTGTAGTAAGAAAGCAATTCATCAATATCGTTGATGATTTCCTCATTGACAGGAGCATGAGGGTCAGCCAACGCAACATCCACGATTTGCTTGATACGATTCGGATAATACATGGTCTCATGCTTCAGCGTCGAGAGACAGTTATCCATAATCTGATTCCTCACATACACTTTCTGCTGTTCGTTGTCTATGCGCATTCGTTCATCCTGCTTCAATTCCAGCAATTCCGACATTTCATCCACCTTGTGGTAGGAGAAATATGAATGAATGCTCATAAACTGTGCCACGAGATTGATGATGAGTGACTCTTCATCTTGAAGTTTTCCATCAATGAAATGCACACCCAACACTCCCAGCACCTTATCTTCTGAGCCAGGCACAAACATAGGATAAGCACGGAAACGCCCATTGCTGCTCACCACTTCCTTCTGCTGACGGTATGCAGACTGCATCATGCTCTCATAAACATTGCGTTCAGCCACAACACCCGTGAAATGAGACCAGAACTGGTCAGAAGAATCTTTTGGCGGAACCATCATACCCACCGTATCTGCAGTCTTGATGTCGGATAGGTTCTGATGCAGCACATCTGGCAAAGTCTGTTCTGTGGCTGTGAAGACATTGTTGTTCAACTGGATGAACTGTCTCAGATTGAAGATAAACAACTGCGTATTACGATAGTGCAGGAAGAAATAAGTGGCAAGCACAACGAACAACAGCACACCTAGCAGAATGGCAGTGGTCTTCTTGTTGCGGTTCGTCATCTTAATGTTATTGCAATACCCCTCTAATGTCGGGTCTGTACTGGTCAACTTATAGAGCCGAGTGAACACCTCGCTGTTATAATGATAGAGGCTGTTTCTGTTCAACGAAAGTGCAGCAATTGCCACCTCGTTTCTGATTCCAATAATCAGTTCGTAATCTGTATCCATTCCCGACTTCCACCACTCGATTTCGGCCATTTCTGCACCTTCCAAAGTCATCAGACACTTACCCTTTGGCACCTGTTCGAGATAATAGCGATTAAAACATTGGATGGCTGAGTCGGCATATATAATGGCTTGTTCATAATCACCATTCACGTTGGCATTGAAGATGCTGTCTGCATACACTTCTGCTGAAGGAAGATGAACTTCTGCCTTCAGCACCAAACATTGCATGAGCAAGCCCAGACAAACCATCAGTTTCATCACGCCTTTCGGCAGGCGGAAGAAGAATCGGCTTCCTTTCCCCACTTCACTCTCCACACCAAACTCACACACATTGAACACAGCATTGGTCTTCTTGTACTTACCGATAATGCCCTTGCAGTTCATCAATCCGAAGCCGAATCCCTTGTTCTGTTTGATGTCAGATGCATTGGCACCATCTGTTCCTATCTTGCTCGAATCATACACCTTCGAGTTGTTCAAGGTATCCACGTCTTCTGCCGACATACCATGTCCTGTATCTGCCACCGACACTTCCACATAGGTTTCGGTTTCCGTGGCATACAGATTCACCTTACCACCAGCAGGCGTATATTTTCGGGCATTGTCCAATAAAGTGTTCATCATGAAGAGCGTCAAAGACTTGTCTGCCTTCACCACTGCTTCCGTGTCTTCAACAGCTAAAGACACACCCTTGATGTCGAAGCTCTTCGAACCATGACGCAACATCTCAAACAATGGTTTCAAGGCGAAATTCTCGATGTTCAACGTCACCATACCTTGTCGTATCTTCACCCAATGACCTAACACATCGTTGTACTCATTGATTTTGTCAATCAGTTCACTCAAATACTGGAAACGTTCACGGATGTTTTCTGGAGTGGCGTTCTTATCCGTCTTCAGTTTGTTGATCTCATGCAAGGCACGGTCGAGGAATGGTGTGATACCATTCACGATAGACATGGAAGTCAACTTCTCAATATACTGACGCTTGTTTTCTTCCAGACGTTTCTCAAACACATAGGTCTCACTCTCCAGTCTTTGTTCCTCCTCCGAGAAATGGATGTATTGCAATCCTTTTTGGCGCATCCATTCGTAGAAAACCAGCAACACATGGAACAGTTCTTTATCCAATCCCTTCATTGTCTGGTAATCCACCTTCGTCCAATCCTTTCCTTTCACCTGTGGGAAAAGACGTTCCACATCAGCATCGGATATTTTGTGGAGCGCTTCCGTCAGGTCCCCCTCGTCCTCAATATCATCCGACAAAGCAGAAGACAAGTGTTTGCACACTTCTATCACCTTACTCAGCATCCTCACCTTCTTCCGATACTCCTCACGACTCCGTTTGTTATAAAGATACAATAGCCATACCAGCACCACAATCGCAATACCAAATACCCACAGCAAGAGGTTAAGCGTATGCTCCTCTTGCTTTAGATTATCTTCCTCTTGCAACACACGCAAGTCCTGTCGTGTTGCATCCAAAATATCGAAATAGACATTGTGGTTATAGTCGGATTCTGCTTTCAAGCCTCTTGCACCATACACAACACTCAACTGTTCTCGCACCATCGCCATCCATTCAGGTACAGCCACCACCTGCGGATTCACAATCCAACGCATCTCTGTCGAAATGGTGTCGTTCGTGTTGGTATAAGCATACAACACATCATAATCAGCTTCTTGAGCCCGCTTTGCAGTTCTCGCCATCTTTTGATGATGCTGATTGATGAGTTCCAGCGCATCCTCCATCTGCACAAACGCCAAGCTATCCTCACCAGCCTTCAAATAATAATCGGAAAGTGTGACCAAAACGGTTGTCTGAACAAAATCATTCCCATATAACTTTGCCAGTCGCAAAGCTCTGTTTGCCAGTTTCAGTTCCAGAGGCGCAAAACCAAACTCCCCAATCAGTTCCTCAATGAAGATCCAACGTGAAGGTTTCAGTTCTCCGCCCGACATAATGGACTTTGCTAAACCATTCAGCGCCAATATCTCATAATACACATTCCCATTCTGACGACTCATCGACAGCAGACGAATCAAGTTGCGCTGCATTTCATCCCCAGCATCCACCATCTTCTTGTCCGCCACATTGTAGATAGAGGTCAAAAACAGATAGATTGATTGTCTGACAGAATCCGTCGCAAACAAATCCTGATGCTGCTCCAACCATTCAGATTCCTCCAGCACTCCATCATCCTGACGCATCTTGATGAAGTAATTCATGGACACCATGTGGTAATCAGTCTGTACGGCACTCCACAATGCTTGCTGGTGTTCTGTCATATCCTCTTTTTCTTCCTCCACATTCGCCAGACGCTCTTGCGCATCACTCCGATAGTCGTAAAACTCCTTACTCATCGAAAGCATCAGACAAACAGACATCATGTCCACATCTGCCACTCCACACAGCAAGTCGTTGTTCGACGTTTCCAGCACCTGCCTGTAGCACACCTGGGCAGAATCATACTCCATCTGCATGCCATAGATATCTCCCCTATTTAGCATTGCCTCATGAAGTCCGTCACGATACGGAGAATCAGCATACTTTCCCAATACTTCATCCACATAACGAGTAGCTTCCTCAAGCGAGCGATACTTCGCTTGAGAAGCCAGCACATTGAGCGAGTCAATCTCACGCTGCTGTGCATCCATTCCTTCTCCGCACGACACCAAGCAAAAGAGCACCGCCTGTGTCATGATGAAGAATAATATGCGGAATTGAGTCCCCATGAGTCTTATAATATGTGCAAAGGTAAAACAAATATTTCGTTTTCTTCTTTTTTTCAGCATTTTATTCATAACTTTGTAACAAAAAATAACAAAACATACTTCTATGACTTATCAGGAGACGATCAACTATCTGTTCACATCCGCCCCTTTATTCCAAAATGTTGGGGGTGACGCCTATAAAGAAGGACTCTACAACACCTATCAGCTGGATGAGCATTTCGGACATCCACACCAACGCTATAAAACCATCCATGTAGCAGGTACCAACGGAAAAGGCTCTTGTTCACACACTTTGGCATCTATCTTACAAGCATCCGGACTGAAAGTGGGACTCTTCACCTCGCCCCACTTGGTCGATTTCCGTGAGAGAATCCGAGTGAATGGACAAATGGTGAGCGAAGAATATGTCATCGATTTTGTAGAGCAGCATCGCTCTTTCTTCGAGCCTTTACATCCCTCATTCTTCGAACTGACCACAGCAATGGCATTCAAGTACTTTGCCGAACAGGATGTAGATGTGGCGGTTATCGAGGTAGGATTGGGAGGAAGACTGGATTGCACCAACATCATCTCGCCTGAAGTCTGTGTCATCACCAACATCAGTTTCGACCATGTGGCTTTCCTGGGCAACACATTGGCAAAAATTGCTGGAGAAAAGGCGGGCATCATCAAGAGAAACACACCCGTTGTGATTGGTGAAACGGTGAAAGAAACCCGACCCGTATTCGAAGCAAAAGCAACGGAAGTGAATGCGCCCATTTACTTTGCCGAGAAAGAAAAAGAGATTCTCAAACACAGATTCAACGCCAAAGGAGGAATCACCTATCAAACAGCTAAATACGGAAAAGTGATTGGAGAGCTTGGAGGCTACTGTCAGCAGAAGAATGCGTCCACAATCCTATGCGCCATCAGTCGACTGAAAGAAAGGAGATTCCGCATCAGCGACGAAAACATCCGAGAAGGGTTTTCCCACGTGTGTGAAATGACGGGATTGATGGGAAGATGGCAAACATTGAACGCTGCCCCTAAGGTCGTTTGCGACACAGGACACAATGTAGGAGGCTTCCGATGGATTACCAAACAATTAAATAAGGTACACGCGCCCATGCGTATAGTATTTGGAATGGTGAACGACAAAGACATCAGTGGTGTGCTCTCCATGATGCCCAAGCATGCCACCTATTATTTCTGTCAAGCCAGCGTGAAACGTGCCCTACCCCATGAAGACATCAAACAAAAAGCAAAGGCATATGGACTGGAAGGCAATAGTTATCCAACCGTTGCCCAAGCCTATAAAGCAGCCCTTGCTGATGCCCAAGCAGAGGATTTTATCTATGTGGGTGGAAGCAGTTTTGTGGTGGCTGACCTCCTTTCGGGGAAGAAATAGCGACAAAGAGAGGGGTGAAAGCCCCTTTTTTCTGTCAAAAAAACTAAAAACTGAAAAATAATTGGCAGAAAGTTCGTTTAGTAAAAATATTTTCATTTAATTTGCAAAGAGAAATCTAAAACCAATCTATTAATCATCACTTAAAAATATAAATTCTATGAGCACTATTCAGCCAAAATTGAGTGGTCTTAAAGCCGAGAACTTCCAGAAGGTAGTGAAAGGCAAGAAAACAGACCTGTACACCCTTGTGAACAAGGATGGTTACGAAGTATCTATCACCAACTACGGTGGCGCCATTGTTGCCATCATGGTACCCGACAAAGACGGCAAGGTTGCCAACGTCATTCAGGGACATGATAACATCGATGACGTCATCAATTCTCCAGAGGCTTACCTCTCCACATTAATTGGTCGATTTGGCAACCGCATCGCAAAGGGCAAGTTCACCTTGAACGGAAAAGAGTACCAGCTTGCTGTCAACAATGGTCCTAACGCTCTGCATGGTGGTCCTACAGGACTTCACGCACAAGTGTTTGAAGCCTTCCAAACTGGTGACCAGACCCTGACACTCAACTGCATCCTTCCATATGGCCACGAAGGTTTTACGGGTGAAGTGAAGATTTCTGTAGAATTCACATGGACAGACGAGAACGAACTTGTTATCGAATATCTCGCCAGCACCAACAAAAAGACCATCATCAACCTAACCCATCATGCTTACTTCTCTCTGCAGGGCATCGCTAATCCAACACCTGGCATCGAAGATCAAATCATGGAACTGAATGGTGACTTCTTCATTCCTATCGATGACACCTGCATCCCTACAGGAGAGATTTTGAAAGTGGCAGGCACACCATTCGACTTCCGTACACCCAAGGCTGTGGGCAAGGACATTGATGCTGACGACGAGCAAATTAAGAACGGAAACGGTTACGACCATTGCTTCGTGCTCAACAAGAAGGAAGTGGGCGAACTCTCATTCGCAGTACGTCTCACCGATCCAAAATCAGGACGTACACTTGAGACCTACACCACAGAACCTGGTATGCAGGTTTATACCGATAACTGGGGATCTGGCAACCCTATCCAGTTGGGATGCACGGCACCACGCCGCTCTGCCATCTGCTTCGAATGCCAACACTTCCCAGATTCACCTAACCGCCCATACTTCCCATCCACCATACTCAAACCAGGAGAGAAGTACACTCAGAAAACTATCTACAAGTTTGGAGTTCAATAAAACGACTGCCCTATGAAATTAAGAATAGACGACGTACGCACACGCTTCATCAAGCACCTCGGTGGAGAACCAGGTTCGGTTTATGCATCCCCTGGCCGTATCAACCTTATTGGCGAGCACACCGACTATAACGGCGGTTTCGTGTTCCCAGGAGCAGTGGAACAAGGCATGATTGCAGAACTTCGTCCCAACGGCACACGTACTATTCGCGCTTACTCCATCGATTTGAAGGACTATGCAGAGTTCTCTATTGATGACGAGAAAGGACCACGTGCCAGCCACTTCCGCTACCTCTTTGGAGTAGCTCGTGAAATGATGGCACTCGGAGTACCTGTTCAGGGTTTCGACACCGCTTTTGCAGGTGATGTTCCCAACGGTGCAGGCATGTCCTCTTCGGCAGCCCTCGAAAGTTGCTACGCTTTTGCCCTCAACGATCTTTTTGGCGACAACAAGATCGACAAGATGACACTCGCCAAGGTGGGTCAGGCAACTGAGCATAAATACATTGGCGTTAACTGTGGCATCATGGACCAGTTCGCTTCCGTATTCGGCAAAAAGGGCAACCTCATGCGTCTCGACTGTCGCTCTGGTGAGTATCAATATTTCCCATGGAATCCTAAGGGATACAAGCTCGTACTGATCAACTCTTGCGTAAAGCACGAACTCGTCGGTTCGCCTTATAACGACCGTCGTCAGTCTTGTGAGAATTGCGTGAAGGCCATCAAAGAGCTTCACCCAGAAAAGGAAATCACCACCCTTCGCGAGGCCACATGGGAAGAATTGAAGGAAATCGAAGGCAAGGTGTCAGCAGAAGACCTCAAGCGTGCCACTTTCGTACTCGGTGAGAAAGACCGTGTGCTGGCTGTTTGTGATGCCCTCGAAAAGGGTGACTACGAAGAAGTAGGACAGAAAATGTATGAGACCCACTACGGACTTTCCAAGGAATACGAAGTGTCTTGCGAAGAGCTTGACTTCCTCAACGAAATCGCCAAAGATTGTTCTGTCACAGGTTCACGTATCATGGGCGGTGGCTTCGGTGGTTGCACCATCAATCTCGTTGCCGAGGAACTCTACGATCATTTCGTGACGACTGCTGTTTCCAAATTCCAAGAGAAATACGGAAAGAAACCTATCGTCATCAATGTTGTTATTGGAGACGGAGCACGTAAACTCTGTTAATACACTAACAACAGAACGAACAATGACAATGATAAGAATAAGGGACGGCCAAATGGTCGTCCCCTATTTATGATCTACAAATATGAACTTATGCTTGTTGGTGGTTGATGCAGATACCTTGAAGATACCACTGATAGAGGCGATGAATGCCTTCGTCAATTTCGATAGTATGATGCCAACCCAGACGATGAAGCTTCTCCACATCCGTGAGTTTCCTTAAAGTGCCATCAGGTTTGGTTGAATCCCAACGAAGTTCACCCTTGAAGCCAATCTCCTGAATGATGCGTTCTGCCACTTCCTTGATGGACAATTCCTTTCCTGTGCCGACATTAATGTGGCAATTGCGGATTTCTTTGATACCATCTCGATTGATGACGAAATCGCTCTTTTCCACCACATCTTTGAAATTCACATTGAGGAGGCAATAGACTGACGCATCTGCCATTTCCTCACTCCACAGGAATTCACGCAAAGGTGCTCCCGTACCCCACAAAGTGACAGCTTCTGGCGTAATGCCATAATGACGAAGCACTTGAAGAATGGTGTACTCATCACTCATTGCAGTTGCTAAGACTGTTTGAGTAGCTCGTGATGCAGCCTCTTCTTGTGCACCCTGACCATCCACCATCTTAGGGACTTTCATTGATACGGGACGAAGACCCAGGTCTTTACGGACAGCCTTCCAGTCACCCTCGTTCAGACACTTTGCCAGATGGATTTTACGAATCATGGCTGGAAGCACATGAGAATTCTCCAAGTGGAAATTGTCGTTAGGACCATATAGATTGGTTGGCATCACAGCAATGTAGTTAGTGCCATACTGAAGGTTGAACGATTCGCACATCTTCAATCCTGCAATTTTGGCAATAGCATATGGTTCGTTGGTATATTCCAGAGTCGACGTGAGCAAGCAATCTTCTGGCATCGGCTGTGGTGCATCACCTGGATAGATGCAAGTGGAACCAAGGAAAAGCAATTTCTTCACGCCATGCTTCCAAGCCTCACCGATGACGTTCTGCTGAATCTGAAGGTTCTGATAGATGAAGTCTGCTCGATATTGCAGATTTGCCATGATACCTCCCACATGAGCTGCTGCCAACACGACCGCATCAGGTTTTTCATCATCGAAAAACTGCTTGACAGCAACAGGATCGAGCAAATCCAATTCCGAGTGAGATTTACCCACCAAATTGTTGTAGCCGCGTGCTTTGAGGTTGTTCCAGATGGCTGAACCTACCAAACCACGATGACCAGCCACAAATATTTTACTATTCTTGTCTAACATATCAACATTGATTATGATATCAATAATTCTTCTTCTAATCCTCTATCACGGTGGACTTATATATTCACTTCACTTAACGTCACCAACTTATTCACGATGGCATATATCGTGAGGCCCGCAGCCGAGTGAATTTGCAACTTCCTTGCGATGTTGCGGCGATGCGTGGTGACGGTATTGACGGAGAGACAAAGTATATCGGCAATTTCTTTGTTCGACAAACCCTTTGCCACACATACAACAATCTCCTTTTCGCGGTCAGAGAGCTGTTCATCGTTCGATATGAGCGACGCATCTGGCTCGTCATCCTTTCTAAACTGACGGGTCTTTGCCTGATGTTCCAAACGACGTACAGCTGGCACAAAAATATTGTCCTCCACCAGACAGTGAATACTCAAATCCTCCTCAGCCTGATAGATGGAGATGATGACAGCATTCAGCTTCTCGTTGATTTCTGTCTGTGGATAATACTGCATGAAGAGTTTTTTCAGCTCTTTCAGCTTGCTCTCTATATCTTCGTGGTGACGAGACAGTAACTGACTGTTCTCGATGGAGACCAATTCCCCTTCCGTCAACTTCTGCACATACGTATAGACTGTTGATTCCTCATACTCCATGTGCTTGCGTACCTCTTCCACATACTCATCAAAGAACTTCAACACCAGAAAAGCAATTTCGTTCTGCACTGAGCAGTCGATGGCGTTCAAAAGGTGGAAACGGATGTTGGGGAAGAGGTAATTCAGAAAATAAGCATGCGTCCTCTTCAGGTAGTCGAGTACGGATGCCACGCTGACATGCTCCACCCGTTGGGGACGGTTCTCTGCCCCATTCTTCACATAGTTGATGATAGTGAGAAAGGTGTCCGCGTCGACGCCACAATGGTTACATACATCGGTGATGGTCTTCTCACCAAATCCCAATGAGATGCCAAAACGGCTCATGATTTGAAGCAATCGGTAGTCGTTGGCAATCACATAGCTCAATTTGTCTGTCAATTTATACTGTTCTGCCATTTCTTCTTCAAATGTCGTACAAAGGTAAGAAAAAAAACTGAATGGAAAGGGCACAAATTCTTACTTTTCACAAGAAAAAGCGAGAATTACCAAGAAATGAGTATTGTTTCTTGTCGGAAAACACCGTAACTTTGCACCCGATTTAGCATCAATTCATTGGATTATCCATTGTTGAGTTACCTCAATCAAGAAGCAGAATGAAACTTTCAGCATTAAAGACAGGTGAGAAAGGCGTGATTGTCCGCGTGAAGGGTCATGGTGGTTTTCGCAAACGCATCGTGGAGATGGGCTTCATCAAAGGCAAGAGCGTGGAGGTGTTGCTCAATGCCCCCTTGCACGACCCTGTCAAATACAAGGTGATGGATTACGAAGTGAGCCTTCGCCGTGCCGAAGCAGAATTGGTTGAAGTGGTCAGCGAAGAAGAGGCAAAGGAATGGGAGTCGCTCCACCCCAAGCAGAAAGGCATTCTTGCCGATGAATGTGAAGATGTGATGCATCGTCTGGCAAAGGTAAAAGAGCATGAGTTGAACGTCGTGTTTGTGGGTAATCCGAATTGCGGAAAGACATCCCTCTTCAACATCGCCAGTAGAGCACATGAGCGTGTGGGCAACTATTCAGGCGTTACCGTGGATGCCAAAGTCGGACATTTCGATTTTGAGGGTTATCATTTCAACCTTGTCGATTTACCTGGCACCTATTCCCTTTCTGCCTACACCCCCGAGGAACTCTATGTACGAAAACACATCATCGAACAGCATCCCGACATCATCATCAACGTGATTGATGCCAGCAACTTGGAACGTAATCTCTATCTGACCACGCAGCTAATCGACATGGATGTGCCGATGATTATTGCACTCAATATGTTCGACGAACTTCGTGACAGCGGCAACCAGCTTGACATGCTGCAACTGGGCACATTGTTGGGTACTCCTATCGTGCCCACCGTCGGAAAGACAGGCGAGGGAGTTCGTGAACTGTTTCATCAGATTATTGAAATCACGGAAGGCAGACAGAAGACTGCCAGACATATACACGTCAATCACGGAGTGTTGCTCGAAGAAAAGATTGACCGCATCGAGGCATTCATCCGCATGAATCCAGAACCTCACCACAACTATTCAGCTCGTTTCCTTTCCATCAAGCTTTTGGAAAATGACCGACAAGTGGAGGGGATTGTCAGGAAGTTGGAGAATGCCAACGACATTTTGGCTGAAAGGGACTTGTGCCAAAAAGAGATTCAGAACGAGATAGAGGAAGACAGCGAGTCAGCCATCACAGATGCCAAGTATGGCTTTGTACAGGGTGCCATGAAGGAGACCTTCAAGAAAGTGCAACGTTACAAACGATTGATGACCAAACGCATCGATGCCGTCGTCACTCATCAGATTTGGGGTTATCCTATCTTCCTGTTGCTCATGTACCTGATGTTTTTTTGCACCTTCAACATCGGGCAATATCCGATGGATTGGATTGATGCTGCCGTCGGGTGGCTTGGTGAAATCGTGAGTGAATGGATGCCCGATGGCGCCTTAAAAGACCTGATTGTCGATGGTATCATCAGCGGTGTGGGCGGCGTCATCGTGTTCTTACCCAACATCATGATTCTTTATGCGTTTATCTCATGGATGGAGGACAGTGGCTATATGGCTCGTGCGGCTTTCATCATGGATAAAATTATGCACCGAATGGGACTGCACGGAAAGTCGTTCATTCCCATGATTATGGGCTTTGGTTGCAACATTCCTGCCATCATGGCAACCCGTACCATCGAAGACCGCAAATCGCGCCTCATCACCATGCTCATCATCCCCCTCATGTCGTGTTCGGCTCGTCTGCCTGTCTATATCATCATTATTGGTGCTTTCTTTCCCAAGAATGCCGCACTCATCCTCTTCTGCATGTATTTGATTGGCATCGTGCTCAGCGTCTTCATGGCAAAGGTGTTCAGCCGTTTCGTCATCAAAGGAGAAAGCAGCCCGTTTGTGATGGAGCTGCCTCCCTATCGTATGCCTTCCATGAAGAGCGTGGGACGTCACACCTGGGAGAAAGGCAAGCAGTATCTGAAGAAAATGGGTACGACAATTCTGGTGGCAAGCATCGCCGTTTGGGCACTCAGCTATTTCCCTCATCACGAAGAGATGAGTGAGGAAATGCAGATGGAGACGAGTTACATCGGTCAGATTGGTAAATTCGTCGAGCCAGTCATCCGTTCATGCGGATTGCAATGGAAAGAAGGTGTGGCACTCATTGCTGGTGTTGGAGCCAAAGAGATTGTGGCAAGCACGATGGCTGTACTCTATCATGGTGATGTTGCCACCAGTGGGATGACGCCACTTGCAGCACTCTGCTTCATGCTCTTCGTGTTGCTCTATTTCCCCTGCATCCCTACTTGCATCGGCATCAAGCACGAATCGGGCAAGTGGAAATGGGCAGCTTTCACGGCACTCTACACCACCCTGTTGGCTTGGGTGGTCTCCACATTGGTTTATCAAATTGGCAGTTTGTTCTAAACAAGCCATCATGATTGGATTTCAAGACATAATCGTATATCTCATTTTAGTAGGTGTGGCAGCCATTATTGTCCGTTACATCTATCGACAAGTGAAAGGCAAAGACAGCGGCTGTTCGTGTAGTTCCTGTTCCCAATGCTGTGACGGGTGTCATTGTCATGATACTCAAAAATAGGTATGAACATTTTTCTTTTCGGGCATATCCAAGTCACTTTACAACTTTTTCGGTGGAAAAGTTTGGTGGGTTGGATAATTTGTCGTAATTTTGCATGATTTTTGTGCGATTCAAAATTAAAAACAAAAAATATTATGGCAAAAAACAAAAAACAACAAGCAACGGATGAACCCATCGCACTTGACGTGCAACTGAGCAAGGGCGAGGCATTCATCGAGAAAAACTGGAAGAAGATCGCTATTGTGCTCGGAGCTGTCATCGTGATTGTGGCTGGTATCTACGCATACAAGCACTACATGGCAGGCAAGGAACTGGAGGCACAGAAGGCTATCGCTGGTGCACAGACAGCTTTTGCTCAGCAGCAGTATGAGCAGTCACTCAAGGGTGAAGGCAATGTGAAGGGTTTCTTGAAGATCATTGACGAGTTCGGTGGCACAGAGACCGCAAATGTGGCAAAGCTCTATGCAGGTCTTGCTTATGCAAAGACAGACAAGGTGGACGAGGCCATCAAGATGTTGGAAGACTTCTCTGCTCAGGATGATGACATGGTTTCTCCTGCAGCGATTGCAGCATTGGGCAACCTCTATGTGAAGAAAGGTGATAATGAGAAGGGTATCAAGACCCTTATCAAGGCAGCTGAGGAAGCAGACAACGATGCTGTAAGCCCTGTGTTCCTTCTGCAAGCTGGCGAGGTGTATGAATCACTGGGACAGAACGACAAGGCGTTGGAACTCTACAACAAAATCAAGAAGCAATACTTCCGCAGTCCTATCTCACAAGAGATTGACATGTATATCGAAAGAGCTACCAAATAAAGACATCTTGGATTTCTGAAGTTGAAGAAGTTATCGAAGTTAAAGAAGTTAGAGACAATGTCGTGCTGATGACAAATATTCGTCGTTAACTTCATTAACTTCGATAATTTCTTTTTATTCATCAAAATACATTGACGATTATGGCAACGATAAATCACAATCTTTCCGACTACGACATCAAATCCGTGCCGAATGCCACAGGAATGAAGATTGGCATCGTGGTGGCAGAATGGAACGAAAACATCACAGGTGCCATGTTGGAAGGGGCCAAGCAGACGCTGATGAGGAACGGCGTTTTTCCTGAGGACATCAACGTATTGACCGTGCCTGGAAGTTTCGAACTGGTGTATGGTGCCGCCCAAATGGTGAAGACGGGCGTGGATGCCGTGATTGCCATCGGATGTGTCATCCGTGGCGAGACGCCCCATGATCGCTACATCTGTCAGGGAGTGACCGCTGGTTTGGCGCAGCTGAATGCAGCACAAGATGTGCCTGTCATCTATGGTCTCATCACCACGCTCGATATGCAGCAGGCAGAAGATCGTGCTGGTGGCAAACTGGGCAACAAAGGAGATGAGTGTGCCGTGACAGCCATCAAGATGGTGGATTTCAAACGCAAGTTGGCTCAGGGCTAAACAGCTGATCCCATCCTGCTGAAGATTGAAAAGGCTTGAAAAAATATTAGTCAATGTTGTAGGCACCCTCATTGCCATCTATGCAGGCATTGTCCTACTGTTCAGTTTGCCGTTCATGCAAGACGCATTGGCAAACTGGACAGCTGATATGCTTTCGAAACAATTAGGTTCGAAGGTGGAAATCGGAAGCGTCAATCTCGGCTTCCTCAATCGTGTCGTCGTGAATGACCTAACCCTTTATGAACCGAACGGAAAGAAAATGGCAAGCATCGCCAGAGTGTCGGCAAGTATCAACCCGATTGCCCTGATGTCTGGCAGAGTGGACATCGGAACGGCACAACTTTTCGGCACCAAAGCCACACTCTACAAGGACACACCCGATAGTCCTCCCAACTACCAATTTATCATAGACGCTTTCGCCCAGGAAGAGAAAGAAGAGCCCACTCCCTTGGACGTACACATCGGCTCGCTCATCATGCGTCACACCGATGTGACCTACGATGTCAAGTCCGTTCCCTTTCAGCAAGGGACATTCAATCCCCAGCACTTGAAGCTGCACGATTTGGGTATGAATGTCGTGTTGCGTTGCTTGACCGACGATTCCCTCAACATGGACGTACGTCGTCTGCAAGCTCGTGAACTCAATTCGGGGTTGACCCTTCGCGATACAAGACTGAAACTTATCGGCAACAAACAACACGTTACCCTGTTGGATGTGGATGCCTCCATGCCCCACTCCCAAATCGCTGTCGACTCGTTGTACCTAACCTATGGGCAATGGGAAAGCGAGAAGAAATTCTCGTTCCGTACAACCGCCATCAGCGGACATATCACCCCCCGCGATTTGAGTCCTTTCCACGAAAAACTTTCCTCTTTAAACCAGACATTGAACTTCAGCGTGACGGCAGCAGGCGATAAACAAGAGATACAGGTAAAGGAATGCAACATCAGTACCGAAGAGGAAGGTCTGCTACTGCGTGCCACAGGCGTTCTCTCCCACCCTCTCGACAAACAGCAACGTGACGTTCAGGCAACCATCAGCACCCTGCGCATCCATCACGACGAGTTGCTGACATGGGTGGATGCTTTGGCCCCTGCCCACCAGCAAGAAGCCCTTCTCGATGCCATCCAAGACATCGAATATAACGGAACCATCCATTATCTTGCCAACGGAGAACTAATCTCCCAAGGCAACGTGTCCACTGGTGTGGGACGTGCCACCTACGATCTGACATACGATCAGGAGCATTTCCTGACAGGCACCATCACTGGAGACAGCATCAATATTGGCAAGCTGCACGACGAGCAATTTGGCACAACCTCCTTCGACCTTGATGTTGCCCTGAATTTGGAGCACACGAACCCCCTTCCCGTGGGCAAGGTGAATGGCACCATCCACAACATCTATTATAACGGCTACAACTACCAAAATATCAACCTCGATGCACGGACCACTTCAAGTCAAGTTTCGGGTACAGCCAGCATCGACGACGAGAACGTGAAAGCCGATGTGGATTTCGCCTATACCGACCATCCTCTCAAGGGAATCGACATGAATGTTTTGCTGGAGCACATCAATCCTAACAATCTGAATCTCACTAAAGAACACATCGGAGAAAGTCTTTCGCTCAATACAGACATTCATCTTCAGGGAACCGACTTCAAGCATCTCTATGGTACTGCTTTGATGGACGATATCAACCTTACGACTCCCGATGAAACATACCATCTCAACAGCATCATGCTCAATGCCGAGAAGCAGGAGAATGGGGAAAGTCTCTACACCATCAAGAGTGACATCCTCTCAGGCAACATCCAAGGGGAGACCGCCCTACCCGACATTGCCCAGAGCTTCATCCGTCAGATGTCTCGTCATCTGCCCATCATCTTCAAGCCCCAATCGGCAGAAGGGACTTCTCCTACTGCCCATTTCACCTACGACCTGACTGTGACCGATGCCCCTATTCTGCATCGCTTTGTTGATGCAGACTTCAGTCTCAGTTCCCCCATGCGCATCTTCGGTCAGATAGACGCGGCAGAAGACAAGATGTCCTTCCAGCTCGATGCACCACACTTCATCTACAACGAGAAGCCATACACCGACATCGCCGTTGCATGCAACTCTACTTTCGACAACATGAACGTACACGCCATTGCATCGACGTTCAAGGAAAGCAACGACGACGAGAAGCCCAACACTTCCACCAAATTCGACGTGATGGCAGATATCCACAGCGACCGCATTGTCAGCGATCTCTACGTGAGCACCACCGGCAGTAATGACGTCATGCTCCAGCTCCTGCCCATTATCCAGTTGAGCGATTCGTTAGGCAGCATGAAGACCGACATCACCTTGCGGAAATCCACAGCCGTCATCAACGACACGGCATGGACAGTGTCTCCTGCTCACATTCAGCTTTTCAAGAAAAACATTGAGTGCCACAACGTGCGCTTCTCCAATAACAATGCCAACAGTTTCCTTGCCATTGACGGAAAAGCCTCCGATTCCCCCAACGATTCACTGGTGGCAACCCTCAATAACCTCGAAATCCAATACATCATGTCCCTCGTTAACTGGAACGTGGTGCGCTTTGGTGGAAAGGCATCAGGTAGAACTGTCATCAACAACGTGTTGGGAGGCGGCGTGCCAGACATTCGGGCAAACCTCTTCGTGGAAGACCTTTCTGTCCAGGAAGGACACTTGGGCGATGCCAACATCACCGCCCATTGGGACAAAGAAGTAGAGGGTATCTCCGTGGATGGACGTATGGTGGACCAGTACACCGTGCCTGACGGTTTGACAGGAAGGGAGAAAAATGTCACAGGCATCACCACCGTCAATGGTTGGATATCGCCAGCCAAGAACGATATGGCACTCCACGTCAACACTCACAACACCAATGCGGGCTTCATTCATGGTTTCCTCGGAGGCGTGTTTAAGGAAGTCTCTGGCTATGTCACAGGACCCGTCAGCATCATCGGTCCCCTCAACAACGTCAACATTGTGGGCGATGCCGTACCCAACATGAACTTGAGACTTCGTGCCACCAACGTGCCCTATCATATCGAGGGCGACACCCTCCACATGCGTCCTTACCTGTTTGATTTCCAGAATATCAGCATCTACGACCGTTTCGGACATCGTTCCACTATCAACGGACAAGTGACGCATCGCAATATGAAGAACTTCGCTTACCACTTCCAGGCAGACCTGCATGAGTTGCTTGCCTACGACGAGAAGGAGTTCAACAGCGACAAGTTCCTCGCCACCGTCTTTACCGACGGATCCCTCACCATCGATGGCAGCGATGGGCATCCGCTTTATGTCAATGCCAGCGTCACACCCACCCGAGGTTCCGTCTTTGCTTACGATGCTGCCACACCCGATGCCATCACAGGTAACTCCTTCATCGAGTTCCGTGACCGCGATTCCTTGCTGACCATCAATCCGCAGTTCCTCGAACGTCGCCTCGCAGAAGTGCCTGTGGCGAAAGACTCGCTCAGCATCGTGAAGGAAGCTAAGAAAAACTATGCGAGCGACATCTTCATCAACTTCGACATCAACCTCACCCCAGCTTGTGAGGTGAAACTGCGAATGGACAACCTCGAGGACGGCTATATGCGCACCTTCGGAAATGCCCAGATTATTGCCAAGTGGTACAACAAAGGTTCGTTCCAGATGTTTGGCAACTACAACATCAACTCAGGTTCCTACCGACTCTACCTGCAAGACATCATCTTCCGTGACCTTGCCCTGCAATCAGGTTCTGTGGTTGAGTTCAACGGCAATCCCTTCGATGCCAACATCCACCTCATTTGCCACCATACTATCAATTCCGTGCCGCTCAGCGACCTCACCTCCACCACAGCTTTCTCGCAGAACAACAAGGTGAAGGTCATCTGTATCCTCGACATCACAGGAAAACTGGGCAACATGGACTTCAAGTTCAACATGGACTTGCCCAACGTGAACGAAGAAACCCGTCAGCTCGTACGCTCCATGATCAACTCCGAAGAGGAGATGAACACGCAGATGATCTACCTGTTGGGATTGGGACGTTTCTATCCTAATGAATACGCACGCGCCAACGGAAACGGCAACTCTGGTCAGGCAATGAACTCCCTACTCTCCTCCACCCTCAGCGGACAAATTAACCAGATGCTCACCAACATGATTGGTAGGGACAGCAACTGGAACTTTGGTTCTTCACTCACCACAGGCGAGAAAGGTTGGGATGACCTTGACGTGGAAGGCATTCTCGAAGGACGTCTGCTGGATGAACGCCTGCTCATCAATGGTGCCTTTGGCTATCGCGACAACGCCATGACCAACCGCTCCAGCTTCATCGGCGATTTCGAGGTGAAGTGGCGAATGGATCAAAAAGGCAACCTATACATCAAGGCATACAACCAAACCAACGACCGATATTTCACCAAAGCCACCCTCAACACGCAGGGCATCGGACTTGCTTGGCGACGTGACTTTGAGAGTATTCGTCGAAGGATGAGGCAAAAGAAGGAGAAAGCCAACAACCGCTAACCTCTCAACGCTAACTAGATGACAAACAACATAATACTAACAACCTAGAACAAACAACATGAAGAAAATTTCTCTTGGAGCATTAACCCTGCTCATTGCAGTGACATCCTGCAACAAAACAACTAACCCAACCCAACTATTTAGTGAAGAAGCTATGGAGTACATCAAGACCGTACCTTACGATGTGAATCGCACATCGCTTTACAGTGCAGAAGACCTCTATGCAGGTTATGACCCTGCCAAACCTGAGACTTTCGATTCCTGTTATGACTCCAAAGTTTATCAGCACTACATTGCCACAGGCAAGCAAGCCAAAGATGTAGAAGAGTCGCTCGCACGCACCCTCCACGATCACGGCATCCACGTGGCACTCGACGAGTTCTTCCGTGAGCACGATTCCCGTCTCTGCGTCGGTATCATGGGTGGACACGCACTCTCACGCACCGACCCGATGTACAAGCGTGTCGTGCTCCTCAGCAAGCGTCTCACTGAAGACGGGTTCATCATGCTCAGTGGCGGCGGTCCTGGTGCGATGGAAGCAACCCACCTTGGTGCTTGGTTGGCTGGCAGAACAGAAGAAGATGTGGATGCAGCAGTCGAGATGCTCGCTGTGGCACCTACTTTCAAAGACGAAGGCTGGCTCGCTTCTTCCTTCGAGGTAATGAAGAAATATCCACGTCAGGGCGACTACGTGAGCCTCGGCATCCCCACCTACCTCTATGGTCATGAGCCATCAGCCCCATTTGCCACTCACATTGCCAAGTTCTTTGAGAACAGCATCCGTGAAGACCTCATCCTCACAGTTGCCTTTGGTGGTATCATCTACACACCAGGTAGCGCAGGCACCATGCAGGAAATTTTCCAGGATGCCGTGCAGAACCACTACGAGTCATTTGGTTTCGCAAGTCCGATGATCTTCCTCGGCACCGACTTCTGGACCAAGGAAATGCCAGTATATCCATTCCTCCAGCAGCTGGTTGAGATGGGCAAGTACAAGAACCTGCAGCTCACCCTCACCGACGACTTCGATGTGGTGGCAGACGAACTCACCAAGTTCAAGAACAGCGGCAAGTAATAAGAAGAAAACATCAATACGCACAACAGCCTCACTCCTCCCCCAGGAATGAGGCTGTTTTCAAAAAAAGTGATCCAAAATTTGACCTTTAGTCTTATTTTGTCACGACTCAGCAGAGAAAAAGGTATAGCCGCTTGCGGAACAAACAAAAGAGGATTGTAACTCTCTCGTGGGGGCGTAAAATTTTCCACAAGGGGGATAAGGGGAAGAGACGGGGGCAAACAGGGGAAAGCCCCCTAGGTAACAGGGAGAGAAGCTAGGTGTAACCAGATTTGGGCGGTCGGTCGCATAAATAAGTGCGGGCGCCCGCATATCTACGAGCGTCCGCACTTATATGTGGGTGCGGTCGGCAAAAACCTTGATTTGTTTGTTTATTCCTTTTTTAGAGGGAAATAGAGCCAACGGCGGCTTTCCCTAATTTTCCTGAAGCGTGGCTGGTCGCCTTAACGTGAATTCTTATGCAAAGATAAGAAAAAAATCTCGAAATTACAAGAAAATGGAGGAGAAAAGGAGGCAATTTCTTTCTATTCGGAAGATTTTTGGGTAAAGATTGTAGCTATGTGGGAATTAAGTACTAAATTTGCAAGATTTTGTGCAAATTCAATAACAAAACAGATAATGATAAAGATTACATTTCCAGATGATTCAGTACGCGAGTATGAGGCTGGCGTGACTGGTTTAGAGATTGCCGAGAGCATCAGCCAGAGATTGGCACAGGACGTGATTGCGTGTGGTGTGAACGGCGAGACGACAGAGTTGAACCGCCCCATCAATGAGGATGCGACGATTGCGTTGTACAAGTTTGAAGATGCCGAGGGTAAGCATGCTTTCTGGCACACTTCTGCCCACTTGATGGCTGAGGCAATTGAGGAGTTGTGGCCTGGCACCCAGTTCGGTATCGGTCCTGCCATTGAGAATGGTTTCTATTATGACGTGATGCCACCTGAGGGCGTGAAGCTGAGCGATGCCGACTTCCCCAAGATTGAGAAGAAGATGCAGGAGCTGCAGCAGAAGAAAGAGACGCTGGTGCGCAAGGACATCTCGAAGAAGGACGTGATGGAGCTGTTTGCTTCGAAAGGACAGTCGTATAAGAATGAGTTGATTGCCGAGTTGGAAGATGGCAAGATCACCACTTACACGCAAGGCAACTATATCGACCTCTGTAAGGGTCCTCACTTGATGACCACAGGTCCTATCAAGGCATTTAAGCTGCTTTCTCTCGCGGCAGCCTACTGGCGTGGCGACGAGAAGCGTCCGATGATGACTCGTATCTATGGTATCTCCTTCCCCAAGAAGAAGATGCTCGACGAATATCTGGTGGCTTTGGAAGAAGCCAAGAAACGTGACCACCGCAAGATTGGCAAGGAGATGGAACTTTTCATGTTTTCTGAGCGTGTGGGTAAGGGTCTGCCCATGTGGTTGCCTAAGGGTACGGCTGTTCGTATCCGCCTGCAGGATTTCTTGCGTAAGATTCAGAAGCGTTTTGGCTATCAAGAGGTTATCACTCCACACATCGGTGGAAAGAACCTGTATGTAACTTCTGGTCACTGGGATCACTACGGCAAGGATTCGTTCCAGCCTATCCAGACTCCTGAGGAGGGTGAAGAGTATCTGTTGAAGCCAATGAACTGTCCTCACCACTGTGAGATTTTTGCTTGGCAACCCCGTTCTTACAAAGACCTGCCTTTCCGTTGTGCAGAGTTCGGAACGGTGTATCGCTATGAGCAGTCTGGTGAGTTGCACGGATTGACTCGTGTGCGTTCGTTCACACAGGACGATGCACACATCTTCTGCCGCCCTGACCAGGTGAAGGATGAGTTCCTCCGCGTGATGGACATCATCAACATCATCTTCAAGGCACTCGACTTCAAGGATTTTGAGGCTCAGATTTCACTTCGTGACCCTGAGGACAAGGAGAAGTATATCGGTTCTGACGAGGTGTGGGAGCAGGCTGAAAACGCCATCATCGAGGCTTGTGCTGAGAAGGGACTTCCTACCCGCACAGAGTTGGGCGAGGCTGCTTTCTATGGTCCAAAGCTCGACTTCATGATCAAGGATGCGCTGGGTCGCCGTTGGCAGTTGGGTACCATTCAGGTGGACTACAACCTGCCAGAGCGTTTCCAACTGGAATATACAGGTGCTGACAACCAGAAGCACCGTCCTGTGATGATTCACCGTGCGCCATTCGGCTCTATGGAACGTTTCATCGCTGTGCTCATCGAACACACAGCTGGTCACTTCCCTCTCTGGCTCATCCCTGACCAGGTGGTGGTGCTCCCTATCTCTGAGAAGTTCAACGACTACGCCCAGCAGGTGGCTGCAACCCTCAATGCTCAGGATGTACGCACCATCGTGGACGACCGCAACGAGAAGATTGGAAGAAAGATTCGTGACAACGAAATCAAACACATTCCTTACATGCTCGTCGTGGGTGAGAAGGAGGCTGCCGATGGCACCGTAAATGTCAGAAAACAAGGCACTCAGCAGCAGGAAACGATGAAAATCGAGGATTTTGCAAAGAAAATACAAGAAGAAGTCCGAGAAATGACAGAAAATTTCTAAATAATTTTGTCATGTCTTCGTTTTGTGCTACCTTTGCAGCCGAATTTGAACAAAAATAAACAAAACATAATAACTTAACACATACCGAAGGTACAAAGCCAACCGAATGAAAGGTGACAACAAAAAACAACAGTACAGGGTCAACGAACAGATCCGTGTACCAGAAGTGAGAATCGTAGGTGATGGAATCGAATCCACCGTGATGCCAACCCGTGAAGCCCTGCGTCTCGCTGAAGACAAGGGAGTGGATCTCGTTGAAATTTCTCCCAATGCACAACCTCCGGTATGTCGCCTTATCGACTACTCCAAGTTCCTCTACCAACAGAAGAAGAAGGCAAAGGAACTGAAGGCCAAGCAGGTGAAGGTCGAAGTGAAGGAAATCCGCTTCGGACCTCAGACTGGTGAAGCCGACTATGCTTTCAAGTTGAAGCACGCACAGGAATTCCTGAACGACGGCAACAAGGTGAAGGCATACGTGTTCTTCAAAGGACGTTCCATCGTCTTCAAGGAACAGGGAGAGGTTCTCCTCCTCCGTTTCGCCAACGACCTCGAAGAGCTTGCCAAGGTGGAGAGCATGCCATCATTGGAAGGCAAGAAGATGTTCCTCACCCTCGCTCCCAAGAAGGCAGGTGCTCCAAAGAAGAGCCAGCAACGCCGCGACAACGAGGCTGCTGAAGCTGCTGCCAAGGCTCAGCGCAAGGCTGAAGAGGAGGCAAAAGGACCTAACCCCAACAGCCCTTTCGCAGGACTGGCTGAAAAGCTGGCAGAGAAGGCTGAGGAGTAATGGTAACGGTTAAAGGTTATAGGTTAAAGGTTAAGGGTTAAAGAAAAAGAAGTGCGTAACGCCTTGGTATATGCGTTGCCACACATTATTAATAATTAAATACATAAAAAAATGCCAAAAATTAAAACTAAGGGCGCAGCCAAAAAGCGTTTCAAGCTTACTGGTACGGGAAAAATCAAGCGTCAGCATGCTTATCACAGTCACATCTTGACTAAGAAGACTAAGAAGCAGAAGAGAAATCTTGACCACAGCACAATTGTCGTAAAGGCAAACCGCAAGCAAGTTCTCGATTGCCTCGCACTCCGCTAAGCTGATTCCCGTTTTGTGACCAACACCTCTTGCAAAGAGGTAACCTCACAAGTTCGAGAGAACAACCAACAGTAAGTAATCAACAAAAAGTTTAATCGAATCGTTAGCCAAACAAAAGAACGTCAGAGAACGTCGCTAACATTCAAAAAGCAAACAAAATTATGCCAAGATCAGTAAATCATGTTGCATCACGCGCTCGCCGCAAGAAGATTTTGAAGCGCGTAAAAGGTCAGTTCGGTGCTCGCAAGAACGTCTGGACCGTTGCTAAAAACGCCTACGAGAAGGGCCTCACTTATGCATTTGCAGACCGTCGTCGCAAGAAGCGTGAGTTCCGTGCTCTCTGGATCCAGCGTATCAACGCAGCCGCTCGTGCAGAGGGTCTTTCTTACTCTCAGTTCATCGGCGCACTCCACAAGGCAGGCATCGACCTCAACCGTAAGACTCTTGCATACCTCGCAGTACACAACGCAGAGGCATTCAAGGCTATCGTTGAGAAGGTAAAGTAAATCAACATTAGTTACTAAAATAAAGCATCTTTCTCATTGCAGGAAGGTGCTTTTATCATTAAAATCAAAAGACATGAAAGCATTTGTATTCCCTGGTCAGGGCGCTCAGTTCACAGGAATGGGCAAAGACCTCTATGACACCAATCCAAAGGCGAAGGAACTTTTTGACAAAGCCAACGAAATCCTTGGCTTCGACATCACCAAAATCATGTTTGAAGGTACAGCAGAAGAGCTGAAGCAGACAAAGGTCACTCAGCCAGCCGTGTTCCTCCACTCTGTTATTTCAGCTATCTGTCTGGGCGACGCATTTGACGCAGACATGGTAGGTGGTCACTCTCTGGGTGAGTTCTCAGCACTCGTTGCAGCAGGTGCGCTGTCTTTCGAGGACGGTCTCAAGCTCGTTTCCAAGCGTGCTCAGGCCATGCAGAAGGCTTGCGAAGCTGCTCCTTCCACAATGGCTGCCATCATTGGTCTTGAGGACGCTCAGATTGAAGAGATCTGCGCTTCTATCTCCAAGCCAGGCAACATCGTGGTTCCTGCCAACTACAACAACCCTGGTCAGCTGGTGATTTCTGGTAATGTGGATGCCATCAATGAGGCTTGCGAAGCCATGAAGGCAGCTGGTGCAAAGCGTGCACTCCCACTCCCTGTAGGTGGTGCTTTCCACTCCCCTCTCATGCAGCCAGCCAAGGACGAGTTGCAGGCAGCTATCGAGGCTACCACGTTCTCTACGCCTAAGTGCCCCGTTTATCAGAACGTGGACGCAAAGGCTCACACCAACCCTGAGGAAATCAAGCAGAACCTCATCGCTCAGTTGACAGCTCCTGTGAAGTGGACTTACGAGGTGCAGGCTATGATTGCCGCTGGTGCAACTGACTTCACAGAGTGTGGTCCTGGCAAGGCACTTCAGGGCATGATTGCCAAGATTGACCGCAACGTGACTGCTCACGGAATCGCTTAATCAATAACAACAAAAAGGTCATGGGTCAATGGCATCTGCCATCACCTGTGACCTTTTGTCTTTTATCACCATAACACAAAATGGAAAAACTAATCATCTATCAAGTCTTCACACGCCTTTTCGGAGCCAACGCCAACAAGAATGTGAGCAACGGTACCAAGAAGGAGAATGGATGTGGCAAGATGGCAGACTTCACTGGTGCAGCTTTGGCTGAAATCAAGAAGTTGGGTGCCACTCACGTCTGGTACACAGGTCTCATTGAGCATGCCACCAAGAGTGACTACACGCAGTATGGCATCCAGCGTGACCACCCTGCCGTTGTGAAAGGTAACGCAGGAAGTCCGTATGCCATCAAGGACTACTACGACATTGACCCCGACCTTGCCACCAAGGTGCCTGAACGCATGAAGGAGTTTGAGAAGCTCATCATGCGCACCCACAAGGCTGACTTGAAGATGATTATCGACTTTGTGCCCAACCACGTGGCACGTCAGTATCATTCGGATGCCAAACCTGAGGGTGTGCGTGACCTTGGAGAAGACGATGACAAGACGGAGGCTTTCCATCCTGCCAACAACTTCTACTATTTGCCTTACACGCAGTTCTCGCCCAACTTCTCTCTGCATGACGATGAATTGGGTGACTATGTGGAGATGCCTACCAAAGTGACGGGCAATGACTGCTTCACCCCTTGGGTGAGCCAGAACGACTGGTATGAGACAGTGAAGCTCAACTATGGCGTTGACTATCAAGGAAACCGCCAACTCATCTTCTGTCCTTCCACACCCAACACATGGATTAAGATGCGAGACATCCTTTTGTTCTGGGCAAGCAAGGGCATCGATGGTTTCCGTTGCGATATGGCAGAGATGGTGCCTTGTGATTTCTGGGGATGGGTGATTCCACAGATCAAGGAAAAATACCCCGAGATTCTCTTCATCGCTGAGGTGTATAATCCACACGAATACAGAGATTACATCTATCGTGGACACTTTGATTACCTCTACGACAAAGTGGGTCTGTACGACACCATCCGTTCCGTGATGGGCGGCAACACCGCCACAAGCATCACAGGAGCTTGGCAGAGTGTCAACGACATCCAGAGCCACATGCTCAACTTCCTCGAGAATCACGATGAGCAACGTATTGCCTCCAGATTCTTTGCTGGCAATGCAGAGAAAGGAAAGCCAGCCCTACTCGTCAGCGCCTTGATGAACACCAACCCCATGATGATTTACTTCGGTCAGGAGTTGGGTGAACAAGGTATGTACTCAGAGGGATTCAGCGGACAGGACGGTCGCACCACCATTTTCGACTATTGGACGATTGACCTCATCCGTCGTTGGAGGAACAACAACAAGTTTGACGGCACATTGCTTTCGAAGGAAGAGAAGGATTTGCAGAAGTTCTATACCAAGGTGCTGAACATCTGCAACACAGAGAAAGCTATCCGCGAAGGATTGTTCTTCGATGTCATGTACGTGAACTACAATCAAGGTATGAACGAGCACCGTCAGTTTGCCTTCCTCAGAAAGAAGGACAAGGAGCTGATTCTTGTCATCGCCAACTTTGATGACCAGCCTGCCCGTTCATGGGTGAAGATTCCTGCCCATGCATTTGAATGTCTCGATATTCCTGTCAGCGACCAAGAACGTGAATGCAAGGATCTTCTGACGGGTAAGAAAGAGAAGAAGGTGCTCATCCCTGACGGCACCCTCTATCTGGAAATCCCTGCCAACGGAGGCAAGGTGCTGAGATTCAAATTTTAGAAGTTATAGGCAAGGCCTAACGTGAAATACTCCTTAAACTGGAAGAAGCCGAGAGTGTCATCGTAATACTTTCGGCTTCTGTTGTCATCGAAGCGCCAAAGAGTATAGACCTCGCTGGAGATGTATTTGTTGAACTGGAAGGAAAGGACGTTCTCCATTTCCGACTCCACGTATTCGTAAGAGGTGAAGTAGTAGAAGCGACATTTCCATGTAAAGTCCTTCACAATCTTGATTTTCGAGTTGAACTCGATCTTCGAACCGAAATCCTGTTGGAAGTCCTTGCCTCGCATATTGTAGGAGGCATGAATGGCTTCTTCATCATCGGTGATGTAACGCATCTTATACGATAAAGGAAGAAGAGCCAAGGAGAAAGTGTTTCCATTCTTGAACTTGGGTTTCCAGTCCATACCCAAAGATACGTAAACATCCAAAGGAGCCATAAACTTGGAATAAGTGCGGCGGTCATTTGCCTTATGACCTGGCAGGAACTGCGAGTTCGCTTCAAAAGAGACCGTATAGAACCAGTTCTTGGCAGCCTTGATGCCGAGTTTCGAGAAGAGGTAGATCTTATCGTTGTTGGTCAGATAGCGATGGATGGAGTCAGACGTGGCAGTGACGAAGCCCAGACGGAGGTCGAGTTTGTTGTCCCATTGCACACGTTTCTGATCGTCGTATTTTGCTTCCAACACCAGATTGGACAGCAAGGTCACATTGTTGTTACCACCCTTGTACCAATTTTCGGAGAAGTAGTTCTGGGTGAACTGCAAGGAGAACTTTCCTGTGGTTGTCCAGAAGTTGGGTTTCTTGATTTGAAGATCCACTTCGACACTATCCACCACCTGTGCTACATCCTTGATTTCTTCCACCTTATTATAGATAGAGGCCAAATCCTCTGCCTTGGTTTCCATCGCAGAGGCAGGGGAAACAGAAGTCTCTGCTGCAATCTGTCTGTCATGATAATGAAAACGCTCTGGATGCTCTGCATAAGCCTCAAACAGCACCTCGTCAATAGAGGTGTTGATTCTGCGATATTCATCCATCAAACCCGTTGATTGAATGGAAGTATTCGCACCTGGCAGCGTATAATCCATCTTTAGTTTGTCTTCCGTGACCGAACGATAATAGACACCAGGACCCAACAGTCTGAACAGATAAGGTGACATGGGTTTCTCTGCCGAATCAGGCTCGACATCTGCCACATTCTTGCGAATCTGAGTCAATTCTTTCTTGTATTTTGACACGATGGCAGAAGCCTCTCTGGAATAAGCTGCAGCACTTTCCGAACGTTGTGCCGAAGCCTGAAAAGAGCCCAGAAATATCATGACAAATAAAAGCGGAAACAGGTATTTATTCATACATATAACTTCATATTTCATGCAAATTTAAGGCTTTTTACTGACAAAATCATCACAACATCTACATTTTCGATGATAAAAATTTCCTACATTCAAGAAAAAGAACTAAATTTGCACTCCGAATGGGTTTGAGGCAAACTTCAGACCCACCCAAAGACAACAACAAACAAGATTATAAACAACTTAATTTTCAACAACTATGCCAAACGGTAAGAAGAAGAAAAGACACAAGATCTCTACTCACAAACGTAAGAAGAGACTGAGAAAGAATCGCCACAAGAGCAAGTAAAGTTGAGAAACTTTATTCCAATCTTGTCAGCGTCAGAACAAAGAACAGACCCTGAAATGAACCATCCTCTCAAAAGGGTGCATGACGAGGTTTGTTCTTTTTCTGTACAACAACAACCTAATACTTAAACGGTAGCAAAAATGACCAGCGAACTTATCATCGATGCTCAGCCAAAGGAAGTGACCATTGCCCTGCTCGAAGACCAAAAGCTCGTTGAGTTCCAAAAGGAAGGTCAGGACAGTAAGTACTCCGTTGGCAACATCTACGCCGCGAAAGTGAAGAAAATCATGCCGGCACTCAATGCATGTTTCGTCGATGTGGGTCATGAACGCGAAGCATTTCTGCACTACCAAGATTTAGGCAAACATTTTCTCTCTCTGGAGAAATACGTGAAGCAGGTGGTAAGCGACCGCCGAAAGCTTGCACCTATGGCAAAGGCTGCCAATCAGTCATCGCTGGAGAAAGTGGGAAGCATTCAAGACGTGCTCGAACTGGGACAGGAAGTGATGGTGCAAATCACCAAAGAACCCATCAATACCAAAGGTCCCCGACTGACAGCGGAAATCTCTTTTGCAGGACGCTACATCGTCCTCATTCCCTTTGACGACAAGGTGAATGTCAGCTCAAAAATCAAGTCAAAAGAGGAACGCGCACGCCTGAAACAACTCATTCAGAGCATTAAGCCCAGAAACTTCGGAGTAATCGTCCGCACAGTGGCAGAAGGAAAACGCGCCGCTGAACTGAACAATGAGATGAGCCTGCTCGTCGAGTCTTGGAACGATTGCATCGGGAAGATTCAAAAATCTACAAGTCTGCCAGTACTTGCACACGAGGAAACTGGCCGCACCGTCTCCATGCTGCGTGACCTCTTCAATCCATCCTACGAAAGTATCCACGTCAACAACGAGGATGTCTTCAAGGAAGTGAAGCGATACGTCAGCCTCATTGCACCAGAAAGAGAATCGATTGTCAAGCTCTACAAAGGCAACGTCCCCATCTTCGACAACTTCGGAGTAACCAAACAGATCAAGTCGGGACTTGGGAGGACAGTCAGTTTCAAGCATGGCGCCTACCTCATCATCGAGCACACTGAGGCACTCCACGTGGTGGATGTCAATTCAGGGAACCGCAACCGCGGACTCGACAATCAAGAGGAGAATGCTTTTGCCGTGAACATGGAAGCAGCCGAAGAATTGGCTCGTCAATTACGACTGCGCGATATGGGTGGCATTATCGTAGTCGATTTTATCGACATGGACAGCGCGGAACACAACCAGAAGCTCTACGAACACATGACACAAATCATGAAGAGCGACCGTGCCCGTCACAACATCCTGCCATTGAGCAAGTTCGGACTCATGCAGATCACCCGACAGCGCGTCCGTCCAGCAATGGACATGCACGTGGAGGAAGTTTGTCCCACTTGCTTCGGCAAGGGAATCGTCAAACCATCCATCCTGTTCACTGAAACGTTGGAGAACAAAATCGATTATCTTGTCAACAATCTTGGTCAGAAACGATTCAAACTCTACGTCAATCCGTACGTGGAAGCTTACATCACCAAAGGACTCATCAGCCTCTATCTCAAATGGCAGTTGACCTACGGCTTTGGTGTGAAGATTTATCCGAGTCAAGAACTTGGTTTCCTTCAATACAAGTTTGTCGATTCCAAAGGTGAAGAGATAGACATGACCGAAGAAATGGAAACCCGCTAAAAACACATGACTCTCAAACTTCGCAGTTTGAATGACTCACAAAAAGTAAAAGGAGAAGTATCTCACACGAGGTCCTTCTCCTTTTTTTCTCAATTCCGAATCTTCTTCTTGTATTCGTTCCAACGAGCACGAATGCTGTTGACATAGTCGTAAGTCTCACCACCACGGAAATAGCCATACTTGACTTCTGGCTGGTTATAGTATTGTGAATCGCTCATCTTGAGCACAAAGGCATCCACATTGCCCAACCACACATTCGGGTTCTTGCCATATTTCTTCGCCAAGGCACGAGCATCATCCACATGGCCAGGACCCGCATTGTAGGCAGCAAGGATGAAGTTGAGGCGCTCGTCTGCATTGCTGATGAAAGCATAGTGAGTGTTGAGTTGGTTGATGAGTTTGGAGGCTCCCTGCACATTGCGTTCTGGCACAAACACCTCTGACTGGGACACACCCACATCACGCGCCGTACCAGGCATCAACTGCATCAAGCCCATCGCACCCATATATGAAACTGCCTGTGGGTCGAAAGCGGATTCTTGATACGCCTGTGCTGCCATCAATCGCCAATCCCACTTACACTGAATGGCATACTTCTTGAATAGGTCATCATACTGCGATATCTGTCCACGTGCAGCATTGAGAATGGGCGAAGCAACTTTACGGCGAGGTACATAAGTGCGTCCGCTGCTCGATTTAATCTTGATGGTGGTGTAATCGAAAAAGTCTTTCTGATGGGCTGTCATCCATTGAGAGAGGGAGGCTGACAAAAGCGGAGAATCTTTACGAACTGCCCATGCCGCATGCGCTCTCGGACGAAGAGATGTGTCCTTCCGCTGCAAGGAAAGACTATCCATAAACGTGAACAGTTCCTTCTCGCCCACATAGTCCAACAAAGAAGAAAGAGAGTCTGCCCGATCCACCTGAAAGGCAATGAAGTCGCCCTCCCCTTTCTGCAATTTTTGAATCAAATCACGCTGATTACGAGACACATCCACACGGATGCTCACGCCGATGCTCTTAGCGTATTGACGAGCAATCATAAACTGAACGCCGAAGTCCTCTCCCCTAAAGTCAAAGTAACTCTCAGGACCATAAAGCGTCAGAACAATCAGTTCACCGTTCTGCTGAATGTCTGGCAAATCGAAATGAGGATTGGTATCAGAAGCGTTGGACCTATAAGGAGACTGCTCGGCATGATTGCCTGACGATGAGTCTTTACAAGCAATCACACTGAGCAGTAAACATAGGAGGATGCACCAACGCCCAATCATTTATCCCTTGCGTTGGGAGGCACGGTTCTTTACACGTTGACGTATTTCTGCCTTATGCTTTGCCGCACCCGATTTATGGGAACCTGTCTGGTAAGCCTTCTTGCGAGCCTTCGTCTTGACTTTGTTAGGGTCTTCCTTCTTCTCGCTCTTTGCCTTACCAAAGTTGATGCCATTCATGATGGCATACTGGATTTCATTATCTGAAGCCATAGATTAATGGTGGAAGAGGCGAATGCCTGTGAATGCCATAGCGATGCCGTACTTGTTACAAGTCTCAATCACATTGTCGTCACGAACGGAACCACCTGCCTGTGCAATATACTGCACACCACTCTTGTGAGCACGCTCAATGTTGTCACCAAAGGGGAAGAATGCATCTGAGCCAAGACACACGTTGGTGTTCTGCGCAAGCCATGCCTTCTTTTCCTCTGCTGTAAGAGGTTCTGGCTTTTCTGTGAAGAAATTCTGCCAAGTACCCTCACGAAGCACATCTTCATATTCATCACCGATATACACATCAATGGTGTTATCGCGGTCTGCACGACGGATGTCACTCTTGAATGGCAATGCCAACACCTTAGGACATTGACGCAACCACCAGATATCAGCCTTATTGCCAGCCAGACGTGTACAATGAATACGGCTCTGCTGACCTGCACCAATACCGATAGCCTGTCCATCCTTCACATAGCACACAGAATTTGACTGAGTGTATTTGAGGGTGATGAGCGCAATCTTGAGGTCACGCTTGGCATCAGCAGGAATGTCCTTATTGTCTGTAGGAATGTTCTCGAAGAGGTTGTCACCAGTCAGGTCAATCTCATTACGTCCCTGCTCGAACGTGATGCCAAACACTTGCTTACGCTCGATTGGAGCAGGTACATAGTTGGGGTCCATCTTGATGACGCAGTAAGTGCCATTACGCTTTGCCTTCAGAATTTCCAAAGCCTCAGGTGTGTAGTCTGGTGCAATGACACCATCGCTGACCTCACGCTTGATGAGGGTAGCCGTAGCCTCATCGCACGTGTCAGACAATGCGATGAAGTCACCAAAAGAAGACATACGGTCCGCACCACGAGCACGGGCATACGCCGTTGCAATAGGCGTCAATGGAATCTTCACGTCATCCACGAAATAAATCTTCTTCAACGTATCGCTCAGAGGTGCACCCACAGCAGCACCTGCTGGGCTGACGTGCTTGAACGAAGCAGCAGAAGGCATGCCTGTAGCCGCTTTCAGTTCCTTTACCAACTGCCAACTGTTGAAAGCATCCAACAGATTGATGTAGCCTGGACGACCATTCAGTACCTCGATAGGGAGTTCGCCCTCCTCCATATACACGCGTGATGGCTTCTGGTTAGGGTTACAGCCATACTTTAATGCTAATTCCTTCATCTTCTTATATAAATTATTGTGTATTAATATTTCCTTGTTTACTTGTTTTCCGACCTGAAGTTTTGATAAACGGCATAGCCAATGATGCCGACAATCAACAGCACGAGCGTGATGCTCAGAATCTTCACCCAAAGGTATGCCAAGTCTGCCTCCTGCTTTGCAGCATCCGTTTCCATGTCCTTTCGGTTAGCGATGGCAGTGATTTCCTGCATCTCATGATTTTGTTCATGAAGCGCCACCGAATCAATGGCATTCACGATCTGCCCCGCCAGTTCCAACGCTTGTTCTTTTCTGCCCGACTTGAGGTACGCCGTGAAGCGTGGTGCCATATATTCCTGCAAAAAGTAGAAAGACATCGGAACCTGCCATACCTGCGCGATAGAATCGAGCTTGGGTGTCAACGCCGCCAAATCATCCCAACGTTCTGCCGTCCTGAGGTAATGCGTCTGATTGATGCAGCCGTAAACAGTGTTGAAGTAGCCCAACTCCTGTGCCATTCGATAGGCTTCGTTCGCAGCATTCCTCGACCCCAACTTTGCCAGCACCACAGCCTTTTGGAAAGCAAAAGCTCCCACGTATTTTGTTCGGTCTGCTGCCACACATTCAGGACTTGCAGCAAGTCTTTCTGCTGCCACTTCCGCTGATGGCAGCCATTTCATCGCATCGTCATACTGTCCCGTCGTGGTGTACGCATCCAGAATATTCACAGACACACGGGCATAGGAGAGAAGGTTGTTATAACTGCTGTCCGCCTGTACGATCTGCGAAAGTGCCATATAGGACATGCTAAAACTCCTTTCAGCCATTTCCTTCATGCCCAACTGCATCTGATAATAACCCATCGCATGCAGGGCGATGGCTGTCCATTGCCTGCCCTCAGGTGATTCATCCAGACGAGCCACCTCATAATATTTATTAGCGACTTCCAGTGCCTCCGCATTTTGTTCTCTATTGGACAGGAAGGTTGACAGGTAGTCACTGGCTTTATAAAAGAGTTCTGGACATTCCTGCTGCAACTCATCACCCTCCAATGCTTTCTCAAAAAAAAGCGAAGAAGTCGTTCTCTGCCTCATCGCATTATAGACAAGACCACGACAATAACAAACCACTGGATTGCTGACCGAACCAGACTCCTCCAAACTATCTATATAAGCCAACGCATCCTCTGGATTCGCATTCATCTTGACACGCACAAGAGAGTCCAATTTCATGACTCTCTCCCTATTTTCTATGTCTATCTTGTCAGAATGTCCGCCACACGACAGTAGCATTCCTATGCCCATCAATGCCCCTAATGTAATAGCTACGACTAACTTTTTTCTAAAAAACATTTCCTTTCAATCTACGATTTTAATCTCAAAACAATAGTACCAAATCATTCAAAGTTTTTGGCTAACTACAAAAGTGTTACAAAGTTAGGCAAAAATTTTGTAACAAACCGAAGCATTGATGGATTTTTTTGTTTTTTACGCTAATCTTTGACCACAAACTGACCAGTTGGCGTCATTCCCTCTGCACTAATGTACATCTCCTCACAAGTGGAATTGTTGAAGAACTCAATCTTTGCCTTACCCTGTTCATCTGCTTTCACATCAGGTGCCCAATAGATGGTTCGACGGAAATCTGCCATCGGAGGAATGACATTGTAGTCCTCCATCTCGAAAGTGGAGATTTCGTTGAAGCCTTGGAAATACGTACGACGAAGTCCCTTGTTGCTCTCCGTTGTGAAACGATGGTGCAGATAGAGGTAAATCTTCACATAGTTACTCTTATCCTCCCCTATCTCATCGCTCAACTCTCCCAAGCCAGCCTGGGCAGCATTACGAGAGTCTTGATCTGGGTCATAAGGAGCAATATAGACACTCTTTATTTCATCCAACCACTGAGGGAAGAACGAGTCACCTTCTGCACCAGACTCCGATGTGATGGCACCACCATTCATCGTTTCTCCATTATCCACAATCCATTGGATAGGCTGGTTACCATACGACATGTGTCCATACCATTCTGTCCATGTGGCAGAGTCTGCCCCAGTCACGATGGGCAGGTCCTTGCATTCAGGATTGTTGAACATCATATTCTTCTTGGCAAGGAATTCAAAGATGGTGGGTTCCACCTCGCCCTTGTCGCGGATGTTGTCCAGTTCTCTGTCAATATCATAGTAGATAGACGCCCATCTACGGGCATAGTTCTCATTCTTGAACTTGAAGTCGTCATTTGTGAAGTAGCGACGCTTTGCCTTCACCGTCACATTCTCCAGCACAAAATTCTTCTGGGTGATCGGAATGAACTCCTCCCCTTCTGGAATAGGTTCGTCCTCTTGATGCACAAACAGATTCGGTCCTGTTGGCATTTTCACACTGGCTTCCACAGGGCTGATATAGCGAGGAGTTGGTGATATCTGACGATCCACGCCCACACGGAAAGTCTTCTTCTTGTCTTTGATGGTCGTATAGAAGAACATTTTCCATTCGCCATCGAGGAATGGAAGTCCAAACACATAGTTACCATCCTTATCCGTCTTGGTGTTACCCGTCAGGCTTTGTCCCTTCTGATTGTAGAGAATCAGTTGCATGTCCACCCCATTGACTGGGTTGTGCTTGCGATACTCGTTCAGTTTGCCAAACACATAGAATTTGTCTTCAATCGGTTGCATCTTCTCTCTTGGAGCCAATCCAGCCATCTCTTCCCAATTATAGCGACGCCAACCTTGTGTCAACATCAGCATGTCGGCAGCCTTACGATGCTCCTGATCATCCGATTCAAAATAGTAATCCACATGATTGATGAATCCTCTCACTTCCGAACTCAGCAACATCCACGTCTTCAGATTGCCTTGCTTCTCATTCGTCATCGTACCTGCATCCATTGCTGAGAAAGAGAACATGGCATTGGGCAAAGTCTGCACATCCAATGTCACCTTGCCACAAGGTTTCAGCCACGCTGATTCTGCCTTAAACGTGATGCTGTCTTCTTCCGATGGTTTCGGACAGATGAAGAACAGACGGTCGGCAAGCACCTGACCATTGCTGTTGAACACCGTCATTTGGTTCACACCCTCCTTCATCTGCTCACGGTTCAGTTCCAGCTCCATCAACGGAGAAGCCACCAACGTGTCACAATAATAGATATTACCATTGTTCATCAGCACATAGCCAATCAGTTCGCCACTCACACCACCCGTGCATTGCAAGGTAGCCAACATATCATCATTCACCACATCCAACGTCAAGGCAAGACCTTCACGTCTCGCTGCAGGAAGCGTGAACTGCTGTTCTTTTCCTCGCACATTCATCATCTTCATCGTCAGTTCCGAAGCATCAGGAACCACTGTGAAGTCTCCCCTACCCAACGTATCCGTCTGCACCGACGCCAACACATCGCCCTGCTTATTGACCACAAAACCCTGACCACTATAAGGTCTTCCATCATCCGTCACAGCCAACATCGCCACGTGGCATTTCTTTCCCTGTACCATATCGCCACCCTCTGGATAGAACTGTACGCTGACGGTCTTTGCCGTATTATCCGAATAAAGACCTTCCTTCACTGCTTTCATATAGAGCGAATCCTGCTGGTCACGGTTGTTCGGATTACGTTCCTGATACAGACGAGTGTCGATGGTTAAATCCTTATAGTTGCCCTCTTCCGCAGGTTTCTTGAACACAGGGAACACCCTTGAGAACACGGCATTCACGCCCCAGTTCGTCATATAACGGGTATAAGCCCTCACTTCATAGAAGCCAGTGCCAAACAGCGAATCCACCTTCAGGTCTCCATGCGTCTGTCCCTGTTCGTCTATGTAGTATTTCTGGGTCTTGATGATATCACCACTTGGGTTCAGCAGTTCCACATACAGCACCTTGCTCAAGTTCGTCGGAAGTCCATTGTCCGTACGTGTCACATACGCCTTGAACCACACCGTTTCACCCTCAAAATAGCCAGTATTGTCAAAGTGCATATACACCTTCTCCTGAGGCACAGCCTTGTTGAAACCCATCACATGCTGCACATAGGAAATGATGCCCTTTGTCTGGTCATTCATCACAGACGTTTCAACTTGATTCTGTGCCATGCTCTTCATCGAGCACACACACAACAGACAAACAGCCATCACACGAAAAGCGTCATAACAGCTGGAGAAAAACTTTGAAATACTCACTTGTGGAAACATAAAAACAGTTTGTGTATCTTTTACCTTTACTTAAAAAGATTACAAAGATAGTGAAAAGTTTAAAGTTCCACATCAGGAATCGAGAATTATTTGCCTTTCAGTTTGGTTTTTCTATGGATTATCCTTACCTTTGCAGCCAAATTCACACATTTATCATCATCAATACAATGAAGCAAAAGACGAGGCTGTCGCTTGACGACTTGGACAAGAGCAATGTTTGGACCGTGACTCCCAGTGAACTGAGTCAAATGATCATCAACGCAAGAAAGAAGAAGGATGACTTCGCGGACAACGAGAAACACTACATGAATATCATCAAGACGGTGTTCGACCTCCAATATCTGAAAAGAGACGACATCGACAAGATGAATCAGTTGGAAGATATGGGATACGAAGTGTATTCCACACCTGATGCAGACGGCAAGAACGCCGTTGCCATCCGCAAGCACCCTATCAAGAAGGTGACTGACCTCACGTTGGAGAATATCCAGCACTTGGAGGCTTGGGAAGTGTTGGACCTCATTGCCCACAATATGGGTACAGGTTGGAAAGGACTTCCTCTTGCCATTCAGGACATCATCGAATCAGCTTTCTTTGTCGATTGCACCATCATGCCAGAATTGACCATGCGCAAGCCTGGCGGTATCATCGAGCGTCGCAAGAATGATGACTATGAAGTTCTTGAACTGGAACGTGGTTCTTGGATTGAGGGTATCTTCATGAAACCCAAACCCAAGGTGGAGAAAGTGCACATTGACTACAGCATCGATGATGAGGAAGATGGTCGCCGTCGTCGTCGCAAGCACAGAGATGAAGACTTGGAAGACGATTACGACGAGAATGATGACGACATGTTGGAAGAGGAGGAACTCGAGGAAGAGGAAGAAGACATGAACGATGAGGAGCTCAAGAAACTCGACGGTGAAGAGGAAGAAGAGGAAGAAGAGGAAGAACTCGACGAGAACAACATCCAAATCGAAGACATCGACAACATCGCTGACATTCCTGACGAGGAAGAATAGTCAGTTCCCCAAAAAGATTCCATTCGACCCTTTCTTGGGTCAGATACATATTTTATAGATGCCTGTGCGCCTGTGCATAGGCATCTATTTTGATGCCAAATTGAGAATGCAAACGAAATGCAAACTCGTTTTGAGCCCGATTTTGGACAAAAACCCCTAAATTTGTAGGCAAATTGAAAAAAGCATGAAGAAGATTCTTTTGATATTGACAGCAGGCTTGTTGCTGACAGGCTGCAGCATGAGGAAAAAGCGCCCTGATTTTTCTCTACAGGGAGCGTGGTTGATGAAAGAGGTGACAGTGCCAGAGGGCTACACCTATTCCTACCCTGCCAATGAGGGGACTTGGTTGCGACTCTATGGCAATGACAACGTGATGTATGAATGCAAGCTGACATTGACAGAACAGGCGTTGGTGGTGAAGCCTGAGGGGAAATGTAGTGTGACGCTGATTGATAAAGGTGGCGGCGAACATCTCTACTTGGAGGAAGAAGACCCTTGTCCGCTGAATGTCTTGAGCGACTCGACCATCACCATTCAACGTTCAGGAAGAGTCTTTCTGTGGCAACGTGCCGACAGCATCGCCCAAGAATGGGAAACAGAGATTCGTTCCATCATCAATCGCGATTTGGAGCATGGAGCGGATGCCAACGATATGCACAGCTATGTGCTCTCAGCCAAAGAACGTGAGCAGGCAGATGTCATTCACAAAATGATCTATGCTTTGATTGCCTTTATAGTGATTGTGGTGATTGTAGCACAGATGGCTGTTGCCAACTGGCGGGCAAAACGACGCTTGCAGTTGCAGTTACAACAGATACACGAGGAACACGACGAGCGTCCACAGCTTGTCAAGCAAGCCATCAAGACGGTGGAGGAAGCGTTTTTCGCCTCCGACGATTATCTTTCCTTGCAACGTCGTCTCTCCACAGGTCAGCGGTTGAAGGCAGAAGATTGGGACGAAATCGAGGGACAACTGAAGAAAGTCTATCCAGGTTTCACGAGCCAGTTGCGGACATTATATCCCATGTCAGAGTTGGAATATCAGACTTGCCTGCTCATCAAGTTGCGCATCGTGCCCAAGGACATTGCCGCTGTGTTGAGTCGTGATGTGAGCACCATCAGTACCGTTCGTAGTCGCCTCTATCAGAAGGTGTTTGGTCAAAAAGGCGGAACCCGAGAATGGGACGATTTTATCCTGAGTATCGGGGCTTGACGTCGTTTGCAAACAGTTTGCAAACAGTTTGCATGGAGAATGCAAACAAGATGCAAACTCAAAAACTTGACAGCTTGAGAAAAACCCCATACCTTTGCATCGAGTTCCAAAGTCGGAGAGTATCATTGCGCTGGCATGACTCCCCCATCCGGGCTCACCAAGTAATCCTATTATTCACTCATTTAAAACCTAAGACGTATGAAGAAAGTTATGTTAATGATGGCAGTGACACTCATGAGTGCGCTCCAAGTATGTGCCCAGACCACACAAGTGGCTGACAAGGAACTCATCGGTGCATGGATGCTGGAATGGATGCAGTATGATGGTGAGAAGAAGATCATGTGTGGCAAAGGAACCACCTACACTTCATTCAAGTATTATGGTGCCGACGGCGAGTATGCTTGCTGCGAAATCGCTTTAAGCAAGGACGGCAAGATTGTGCCCATGCCCCATGAGTATGGCAAATACACCTACAAGAACGGCAGGTACAGCGAGATGGGACGCCCCGTCGTTAAGCCTGAAGAAATGAAGATGATTGACAAGACGCATTTCCGTGGTCGTTGGAAGAACCGTACTGAAGCATGGAAAAAAGTAGCCCTCCCTGAAAAAGCAGTCAGGTTTATCGTGGATTGCTGCAAGTCCAAGAACACGCCCGCCGATATTCAGCAGCAAATCAAGCAGTACATGTTCAATTAGCATTCAAAAGACATTAGTTAGTAATTAATTAATAGAACCCGGGAGATTCTGGAGGTCACAGTGATGTGCTCTCCAGAATGTGTGTATGTGTGGGGGAGGTGTCAAATCATCCGTTTCTATCCCCGAAAGCAGGCAGAAAATGAAGTCGTCTGGAAAAAAATGAGGATGAACAATGGTCAATTGTCAAGAATTCATTACCTTTGTGCCGACAATTCATCCAAAAACTATTTTTACTACCCTATTCAAAATTACACAAACAATGAAAAAAATCCTCAATGTCCTACTCTTGTGGGTCATCGCCCTGACAACATGGGCGCAAATTGTTCCTGCCCTTGAGCAAGTAAAGGCTGATCCAAGAAAAGCCTATGGACAAGACTACCCCTACGCGATGAAGCCAGTCGCACAGTCGAAGTCGCCCAAAGGCTACAAGGCTTTCTACATCAGCCACTATGGTCGTCACGGCTCACGCTACTACTGGAACGACATGCTCTATCGCGACCTCGACTCGCTCCTTACCAAAGCACATGCCAAGAACCAGCTCACCCCAGAGGGAGAGGCATTCCGCACCAAGTTCATGGCAGCCAAGACCGAATTGGCAACCAGCGTCAGCGAATTGAGTCAGTTGGGTTGGGAACAGCACCAATACATCGCACGCACCATGTACAACGACTTCAACGAGGTGTTCAAGAAGGGAGGCAACATCTTTGCCATTTCCTCCCTCACAGGCCGTTGCGTGCTCAGTATGGCATCCTTCTGTCAGGAACTCGCACAATGCAATCCCAAGTTGGAAATCCGCCAAGAGTCTGCCCGCAAGGTGCTTTCTGGTGTGAAGCCCGACGACCGTCAGAACCCACAGTATCATAAGTTCCCCAAGTCAAGACCACGATTTGAGGCAAACCGCAAGAACTTCCAATACCAAGACAACCTGCGCGAGAAAATCATCTCACGCGTCTTCACCAGCACTGAAGGTCTGCCTGGCAATATGATGGTCATTGGCAACAACCTCATCAATCTCTACACCTCCCTGCCCAGCATCGGACATGACGGCATGATGGGCAACATCATCACCGATGAGGAGATTGCTGCGCGTTGGGAACAAGAAAACCTCGGTTCTTACACTTGGGTGTTCGAACCCCGTTACGACATGATTCCCATTTTGCGCGACATCATCGAGAAGGCTGACAATGTAGTCAAGGGAAAGGTGCAGCGCATTGCCGACCTCCGTTTCGGACACGACACCTGTCTGGGACCTCTCACAGTACTCATGGGACTCAATGGTGCCGACATTGACCCTGAAGATCCTTACGAGGTGAAGAACTGCTACCAGAACTGGACGATGGGCAAGGCTTCCAACCTCCAGATTATCTTCTACCAAAGCAAGAAACCGGGTCAGCCCATCTTGCTGAAGTGCCTGCTCAATGGAGAAGAAGTCGCACTCCCCTTCTCAACCGACAACTTCCCTTACTACAAGTGGGAAGATTTCAAGAAATTCTATACAGATAGATGTGATAGTGTGAAAGAATAAGGCAAACCCTCTTTCACACCATTCAGAGTAGATTCATTTCTTTCTGAACCCCATCTAAGAACCGCACTGCCTGTCCCCCATCCATCTGAGCATGATGGAACTGGAAACTGACGGGCAGTGTGGTTTTTAACCATCCCTTGCGATATCTTCCCCATGCCAGGAAAGGATTGTTGAAGATGCCGCTATACTGGTTCACGATGCAGTCAAGTTCCGTCTGAGGCAAGGCTGAGGTGCCGACAATCATGCATTCCTCAAGTTCGATGTTCCTGCACTCTTGGGCTGTTTGGGCAGTCCGTTCCAGATAATCCTTGTTGAACTGCTGCAAGTCATCCGAGAAAGGAATATCGCACGAATTGATGCCGCCCTTTCTATTTTCCACAATCACATTGATGGCAAGCTGGTCATATTGAAAAAGTTTTCCCTCCATTAGCAACAGATAAAACTCCTCAATCTTGCTGGCAGCCTTGCCGATGCACCAACACATCAGCATGTTGAACTTCATGCCCGTCCGCTTGCTTGCTTTTGCCAGACGACTCACGTCCCACGTCTTCACCAATGTCACCATCGGCTGGGGCGACGACATCCACATCTGGAATGCCTCCGCCCTACTCGTCTCTTGGGGTTGTATTTCCTTCTTCATATTGACTGGATTGTGATTCTGACTACAAAGGTGCGGATTTCTGCAGCACTCGGCTGACAGTCTCGATGATGTGTTGTGTCGCCACCTCTTTCCGCATGGCTTCCTCAAGGGAAATGCCGTCGGGGTTGATGCATTCCAGACGGGCAAAACCAGCCCGTAACAACTCCTCCTTGTCCCCGATTCGTCCTGCTATCAGACACACAGGCGTATTGCCCGAATGCTGAAGGATTCCCATGGGCAGTTTGCCCATCAGCGTCTGTCGGTCAGCAGAACCCTCGCCCGTGATGACAAGACTGGCATCTTCCACCAACTGCTCATAGTGGAGAGTTTCCAACAACAGGTCGATGCCAGAGCGACATTCCGCATTCAGATATTGCAGGAAAGCATACCCCAAACCACCAGCAGCACCCGCCCCAGGCATTTCCTGACGGTCATAGCCAAACAGCAGGGCAGACTCCTCCGCAAACCTTCTGGCTTGCTCGTCCAATTGCTGCACCATCTCAGGGGTGGCTCCCTTCTGTGGAGCAAACACATGAGCCGCCCCACACGCACCACAAAGCGGATTCTTGACATCGGATGCAATCGTAAAACTTACATTCTTAAGTTCTTCTATATCATTCCAATGACCGCTCTTCACAAAACTATCCATCAAGGCTTGGAGCATCCCCTTTCCAGCATCGCTGGTGGCACTACCTCCCAGCCCCACGATAATCTGGTCAGCCCCTTTTCGGATGGCATCCGCCACCAGTTGTCCCGTTCCATAACTCGTCGCCACCATCGGATTCCGTTCCTCCTTCTTGAGCAAAGTGAGACCACTCGCTTGTGCCATCTCAATGACTGCCCTCCGCTCCTGAAGCAGATACTTTGCCATGACAGGTCGCATCAGCGGGTCGCACACTTCCACCTCCACCTTCTCACCACCCATAGCAGCGTGGAAAGCCTCCAGGAAGCCCTCTCCCCCATCGCTCACAGGTATCTGCACCACCTCCGCGTCAGGACAAACCCTCCTGACGCCCTCCGCCGCTGCCCTATTCGCCTCCTGCGAGCTCAGGCAACCCTTGAATGAATCTATGGCAACAACTACCCTCATTGTTTTCGTTGCAAAGATAAACCACTAATCTTCCGTTTCTTCAGGCAACTTGAGCCATCCATTGCTTGAAAGGCTCGGCTTTGGGGGATGGGATAGACTGAATAATGCGGAAGAGACCTTCCTGAGTAGCGCAATTCACTCTTTGCTTGCCTCCTGGAGTTTGTATCGAAAGGGGGGTGACAATTTGTCCCCACCCTTTGGAAAGTTCAAGGTCACGCTTCTTCATTTTCTTAATGTAATCAGTCGGGTTGACACTATCCGTTAGCGCTTCCACAACATCTACTACGCAAAAGTACCACCTCTCCTGTTCATCGTCCCATACTGAACGAACTTTCCTTTCTTCAAACAGTTGTATTGCTTGTTTCTTGGTCATATATCTTATTCTTTTTCATTCTTTCCTTTTCGTTTGCAAAGATACCACTTTTCTATGAATGAAATATGGGAAAACAAGAAAATATCACATGAAACAATTGTTTTCATGTAGGAGCCTCCCCTATTTCGTTTAGCGTTCAGCGGTTATCGGTTAACGAACGTCCCGCATGGTTCTTTAACCTTTAACCGTTAACCTTTAACCGTTACAGCTTTGAACCTTGAACTTTGACTGTCTTTCTACCTTAACCCTTAAACTGTAAACCAAACTCTAACCCTTATCTCTCATACATCAGCCTGTCTCCCAGCTTTCCTCAAGTAATTCTGTATTAACGGCAAAAGCTACCTTCTCTTTGCCTTTATCCCACAATCCTGAAATAAGTGAGACAAGTCTCACCTATTCGGAATCGCAGTTTTGCATAATACCATTTGAGGTCGTTGCCAAATCTTTTATTATCGTCTTCTCTTCCATATTCATATTTCGTCTGCTAATCGATTCTAATGCCGCTTTTTACAAGGAATTAAAGACATTCTTAAAGACATTCTTAAAGACATTCTTAAAGACATTCTTAAAGACATTCTTAAAGACATTCTTAAAGACATTCTTAAAGACATTCTTAAAGACAAAGCTTGTCTTATTTCAGAATAATCCAATATCCATTTCTTCTTCCTTTTCTTCCAATAAAACCAGCCTTTTTCAAGTTGTCAATACGAGCTTTCATTGCTCTTTCTCCAATTCCCAACCTTTCTGCAAGTTGAGCTAGAGTCTCAAATGGATGGTCTTTTACAACAAGATATACATCCACCAATATGTCTTTTAAGCCTCTTATCGAAATGTCAGAATCATCTTTAATATTTAAGGGTTCGTTTTTGAAATCAGGATGGCACGGTATGTCTATCAAGAAATAAGTCCTTTCGTCATCAGTCTCTATTGTTGCTCTACCTGAGCCATTTGCTTCGAGGGCTGTTTGTATAGTGGGAATACCTGTAGCTCTTCCTTCCGTTAATCCCAGTTCTTTTAGAAAATCACCCAACCTGCGATTCTTGTACCTGCGAGAACGCAAAGCCCGTGCTTGTCTTATCGCCTCAACGCTAATAGACCTGTCAGGTCCCGAATGACTTAGTATGCTTATTCTGTCTGGCTCAATAGTTATCTCTACTGGTTCATATAGTCTGTAATCTCTATGATAAAGAGCATTTGTAACGCTCTCTTCTAATGCAGCATAGGGATAATTGAAGTATTTAAGCGGTTCTTGCCTGTCCCGTACTTTTATTATACGTTCTTTTATCACATTCGTCCTCAGATAGTCCAATGTGGCACTTATCATGTGAGGTACAGTTCCTTTAATAACAGGAGCTTCTGTCATGTTGTCAGGATTCTTCTCACGTCCCTCAGGGAAAAAGACTATTTCCACTTGGCTATACGGGAAGAACTTGTCAGGCTGTTCGCAGAACATCATAGCTGCAACGTTCTTTATGCGCAACTGCTCTGTAGGCCCTACCAGTAGGTTCATATTACCAAGTAAAGTCTCTATGGGTATATGTCCTACATCATGAGACAATTTGCTGCCTACTTTTACGAGATAGTCACGCAATTGAACCAAGGAGATGTCATCAAATCCGATAGTATCGTTACCCCTATCGTCAAAAGGCACTTTTGCCGACATTTCCCTTAATTGGTCTAACTGGTCACCTTTTGCTTCAATAGTATTTGAACCAAATCTTATATAAAACAATTTGTTCTTTTGTTTAGCAGTTACATCCGCAGGAACTGTATAGGGGCGATCTATGCCACTAGGTACCCAGATAGCAAGAAGTTGTTTTCCATCCACTTCTTCTACGGCTATACGGGGTTGATAATAAGGCTCTATCATATTGTTATACCTTACCATCTGCTGTTGAATACCATCTAATTGTTCTATAGAAATACCCTTGACAGGCCTTTCCGCTATGCCATCTTTCTCCTTTACGCCAACAAGGATGTAACCACCTCCAAGATTATCAATATCGTTGGCAAAAGCACAGATAGAACGATAGATACTAATAGGATTCCATCCTTCTTTAAACTCTATGCGCTCTGATTCTATTTTCCGCTTATTCAGCAAATCTTCTATATTAATAGGTATTGCCATATTTTCTATATATATTTTTTTGTTTGCAAAGATACATATTTTCTACTAATTCATCAATTTTGTAGTCAAAAAACATCTTTGTCTTATTCTTTTTCATTCTTTCCTTTTCGTTTGCAAAGATACCACTTTTCTATGAATGAAATATGGGAAAACAAGAAGGAGCCTCCCCTATTTCGTTTAGCGTTCAGCGGTTATCGGTTAACGAACGTCCCGCATGGTTCTTTAACCTTTAACCGTTAACCTTTAACCGTTACAGCCTTTGACTTTAGACCTTTGACTGTCTTTCTCCCTTAAACTGTAAACGATTGTTCTGCGACGCGTTGTTCTATATCAAGATGGTTTACATTCCCTTGGCCATCTCGAAGTTGCGCCTCATATAATTGGCAGCGTCGAAGGAATTCATTGGCGATTTCATGGATTCTGCTATTTTCCGCAGTTTCCTCTCCACCGCCTCTTTGTGAAACTGATTCAAATATTTCATCGTTCATTCTTTTTTTGCAAAGGTAAATCCTTGTTTTATACTTCCAAATAAATCATACACAAATTTAATCCTTCGGCTTTATCATCCCTTTCATGCCTCAAATAAAGTGAAGATGTCACCTGGATAAAACCATCGTTTATAAACATCAGGCATCGGAATCACAAAGGGTTCTCTATAATCAACATTTGTTATACGCACTATGTTTTTTTTAGGGTAATATCCATAAAGGTGATCATTTTCTCCCTTTAGTACGAAAACCGTATTTCCATTGATTACTTTCTTCATTTTATTATCAACAAACTTATTATTCAGAAAAGTATCAAATGTCTTTCTTAGAAGATTAGACAATTCTTTAGCCTCTTCAGGGAAAATCTCCTCAGGTTTCATAAACTGGCCTTCTCTATTGTAATAACCAATAAACCTCATTTTGACATTTATGTCGACTTTATCGGTTAATAGTTCTTCCAATAGCTTAATCGACCACTTACCATCACGCACGTCAACAACTTTGTACCCTTCGGAAGTTATTTTCCATCTTGAGTCTGGTATTCTTCTCAAAATGTCTTTAGGGGAGATGTCTTTTGTAAAAGGAATATCGAATTTCTCGAAGAATGGTTTAGCAACCATCAAACCTTCTTCTGTACGAATAGCTTCAACAAGACGGCTTATAGAAGGATAAGTTTTATTGTAAAAGTCATTAATGTTTATATCAGAATGAGATATGTTCAAATGAGTCTTTAGTCCATTAATAATAAAGATGTTGATCTCGTCATAGTGTTCAATTAGGTATTCTTTCCAAATCTCATGGATGGTGATATGGTTGTCATATAATCCATATAAGCACCTAGAATCCCTGTCTTGGGATTTCTGCTTTACATCATCGTTATTAGTAAAGGGAATCCACGGGGAAAGGAATCTATAAGGAACATTTTTCAACAATGGATTCAGCATTTGATACGTATAACCTAACAATCCATTTTCTATTTTATCTTCAACATCTGATTCTTCCTCAGTATCTTTCATCTTTAATACAGACTTTATTGTCCTCAGATAAATAGGCAACTGGTCTGATTGTGAAAATCTACCATTCTTTAAAAATACATATTGCCAAGCTTTTGAAGCCATTCTAATCAGAATGTATTTATATGGTATGGATGCATCTTGTTTTTCTTTATATAGTTCCAAGATTGACAAGAACCAGAAGTATTTATAGCTAGTTGCCTTTTTGTCAAACACGTGCCATAGCTTCTCAATATCATTCTTTGATAATGGGGTGGTGTTATCATTTTGAATATTAGCAACAATGCCTTTCTCAATTTGTTTTCCATTTAGGTCATATGTGTATATATACTCAATACCATTAACATTACATTTAACAGAGAAAGACTTGTCATCGCTTTTATATATATAAAAAACATCAGAATTATGGTCACTCAATCTCTTTAAGCCCATTTTTTTTCTCATTAGCTTTAACGGTTTTGCGTTATAAAAATAATGCTTTCCGAAGTCTGATACCACAGGGAAAATAGCAATAGGCTTAACAACCCCTTTTAGCATTCTGGATATTGTAATTTCGTTAGAACTTATACGAGAAGAAAAAGTGGCTTTAGAGATTGGGATATCTACAAAATCATTCACTTGACCCTCTCTTTTTGCTTGTTCATATTTTTTCTTAACTACAATAGGAGAATCTATAACCCGTCCTTTATAATCAAAGTATTTATCCTCCATTGTATTATTAGTCCCTTGCACAAGAAAATGAAAGACAGTATAATATGAGCCAAAGTGGGTGACTGATTTCAATTGATCCACTTTGTTTCTTTCCAATTGTTGGAACATCCAGGTATGCATGGGGATTTTTCCAACCCTTTTTCGATGAACGCTGTGATTTTCTTTATCAATTATCAATTCGCTGATAATAAAATTTTTATCATCATGTATATAAGCTTCATAAATTTTCGAGTCACCTACAAACCAGAAAAGGAAGTTCCCATCTGTGTAATTGTTAGCTTGTAGTTCGGTTAATGGGTTATAATCCTCAATCGTATTCTCCATTTCTGCTTCTAGAGTATTAAGTACTGTTTCTTCCACATCATCACCCACATCTTGAATTAGCTCCATATCTTCAGTTCCTTCTGACATATCTACAATTCTGTGACGACCTATACTTTTTGTTTTCCCATTAGATATTTCCTCTACAACATCCTTACCCAAGAAATGGTGTTTCCAATGTCTTCTAGCATCGGGAAGTCCAAAGCGAGAATACATACCAACGTTGTCTAATATCACACAATTGTACTTGTCTTCTGTTGGTCTTAACCCTCTTCCCACTTGCTGTAGATACTTCACGAGGGAACGTGTGGGACGAGCTAACTGAATGAACTCGATATCTGGACAATCAAAACCTTCTGAGAAAATATCAACGTTCACTATGATGTCTATGAGCCCTCTTTTGAATTTGTCAACTAGTTCTTTTCTTTCAGCAGCAGGCGTCTTGCTGTCAATGCTAACAGCCTTATATCCGGCATTCTTGTATTCTTCGCAGATATGTTTGGCGTGAACGATATTGATGGCGTATATGATACCTTTCTTCCCTTCTGCTAAAGACAAATAAGAATCCAAAAGTTGTGCACGTATAGAGCCGATGTCCATCTTTTCTTCCATCGAATCCTCCTTGTACTCTCCAAATCTGTCCAGTTCTATACCATCAATCGTTTTTTGTATGTCGCTGTCATTTTTTAGTGAGAAATATTTGTATGGTGCCAAATATCCCTTCTTGATAAAATCTTTTATAGGCATCGACAACACTAATTGGTCAAAGAGGTCCGTGAAACTCTGATGATTCATTCTCCAAGGTGTGGCTGTCACACCCAGTTTCTTGCTATTAGGGTACATATCCCATAGCTTCTTATACGTTGCAGCAAGGGCGTGATGGGCCTCATCAATAATGATGAACTGGACATTCAGTTTCTTGGCATCTTGGATATTGTTTCGATTAGTGATAGTTTGTATGGAAGCAATGTTGACAGGGTATTTGTAGTTCTTCTTTCTACCTCCTGCAATAATGTTGTGAGGAACCTTGTACTTTGTCAGGCTTCCGTCTATCTGATCTATCAATTCAGTTCGATGGGCGATGATAAGAATCTTTACAGCCTCTCTTTGTTGTATGCTATAGGCATTAATATCGCTGATAATCGAGGTGAACAAACGTGTCTTTCCCGTACCTGTAGGCATCTGAAACATGACATTATCCACGTTGTCCCAGGCATCAAAGATTTCCTTCTTCGCCTTTTGTTGATAGGGGCGAAGAGAAGTGTCATTTCTATATAGGTCAGAATAAATAGGTATATACATAACAAATATTATCAATATTTATCATCTCCATTGGAGTCTCCATCACTTTCCTGCCAATGATCGTCATACGAATCATTTTCTTTTTCTTGTTCTTCATCGTCCGCATCCATTTCGGATAGAACGAACCACGTTAATGGATCAATCATAGTTGGTTCTTTTTAAGGTGAAACAATTATCTTTCGTTTGCAAAGTTAAATCTTTAATATTATTCTTCCAAATAATACATGCACAAATTATATTCCATCGGCTATATCATCCCTCTAGCCCTTAACCTATTTGCTGCCTTTTCTCCTGTTGCATTCCCTGCAAAGCATCTGGCAGTTCTCAATGACCGTTCGCCCACCTTCACGCCAAGGAGTGATGTGGTCACCTTCCATGAATTCATAGTCAAACTCCTTGCCACAAATAGGGCAGATATGCTTCTGCTGTTCCCACACAGCCAATTTGATGTCCTCAGGGAATGCCCGAAGGTCGAGGTAGTGTTCATCGCCTGTCAGCACATAGGGGATGATGCCCACCTGTTTCTGAATCTCGCTGTCACGCATCAATGCCGATATGCGTTGTCCCAGAGCGGTGGTGTCAAGTGTTTCTGAACCGTACTTGTCATACAGCAAAGCCCAATCCAACCCCTTCATGATCTTCTTGAACTTCTTCATGTCGAAGTTGGTGATAGCCCAGTTCAGCACCGTCTGGAAATATGACCAAAGATTGTTGGCGTTGGGGTCATGCTGATGCTCTGCCATATAGCCCACCACCGACTGCCGCTTGCCCGAGCGAGTCTCATGGTCAGCCATCCACTCCAAAGCCTTCTTCAGAAAGTCCTGACGGATGGGCGTGCCGTTCACCAAATCCTTGCCCAGACGATAGGCACCACAATTTGACTTGGAGAAATGACGCTTGGCATCGCTCACAAATGGACCTGCATAGATGGCGTTGTTGATTTCCTGCTCATTCAGCGGCTTGCCTGCAATGTTGATGGTCTTGAACCACTCCAGTTTCTCTGAAGCCTCACCCTCACACACATAGATGGTCAGGGGATAATTGAGAATCTTCTTTTGGATGTCCTCTGGCTGGTTGAAGAAGTTCTTGAAGTCGATGGCAAATTTTCCATCCACATACTCACACAGCGAGAGTGTCCTCTGCTGACCATCCATCACCTCGTAAGGGCATTCAGCATCCTCGCTTCTCTTCACCCAATACATCACGTTCAGCGGATAGCCGTTCAGCACTGTATTGATGACCGCCTGCTGCTCTTTCTCGCTGTAGATGAACTCACGCTGATAGGGTGGACGGATGTCCAATTTCCCGTCATAACCACGAACACCCAGTTCGTCGTTGTTCACATAACCACGAGTGATTTCACCCACGGTCACTTCTATTCTTTTTATTGTCATCATAAAGCTTTGGGATGTTTGTTGCGGATTAGGATTCGAGCATATACTTTATCAAGTCTATATCCTTCAGATGTTAGATATTTCCCATTAGGTTTTCTAACATATAAAAGGAAGTCACGTTTATCTGAAATGAATTCCTTTGTATCCGGGTTTCTAAATTTTTCATATTTCTTTTTAGGCGTAAAGTTCCCTTCACCTATCCCCAACGTTACTATTTCAAATTGTAGTGGATTGTATTTGTCCATAAAGGTGATGGGAACACCCATTATTCCTGCATAATCGTATGGTATTTCAGCGGTTTTACTAACTTCAATTGCATCATAATTATCATAAGTGGGATAGTTTTCAGGAGAATATTTACAAACCAAATCTATCTCCTCATTCCGTTTGGGAATTTCAAGATTGGTAAACCAGTTTACACCTGAAACACGAATCATGTCTTTTTTGTGGTCTCCAGCTGTAGCAATGTCCTCGTATGGAGAGAAAAAGTGTGCTGCTCCACCTTTAAATCCATACCCCAGCCATACTTTATTCTCCTTTAATAATGGAAATACTTCTTTGTACGTGATTGCATTTTGATGTCCTACTATAATAAACTTTTTCTCATATTCCATCAACTGCCCAATATACTCTCTAAACAAAGAAAAAGGAGGATTAGTAACCACAATGTCTGCTTCTTTCAATAGCTCAATGCATTCAGGGTCACGGAAATCACCAGTTTGCAAAGTGGAAAGAACATTTTTATCATTCTGCAATAAGATTCGTACATCTGACAAGTCAACCGCTCCATCCCCATTCATGTCTTTCACCTCCGTTATCTCCACCTTATATGCTTTTTTCTTAACGTCAGCTTCATCATCCCAAGGCTCAAAGCGAAGCAACAACTCATTACCTTGCACTGGCGAACCATTATAGCAAGTACAAATCAGTTTTTTCAAACCCAACTGATTGAAACGGAGGGCAAAGTACTTAAAGAAATTACTCTCGTAAGGGTCATCACAATTACACAGCACCACCTTGTCACGAAAATGAGACCAGTAGTGTTGCAATTCCCTTTCAATGTCTGTTAACTGCGTGTAAAATTCATCTTTTTTCGCAGTTTTAGCAGCATCCAAGTTTCTTTTAGCCATACGCTATGCATTTATGCGTATTGCTTATCCTTCGGATGTAGGCAGAAGGGCACAAAAAGACATGGACGATATTCCCATCCATGTCCTAAAGGCTCTCGCATGCCTACAAAAACCAGATAAGTCACGCCCATGCTTAACGCACAGACGCTTGCAACTTATTCTTCGGTTTTTGTTACTTTTTGAATTTGCGAGATTCTTAGGACAATTCCGAATAAAAGCAAACGCTTGTTATTTACTACTATGTCACGCCAGCACCTCCGCTGAGGTATTTGCCAGCGATTAGTTGCAAAGGTATATCAAAAACACAACACAACCAAATTTTTCAGCAATTTTTTACATATAACAAGGAGAGACCCATAGGAGCCTCTCCTTTTCTTTAACCTTTAATCTTCAAATGGTACGTTGGTACGCTGGTACGTTACAGCATGAGGGTGTTAGTTTTCCTGAAATAAGGAAGGGCTATTGCAATAGAAGATTAGCCAAGTAAAGAAATGAGGCCTTACTTCAGTTCTTCAGTTCTTCAGTTCAGTTTTTAAATGTCACGCATTCTCTTATTTTCCCTATTTATATATTATATATACTTAATAATCAATATATTATAAATATATATATAATAGAATAAGGGAATTGTTATACCCTCGAAAACAACTGAAGTAACTGAGGAACTGAAGAAACTGAAAAGAATTATTATCTACAAAGCAAACAAAAGGATTCTCCTTGACAGAGACTCCTTATTCTCCAATAACCATCCCTTATTGCTCAATAAGGTACGCTTATTATTCAGTAGAGGCAGGTTATTGGGAAATAAGCCTTGTAGAGAAGAAATCATCACGACCAAAGTGTTTCAGTTGTTTCAGTTTCAGTTAGGATTTTGAGGTACAGTTGTGTATCCCCCCTTCCTTAAACTATATAATTAATTAATAATTAATAAGTTATATAATAAATAAAGGGGAGCGACACCCCTCAAAAAATAACTGAAACAACTGAAACTGAAACGCTTTTCTAATCCACAATTCTCCTAAAAGGCTATAAAACAATAACATACAAAATTAGCCAACTCCTACAACCAAGACAAATCTATCAGTTCTATCAGTTTCAGTTAGCTTTCAATGGGTCTGTTATGTATCAAATTTCCCTATATTATAATATATAACTAATTAATAATTAATAAGTTATATAATAATAAGATAAAATTGACACCACTTCGAAAACTAACTGATAGAACTGAAAGTGATAGATTTTGCCAGAACAAGTTTTATTTAATAATCAGTAAATCAATGACATACGATATTATAAAGCCCTCTGTTCCTATGATGCCAAACCTTAGAAAAGGGACAGAATTCATCAAAAACAGGCTCTTTTGAGGTTAAAAACAGATAAAAACACTTAGTTTTGATACCATCCTTGCCACTTTCCATACACAAAAACTTATCAAAAAAACACTCTCAACACCTTATTTGGAGGGGTTTTTGTTGTCAAATGCCTCCTCTCAACACAAAAAGTGAGGGTTGCATTGCGAATAATTGCCCGTCGAACCTACAGTTGCCACAGCGAGTGTGGGCTTCGGCTCAGCAAAGTCTAAGCAAGCTTGCCTTTGCGTTCGCCTTGCACCACATTTGCACCCTCCCCGAGCCTACACTTGTTACTACGAGGAGGTTGCAAGTGTACCCTCTGGACTCCACAAAAACGCCTCCGACAGCATCGATTGAAAGAGGCGGCGGCAAAGCATCGTTTTGCCGACGGCAAAAGGTAGGATTGCCGTCGGCAATTTTTGAGGGGTATTTTTTGTTACCCCTAGGGGCTGCAAAATTTTTCCTTAGGGGGAAACAATTTTTGCTGCCTAGTTAGAGAAAAATATTTTCCTAACGGGGGCGCAAAATCTCTCCCGTGGGGGAGCAAAAATTGGAAGGGCAATCAGGAAGTTTTTCTTGGGAAAGAGAGTGTTTTTGCAAAAAGACCTAACAACCTAACATTTTGCTCGCATTTGTCTGTATATCAACTACATTCGCATGTTAGGTCTATAAACAAGACCTAACATTAACCTAACATTTTAATCTCACAAAGATATCCCTCTGACTGCTGCCTGATGAAGTGAGTGTTAGGTCTATGTTAGGTCTCTGCGTGAGACCTAACATAGGCAACTCTCTGAACCACAACTCATTTGAGAACGAATGTTAGGTTGTTAGGTTATTTTATACTATTTCTCTTATGGGAATAAAAAAACTGAAGGTTATAGGTTAACGGTTATAGGTTAACGGTTCAAGAGTTCAAAGTTCAAAAGTTCAAGGCTGTAACGGTTAACGGTTATAGGTTAACGGTTATAGGAATAAATAAAACACCAAACAGCGCGCTGTTTGGTGTTTTATGTTTTTGAGTTTATACAGACATATGAGTTAAGATTGTTCCATGCGCTTCATGATATCACGTAGGTATGAATCGCTGACGTTCTCGAAGTCTGCCTTGTCGTAAATGTAGAGAAGTTGTAGCTCATCTGCTATGAGACGTACACGAATTATGACCCGGGCTCCCCCACTCTTGCCTCGCCCTTTAGAAGATATGGCAAGGCGAACCTTACGGGCGCCGCCTTCCAACTCCACACCCTGCATGGGATCTTGAAGCAGGGATGCTAGAAGTCGTTCGAAATCTGCTTGCAGCGACTTGTGACGCTTCTTCAGCTTTTTGTAGGCTACACGAAAATCTTCTGATATTCTGACCCTCATAATGCACGTAATGCTGCCACAGCTTCATCTGGAGTCATGCTTGGCTCTGTCTCCACCTGTTTCATACTACGACGGATGATGCGAGCAAGTTTATAAGTTTCTTCAAGCTGCAACATCCTGTTCCACCGCCGAGTACTCATGTTAACGGTAATCCTTTTGGGTGTTCTTTCAATAATAGTGGTCATAATGCTGTCGTATTTGTTTTCGTTGCAAAGATATGTCAAAATCATAACACAACCAAATTTTGGAGTAGTAAATGCAGGAAAATGATGTTTTTGGTATTGAAATGTTGGAGGTTTGAAAAAAAGGATGTACCTTCGCAATCTAAACCTATATGATTATGAGAAGATTTCATGTTTTGGTATTGACACTTGTCGTGTTATTGACTGTCAACGGTGGCAACACAGCACAAGCTCAGGAGGCAATGGTGCTGGGCAAACTCAATTTTGTGAATCTCAAGGAGGGCGAAAAGCCCATCATGGATGGCTTGACCCTGTCTGGCAACCGCTGTGTCAGCGAGGCTTTCAACGCGAAACCTTACGCCACCGAGGGCATCCGTTCTGTTTTTGAATTGGACGAATGGGTGAGTTTTTACCCCAATGCACACGCGGAGACAGGCATCATGGTGATGGTGTTCCAACACAAGGATGACCAACAGTTCTACCTGAAGAACACGTTGAACGACGAGACCTCTGGTTATTGCCAGACCTGTGAACTCAACAAGGATCCTGATGCGGAGGAGCCTTGTTCATGGGGTTCCTTCTACCTTCATCCCGAGGAATTTAATCCTGGCTTCTACGACTTTGTCTTCTTCTACAAGAACAAGGTGTTTGCCACCATGCTCACGAGATTCTATAAACCCAACGAACTTTTGGAGAAATCTGATTCTGAACTGGAGCAACTCATGAAATGAACGACAGGACGGCGTTGTTGAATGCTTCGGGATTTCGGGCGGCAAGGAAATGATCGCCTGGAAGGATGGAGAGGGTTGCACCTGGGATGCTGCTGGCTATCAGACGGGTGTGGGCATCTTTGATCATGTCCTTGGTGCCTGCGATAACTAAGGTTGGGAGGTGCAGGTGGGTCAGTTCTTCTGGTTTCACATTCGGGTCATTGACCATGAGACCCAGCAGCTCGGCATGGCTTCGTGCCTTGGGACTGTGCTTGGCAAAGAGTTTGGCGATTCTGTACCCGACTTCGATGGGGAGTTGCACGCTTCGCTTCACTCCTGAGGCATCGAGATTGGCTCCATTGAGAATCAGCTTCCCTACCCGCTCTGGATGTGCCAAGGCAAAGACCATGGCAATGTTTCCACCATCGGAGAAGCCCAGCAGATGGGCTTTTTTGATGTCGTGCTGGTCCATGAATGCCAAGAGGTCATCGGCAAATTGACGGATGGTGAAGGGGGCTTCGCCTCGGGGTGTCTGTCCATGACCACGCGTATCGAG
>CACXKA010000002.1 GCA_902768125.1 uncultured Bacteroidales bacterium | reverse complement strand
GCCAGGCTCATCCTGCTCCATTGTTCGTTTATGTTTCTTCGTATAAAAGGAATGACTTTGTTGCTTGTGCGCAGCACCCATATATATTATATAATGTGTGTGCGCGCTGCTTGTCTTGCATTCTGTTCGCAGTCTGTCAAAGATCGAGTTTCTGTGCCCCCCTTGCGGAAAGCGAGTGCAAAGGTACGACCTTTTTCCGAACTGACCAAACGTTCCGCAAACTTTTTTCGAGAAAAATGAGAAAAAAAGAGGGAACGGGACAAAAAGATGGAGAAAAAGAGGAATGGAAGGGGCAATTTTGAGGGGGAAAAGGTGGTCGCGATAGAATCGCAACCTACCGAACAAAGGAAGGAGTTTTGATTATTTGAGGAGGTGATTATCCAAGAAGTTTTCGATGCGGGTGAGGAGATGGTGACGCGTATTGCCTCCGTAGATGCTGTGATTACGGTTGGTGTACACCTGCATGTCGAATTGATAGTCTAACTGCACGAGGGCTTCGGCGAGTTCGGCAGAGTTCTGGAAATGCACGTTATCATCAGCCATTCCGTGAATGAGGAGGAGGTCACCTTTGATTTTCTCGAAGCGATGAAGTGGCGAGCAGTCATATCCTGCTGGATTCTCCTGAGGGGTGCGCATGAAGCGTTCCGTATAAACCGTATCGTAGAAACGCCAATCGGTGACAGGAGCAACAGCCACACCACAATTGAAGACTCCCCTACCCTCACACATCGACATGAGCGTGTTGAAGCCGCCAAAGCTCCAGCCCCAGATAGCGATGCGAGATTTGTCCACATAAGGCAGTTTCGAAAGCCAAAGAGCCGTTTCCACCTGGTCGTGCGATTCAAGGTCGCCCATCTTCATGTAGGTGCAACGCTTGAAATCAGAGCCGCGTCCTCCCGTACCTCTTCCATCCACACACACAACAATATATCCCTTCTCAGCCAATCGATGTTCCCAAATCAATCCACTCGTAAAGCCATTGGAGTAGGAGTTGAAGACCATCTGATAGCCAGGTCCACCATACTGATACATCACGACAGGATATTTCTTCGAGGCGTCAAAGTCATGAGGTTTCACCATCCAGCCATTCAGTTGGATGCCATCCGCCGTATTCACAGAGATGAGTTCTTTCGTGCCCAAGGACAGAGAAGCCAGTTTTTGTTTCAAAGAGGCATTATCCTCCACCACTTTCAACGACTTGCCTGAGGCATTGCAAAGGGTATAGACAGGAGGTGTGGTCAGATTGGAGTATTTATCGAGATAATACTGACAGCCCGTACTAAATTCTGCTTCATGCCATCCCTTCTCGGTCGAGAGCTTCGTCTTCTTGCCCGATGCATCCACTTTATAGATGTATTTTTCCAGCGGGCTTCCCTCGTTGCTTGCATAGTAGAAGTTCTTACCCGACGCATCCGTTCCATAATAATCTGTCACCTCATATTCGCCTGATGTGAGTTGGCGCACCAGTTGTCCACCAATCGTGTAGAGATACATGTGCTGGTAACCATCCCTTTCGCTGAGCAAGACAAACTGGTCACGCGAGAAATCCACATCCGCATAAGCATCCTCATCCACATAACGCTTGTTTTCCTCTCGAAGAATCAGCTGAGCAGTCGTGCTTCGAGCATTGACAGCATAGAAGTCGAGTCGGTCCTGATGACGGTTGAGGGTGAGCACCATGAGTTTGTCCTTCTCACCTGTGAACTGGATGCGTGGGATATAGCCGTCAGCATCCAGAGGCACCTGCATCGTGCGAGTCACACGGCTCTTGATGTCGTAAGAGAGCACAGACACCTTTGCATTCTCCTCACCAGCCTTCGGGTATTTGTATTCAAAATTACCGGGATAGAGCGCATATTCGTCCTTCGACGGAGCAGTTCCCCTGTACCAAGGAAAAGAAAAGGTCTTCACATTCGACTCGTCAAATCTTATCCATGCCAGCATCTCGCTATCAGCAGAGAAATCAAACGCACAATTGAACGAGAACTCCTCCTCGTACACCCAGTCAGGCTTTCCATTGATAATCTTGTTTCGTTCTCCATCCTTCGTAATCTGGCTTTCCGCATTATTGAAGAGCAGTTTCACCAAGAAGATATTATTGTCCCTCACGAACGCAATCTGGTTTCCATCGGGCGAGAACTTCGGACACTCCTGAGGTCCACCATTCGACAGCGGAGCCAGCGTCTTGTTTTTCACATTATATATATAATAGTCAGAAGTGGCAGAGCGGCGATAGATGCTCGTGCGGCTTGCCTCAATCAGGATGTTCTTCTCATCAGGCGACATGATATAGCCAACCACTAAGCGCACACCTCCTCCACGAGCCGTCTCCACATCAAACAACGTCTCCGTCACCTCTCCCGTCTTGAAGGAGCACCTTTCAATCCTTTTGCTGTCCTCGCTCACGCACGCATAGCTTTCTCCGTCTGCCAACGGAGTCACTTCGCGGACAGATTTGGGTGAATACTTATAGTTGACCACATCGTCCAATGTGATTTGCTGAGCAAACATGGCCATCGCCACCATCCAGAGGGTTGCGACAAAAAGGATTCTTCTATTCATCTGATTGATCATTTCTTTAATTCGTTATGAATTCCACCACAAATGTAGGGTTTCTTCTTGAAACTAACAAATGATTCACCTAATAATTCCGAAAAAGGTCGTACCTTTGTACATTATTTACAAAAGATATCGAGAAAGAAACATGAAGAAAGCGTTGGTGACATTAGCCCTGGGTACCTTCGGATTGGGTGTGACAGAATTTGCGATGATGGGCATCCTGCCATTCATTGCGGCAGATTTCGGCGTGAGCATCTCAGACGCCGGTCATCTCATCTCCAGTTATGCCTTGGGCGTTTGTGTGGGTGCGCCGTTGATGGTGGCATTCATGCGCACTTGGCGGTTGAAAAAGATTGTCGTCCTCCTCATGTGCGTCTATTTCGCAGCTTCAGCAGCGATGGCACTTGCGCCTGACTATTACTCCATGCTTGCCATGCGTTTTATGGCAGGCTTGCCTCATGGAGCCTATTTTGGCGTAGCCAGCATCATTGCCGACCGCTTGTCCAACGGCAGAAAGTCCGCCACAGCAGTAGCCATCATGTGTTCAGGCATGTCTGTGGCAAACCTCATCGGCATTCCCTTCGGCACCTTCATCTGTCAAGTGGCATCTTGGCGTTACATTTTCGCATTCTCAGCCTTGTGGGGGCTCGCCACCTTGCTCTCCATCTGGCGTTTCATCCCCTCGATGGATGCCCTGCCCGATATCGGCGCAAGGGGGCAATTCCGTTTTCTGAAATCGCTTGCCCCGTGGTTGTTGATTGCAGCGACGTTGCTTGGAAACGGAGGCGTGTTCTGCTACTTCAGTTATTATGCTCCATTGCTCACCGACCATTCTGGCATCAGCGTCACTCTCCTGCCGTTGATGTCCGTCATTGCTGGTGCAGGAATGGTGGTGGGAAACCTGACAGGCGGAATGCTCAGCGACCGCATAGGACCAGGGCATACAGGACGATTGCTACAAATCATCATGTTCATCAGCCTCTTGAGTATTTTCCTGTTCAGTCACATTGCGTGGCTCAGTGTGGTGCTGATGTGCATCATCACTTTCTGCTTATTTGGGGTGGGTTCTCCCCAGCAGTTGCTTTTGCTCCGATTCAGCAAGGGCGGCGACCTCTTGGCTGGTTGCATGGTGCAACTCGCCTTCAACTTCGGCAATGCCATTGGAGCATACTTGGGCGGTATCCCTCTGACAAAAGGATACGACTACAACTACACTGCCCTTCCTGGCTTCATCATGGCAGCAATCGGCATCGTTTGCTACACCATTTTCTGCCGCCGATACGAGAAACTCGCCAAGAACAAGAGATAGTTATTTCGGATAACCTACAGGGTTGTTAATCAGAGGAATCTGATTCTGGTTCAAGCCCAGGAGCGAGCTGATGGCCTTGCTGTCCATTGTGGCACGAGGAACGGTACAAAGACCTGCTGCAGAGCAGAAGAAATTGATGTTTTCGCACACGATACCAGTATCCACAGCCGCCATTGCCTGCGCTTGCTGATTGTTGCTGCCAAACTTGTCCAAGTCAGCCACCATCACAAGCACCACAGGAGCGTCCTTTGCAAAAGCCTGACCAGAAGCCACGATGTCTCGATGGTCACCATCAGCCACCTGAGTGAGGGTGTTCGCCTTGGGATCATATAGCGACACATTCTTAGCCGTGAAGACATACAAGCGGATTTCCTGACGGTTCATTGCTGTGGGAGCCGTCAGGTGTCCATCCTCTCGGTTCTGTCCCTGAGCTGCCCACAAGAGGTCGCTCAAGTCTTGGTCAGAAAGAGCCTTTGCACTATATTCACGCACTGACTTTCGTTGCTGGTAAGCCGCCATCACAGAAAGAGTCTGACGTTGCATGTTCGGTTTTGGTAGATTCGTCGTCTGGGCGAAACATGCCACGCCCATCAGCATCATAGCTGCGACAAGAAGTAATTTTTTCATGTGTTTGAGTTTTTGTTGTGGTTGATAAAAGATATCTCTCTTGTTTTGTTGTTTCGCTTGCAAAGATACTACTTTTCTATTAATATTGTATTGTTTCCAAATCTTTTTTCAAACAGATGGCGAGTATTCATCAGCAGAGGCACCTTATTGAGAAATAAGGGACGGTTATTGGAGAATAAGGCTGCCTTATCGTTTTGGAGAAAAACGCCCCCGACGGCATCGATTGAAAGAGGCGGCGGCAAAGCATCGTTTTGCCGACGGCAAAAGGTGAGATTGCCGTCGGCAATTTTTGAAGAGTGTTTTTTGCTACGATTAAGGAATATTTTTGTTACCCTTAAGGGTTGCAAAATTTTCCCTTAAGGGGAAGCAATTTTTGCTGCCTAGTTAGAGAAAAATATTTTCCTCACGGGGGCGCAAATTTTTCCTCTTAATCTCGCCTTTGTTGCAGCGCTCGAACAAACTCGACTTCGTAGCCAAGTTGGGAGAGAACTTGGCTGATGGCGTCCTCGGCATAACGTTCAGCTTGACGCTTGTTGCTGGGAGTGTCGAAGCGTCGTCTGATTTGGGTTTCCACCTTTTTCTTCATCTCATTGGTGTTGGGGAGATGTTCTGCCCAATAGTTGGCATCGTCGGAAAGGAAGGTGCTGCTTTGAGTGGATGCCACATATTCAATTGGAGGTAGCTTCACATAGACAAGGTTCAAGGAGTCGTCTCGCTGATAAATCACCTTGTCGAGATCTATCTTGTAGCTGCACTTCTGACGCATAGTTTGCACACAAGAATGTTCTTCGTTGGGGAAGATGAGGTTGTGTTCTGTTGACCGTTTGGTGGTGTAATCCTCAATCATGGCGCTGCACACATAGATTTCGCCTCGTGGACGCACTTCTTCGATGCTCGCCATCGTCTCCTCCATCGGAAGGTCAGATTTCTCTCCGTTTTGGACACATCGCTTGATGAGCAACGTCACCAAAATGCCCAGCGCCACAACGATACACGCCAATATGATCCAAGCTCTATTTTTCATCGTCTCCAATCCTCCTTTCTATGCACAATCACCTCCACATTCTTCATTCCCACACCCTTCACGATGGATTCAAACACCACTTTCGCATTGTTCTCTATGTCCTTCCCCACCATTTCAGAGAAATCCTCCTTCATGACTGCCTGATAGGTCATTTCCATCAAACGATCCACTTCCTCATGACTGATTTTATCTCTCATTCCAGACGACATCCTCACAATCGCCCCTTCTTCCACTTTTGCTTCATAACCAGAGTCAATCACTTTGGGTTCAGGCAGAAGAATCACGATTGCCGTGCTGTCATCAGTCAGTTTCACATCATCAGTTGTCAGGTCGCGCAAGTCATAGCCATACTTGATGGTCACATCCACAGGCACGATGCATTTCCTTTCCCCATACTTCCAAGTTCGAGGGTCTTTCAGCTCAAATTTTTCATGCTTGCTCGAATCGTAAATCGCTAATTTCCTCACTTTCACCTCTGTTGTGACCAAGTCGGCTTTTTGCTTGATTTGGGTAAGGATGACGGATTCCACTTTGGGGACATCAGCATCTGGATTCTTGCTGCATTTACTGCACGAGGAGAACGTGAGTGCCGATATCAGCACCCCAAGACAGATGAATATGGTGAAGCGTTTCATACTTGTTTTCGGACGTTTTCCTCAAAGTTGAGGACAAAGGTAGGGAATATTTAGGAAAGGAACAAAAAGTTATACTTTTTTAAAGGTTAAAGGTTATAGGTTAAAGGTTAAAGGATATAGAGTGGAGACGACCTTGGTGGGTTTGTCGTTGGGTCATGCGGAGGCGGAGGCGATCCACAAATTCGTGATTCTTCAAGCCCCAACCAGGAATGGCGAGAAGGGATGAAGGAGATTGGGAAACGAAACGTTCGAGGACAAGGTCGGGTCGGAGGCGTTCGATGAAGTCGATAACGAGGTCGATGTATTCGTCGGGAGTGAAGAGATGGAAGTCGGAGGGATTCTGCTCGTATTCCTCTGCCATTCGAGTGCCACGAATAAGTTGGAGTTGGTGGAGTTTGAGGGTGGTGAGGGGAAGAGACGACAAGATGTCGGTTTCAGCAAGGATGGCTTCCCTACTCTCGCCAGGAAGTCCCAAAATGAGGTGAGCACCAGTTCGGATGCCACGAGCAGCAGTACGCTGGATAGCATCGACAGTTTGAGCATGAGTGTGTCCTCGGTTGATGCGTTGGAGCGTGGCGTCATAGACAGATTCGATGCCGTATTCGACGACAAGGAAAGTGCGTTGGTTGAGCTCTTCGAGGTAATCCAGCAAGGCATCAGGCATACAGTCAGGGCGAGTGCCAATGACCAAACCAATGACATCAGGAACGGAAAGGGCTTCCTCATATTTGGCGATGAGGTTGGGGAGAGCATCATAAGTGTTGGTGTATGCCTGGAAGTAAGCGAGGTACTTCATGTCGGGGTATTTGCGAGCAAAGAACTGCTTGCCCTCCTCGAGTTGCTGAGTGACGGATTTGGTGGTGATGCAATAGTCAGGATTGAAGGTCTGGTTGTTGCAATAGGTGCAACCACCTGTGCCCACCCGACCGTCTCGATTGGGACAAGTGAAACCAGCATTGAGGGAGATTTTCTGCGACTTCACCCTCAGCTGGTTTTTCAGCCAAATTCCGTATTCATTGTATAATGTCATGTTGCAAATCGGCACTTTTCGACCACAAAGGTAAAGATTTCTTGAAAAAGTTTCAAAAAAACGAGGAAAATGATTGCCACTTTTACAAAAAGTCGTACCTTTGCAAGCCGATTTACATCGAGGGGCTTCGAAAGTCGCCCCGTGCTCTGTGTGGATAGCATCTTTCACATCGTGGGAATGCGGTCCGTGAAACGCAGAAAACCCAAAGGGAAATCGAACGCGAGGAACCGATGGGCACAGTACGTCAGTCGCACGGCAACGTCGAGCTGGCAGCGAACACACATTATTAATTATTAAAACCAAAAGGTTAAATGCAATCAAACAGTTTCAAGACAAGCTACATCACCACAGAGGCTGCCGACAAGCAGTGGGTGGTTGTAGATGCCGCAGGTCAGACACTTGGTCGCCTCGCATCTAAGGTAGCACAGGTACTTCGCGGTAAGTACAAGCCAGTCTTCACACCCAACATGGACTGTGGTGACAACGTGATCCTCATCAATGCCAACCAAATCAAGGTGTCAGGCAAGAAAGAGAGCCAAAAGATTTACATCACTTTCTCTGGTTATCCAAGCGGTCAGCACAAGGCTACTTATGCTGAGATGATCAAGCGTCCTAACGGATACGAGAAGGTTCTCCGTCATGCAGTAAAGGGCATGCTTCCCAAGGGTATCCTTGGCAGACATTTGCTCAAGAACCTCTACATCTTCGAAGGTGCAGAGCATGACAAGCAGGCTCAGAAGCCAGTAACTCTTGATATTAACACCCTCAAATAAAGCATAAGGTATGGCAGTAAATTATATCAATGCACTCGGTCGTCGTAAGAGCGCCGTTGCACGCGTGTACCTTACAGAAGGTACTGGCAAAATCACAATCAACAAGCGTGAACTTGCTGATTATTTCCCATCAGAACTCGTACAGTTTGTGGTAAAGCAGCCACTCAACCTCCTCGGTGTTGCTGAGAAGTATGACATCAAGGCAAACCTCACTGGTGGTGGTTACACAGGTCAGAGCCAGGCTCTCCGCCTCGCTATCGCTCGTGCACTTGTGAAGATCAACGAGGAAGACAAGAAGGCACTTCGTGCAGAAGGATTCATCACTCGTGATGCACGTGCCGTTGAACGTAAGAAGCCAGGTCAGCCAAAGGCACGCCGTCGCTTCCAGTTCTCTAAGCGTTAAATTGATAGAAGAACTAGGGTTTCTAGGACATTCAATATTCGTTTAGTATCTAAACTTGCAGGCTCTCTCACATTCAGGGCGACCTGCGGGTTGGTTAAACAAACATTAACTCAAAAAGAAAGTAAACAAACATTCAAACAATTATGGCAAGAACAGATTTTGATTCTCTTCTCGCAGCAGGTGCGCACTTCGGTCACCTCAAGCGTAAGTGGAACCCCGCTATGGCTCCTTACATCTTCATGGAGCGCAATGGCATTCACATCATCGACCTTCACAAGACTGTCGCTAAGCTCGACCAGGCAGCTGACGCTCTCAAACAGATTGCAAAGAGCGGCAAGCGCATCCTCTTCGTCGGCACTAAGAAGCAGGCACAGGAAATCATCGCAGAGAAGGCTGCATCAGTAGGCATGCCTTACGTGACTGAGCGTTGGCCTGGAGGTATGTTGACCAACTTCCCAACTATCCGCAAGGCTGTGAAGAAAATGGCTAACATCGACAAGCTCTTGAGCGATGGTACATACGACAAGCTCTCTAAGCGTGAGAACCTTCAGATTCGCCGTAAGCGTGCTAAGTTGGAGAAGAACCTCGGTTCTATCGCTGACTTGACTCGTCTTCCTTCTGCCCTCTTCGTGGTAGACGTGATGAAGGAGCACATCGCAGTGAGCGAGGCTAACCGTCTGGGCATCCCAGTGTTCGCTATCGTGGACACCAACTCTGATCCACGCGACATCGACTTCGTAATCCCAGCAAACGACGACGCAGCAAAGTCAATCGAATTGATTCTCAGCGTTGTATGTGGTGCTATCAACGAAGGTCTTGAGGAGCGCAAGGTAGAGAAGGCTGATCAGGAAGCTAATGCTGAGAAGAAGGAAGGCAAGGTTCCTGCAGTTGAAGCAGAAGAGGAAGTTGCTGAAGAGGCTGAGGCAGCTGAAGAAGCAGAGGCTCCAGCAGAAGAATAATAAACAATCGAAAAATTAAAAAAAATTATGGCAATTACCATACAGGAAATCAACGAGCTTCGCAAGAAGACTCAGGCAGGCCTCATGGACTGCAAGAAGGCTCTCACAGAGGCTAACGGCGATATGGAGGCTGCAATGGAAATCCTTCGCAAGAAGGGTCAGCTCGTAGCTGCTAAGCGTTCTGACCGCGATGCTGCTGAAGGTTGCGTTCTCGCTAAAGTGGACGGCAACTACGGCGCAATGGTTGCACTGAAGTGTGAGACTGACTTCGTGGCTAAGAATGCTGACTTCGTAGCACTCGCTAACAAGATCATCGACGCTATCGTAGCTGCTAAGTGCAAGAGCATGGACGAGGTGAACAACCTCACCATCGACGGCGAGAACATCAAGGACGCTATCACCAACCGTTCTGGCGTGACTGGCGAGAAGATGGAACTCGACGGCTTCAACTTTGTGGAAGGCGAGGATATCGTTGCTTACAACCACATGAACCAGAACTTCCTCTGCGCTCTCGTAGTGCTGAACAAGAAGGGCTTCGAAGAGGCAGGTAAGGGTGTGGCTATGCAGGTTGCAGCTATGTCTCCTATCGCTCTCGACGCTGATTCTGTTCCACAGGATGTGAAGGATGCTGAGACTCGCAACGCTGTTGATAAGGCTAAGCAGAACCAGATTGGCAAGGCTGTTGAGAACGCTCTCAAGAAGGCTGGTATCAACCCTGCACACGTTGACTCTGAGGATCACATCGAATCTAACACCGCTAAGGGTTGGATCACTCCAGAAGAGGCTGCTAAGGCTCGCGAAATCAAGGCAACTGTTGCCAAGGAAGCTGAGGCTAACCTGAAGGAGCAGATGATTGAGAACATCGCTAAGGGTATGGTGGCTAAGTTCTACAAAGAGAACTGCCTCCTCGAGCAGGCTTACATCGATGACAACAAGGTATCTGTTGCTCAGTACCTCAAGAGCATCGACAAGGACCTGACTGTTACAGACTTCAAGCGTTTCACGCTCAGAGCTGAGTAATAAGACCCTCTCTGCCCTACGGGCATCTCCCCCCTATGGGGAGAAAACCATGCGGGCTAGGAATAAAATAAAAGCGGGATGCACTCCATTGAATGCATCCCGCTTTATGATTGGCAATAATTGCTCTTATTTGATTCCTTTTGCCCGTCGAATTTTCTCCTTATAGAAACGTACTTTGAGGTTCATCTTTTCCTGTTGTTCTTGTGCGTCTTTCAGCTGTTTCATCGTCTTGGCGAAAGCATAAGACTCACCGATGTCCGCCAGCTGCTGCCTGTTGAGTCCCTTAGGCAGTTGAGCAGAATAGTCATCGTTGGCAAGATCCACCTCCGTGAACGAGTACCGTCTTTGCTTGTCGATGCTGACAAGAAGGAGTTTGCCGCCCTCCTCCACTTCAGGGAAGAACGTGAAGCGTTGCTTGCTCCCTTTGTAGGCAGGTAACACCCAATAGCCCATCGTCTGGTACTTCTCCTGCTTTTCGAACACAAATCGGCCTTTGCATGTCTCCACCAATTTCTCCAATTGAATGACCTCACGCTCAGCCTCTTCCATATCGGCAAGCGCCTGAGCCAATTCCGTTGAATCGTTCTTTCTTACTTCCTCCCGAAATTCATCTGCACGCGAGGATTTGCGCTCTTGGCACGACAACACCAATGCCGAAACAATGAAGAATATGTATAATAAGGGTTTTTTCATGAGTAAGCTTGTAATTTGCTTGCAAAATTACGATATTTGACGACAAAAACCAAATCATCTATCATTGAAATAAACATATATCCACAAAAATCGGAAAAACTTGACTCCGATAATATATTTTTTCGGATGACAAATGAAGTTTTTCGGGATTTTCTTGTATCTTTGCAATCGAAAAATCAAAACCAATAACAAGATGAAAAAGATTCTCTTTTTGGTCGTGACGGCTGCAGCCGTACTTACAGCATGTAACGGGAACAAGCAAACAGGTAATGAAATCGCTGACAGCACGGCTGTTGAAACCGAACAGGCTGCACCTGAGCAGGCTTATGATTTGGAGGCCATTGCCAAAGTGATTGATGGTGCTGAGACCGTGATGGGATTTAGCGAGGGAAGAGCCTCTGTCATCAACAAAGATGGGAAATTAGGTGTCATCGACATGAAGGGCAATGTAATCATCCCATTCGAATATAGGTACTCTGTATTCCGTTATTCAGACGGAATTATCTGCTGCTGCAAGAGTTCAGAGGACTTGTGGTGCTACTTTGATCATGACGGTAAGAAATTGTTCGAGACACATGACGGGGGGCCGAGCCAGTTCCACGACGGATTTGCGTGCAAGTACAGCTCGGAGGCTGGCAAGTATTACTTTATCGACAAGAAGGGCGAGAAGGCTTTCGGCGGCAAGATGTGGGAGTGGGCTGATGATTTTTCGGACGGGATGGCGTCGGTGTTTGATGGCCGCGGATGGGGTTTCATCAATACGGAGGGCGAATTGGTGATTCCGTGCAAGTATGATAGTGCGGCTGAGCAGAATCCGGGCGGGTTCTCGGAGGGTCTGGCGGCTGTGGTGATTGTGCCGGAGCGGGATTTGTTCGGTTATATCGACAAGACGGGCAAGCAGGTTTTCCCGAATCTGTATTTTGCTGACACGCAGTTCTCGGAGGGTCTGGCCTGGGTGTGGGATCGTGAGTCGCAGCGCTATGGCTACATCGACAAGACGGGCAAGCTGGTCATCAAGCTGGAGCAGAATTGGAACGGGGATTCGTTTCATGAGGGTCTAGCACTGGTGCGGATGGGCGGCAACAAGCAGGGCTTCATCGACACGACGGGCAAGCTGGTCATCGACCTGGGGGAGGAGTATGACGAGGCGTTCCAGTTCCAGGAGGGGCTGGCGCGTGTGAGGAAGGACAAGTCGTATGGCTTCATCGACACGACGGGCAAACTCGTCATCCCGTGCGAATATACTTCTTGCTATGAGGACTTCTCGGAGGGACTGGTGCCTGCGAAGAAGGGTGAAAAGTGGGGATATATCGCCAGAGACGGAAAGAGCACGTTTGATTTTTGAAATGAAGGACACTAAGGGCTTTAAGACATTAAGAATATGAAGGATATGAAAAAGATTTTTTTGATGGCATTGGCAGGTCTGCTGATGGCTTGCAACGGAAAGATTTCCGGCAATAACAATTCGGGCGAAGACTCAACGGCAGTGGATCAAGACTCGGTGGTTGCGAAGGCTGACGAACCGTCGTTACGCGAATGTACAACATTCTCAACAAGATTTCGCAAGGACGAGAATGGACAGTGTGACGCGCTCATCCTGACGTGCAACATTGACACCAAGAAACAGGAGTTCACGTGCGAATTCAACTTTTCGAAGGACAGAGAGTATCTGGGCGAGGCTGGCGAGATTGAGGAGGTGGACATCAACTTCGACGGCGTGCCAGACGTGTTGGTGACACTGGGTGATTTCGGTGTCAATCCAGGGCTTTTCCCGATGATCTTCTACGGGGCATTCGTCTTTAACGAGGCAACTGGAGAATTTGAGCAGGTAACCGACTTGGAGGACAAGCCCAACCTGTCCATCGATGCCAAGAGGAAAGTCATCGAAAGCAATTTTGCAACCGTCGTAGGCGACCATTATCATGAGGAATATGCATGGGAGAACGGTAAGCTGAAGCTGATGGAGGAAAGACAGACAAACAATTACGAAGACGAATAACTATATGAAGATTCTCACTCACGACGACATCATGCGTCAGCTCGACCATCCTTTCTTCCGCCTCATCTCGGAGACGGCGGAGGAGCTGGGTCTGGACTGCTACGTCATCGGCGGATGGGTGAGAGACCTCTATCTGGAACGTCCGTCGAGCGACATCGACATCGTGGTGGTCGATGAGACGAAGGAGACGAAACGTCCCGGCATCGCCATCGCCGAAGCCCTTCGGCATAAGCTCGGCAAGAAGGCGCACATCGCCATCTACAAGAACTTCGGCACTGCGCAACTGAAGCACAAGAGTCTGGAAATTGAGTTCGTCGGTGCCCGGAAAGAGAGCTACGACCGCAATTCGCGCAAGCCGGTGACCGAGGACGGCACACTGGAGGAAGACCAGAACCGCCGCGACTTCACCATCAACGCCATGGCGCTCTGCCTCAACAAAGACCGCTTCGGCGAACTCGTGGATCCCTTCGACGGACTGGCAGACTTGGAAGACAAGACCATCGCCACACCGCTCGACCCCGACATCACGTTCAGCGACGACCCGCTCCGAATGATGCGCTGCATACGGTTCGCCACCCAGCTCGGTTTCCACATCGAGGAAGAGACGTTCGACGCGCTGAGCCGCAACAAGGAGCGCATCAAGATCATCTCGGCAGAACGCATCGCCGACGAACTCAACAAGATCCTCCTCTCCCCCACTCCCTCGAAAGGCTTCGTCGAACTGGAACGCTGCGGACTCCTGCCCCTCATCTTCCCCGAACTGGCACTCCTGCAGGGCGTGGAGACCAAGGACGGCAAAGCACACAAGGACAATTTCTACCATACGTTGGAGGTGTTGGACAATGTGGCAAAGAGTACTGCTGATTTCAACAGCATTGGCGAAGGGAACGGTTTATGGGATTCAGCCAAAGACCATGTGTTGTGGTTACGTTGGTCTGCGTTGTTACACGATATTGGCAAGCCCAAGTCAAAACGCTTTGATCCCATGCAGGGTTGGACGTTTCACAACCACAATGACATTGGCGAAAAGATGATTCCGAACATCTTCCGAAAAATGAAGTTGCCAATGAACGAGAAGATGAAGTTCGTGCAGAAGTTGGTGCAGATGCACATGCGTCCGATTGCCATTGCCGACTCCGAAGTGACGGATAGTGCAGTCAGAAGGTTGCTATTTGATGCAGGTGATGATATTGACGACCTGATGTTGCTATGTACGGCAGACATCACTTCCAAGAATGATTTGAAGAAAAAGAAATTCGCTGACAACTACATCACCGTACGCACCAAACTCGTACAAATAGAAGAAAAAGACCGCATCCGCAACTTCCAGCCACCCATCAGCGGAGAAGACATCATGGAGATGTTCGGACTGAAACCCTGCAGGGAAGTCGGCATTCTCAAAACCGCCATCAAAGACGCCATCCTCGACGGAAAGATACCCAACGAATACGAACCAGCCGAGGCACTCCTCATCGAGGAGGCAAAGAAACTCGGACTAAATATGATGACTAATTAACACTATTATATATATGATGAAGAAATTCTTAACACCCATACTTGGCTTTGTGCTCATGGCACAGACAACCACCGCGCAAGTCGACCTCAATGACCCTTTGGCAATGGGAAGAGTGCTGACAAGTGAACTCGATGTTGCCATCCCAAAGGTCAATGACTACTGGCAGAGCCACAACTCGCCCAAGTGCCGCGCCTTCTGGGACAATGCCGCCTACTTCACCGCGAACCAAAAGGTCTATCAGCGGACACACAAGAAGGAATATCTTGATTATGCCATCCAATGGGCAGAATACAATCATTGGCAAGGAGCTACACAGAAAGACAAGACCAAGTGGCAGTACAAGACCTATGGCGAGGGTATGGATCATGTGCTGTTTGCTGACTGGCAAATCTGTTTCCAAGTCTATATCGACCTCTACAAACAAGAGCATCGCGCTGAACGCATTGAGCGAGCATTGGAGGTGATGTGCTATCAGGCAACTACACCCGAAAAGGACTATTGGTGGTGGTCGGATGCCCTCTACATGGGACTCCCCATCTTCTCCAAACTCTACACCGTCACCCATGACCAGAAACTACTCGACAAGCAATACGAGTGCTTCAAGTGGACAGACAGCCTGCTCTTCGACACCGAGGCACAACTCTATTATCGCGATGCGAAATACATCTATCCCCAAGTGAAGACCGCTTGCAACGACGGCAAATCCTTCTGGGCACGTGGCGATGGATGGGTGCTGGCAGGCTTGGCACAAGTGCTGGAAGACCTTCCCAGAGATTGCAAATACCGCCCCTTCTATATCGACCGTTTCAAGAAACTGGCAGAAGGAGTTGCTCGATGCCAACAGCCCGAAGGACATTGGACACGCTCCATGCTCTGTCCCGACGATGCCCCAGGCTACGAAACTTCTGGCACAGCCTTCTTCACTTATGGTCTGCTCTGGGGCGTGAACAATGGGATTCTCCCTCGCGAGAAATATCAATTCGTCATCAAGAAGGCATATAAATATCTGTTCGAAGTGGCACTCCAACCTGACGGCAGCATCGGCTACGTACAGCCCATCGGTGAGAAACCCGACCCAACCAAGACTGTCAATGCCAAGTCGCAAGCACCATTCGGCACCGGAGCATGGTTATTAGCCGCCTGTGAGTTCTATGACTATTTAGTAGATCAAAGTTTAGCAGGAAGAATTGCTGGAAAGAAGTAAGCCTAAACCCTCAGCTCTAAACCCTCAACCAAAATGGAAGGCGACCACATCAAAATCAACTACTGGCTCCTGCCGCTCTCATGGCTCTACGGACTGGTAGTAAGCATCAGAAACCTGATGTTCGATGAGGGTATGCTCAAATCTAAGACTTTCCCGTTGCCTGTTATCTGTGTAGGCAATATCACGGTAGGAGGCACAGGCAAAACACCCCACACGGAGTATTTGATCCGGTTACTGTCGAAAGAGTTTCAAGTGGCTGTGTTGAGTAGAGGGTACAAACGCAAGTCTGAGGGTTATGTGCTTGCCACCAAAGACACCCCGATGGCAGAGATTGGTGATGAGCCTTATCAGATGAAGCAAAAATATCCGCAGATACACATGGCGGTGGACAAAGACCGTTGTCATGGGATTGCGGAGTTGATGAAGAAGGATGTACAGCCATCTACAGATGTGGTGATTCTCGATGATGCATACCAACACCGATACGTGAAAGCGGGTCTTAACATTCTGCTGATGGATTATCATCGCCTCATCTACCTTGACAAGCTATTACCAGCAGGGCGGTTGCGTGAGCCTCTCTCAGGAGTGCATCGTGCCGACATCGTCCTTGTCACGAAATGTCCACGAAGCACCACGCCGACGGACAGAAGAGGCATTGAACGCGCACTTCACCTTGAGAACTGGCAGCAGATATACTTCACCACCTACAAATACCTTGACCAGATAGAGGGAGTTGGTGAGAATCCGTTGCTGGTCACAGGAATCGCATCCCCTCAACAGATGGTGTATGACTTGAAGACGATTATTCCGAAGTTCGAAGTGATGAGTTTTCCAGACCATCACAACTTCACGGAAACAGACATCGAGAGCATTCGTCAACGTGCCAACGGACGCACCATCCTCACCACAGAAAAGGACGCCACCCGTCTGCATGGGTTGGAGAACATAAAGGTGATTCCGATAGAAGTGGAGTTCATCGATGGGAAGAAGAGCGAGTTTGACGAGAAGGTGAATTCTTTCGTGGAGAATCAAGTACAATAATGAAATAAAGTATCAAACAATATATGGCAACAGAAATAGCAACACTCGGTGAGTTCGGACTCATCAACCACCTCACCAAAAGCATCGAGCTCCAAAACCCCGAAACCCGATATGGTATTGGAGATGATTGCGCCGTGCTGAAATATGGTGAAGACAAAGACATCCTCGTCACCACCGACCTGTTGATGGAGGGTGTACATTTCGACTTGACCTATTTGCCGATGAAGCATTTAGGCTACAAATCTGTAATGGTCAATCTCTCCGACATCTATGCAATGGGAGGTATGCCTAAGCAAATTACCGTCAGTTTGGCGCTGAGCAAACGCTTTAGTGTGGAGGACATGGAGGATTTCTATGACGGACTCCGATTAGCTTGTGAAGAGCATCAAGTGGATATTGTGGGAGGCGACACCACCAGTTCCCGTACAGGACTTGCCATCTCCATCACCGCCATCGGCGAAGTGGAGCATGGGAAGGCCATCTTCCGTAACGGAGCCAAAGAGACAGACCTTATCTGTGTGAGTGGTGACCTCGGCGCTGCCTATATGGGTTTCCAACTGCTGGAACGCGAAAAGGAAGTCTATTACAAACAGATTGAGACTGCTAAAACCGATGCGGAACGTATGGCGATTTCGCAGCCAGACTTCAGTGGACGTGAATATCTGCTGGAACGTCAGATGAAGCCTGAGGCACGTCGTGACATTATCCTCAAGCTTCGTGAGGCAGGCATCCAACCCACCGCCATGATGGACATCAGCGACGGACTTTCTTCCGAACTGCTCCATATTTGTACCCAAAGCAAGTGCGGATGCCGTGTCTACGAAGAGCGTATTCCAATCGACTACCAGACCGCTGTGATGGCAGAGGAACTGAACATGAACCTGACCACAGCAGCCCTGAATGGCGGCGAAGACTACGAACTGCTATTCACGGTCCCTATTGCTGATCATGAAAAGATTGAGCAGGTAGAAGGCGTGAAACTCATTGGTCACATCACCAAGGAAAGTCTCGGTTGTGCACTCATTACCAGAGATGATGCCGAGTTCGAGTTGAAGGCACAAGGGTGGAACCCGCTAAAGAAATAGAAAGAAACATCAACATAATAAAACCTATTATTAACTCTAAAAACCAACAAGATTATGAGAGTAATTATTGAACCCGATTACGATGCCCTCTCAAAATGGGCTGCCAACTATGTGGCAAACCGTATCATCGAGGCAAAGCCAACTCCAGAGAAGCCATTCAAGCTGGGATGTCCCACAGGCTCTTCTCCACTGGGTTTGTATCGCAACCTGATTGAGATGTGCAGCGCAGGAAAGATTTCTTTCCAGAATGTCATCACGTTCAATATGGACGAATATGTGAAACTTCCTGAAGACCACCCAGAGAGCTACCACTCTTTCATGTGGAACAACTTCTTCAAACACATCGACATCAAGCCAGAGAATGTGCATATCCTCAATGGTAACGCTCCTGACCTTATTGCTGAATGCAACCAATATGAGGAAGCGATTGCCAAGGCTGGTGGTATCGACCTCTTCATGGGCGGTATCGGTCCTGATGGTCACCTCGCATTCAACGAGCCAGGTTCTTCATTGTCTTCTCGTACACGTATTAAGACATTGACCACCGACACTATCCACGCTAACAGCCGTTTCTTCAATGGCGACCTCAGCCTCGTTCCAAAGCAGGCTTTGACAGTCGGTATCGGTACTGTAATGGATGCGAAGGAAGTGCTTCTCGTATGTAGTGGTCACAACAAGGCTCGTGCCTTGAAGCACTGTATTGACGGTGACATCAGCCACAAGTGGACATCTTCCATGCTTCAGTTGCACCCACACGCTATCGTGGTTTGCGACGAGGCTGCTTGCGATGAGTTGACAGTAGGCACATACAAGTACTACCTCGACAAGGAGAGAGGCAACTTGTAATCAGTCCATACGACACAATGAAGGGGGCGCGTTCCATACGCACCCCCTTCTCTTTTTATGCTTTCATTGATTATTCTTCCAAAAAATCCTCCACCAAGGCACGAGCCTCCACTTGAGCAATCTCCAGATTATCATTGATGACCACCTCATCGAAGTGCTCTGCTTGGGAAAGTTCGTACTTGGCACGCTCGATGCGCTGTTCAATCACCTCGGGAGCATCCGTGGCACGTTTCTCCAATCGGCGACGGAGTTCCTCGATGCTAGGTGGTTGGATAAAGATGCTGAGGGCACGATTTCCGTATATCTTCTTAATGTTCATGGCACCATTCACATCTACATCGAACACAACGTTCTCGCCAGCAGCCAACTGCTTGTCCACCTGCGACTTCAGCGTTCCATAGAACTTGTCGGTATAAACTTCCTCGTATTCAATGAACTCGTCATTGGCAATCTTCTGACGGAATTCATCAGGCGTGAGGAAAAAGTACTCCACTCCGTTCTTCTCCTCACCACGAGGAGCGCGAGAGGTAGCTGAAATGGAGAAATGGAGGTTCAATTCTTCATCACCTCCGTCAGCCATGATGCTGTTGATAATCGTTGACTTGCCCGACCCTGACGGGGCAGCGAAAATAATCAGTTTCCCTTCCATATTACATGACATTGAGCACTTGTTCCTTAATCTGTTCGAGTTCGTCCTTCATCTTCACCACGATGTTCTGCATCTCAGCCTGATTGGACTTCGAGCCCGTGGTGTTGATTTCGCGTCCCATTTCCTGAGCGATGAAGCCGAGTTTCTTGCCCTGACCGTGACCGTCCTGCATGGTCTCGATGAAGTAGCGGAGATGGTTGGTGAGGCGCTGCTTCTCCTCAGAAATGTCGAGTTTCTCGATATAGTAAATCATCTCCTGTTCGAGACGGTTCTTGTCGTAATCCACGCCGATGTTCTGTTCGAGGGCATCGACGATGCGCTGGCGGATTTTCTCCGTACGCTCCTTCTCGTAGGGTTCGATGGAAGCGAGCAGAGCAGCGATGTTGTCAATCTTCTCTTGGAACTTCTTTGCCAAGGCCAGACCCTCCTGTTTGCGGAAAGCCACCAGCTCATCCACTGCTCCCTCCACAGCTTTACGGGCGACCACCCATTCCTCGTCGGAGAGTTCTTCCACCTCCGTATGCGTGAACACGTCGGGCAGTCGGAGCAACGTGCCATACCAGTCTTCAGGTTGAGGAAGAGAAAACTCCTCCTGCATCTGTTCAATCTGCTGCTTGTAAGAACGGATCAGTGCCATGTTGAGGGGATTTGCCTGCGAAGCCTCATCCTTCTCCACCCAAAGCACGAAATCCACCTTGCCGCGTTCCAGTTTCTGCTGAATCATCTGTCGCATTTCCATTTCCTTCTCTCGATAGATGGGGGCGATGCGAGCCGTCAGGTCCAGTGCCTTGCTATTCAGTGATTTCACTTCGGCGTGAATCTTCTTTCCGTTATACTCTACGACGCACTTGCCGTAGCCTGTCATTGATTGTATCATGGTTTTTTGCTAATTTTGTGCAAAGGTAGTGATTTTTTTAATTAAATTCCGTACCTTTGCACATATTTTATATGAATGAGGACACAAGATGTCAGTAATTTTACATATTGAGACGGCAACCGACTTGTGCAGTGTGGCAGTGAGTCAAGACACCGCAATCATCTTTCAGACGGATAACTTGCCCAAGGAGGGAGAGGAGCAGACAGCACAGAAGGGGACGAACCACGCATCCATCCTCGGCACGATGGTGGACGAGGCACTCTCTTTCACCGACAACCATGCCATTCCCTTCGATGCGGTGGCAGTGAGTGGCGGTCCTGGCAGTTACACGGGATTGCGCATCGGCGTTTCGATGGCAAAGGGCATCGCATACGGCAGAAACCTGAAGCTCATCTCTCTGCCCACGTTGGAAGTGCAATGCGTGCCTGTCTTGTTGGTGCACGACGACCTGCCCGAAGATGCGCTCCTCTGTCCGATGCTCGATGCCCGTCGCATGGAAGTCTATACGGCACTCTACACACGGGCTTTGAAGACCGTGCTGCCCATCCAGCCGATGGTCATCGACGAGCATTCTTTCGAGCAGCAACTGAATGAGCATCCCATCTACTTCTTCGGCAATGGCGCTGGGAAGTGCAAGGCGGTGATTCAGCATCCCAATGCCCACTTCTTCGACGGCGTGCCCTTGCTTGCCAAGTACATGTCGCCACTGGCAGAGAAGAAGTTCCTGCGGGATGAGTTCGAGGACGTGGCATACTTCGAGCCCAATTATCTCAAAGAGTTTCAAGCAACAAAAGCAAAGAACCTATTATAAATGGATTACAATACGAAAAGAGAGAAACTGATCATGCCCGAGTATGGGCGTGGCATTCAGCAGATGGTGGAACACTGCAAGACCATCGCCGACAAGGGCGAGCGGATGCGGTGTGCACGTACCATCATCGGCACGATGGCGAACATGGCGGAGCAGACAGCCGACCGTGAGGATTTCCAGAAGAAACTTTGGAACCACCTCGCAGCGATGGCACAATACGAATTGGACATCGACTATCCTGTGGAGATTGAGCGGATGGACGATGAGGACGCACGCCCCGACCAACTGCCCTACCCTCAGCATCGCATCAAGAAGCGCAACTATGGCGCCATCGTGGAGCAGTTCACCGAGCATCTTGCCACGATGGAGGAAGGACAGCAGCGCGACGAGCTGACCGTGTTGGTGGCGAACCACATGAAACGTGACCTCTCCAACTGGAGCACCGACTCCATGAGCGACGACAAGGTTGCTGACGACATGGCACACTACACCGACGGCAAGATTCAGCTCGACCCGATGCGTCATCACCTCATCAGCGATGGCGAGTTGCTCAGCACACGCGTTTCAACCAGTGTTAAAAAGAAGAAGAAAAAGTAAATGGCTTCATTCATCATAGAAGGCGGACACAAGCTGCATGGCGAAATCACTCCTCAGGGCGCGAAGAACGAGGCTCTGGAGGTCATCTCTGCCATTCTGCTCACAGCCGAACCTGTCATCATCCGGAATGTGCCCAACATCCTCGACGTGAACAACCTCATCGGACTGCTCAGCAAGATGGGCGTGCGAGTGACGGACTTGGGCGACCACGCATGGCAGTTCCAGGCCGACCAGCTCGACATGGAATACCTGGGCAGTCAGGAGTTCGTGCAGCGTTGCCAGGCATTGCGCGGCAGCATCCTCGTGCTGGGTCCGCTGTTGGCACGTTTCCACAAGGCGTGTGTGGCAAAGCCCGGCGGTGACCAGATTGGGCGTCGCCGTCTCGACACTCACTTCCTGGGCATTCAGGAACTGGGTGCCAAGTTCAACTACTGCGTCGAGCGTGGCGTCTATGAGATTGACGCCAACGAGTTGCAGGGCACCTACATGCTCCTCGACGAAGCCAGTGTGACCGGCACCGCCAACATCATCATGACTGCCGTGCTCGCCAAGGGCACCACCACCATCTACAACGCTGCCTGCGAACCCTACATCCAGCAGCTCTGCCAGATGCTCAATGCCATGGGTGCCAAGATTTCGGGCATCAGTTCCAACCTCCTCACCATCGAGGGCGTCAGCCAGCTGCACGGCACCGACCACACCATCCTGCCCGACATGATTGAGGTCGGCTCCTTCATCGGCATGGCAGCCATGACAGGCAGCGACATCACCATCAAGAATGTCAGCTACGACAACCTCGGCATCATTCCCCAGGCATTCCGACGTCTGGGCATCACCATCGAGCGAGTGGGCGACGACATCCACATTCCCGAGCACCTGCACTACGAGGTGCAGTCCTTCATGGACGGCAGCACCATGTCCATCGCCGATGCTCCATGGCCGGGACTCACGCCCGACCTGCTCAGCATCATGCTCGTGGTCGCCACTCAAGCCAAGGGTTCCGTGCTCATCCATCAAAAGATGTTCGAGAGCCGCCTCTTCTTCGTCGACAAGCTCATCGACATGGGTGCCCAGATCATCCTCTGCGACCCCCACCGTGCCGTCGTCGTCGGACACGACAACCAGATGAAGCTTCGTGGCTCCCGCATGTCCAGTCCCGACATCCGTGCCGGCATCGCCCTGCTCATCGCTGCCATGTCAGCCAACGGCGTCAGCATGATCAGCAACATCGAGCAGATTGACCGCGGCTACGAAGACATCGAAGGACGCTTAACGGCACTCGGAGCAGCCATCAAACGCATACAATGATTAAGCAAGAAGACGTATATCAGATTGGCCGCATGGGCAAGGCACACGGACTGAAGGGAGAAATCAACTTTCAGTTCACCGATGATGTGTGGGACCGCGCCGACTGTGAATATATAATATGTGAAATCGAAGGCATCCTCGTTCCTTTTTTCATCGAGGAATACCGATTCCGCAGCGACACCACCGCCATCGTGAAGCTGGAGGACATCGACAGCATTGAGGCAGTGCAGATGCTGGTCAACAGCCCCGTCTTCTTCGAAAAGAAATACCAGGAAGAACTCGACGAGGACGAGGTGTCGCTCCACTACTTCATCGGTTTCCGCATGATGGACGGAGACAACAATCAGGAGATTGGCACCATCACCGCCATCGATGACCAGACAGACAACTGGCTCTTCATCGTCACCCGTCCCGACGGCAGCGAAGTGATGATTCCTGCCCACGAAGAGTTCATCGCCGAGATTCAACAGGAAGAGAAGACAATGGTCATGGACTTGCCCGTCGGACTGCTGGAACTGTAAACATCGCCCATTCTGGGCAAATGAAACGAATAAAACGAATGAGCCAATCGTGACTCATTCGTTTCTTTTATTCGTTCGATTGGCTACGCCGAGCTAAAGGTTCGTTCAATTTGCCCCAACGGGGCGATGTTTAGTCGCCTGTGTCGAAGCCGCCACTTCCGCCGTTGTTGCCACCACCGGAGCCTCCGTTATCGTCACCACCAGGAGTGTCGCCACCGCTTGGAGAGCCGCCTCCATTCTCTTCCTCTTCCTCCTCATCCTCGGCTTTTGCCCAAACGAGCTTGGCAGCCTTGACGGCGGATTCCACTTCGTCGCCGGCACGGTAGTAGAGTCCGGGCTTCACATTTTCAAGTTTCAGGTCTTCGGCTTTCTCGTACCAGCCGCTCGTACAGCTTGGGTAGAGCTTGCCGATGGGACCCAGATCGATGATGTAGCCCTGCTTCAGCATCTCGGCAACGCTGTCGATGCAAAGTTCGAAAGCCATTCTCAACTCTGCCTTATGCATGGTGGTGTTGTGTCCAGCCTCCTTCACAATGTCGTCGAAGTCAGCAGTTCCATTGGTCAACACTCGGGCCACGAAGCCCATTTGCTTGGTCACGGGGTTCTTGCCTCCCGCCTTCTTAATCTTCAATTTTAATTGAGCCATGATAAAAAGATTAAATTAGTTAAACATGAATTTTATATACTCTCCACCCGATGTCTCAATCGGGTGCACTCAGTTGTTCAATCGGCTGCACTCAGTTGCTCAATCGGGTGCACTCGATTGCTCAATCGGCTGCACTCAGTCGTTCAATCGGCTGCACCCACTTGACCAATCGGGTGCACTCACTCGTCAACTTGCGTCGGCAAAGGAACGAAGAAGTTGTCACCCGAAAAAAGTATTCGCTTTTTTCTTCATGATTTTTTCTTCGGCCGTCCGCCTCTTTTCCCATTCTCACGGTTTTCCTTCGACAGCACCGATGCCAGTTTCCGTGCCCAAGGCTCCCAATTCCACCGATACACATAGTTCGTTATCTGCCTCACCGTCAGCCCCATCTTCCGTGCCAAGTCCGCCGTCCGCATCCGTGCATACCATCGCCTGATGACAGGCCCATCTGTCGCTTCGCAAAACCTTCTCTTGCTTTTCATAACCCATTATTTTATCTATCTGCTTCTTGTACATACAAAAAACATGCCCAGTTATTTCCCCCTATCCTATTCTATTCGTATCCATACTCGACAATAAAAGTTAAAACTCAGGTTTTTCCTTTGTATTGTGCTCACTTAATCGTACCGTTGGCTACGCCGAAAGTACTCACGTTCGGAAAAAATCAAATATATTTGGTTTTTCCCTCACTTAATCGTACCTTTGCACTCGAAAACTTCGTTCGAACGACTTATGAAGAAAAGAATATGTATATTAGGGTCGACGGGAAGCATCGGCACGCAGGCGCTGGATGTGATCGGACAGCACTCAGACCTGTATGAGGCATACGTGCTGACAGCCTACAACAATGCCGACTTGCTCATCGAGCAGGCAAGGCAATACAACCCCGCAGCGGTGGTCATCGCCAAGGAGGAAAACTACGAGAAGGTGAAGGAGGGGCTGGAGGACTTGCCCATCAAGGTGTATACGGGAGCCGACGCGCTCTGTCAGGTGGTGCAGGACGACAACGTGGACATCGTGCTGGCATCGATGGTGGGATTCGCAGGACTGGAACCGACCATCGCCGCCATCAAGGCGAAGAAGATGATTGCCCTGGCAAACAAGGAGACGCTGGTGGTGGCGGGCGACCTCATCACCCGTCTGGCAAACGAGAACCAGGTGCCCATCCTACCCGTGGACTCTGAACACTCTGCCATCTTCCAATGTCTGGAACCCGGCAACCGCATCGACAAGATATTGCTCACGTGCAGTGGCGGTCCGTTCCGTCATTTCACCAAGGAGCAGCTCAAGACGGTGACGAAGGCAGACGCCCTCGCCCACCCCACTTGGAACATGGGTGCGAAAATCACCATCGACTCAGCCACGTTGATGAACAAGGGTTTCGAGGTGATCGAAGCAAAGTGGCTCTTCGGCGTGAAGCCCGAGCAGATTCAGGTGGTGGTGCATCCCCAGTCGGTCATCCACAGCGCCGTGCAGTTTGAGGACGGAGCGGTGAAGGCTCAGCTCGGCGTGCCCGACATGCGCCTGCCCATCCAGTACGCATTCAGCTATCCAAGGCGACTCTCTTTGAACGGCGAGCGTCTCGACCTCTTCATGCTGAAGGACCTGACCTTCGAGAAGCCCGACACGGAACGCTTCCGCTGTCTGGGTCTGGCATACGAAGCCCTCAGGCAAGGTGGCAACATGCCCTGCATCGTGAATGCCGCCAACGAGATTGCCAACCGCGCTTTCATCGACGACCGCATCGGCTACGAGCAGATTGCCGACATCATCGAGCAGACGATGGCGAAGATCAGCTTCACCACCGACAACGCATTGGAAACCTATTTACAAACCGATAAAGAAGCGAGACAGTACGCTTCCACATTATTATAATATTAAATGGACACGATTCTCATCAAAGGACTGCAACTCATCGTTGCCCTCGCATTGCTCATCATCCTGCACGAGGGTGGACACTTCTTTGCAGCAAAGATATTCAAGGTAAGAGTGGAGAAGTTCTACCTCTTCTTCGACTGGAAATTCAGCATCTTCAGCACCTACAGCAACTGGTGGCGCAAGCTCGTCGGAAAGGCACCCGCCAAGAAACTGGAAAATGGTTCCTACGAATACGAAGGAACGGAATACGGCATCGGCTGGATCCCACTGGGCGGCTACGTGAGCATCTCAGGCATGGTGGACGAGTCTTCCTTCAAGGAGGACGGCAGCCAGAAGAGCTTCTGGAAGCAGTTGCCACAGCTGATGAAGAACATCATCATCAAGAATTCCGAGGTGAAGGGCGAACCCTGGGAGTTCCGCACTCACCCCGCTTGGCAACGCCTCATCATCATGCTCGGCGGCATCATCATGAACTTCATCACCGCCTTCGTCATCTATGCCATGGTGCTGTTCACCTGGGGCGAAAGCTTCGTGAAGAGCGAGGACATGAGCTACGGCATGAAGTTCTCCGAACAGGCAAAGGCTGACGGTTTCCGCGACGGCGACATCATCATCAAGACCGACGAGGACGTGGTGGAGTCGTGGAGCACTTCCGTGTTGCAGGAGATGTCGAACGCCAAGACCGTGACTGTGCTTCGTGACGGGAAAGAGGTGGTCATCAACATGCCCGAGAAGCTTTCCTTGCTCGACATGATTGAGCAGCCTCTCTATGCCACCATGCTGGCGCCTCTTGCCATCGACAGCATCATCCCAGGCTCCCCAGCCGAGGACATGGGCTTGAAGAAGACCGACAAGATCTGCTCCATCAACGGCATCGAGGTGGGCGACTTCAACGATTTCCAGAACGCACTCGTCGCCTTGCAGAAGAACCTGCCTGAGAACGCCAACTTCGGCGACAGCCTCAAGGCAAGACAAATCACGCTCGTGCTGAACGACTCCGTGACCAAGGAGGTGACCCTCACCCCAGAGTTCACGCTGGGCTTTGCCAATGCGATGCCTTATCAAGACAACATCACGACGAAGACCTACGGATTCTTCGAGTCGTTCCCCGCTGGTGTGAAGTATGGCTGGAACACGCTGACCAGCTATGCCGACCAAATGAAATATATCTTCACGAAGAAAGGTGCACGTCAGGTGGGTGGTTTCATCAGCATCGGCAACATCTTCCCCGATGCCTGGAACTGGCAACGCTTCTGGTTGCTCACCGCTTTCCTCTCCATCGCCCTGGGCTTCGTCAACGTGCTGCCCATCCCCGCACTGGATGGCGGTCATGCCCTCTTCGCCACGTTCGAACTCCTCACCGGCAAGCGTCTGAACGACAACTTCCTCCTGGTGGTTCAATACTTTGGCATGTATCTCCTGCTCGCCCTCATGGTGTTGGCACAACTGAACGACATTTTAAGGATTTTCGGATTGTAAAGGCTCATGAAGATTCTCGCTGTCGGCATGAACTATGCCAAACATATTGACGAGTTACACACTAAAGAGGAACAAAATTCGTTACTACATTCAGAACCCGTCTTGTTCTCCAAGTTCGATTCGAGCATCATCCAGCCAGGGAAGCCATTTTTTGTGCCCGACTTTGCTGAGCGATTCGACTATGAGACCGAGATAGTGGTGAAGATTGCCCATGTAGGCAAGGACATCAGCGAACGCTTTGCCCATCGCTACTACAACGAACTGACCGTTGGCATTGACTTCACAGCACGAGAGTTACAAAAGGAACTCCGCGAGAAGGGCATGCCTTGGGAGTGTTGCAAGGGCTTTGACGGCAGTGCCGCCCTGGGCAAGTTTATCACGAAGGAAGAACTGGGATGCGACGTGCAGGACATCCATTTCCACATGGACCTGAATGGCGAACGCCGACAGACAGGACACACGGCAGACATGATCCACACCATCGACCACATCATTGCCTATGCCTCCAAGTTCTTCACACTCAAGACAGGCGACCTCATCTTCACCGGCACGCCCGACGGCATCGGAGCCGTGAAAGAAGGTGACAAGATTGAGGCCTACATCGGCGACAGGAAACTACTCGATCTGAAGATTAAGTGAGGGCTGAGAGTTTAGAGAAGATATATGACACGAAAGATATACATCCTTTTCATCCTCCTGACATTGGCACTCTGCGTCAATGCCCAATCTCGTTATGCCGAGCACTCCAAGCTCGCCACGGGCAAGTGGGTGAAGATTCGCGTGGAGAAGGAAGGTGTGTATCAACTCACCAGTGCCAACCTCAAAAGCATGGGATTCAGCAATCCCGCCAAGGTCTGTCTCTATGGCTACAACCTTCCCTTCCTGCCCGAAGCGAACATCGAGAACCTGGACGATGACCTCACCGAGATTCCTCTCTATCGCAAGGCAGACGGCACGGTGCTCTTCTATTCGTGTGGCACCACCCAATGGACTCGCCCAAGTGAAAGCAGTGCCTACACCCATCGCAACAACCCCTATTCCAACTACATTTATTACTTCTTAACGGAAACGACGGGCACACCCGCCACTTTCAGCAAGACGGATGCACAGACGGCTTCTTCCAACATCCAGAAGACTTACTACGCCCATGCACTCTATGAAGAAGATGCCTTCTCGTTTCTCAACACGGGTCGCACTTACTTCGAGGCACACGATTATGCCAACAATCCACAGAAGTCCTACCAACTGAATTTCGGCAACACCACTTGTGGCGATGTGACCATCGATGTGCAGTTTGGTGCGGCAGGAAACAGTGCCTCCACCCTCGATGTCTCCGTGAATGACAACTCGATGGGAACGCTCCCCTTTGCCAGCCTTGCCAACTATGCCTACGCATACGTCAACAACAAAACATTCACGTTGTATGACCAGACGTTGTCCTCCCTCAATGTCAAGCTGAAGCACACACGCACTTCTGGCATTGCCGGACACCTCGACTATATCCGTGCCACCAGCGAGGCACAACTCTCCATCAGTGGGAAAGACTATTTGGTATTCCGTCCCAACACGGATGGCACCAGCACCTTCGAGCTGGCTGGAGCCACGTCCTCCACAGCCATTTGGGAAGTCACAACGCCTTCCACCACTCACGAACTCACGGGGACACTCACGGGGACAACTTACAGTGCAACCGCCTCGGGTGCCAAGTTCACCAACCAATACGTGGCGGTGAACACCAATGCCTCCTTCCCCACTCCACAGACCGTCGGCAATGTGGCGCACCAAGACCTGCATGCCCTCGACAGCATCAACCTGCTCATCATCGTGCCTGCCAATGGCAAACTGACCGAACAGGCACAACGTCTTGCTGCAGCCCACACCCAGTATGACGGCATTAAATGTGCCGTGGTCGAAGCCGATAAAGTATATAATGAGTTCTCTTCTGGAACGCCTGATGCAACAGCCTATCGTCGTCTGATGAAGATGCTCTACGACAAGCAATATACTGCTTCCCCATTGACAGGTACACAGAAAGGAAGCCTCAACCTCCTTCTGTTCGGTAACTGTATGTGGGATAACCGCTTCGTCACCAACGGACTTACCTCCAAGTCCCAGGACGACTACCTGCTTGCCTACGAATCAGACAACTCATGGTCGCACACAGATTCCTATGTGGCAGAGGAGTACTTCACCCTGCTTGCCGACGGGAAAGGCATTTCTCCGCTCAAAGAGCTGCCCGATTGTGGTGTGGGTCGCCTGCCCGTTTCTTTCGAGTCAGATGCCAAGAATGTGGTGGATAAACTCATCCGCTACATGAGCAACACCTACGCTGGTGCATGGAAAAACACCATCTGTATGATGGGCGATGACGACAAGACCAACATACACATGGAGGATGCCGAGAACGTGCTGACCAACACCCAAAAGAATTTCCCTGATTACCACTATCGGCGCATCTATTGGGACAGTTACACCGTCCAACAAACTGCCACAGGCAATAACTATCCTGACGTCTATGCTGACATCAATAAAATCATGCAGGAAGGTGCACTCATCATGAACTACACGGGACATGGAGCTGCCTACTGCCTTTCTCATGAGCAGGTTCTCAAGACAGCGGACTTCCAGAAATGGGAATCGCCACGTATTCCTGTTTGGGTGACGGCAGCCTGCGATGTGACTCCTTTCGACATGAACACGGAGAACATCGGCACGGAAGCCATCCTCAACAAGCAAGGTGCCACTGTGGCATTCATCGGAACGGCACGTACCGTCTATTCTTCGCCAAACCGTGTTATCAACCGCAACTTCATGTCACACGTGCTTGACACCAAGAACAACGGCGAGCACTTCACCATCGGTGAGGCATTGGCATTGGCTAAAGCCGACATCATCGAATCCAAGGCAAATGGATATATCTCAAGACTGGATTCCATCAACAAGGCGCATTTCGTCTTGCTGGGTGACCCAGCCATCAAGCTCATCACCCCTACCCATAAGGTAAAGATTGACAAATTCAATGGCAAGAGCATTGATACGACTAACCCACCTACCATTTCAGCAGGTGAGACCATCACAGTCGAAGGACACATTGCCAACACCAAGGGAGAGAAAGTTTCCGACTTTGATGGCACTGTCTCCACGCTCATCTACGACAGCGAAGAACACATCGTCTGCAAACTCAATGCCGGCATCGACATCGAGCCATACGAATATGATGACCGCACACGAATTCTGTATGCTGGTACCGACTCCGTCAAGGCTGGTACGTTCAAGTTCACATTCCCTGTACCACTGGATATCAACTATTCTGATTTGCCAGGACTCATCAACCTCTATGCCATCAACAACAAGAAAGACATTGAGGCTAACGGCACCTTCGAAGACTTCCTCATTGGTGGCACATCAACGGAAGAGCAGACTGACACAATTGGTCCTTCCATTGCAGCCTTCTCCAACGGACACAATGTTAAGGAAATCAGTTACACCAACGAGACCCCCACACTCCGTATAGAACTGAGCGATGAGAGCGGTATCAACACCACAGGTAATGGACTCGGACACGACATCGTTGCCATCATCGACAACAACGAGGCAACCACATATACACTGAACAGCTATTACTCACAATCTGTCGGCGACTATCGTTCGGGCACAGTCACTTACACACTGCCCACCCTCGCTGCGGGTAAACACACACTCGTCATCCGTGCTTTCGACACCCTCAACAACATGGGTTCACAGGCATACTCCTTCGAAGTGGTGACTGGGCTCACACAAGTCTATGACATCTTCGACATGACAGGACGCAAGGTTTATAGCAGTAGCGAACCTAAGCCGTCCCTGCCTCCAGGCATCTATGTCCGACACACACGCCTCACATCGCCCAAGGGTGACATCTCTACATCGTCAGAAAAGTTTATCAGCACACAATAAACACCCTCTTTTCTCGTTTCTATTAGAGGTCGCCCAATAAGACCTATAGGCTCAATAAGTCCTATCAGACCTAATAAACAAAACAAAGATGAAAAAAATTCTTTCTATATTCACCCTCCTTGTCCTTGCCCTCACGGTGAAGGCACAAGATGTGAAGAATCAGCTCAACCCCGTTTACCACGGTGCCAACGCGCTCGCCATCGCTCCCGATGCACGTGCTGGTGGTCTTGGTGACGTCGGTGCTGCCACTGACCCTGATGTCAACTCGCAGTATTGGAACCCCGCCAAATACCCCTTCTGCATCAGTCGTTCAGGCGTTTCGCTCAACTACACCCCTTGGCTTCGCAAACTCGTCGATGACATTGACCTTGCCAATATCACAGGCTACTATCGTCTGGGCGATTATGATGCATTGTCTGGTTCTTTGCGCTATTTCTCACTGGGTACTGTTTACGAAAGTATGGAAGCGGATGCACAAAGTTTCCGTCCCTATGAAATGGCGGTTGACGTAGCCTACTCGCGTATGCTCTCTGAGACCTTCTCAGCTGGTGTTGCCCTCCGCTTCATCTACTCAGATCTCGCCTTCAAGGGAGAAGGTTCTGATGCGTTGAAACCAGCTTCAGCCTTTGCTGCCGACATCGCTCTCTACCACAACGGCTACCTCAATCTGGGTGGTCATGAAAGCCAACTTGGGTGGGGTCTCAACATCTCCAACATCGGTTCTAAACTTTCTTACGACGAAGGGAACACCTCCGAGTTCATTCCTACTAATATGCGTCTCGGTACCTCGTTGCTCATTCCATTTGATGAATACAACACCCTCACCATCGCAGCCGATGCCAACAAGTTGTTAGTGCCTACACGTCCTACGATGGATCAGTATGTGAAGCACATGGTGGAAACCGAAGGTGGTAATGCCAAGGACTACGAAAATGACTATGGTGGTTATCGCACTTGGCTCGAAGGAGAAGGCTATTATAATGTTTCCCCTATCAGCGGTATCTTTAAGTCTTTCCACGATGCCCCCAACGGTTTCAAGGAAGAGTTGCAGGAAATCCAATGGAGTGTGGGTCTCGAATATGCCTACAACAACCAGTTCTTCCTCCGTGCAGGTTATCACTACGAGCATCCCAACAAGGGTAACCGTAAGTACTATACAGTGGGTGCAGGTTTTAAGATGAACGTCTTCTCGCTTGATGCAGGCTACGTCATTTCCGCTGCCCCCAGCAACCCACTTGACCAGACCATTCGCTTCTCACTTGCTTTCGATATGGACGGCATCAGCGACCTCTTGGGTAAGAACAGAAGTGGACGAAGAAGAAGATAGAAGTTAACAACTATAGACATCCAATATGATTAGAGTCGGTTTTGGCTACGATGTCCATCAACTCACAGAAGGACGTGACCTCTGGATTGGTGGCATCAAGATAGAACATACTTTAGGTCTGCTCGGTCACTCCGATGCCGACGTACTGATTCATGCTATTTGCGATGCCATCCTCGGTGCTGCAAACATGAGAGACATCGGTTATCATTTCCCGCCCAAGAAAGGCAATGAATTTGAGAATATCGACTCTAAGATTCTTCTACGCAAGACGATTGATATCGTAGCGACCAAAGGCTACACCGTCGGCAACATTGATGCCACCGTCTGTGCAGAGCGTCCCAAACTCAATCCTCACATTCCTCAGATGCAACAGACGCTTGCCGAGGTCATGAACATCGACCCCGATTGCGTCTCCATCAAAGCCACCACTTCTGAGAAGCTTGGTTTCACAGGACGTGAAGAAGGCATCAGCGCTTACGCCGTAGTGCTATTAGAGAAATAAAAAAGTGGGACACACATTGTTTTGTGCGTCCCACTTTTTTGTATTATTTTTCAAACTCTTTCAGTTTATTCAGATAGTAGGCACGAAGGTCTTCCCACTTGTAATATGGATATTGGTCAGTAGGGATAGGAAGGGTTGCCTCTTTCTCGTTGAGAAGAGCCTTGACAAGGATGGGAGCATCCTTTTGTTTCTTCGAACGATAGTAAACAAGCTGAATATTACAAGCCATCGGATAAATGCGGTAATTGACCCAGTAGTCCTCAAGATGGTCAAGGTCTTGAACTTGGCGTCCACAGCTATCCAGTTCCAAAAGACAGGCGAGCGGCATGACACAGACTTCGTGTCCGAAACGGAGGGAGGCACCATTCTTGAAGGTTTTGCTTGCCATCACGGTATCTGTAGTCTCAATCATGTTGTGCAGAAGGTCTGCTTGGTTGAACTGCATGATGCTACCTGTTTGGGGAGCGGCTCCATAACCCAGATACCAGTCGATGTTGACAATTTTCCAAAGGTCGTAGCACTCTTCAGTAGTGAAGAGGTTCCACATATCCTCGCCAAAGCTGTGACTCTGCATGTTGGTGACAACATTGAAGACGGAGCGCATGAAAGAACGTGGGCGGAAATCTTCGTCGTTCCAATAGGACTCATCGTTGAAGAGAGCACGACAGAAACGTTCAGGATGAGTATAGAGCTTGCCATAGTGGCTGACTATGTTGGATCGGTCACGGCTAGCATCGCGGAGACGCTGACTGAAATTGTGGTTGAGATAATACTGGAAAGACTCGCTCACGTCATTGTGCATCTTCATCTTAGGATTGAACGCAGTAAGTTCCTCACACTCAGCAGTCATACTGAGGATACAACGGATAACGACGGTGCTTCGTGCATCAACCTGGGCATCCTTACCACTAAAAATCTCTGGGAAATGTTCCGTCATACGACGACCTATACCATGATGCTGCTGTTCACCGATATCGGAGAGTTCACCCAGACGCCCACGGGTAGTGGGATAAAAGCGTTCAAGTTTCTCCAAAGCTTCTTTGCCAAAAGGAGTGAGCTTACCCAGTTCGTTGGCACGACGGAACACACGCAAGACACCAGAATATTCATTTTCGTTGATAAGCCAACGGGATCCATGACGTCCGTAGTGAGACATATAAAAGGGCTCGTAGCCCTTGGGAGCAGGGGTCAGGACTTGGTTAGGTGCCTGATAAGCCATGTAGTTAGAGCCTGCCTTGAGGATGTCAGCATAGATTTCTTCTTTGGCTGTTTGCGCTGTTGCTGTAAAGGCTACAAAGAAGAACGAGATAAGGAAAAGATTTAGTTTCATGTTTAATGATCAGTTTTTGGTTATTTATGAGAGAAGCTATACAAGCTATTAATCGTAGGAGGCAAAGTTAGCATTGCGTCCAAGGTCGTGATATGCGTTCTGCAAAAGCTGAGGCGTGATTTCGAAATCACGATTGATAGGACGGTCTTCATCTTTGAGAGAATGGGAGAACATCCAGTCGTAGGTCTGATAGCAGTAAAAGAGGCGCGCCAGACGACCATGATTGATACCTGGCATACGGGTGTAGATGAGGCGCGATTCGTCACCTGTCTTTTTAATTGCTTCGACCACACGGTCGGAGGCAGAAACAGGAACGGCTGTATCTGCAGTTCCATGCACAATCCACATGGGGATGCGGGAAAGTCCGCTGAGGTCTTTGACAGTAGCTCCACCACACATCGCCATGCCGGCTGCGATTCGGTCAGGATAAGTAGCACACATATCGAGCGTTCCATAACCACCAAGACTCATGCCATAACAGTAGATGCGGTCGCTGTCAATATGGAAATTGGCTTCCGCCCACTCAATGAGTTTCATGATTTTCTCAGGTTTCCATGCACCTCCAGGGTTCTGAGGAGCAAGCACATAGCAGTCGATGGCACGACCACGTTTAAGTGCTTCCATGGGACCGTATTTCTTCACTTTATTCAAGTCGGTGCCACAAAGACTGGCACCATGTAGGAATATAAGCAGAGGACGATGTACACCATCACTCTCATCTTCTTCAGGGCGATAGAACCAAAAGTTGTAACTACCTGCCACTGTATTGCGATAAGCCTTACTGGTGTCTTGTGCATGACTGGCTATGCTGCACACAAAAAGGATGAGAATGAGGATATATCGAGACATAAACAATGATTTTTAATACAAATGATGTGCAAAGATACGGAAAAAATCTCTACCTTTGCATATCGTTTCCATTAAAAAAAGAAAAAAATGAGATTCAAGCAGTTACTCCTTCTTTTTTCGGTTGCTTTCCCCCTGCTGGCTCAAGCACAGTTGGTGCGTCCCAAGATTGGCAAGACAGCCCAATCAGCAGATGGTCGCATCAGTATCGAACTCATCGGCAAAAAGCAATTCTATGCTCCAGGTGAAAAAGGAACAGCTGATCCTGACATCAATTCACCTAAGTCGGTGAACGTACATCCGAATGGCAAGAAGTTCTACGTCAACTCATTGGAGGGTGCCACGACTGTGGTGTATGACTTCCAGACTTTCAAGAAGTTAGCAGTCATCAAACATCAGTTTGACCACACCAAGGATGCTCATTTGTGGAGCAAGCCATCGGGGTTTTACCCTTTCACCCATTACCAGAACAACCACTTGAACACATTCTATGGCAAACCCGTGGAGAGCACCTTCACACATGGTGGACGTTATTTGTGGGTACCCTACTACCGTCGTTCCTACGATATCAATGCCCAAGATCCTTCAGCTGTTGCCATCATCGACACACAGACAGACAAGATTATCCGTCTGATGGAAACAGGTCCTCTGCCCAAGATGATTGCGACTTCGCCTGACGGCAAGTATGTGGCGATCTCGCACTGGGGCAACAACACGGTAGGCATCATCGACATCAGTAGTACTGACCCCAAGCAATGGAAGCATAAGGCTTGCCACATTGTGGATTATCAATTGAAGTTGAATTATAGCCTCACGAGTTCGGTAAACCGTGATTCAGGTAGTGGCTACGCATTACGTGGTACAGTGTTCACCCCCGACAATCACTACTTACTCGTAGGTTGTATGGGTGGCGGTGGCGGCATTGCCGTGATTGACTTGCAGAAGTCGGAGTATCTGGGACGTTTACAGGGTATGATGGCAAATGTGCGCCATCTTGTGCTGAAAAACGGCAACCTATACCTAAGTATCAATGGAGCTGGATACGTGCAGAAAATTTCCCTCAAGACAGTGCTGGATGCCATTTCCAAGATGCAGAACAAGAAAGGTACAGTGACAGGCTGGCAGAACTGCAAAGTCGGAGCAGGTGCTCGTACTATCGAGCTTTCTCCTTCGGGCAAATACATCTTCGCTGCCTGCAACAACGCCAGTGCTCTCTATGTGGTTGATGCCAATACGATGAAGGTGCTTACCAGCATTCCTGCCGACAGTTATCCTGTGGGACTTGATGTGTCCAAGGACGGCAGGTTTGTGTTCACCACAGCTCAAGGACACTCTGGCAAGGGTGGAGGCAATGCTGTGGACATCTTCAAAGTGACGTATAAATAAGGGTTTGAGATTTGAGGTTTCTTGGCAAGCCAAGCGTGCTAAAGATACGATAAGAGATTTGAGATTTAGACTATGAACAGAATAACAATAAAAATACTCATCGCGTTAGCCCTCCCCCTTTGGGGGCTGGGGGGCTCTGCCCAAGTGGCAAAGATTGTGCATCCTGCCATTGGCACCACCGCCTACAATAGCGATAGCACTTTCAGTATCAAACTGATTGGCAAGAAGCAGTACTATGCTCCTACGGAGACAGCGACTGCTGACAAGGACATCAACTCACCCAAGTCGGTGAACATGCACCCCAATGCCACCAAGTACTATGTAAATTCCCTTGAAGGTGCCACCACCATTGTGTATGACTTCCAGACGAACGAGAAGATGAAGGTCATCCGTCATGACTTCACAGATGCCGACACCGTGCTGTTGGGCAAGAACTTCAAGCCATTCTATGAGTTCACCCACTACTTCCCCGACACAAAGCACCCTGCCTCGCCTTTTGGAGGTTGGGGAGCGTTCTATGGCAAACCTGTGGAAAGCTGTTTCACGCATGGAGGGAAATATTTATGGGTTCCCTATTATCGTCGTGACTATGACATCAATGCCCAAGACCCCTCTGCTGTTGCCATCATCGATACAGAGACAGACAGCATTATCCGACTCATGGACACGGGTCCTCTGCCCAAGATGATTGCCACTTCGCCAGACGGAAAACTTGTAGCCATCACACAATGGGGTGACAACACGGTGGGTATTATCAACATTGAGAGTGAGAATCCTTTCGATTGGCATTACACTTATATGGCAGTGATTGACCAAAAACTGAAACTCAATTTCAGCATGACCAAGCAGGTTGACCGCGATGATGACAGCGGTTACTGCCTACGTGGAACGGCATTCACCCCTGACAACCACTACCTGCTCGTGGGTTGTATGGCTGGCAATAACGGTATCGCTGTGGTGGATCTCGAATCTATGCAGTATTTGGGACGCATCATGGGTAATATGTACAATCTCCGTCACCTTCTGATTCGCAATGGGTATGTTTACCTCAGCATCAACCGAGACGGATACATCCAACGGATGCCACTCACAAAATTCCTCGATGCCATCCCTTCCCTCAAGGCATCAGCCACCAAAACCACATCCCTCTCAGGATGGGAGAACTGCAAGGTGGGCAATGGAGCACGCACCATCGAATTTTCACCCGATGGGCGTTACATCTATGCTGCCTGCAACGCTAGCAGCACCCTTTATGTGGTGGATGTAAAAACGTTCCAAGTGGTCACTTCAATGTCTATCGACAGCTATCCTGTAGGATTGGAAGTGTCTCTCAACGGCAAATACGTCTTCACCACCTCACAGGGACGCAGTAATGGTGGCGGCAATTGTGTGGACATCTTCGAGGTGTGGAACAAACAATGATAACGGACAATTAATGACGAAAATAAGGATATGGAAAAGCATTACACAAAACTTGTCTTTGCAGCCCTCTCGGCAGCAACCTTGATGGCATGCAACAACCCCTCGACAACAGGCAACACATCCGAGGTTGACAGTGACAGTGTTGTCATTGTCACCATGGATACTGATTTAACCTTAGAGGTAGATGACACTCCTCAAGAAATCATTGAAGAGAAGGACTTCTCTGTGGCTGTACCACAGGGATGGACAGTGAGAAGTGCAGAAAACGTCATTGAGGTCAACAAGCCTTATCCTGAAAACAATTCACGTTTCTTCATCTTCACCCAATCACTTGCCTTCGACGCGCCTTTGGAGAAATACATCGAAAGTCACGACTTCACAGCAGACAAGAAACTGGGGGAATGCACCATTGGTGACATCAAATGGGTGGCATACGACAAGACGGACAGGGGCTACCCTGTTGTTTACCTCACCTCGATTCCTTCCACCAACGGCACACTTTGTGTCAGGGCTTTCGGCAGCCAAGTGGAGGGTTTGGGTAATCCCGATGTGGAAAAGATTCTGAAGGGTATCAAGCTGAAGTAATTCTGCTTCATCCATAAAAAAACAAGAAAGGGTGCTGGTTATCAGCATCCTTTCTTTTGTCTATATCGCTATGATAGATTCTGTCTAAATGCTCTGTTCGACATTCCAAACAAAGGCACGAAGTCCCAGCATTGGGTTATCCACGTCAAGTTGTTTGAGACGTTTGAGCAATGGCTCCACCCTATCATCTTCCACAACGGAAAAGATGGCGCTGTTCATAGAAGGCCATGCGTGGGAACCGAGATGTGGATCACCTCCTTTGGTGCCACGTCCTCCTACTTGTTCAACAAGAGTGTAACCACGCACGGTGGACTCGTTAAGGGCTTCAATCACATCATCGTGATGAGCCTGGTCATATACAATAAAAACTGTCTTCATCTTGTCCTACTCTCTGAAATTATTGATGTCACGCATTGCATTCTGCTCCATCACGCTGACACGAGTGGAGGTCAACATCTCTTCTGCCTTATGCTCCTTCCAGTAAGCATCGAGTTCACGCTTTTCTCTAATCTTGCGACGCTGACGCTTCACGCCCACAGAGCCGAAAATACAGAACATAGACGGAACATATATCAAGGTCAGGATGGTAGACACAGTCAAACCACCGATGACGGAGATACCCAATGGACGCCACATCTCTGCACCCACACCATGACTGGCTGCCATTGGCAACATACCCAGAATGGTAGTCAATGTGGTCATAAGGATAGGACGCAAACGGGAACGGGCTGCCATGACTGCAGAACGAATCAATCCGATGCCTCGTTCACGCAGCAACTGCGTATAGTCAATCAGCACGATACCGTTCTTCACCACAATACCAATCAGCATGATACCTCCCAGCATAGACATGATATTCACACTGGTGCCTGTAAGCATCAAGGCAATGATGACACCAGATGCCGCGAATGGCACAGAAAGAATGATGATGAATGGGTAGGTCATGGATTCGAACTGTGCTGCCATCACGATAAACACCAGGATGATGATCAGGATGCCCAACGTACCGAGGTCACGGTTGGAGTCTTGCTGGTCTTCATACGAACCAGCCACCTGCACGATCACACCTGCTGGGATGTTGAGGTCTGGATAGAAAGACTCACCCAATTCCACACCATCAGAGAGAGCATAACCATCTGCCAGCACGGCACTCACAGTGACGATACGCTGACGGTCCTTACGCTCGATGGTCGGAGGAATGGAACTTTCTGAAACAGTGGCAATATCGCGTAAACGCACATTCTCCCCTCTTGCATTAGGGATGACCATATTCTCAATGTCTTCCACAGAACGACGGGCTGTGGGTTCATAGCGCACTTTGATATCATACTCTTCACCATCCTCACGATAGCGGCTCAACACAGAACCGTAAATGAGTGAACGGACAGCGTTAGCAGCAGAGGCAAGTCCAATTCCCTGCTGAGCCAGTTTGTCACGGTCGAAGTTAACCACAATCTCTGGCTGATAGTCAGAACGAGAGATATTCACCTGCGTGATCATCTCACTCTCTCGGAACTTCTTCGCCATCACTTCAGCCACACGATAAGTGGAGTCCATATCGTAGCCATAAATTTCGAAGGTTGCCGTTGACTGACCGCCCATGCCTCGACCACCTTGGTTACCACCGAGGTTCACCATGAACTTCGCCAGTTCAGGAATCTGCTTCAGGTCAGCACGCATTTCGTCACAAATCGTGGCAAGACTCTTCTCACGCTGATTGGACGGCACCATCATGATATTGAATGAGATGATATGAGAACCATTATCTGACAACGACGAGAAGGTGTTGGCATCACCTGCCTGACCTACCGTGAAGTTACATGAACGCATATCATCGCCATAACGCTGCTGCCATTTCTCCACCATTGCCTTAGCCAGTTCCTCAGACTTCTCCACGCGAGTACCAATTGGCAACTGGAGGCTGGCACCAATACGACCAGAGTCGTTGGCTGGGAAGAACTCACTCTTGACACCCACCAGATAGGCAATACCGAAGCTGACCACAAAGAGCACGATACAAGCTGTGACAATCGTCCAACGATGGCGAACTGCCCAGTTGATACGCTGCTCATACCACGTGTCCAGATGGTCAAGTGCCTTGCTGATAGGACCATACAGTTTCTTGAAGAGCTTGCCCTGCTTCTTCTGCAAACGAAGCATCTGTGAACAAAGCATTGGAGTGAACGACAACGCACTGGTGGTGGAGATGGTCATGATGATACACATCATCCAACCCAGCTGCTTGAAGAGCACACCCGACATACCCGTCACCATCGTCAATGGGAAGAACACGGCAATCATCGTCAACGTTGAGGCAATCACGGAAATAGCCACCTCATTCGTTGCATGGATAGCCGCCTGTTTCGGGTCAGACCCTCGTTCTATATGCGTCGTCACATTCTCCAACACCACAATGGCATCGTCCACCACATTACCGATAGCGATGGAGAGACACGACAACGATATCATGTTGAGCGAACCACCCGTTGCATACAGATAGATGAACGAGGCAATCAACGACATCGGGATGGTGATGATGATGATGGTTGTTGCACGCCATCTACCCAAGAAGACGAACACCACCAAAGCCACGAACAACATGGCGTAAGCGATTGTCTCTTCCAACGTGCCGATGGTGTACAAGATATTTTCTGAAGTATTGACAATGATACCCAGTTTCACGTCTGAAGGCAGATTCTGCTGCAAGGTTGGCATCATATCCAACACCTTGTTGGAAATATCCACCGAGTTGGCACCGCTCTGCTTCTGAATGACCACAATAGCACCTTGCTGACCATTCGTGAAAGTACGTTGTGCACGCTCTTCCACATTATCCACGATGCGAGCCACATCACGCAGATAGACATTCACACCATTGTGAGTGCCCACAATCACACCCTCCATCTGCTTCGGGTCGTCAAACTCACCCTCCACACGCACCACATAAGTCTGGGTACCGACATCCACCGTACCGTTTGTCACGTTGTGGTTCTCAGCAGAGATAGCACTTGCCACCTGAGTAGGACTCAGATTGTAAGCCTCCATCTTCTGAGGATTCATGTAGATGTTGATCTCACGTTGGGGAGCACCCACGATGCTCACCGTACCCACTCCGTCGATACGAGCCAATGGGTTCGCCACGTTGTCATCAAGAATCTTGTAGAGTGCCTGCTGCGACTCGTCTGCCTGCACAGAAAGCAACAGGATTGGAATCATATCCGTCGAGAACTTGAACAGGATAGGCGTCTGCGCATCATCAGGCAGCGAGTTCGACACCATGTCCAACTTGTCTCGCACATTATTCGTCAACGCGTCGATATCGTAGCCATACTCAAACTCCAGCGTGATCACCGACACGTTCTCACGGCTGTTGCTCGTCACGTGCTTGATGTGCTCCACTGAGTTGAGCGTGTTCTCCAACGGACGCGTCACATTGTTCTCGATATCCTCTGCACTGGCTCCCGTATAGTACGTCATCACCATGATGGTGTTCGTATCAATATCCGGATAGAGGTCAATGGGCAACTTAATCAACGAAAAGATACCCAATATAATCACTGCCAAAAAGCAGAGACTGGTCATAATCGGTCGTTTGACCGCACCTTCGTATAGACTCATAAATCGTTTACTTTACCACTTCCACTTCCTTACCATTCGCCAAGCGGCTCTGACCGGCAATCACCACATCGTCACCAGGGTTCACACCACTGAGAATCTCGTATTTTGTGCCGATATGCTTACCCAGTTCCACCTTGTTGTATGACACCTTGCCACCTTTGTACACATACACGTAGCGGTCGCCGGCACCAATCTGCTTCACCAATGCCTCATCAGGCACCAGCACGTGATTCTTGTCGCCGAAGTTCACCGTTGCACGTGCAAACATACCTGGACGCACCTTCTGGTTAGGATTGCTGATGGTCACCTCCACAGGGAACGTGTGAGTGGATTGGTCAATCGTTGGATAGACAATCGTCACCTTGCCATAGAAGGTCTCACCCTCGTAGGCATCCAATTGGATATCCACAGGCATGCCCTTAAACACCTGCTTGTAATACACTTCAGAGATGTTCACCATCACCTTCACAGGATTCGTCTGCTCAATGGTCAGGATGGGGTTGGTGTTGCTGTACATATCGCCGCTGTCATAGTTGCGGGCAGTCACCACACCACTGATGGGAGCCACCAGCTGCGTGTTCTGCATCAGCTGTCTCAACTGAGTGGAGAGCACATCCAACTGCAACTTGGCGTTGTCATACTCAGCCTTGCTGGCACCACCCACTTGATAGAGCTGTGAAGTGCGGTTGAACTCAATCTTCTGATTCTCCACCTGTAACTTCAGCTGCTGCAGGTTGCTGGCATCCAACTGCACGAGCACCTGACCCTTGCGCACGTTGTCGCCCACATCCACATAGATTTTCTCAATGCGATAAGGAGTGTTGGGCGCAATGTTGTTCTTCACGTCACTCTCCACCGTAGCGGTGTAAGTCTCAGTTTGCGGGATGTCCTCGCTTGTCACCTTCGCGATTTTCACCTGCACCTTTGCCTGCTGGGCAGTTCCAGCCTTGTCTTCGCTCTTGCAGGCAAAAGCCAACAGGGCAAGAGCGACCAGCGATAAAGTCTTGATGTATCTCATATCTTTTGATTATTTCAAATATGTCTCCCGACCCAACGTGTAGTCAAGGTCAGCCTTATTCTTCAAATAGTCATAAATGCTCTGCACATAAGTCAGTTCTGCCTGCGTCTGTGCAGTCTCACTCTGGTTCAGTTCGAGGATGGTTCCACGACCCACCTCATAACGCTTGCCGGCGATCATCACCGCCTTCTCTGCCTGCTTCACAGCCTCAGCGTTACTTGCTGTCTGCGCAATCGAACTTGCCATATTCTGTCTGTAACTCTCAGCAGCCAACGACAACTGACGGCGCGCATTGAGGCGGTTGTCTTCCAACTGCGCAATCTGAATCTTGTTGCTCTTCAGCTTCGTCCAGTTGCTGGCATGGAAAATAGGAATGCTCACTGCAATCGAGAGTGTCGAACTGGGTGAGAAATGATAATTCCAGATGTTCCAGTTATTGTTGGCATAACTCTGGTACTGACCCGTCAGCTGCAAAGCCACCGTCGGCATGAAGCCCGTGCGCAACAGCTTCTGGCTACGTTCCAGCAACGTCATGCTCTGATCCAATTGACGAAGTGAAGAGTTGTTGTCCAATTCCGACAGCAGCACCTCTGTGTCAGCCAACGTCAATCCATTCTCATAGGCTTTCAGCGAGTCGTCAATCACGATATCCACATCAGCAGTCACACCCATCAGCACCTTCAGCTGCAAGAGCGCCAAAGTCTTACCCGTCTGGGCATTCACCATCGACGCATTCATGTTCCTCGCCTGCACCTCAGCACTGATTTTGTCATACTCACTCACTCTGCCCACCTTGTACTTCTCATTCACCACGTCGAAGTTATCCTTTGCCACACCATAGCTGCGCTTCATCACCTCATAGCTGTCGCTCGACAACAGCGCGCCATAATATGCCTTCGTCACCTGATTGATGAGATCCAGACGACTGCCACGAGATTTCTCCTGAGCCAGCAGGATGTCCTCTTTCGTCAGTTTCATGTTCTGATACACAGCTGGAGCAAACACAGGCAAGCTCAGGGTGACATTGCCGACAGCCGTCAGCGTACCGTCCACACCCATCTTGAACTTACCCATTCCCGTCACCATTTCAGCCACCAGAATGTTATCCGTCAACGACAAAGTAGCATCCACTGAAGGCAGCAAACTTTGCCAAGCCTCCGTGTCAGCAATCTTTTTCAATTCTATCTCCTTGTCGGCAACATGAATGGTGGGGTTCTCAGCCAGGGCAATCTCAATCGCCTTCGCCAACGTCAGGTTCATCGTTCCGACCGAACCGCCATTCACCTCTTGAGCCTTCACAGACAACGCACACGCCATCAGCACCCCAAGGCTCAGCAACCAATTTCTGCCTTTCATTTTCACAGACATTTACCTAATTTTTAAAATACACCTTAAAAAACGGTGCAAAGTTACACATAAATCCCATGTTCACAAGAAAAATCGACACATATTTAATAATAAATAACAACAAATCAGCAAAAATGAACATCTCATTCCACTTTTAGACCTGCACGAGAAAGATAATTGCACTTTTTTAACCTGAGTGTGGAAGGAATGACAGAAGACGGAAAAGTGTTGGTGAATGAGTGAAAGTGAATATTCCACAAGGGGGATAAAGGAACAACACCCCTATGCAACAGGGGAAATCCCCCTAGGTAACAGGGAGAGAAGCAGGGTGTAACCAGATTTGGGCGGGCGGACGCATAAATAAGGGCGGGCGCCCGTACATCTGCGAGCGTCCGCCCTTATATGTGGGGGCGGTCGGCAAAAACCTTGTGTTGTATTCCTTTTTCGCTTGAGCGAGCATTCGTCGCTCCAACGTCATTTCTTTTACAAAGATACGAAAAATAACTGAGACAAGCAAGAATTTCACCTTCAAAAATGAGAAGTCCAATTGATAAGATGTAAAAAAAGTCGCCTCTATCATATAACATTTTATGCATTTTTTTAAGAAAAAAGGTAAAAAAAGGGCTAAAAAAGGGGCTGTGTCCGAACACAGATGTTAAGAAACATGTTTTTGGGCTTGTTCACAAGTGCAAAAGTCCGTACCTTTGCAACATCCTAAAAACAATCTTTTTACCTTAAAAAAAATTAATACTTATTGAGAACAGAAAAGTGCCAGTCGTGAGATTAGCGCTTTTTCGCTTTTAAATAGGTACTCTCGTTCGACAATAAGAGTAAAAACTTAAGTTTTTCCTTTGTATTGTGCTCACTTAATCGTAACTTTGCACCCGATTTATAAATAATGTACATGAAGAAGCAACTGAACATCGTGTTTGTGATTGCGGGCAGCGAGCCTCTGGGTAGTGCCGGCATGCAGGCGGACATCAAGGCGATCACGGCTTGTGGAGGCTATGCGGCTTGTGCGCTGACAGGCATTGTGGATGAGGACACGAGGCAAGTGAAGAGTGTGACGCCTCTGCCAGCTGAACTGGTGACGAGTCAGGCGGAATCTTTCCTTGGAGATGTGGGCGCACAATGCATCAAGACGGGCGTGTTGCCCCGACCTGAAATCATTCATGGTGTGGCTGGTGTGCTGAAACGATACCCCAACGTGAAGAAGGTGATTGACCCTGTGATTGTGGACAGCAACGGCGTGCAGTTGGTGAGCGACGAGAGCATTGATGCCTACAAGGAAGAGTTGTTTCCGCTGGCTACGCTCATCACCCCGAACTTCCGTGAGGCGGAGGTGTTGCTGAAAAGGAAGATCACGAACATCACTGAAGACATCAAGGAGCTGGGACAATGGGGCAACAGCGTCATCATCAAGAGCATGGAGAGCCAGGTCTATGCAGGACGTGGTGCATCGGCTCAGGATATGCTGTCGGATTTCCTGTACAATGCTGAGACGGGTGAGGTGAAGGAGTTCAGGAAACGACGCATCCCCACACACAATGTGAACGGCACAGGCGACTCGTTCTCTTCCGCCATCGCCACCTATCTGGCGAAAGGCTACGATTTGCTGAAGGCTGTGGAGAAGGGTGAGGAGTTCATCAGCAAGGCAATCGCCTTAGGAGCGGAATATGAGTTCGGACACGGCTATGGTCCTGTGCATCCGTGCTTCATGGAGGACAAAGTGATACACGAAAGAATCTATAACTAAAAAAGAAGATATGAAATTGAAAATTGCAGTGCTGGCCGGTGACGGTATCGGACCAGAGATTATGGAACAGGGCGTGGCTGTATGTAGCGCTATCGCCGAGAAGTTTGGACACGAAGTTAGTTACAAGGAGGCGATCTGTGGAGCTCACGCCATCGATGAGGTGGGTGACCCATTCCCAGAGGACACTTTCCAGACTTGCATGGATGCTGACGCTGTGCTCTTCGCATCAGTGGGCGATCCCAAGTTTGACAACAACCCCAACGCAAAGGTGCGTCCAGAGCAGGGTCTCTTGGCGATGAGAAAGAAGCTGGGCTTGTTTGCCAACATCCGTCCTGTGACCACTTTCGACTGCCTCGTGCACAAGTCTCCACTGAAGGACGAGTTGGTGCGTGGTGCCGACTTCATCTGCATCCGCGAGTTGACTGGCGGTATGTATTTTGGCGAGAAGAAGGAAGGCAACGACTATGCCTACGACACCAACGCTTACTCTCGTGCCGAGGTGGAGCGCATCTTGAAGGTGGCATACCAATATGCCCGTCAGCGCAGAAAGCACCTGACCGTGGTGGACAAGGCGAACGTGTTGGCATCAAGCCGTCTGTGGCGTGCTGTCGCTCAGGAAATGGCTCCTCAGTATCCAGACGTGACAACCGACTTCATGTATGTGGACAACGCTTCCATGCGCATGATTCAGGAACCTAAGTTCTTCGACGTGATGGTGACTGAGAACACCTTTGGTGACATCCTCACTGACGAAGGCTCTTGCATCACAGGCTCTATGGGTCTTCTGCCATCTGCATCAACAGGCGAGCACACTCCTGTGTTTGAGCCTATTCACGGCAGCTGGCCACAGGCTAAGGGCTTGAACATCGCAAACCCATTGGCTCAGATTCTGTCTGTTGCCATGCTGTATGAATACTTCGGCTTGAAGGAAGAGGGTGCCCTCATCCGCGAGGCTGTGAACGCATCACTCGACCAGAATGTGCGCACACCAGAGATTCAAGTGGAAGGTGGAGCAAAGTACGGCACCAAGGAAGTGGGTGAATGGATTGTGAACTACATTAAGAAGTAATGCCATTAATCTTACCCGATCAACTCCCAGCCATCGATGAACTGAAGCAGGAAAACATCTTCACGATGGGCTACAAGCGGGCGGACAGTCAGCAGATTCGTCCGCTCCGACTGGCTGTGCTCAACCTGATGCCGCTGAAGATCACGACGGAGACGGATTTCATCCGCATCCTCTCGAACTCAGCGTTGCAGATCAGGGTGGAGTTCATGAAAATCAAGTCACACACCAGCAAGAACACCCCCATCGAACACATGATGGCGTTCTATCGCAACTTCGAGGATATGAAGAAGGAGAAGTACGACGGACTCATCGTGACGGGTGCGCCGCTGGAGTTCATCAACTACGAGGAGGTGACTTACTGGAAAGAGTTGCAGGAAGTGTTCAACTGGGCACATAGCCACGTGACCAGCACCATCTATGTATGTTGGGCAGCGTTTGCAGGACTGTACCATTTCTATGGAGTTCCCAAGCACAACACGCCCCACAAGGTGTTTGGCGTGTTCAAGCATCAGATGCTCTCTCCCGAACTGCCCATCTTCCGAGGCTTCGATGATGAATTCTATGCTCCTCACAGCCGTCATTGTACGGTTCTGCGCAAGGACATCGAGAAGGTGCCAGGACTCCACATCATCGCAGAAAGTCCGAAAGCAGGTGTCACCATCGTGGAGGCAAGAAACGGAAGAGAGTTCTTTATCACTTGCCACTTGGAATATTCACCCTTGACATTGGATGGAGAATACAAACGCGACCTGAAGAAGGGACTCACCATCAACAAACCCCAGAATTATTATCCGGGCGGTGATCCTTCCAAACACCCCGTGGTGAGATGGCGAGCTGCTGCCAACCTGCTCTACACCAACTGGCTGAATTACTACGTATATCAAGAGACGCCATTCAATATCGATGATATAAAGGAATAATGCGAAGCATCGAACTTCTCGCTCCGGCTAAGACAGCAGACATTGGCATCGAGGCAATACGCCACGGTGCTGATGCTGTCTATATAGGTGCCACATCCCATGGCGCCCGTGCTGCTGCCAGCAACAGCGTAGAAGACATCGAGCGACTGGTGAACTTTGCCCATCTCTACAAGGCAAAGGTGTACGTGACCGTCAACACCCTCATCTACGAGAATGAGATGCAGGAGGTGGAACGGCTCATCTGGAAACTTCACGACATCCACGTGGATGCCTTGATTGTGCAGGATTTGCGACTTCTCTCGCTCAACCTGCCCCCTATCCCACTCCACGCGAGCACCCAGATGGACAACCGAACGGTGGAGAAGGTGGAAATGCTGGCAGGCTTAGGATTCCGTCAGGTGGTATTAGCAAGAGAACTGACCCTCGATGAAATCACAGCCATTCATGAGAAATGCCCTGACACCCAACTCGAAGTCTTTGTGCATGGAGCATTGTGTGTTTGTCTGAGTGGACGATGCAACGCCAGCGAAGCCTTGTTCGGCAGGAGTGCCAACCGAGGAGAATGCGCACAAGTGTGTCGTATGGCGTTCGACCTCCTTGCTGATGGCAAGACGGTGATGAAGGAGAAGCACTTACTCTCCCTGAAAGACAACTGCCGAATTGACCAGCTCGAAGAACTGTTGCAGGTAGGAGCCACCTCGCTGAAGATTGAAGGAAGGCTGAAAGAGGCTGATTATGTGAAGAACGTGACTGCCGCCTATTCCGAAGCCCTGAACGCCATCATTGCCAAGCATCCAACAGAATATTGTCGTGCTTCCTCTGGTGTGGTGCATCTGAAGTTCAAGCCCGACGTGCTGAAGAGCTTCAATCGAGGATTCGTGAAGGATGTCTGCAAACCAGATGCCAATATCGACACGCCCAAGGCAATGGGAGAACCTGTGACGAAAGACACCATCCTACACAATGGGGATGGACTTTGCTATATCGAAAGGGGGAAACTGGTGGGATTCCGTGTGAACAATGCCGACATTTTCCGTCCACAGAAGGGCATCCAATACTATCGCAACCAAGACCTCGAATGGGACAAGATGCTCAGCAAACCCTCCGCTGAGAGAAAGATAGGCGTGGTCATTGATGTGTACGAAGACCACATCACGATGACAGACGAGGACGGATTGACGGCTTCTGTCGCCATTCAGGATTCTTTCGAATTGGCACGCAGCCATCAGAAGGACAATATCGAACGGCAACTGAGCAAGCTCGGAGACACCATTTTCGAGGCTCAGGACGTCAACATCCACCTGAAAAAGAACTATTTCATTCCTTCCTCCATGCTAAGTCAATGGCGACGCGAACTATCGGATGCATTGAGGGGTGAAAGAGATAAATTTTATCCTTTGGAGCGGCAAGCGCATCAACCCGTCAGCATTGAGGTGGAAAAGCCCTACGAACTCACGCACGACAAGGCAACGCCTGTCATGATCACCAAATATTGCATCAGACGTCAATTGGGCTTGTGCCTGAGGGAAAAGCCAACAGCCAGAAAAGAACAATTGGCGCTGAAACTGGCAAATGGCGCCACGTTCCTTCTGGATTTCGATTGTCACAACTGTTTCATGAAACTATACCTGCCATGAGAAAGTTCTTCTATATCATCCTCGCCACTCTCATCGTCTCTTGCGTGGGAGGAACGGTTTCGCAACCTTCGGAGGGCACTCCTTCCGACAGCGACTCTGTGCTCACCATCGTCAACATCGTCGATACAGCAAGCACGGAGGACACCACGCTCATGAACATCACCCCTCAGCAGGTGGATTCCCTGATGTTCCGACTGACGCACCACTACTCCGAAAACTTCAACTTCTTGGTGAAGGCGGATTCGTTGCAACTCATCCCTCGTGAGGGCGATCTCCTTCTGGACACTTGTCACATCTATAAGAATGACATCATCGCCGTAGCTGCCATCAAGACGGTCCCAGGGGATTCCATTGACTCTATCTGGGTGAAAGTGGCAAGCAACCAAACGACGATGGGATGGATTCCTGAAAGTGAATTGCTGAAAGGGGCAACACCCGACGACCTCATCTCCGAACTGTTGGACGCTCTCTCCAGCAGCCGCGTCATCTGGATGTCGGCATTGATTGTCATTGGTCTCATTGCTTTCATCATCGGCAGGAAAAAGACCGTCAAAGGAAAGGAATTGCTACACCTCCTCGATTTTCTCGACGAGATGCAAAGTCCCTACCCCGCTTTATTCCTCCTGTTTGTCGCCATCATGGCTTCGCTGTATGCTTCCGTTCAAAACTTCGTGCCCGAATTCTGGCAAGAGTATTATTTCCATCCCACCCTCAATCCTTTGGTGTTGCCTCCCATCATGGCAACGCTGGTAGTGGTGCTGTGGCTGGTCATCATCACCCTCATCGCTGTCATTGACGAGGTGTATCACCATTTCTATTTCATGCCAGGCATCATCCACCTGACCAAGATTGTCGGAGCAGCGATGATGGTCTATATCGTGGTTTCATGGACAACACTCATTTATGTGGGCTACATTCTCTTGGCGGTCCTACTCTACTTGTTAGGAAAAGTCATTATAAATACAATAAAGGCTACCCCAAATTGACGGGTAGCCTTTTTATTTGCTTCTTTCAAAACACATTAAAATCATGCAGGTTGTGCCGTTAACGGGGTTGAAATAGGATGCGTGAAGATAAAACGTGCTCCCTTCCCCTGATGCGTAAGGTCGAGCTTCGTTTCACCTCCCAACTGCGTGGCAATCTTTCGACAGATGGGCAATCCCAATCCTGTACCGCCATTCATCGTGTTGAGCTTCTCGAAACGTCCGAAAATCAGTTCTGCCTTCTCTGGAGGCACGCCCTCTCCTGTGTCTGTCACAGAGAAGGTGATCATACTCGGGTTCTCCTTCAATGAGACATGGACATGAATCTCACCTTCTTCAGTATGCTTCTCTGCATTGGTCAGGAAGTTCATGATCACTTGCTCCACACGTCTTGAATCACTTTCAATCGTGTAGTCGTCATCCACTTCTGAGGTCATATACATATTCACGCCCTCAGGACAACGATATTTCACCGTACTGATGGCTTTTCTGCACACATCATTCACATTACAAGCACCGATATTCAGGCGATACTTGCCGCTTTCCATATCTGAGATATCAAGAATGTCATTCACCAGGTTGCTCAACAAATCAGTATTGCTCTGAATAATCACGCCATATTCGGCGATTTCTTCTTCCGACAGCATGTCGCGAATCTGCTTGTTACAAAGAATCTGGGAAAAGCCGCAAATGGCATTCATCGGGGTTCGAATATCATGGCTCATATTCTGCAAATACTCCTTCTGCGCCTTCATACCCTGCTTATACTTCCCCACATTGGCTTTTTCCCTATAATACATATATATAATGATCGCCAAAGCTATCACCAAAATGGCTATGATGATGGATGAAATGATACTATACATAAGCGATCCTCCTTAATGTCATTGAATATACTTTATAAATTATGCTGCAAAATTAGAGAATCGCATCCTCACACACAAACTTTTTTCTAAAAAAATGTACATTATCTTCAGAGAAATAAGGAAAATATCCAAAAAATGCCTTAAAAACGGGCATTTCGTAACATTCGACTATCAAGAAAGGGGGGTAAAAAAGGAAACATAACGATACACAAAAAGAAACATAATGATACATTCGAAGGGTTTCATGAGCGTATTTTCAAGTTCGTTTTTGTAGGTTGGACAACAGGGTGAAATCACGGACAAGGAGACCACTTTCCCAAACAAAAATAAACATAGAAAAGTAAAGTGTGTGCGCACACATACATTGACATATATCAAGTAAAGACGCTTTTTTTGAAGTTTTTCGACGAAATATTAGTACCACGACATAAAAAGGTCGTACCTTTGCAGCGAAATCAGAGATGAAGGCTTGTCGAAGCCTCAAACATCATCAATAGAAAAGTAATAATAATATAGGTATTAGTGTTAAGGTGAGATTAAAAAAGCTCAGTAAGTTTAATTTGGTTTTGGTAAAATAGATTGTTTTTTCATAGGATAATAAAGAATAGTAAATTAGACATAGGTTATACAATAGGTTTTAGGTTAGTAAAAGATTTTGTTCATTCTTTCATGATTGATGAAAGGTGACGAGGAAAGTGAAGTCCGTGATGGATTTCATTTTTTTTGTGCCTGATAGTCAGCAATTCTAAAAAAAGAGCTATCTTTGCACAGAAAACAACAAAAATATGGCAACTTTTTGGACAAAACGCAACGAAGACATCGAAGACGAGAAGACGGCAATGCCTTGGGGAGAGCTATTTGTGAAGGGTGACAGGAACATCCCTCGACGACGCAAGTTGAAGGTGGCATTGTTTGATTTAGATGGCACATTGGTCGACACAGAAGACCAATACACCATCTTTTGGGGAGCAACGGCGAGGAAATACCGTCCTGACATTCCGCAACTCGAATACATCATCAAAGGCACCACCCTCACCCAGATATTCGACACTTATTTCCCTGATCCACAATGGCAAAAGGAAATCACAGAAGGATTGAATGCTTGGGAGGCACAGATGCGCTATGTTTTCTACCCTGGTGCGCTTGAATTCCTGAAAGACTTGAAAAGCAATGGTGTGAAATGCGCCGTGGTGACCAGCTCCAACATCCCCAAGATGGAGAGCGTGAAGCAACAAATACCCGACTTCGATGCCCTTTTCGATAAGGTGCTCACCGCTGAAGACTTCACTGCCTCCAAACCCGCTCCAGACTGTTATCTTTTAGGAGCAAAGGTGTTTGATGCCGATATCGACGAATGTGTCGTGTTCGAGGATGCTTATACAGGCTTGCAGGCAGGGATGTCCTCTGGTATCTTCACCGTCGGACTTGCCACAGGACATACTCCCGAAGAAATACAAGACAAATGTAACTATGTCTTGACTGGTTTTGAGGGAATGACTTTTGAAAAGATGCAACAAATAATGGAAGGCAATAATTAGCCTTCCATTTTCATTTTAATCTTTAGAATAAGAATCGTTCTCAAACGTTATTCAGACATATCACCCTTTTTTCACTGGGTCGCAAGTGAGTCCACAACCCAATCGCTTGAGTATCTTGCGGTCCACTTCACCCAACATAACGGTGGTGTGCATCTGGCAACCACGAAGCTTAGGCAACTGTTCCAACGCCTTGCGGCAGTTCTCATCATGCTGGGAGAGCACTGAGATAGCCACCAGCACTTCATCGGTATGAAGACGAGGGTTCGTGCCACGAAGATAGTCAATCTTGGTCTTCTGGATCGGTTCAATCATGCTCTGAGGAATGAGTTTGACGTCGTGTTCAATACCCGCCAAATGCTTCATCACATTGAGCAGGAGGGCAGCACAACATCCCAGCAGATCACCCGTCTTGGAAGTGATGATCGTACCATCTTCCATTTCCATTGCAGCACAATGAACACCCGATTGGGTCTTGCGTTCGTTGGCAGCAACGGTGACACGACGATCGGATGTGGTGATCTTTGCCTGATTGAAGAGCATCTGTATCTTGCTCACCTCATTCTCATTACAAGCACCTTCAGCCAATTTATTGGTTGCATCGTAGTAACGACGAATAATTTCATCTTTAGAAGCCTGGCTGCACACCTCATCGTCGCTAATACAGAATCCCACCATGTTCACACCCATATCAGTCGGTGATTTATAGGGGTTGTCACCATAAATTCCTTCAAAGAGTGCGTGGAGCACAGGGAAAATCTCAATGTCACGATTGTAGTTGATGGCCACCTTTCCATAAGCATCGAAATGGAAAGGGTCAATCATATTCACATCGTTGAGGTCAGCTGTAGCAGCCTCATAAGCGATGTTGACAGGATGTTTCAGGGGAAGGCTCCAAACAGGGAAGGTCTCGAACTTTGCATAACCAGCACGAATGCCTCGTTTGTTCTCGCCATAAAGCTGGCTGAGACATACAGCCATCTTACCACTACCAGGACCAGGAGCAGTGATGATGACGAGCGGACGAGAGGTCTCCACATAGTCGTTCTTTCCAAAGCCCTCGTCAGAAGCAATCAGTTCCACATTATGCGGATAGCCGTCAATGAGATAGTGACAATAGGATTTGATGCCCATCCGTTCCAGACGATGGCGGAATTGGTCGGCAGCACGCTGACCATCGTAGTGAGTGATGACAACAGAACCGACCATGAAGCCTCGACTCATGAACTCATCACGCAGGCGCAACACATCTTCATTATAGGTGATGCCCAAGTCAGCACGCATTTTGTTTCGTTCAATATCCTCGGCACTAATCACAATCACGATTTCGAGGCTGTCACGCAATTGGGCAAACATCCGCAGTTTGCTGTCAGGCTTAAATCCCGGCAACACACGCGAAGCATGGTGGTCGTCGAACAATTTTCCTCCCAATTCGAGGTACAGCTTGCCATCAAACTGGGCAATACGTTCCCGAATGTGTTGAGACTGAATCCTCAGGTATTTCTCGTTGTCAAATCCTATCTTCATACTATACATTTTTCTATTTCGGCTGCAAAGGTAAGAAAAAATTTCAGAGTTTAGAGTTTAGAGTTTAGAGTTTTTGCAAGGAAGTGTTACTTTTTCAAAAAAAATTGCAAAGATGACAAATAATTTCTAATTCCTAATTTCTAATTCCTAATTTCTTCCTATCTTTGTAGCGAATTTCAACCAAAACATCAAGAACTATGTTAGAATTTTTAGATGCGGCACCCATTCCTTCTGTAGAGAATGGAATGTCATTTCTGGAAGCTTTCCAACAGATGGACACATGGATGCAAGTGTTCTGGGTTTGTGCTGTCGTTGGTTCCATCATCTTCATCATCCAGATGGTGCTGACGTTGATTGGTATGGACAGCAGTGACATGGATGTGGATTTCGACGGTGCCGACACGATGGATTTAGGTGGTGGCATTTCGTTGTTCAGCATCAAGAACTTCGTCAACTTCATCGTCGGTTTCGGCTGGGGTGGCGTTTGCTTTAGCGGAGCGATTGAAAACAAATGGTTGCTCACCTTTGTTGCCCTATTGGTCGGCGTGGCATTCGTCCTGATGTTCTTCTTCATCAAGAAGCAAACCAAGAAGCTGGAGCACAACGGAGCATTCAACATCGAAGATTGTGTAGGCAAGACGGTGGATGTCTATCTGCGTATTCCTGCACAAAAGGGAGGCAAAGGCAAGGTGCAAGTAAGCCTCAACGGTTCTGTGCATGAGTTCGATGCCATGACCGAAGGTGAGGGTTTCACCAGCGGACAGAAGGTTGAGGTGGTCAGCGTCATCGATGGCTCCACCGTTTTAGTGAAATAATGAATCGTAAATCGTTAAATAGTAAATATCATGACCTATCTTATTATTGTAGCAGTGGTGGTAGCCATCGTGCTTCTCATCTCCATCATCAATCGTTACAGAAGATGTCCATCTGACAAGATTCTGGTAGTTTATGGAACCACAGGCAACCGAGGCAGCGCCAAGTGTGTGCATGGCGGTGGTACTTTCGTATGGCCTATCATTCAGGACTATGCTTACTTGAGCCTGACCCCCATCAGCATTGATGCCAACTTGACCAATGCACTGTCACGCCAGAACATCCGCGTGGACGTGCCTTGTCGATTCACAGTGGGTATCTCTACCGACGCAGAGAGCATGACGGCTGCAGCTGAGCGTCTGTTGGGTCTCACAGCTGGTCAGATTCAGGAACTGGCACGAGATATCCTCTTCGGTCAGTTGCGTCTGGTGATTGCCACGATGAGTATTGAGGAATTGAACTCCGACCGTGACAAATTCTTGGAAGCTATCTCCAGCAACGTCGAGGTGGAATTGAAGAAGATTGGTCTTCGCCTCATCAACGTGAACGTGACCGACATCAATGACGAGAGCGGTTATATCGAGGCATTGGGTCAGGAAGCTGCAGCCAAGGCCATCAACGAGGCAAAGGTGCGTGTGGCTGAACAGGAGAAGTTTGGTGAAATCGGTAAGGCTGAAGCCAACCGAGAGACTCGTATCCGTACTGCTGAAGCCAATGCAATGGCTGTGCAAGGTGAGAATGAGGCAAAGGTACAGATTGCCAACTCCGATGCTGATCGTCGTGAACGCGAGGCAGAGGCACAGCGCAAGGCAATTGCAGCTGAGAAGGTGGCAGCAGCTAAGGCACTTGAAGAGGCTTATTCAGCAGAGCAGAAAGCCGAGGAAGCCCGTGCCGATCGTGAACGCGCCACTCAGAGTGCCAACGTGCTCGTCAGCCAAGAGATTGAAAAGAAACGTAAGATTATCGAGGCAGAGGCTGAGGCAGAGAAGATCCGCGTGAATGCAAAGGGTGAAGCTGATGCAGCTTACGCGAAGATGGAAGCTGAGGCAAGGGGTCTCTTCGAGATTCTGAGTCGTCAGGCATCAGGTTACGACAAGATGGTTCAGGCAGCTGGAGGCGATGCCAACAAGGCATATATGCTCCTCTTGCTCGAGAAGTTGCCAGAACTCGTCAAGACACAAGTGGAAGCTATCAAGGGTATCAACATCGACCACGTTACCGTTTGGGATTCAGGCAATTCTGCCGACGGAAAGGGCAGCACAGCCAATTTCCTTAGCGGCTTGATGAAGAGCGTTCCCCCACTCCACGAACTCTTTGACCAGGCAGGTCTTTCCCTACCAGAATATCTGGCAAAGAAGAAAGAGGCTCCAGCGGTGGCAGATGTGGAACCTATTGCCGAGGAGGAAGAAGAGTTTGAACCCGTAAAGAATGATAAAAAGAATAAATAATCAGTGAAGAAATTACTCTATTTAGTGCTCGCGACGTGCGTCGTGAGCACTTCCATATTTACCATCAGCTGTAGTGATGGTGAGACTTATGCTGAGAAGAAAAAGAAAGAGGAACGTGCCATCGGTCAGTTCCTTCAGGATAATGACTTCGTGGGCAAGATCAACCCCATCACGGAGGAGCAGTTCTATGCCCAAGACAGCACGACTGACGTTTCCAAGAATGAATTCGTCCGTTTCAGCAATGATGGTATTTACCTGCAGATCGTTCGCAAGGGAGACGGTCCTACGATGGTGGAACTGGCAAAGGCACGGAAAGACACTACCGTCACCCGCCCTATTCTCTGCAAGTTCCTCGAATATGACATCATGGGAGGCGACACTACCAACACCAACTTGTCCATTTACAAGGACATGACCAATAAGATTGATGAAATGATGTGCACCTACGACCACTACAGCCGCAGCTACACAGCGTCCTTCACCATTGGCACCATGAAAGATGCCTATGGTTCTGTCGTGCCCCAGGGATGGCTCAAGCCGCTGGATTTCATCCGACTGACCAAGACGGATGGTGAGGAAGCCAAAATACGTATTATCGTGCCACACTCTTCAGGCACCAGCAACGCCTCTGGTAAAGTGCAGCCCTTCTACTACGAAATCACTTACATGATTCCGCCAAATTATTAAACCAATATATACGATATGAGTTTGATTAAATCTATTTCAGGCATCCGCGGAACGATTGGCGGACGTGCCGGTGAGGGCTTGAATCCCCTCGATATTGTGAAATTCACAAGCGCATACGCAACACTGATTCGTCGCACCACCAAGATTGAGAGCAACAAGATTGTGGTGGGTCGCGATGCCCGCATCTCTGGCGAGATGGTCAAGAATGTGGTGTGTGGCACCCTGATGGGTATGGGCTTCGATGTAGTGAACATCGGACTTGCTTCCACTCCCACGACAGAGATTGCAGTCACGATGGAAGGTGCCTGTGGTGGTATCATCATCACAGCCAGTCACAATCCCCGTCATTGGAACGCCCTCAAGCTTCTGAACGAGAAAGGCGAGTTCCTCAATGCCGTTGAGGGCAACGAGGTACTCAAGATTGCTGAAGCAGAAGATTTCGACTACGCAGATGTAGATGGGCTCGGCAAGTACATCGAGGACAACTCCTACGACCAGAAGCACATTGATATGGTGCTGGGGCTTGACCTCGTGGATGTGCCAGCCATCAAGAAGCAGAACTTCCGTGTGGCATTCGATAGCATCAACTCTGTTGGTGGTGTCATCCTGCCCAAACTCTTCAAGGCATTGGGTGTGGAACACGTCACCCCACTCTATGCAGAGCCTACGGGCGACTTCCAGCACAATCCTGAGCCATTGGAGAAGAACCTCTCCGACATCATGGGACTCATGGCAAAGGGCGGCAACGACGTAGGCTTCGTGGTTGACCCCGACGTGGACCGTCTCGCCTTCATTTGTGAAGACGGAAAGATGTATGGTGAAGAATACACGCTCGTCACAGTGGCAGATTATATCCTCAAGCACACACCAGGCAACACAGTGAGCAACCTCTCCTCCACCCGTGCCCTTCGCGATGTCACACGCAAGTATGGAATGCAGTATAATGCAGCAGCAGTAGGTGAAGTGAACGTGGTGACCAAGATGAAGGAGACCAACACCGTCATTGGTGGTGAAGGCAATGGTGGCGTCATCTACCCAGCCGCTCACTATGGTCGTGATGCCCTCGTAGGCATCGCCCTCTTCCTCAGCCATCTGGCACACGAACGCGAGGCAAAGCCCGGACTGACCGTCAGCCAGCTTCGTGCCACCTACCCAAACTATGCCATCGCCAAGAACCGCATTGACCTCGATGCCTCCACCGATGTGGATGCCATCCTTGCCAAAGTCAAGGCGATGTACACAGGACAGGAAGGTGTGGAAGTGAACGACATCGATGGTGTGAAGATTGACTTCCCAGACAAGTGGGTGCATCTCCGCAAGTCCAACACCGAACCCATCATCCGTGTCTATTCCGAAGCCTCCACGATGGAAGCTGCCGACGAAATCGGCAAGCAGATCATGGACGTGGTGTTGCAAAACATTTAGTATGTTATACAACACCACGGGGGACTGGAGTACGAATATAGGAGGCGAAGAATGCTGCCGAACTATATTTGTCTACGAAAGTCGGTGGAAAGGTGTATTCCATGAAGTAAACAAACGAACATATAATCTTTATAAAGCAAGCGGAGGAGTCCGCTTGCTTTTTTTTCAACTGTGCTGTAGAATTTGTTGCAGCACGCTCCAACAATTTTTCCACCGCACTCCAACAAAAATCCACTCGTTTTTGATTTGTTTGTTTGGGATGATGTTTGTTGGCGATTCTCGTTTGTTGTTGGAGCCATTATATATATAGGTGGCTCCAACAACAAACATAAATCTTATCGCGGTTGGTTAAGCTTATTTCCCAATAACCCGCCTCTGCTGATGAATAAGCGAGCCTTATTGAAAAAAAAGTTTTGGAAAAGTTTGGAGATTTCACATATTTTCACTTAATTTGCAACCGAGATTCTGCTGAATACCGCTTTTCGGAGTTGCTATCGGCAGAAAGCAGCCTTCGGGTTGCAAGACATATTAGGAAGCGTGTACGCTTATTTCCTGTCAGAGAAACTGGACACTTCTCACGACAAAGGAAACTAACTCGGAATCGAGTAATATAGGAAAGAAGTAAAAACCGCTATCCTTCGATTGTATCATGTAAGCAGTTCACACTGTACGCATATACATCGAAGGTGTGGGCTTACATCGATTCTTTATATTACAGGTTCGTCCAGTACCTTCTGACAGAGAATAAGGTAAAGGTTCACACCTTTCTTTTGTGCCTTATTCTCCGAACAATCTATACTAATTTAATACAGAGACGACTATGAAAAAGATTTTATCAATTTTGTGTGCCGCTGTTTCTTTATTGGTGAGTACACCAACATTCTCGCAAGTCAGCAACGACAACGAGGATGAAGTGAACAAGATTGATGCACGAGCATCCCAGTATGATTATGTCAATGGTCAGGTGTTGGTGAAGTTTAGTGACCAACAGACTGTGCAGGTAAGACGGAGTGGCAAACGTTATGCTGCTGCCAATGATGATGCTTTAGCCGAAGTTCTCCAAAAGTATGGTGTGGAGGAAATAGAGCAATTGCTTCCGAATGAGAATCCCCAACGTACTATACGCAAGGCACAAGCATTTAATGGTTCTGTTGTTGAAGAGAAAGATCTCTCCCAACTTTATTGTGTGAAACTCTCTGAAGAGCATGTTGGAGAAACGATGCAACTGGTGGAAGAACTCCAAAACCTCGAAGAGGTGGAGTTTGCAGAACCAAACTACAAACTCTATGCACTTGAAGATGTGACGCTAAATGCCAACTTTGCAGGTAATCCGTATGTGGGGAGCCAATGGTATTTGGATGCCTATGGAGTAAAAGAGCTGTGGAACAAACCGATAATCAACAAAACTCGTCCAATTATTGCGATTCTTGATACAGGTGTTGATATGACCCATCCAGACCTTGTTGAAAATCTTTGGACGAATCAAAAGGAGGCAAATGGGGAGGATGGATACGATAATGATGGAAACGGATTCAAGAATGATGTGCATGGTTGGGACTTTATCAACAATACCCCCAATGTGCGTGACTACAATATGCATGGAACTCATGTGGCAGGTATTGCAGCTGCTTCCAATAATGGGATTGGCATTGTTGGAGCAAACCCCAAAGCTTTAATTATGCCTATATCTGTTTTGCAGAGTGATGGAAGTGGTGACGTGGCTACCATCGTTAAAGGTATTGATTATGCAATAACAAATGGAGCAACAATTTTGAACTTCTCATTAGGTACGTATGCAAATAGCAGAGCATTACGTCAGGCTTTGGAAAAAGCTTATCAAACGGCTGTTATTGTGGCTGCTGCTGGTAATGATGGAAAATGTGTTAACATAACACATTATGACCATCCCGCTGCTCCCACATTTCCTGCTGCATATTCCTTTGTTTTAGGAGTACAGGCTACCAATCAAAATGGAAAGCGGGCTGGATTTAGCAATTATGATGATGATGGGAAAACCTATTCTTCCTATACAACGTTTCAAGACCCCGATGGCTTCAATTATGAGCTACAAGCCCCTGGATGTGATATGCTCAGTACAATCCCAGGAGGAAAATACAATGTGCTGAATGGTACTTCTATGGCAACCCCTTTGGTGGCAGGTGCAATCTCAGCTCTGAAAATGGTTAAGGAATATGATACCCAAGAAATTTTGTGGGGAGATTTATTGCATACCAATAATATCGCTCAGGCATATGCAGTAACTATTCGACCTGCAGAACTTGATCTTATGAAGTTACAATATCGTGAACGTAAAGAAATGTCCCAAGTAACAGAGGACGATTATAGTGATGATGGAGAGATTGATGCTGGAGAAACGGTCTCCATATATCCTGTCATCCGAACAACATTCGGTGCGGCTTCGAATATAAAGATGCATCTTGAGATGGGTGATGAGTTTGAAGATCCCAATACAGTTCAGATTCTTACAGAGACTGTAGATTTTGGAATGACTCTTGATGCTTATGGCAGGGGGGTAAGTTTGAATCCTCTGAAGCTGAAAGTGGCTGACAATGTTTCAGATGGGCGTCATATCAAGATGAAGCTTGTGACAACATGCGATGAAACGGATATTGTTTATGAATGTCCATTTACACTCATTGTCAGCAATATGGTGAAGATTCATGGCTTAATTACTGAAGATATGACATTGACGGCCGATCATATTTATTACGTGAATGAGAATCTTGCCATTCCCGAAGGTGTCACATTGACTATAGAACCTGGTACCCGTTTAGAATTTGCCGAAGGTATGGGTTTGTCTTCATTTGGCCAATTGGTGGCTAAAGGGACGCCTGAAAAGCCAATTGTTTTTACGGGTCATAATGGTGAGTTATGGGCTGGCATTATTTCGCATGAATCGAGAGGGCAACACGAATATTATCGATTTCCCCCTATAATTTACACAAATGAAGATCAAACACTTTTCACATTATTGCCTACAGCAGAGACAACTATAGGTATCGAAATGTATGCAAAAAAACAAACTATTTATTACGGAATCAATGAAGAAGATCCTTGGAAACATTTTTCATTAGAAGATTACATCGAGGATTTTAAAAGTGACTTGACAGGAGAGATGGAATTATTGACAGACCCTAACTATCTAACGCCAGCCGTATTGCAAATGTTGAGCGATCTAGACGCATATTGCAGCAATTATTCAACTCAATACTCTTCTGAAACCCCAAATTCGTCTTTTGCTAGTGCCGACTTATTCCGATTCAGATGGAGTACATATGATAATCCTATAGACACCCTTTCGTATTGTAAAATTGAGAATTACTCTCAAACGCATATAAATCCAATTATGAGAGATTGTGAAGTTTCATTTTACAATTCATCAGGCTTTTATGGAATTCGTTGTAATGTTTCAACTATTAATAGTGGAGGTTCTTCCTGCGATATGGAGAATTTACGTTTTTCTAATGTGGTAAACAATTTCTTCGGATATTATAACCAATACTCACCGATGTTTCCTTATAGTAATTTGAATTATTGTAACTATTTTAACAATTACTACATCTGTTCTATATCAGGAAAATATCAAGGAAAGGAATATTGGTTAGGTATTAAATCTTTAACACCGATAATAAATATGTCGAAGCGCCCATCTTATTTGGGTACTAGTCGTGAGAGTTTTGTCCGTCCTTATATTTATGAGATAGGTAATGCTCCTGAAACATATGGACAGATTGATTTAAGCAATATGCGTACGACTCCTATTTCTGAGGCACATGGTATAGTCTGGAAAGTTTGTGTCAACGGAAAAGACGCACAAGATGAATATGAAGATTTAGCGCCGCTTGGTGTAGGAAAGCATAAGTTTGAAGTCTATTTCAACCGCCCGATGAACAAGAACGTGACACCCAACATCTCATTTGGCGTTCGTGATCCTTATACTCAGAATGGAGTAAACGAAGATGGCAGCTGGAATGAAGAAGGAACGATTTACACTGCTTACAAAACAATTACGGGCAAAACTAAAAGCGATGGTGTGAACCGTATTTATGTGTTTGGAGCAGAAGATAACGAATACTTTGAGATCCCTTATGAAAAAACTCGCTTCAACGTAATGATAAATGCTGCAGGTAGCATGGCTACAGGTTTTGCCGCCGATGCAGGAATGGGTCGTGTGTCGCTGACTTGGAACAACGAGAACAACGACTTTGAAGATGCGATGGGTTTCAACATCTATCGTTACACTATTGATGATGCTGGTAAGGCTGACACTATTTGCCTTAATACCGACATCGTTGATATAGAAACCACGGCATACACCGACTACGATGTGATTCCAGGTGAGACTTATTACTATCTGTATAAGGTGTTGTCCACGGACTTGCAGGAATATGACGTGTCTAACGTGGTGGCAGCGACTCCATTAACGTCCACTCTCGGTGATGCTAACGGATCAGGCGAGGTGGATGTGGCAGATGTCATCACCACCGTGAACTATGCAGCAGGTATGGATCCCAAACCTTTCATCTTCGAGGCTGCAGATATGAATACTGATACCCACATTGACATCCTCGATGTTGTGGGCATCATCCAGAAGATTCTCAATCCAAGTGCAGGAGCTAAGGCACGGGTGGAGGCAGTCGCCACTTACACAGTGGAAGATGGTATTGTCTATGTGGAAAGTCCTGTGGCTTTGGCAGGTGTGCAAGTGCAGCTGAATGCTCCTGAACAGAATGAACCTTCTGCATTGGAAGCCCTCAACGGCTTTGAGCAAGCTTCTGCATGGTTGACTGACGAAGACTACCTTTTCCTGGGTTACAACATGAACGGTAAGACCATTCCTGCTGGCAAGCATGCCCTGTTCAACATCGGCAACGCACAGCTTCGCAGCATCCGACTGAGTGATGTAATGGGTGGCAATGTGATGACAGAAGCAGGCAATGCAACAGCCATTGATATGCAGACAGCCAAGGTGCTTCCTGCCACTCATGGAATCTACAACCTGAACGGACAGAAGATAGCAGGCTCTGCCAAAGATTTGGAACGTCTGCCAAAGGGTGTGTATGTGGTTGACGGTGTGAAGATGGTGAAAACTCAGTAGTTTCTCATTTAGATTCATCGTTTATGAAAGATAGAATATTGTTATTAGTGGCATTGCTGATGGGAGTGCTGGCATCACGCGCAGAGAACGTGGTGTCACTCTCATCAGTGCGTGGCGCGCCAGGTGAGGAAGTGACGGTGGATGTTTCACTGTCGAACAGCGATGCGGTGTCTGCCCTGCAGCTGTCCATTCCTTTGGATGAATCATTGACTCTGGTGGACGGCTCGGCTACATTAAGTGACCGTGCCACCAACCATCAGGCAACCATTGGTGTGAAAGGTGGAACGCTGAATGTGATGGTCTTTTCGCTGGGTATGACAGCACTGGACGGTACAAGCGGCAATGTGGTGAGTTTTCGTTTGAAACTGGGCAGAGAGCCACAAGATATAGACCTTACTCCCTCGAAGGTGGTGCTGACAAAGAGTGACGGCTCCACGGTGACAGCCACCAGCCAGAACGGAAGCGTGAGTGTTCGAACAGCAAAGGCGCAGTATAGCAGCATGAGTCTCGATTTCGGGCATGTGCCCATCCGTGAGACCTACACAAAGACACTGACCGTGACCAATGTGGGCAACGAACCATTGACGGTGACAGGTGTAAACTTCTCAGATGTGAACGTGTTCTCAAGCACGACGGCCTTTCCTTTCACGCTTGATGCAGAAGCGTCGAAAGATGTGAACGTAACCTACCAGCCGACGGAACGTGGCAGTGTAGAGAAAAGTGTACAAGTGGTATGCAACAGCATTTCGAAACTGAACACCATCGCATTGAAGGCAGACCCCTTCGCCGTGAATGAACTGCATGTGCAAGATGCCAGCGGTGTGAGTGACGAGGAGGTGACAGTTCATTTGACAGTGAACAACATGGATGCCATCACGGGGTTCCAATTCGAGTTTGACCTGCCCGATGCATTGAAGTATGTGGAGGGAAGTTTTGCTCTATCAGACCGCAAGGCTGACCACACCATACTTACAACATTGAATGAAGGATGCTTGCGTGCCATCAGCTATTCCTCAACAAACGCAGCATTTACAGGCAACGATGGGGAGATAGCATCATTCAAGGTGAAGCTGAATGGTCGCGACGGCACGATGCTTGAAGCAAGGAAAGCAGTGCTGACGGCACAAATCAAGGGAGTGACCACAGATGTATTGTCTGAGAAGTATAGTGGCTATGTCAATATCAGCAGCCCACGCATCAGAGCCAATAATACATTGAACTTTGGTGCTGTGTCTGTGACGGAAGGCTGTGAAAAGACATTCTGCATCAACAACAGCGGTAATGCTCCACTGACCATAAGTCGTGTCGTGTTTGACAATGAAAACCTGACGGTGAAAGAAAACCTGCCAATAGAAGTGCCTGCGCATGGAAGCAAGGAAGTGACAGTGGTGTATGGCAGTGTGGAGCAGAAAGCGTTTGAAGCCACCATGCAGATTTACAGCAACGATCCTGAGCAGCGACTGTTGAATGTTGCAGTGACAGGAAGCAGATTTGCTCCAAACTATTTGGAGGTTGCGACAAAGGATGTGTTTGTGGATGGCATGTTGACGATTGATGTGTCGCTGAACACTTACGACCCCATCACGGGCTTGCAGTTCGACGTGACTTATCCGAACAAAGTGTTTGAGCCATTTGAGGACAATGTGACTTTGGAAGGAAGAGCACAAGACATGACGGTGACGGCACGAGAACTTTCTGCTGGCACATTGCGCTATTTCTGTTATTTCTTGGATGGCAACGGTATTGCAGCTGGTAGCGGAAAGGCTTTTTCCATCAAGATGAAGCCTGTTGGGGAAGAAGTGCCAGAGGGGAACTACACCATTCGTGTCAAGAACATCAAACTCGGCACAAGCGAAATGGCTGACAAGTATGCTGGTAAAGATACGGAAAGCACGTTCAAGGTGAAGAAACACACGCCAGTCACCATATCAGCGAAAAGCTATTCTCGAAAATATGGCGAAGCCAATCCGACCTTTGCCTATACGGCAGAAGGAGCGACATTGGTAGGAACACCTGATATATCTTGTGAGGCAACAGCCACCTCGCCTGTTGGCACATATCCTATTGTCATCAGCAAGGGAAGCGTAACCAATGAAGATGACAGCTATGTGAATGGCACGCTGACAATCACAAAAGCGCCATTGACTATCACGCCACAGAGCTATGTTGTCAAGCAAGGTGAGACATTGCCGACATTCGAGGTTGCTTATAATGGCTTTAAAAACGGTGAAACTAAAGAGATTCTGACCAAACAACCAATCATCAGTTGTTCGGCTACATCTTCTGGTGTCTTAGGAACATACGATATGGTAGTGAGTGGTGCTGAAGCAGAGAATTACGATATTACGTATGTGAATGGCACTTTGAGTGTCGTCGATGCGGACGCCGTTGTGGTTACAGCAAAAAGCTATACACGTAAGTATGGCGAGGCGAATCCGACTTTTGAATACACATCGGCAGGTGCAGTTTTGGATGGGACACCAACTATTTCTTGCGAGGCAACAACGGCTTCACCTGTTGGAACTTATCCTATTGCAATATCAAAGGGAAATGTGATCAACTACAATGACAGCTATGTGAATGGTGTATTGACTATCACGAAGGCTCCTTTGAAGATCTCTGCAAAGAATTACACAATCAAACAGGGCGAAGCATTGCCAACGTTTGAAGTGACCTATGATGGTTTCAAGAATGACGAGACAGCAGATGTTCTGATTAAGCAACCGACTATCACCTGCGTTGCCACTTCTACCAGCACTCCCAACACTTATGATATAGTGGTGAGCGGAGCTGAGGCAGAGAACTACGAGATTTCATATGTGGCAGGAACGCTGACTATCACGGATGCAGACGCTGTTGTAGTAACTGCCAAGAGCTATACGCGCAAATATGGTGAGTCTAATCCAACATTTGAGTTTACATCTGCAGGTGCATTATTGAATGGAACTCCAGCTATTTCTTGCGAGGCAACAACTGCTTCACCTGTTGGAACTTATCCTATTGCAATTTCAAAAGGAAGCGTAACCAACTATAATGACAGCTACATCAATGGCACATTGACTATCACGAAAGCGTCATTGAGCATCACGGCACAGAACTATGTCATCAAACAAGGTGATGAATTGCCGACATTTGAGGTTACTTATGATGGCTTCAAGAATGACGAGAGTGCTGATGTGCTAACTAAAAAACCTGTCATTGCTTGTACAGCCACATCATCGGATGTTTTAGGTACATACGAGATTGTGGTGAGTGGTGCAGAGGCAGAGAACTACGATATATCTTATGTGACAGGAACATTGAGTGTGGTTGATGCAGATGCCGTTGTAGTGACAGCCAAGAGCTACACTCGTGAATATGGCGAAGCAAACCCAACATTCGAATACACTTCTGCAGGAGTGAATTTGGAGGGAACGCCTGAAATCAATTGTGAGGCGACAGCCGCTTCGCCTGTGGGCACATATCCAATCGTGGTATCGAAAGGAAGCGTGGCAAACTACAATGACACTTACATCAATGGAACACTGACTATCACGAAGGCACCGTTGAATATCACGGCACAAAGCTATGTCATCAAGCAAGGTGAAGCATTACCAACCTTTGAGGTTGTTTACGCAGGTTTCAAGAATGACGAGAGTGCTGATGTGCTAACTAAAAAACCTGTCATTGCTTGTACAGCCACATCTTCAAATGTTTTAGGTACATACGAGATTGTGGTGAGTGGTGCAGAGGCAGAGAACTACGATATATCGTATGTGACAGGAACATTGAGCGTGGTCAATGCAGATGCCGTTGTAGTGACAGCCAAGAGTTACACTCGTGAATATGGCGAAGCAAACCCAACATTCGAATACACTTCTGCAGGAGTGAATTTGGAGGGAACGCCAGAAATCACTTGTGAAGCAACAGCGACTTCATCTGTGGGCACATATCCAATTGTGGTATCAAAAGGAAGCGTGGCAAACTACAATGACACTTACATCAATGGTACATTGACTATCACGAAGGCACCGTTGACTATCACGGCACAAAGCTATGTCATCAAACAAGGAGAAGCATTACCAACATTCGAATTTACTTATGAAGGCTTTAAGAATGGAGAAAAGTCGGATGTGTTGACTAAGCAACCGACCATTATTTGTGCAGCCACATCTTCAAGCGTGTTGGGCACATACGAGATTGTTGTCTCTGGTGCGGAAGCTGAGAACTACGGAATCACCTTTGTGAATGGATTGCTGACCATCGAAGCAGTAGAGACGCCAGTGGACAACACCTTTGAAGAGGAAGGAGCAAGTTACGAGAAACAGGATGATGGAACAGTTTCTTTCATGGAACAGGAAAATGCATCTGGCAGTGTGGAGATTCCTGAAACAGTAACTCATGACGGTGTTGAGTACCAAGTGACTGCAATTGCTGAAGGAGCATTCAAAGATAACACGAATCTGAAAGAAATCAGTATACCAGAATCGATTGCTTCCATTGGCGTTGACGCCTTTGCTGGCTGTACTAATCTGAAAAAGATCAATCTCTATTCTGAAGAGCCTATTAGCATTGATCAAGCCGATGCAAGCTCTGTGTTCAGTGGCGTCGATACGGAAAACTGTACTCTCTATGTGCCAGCAGGTTCAGCAGAGGCTTATCGACAGGCAGACGGCTGGAAAGCATTCAAGAATATTGTTGAAATGGAAGACCCTGATGAAATCAGCGATGTCAATGCTGATAATGGTGAATATCGAATTTACACGCTTGATGGTAAGCCTGTTGAGGCTTTGCAGAAGGGTGTGAATATCATTCGCCATTCAAATGGTGCTACGCAGAAAGTCTTTGTGAAGTAATCTTCATAACCACAGCTAAACGAAGGTGGGCACACAAGTGTTCACCTTTGTTTTTGACAACATTTTCAATAAAGGATGTCCGATTGAGTTCCGATTGAGTTCCGATTGAGTTCCGATTGAGTTCCAATCGAGTTCCAATCGAGTTCTAATTGAGTTCTAATTGAGTTCTAATTGAGTTCTAATTGAGTTCCGATTTGAGTAGGAGGCTGTGAGTGCCTTTTCACTCTTCCCACGCTAATGCTGATGCACCCAGAACGGCAGCGTTGGCATTCATGAGACCACTGATGAGGAATTGGGCTTTTCCACGGAAGATGGGCATGACGCTGTTGTTATAGGATTCCTCAATGGGTTTCATGATGAGGTCGCCTGCCTTGCAAAGACCACCAAAGAAGATGAAGGCTTCGGGAGAGGAGAAGGCTGTGAAGTCGGCACAAGCCTCACCCAGCATTTTGCCTGTGAACTGGAAGATTTCGTTAGCGATTTCGTCATCTTGGCTGGCTGCGATGGAAACATCAAGAGATTCAATTTGGTCAACGGGTTTGTTGCGAAGCAGAGATGGGCGGTCGGAGGTGGTGAGGATTTCACGAGCTGTACGTGCCACACCTGTTGCCGAGCAATAAGTCTCAAGACAGCCTGTACGACCACATCCACAAAGACGACCTTCTTTGCCTCGTACCATGATAACATGACCCAATTCTCCCGCGAAACCATCGTGACCATAGACAAGCTGTCCGTTCACCACGATACCAGAACCCACACCCGTGCCGAGCGTGATGACAATGAAGTTCTTCATGCCACGAGCTGCCCCATAAGCCATTTCACCCATCGCTGCCGCATTGGCATCGTTGGTCATTTTGACAGGGAAAGGAGTGGAGGTTTGAGGTTTGGCTTCGCCGTGCTGAAGGCTGAGAGTTGAGAGTTGAGTGGAGAACATTTGGGCAAGGGGTACGATGCGTTCGTGTGCCCAAGCAATGTTGGGAGCGGTTTCGATGGCGCCCGTATAGTAGTTGGCGTTGGGAGCACCAATACCCATACCAGCGATATTGTCTATGCCACCCACCTGATCAATGAGAGGACGGAGACATGCCATACCAGCCTCAACAAAGGATTCGGCAGTACTGTAGGCCTGCGTCTTGATGGAGTTCTGTGCAACGATGTCACCTTGTGCGTTGACAATGCCAAAGACGGTGTTGGTTCCTCCAAGATCAACACCAATGGCGTATGTTTTCTGAGTCTTATCCATAAAAGTCTGTTTTGAAAGATTTGCCACAAAGGTACGGAAAAAAGTGAAAAGTGAAAGAAAAAGAGAGCATTATTTCGCTTTTCACTCCTTTTTTCGTAGCATTGACTCCATCGAAGGTATTCACGTTCGGAAAAACCCAAATAATTTGGTTTTTCCCTCACTTAATCGTACCGTTGAGTTTCATCGAAGGTACTCACGCTCGGAAAAACTCAAATAAATTTGGTTTTTCCCTCACTTAATCGTACCTTTGCACACTCAAATGATTATTAAGCAATTTTATGATATTACAAGCCATACCTCAAATCTCCGAACTGAATTTCCAAGAATGGATGCAGAATGTGGGTGTGTTTGAGGAAATCATGAAAGGTTTTCTGATCGGTGTGCTGGCTTCGGCACCTATGGGTCCTGTTGGTATTCTGACCGTGCAACGCACGCTGAACAAAGGGCGTTGGGAAGGTTTTGCCACAGGCATCGGAGCAAGTATCAGCGATATCTTGTATGCCATCATCACGGGTTATTTCATGTATCTGGTGGTGGACATCATCGAAGACCCTATCATTGCATTGTGGATTAAGATTATTGGCTCTGCCCTGTTGTTTGCCTTTGGTATCTACACCTTCAAAAGCATTCCAAAGCAGAAGGTGGTGGACAGAGAATCACCCGTAGAGACGAAGCACAAACTGACGGGATTCATCATTTCGGGCTTTGCCATTACAGTTTCCAACCCATTGATTATCTTGCTGTTCGTGGCATTGTTCGGTCAGTTCACGTTTATCTTGGCGGGCAACTGGTTGGCACAGACAATGGGTTATCTGTCCATTGTGGCAGGTGCATTGGCTTGGTGGTTCGGCTTGACTTGGTTGGTGGACAAGGTGAGAGCCCGTTTCAGCAATCAAGTGATTTGGCGCATCAACCGAATTATCGGCATCATAGTGATGGTGGTGAGTGCCTTGATGATTGTCTATGCCCTGACAGGCCACACATTCCATTATATTCCTTTTGGAGATAACGAACCAATATAAGAGTATGTTTGTAGCAGAACAATTGAGGAAGAAAAATATAGCGGAGTACTTGCTGTATATGTGGCAAGTAGAGGATGTGGTACGTGCGTTTGGCTTGGATGCGGAGAAGATGGCAAAGGAATATGTGCCACAGTTCGGCTTGGATGCAGAGAAAAGCGAGGAACTGAAGGGATGGTATGAACACCTGATTGAGATGATGCGTGAGGAGGGTGTAACAGAGAAAGGACATCTGCAGGTGAACAAAAACATCATCATCTTATTGACAGACTTACATGCCCAGTTGTTGAAATCAAGCAAGCACCCTTTCTACTCAGCAGCTTATTACAAGGCATTGCCCTTCATTGTGGAGTTGCGAGCAAAGAGTGCTGAGAGTCAGGAGAAGAACGAAATCGAAAACTGCTTTGACGCACTGTATGGAGTGATGTTGCTACGAATGCAGAAGAAAGAAGTGTCGGCAGAGACGGCTACAGCCATTGACAACATCGCCAAGTTCATCGGTCTGCTCAGCGACTATTACAAGAAGGACAAGGAGGGAGATTTGGAGGTTTAGAGAGTTGAGAGTTTAGGGTTTAGAGATAGTTAAGGTTAAAGAAAGAGATATGAATATTTTAGTGACAGGATGCAACGGACAACTCGGCAATGAGATGCAGTTGTTGGCAAAGGAGAATGCACAACACACCTACTTCTTTACGGATGTGGTAATTCCAGAGGGAAGCATTGCACAGAAACTGGACATCACAAACGAAGACGAGGTGGAGGCGTTCGTGGAGGCAAACAAGATTGACTGCATCGTGAACTGTGCGGCGTTTACGGCTGTGGATAAGGCAGAGGATAACGAAGATTTCTGTAATCTGCTCAACAATATCGCTCCTGGCTATCTGGCAAAGGCTGTTGGAAAGCGTGGTGGTAGCATGGTGCAAATCAGCACGGACTATGTGTTTGACGGTACCAACTACAGACCGATGACAGAAGAATTGCCTACTTGTCCAAACTCTGTCTATGGACGCACGAAATTGGCAGGTGAGGAGAGCGTGAAAGCAAATTGCAAGAACTATCTCATCATCCGTACGGCTTGGCTCTACTCTACCTTTGGCAACAACTTCGTGAAGACAATGATTCGTTTAGGTAAAGAAAAGCCTGAGTTGGGCGTTATTTTTGATCAAGTGGGCACACCAACCTATGCAAGAGATTTGGCGGTTGCTATTTTTGTAGCAATCAACAAGGGTGTTGTGCCTGGCATCTACCACTTCTCTAACGAGGGTGTCATTTCGTGGTATGATTTCACCAAAGCCATCCACAGGATTGCCGGTATTACAACCTGTCACGTGAGACCACTCCATACATCGGAATACCCCACCCCCGCAAAAAGACCTCACTATTCCGTGCTGGACAAGACGAAAATCAAGCAGACATATGGCATCGAAGTGCCTTATTGGGAAGACTCTTTAAGAGAGTGTATTGAAAAATTGAAGCAATAACACATGAACGAAATAGAAAGAAGACGGACATTTGCGATTATCTCGCACCCTGACGCTGGTAAGACCACGTTGACGGAGAAACTGCTGCTGTTTGGCGGTCAGATTCAGGTGGCTGGTGCAGTGAAGAGCAACAAGATTAAGAAGACTGCCACCTCTGACTGGATGGAGATTGAGAAACAAAGAGGAATCTCTGTCAGCACCTCCGTGATGGAGTTTGACTATCAGGACTATAAAGTAAATATTCTCGACACACCTGGTCACCAAGACTTTGCAGAAGATACCTTCAGGACATTGACCGCGGTGGATTCTGCCATCATCGTGATTGATGGTGCAAAAGGTGTGGAGGCTCAGACACGCAAATTGATGACTGTGTGCCGTATGAGAAAAACACCTGTCATCGTGTTCATCAACAAAATGGACCGTGAGGGTAAAGACCCCTTCGACTTGCTCGACGAGGTGGAAAGCGAGTTGCAAATCAACGTACGTCCCCTCTCTTGGCCCATCAATCAAGGAGCACGATTCAAAGGTGTCTATAACATCTACGAGGAGAACCTCAACCTTTTCACCCCTAATAAGCAGATGGTGACAGAAAAGGTGAATGTGGATATCAACTCGGAAGAGCTGGATGAGCGTGTGGGAAAAGAGGATGCTGAGAAGTTGCGTGAAGACTTGGAAATGATTGACGGTGTGTATGACACATTCGATGTGAATACCTATCTGGAAGCAGAAGTGGCACCTGTTTTCTTCGGCTCTGCCTTGAACAACTTCGGTGTGCAGGAATTGCTTGACTGCTTCGTGAAGATTGCCCCCAATCCACGACCCACAACGGCGGAAGAACGTATGGTGCAACCAGAAGAACCCAAGTTTACAGGATTCATCTTCAAGATTACAGCCAATATCGACCCTAATCACCGTTCTTGTACGGCATTCTGCAAGGTTTGCTCGGGCAAGTTCGTCAGGAACGCCCCCTATTTGCACGTAAGAAATGGTAAAACGGTACGTTTCTCCAGTCCTACGCAATTCATGGCACAACGAAAGAGTACGATAGAAGAGGCATATCCTGGTGATATTGTGGGTTTGCCAGACAACGGCATTTTCAAAATTGGTGACACACTGACAGAAGGAGAACTGTTGCACTTCAAGGGATTGCCCAGTTTCTCGCCAGAGATGTTCAAGTATATTGAGAACGCAGACCCAATGAAGACAAAACAATTGGAGAAAGGTATCAATCAATTGATGGACGAAGGTGTGGCACAGCTGTTTGTGAATCAATTCAACAATCGTAAGATTATCGGTACGGTGGGACAATTGCAGTTCGAAGTGATTCAGTACCGTCTGGAGAACGAGTACAATGCCAAGTGTAAATGGGAACCTGTGAGTCTCTACAAGGCATGTTGGATTGAGAGCGATGATGATGCTGAGTTGGATGCTTTCAAGAAGCGCAAGTATCAATATATGGCGAAAGACAAGGAGGGACGAGATGTTTTCCTGGCAGATTCCAATTATGTGCTGCAAATGGCACAACAGGATTTCAAGCATATCAAGTTCCACTTCACCAGTGAATTTTAACCAGCCCGTAAGGCAGAGAGAATCAATTATATGTTACAAGACGAAGTAAAGAAAGCGATTGAAGTGATGAAGGCTGGAGGTGTCATCCTCTACCCGACCGACACGGTCTGGGGTATCGGATGTGATGCCACCAACGAGGAAGCCGTGAAGAAAGTCTTTGCCATCAAGAAGAGGGAAGATAGCAAGGCACTCATCTGCTTGGTGGATAGCGATGTACGTCTGCAACGCTATGTCAGAAATGTGGCAGATGTGACTTGGGATATGATTGAGTTGAGTGAAAAGCCTCTCACCGTCATTTTTGACAACGTGACAGGATTGGCTCCCAATGTGATTGCAGAAGACGGAAGTGCGGGATTGAGAATTACGAAAGAGGAGTTTAGCAAAGAACTCTGTTTCCGTTTTCAGAAGCCCATTGTCAGCACCAGTGCCAACATTAGTGGAGAACCCACCCCACAAACCTTCGACGAAATCAGCGACGAGATTAAGAATGCTGTTGACTATGTAGTCAAGTACAGCAGACAAAGTCGCGAGAAGCATAAGCCCAGCAGCATCATCAAGATGAATGCCAATGGGCAATTCACCATTATCAGAGAATAAACATGAATTTCACAGGGATTAGACGCAAGGAAATCAAGCTCAATCAAGCCATTACCGAATGGCTGAAGGGTGATCATTCAGAACGACAAATCGTACTGATGCTCAGCCTAATGGTGGGTGTGTGCACGGGTCTAACGGCTTTCGTGCTGAAATCCTTGATTGAGGAAATCAAACATCTGCTCACATCAGGCTTTGTGGCAGAAGACACCAACCTCCTCTACCTCGTCTTCCCTGCGATTGGTATTCTCCTCTCCCTACTCTTTGTCACCTTTATCGTTCGTGGTGATATCAGTCATGGAGTCACCAAGATTCTGTATGCGATGTCAAGAGGTCGTAGCCGTATCAAGTCTCACAACCGTTGGTCAAGCATCATCGCCAGTGCCATCACTATTGGTTTTGGTGGTTCTGTGGGAGCCGAGGCACCTATCGTGCTGACAGGTGCTGCCTGGGGTTCAGACTTTGGCAAACGGTTCCATTTGCCTCCCAAGACCTTGATGCTGCTCGTCGGATGTGGTGCTGCAGGTGCTGTGTCAGGCGTGTTCAAGGCACCCATCGCAGGATTGGTCTTTGTGCTTGAGGTACTCATGCTCGATCTGAGTTTCTCTTCCCTGTTACCACTGATGGTCACCAGCATCACTTCCGTATGCGTTTCCTACGCCTTCTACGGAACTGCCCCCCTGTTTGAGTTCAATCTCAACAAGGCTTTCAGCATCGACATTATCCCTGGCTGCATCCTTTTGGGTATCGCCTGCGGTTTGGTGAGTCTCTACTTCACTCGTACGATGAACTGGCTGGAGGGTATCTTCGGAAAGATTAAGAAGAAGCGTTATAAGTTCTTTTTGGGTGCCATCGTGTTGGGTATCTTGATTTACTTCTTCCCCGCCATGTATGGTGAAGGCTACGATGTGATCAATCAGCTCATCAACAGTGCCTCAGCCAAAGAGATCATGCACAACACCCTTTTCTACGAGAACGACAGCAACTTGCTTATCTACCTTGGATTGGTGCTTCTGCTCAAGGTGTTTGCCACCACAGCAACCAACGGAGGTGGCGGATGCGGTGGAGTCTTTGCTCCCAGCTTGTTCCTTGGTTGTATTGCAGGTTTCCTCTTTGCCAACCTTTGGGACTCAGGTCTTGGACTCATCATGGGCGAATCTGGTTATCTTTCTCCAAAGAACTGCGGGCTTTATGGTATGGCTGGTTTGATGTCGGGTGTGATGCATGCCCCCCTGACAGGCATTTTCCTGATTGCAGAGCTCACGGGAGGCTACAATCTCTTCGTGCCTCTGATGATTGTGTCAGTTGTTTCCTACCTTACCATCAACATCTTTGAGCCACACAGCATTTATGCGATGCGTCTGGCACGTCGTGGACAACTCATCACCCACAATAAGGATAATGCCATCCTCACATTGCTGAAACTGCAATCGGTCATAGAGCGTGATTACAAAACCGTTACGCCCAACACGCCATTAAATCAGTTCATTGTCACCATTGCAAAATCACACCGTAATATATTCCCTGTGGTCGATGCAGGTGGACAACTTTTAGGTGTTGTGTCACTTGACTCTGTGCGACTTTATATGTTCCGCCCCGAACTCTATCGGCAATACACCGTCAACCATTTCATGAAAGAACCGCCAGCCACGTTGATGGTGAGCGACTCCCTGAAAATCGCTGCGAAGAAATTTGAAGAGACGGGAGCTTGGAATCTGCCTGTCGTGGATGAAAACCATCTATACGTCGGCTTTGTTTCACGTTCTGGACTCTTTACAAGTTATCGTGAAACCCTGATCAAATTCAGTCAAGAATAAAAGGATTGAAGAATTGAAGGATTGAAGGATTGAAGAATTGAAGGATTGAAGAATTGAAGGATTGAATCATGACAAAAGAAAATCTTAGAATCATCTATATGGGAACTCCCGACTTTGCCGTTGAGAGTTTGCGTGCCCTTGTTGAAGGTGGCTATAACGTTGTTGCCGTTGTCACCATGCCCGACAAACCTATTGGACGACATGGAAGTGTGCTCCAACCCAGCCCTGTGAAGCAATATGCCCTTGAACACGACCTGAAAATCCTCCAACCCGAGAAGTTGAAAGACCCCGTATTCATAGAGGAATTGAAAGCGTTGAAAGCTGATTTGCAGATTGTCGTTGCTTTCCGTATGCTCCCAGAGATTGTCTGGAGCATGCCACCACTTGGCACTTTTAATGCACATGCCAGTCTCCTGCCCAAGTACCGAGGTGCCGCACCCATCAACTGGGCTGTCATCAACGGAGAGACTGAAACAGGAATCACAACCTTCTTCCTCAAGCATGAGATTGACACGGGAGACATTATCCAGCAGGTGCGTATCCCCATCGAAGAGACTGATAACGTTGAGGTGGTGCATGACAAGCTGATGGTTCTGAGTGGCAAGCTTGTCACTGAAACAGTCGATAACATCATCACTGGCACCATCAAAGCCATTCCACAAGACCAATTCAAGGATGTGCCACTCACTCCTGCACCTAAGATTTTCCGTGAGACCTGCCGCATAGACTGGAACCAATCCACCAAACACATCTATGACTTTATCCGTGGACTCTCCCCCTACCCTGCTGCATGGACGACTTTGGAGGGAAAGTCTGTGAAGGTTTATGAGGCAGAAAAGGATGTTGCAACGCCTTCAGGAAAACCCGGAACTATCGTATCTGATGGCAAAACCAACTTGAAAGTCGCCACCGCTGACGGATGGCTCAATATCAAGACACTTCAGCTCGAAGGTAAAAAGAAAATGCCCGTCACAGACCTGCTCAGAGGACTAAAATTGAAAGAAAATGCATTTTTTTTGTAAAAAATTTGCAATTTAAGTAGAAAAGCCTTTACTTTGCAGCACGAAATTCAAAAAAAACCTAAATATTAACATTTAAACTCCATTGCCTATAGAAGAGACATTACGCTAAACCAAAGATTAAAGCATAATGAAACAGCTCCGTGAACTCGCCGACGAGCAGTTGGTTAGTTTATATCAAAAAGGCAATAATAATGCATTCGACATTTTGTTGAAGCGTTATGAGAGTAAGGTTTTTTCTTATCTCCTCTACTCAGTCAAAAATCAGGAACTTGCCGAAGACCTTTTCCAAGATGTCTTCATCAAGATGGTTGTGCGTATCAAGAACGGACAATATACAGAGAACGGCAAATTCTCTTCATGGATGATGCGCATTGTCCACAATCATCTCATTGATTATTATCGCACCACCCCCACAGAACACATTCTTTCCAACGACCAATCGGAGGTAGATCTTTTCAATCGTGCCGATATCGCTGTGAACGAGAACCGCGAACAAGAGATGATTGACCAGCAAACCCTTGCAGAAGTGAAAGAACTCATCGCCATGCTGCCCGATCCTCAACGCGAGGTGCTTCTCATGCGCGTGTATGACGAACTCTCTTTCAAGGAAATCGCAGAGAAAACCAACTGCAGCATCAACACAGCCCTTGGCCGTATGCGTTATGCCATTCTCAACCTTCGCCACATGGCATTTGAACGTGGCATCAGCTTAGCATCATAAAAAAGAATCGGATACATAAACAACGAAATCGGATTACTCTTCAGTAGTCCGATTTTTTCAATAAAAAAAACCTGCGAGACAAAGTCTTGCAGGTTCCATTCTCTTGGGGGATTCTTACATCCCGAAAGTTGCGCTCTAAAATCGCTTCAGATTATTCAGCGATAGAGTCAACAGCAACTGTGTCAGCAGCTACAGTGTCAGCAGCTACAGTGTCCTCAACAACAACAGAGTCAACAGCAGTAGTGTCAGCTACAGGAGCCTTCTTGTCGCAAGATACGAAAGATACAGATGCTGTGAGAGCGATTGCAGCAACAGCTGCGAAAACCAACTTCTTCATAATTTCTTTTACTTTTAATTTGTTAAACAATTAATTTGCTTTCAAAACCGCTGCAAAGTTACGCACTTTTTAAGATACGATGTTCTCGAAAATCTCTTTTTTTTACATTTTTATTTAAAAAAACAATTTTTGAGGATAAAAAAGAGCACTTTTGAGGCAAAAATGTGCATTGTGTACGGACACACAATATATTTCGTCCTAAAAAAGATGATAGTATGAAAGAAATAAGTTATCTTTGCACTCAAATAAGTAACACAAGAAAAAACTATAATATCGTATGAAAGATATGAAAAGTAAGTTTTATGTGATACTGTCGGCGGTTGTAATGCTGACGGCAGCTTGTTCGCAAAAGTCGGAGAATGCCTATACCATCACTGGTACAGCAGAAGGTACTCAAGACGGCGACACTGTATTCATCTGCGAAATGCAGGGGTATTTCAACATGATTCCGACGGACACCGCCATCATCAAGAATGGAACGTTCGAATTCAATGGCGAATGCGAAGGAGCTGCTTTAAGATGGTTGATGCCTATCCATGCGGGTGAACCCACGACGATGGCGCAATTCATTCTGGAAAAGGGTGACATCAAGGCAGAACTGATCAAAGGTGAGGGTGAAAGCAAGATTGAAGGTGGTCCTAACGGAAAACTATATGATGAGTTTGAGGAGCAATGTGGCAAGATTGGTCAGCAAATGGACGGACCTTGGCAAATCTGCTCTGACTCCACCAAGAGTGAAGCAGAAAGACAGGCTGCACAAGAGAAGTTAGATTCGCTGAACAAAGTGATGCAGGCATTTCAAAAGAAGTTCATCATTGACCATGTGCCTTCCGCATGCAGCGACATGCTGTTTGCTTTCTGTTCTTTCAACTTCTCAAAAGAGGATAACGAGGAAATCCTAAAACTCTTCGGTGAGAAACAACCCAACTTCCCAGTCTATAAGGCAATCATGGCAGAGAAGAAGGCACAAGAATCGACCGCCATTGGTCATGCATACACAGACTTGAAGATGGACGACCCCAATGGCAAGAGCATCAAGTTGAGTGATTACGTGGGCAAGAGCAAATATGTATTGATCGATTTCTGGGCTTCATGGTGCGGTCCTTGCCGCGCAGAGATGCCAACAGTGGTGGAAACCTATACGAAGTTCCACGACAAAGGTTTTGAAGTGATCGGCGTTTCGCTCGACAATGAGAAGGACTCTTGGGTGAAAGCTATCGCAGACCTCAAGATGCCTTGGCCACAGATGAGTGACCTGAAGGGTTGGGAAAGTGAAGCTTGCGCCACTTATCATGTACAAGCCATTCCTGCCAATGTGCTGGTGGATGAGAAAGGTAACATCATTGCCAAGGATTTGAGAGGCAAAGACCTCTTGGACAAGATGGCTGAGTTGCTACCATAATTATTCGTCCCACATGAGGTCAGACATGACCTCGTTAGAAATAAAAAGTCCACAACGTGTGAGACAAAGCGTATCACTCGTAAGTGACAAGAGACCTGCCTTTAGATGCTTCTGTGCATTCTGAAGGCAGTACTCTTTATGAGCCACACCAAAACGGCGTTCCAAATCGGGAAGGTGAAGCCCTTCAGAAGTGCGGAGGGACGTGAAGACGTATTCATCGTAACGCTCGTGCTCAGTCAATTGTTCAGTCACCAATGCGCAGGGATTCATCATGTAGTGCTCCAATGAATCTGGATGGTGGAATCGATTGCAACCATCATAGGAATGTGCCCCTGCCCCAACTCCCAGATAGGGGACACCATGCCAATAACTGGAATTATGACGTGACCGCATACCAGGCAGAGAAAAGTTACTGAGTTCATAATGTTCATAGCCAGCCTCTTCTAATGCATCTATCAGATGCTCGTACATCTGCAAAGACACTTCTTCATCCACCTCTGCAATCATCCCTTCAGTAAGCATCCGTTCAAGCATCGTTCCCTCTTCATACATCAGGGAATACGCTGACAAGTGTTGAACCTGTAAAGAAAGTGCTGTCTGTACATCACATTTCCACTCGTCAAGTGTCTGGTTGGGAAATCCAAACATAAGGTCTATACTGATGTTGGAGAAACCTGCCTCTTGTGCATCATGAACAGCCTGAATGGCTTGTGTAGCGGTGTGCCGACGATGAAGAAAACGTAAACGATCTTCATCAAATGTCTGCACTCCCATGCTGAGGCGATTGATCCCCATCTGACGGAGACGATGAAGAAAAACAGTAGTCATATCATCAGGATTCCCTTCGAGGGTCACTTCGGCGTCCTCGCGTACATTATATATATTATGAATGGTTTCCAATATTTTTTCCAATTCATCTGGCGACAATTGAGAGGGGGTTCCTCCCCCAAAATAGACTGTGTCAATAGGTTCACCTGCAAGGAAGTCCTGCCGCAAACGCAATTCCTTTACCACTGCATCAACATAGGCATGACGCTGTTGAAGCGAAGTGGTGGAAAAGAAGCCACAATAGATGCATCGCGACTTACAAAAGGGGATATGTATGTAAATACCTGCCATGTGAGGACAAATTTACTCATTATTTCCTTAATAATAATGAAAAATGTTAAATAACATAAGTTTTTTTCGCTCCATCCCGATAAAAAGCAGTAATTTAGTGCCGTTTTTCGAACAATTACAAATAATAAACATAAATCTAACCTAAACAATGAAAGTTTACCAAACCAACGAAATCAAGAACATTGCCTTGCTTGGCAATGACGGTGCCGGTAAGACCACTCTTACCGAAGCACTTTTGTATGAAGCAGGAATCATTAGCCGTCGTGGTCGCATCACACAGAAAAACACCGTGAGTGACTACTTCCCAGTGGAGCAGGAATATGGCTATAGTGTATTCTCTACCGTTTTCCACGTAGAGTGGAACAACAAGAAACTGAACATTATCGACTGTCCGGGTGCCGACGACTTCGTGGGTGCAGCCATGACTGCTTTGAATGTGACAGACACCGCATTGTTGCTCATCAATGGTCAGTATGGTCCTGAGGTGGGTACACAGAACCATTTCCGTTACACGGAGAAATTGGGCAAGCCCGTTATCTTCCTCGTTAACCAACTCGACTCTGAAAAGTGTGACTACCACCAGGTGCTTGACAGCCTCATCGGCATTTATGGTCCCAAGGTGGTCCCTATCCAGTATCCGCTGAACGAAGGTCCGAATTTCAACAGCCTCATTGATGTGCTGCTGATGAAGAAATATTCTTGGAAGCCAGAAGGTGGTGCTCCCATCATTGAGGAGATTCCAGCAGAAGAGATGGACAAGGCCATGGAGATGCATCGTGCCCTCGTAGAGGCTGCAGCTGAGAACGATGAGGGTTTGATGGAGAAATTCTTTGAGACTGAAGCCTTGACAGAAGACGAACTTCGTTTAGGTATCCGTAGAGGATTGGCTACACGAAGCATGTTCCCCGTGTTCTGTGTATGTGCTACTAAAGATATGGGTGTACGTCGTTTGATGGAGTTCCTCGGCAATGTGGTTCCATTCGTTGACGAGATGCCTCAAGTACACAACACCCGCGGTGAAGAAGTGAAGCCAGATCCTAACGCACCAACTTCTCTCTATTTCTTCAAGACTGCCAATGAACCACATATTGGTGGTGTGCAGTACTTCAAGGTGATGTCAGGTAAGGTGCACGAAGGTGATGACCTGACCAACACCGACCGTGGTTCGAAGGAGCGCATGGCTCAGTTGTTCTGCTGTGCTGGTGCTAACCGCATCAAGGTGGAAGAATTGGTGGCAGGTGACATTGGTTGTACGGTGAAGTTGAAGGATGTACGCACTGGCAACACACTAGCTGGCAAGGATTGCGAGCACCGTTTCAATTTCGTGAAGTACCCAGATCCTAAATATATCCGTTCTGTCAAGGCTGAAAATGAAGGTGATACAGAAAAGATGGTGGCTGCCATCCAAAAGATGTCACAGGAAGATCCAACATGGATTCTGGAGCAGTCTAAGGAACTGAGACAGACACTTGTGAAGGGTCAAGGTGAGTTCCACCTCCGCACACTGAAGTGGCGTATGGAGAATAATGAGAAGATCAACATCAAGTTTGAGGAGCCCAAGATTCCATACCGCGAGACCATCACCAAGGCTGCCCGTGCCGACTACCGCCACAAGAAGCAATCAGGTGGTGCAGGTCAGTTTGGTGAAGTACACCTCATCGTAGAACCTTACTACGACGGCATGCCAGACCCAACCTCTTACAAATTTGGCAATCAGGAGTTTAAGATTAATGCCAAGAGTAAGGAAGAAGTTGATCTCGAATGGGGCGGAAAGCTCGTGTTCATCAACTCTGTGGTGGGTGGTGCCATCGACACACGCTTCATGCCTGCTATCTTGAAGGGTATCATGAGCCGCATGGAGCAAGGTCCTCTGACAGGTTCTTATGCTCGTGATGTTCGCGTTGTCGTTTACGATGGTAAAATGCACCCCGTTGACTCTAACGAACTTTCCTTTATGTTAGCTGGTCGTCACGCATTCTCCGACGCGTTCAAGGAAGCAGGTCCAAAGTTGCTGGAACCCATCTACGATGTAGAGGTCTTCGTTCCTGGTGACAAGATGGGTGACGTGATGTCTGACCTTCAGGGACGTCGTGGAATGATCATTGGTAGTGAAAGTGAAAATGGCTACGAAAAGCTGATTGCCAAAGTGCCATTGAAGAGCTTGTCAAGCTACTCCACTACCCTCAGTTCCATCACAGGTGGTCGTGCCAGCTTCATCATGAAGTTTGCTTCTTACGAGCTTGTTCCAACCGACATCCAGCAGAAACTGATGAAGGAATTCGAAGAACAGAGCAAGGACGAAGATTAAACACATACAAATCGTGCATAGCGTGGAATTCATCCACCTATGCGATGCAACAAGAAAGGGAATCTGCTCATGCAGGTTCCTTTTTGTTTGTTAATTGACAAATAAATAAGTAATGATAGTATTTTTGTTAACACATATCAAATAATTAACTATACGCCCATATTATCGACGTTTTTGACGTTCTGTTTTTAAGAATTGCGCTAAATTTGTAGCAAAGAAATAAAAAATGAAGAAATCAACCATCATAGTTCTCGCTATAGTCATGGGCATCTCTTTCGCCAGTCTGTTGATTATGCAGATGCGGTATATTGAAGAGGTGACCTCCCTGCGCTATGAATATTTCGAGGAATCCGTCAACCGCAGTCTGTACGAAACAGCCCATCAGTTGGAGTTGTCGGAGACAAAGCGGTATCTGGAGGAAGGTTCTGATGCCATGAATGGTATTGCCACTGCATACGATTCCATCTATGCCAACACCGATTCCTCTGTCGTGCAACATATGCATCAGGTGATAGCCAAGGATGGCAGCGTTTTCACCTCACGTGAAACGACCGTCAGCACGAACTTGTCAGACAAGTACTTCACCAAAAAGACGTCAAGCAACAATGAACGTTTGCGTTCCTTGAAAGAAATCATGGACATGCGGTATGCCACAGAAAAGAAGCTGGTGGACGAGGTGATTTACAGCATCCTCTATACAGCCAGTGACCGTCCTCTTTCTGAGCGTATCGACTTTATAGAATTAGACCAGATTCTGAAGACACAGCTGAACAACAACGGCGTCAATATCCCCTACCACTTTGTCGTCAGCACCAGCAATGGACAGAAAGTGTACCAATGTTCCGATTACGATGAAACGGGTAACACAAAGGTTTTCACTGTAACACTCTTTAGAAACGACCCCGTACAATGTGGCGGCATCCTGAAGGTACACTTCCCCAATTTGGGCAAGTACATCTGGCGGTCGATGTGGTTCATGATTCCATCGTTCATCTTTACGCTCATTCTGCTCATCACCTTCATTGTCACACTCATATTGGTGTTCAGGCAAAAGAAACTGACAGAATTGAAGAACGACTTCATCAACAACATGACGCATGAGTTCAAGACACCCATCTCCTCCATTTCCTTGGCGGCACAGATGCTGGGCGACGAATCTGTCAGCAAGACACCTGCTCTTTTGCAACGGCTCACTTCCACCATCATTGATGAGACGAAACGCCTCCGTTTCCAAGTGGAGAAAGTGTTGCAACTCTCCATGTACGAGAACCAACGGGCAAACCTCCATATGAAGGAAGTCGATATCAACGAACTGATATCAGGAGTGACCCACACCTTTGCATTGAAAGTTGAAAGGAACGGTGGAAAAATCATCACCAACCTCAATGCCACCGACCCGAATATTTGTGTGGATGACATGCACTTCACCAATGTTATCTTCAATCTGATGGACAATGCAGTGAAGTACCGCCGAAAGGATGCAGACCTCGAACTTAATGTGGAGACATGGAATGAACCAGGGTTGCTCTGCATCTCCATCAAGGACAATGGTATCGGTATCAAGAAAGAAGACCTGAAGCGCATTTTCGAAAAGTTCTATCGTGTGCATACAGGAAATTTGCACGACGTGAAGGGATTCGGTCTTGGATTGGCATACGTGTACAAGATTGTGAAAGACCACAAAGGCACCATTGTTGCTGAAAGCGAGTTGGGTATCGGTACAAAGTTCATTATTAAACTGAAAATGAATGATTAACGCATAAAACAAAAATAATAAAACAATTAAAACATTTACAACTATGATTACAGATGAAAGACTTGAAGAAGTGAACATCCTTCTTTGTGAAGACGACGAGAGCCTCGGCATGCTTCTGCGTGAATACCTTGAGGCAAAGGGTTACAGCACCACACTCTGCCAAGATGGAGAAGAAGGTTTCGACACGTTCCTGCAAGGCAACTTCAGCCTCTGTATCCTTGACGTGATGATGCCTCGCATGGATGGCTTTACCCTGGCAAGCAAAATCAAGGAACTGAACTACGACATGCCGTTCATGTTCCTCACCGCCAAGAACCTGAAAGACGATGTGCGCGAAGGTTTCGAACTGGGTGCTGACGACTACATCACGAAACCATTCTCCATGGAAGAAGTGGTGTTCCGCATTGAAGCTATTCTCCGCCGTGTACGTGGCAAGAAGAATAAAGAAACAGCCGTTCGCCAGATTGGTCGTTTCACTTTTGACACTCAAAAGCAGATTCTCACCATTGGTGACAAACAGGAGAAACTTACCACCAAAGAGGCAGAGTTACTCACTTTGCTCAGCAACCGTCAGAATGAGCTCTTGCAACGTGATTATGCACTCAAGACCATTTGGATTGACGACAACTACTTCAATGCCCGCTCAATGGATGTGTATATCACCAAATTACGCAAGCACCTGAGAGCAGATCCCAATGTGGAAATCATCAACGTGCATGGTAAAGGTTACAAATTGGTTATCACTGAAGAGGGTGAAAAGCAGTGATTCACTGACAGAACGTTAGATACAAGAAAAGGTGGGCACCTCATGGTGTCCACCTTTATTTTTATCGATGCAGGGGCATCGGTCATCATTTGCGACCATCTACCCGATAGCACATCGTGTCATTATGCCTCTATTTTCTTGTTCATGAAGATGTGCGTCAAGAGACCTGCGATGATGAGGAAGAGGCTTCCCCAAGTGTACCAGTTCTGGTCAGCCAAGTCACCCATGAAGGGGACAAATGCGCAAAGGATAAGCAGCAATGCGCCTAACACGATAAGTAAAATACCAAGATTCTTTTTCATTGTATCTATCTAGTTTTTGTTGTTGTCTATCAAATCAAGTACAAAATAACGACTTTTTCTCCAAACAAAGAAACTTTTCAGCAAGATTTTTTCGTTTAAGCACCAAAAAAGTGTATTTCATAGCCAATTATACAAAAATAGTCCACACTTTGACTACGTCGAAGGTTCTTTCGTTCGACAACACACAAAAAAAGCTTGTTTTATTTTGCCATGTGCTCACTTATTCGTACCTTTGCACCGCTTTTGCAAAAACAAGAGCACAATTAATAACATTATTAACAAATCAAACTTACATTATTGATCTTATGAATCAATACGAAACCGTTTTCATTTTAACTCCCGTTTTGTCTGATGTTCAGATGAAGGAAGCGGCAGATAAGTTTGTCAACTACCTCAAGGACAAGGGCGCTGAAATCATCAGCACCGAGAATTGGGGTTTGAAGGCATTAGCTTATCCTATTCAGAAGAAGACTTCTGGTTTCTACCAGATGGTCGAGTTCAAGGCCGAACCCACAGTGATTGCTAAGTTGGAGTTGCAGATGCGCCGCGACGAGCGTGTGCTCCGCTACCTCACAGTTAAGAACGAAAAGTACGCTGCAGCTTATGCTGAAAAGCGTCGTAACAAGAAGGAGGCTTAATTATGGCAGCACCATCAGAAATCAGATACTTGACTCCTACTACTGTAGATGTTAAGAAGAAGAAGTATTGCCGTTTCAAGAAGAGCGGTATCAAGTACATCGACTACAAAGATCCAGAATTCCTGAAGAAGTTCCTCAACGAGCAGGGTAAGATTCTTCCCCGTCGTATCACAGGTACTTCTCTGAAGTATCAGCGCCGCGTGGCTCAGGCAGTGAAGCGTGCACGTCACCTTGCACTCCTCCCATACGTAGCAGACTTGTTGAAATAAAAAATAGGAGGTAAGACAGTATGAAAATCATTCTTAAGCAAGACGTTCATGGCTTAGGCTATAAGGACGAAGTCCTCACAGTGAAGGACGGTTATGGTCGCAACTATCTTCTTCCTCAGGGTTTCGCAGTACTCGCTACTGAGAAAGCCATCAAGCAGCTCAACGAGGAATTGAAGCAGCGCGCTAAAAAGATTGCAAAGATCAAGGCAGATGCTGAAGCACTGGCTAAGAAGTTCGAGGGTGTTTCTCTCACTATCAAGGCACGTGTTTCTGAAGGTCGCAACATCTATGGTTCCATCGGTCCCAAGGAAGTTGCTGCTGCATTGGCAGAGAAGGGTCTTGAGATTGACAGCAAGCTCATCACCATCAAGGGCGTAAAGACCCTCGGCGATTATGAGGCTGTTGCTCACTTCCACCGTGAAGTATCCGTTGCCATCCCATTCGAGGTGGTTAACGAGGACGGTGAGAAGAATCCAGCTAAGCAGAAGGAAGCTCCTAAGGCAGCTCCTGTAGCAGAAGAGGCTCCCGTTGAAGAGGCTCCTGTAGCTGAGGAGGCTGAAGAAGAAGTTGCAGAATAAGCATTGGTTTGCAACATACAAAACCATGAAAGTGGATGTGTCCCCCAAAGGCGCATCCACTTTTTTTGCAGGAAAAAAAGAGAAATGTTTGGTGCTCGTCAATATATGTACTACATTTGCGAAAAATATTCACGCAAATGAAAGAAAACGCCGACTATAGCGTCCAACGCTGCGACGATGGCAAGTACCGCTGGAGGTATGAGCTTGACATGTGGAAGAACCCCAGCATCCTTATCCTCATATTCAAAATCTTCTTCTGGGTATTCGTTGGCATATGGGGATTCATGATCATCCTCACACTTATCGAAGATGGGTGGAATTTGGACAAGATATGGGACACTTCATTACCCTTCCTGATTCTCATAGGTGTGTTCACTGTCATCGCCTTGATTTCCTACGCCATTGTGGCTGCCATGTATGGTGGCAAATACATTGTGCTTTTCGAGATGGATGAAAAGGGCGTCAATCACTGCCAAATCAATGCGCAGGCAATGAGAGCACGGAAACTGGGCATCATCACTGCTGCAGCAGGTGTTGCCACAGGCAATCTCACCACTGCTGGCATCGGTGCCACATCTGCGTCACGCTCTTCCATGTACACCTCCTTCGACAACGTAAGAAGCGTTCAATGTCACAAGCATCGCAACCTCATCAAGGTGAACGAGCGCTTTTTCAAGAATCAAGTGTATGTGCGTGACGAAGATTTTGACTTTGTGTATGAATACATCAAGTCACATTGTCCGAAAATCAAGTGAAAAACAAAGGAAGGTCGCTCGTTAATCCCAACTAGCGACCTTCCTATTTGTATATATCACCAACTATATACCCCTACTTAATCACAGTGATACGTCCTTGTGGCTTCGCGTACTCTTGACCAATGTGACCATTCAGACGTTCCTTGATATAATCAATGAACACATCACTGTAGGTCTTCTTGGTTTCGAGCACGATAGGACAACCCTGCAAGGTGTTGTGCAATCCACCATCCGTCACACAATACTTGGTAGTGGCAAGCTTATAGGTGCGCTCCGGATTGATGGGCTCATACTGCTGAGTGGCACCATTCAGCACCTGCACATCGCTGACGCTGTGGTCTTTCACCTTAGTGGTGAACTTCAAGCCTGACACCTGAGGGAACTGTCCGTCAGGTTTAGGCAGGAAACTGACAAGCTTCTTGAGCATCTCAAGGATAGTGCTGCCCTTCACCTCTGCCACCACGATATAGTTATCGTAAGGCAACAACGTGAGCAAGTCTCCATACGTTAGGTCACCCGTCTTTTTCAACTCATTGCGGATACTGCCGCTGTTAAGCACAGCAATGTCAGAACCTGTCATCAGACGATAAGCATCCGTCACGATGTCACCAGCATTCGTCTCCCCCATACGGGCAATCTCATTCCCCTCATCGTCGAGAATGCGCAGAGGCACCTCACTGTTACAAATCACACGGCTCGTCTGCTCCTCCAGGATGGCGTGGATGCTGTCCGTCAGCTCTGCCACATAAGCATCCTTCACCGTCACCTTCTCAATTGGAATCAACTCCGTGGTCATCTTTCCGTCGGGAGTGATGACGAGTTTTCCGATGTTGGCAAACTTTGTACCTGTCTGTGACACTACAACGGGCTTACCCACTTTGTTCTTCACGGTATCAGCCACGATGACAGCATGGCTGTGTCCGTCCAACACGATGTCGATGCCCGTCGTATTCGCCACCACAGTATGGGAATCGGAGTTACGATTGGTTTCCTCCTCACCCAGATGGGAATCGAGAATCACGTAGTCAGCACCAGCACGTCTGGCATCATCCACCGCCTTCTGCACCAACGCTGGAATATCTTGAATCTGCAGGTCGTAGATGACATTGCCCTCATCGTCACGGAAAGCATACGCCTCCGTCTCCATCGAGGTCGGCGTGGAAGCACCCACAAAAGCAATCTTCTTGTCGCCAAAACGCTTCATCACATAAGAAGCAAAAACGTTGCGTTCCAGCTTCACATCATAAAGATTCGCACACACAATCGGTGCAGGCACCTGACGAAGCAACTGGAACATACGCTCCATACCGTAGTCATACTCGTGGTTGCCCAAGGTGATGGCATCGTAAGGCAATGCCCTCATCAGGTCTACCACATACTGTCCCTTCGAGATGGCACCAACGGTCATACCCTGCACGTAGTCACCATTCGACACCAATGCCACATAAGCCGTGTCGGCAATCGCATCACGCAATCCTGCCAGCTTGGCATAACCATCCACGGCACAATGCACATCATTTTCATAAAGCACCACAATGCTTTTCTGCTGCTGGCCATACGCCATGATGGTACAAGCCAGCATCAACATCAATAAAATCTTTTTCATATCTTTCTTTTAAATGATAATTCCATGTAACTTGACCAATCGGTTCTTACTTCCAGAATACGAAATAGACGGCTGCCACCAAACAGAGGAAGGCAGCGGCGTGGTTCCAGTGGAGATGTTCACCCTGAAACATAAAGGAAGCGATGATAGTGAAGACAGTAAGGGAAACCACTTCCTGAATCACCTTCAGTTGCACGAGTGAGTAAGGACCACCGTTACCGACGAAACCAAGCTTGTTGGCAGGCACCTGCAGCGAGTATTCAAAGAAGGCAATACCCCATGAGAAGATAATCACTAACCACAAGGGCCAACTGTTGGAAATGTTCATCTGCTGCAACTTCAAGTGGCCATACCAAGCCAGCGTCATAAAGATGTTGCTGCCAATCAGCAACAAAATTGTATAAAGTCCGTTCAACATAATTGTTTAATTTTGGGTACAAAGGTACGGAAACTATGTGAAAACGGCAAAAAACTCTCAACTCTTAACTCTTAACTCTCAACTTTTTCGTATCTTTGTAGCAAAATTCATTCAAATTAAAAACTAAAACCTAACAACAATGAGCACAAAACAAAAACGCTTTATCCTTTCGGAGAATGAGATTCCAACACAGTGGTATAACATCCAGGCTGACATGGTGAACAAGCCCATGCCTCCTATTCATCCTGCAACGAAGCAGCCTCTGGGCGTGGATGACCTCGCCCACATCTTCCCTCGCGAATGCTGTGTGCAGGAACTGGACACTGAACACGCTTGGATTGACATTCCAGAGGAGGTGCTTGACAAATATAAGTATTATCGTAGCACACCATTGGTACGTGCTTACGGTTTGGAGGAAGCTCTCGGCACTCCTGCCCACATCTATTTCAAAAACGAGAGTGTCAACCCACTCGGCTCTCACAAAATCAACTCAGCTCTGCCACAGTGCTACTATGCCAAAATGGAGGGCACAACCAACGTGACGACTGAAACTGGTGCCGGTCAGTGGGGTGCAGCTCTTTCTTACGCAGCCAAGCTCTACGGATTGGAGGCAGCCGTTTATCAGGTGAAGATTACGATGCAGCAGAAGCCTTATCGCTCCAGCATCATGCGCACTTTTGGTGCTGTCGTGGAGGGTTCTCCTTCTATGTCCACCCGTGCTGGTAAGGACATCCTGACGAAGGATCCTACCCACTCTGGTTCTCTGGGTACTGCTATTTCTGAGGCTGTGGAACTCGCCACCACCACGCCTAATTGTAAATACACCCTCGGTTCTGTGCTGAACCACGTAGGTCTGCATCAGACCATTATCGGTTTGGAGGCTGAGAAGCAGATGGAGATGGCTGGTGAATATCCAGATATGGTGATTGCTTGCTTCGGTGGTGGTTCCAACTTCGGTGGTATCGCTTTCCCATTCATGCGTCATAACCTCAAGGACGGCAAGAAGACCGAGTTCATCGCTGCTGAGCCAGACAGCTGTCCAAAGTTGACTCGTGGTCAGTTCCGTTATGACTTCGGTGACGAGGCTGGTTACACGCCACTCTTGCCAATGTACACCCTCGGCCACAACTTCAAGCCCAGCAACATCCACGCTGGTGGTCTTCGTTATCATGGTGCTGGTATGATTATCTCTCAGCTCATCAAGGATGGCTATATGTATGGTGTGGACATTCCACAGTTGGAGACTTTCGACGCTGGTATGCTCTTCGCCCGCACAGAGGGTATTATCCCTGCTCCCGAGAGCTGTCACGCCATCGCTGCCACCATCCGCGAGGCCAACAAGTGCAAGGAGACTGGCGAGGAGAAGGTCATCCTCTTCAACCTCTCTGGTCACGGTCTCATCGATATGCCAAGCTACGAAACCTACATCAAGGGTGACTTGCAGAACTACACAGTTACTGACGAGGAAGTAGCTCGCAATTTGGCTGAACTCGACAAAATGATGTAATCCAGCATGTGTCTCAGAGCATTTCTGACGAGCATATTAGTCTCTTGTGCTGCATTCGTTGTGGCACAAGAGACTTTTCGTTTTGGAACGAACGTCAATCCCGACGGCGTGAAGTTCGAAGTGGATTCACGTGGTTTCATCATCGGTGGCAAGCATGTGTTGCCTGTGATGGGTGAGATTCACTATGCCCGTATGCCCGAGCAGGAATGGCGACGTGAGATTCAGAAGATGCGGGCAGGTGGCATCACCATCGTCTCCACTTATGTCTTCTGGATTCACCATGAGGAGGAAGAGGGACGATGGGATTGGAACGAGAACAAGAACCTGCGAAAGTTCGTGCAGATTTGCCAAGAAGAAAAGATGCCTGTGGTGCTGCGTATCGGTCCTTTCTGTCACGGTGAAGTCTATCAAGGAGGCTTTCCCGTATGGCTGACAGACAAGGCACAGAGCAATCCTCAGCAGTATAAGTTGCGGACGACGGCATCGGGTTTTATGGAGGCGACGAAGAACCTCTATCAGCATATCTTTGCCCAAGTGAAGGGCTTGCTTTGGAAGGATGGCGGTCCCATCGTCGGCGTGCAGATTGAGAACGAATGTCGAGGGCCTTGGGCATACTATATGGCACTGAAAGATATAGCGGTGGAGGTGGGTTTTGACACTCCTTTCTATACCCGTACAGGTTGGCCGAAACTGAACGGCAATGAGGAGTTCGGCAAGATGCTGCCCCTCTATGGCGACTATGCTGACGGATTCTGGGACAGAGTTTTGACCGATATGCCAGGCGACTACAAGGATGCTTTCATCATGAAGGACACGCGGCTTTCGGCAGTCATCGCCACAGAAGCCTTGGGCACGAATCAAGACACGAAGATGGAGGCGAAAGACCTCTCCTACCCTTACCTCACCTGCGAACTGGGTGGTGGCATGATGCCTTCCTATCATCGGCGCATCAACATGACCGGCAAGGAGGTGAAGCCCCTCGCGATTTGCAAGTTGGGATCGGGCTCCAACCTTCCCGGTTATTATATGTATCATGGGGGTACGAATCCCTACAACCCCAAGCACACGATGGCAGAAACGCAAGCCACGAGCGTGACCAACTACAACGATATGCCACACATCACCTACGATTTTCAGGCAATGCTCGGCGAGATGGGGCAGCCCAACTGGACGGCTTGGCACGAAAGCCGACTCTTGCATCAGTTCTTGGCGGATTGGGGTGAGGAACTGAGCCAAATGGATGTCGATACGCTCTCCGAACATGATGCCCGTCGCGGCTCTTTCGAATTCCATAATGATTATGTACGTATCCTCAACGAAGAGGGAACATCTTACATCACGCCTCGCAACTGGCATCTGAAAACTTCAACTCTTCAATCTTTCAATTCTTCAATTCTCATTGATTGGGCCACCGTCGAACCCTTCTGCCAAACAGACGGCATCTTCTACTTCATCGCCATCGAGGGCAAGAAGCCTCAACTCTCCATCAACGGCAAGGTCATTACCCCCAAACTCAACAAACCTTTCACCGTAAAACCACAAAACCGTACAACCGTACAACCGAAGATCTGTGTCCTTTCACGCGAGAAAGCCTATACCGCCTATAAGATTGGCAACAAGCTCTATTACTCTGACGGCATCCTCTACCAAGATGGCAACCGCATCATGGAAGAGACATGGAACTATCTCCCCACCAAGGTCAACTATGTACTCACCAAGGAACATGGCGGATTGCGTGAGGTGAGAATGGGCAGTCAGAAAGTGGCGGCACAACCTACTGAAAGTGATTGGGAGAAGGCAGCCACATGGACCATCAGCAGCCTCAACGAACTGAACGAGAACCTCGATCTCTATCTGCAAATATCTTATCAAGGCGACGCAGCTCGCATCTATGCCAATGGCATCCTTGTCGAAGACAACTTCTGGAACGGCAAACCCATGCTCGTCCGTCTCTCCGACCTCATCGGCAAGAATATTGAACTGAAAATCCTTCCACTCGGCAAGGACTACCCCATCTACCTGCAAGCAAAAGAAAAGGAGGCTTTGGACAAAGCCCCCCATGGCATCCTCCTTTCACTCGACAACATCAAGGTACTGGAACGAAAGACTGAAGAATATTGAAAATAGTAATTGAAAATCCCAGTTCCTAACTCTTAACTAATTGTACAGTATTTTGTATAGGTTTTATATCCATTTTCCTTAAGTATTTCCACCATAAAACCTTAACGTTTCCCCTTCTTTCCCCCACTTTTTACATTTAGATTAGCTCTTTTACCACAAAAAGCCATCCAAATGAGGTCGGAATGTTGAATTTCGGAAAGCTGATATGTGCACAAAGTGAAGGGAAAAGCATCGAAATGAGAGGGTTTTGGTATGGATTTGAGGCCTTTTAGAGGAGTAATTTCACGATTTCTGAGCCAAACCGAGGGTCTGAATCACAAGGAAAGAGGACTTGATAACATCTACTTAATTATAAATCAATTTGTTAGAAAACACCTATATTAACCAAGCGTTTCGCGTTTCAGCGTTTCAGCTAGGGGGTATGTGGGGTTTCAATGTCCTATTATGATATATAACTTATTAATTAATAAATAGTTATAAGTATAAATAGAGAAGGTGTAACACCCTTTTTGCTAATGAAACGCCTGAAACGCTGAAACGCTTGTCATTTGTTTGTCGTTGATCAGCCTTTCTCTATGAGGCACGACTTTTTTCATTTCCAATAACCTGCCATTATTTTCCAATAACCCAGCCTTATTGATCAATAACCTGCCTCTGCTGAGAAATAACCGTGGGTTATTGGAGAAGACTCGACCCCGCCAAATTAGCCAAACGCCAAATAAGAAATAAGGAAAATGCTACCCTTATATATAATTATAATAATATATAGGGATAGAAGTAAATGGATAGGAACTATATAAATATAATAACCGCCCCTTCACCCTTATTTGGCATTTGGCGTTTGGCGGAATAGTGGATGGTGTGTAACAGGGATGAAAGGCGAGTTTTTCTAGGACGCGTTCTAAAACTTTCTGCAACGTGTAACATAATTGCGGTTATTGGTGTGGTGATTGAGTCTATTCCTTATTCAGCCTCTTTTACAAGCATTTTCTTGCGAATCCTAAGGCTTTCTCTTAAAGTAGTTTGAGAAATGAAAGGGTTGGCTCATTTTCTTATGTTTTTCTTTGGTTTGCTCTCTTGTTTTGTATAACTTTGCCCTCGAAATGTTAAATAATCACATTTCACTGAAAAAAATCACTCATTCTTATGAAACAAATCATCATCACATTCATCGCATGGACGACCATCGTCCTCAGCGTCAGCGCCACTGGGCAGGAGGGCGAACAACTCTTTTGGAAAGGGGCAAACTATCAGATGTTGACGTGCCCTCTCTATGACTGCCATGCGTTTGATAATTTGGGCAAGAAATTGGAAGAGGAATGCTCTTCCACCTCCCTATGGCGTGGCTACATCGGCCATTGGGAGATAGAAAACGGAATGCTCTACCTCAGTTCTATCTGGACGGAGAAGGAAGGAAAAATTCTCCCCAATGACATCCCCGAACTCCGCAAGTACTGCAAGAATGGGAAGTGTGCCGCCACATGGTTCAGCGACACCCTGCGCGTCGTGTCGGGCAGCCGAATCTCATACGAGCACATGGGGTGGAACCGATATTACGAGCACGAAGACTTCATCGCCGTGAAACAGGGCAAAGTCGTATCAGTAAAGCGGATGGAGAACAAACTCATCATCAAGGGGAAGACGGAAGACCCAGATGCAAACAAAAAATTCAATCAGTTCCTAGGCGATCTCGGTGCCCAGCTCCACAAGAGCCACCCCGAAGCGAGCGGACTCATCCTCGCCAACCAATACCTTCCCCTCTACTACATCAACGGAAAAATCAAGCAAGTGTCCTGGACAATACCCATCCGCATCAACAAATAAAAAACCATAACGATATGAAGAAAATGAGCTTACCAATCATCCTTGCCGTCGCTGCCATTACAGCGACGTCGTATAATTGTTCCGATTCCAAAACTGACAATCCAGGCTGGCTGTGGGAGATAAGCGGCAATGGACTCGCTCAGAAATCATACCTCTTTGGCACTTGCCACGGAGGTGGGCACAGCTTCACGCATGAGGAGATTTTTGGCTTTGAGGGCGTCAATGAAGCCTTGTCGAATGTGAAGACTGTGTACTTCGAGACGGACTTGACCGTGGCGAATCGTTTGGCAACCAAAGAGATGAGCATAGCGGAGTATCTGGGATGCGACAAGGATATGGAAAAAGAGGATTTGAATCGTTTGGCTGCCAAAGAGATGAGTATCGCGGAGATTCCGAGATGGGACAAGGATACGGAAAAAGAGGATTTGATGCCTGAAGGCGTTACCTACGAGAGCCTCTTCGACAGCGTGGCCCAGTATCAGGAGGTGCATCAATTCCTGAGCCAGAAGATGGGTGTTGCAGAGTATTGGAAAAGGACCCCGAAATATTGGTTCGACCTTCTTTCCGAATACAATTCGACAAAGATGTATTATGGCATTCGAACCGCGGATGTCGTGTTATACCAGGAAGCCATCAAGCGAGGAATTGAGATTGGACAATTGGAAAGTGCGTTGCAACACGTACAATGGGAAAAGGGTCCTATAATCCCTAAAACGCGACGACAGCGTCCTAATATCCCGCTGAAGTATCAAGCCTGGATGCTTTACGTAGGCATACACAATAATAATGACGAGATTCCGGAGTGGGTTAAGGGAATAGAAACAGCCTATCTGGAGAACGACACATGCAGCCTATATGATGTGCTGGAGAATCATGCGAAGAATGACCCAGACAATCCCATGATGCCAAATCCATTGATACCAGACAGTCTCTCACTTACTCAAGCCATGAATCAGGCATGGTTCCCCGTCATCGAGCAGAACATCGCCAAGGGGTCGTGTATGGTGGCCGTGGGTGCCCGCCACCTCCTTGGCAACAAAGGACTGATTGCGATGCTGCGGCGCAAGGGATACACGGTCGAGGCGGTGAAATAGATTTAATGTGAAAAGCAAACATTTTTGCAGGCAAATAAAACAATCAACAATGGAAGAAATCAAATTATATCACAAGGTCTGGATGGCTCTGCCCCCTCTTCTTATATTGTTGGGATTATCAATAGTTGCTATCATCCCTCTTTCTCAAGGTAAAGGCCCTCTGTTTTGGAACTGTTTTTTACTGTTGCTGTCAGGTGGGTTCTTTCTTTGGGGTCTTTCCGTTCTTATTCGTGAGCGGGTATTACATAAACATGCTATCATCATCACGGACGATAAACTCATCGTCGGTAAAAAGGAATATAACTTCGCAGACATCCACCATTTCGACCTTGCTTATTTATCCAAATCCGACGTTATACGCATTCACTACATGCCCGACGTGGAAGCCAAGAAGAAGAGCGAGGCAAAGGGCATGGACCGCATCGGCCGTAAGATAAATCGAATCCTTATGGGTGCTGAGGATTGTATTCAAGTCACGAATCTCACCATGAAACCTGAGAAGCTGTGCAACCTGCTCAACAAGCGGCTGAAAAAATAATGAGTGCCATGGACAAATATACAACTATGACTATTCTCAAAAAATGTTTGTTTCTATTGCCATCCATAGCAATAGTTCTGTTTATGACATCGTGCAATCATGTCGTAAACAAAGATAGTTATCAATATATAGACCCTACATCTGCTCATACTCTGATGTGGAAAGTCGAGAATGCCGAGAAGAAAGAAATTGCTTATGTTTTTGGGACGATGCATTTGCAGCATAAGAGTTTTTTTGAAAATATTGAAGGATGGGACTCTGTGTTCAACTCATGTGACGCTGTTTGTATAGAAAGCTTCTTTGGTGCCAAAATGACAAGTTCAGATAACTCGCAAATGATGGAAGAATTGATGCCTAATGATACGACATACGAAGACATCTTGGGCGAGAAAACAAAAGCTTTACGCCCATATGTCACAGATTGGAAATATCGCCCCTATGTGATAAGAAATGCATTTATTCTTTCATTGTATGCGGAGATATTCCCTAAACTAATACATAATACAAAGAATCATATTGAATTATCCAAAGACTACATGTTTATGGATTTAGCGATACAAAACAAAACTTTAGCAAAGGGGAAGAAAATTGTGTTTTTGGATGGAGTAATACAAGAGGAAGACACTTCTATGAATAAAACACAAAGCAAATCTCTTCGAGAAGAAGTGTTGGCATTATATGAAGAGGTGACACACCGTGATTCTATTTTGCGTTTTCATTTAGCGGCGGATAGTGCTTACTATTTTCATGATTTAGAGCGGTTTTCTATACTTATCAACCAGGATTCCTTAGTACATACCAAACAAATAATACATGATAGAAACGAGAAGTGGATGCCCCAGATAGTTTCGTCCATACAAAAGCAAAGTACATTTATTGCTGTTGGTATGGCCCATCTTATACCAACTAAACATGATAAAGGCATTCTGCAAAGATTGAAAGACTTGGGATATACTGTAACGCCATATAAAAAATGAATAAAACATGGCTATGACTGGATGTTGAAATTCTGCGCAACTCATATGTGCGCCAAGAGAGGGGAAAAGCACACAAACGGGGTTCTCGTGTGTCTTTTGAGGCTTTTTAGAGGAGGAATTTGATACATTTTTTAATCTGTAACTCAACTTTCGGAAGTTGATATGATGAAGGCAAAAAACCTAGCCCCTCGTACTGAAAAACGGATTCTCTCGCTATAAAATTTTCCTTTTCCCCTTGTTTCTTCTATGTTGCTAAGTTGGAAACTTATGTTGCTAACTCAGAAACTTATGTTGCCAACTTAGAAACTTGTGTTGCTAACTCAGAAACTTATGTTGCCAACTTAGAAACTTGTGTTGCTAATTTAGCAACATAGATGCTTTCGGGCACAAAAGTACAAAAACTGCCGACACAACAAAAAATCTGAAGTGAAATGATGAATAACTCTACTTCCGGAACTTAAATCAATAACCTGCCTCTGCTGAGAAGCGTGGGTTATTGAAAAACAAGAGGACTGGCATTACTGCCAATCCTCTTTATCTTTTGTAATGAGTAGTATTCCTTACATCTTTGCCATTGCCTGTTCCAAGTCGGCAATGATGTCTTCCGCATTCTCGATGCCGACTGAGAGACGCACAAGGTCGGGAGCCACACCTGCCTCACGCAACTGCTCGTCGGAGAGTTGACGGTGGGTGTGGCTGGCTGGATGCAGCACACAAGTGCGGGCATCAGCCACATGCGTCACGATGGAGATGAAGTCGAGGTTGTCCATGAACTTGATAGCCTCCTCACGGCTTCCCTTTAAACCGAAAGCGATGACACCGCAAGAGCCGTTAGGCAGGTACTTCTGACCCAGTGCATAATATTTATTGGAAGGAAGACCACAATAGTTGATCCAACCCACCTTCGGATTCTTCTCCAACCATTCAGCCACCTTCTGCGCATTTTCACAGTGCTGACGCATACGGAGGTGAAGCGTCTCCAGTCCAAGATTCAGCAGGAAAGCATTCTGAGGAGCAGGGATGGAACCGAGGTCGCGCATCAGCTGAGCCACGAGCTTGGTCATGTAAGCCATCTTGCCAAACGCCTTCGTGTAAGTCAGTCCGTGATAGCTCTCATCGGGCGTGGTCAGGCCAGGGAACTTGTCAGCGTAAGCATCCCAGTCGAAGTTGCCGCTGTCCACCACACAGCCACCCACTTGCGTCGCATGACCATCCATATACTTCGTCGTGGAGTGCGTCACGATGTCACAACCCCACTCGAACGGACGGCAATTGATAGGCGTAGCGAACGTGTTGTCCACAATCAGTGGCACCCCATGCTTGTGCGCCATCTTGGCAAAACGCTCGATGTCGAACACGTTGCCGCCAGGGTTGCTGATGGTCTCGCCAAAGAAGCACTTCGTGTTAGGACGGAACTCCTTCTCGATGCGCTCGTCGTCCCAGTCAGGGTCGATGAACGTGCACTCGATGCCGAGCTTCTTCATCGTCACACCAAAGAGGTTGTACGTGCCGCCATAGATGCTGTTCGACGTGATGAAGTGGTCGCCCGCCTGACAGATGTTGAACACCGCATAGAAATTGGCAGCCTGTCCGCTCGACGTCAGCATCGCACCCACACCACCCTCGAGGGCAGCAATCTTCTTCGCCACCATGTCGTTCGTCGGGTTCGCCAGACGCGTGTAGAAATAACCGCTGTCCTTCAAGTCGAACAGACGAGCCATCTGCTCACTGGTCTCATACTTGAACGTTGTACTCTGATAAATGGGCAGCTGCTGAGGCTCACCCTTCGTAGGTTTCCATCCGCCATGAATGCAGATGGTCTCAAGATTCTTCTTCATATTGTTGGATTTATTGCTTTCGATGTGCAAAGGTACAACAAAAAAACGCACCGTGCAAATACACGATGCGTTTTTCTTATATTGAGTGTCGATTATACGATACCCTGAGCCATCATAGCCTTGGCAACCTTCATGAAGCCGGCAACGTTTGCACCCTTCACGTAGTTTACATAGCCGTCAGCCTCTGTGCCGTACTTCACGCAGTTCTCGTGGATGTTCTCCATGATCCAGAGGAGCTTAGCGTCAACTTCCTCAGAAGTCCAAGACAGACGCTCTGAGTTCTGAGACATCTCAAGACCTGATACAGATACACCACCTGCGTTAGAAGCCTTACCTGGAGAGTAAAGGATCTTAGCCTCCTGGAATACGCGAATTGCACCTGGAGTAGAAGGCATGTTAGCACCTTCAGCCACAGCGATCACGCCGTTTGCAACGAGTGCCTTTGCAGCCTCTTCGTTCAACTCGTTCTGAGTAGCGCATGGGAGAGCGATCTGAGCGCCCTTCTCGAACCAAGGCTTTGCACCGTCACCAACATACTTAGCGGTTGGGTACTTGTCAACATATTCCTTGATACGGCCACGATAAACGTTCTTGAGCTCCATGATGTAGTCGAGCTTCTCACGAGTGATACCGTCTGGGTCGTAGATGTAACCGTTAGAGTCAGACATTGTCATTGGAATACCACCGAGCTGGAGCACCTTCTCAGCAGCATACTGAGCCACGTTACCTGCACCAGAGATGAGCACCTTCTTACCCTTCACTTCGTCGCCCTTAGTCTTCAACATAGCGCGGAGGAAGTAAACTGTACCATAACCAGTAGCCTCAGGACGGATGAGTGAACCACCGAACTCAAGACCCTTACCAGTGAGCACACCGCTGTACTCGCGAGTGAGCTTCTTGTACATACCGAACATGTAACCTACCTCACGGCCACCTACGCCGATGTCACCTGCTGGAACGTCGATGTCTGGACCGATGTGGCGACCCAACTCAAGCATGAAAGCCTGGCAGAAACGCATCACTTCAGCGTTGCTCTTGCCACGTGGAGAGAAGTCTGAACCACCCTTACCACCACCCATTGGGAGTGTAGTGAGTGAGTTCTTGAAAGTCTGCTCGAATGCGAGGAACTTCAAGATACCGAGGTTCACAGAGCTGTGGAAACGGATACCACCCTTGTAAGGGCCAATGGCATTGTTGTGCTGGATGCGGTAACCCATGTTGGTCTGAATCTGACCCTTGTCGTCCATCCAAGTAACGCGGAACTGATATACGCGATCTGGAATGCAGAGACGCTCGATCAAGTTCACCTTGTCGAACTCTGGGTGCTTGTTGTACTCATCCTCGATTGTTCCGAGAACTTCTTCTACTGCCTGATGATACTCAGGTTCATTTGGAAAGCGACGCTTAAGGTCTTCCAATACTTTCTTTGCGTCCATGTTTAATGGTTTTAATGTTATTGGTTAATAAGTAAATTTCTATTGATTCATTCTGCCCAGAAACGAGTCTCAAAGACGTGTTTCGTGTCTGCGTTTCATGATTTCGGGTGCAAAGTTAGACTTTTTCTACAAAATCTGCAAAAAATCTAACAAAAAAATATCTTTTTTTAAGAAAAAGTTTCAAAATTACTCAAAAACGACTATCTTTGTGGAAAATTTACAGCAGAAAAATAGCGGTTTCACGCAGAAATAATAACAATTTGAAAGCAACAGAACGAATAACAGCGCTACGTCGCCTCATGCAACGGGAAGGCATCCACGCCTTCATCACGCCCAGCACCGACCCACATGCCGGCGAGTATGTGCCCGAACGATGGAAGGCTCGTCGATGGCTCAGCGGTTTCACAGGTTCAGCAGGTACGGCGGTGGTCACACTCGACCAAGCTGCCCTGTGGACGGACTCCCGCTATTTCATCCAAGCCACCGAACAATTGGCTGGCACCGACTTCGTGCTGATGAAGGAAAAGATAGAGGGTACGCCCACTATTGCTGAGTGGTTAGGGTCAGTCCTGCCCAATGGTAGTGTCGTGGGTGTCGATGGATGGGTCAACACCACCTCCGACGTGGAAAGTCTGGAGCAGGAACTGAAAGTCTACGGCCTCACCCTTCGCACCGACCTCGACCCTTACGAAGAAATCTGGACAGGCCGTCCACCCATTCCACAGAACAAAGCCTTTATCCAAGGATTGGAATATGCTGGCGAAAGTGCTGCCTCCAAGCTTCAGCGCATCCGTCAGAAAATCGGACAGCATGCCATCCTCCTCCCGAGCCTCGAAGAAGTGGCTTGGACACTCAACCTGCGTGGTGACGATGTGGCATACACGCCTTTCATTCTCGGTTATGTCCTCATCACCCCTTCCGAGACCTTATTATATATATGTAAGGAAAAAGTCACCCCAGAGGTGGCTGATTATCTGAAGAGTGAGGGAGTGAGCATTCGTGAATACAACGATATTATCCCCGACCTTCAGGCACTCGACCTGCCCGTCTATGTGCAACCTGAGAAGACGAACTATGCCGTCTATTCCGCCATCCATCATCCTATCCGTAAGGAAAGCGTGGTGGAACAGATGCTCATCATCAAGAACGAGACGGAAATCAGGGGTTTCCGCAACGCGATGGAAAAGGACGGCGTGGCGATGGTGAAATGGATGAAGTGGACATTGGAGAATGTACCCAAAGGTGGTCAGACGGAGTTATCCCTTGCCAAAAAGTTGGAAGCCTTCCGTGCAGAACAGCCGTTGTTCAAAGGGCTCAGCTTCGAAAGCATCATGGGGTATGCCCATCATGGTGCCATCGTCCACTACGATCCGACACCTGAAACGGACATTCCCGTCAAACCCGAAGGATTGCTGCTGATTGATTCTGGCGGCCAGTACCTCGACGGCACCACCGACATTACCCGAACCATTCCATTAGGGTCCCTCACTTGGGAGATGCAACGTGATTACACTCTCGTGCTGAAAGGTTGGATTCGTCTGGGCTCTGCCGTCTTCCCCAAAGGTACTTGTGGCACCCAACTCGATGTGCTTGCCCGCGAAGCCATGTGGAAATACGGCATCAACTACCTGCACGGCACAGGTCACGGAGTCGGGCAATTCATGTCTGTCCACGAAGCCATCGACTTGCACCAGTTCCGTATGCAATGGCGACCCACTCCCCTACTTCCTGGCATGACCATCACAGATGAACCCGGCATCTATATCGAGGGCAGTCATGGGGTGCGCCACGAAGACACCCTGCTTGTGGTCGAAGCCACAGAGGGCATCACTTATGGTCCCTACTACACTTTCGAGCACCTGACCCTCTGTCCCATCCTCACCTCTCCCATCCTTGTGGAGATGCTCACAGAGGAAGAGCGCCAATGGTTCAACAACTATCAACAAACCGTCTATAACCGCCTTGCCCCACGTCTCGACGAAGAGCACAAGGCTTGGCTGAAAGAAGTTGTCAAACCAATATGAAGTGAAAAGTGAAGAGTGATAAGTGAAAAATCTAAGTATCCCCCATTCGGATAGCTGGTAAAACAGATTTTTCACTTATCACTCTTCACTTTTCACTTAATTTTCGTAACTTTGCCTTCTCAAAACGCAAAAAAGAATCATGATTGAATACATCCGAGGCATTCTCGACGAACTCACCCCCGCCCAAGCCACCATCGAAGCGCATGGCGTTGGCTATCTTCTCAACATATCCCTCAACACCTACACCGCCCTGCAAGGGAAGAGCGAGGCAAGACTCTTTGTCTATGAATCCATCCGCGAAGACGCATGGACACTCTTTGGTTTTGCCACCAAACAGGAACGCGAACTCTTCCTCATGCTCATCAGCGTCAGTGGTGTAGGAGGCAACACCGCCCGCACCATGCTCAGCAGTTTCACGACTGCCGAACTGGCTGGTCTCATTATGGACGGCAACGAACGGATGCTTAAAACCATCAAGGGACTGGGTGCCAAGACTGCTCAGCGCATTATCGTGGAACTTCGTGACAAAGTCGTTTCCCTCGGCATCGCTGCGGCTCCCGTATCAGGCGAGGAAGCTCCAGCCACCCTCAACAGCGAAATTTACAACGAAGCCTGTGAAGCTCTCAAGATGCTCGGCTTCCCACCTGCTCCTGTTGCCAAGACCGTCAAAGCCATACTCAAGGACGAGCCTGCTGCCCCTGTCGAAAAGGTCATCAAGCTCGCCCTCAAGATGCTCTAAGCCACGAAAGGGAAAGTATGAAGAAGATATTACTACTGATTGCCCTGTTTTTGATGGTGACCACAATGTGGTGCCAGGATGACGAACCAGACAGGAAGAAGGTGGCGGTGGTGCTGAGTGGCGGTGGTGCCAAGGGCATGGCGCATATCGGAGCGTTGAAAGTGATTGAACGGGCAGGCATTCCTGTGGATATTGTCACAGGAACCAGTATGGGCAGCATCGTGGGCGGATTGTATTCAATTGGATATAATGCCACCATTCTTGATTCGCTGGTGCGCACCATCGACTGGAACTATACCCTCTCCGACCGCGAGGACATGAGTCAGCAGAGTCTGCGTGACCGTGAAAAACAGTACACCTACGCTTTCTCCAGAGGATTCACGTTGGGGAAGAGCAACAGCAATGACGGAGGTATCATCAAGGGCAAAAATCTTGCACAGTTGTTTCAGAAACTTTGTCTGGGTTATACAGATTCGTTGGATTTCAACACACTCCCCATTCCCTTTGCTTGTGTGGCAACAGACATCATCGACAACACGGAATATGACTTCCATTCAGGTATTCTGCCACAAGCTATGCGGGCATCGATGGCAATTCCTGCGGCTTTCTCCCCTGTACGCATTGGCGACAAAGTGCTGGTGGATGGTGGTTTGAGGAACAACTACCCTGCCGACATCGCCCGTGAAATGGGTGCCGACATCATCATTGGTGTGACGGTGCAAGGTGCACCCAAGACGAGTGATGATTTGGGGCATACAATTAGCATCCTGAGCCAGATCATTGATGTGAACTGTAAGAACAAATATGATGAGAACTTGGCTATCACCGATGTGCCTATCCGTGTGAACACAGAGGGGTTCAATGCTGCCAGTTTCACAGATAACGCCATCAACGAACTCATCCAACGAGGTGAGGATGAAGCCATGAAACATTGGGACGAACTCATCGCCCTGAAACGGCGCATTGGCATCAGCGATGATTTCCAGCCAGAAATCCACACCCCCAAGAATGCGTCGGTGCTGACAGAGAAGGTGAAAGTCAATGGTTTTATCTTTGAGAACATCACCTCTCACGACGAGCATTTCATCCGTTCGAAGTTCCACCTGGACCGATACGACAGCATCGACTCGCATCGAGAGGAAGAGATTGCCACCTCCATGCGTGTGGACCTCTTCTACCAGACCGTCGATACGCGTTCCATTCCTGAAGGGGATGGGTACACACTTGTCTTCACCGCCGGCAACAAGAAAACCAGTCAGGTGAACTTGGGTGCGCGATTTGACACAGAAGAGATTGTGGCGCTGCAGGTCAATGCCGACCATCCGCTCCGCACCTCCATCCCCATCGATGTGGACGTGACGCTCCGTTTGGGCAAGCGCATCATGGGAAAGGGTGAACTGACCTTCCATCCCCGTAGCTTCACACGTCCCAGCATCTCGTATGTGTTCCGCCACAACGACATGGACATCTACCAAAAAGGTGAACGAGATCACAGCTTCAAGTACAACCAGCACCAAATAAACTTGACGCCCATCAACTTCAACGTGCGCAATTTCAACCTGCAAGCCACCATTCGATGGGATTACCTCCATTTCCTTGGCAACATTCTGACCACGGGTGCCAAACCCATCAAACTGGACAACGACCACTATATCAGCTATCATGCATTGGTCAAATACAACTCAGAGGACAACTGGAACTTCCCCACGATTGGTTCGCGTTTCAAGATGGAATATGCCTACCTGACCGACAATTTTGCCGAGATGAACAAGAAGGCAGGCGTGAGCGATATCAATGCCCATTGGCGTACCTCCATCCCCTTCAGCAAGCGGTTCACCCTACAACCCATGATTTACAGCAGATGCCTCTTTGGAGCAAAGATTCCGGTCATCTATGGCAACACCATCGGAGGGGAATGGTTCGGACACTACGTGGAACAACAAATGCCCTTTGCGGGGACAGGCAACCTCGAATATACCGACAAGCACTTCCTTGCCTTGCAACTACAGGCACAAGAGCAACTTTTCCCCAATCATTACATCCTCTTACGGTTTGGTGCTGCACAACATGACAAGGATTTCAAGCACTTGTTTGAACACCAAACGCTGTTAGGTGGTCAACTCGCCTACTACTACAACACCGTCGTTGGTCCGTTGGGAGCCACTATGGGCTATTCAAACGAAACCAAGAAAATCCATCTCTACCTCAACCTCGGCTTCGAGTTCTGACAAGAAAGAAGAAGAACCGTCCTCTGATTTCCCTTGATTATTGGAGTCTGAAAGTGAAAGGCAAGACTTTTTTCAATAAGGAACGCTTATTACTCAGCAGAGGCAGGTTATTGTCCAATAAGGAACGCTTATTGTTCAGCAGAGGCAGGTTATTGAGAGTCCGAGCCAAGCGGACTATCAAAGAGTGCCGAGCAGACTACCAGAAGGCTGTTTTTAAATTGCCGACGGCAAAGCATCAAAGAGGCGGCGGCAAAGCACCCTTTTGCCGTCGGCAAAACCTTAGAGAGCCGTCGGCATTTTTTTTGCAATCCCTAAGGGAAATTTTTGTTACCCCTAGGGGCTGCAAAATTTCCCCGTGGGGGAGCAAAAATTGGAAGGGAAACGAAGAAGTTTTTCTTGGGAAAAAGAGTGTTTTTGCAAAAAGACCTAACGTAGACAACTACCTGAACCACAATCTATTTGAGGACAAATGTTAGGTTGTTAGGGTATTTTACGATATGCTACATTTTTCCTGCCAATCGTTGGAGCAGTTTGAGGAGCACTTGCCAAATGTCGTGGATAGTGGAGAGTTCGATTCGTTCGCTGGTGGAGTGAGGCTCCACGATGCGAGGACCGATGCTGGCAATCTGGATGCCAGGATAGTGCTGCACAAAGAAGCCTGCTTCGAGGACAAAGTGCATCGCCACCATACGAGGACGCCAACCCAACACATCTTGGAAGGTGTCGCTAACCAGTTGCAGGAAAGGAGATTGCTGATCTTCTTGCCATGCAGGGGCGGACATCACGATTTCAGATTTTGGAAAAACGCTGGCAATTTCTTTGCTAAGGTCAGCCATATCTTCGTCGATGAAACTGCGCGTGTGGGTGGAGATGAAGATGTGCTCTTTTTCTGTCATGATGCGTCCCACATTGTTGGAAGTCTCCACCGTTCCTGACATTGCTTCACTCATCTTCACCACACCTTGTGGCACTTGCTCCAAAGCGTTCACCAATGCTGCCAAAGCCTGTTGAGGGATGATGGTGTCGGGCTGTTCACAAGCCTCGATGCGGCAAAGGATGCGAGGGTCAGTATTGCCAAATTCCTCACGCAGCCAGAGATTGATGCTTTCAACGGTCTTTTGAAGGAATTCGGAAGCCTCACCAACAGGAGTACCCACCACGATTTCGCCCTTCGAAGCAATTGATGCGTTGGCTTCACCCAAGTCGATGTGAGCCACCACGATATCGCTCCGTTGACAGATTGCTTTGAGAAGGTTTTTTGCTGGGAGTATTGCACTACAACGTCCCTTGTTGATATCCACGCCTGAATGTCCTCCCAATCCTCCTTCCAAACGGATGCGATTCCAACAAAGTCCCTCTGGTGCAGGCTTTCGCTGCATTGGAATGCGATGAAACTGCAAGCAAGCCCCTGCAGCACCAGTTGTGATGGTATCGTAATCTTCAGAATCGAGGTTAATAACCTTGCGACCTTTGAGGAAGTCCTTGCTCAACTGCGCAGCACCTGACATACCATCCTCTTCGTTTGTGGTGGTGATGACCTCAAGTGCAGGATGCACGATACTGTCGTCTTCGAGAACGGCAAGTGCCATTGAAAGTCCGATGCCATTATCCGCTCCCAGCGAGGTGCCACGAGCCTTCATCCAACCATCTTCCTCATACGCCTCGATGGGATCGTTCAGCGGGTCGTTCATCCCGACACACACCATATCCATGTGGTTGAGCAGCACGATGGGTTCTGCCTCTTCACACCCAGGACTGGCAGGTTTACGAATCACCACGCAATTCTCCCTATCTCGCTCATATTCCAACTGAAGTCGCTCTGCAAACTGACAGAGATAATCAGCCACCCGTTCTTCATGATGGGAAGGGCGCGGAATTTGGTTCAGTTCATGGAAGATACTAAAAACGCGTTCTATTGTATTCATCTGGGGTGTCATTTGCTGTTGAATTTCTTGCAAAGTTACTGTTTTTTCTTTGCTTTTATACAATAATGTGGGAATTTTTACGTTTTTATGTTTGGTATAGAAAAGAAAGGGGCTTCGATGCCTCACAACATAGACGTTGCATCTTGAAACGGATTCTTCGAAATATATTATATATCTTTCTGGTAATGACGAGCATAAGTGCCATCGCGAGGGTGAGCGGCAGTAGTGTGTTCTCGTCATCTGGTGTTTTGTCGGGGGATTCCGTGAAGGTGAAGAAGACGGATTATCCACTGGATGCCCATTCAGAGGAGTTTTCTATGGACTTGCAAGACCCTGAAAACCTCAAGCCAGACACAGCTGTATATGACGAAAAATCAGGCTATTACAAGGTAGGTACAAAGTTGGGCGACAACTTCTTGAGCCAACCTTGGATGCTGACCCCACAGGAGTACATGAAGTGGTCGGAGCAGAAGTCGTTCCGCGATTATTTCAAGGTGAGGAACGATTCGTTGTTCACGACGAAAGGAAAGGAGAAGTTTGACTTCACCAACATGCACTTCGACCTGGGTCCTGCGGAGAAGATATTCGGTCCTGGTGGCGTGCAAATCAACACACGAGGAAGTGCGGAACTGAAATTCGGCTACAACTACAAGTTTGTGGACAACCCGTCCCTCTCGGAACGTGCTCGTGTGACCAAGGCATTCGACTTTGACGAGAAAATCAACATCAACGTGGATGCAAAGGTGGGTAACCAGATGGGCTTCAACATCCGATACGACACAGATGCCACCTTTGAGTTTGACAAGAAGAACCTGAAACTTGCCTACGAAGGAAAGGAAGATGACATTGTGAAGAAGTTGGAAGCAGGTTATGTCGATTTTCCCACCAACTCAAGCCTTATCAGGGGTTCCAGCGTGCTGTTCGGTATCAGAACGGACTTGCAGTTTGGACGTTTGAAACTTCAAACTGTGGTGAGTCAGAAGAAGACACAATCAACCACCGTCGGCAGCCGAGGAGGTAGCCAAACGAACACGTATGAGATTCAGGCATACGACTACGACGAGAACCGCCACTTCTTCCTCGCCCACTATTTCCACGACACTTACGACAGAGCGTGCTCTACCCTGCCGAACATCACCAGCGGTATCACCATCAACCGCCTTGAGGTGTGGGTGACCAACACTGGTGGACAGACGATGAACACCCGCAATATCGTGGGTTTGGTGGATTTGGCAGAAGGTATCAAGATTGGCAATAGCACGTGGGCTGGTGCTCGTCTCGAAATCCCCAGCAACGAGAGCAACAAACAATATGCCCAGATGGTCAGCACTTACGTCGATGCCCGCAACGTGGATCAGACGAGCCGCGTGCTGGAACCAGTGATGATCGGTGGTATCGAGTATGAGAAAGTGGAAAATGCACGTCTGCTCTCTTCTTCAGAATACACTTTGAATCAGCACTTGGGCTATATCAGTTTGAAAAGCAATCTTCAACCCAATCAGGTGCTGGCTGTGGCTTACGAATACACCTACAACGGACAGACTTATCAGGTGGGTGAGTTCTCTGCTGACCAGAAAGATAACGACAAGGCTCTCTACGTGAAGTTGTTGAAGAACACGTCAGGTTCGCCCAAGATTGCCAACTGGGATTTGATGATGAAGAACGTCTATAACCTGAAGGCCACATCCGTGCAACGAGAGAAGTTCAAGATGGACATCAAGTATCTGAGCGACACAACAGGTGTGAACCTCAGCTACATTCCTGAAGAACCATTCAAGCAAACCACCCTGCTGAAGATGATGAACCTCGACCGATTGGATGACAACCAGAAGACCAATCCGAACGGTAGATTTGACTTTATCGAGGGCTACACCATCCAGGCACAGTCAGGTCGTGTCATCTTCCCTGTGGTGGAACCTTTCGGCGATTGGTTGCGTCAGAAGTTAGGTGATGACAACTTAGCTGACAAATATTGCTACGACCAACTGTACGACTCCACCAAGACGGTGGCAAAACAGATAGCCGAGAAGAACAAGTTCACGCTGACTGGTGAATACAAGGCAACCAGCGGTAGTGAAATCTCTCTCGGCACCAGAGGTATCGCTCCAGGTTCCGTGAAGGTGACGGCAGGTGGTGTCACCCTGACAGAAGGCACCGACTATAGTGTCGATTACTCCAATGGTGTGGTCAAAATCATCAACCAAAGTCTTATTGATGCGGGTACGAATGTAAGTGTCAGCTTGGAGGATATGGACACATTCTCCTTTATGCGCAAGACAATGTTAGGTGTGAACTGGGATTATGATTTCTCCAAGAACTTCAACATCGGTGGTACCTTTATGAGAGTGAAGGAGAAACCGCTTACCTCAAAAGTGACAATGGGTAGCGAACCACTGAACAACACCATGTGGGGTTTCCACATCAACTGGAAACAAAACTCACAATGGCTCACCAACATGCTCGACAAGCTGCCACTCCTCAATTTGAGTGCTCCCTCCAGCATCTCTTTCACAGGTGAATATGCCCAACTGAAAGCAGGCACCTCAGAGGACACGCAAGGCAATGCTTCCTATTTGGATGACTTTGAGCGCACCAAACTGCCACATAGCGTGAGCAACCCGAAAGAATGGGTGCTGGCTTCCACCCCATCCCATTTGGAATATGGTAAACTCACCAACGATGTGAAGTATGGTTACAACCGTGCCCGACTGGCTTGGTATAGAATCGACCCTCTCTTCACTCGTCGTTCTTCTTCAATGACGCCTGCCCACATCAAGTCAGATGTGGATCAACTGTCTAACCACTATGTGCGTGAGGTCTATGTGCGCGAGGTCTATCCGAACCGAGACACCAACACAGGCGATGCCAACACGCTGGAAATCCTCAACATGGCTTACTACCCTTCTGAGCGCGGTCCCTACAACCTCGACACAGACGTGGATCAGAATGCTCATTTGAACGACCCCAAGAAGCGATGGGGAGGTATGATGAGGAAACTGGATTTCAGCGACTTTGAAGCCAGCAATGTCCAGTACATTGAGTTCTGGATGCTCGACCCATTCATCTACACGAAGAATGACAGCCGATATGGTGGCGACCTCTACTTCAACTTGGGTGACATCAGTGAGGATGTGCTGAAAGATGGTAAGAAGGCATATGAAAGCGGTATGCCAGTCAACAATGCCTCCACCTACGTGGAAACTCTCTGGGGACGCGTGCCCAGCGAAAAGTCCGTCGTCTATTCCTTCTCGAACGAAAGCGGTGCTCGTCCCAAGCAGGATATCGGTTTGAATGGTCTGTCGGATGTGGAGGAACGTTCTTATGGAATTTATGCTGATTACCTCAATACCTTGAAGGGTAAGGTGAGTACAGCTGCCTATGACTCCATCTTCGAAGACCCCGCAGGTGACGACTACCACTACTTCAGAGGCAGCGACTACGACGCAGCTCACACTTCGATCCTCGAACGCTACAAGTACATCAACTCACCAGAAGGCAACTCACCCAACAGTGGTGGCACTGGTGAACGATATTCAACAGCCTACAAGAGCACGCCCGATGCAGAAGATGTGAACTCCGACTACACGATGAACGAGTATGAGAACTTCTATGAGTACCACATCAGCCTCCGTCCACAAGATATGGTGGTAGGTCGGAACTACATCGTCGATTCTCGTGAAACCAGTGTCGGACTTCGCAACGGAAACAAAGAGAATGCCACTTGGTATCAGTTCCGCATCCCTGTGGATGAGTATGACAGCAAGGAGGGAACCATCAACGACTTCTCCAGCATCCGCTTCATGCGAATGTACATGACAGGATTCGAAGAGCCTATCGTGGTGCGTCTTGCCAACCTCGACTTGGTGGAAGGTGAATGGCGCACATACACCCAAGCCCTCTACACCAACGAGAAGCCCAGTGTGAGCGGAACCATCGTGCCATCTGCCGTCAACATTGAGGAGAACAACGACAAGACCCCTGTGAACTATGTGCTGCCTCCAGGCATCACCCGTGTGCTCGACCCCTCACAGCCTCAGCTCTCACAAGAGAATGAGCAGGCTTTAGCACTCACCGTCGAGAACTTGGCATCAGGTGATGCACGAGCTGTGTACAAGACGATGAACATGGACTTCCGCAACTACAAGCACCTGCAGATGTTCGTTCACGCCAATGCAATGGAGGGTGACACAGAATTGAAAGACAACCAGATGAGTCTCTTCATCCGAATGGGTAGCGACTACAAGAGCAACTATTACGAATACGAGATACCTCTCAAGCTCACCCCAGAGGGACACTACGACACCTATACCGCACAAGGTTGCAAGGCAGTATGGCCAGAGGAGAACATGCTCGACATCGACTTCAGTACTTTCACCGACTTGAAGCACGAACGCAACAAGGCAAAGGCAAACGGTGCTGCCAGCTACACACAACTCTATTACGAGTATGACAAAGACCGCCCCAACAACAAGGTGAGCATCATCGGTAATCCTTCGTTGGGAGAAGTAAAGACAATGATGATTGGTGTGCGCAACAATGGAAGCCGCACCAGCAATGTAGAAGTGTGGGTGAATGAACTTCGCATGCAGGACTACAGCGTCGAAGGCGGTTGGGCAGCTCAAGGAAACTTGAATGTGCAGATGTCCGACCTCGGTACTGTCAACGTAACAGGCCATGTGGAGACAGCAGGTTTCGGCGGATTGGAAGACAAGGTGGCTCAACGCCGCAACGACAACCTCTACGAGTGGAGCGTCACCACTCAATTCGAACTGGGCAAGTTCTTCCCCGACAAATGGAAGATGAACCTGCCACTCTACTACTCTTACTCTTGGCAGAAAATCTCGCCCAAGTACAATCCGTTCGATACCGACATGCTGCTGAAGGATGCCCTCGATGAATGTGAGACCAAGGCTGCACGCGATTCCCTGAGCAATCTCACGGAGAGCATTGTCAAGAACAAGAATCTGTCGCTCACCAACTGGAAATCAAATGTACAGAGTCGCAAGCCGATGCCATACGACCCCGCCAACTTCAATTTCAGCTATAGTTACAGCCAACGCTACAAGACAGGCGAAACCACCGTGTATGAGAATGAAGAGAACTGGCGTCTCAACCTCGGCTACAACTATGCACCGAAGTACAAGGCATGGGAGCCTTTCAAGAACCTGAAGGGAAAGTCAAAGTGGCTTGACATCATCAAGGCACAGAACCTCCAGTGGCTACCTCAAAGTATCTCGTTCAACACCGACCTCACACGTAGCTACTATGAGTTCCAAGAGCGTGACATCGATGCAGGTACCAAGATGCCCGTCATCTTCTCCGACCAAATCTTATGGAACCGAGACTTGACCGTGAAGTGGGACATCTTCAAGGCACTCAAGATGTCGTGGACATCCTCCACGCATGCAGAGATTGAGGAGCCACACGTCATTGTCAACAAGCACCTCTATCCCGATGAGTATGCCATATGGAAAGACTCAGTGAAGCGTAGTTTGGCTTCTTTCGGACGTCCACTCACCTATCGCAGCACCTTCAATGGTTCTTATCAGGTGCCTATCAACAAGATTCCTATTTTCGACTGGATTACTGCTGATGGAACCTACAATGCTAACTACAACTGGACACGAGGCACAGAACTGGAAGACGGCACATCACTTGGTAACACCGTCAGCACCCAGCGTACAGTTAATCTCAATGGTCGTCTGAACTTCGACACACTCTACAAGAAATGGAAGTTCCTTGCCGATGCTGACAAGCGACTCTCAGGTAACACCAAGAAGAGTACGACCAACACCCGTAACACTGCCACCAGAAATGCCAGAACTGCTGCCAAAGAAAGAGATGAAGAGAAAGAAGACGACGGCAAGAACGGTAAAGACAGCAAGAACAGTAAAGACAGCAAGAACGATAAAGACAGTAAGAACAAGACGGCAAAGAACGATAACAGCAAGAAGAACCGAGGATTCACCAAAGAAGTGACCCTTAACGACTCCACCAGCACGGAGGTGAAGCACAGCCAGAACTCCAAGCGGCTCATTGTGCGTGCCACAACTGCTGAGGGAAAGACCTACAAGCTGAAATATAAGAAAGTGGATGCCAACACCATCAAGGTGAAGAACCAAGACACCATCCCTATCAAGATCAACGTGGTGGCAAAACGTCCTTTGGATGAACTCTCTTGGTACAAGACGGCACAGGTGTTCGCACGAGGACTGATGATGGTTCGCAACGCCAGCATCTCCTATCGCAACACGTATGCACTCACCCTGCCAGGATTCCGTACAGAAGTGGGTGATGCTTTCGGACAGAAGCACATTGACGGCATCCTCTCTCCTGGTGTTCCATTTGCCCTCGGAGCGGTGGGTGACAGCTATATCGACAAGGCTGCACGCCACGGATGGCTCATGCAGAATGACAGCAATATCACCACCCCTGCCACAACAGCAGCGATGGAAGACCTCCAGCTGAAAGCCACTCTGGAGCCTATCAAAGACCTCAAGATTGACCTCACTGCCACTCGTACTGTCAATAAGTCTCGAAGCATCCAGTTCATGTATGAGGGAATGCCTGCGACGCAAAGCGGTTCGTTCTCCATGACTGTCATCTCTATCGGTTCCGCATTCGAGTCAGGTGGTAACATCAACAACAACTATCATTCAAAGCACTTCGAGAAATTCCTCAAGAACCTGCCGATTATAAAGAGCCGCATCGAAGCACGATATGCCAATGTCACCTACCCCAAGAGGGCAGGTAGTGAATGGGCAGGAAAAACCTACAATCCAGAGAATGGTGGTGTGGAACTCTACTCTGCCGACGTGATGGTGCCCGCATTCCTCTCTGCCTATTGTGGAGGCAATGCCATCTCTTCTCCGCTGGACATCTTCCCTGCCATCTCTCGCCTCATGCCGAACTGGAGCCTCTCATACGGTGGACTGATCAAGCTCTCCCCATGGTTTGCCGACCACTTCAAGAGCTTCAACATCAATCATACCTACAAGAGCGTTTACTCTGTTGGTGCCTACAACTCCTACTCCAATTTCATGGAGTACATGAATGGTTGGGGATTCATCAAGGATGTCACCACTGGCAACCCTATCCCATCATCAATGTACAATGTATCCACCGTCAGCATCAACGAGTCCTTCTCGCCGCTCATCGGTATCGATATGGGATTCAACAGCGGAATGACTGCCTCTGTGAAATACAACAAGACCCGTACCCTCAACCTCTCCATGACCAGCGTTGCCCTCACAGAGAACTTCTCCAATGACATCGAGGTCGGTATGGGTTACAAAATCAAGGATGTCGGTCTCTTTGGTGCCAAGAGCATCCAGAGCAACGAAAGCAGGAAAACCAAGTCGAAATCCAAGAACAAGAAAGAGACCACAACCACTAACACCAATGCACGCACACGCAGCACAGTGAGCCACGACCTCAACCTGAAGGCAAGCTTCACCTATCGTCTGCAGAATGCCCTCAACCGCAATATCCAGACGGCTGTGACTACGGCTACCAGCGGTGCTACGGCTTACAGATTCACCCTCACAGGTGATTACACCTTCAGCCGTCTCCTTAGTCTTACAGGATTCCTCGACTGGCAGCGCAATGTGCCGCTTGTCTCACAATCCTCCTACCCCACCACCACTGCCGACTTCGGTGTCAGCATGAAATTCTCATTAACGAGATAATTCTATTTACTATTTTACCATTTACTATTTAACGACTGATGAAATCATTAAACTATTTTGCAATACTCTTTTTTGTATGTTGTGTGAGCTTCAACCTTTCTGCCCAGAATCTCCAGAAGGGCACCTACGGCTATCTCTACTGCCATATGAGTGACAATGGTGAATTCACCGCTTATGCCCTCAGTCGCGACGGACTTCACTACCACGACCTCAACGAAGGGAAAGCCATCATGGATGCACAGAAGTTGGCTGGCATCGAAGGAGGACAACGTGATGCATATGTGTGTCGCAAGTCGGATTCTGGAAAGGGTTATCTGATGGTGACAACCGATATGTGTGTTGCCAAGAGCAAGCAGTGGTACAACTACGGCATCAATCTCCTCAAGAGTGATGACCTCATCCATTGGACATCCACCACTTTTGATTTTCGCAAAGGCAACGAAATCTTCTGTGACCCTGAAAGTCCTGACATCATTGCCGACTGGAGCAAAATCAACCGTGTATGGGCACCCCAAATCTTCTGGGACCCTGATTATGTATGGAAGAATGGTGAGAAAGGGGGTTACTTCATCTACTACTCCATTTGGAGTTTCAACGAAGATGACAAGTACGACCGAATGGTGTATAGCTATGCAGACAAGACCTTCACCCAACTCACCAAGCCACGCATCCTCTTCGATTGGGGCTATGCCACGATTGATGCAGACATCAACTACCTGAAGAGTGATGGCAAGTATCACATGCTCATCAAGAAAGAAGGAGGACATCCGGGTATCTTCCAAACCAAAGCCGACCGTCTCACAGGACCTTGGCCAGAACCCGATGAAAGCGACTTTGTGAGTTTCGAGGGCAACAAGAAATGCGAAGGCAGCAGTGCCTTTCAGATTGTCGGAGAGAAAGGGTGGCGTGTGGCTTACATCCAATACAGCGACCGTCCCAAGCACTACCGCATCTGCCAAACCGACGAATACCTCAAGGGCTTCCACTCCCCTGCTGACATTCAAGGAGTCACCGCTCCTCAGCACGGCAGTTTCATGCGCCTCACCAAGAAGGAATACAAACGATTGGAAAAACACTTCCGTTAGAAGGGGTATCCCACCGCGAAGTGAACCGTCATAGAGTCCTTGAACCTTGGAATGTTGTAATAAGTGGATTTGCCAGTATCGTAAGGCAAATGGATTCCTACACCCAAGTCAAGACGCAGGATGAGAAAGTCGAGATCGTAACGAAGTCCGCAACCTGTGCCGACAGCCATCGTATTGAAGAAACCGCCATCACCTAACTTGCCTCCCACCTGATAGGCATCATCACGCATGAGCCACACATTGCCGGCATCGACAAAGAGTGCTCCTTGGAAGGCATTGATGATGGGGAAACGATACTCAGCATTCATTTCCAACTTCACATCACCCGTTTGAGCCAAATAGATGCCCAAATAGTCATCGCGGAAACGTCCAGGTCCAATGCTACGAATGGAGAAGGCTCGGATACTGTTGGCACCACCCACATAGAAGAGTTCGCTGTAGGGTGCATAATCAGAGTTTCCGTATGACCAAATAACGCCCAGTTGTATACGAGTGGCGATAGAGGTCTTCTCTGTGATGTGGAAGATGTTCTTGAGTTGGAAATTGAACTTAAGGAACTGCGAATAAGGCGTGGAGAGCAGCTTCTTGTCCTTTTGATAGTAATTAAATCCCAGTATAGCGTTGGTGAGGTTGAGGAAGTTAGATGACTGCTTCACCGTTCCCTCAAAGTGCATCGTATGACGAATGCGGTTGTTCCACGTGTTGTCGTAAGTGATGGTGTATTGCTGTGCAGGAATGAACACATCTTGCAGAGACACATAGAGGGCTTGATTGAAAAAATAGATGGAATCAAAACGGTCCGTCGTATTCTGCATCTTATTGTAAGTGACCGTCAGAGGAGTCAACTTGTGGCTCCATGAACGGGACGTCTGGAAATCGTAAGTCGCCTCAATCGTGGAGGACATCAAACGATAGTAGTATGCTCGTTTTCGTTGCTCCAAAGTCACCTTGAATTCTGTAGAGGTAGGGTATTTGTAGAAACGCTTGTTGAGCCAGGGGAACGCAATCCAAGGATAAGACAGAGAGACGTCGAGTGCCGCCAGATAGGAATTGACGCGTTCTTCTTCCCCATACATTTTCCTTGTGGTCCATTCATAACTGCCTCGAACGCCCACCGACAAAGTCTCGCCATGACGGAACGCATTACGCTTGGAGACAGTGACACCTCCTGCAGGACCAATCTGAGAGTTGGACTTATGGGTGAAGCTGAAATCACACTCAGCATCAATCAGTTGGTCCATCGTCAGGTCAATGCGCGTGTCAATAGTGTCATTCAAACTGGTGGTGTCACGAGGGGTGAAGGCAAGCCTGACATTTGAGAAGATATCCATGCGATGTAGGTTGGTCAACGTCTGATCCACACTGGATTGATTGAACATCTGGCGAGAATGGAACTTGAAGTTCTTCATCACCACACGTGGAGCGATCGGGATTTTCTCACCTTGATAAGCAATCTTCAGCCGACGACGCTGAATGGAATCATCAAACACCTCTGACTCACCATTTCTACGACGTCGTTGACCCGCCGTTCTGGTGCGGCTCTTACGGATATACACACTGGTATTGCCGAAATAGAATTGACGAGATGCGTAGTCAGGCACATCCAAATCAGGCACCACCAGCAACTTCACCCGATAAGGGATGTTGGTGGAATCGGCAAAGTAATTGATGTAATCAGGACGATAATAATACAAGCCATTGTTGCGGAAAGCACTCACGATGCGATCTTTCTCGTTGGTGAGGTTGAGTGTGGAGAACTGGTCACCTTGATGAAGGTATGCCTCCTTCTCTGTAGCATGAATGATGCTGTCCTGTATGCTATCGCGGAAAGCATAGCGGATGCTGTCATAGAGATAAGGCTCACCCAAATGGATGTCGTAGGCAATGCGTTGCTTGCGAGGGTTCTTCTGGTCAATGAGGGTGTAATCCACATTTCCACGGAAATAACCGTAGTTCTGCAAGATGTTGGTTGCCACTTTGGTACGCGTCTCAGGCGACACGCTGGAAATGGTGACAGGTGTGCCTGCAAAGGAGTTGAACATCCACTTGTTGAATCCCTTTCGGGGCTTATCTACATAGGCATTATAAATCCAGAGTCCCACCTGCAGAGGGCTTCGCTTGGAAGAACTGCCCAAGAGGGAGCCATTGGGCTTGTATGCCAACGCCGCTTTCACTTCCGTCACAGCCACATCTTCAGCAGGGGTTCCTTTCTGTCCTTGCACCTTCATCTTCTTCACACCCGTATAGAGTTTCTCCCCCTCTGGCAGATGGTCAGTGGTGGAGCAAGCCACAAAGAGGCAAGCTATACATATATATATTATGTGTCGTAACGTTTTCATTGTGTTCTATCTTCTGTCTTGTCAGCGTTGATGTTATCTTCCGTAGTCTCAGCATTGATGTTGTCTTCCTGCTGCTCCACTTCCTTCTTGCGTCGTTTCCAGATGACCAAGTCTGAGAGTTTGTCCACCTTCTTACGCAGCACCACACCAAATCCGTTCCTGTCCAGTTCGCCTTCAATCAAACTGGAGTAGTCTTTCTCGTGGAAAAGACGGATATACTGTGTGCCGCCATTATTGAGTCGCCACTCCAACGACACGTTGTCGATGTAGGCACCTGACTCACTGCGTCTCGTCGTATTGTTGTCAGAACTTACCTTACCACCAATAATCACATTCAGGCGGTCAGAGAAGAACTTGCGAGAGAACTGGAAGGAGTAATCGGTGCGTCTCGAACCATCTTCACGAACCGTTTGTCCCACACCCACACTCACATTCACCATCGTTGAGAGTGCATTGCCGGCAATCTTGTTGATTTCATCCTCCAAGAAACCACTCAGCGCATCGCCAGCAGCCAATCCCTTGCCGTTGGTACTGGAGAGATACATACCCGTTGCCAACATGCCGACTGCCAGTTTGTTGCGATCCTCTGCTGAACTTGCCGCCAGTTCGTTCTGCACCGATTGGTCTTCAGGAGCATCAATGATGAATTCCAATCCCATGTTCTGCAAGGTGTTGGAAATCTTCAAACCGACGTCGAATGGCACCGTTCGGGTAGAGCCGTCACTCTTGGCGACAGAGGCTTTCACACGTTCTGTAGCGGTGATGTTAAGAAGTGGGTTGCCTGGTTGTCCCGTGAACTCGATGTACGAACCTGGATGGATGGAGAAGGTCTTGAGTGGAATGACAGGAAGGGTGTATTTCATCTCACCCTCGTTGATGGTGTAGCGACCCTGCATGTTGAACACACCTGATGGCGTGTAGGACATCGTGATGTTACCACCACCCTGCACATTGACGTAACTCTGCTTGTCTGCCGAGAACTCACCACGCAGTTTGGCACCATCCTCGATGCTCAGCACCAAGTTCATATCGATACCCATATAGGTCTTCTTCGGGATGGATTCCTTCGGAGGCGGTGGCGCATCGAAATCGACAAAGGTGACAATGTCTTCCAGTCGGTCGGTCTGATAGAGTGCCGTTTCCGACAAAATGTAGGTGATGTTGGTGGTAGGCAACACACGCACAAGACCACGCACCGTCAAATCCTTCGTGGAACCGATGACACGGGCAAAGAAGTCACCATACATATCGCCATACAGCAACTTCTGGCTGCTATAGGGTGATTCAACCAATTTGAAGTTCCTGCCGTTGAGCGAGAGCGACATGAAGATTTCGTCGAAGTTGGCGAAATCGACATAACCGTTCAGCGTGAGCGGATTGGTCACATCAGCCCCATAGAATTTATACGAATCGAAATCAATACGGCTATTGTTGAAGATGAGCGAGTCGTTTGCCAAAGCGAGGTCGATGCTGTAAGGCTTGGAGAGCACATGCACATCCTTGGGCAGCAACGCACCATTGAACAGCAATGCGCTCATCGGACCTGTCACCTTCATCTCTCCAGCCATTGCTCCACTGAAGCCTACCAACTGGTCAGGCATGAACGGAGACAACATCTCCATAGGCACATCCAAGAATTGGAGTTTGGCATCCAGTGCTCCTTCTCCCTCTGCATTGTAAGTGCCGTCAAGTTCGAGGATGTCAAGGTTATTATAAGCCAATGTTCCATCAATCACATGACGGGTTTCTCCTTCTGGCATATAGGTGAAGCGTGAGGACACATTACCCACATTCATGCCTTCGTAGGCAAAGCGCTCAGCATTAAAGGAGCCTTCCACCATGAAGTTTTCTCCTTGGTCGATATAGGTGGCATCCACATTCAAGATACCACTCATGGAAGGGATTCCTGGCATCGGCAACACCGTCAGCAACTCCTGAATGTTGAGGTCATTGGCGATGATATTGGCGATTTGTTTCCCAATGGCACTTTCATCGGCATACACAGCCAAGTAGGTGCTGTCCGACAAGCTCGCCAGACGCACATCGGCAAGGAAAGGCTTGTCAGGACGGGTAATGATGTAGTTGTCGCTATTGACTGAGAATTCCCGATAGGCAATGATGGGTGTCTTCGGATACAGGTTGAATGTCACACAAGTGTCGCTTGCCAGACCCTTCACACCCAAGTCTATACCCTTGCGGTCTTTCTTGTCGAAGTAGGTCAGGTGGGCATCCACCTCATTCGCTTTCAGGTAACCGTCCAGATAGGCACGGAAAGCAGGAAGCAGGGGTTGGTCGTTACATTGCACACCCACACGATAGTCAAACTTCGTGGAGTCTTGTGCCAGTTCAAAGAAAGCAGTGTCCACCCTCACGCTGTCCTTCCTGAAGTCATACAGATGTCCGTTGCCCATCAAGCCTGTGTGGGGTGAAGCCTCCACATCGGCAACAAACTCCCTGAATTCAATGCCATAGGTCTCAAGGATGTCGGTGAAGGGGTTGTCGCTGCCTGCGGCAACATGCAGGGTCAGTTCTGGCAGATAAGACCTCAGCACATTGAGATCCACATCACGCTTCTTGAACTGGCTCACCGCTTCCTTCTGCAGCTTTTCCACCTTCGGCATCAGGTTGAACATATTGTATGGCGCGAAGAACGTGAAGTCGAGGTCACCCGTCTGGATGGTGGCAGAAGTCGTGTCCTTCAATGCCTCGGCAAACAGATAGAACGCATTCGTATGGATGCTGTCGTTCCCCAACTTCAAGTGGAATGTCTCCACCTGAGATTCCACACGCACCAGTTTGTCCATATTGTAGGAAAACTGCATGGTGCCGTTCGCACGGGTCGTCAGCACATCCTCGCTGAAGCCCATGCTCTGCAAATCGGCATAAGGCAGGTTGAGGTCAAGCACACCCTCTATCAAGTTTCGTTTCAGCGTTCCGTCAAAAGTCAGGTCAGTCTTCACCTGGTCATTTTCAGCCGTCAATGCCAACTGCAAGTTGCCCCCCTTCAAGGTGGCATCTGCATCCACGTTGCTGAGGTTCACCTTGCCCATATAGCCATTGGAGAGATGAGCGGTGGCATCCAGTGTGGTGGAGGTCGAGAGGAAATCAAAGCCCCTGCCGTTCACCTTTGCCTTACCCGTCAAGACGGTTCGTTCCTCCATCGGCACATAGTTGTTCACCACCAGATTGTTGAACACCAAATCAGCCCTGTAGGCATCCGATGCCATCACATAGCCGCCATCCAAATCGATGCTTGCCCCATGCGCATCCTTTGCTTTCAGGTTGGTCTTCAGAGAGAGGTCATTCGCCACATCCCACAAAGTCACGTTGCCATCCACGACAGCCAAGCCTGGGGCTTTCAGGTGCAACTGAGGCACAGTCAACGTTTCGAGGTTACCCTCCGCCTTCAACTGCACTTCCATCGGACGCACGGACAGCTGTCTGTTCAGCATCGTGCACACATCCTTCGTGTCTGGTCCTCCCATGCGCGTGAAGAAGATGACATCACCCTTGCCGATTTGTCCTTCCCCAATCAGGGAGAACGTGCCCGGATTCACCTCGTCGAAGGCATTCATGTCCATCCGATACGCCACCGTCAGGTCGCTGTCTGCCGTCTTCATGTGAAGGTGAGGCACCGTCAGGGAGAGCGTGTCCATCTCCACCCTGCCCTGTGTTTCCGTGATGGTCAAGCCCGATTGCTCCACACCTGCGAGTTGACGGATATTCAATGCCATCTCGCCTGTTTTACCCTTGTATTCAAAGGAATCCACCTCCATGTTGATTTCGCTGAAAAGCATGTGGGAGGGATCAAACTGCTGAGGGTATCGAGGGTCGTTTCGATACTCAAAGCCAGCCTTCGAGTTCTTGAGTTCCAATTGAGGAACCTGATAGATTTCATTTCCGAGGTCAATGAATGCCGAAGCGTGGGCTTCCGCAAAGTGGGCAGTTGCCCAAGTGCTGTCGACCTGTGGAGTGAGCAACACAGCCGCTTTCACATTCTCCAACGCCAAGTCATCCACTTGGATTTTCCATTTCACGTCGCTGGTGGTCGTGTCTTCTGGCACCGTGTCATTCAGCAGCACCATCAAGTCGGCATCCCTCAACAGCGCCTTGTTAACCACAGCAAGTTCTTCCTTGATGTCTGTGCTGTGGCTATCAAGACTCAGTTCTGCAAGGTCTCCCTTGATCACAAAAGAGTCAATCAGCCCCTTCGTGTTCAACTTGGCGTCATACAGATGGATGCCATCCACCTCCGCCTTCAGTTCCAGCAACGGCAACGCCTTGATGCTGATGTCCAATTCTTTGGCATACACCACCGTGTCGCCCTCCTGAATGGCCAGCAATCCTCCCATCGAGAGATCGAGCGGGAACTTCAGGTGGACACTCTCCACCGTCACATCCATGCCCATCTCCTCACTCAGAATCTCAGCAGCCTTATCCACTGCGAACTTCTGGACAGGAGGCGTATAGAGCAGTACGAAAAGCAACAGCAATAAGAAGATTGGAGTTAGCACAATCCCCAGAAGGATGCGCCAACTCCAACCCAAAAACGTATACTTTCCGTACCTTTTCACATTACAAGTTTGGATTGATCTTGCTCCACTCAGAGATTGGAGGAACAATGTTCAGCGTTACGAGTTCGTCACGCATCTTGCAAAGGTGCTCGTAAGAAGCATCCAGCTTTGCCATTTCCTCTGCTGTGCCAGTAGGCATCTTGTAAGTGCAGCCGTTCGTGTCGAGCGTGGTGTCCATTGCCATCATGATGTGGTTGTACTTCTCGTTGCAAACGTAAGTACCAGCAGGCCAACGGAACTTCTCACCGCCCATCACAGAGCGAATCATCTCCACAGAGCAGTAAGCAGGGCTTTGCCAAGAAGAACGTCCGCGAAGCTCGATAATCTTCGCACCACCCTTCGTCACATCCACCTTCAGCTGCTCCCACTCCTCCTGTGTGCAAGCAGGAGTGCCGATCAACTCGTTGAGAGGCTTGCCAGCCACCTTCACAGCACTGCCAAACACAGCCATCTGCTCACCGTGACCACCATATGTAGCGCAACCAGTCACCTCATACTGCTTCACACCAAACTTCTTAGCCAAAGCAGACTGCAGACGAGTAGAGTCGAGTGCAGCAAGAGTGGTCACCTGACCTGGCTTCAAACCTGAATACAGCAGCGTCACCAGACCTGTCAAGTCAGCAGGGTTGAAAATCACAGTCACGTGCTTCACATCAGGGCAGTAAGTCTTGATGTTCTGACCCAGTTCCTCTGCAATCTTGCAGTTGCCAGCCAGAAGATCCTCACGAGTCATGCCAGCCTTACGGGGAGCACCACCAGAAGAAATGATGTACTTGGCATCCTTGAACGCCTCAGCCACATCAGTGGTAGCCGTCAGGTTCACGCCGTCATAACCACAATGGAACATCTCTTCCATCACACCCTCCATACCTGGAGCATACACGTCATAAAGACACACATTAGGAGTCAGCTTCATCGTCAAAGCCAGCTGAACCATAGTAGAACCGATAGCGCCACCGGCACCTACAATCACAAGTTTGTCGTTTGTCAAAAATCCCATAATACTATATTGTTTAATTTAAGTGTTACTCATATGTATGTGCAAAGTTACCCTTTTTCCCGACACTACACAAGAAAAACAAAGTTTTTTCTCAAAAAGCACAAAACTTTTTCATCAGTATCGCCCGATTTCAACAAGTTTGAGCAACAAAGGTACACACAATTCTTCTTTTCCCCAAAATTTTGCCCAACTTTTTTTCTCACCCCCCTTTACTCTTCAATCAGCCCTCAGCTTTCTCCCTGCCTCACTCTTCCTTCGCTCTAGCCATCCCCTTCCCAAGCACTACCCAAGCTCAAACAGCTTGGTTGGGCTTGGGTAGTACTTGGGAGCCCCTTGCCTAGGGCTTGCATGAGACCATATAAAACATAGACAAAACGAAGGTGAACACTTGATTGTGCCCACCTTCATTTATTGGTAGTTAAAAAAGATTACTTCACATATACTTTCTTTGTGGTTCCATCAGAATAGCGAATGATGTTCACTCCCTTCTGAGGTGATGCAATTTGCTGTCCATTCATGTTGTAGATGATTACATCCTTTTCATTCTCCGCTTCTACACCTTCAATGGCAGCAGCCTTCTCCTTCTCATAATCCTCTTCCTTTACAATTTTCACCTTCTTTGTGATGCGTTGGGTTGAGTAGTAATGGTTGTCGCCGCTTTGTATAGCCGTGATGGTGAGCTCGCATGGAGCCTTGCATTCCAGATAAGTCTTGCTGCCAGCAGGATAGAGTTCTGCCCCATTGACACTTTCCATCGTGTATGTGACAGGCAACCCTGATGAGGCTTTTGCCTCCAGTTCCACCTGATCATTAACAATCAAGATTTGAATGTCTTGATTCCATTTCAAAGTCTGTTCAGCTTTGACGATTGTGAGCGAACCGGAGGAATAAGTGATGGTGTAGTTAGGGGAATAAGCTCCCGACACATCCAACGTGTAGGTTCCCAGTTCTGATGTCTTCGTGGCGTTTGTTCTCACTACCGGCTTGTTTTGAAGAGAAGCCTCCGTGTCGTTTGACACCAGTCCTTCATAGATGATTTCAAACTTTGGGTTCGCCTCATTGTATGGACGTTCATAGTTGCCAACAGAGATTTTCAGAGGCACAGGATTGATTGTCAATTGTCCACTCTCATAGTTTAGCGCATAGTTGAAGGCGCGTCCGCCGCTTACTCGGATGTCATATGTGCCGGCATTGCTGTTAATCTTGGCAGAGGTGCTTATTGTTGGTTCGGACAACAGCACATCCTTCGTCTCGTTATTCACGAATCCTTCATAGATGAGAGAGAACGTCGGATTCTCCTTGCCATAATCGCGTGTCTCAGAGACAGCTTTGATTGTCAAAGGCACTTGGGTAATGTTTAATGTGCCCGATTCGTAGCTGATGTCATAGTTCTGTGCCCTCGCACTAGTAGGAGTGATAGTGTAATCACCCACATTGCTTGTGACAGTTGCTTCTGTCTTGATGGTAGGTTGCGTTGTCAACACATCTTTATCGTCACCATTCACAAAGCCCTTGTAAGTATAGGTGTATTCGGGTTCTTCACCACAATACTGACGTGTGACATTCTTAACGCCTATGGTCAAAGGTGCTTTCATGACCTTAAGTTTACCAGTCTTGATGGTTGCTTGATAGTTTTGAGGTTCACAAGTCACCTTGACCACATAAGTGCCGACATCACTCGTCTTGGTCGCCTCTGTGGTGAAAGTTGGGGCTGTTGTCCATGCTGGGGCAGTTTCATTATTCTTCAAACCTGAGTAGTTCAGGGAGAACGTCGGGTTTTCTTCGCCATACAACCTTGTTGCCTCATCCACATTAATAGTTAATGGTGCTTTCTTTACAGTCAAAGTTCCCTCTTCATATTCAAACGTATAGTTCTTGGCTTCTCCTCCGCTAATCGTGATAGGATAAGTGCCGATTCCACTCTTTGCATTGGCTGTTGTCGTAATGCTGGGCTTGGTGGTGAAGACACTTTCTTTCTCGCTGTTGACGAAACCCGTGTAGCTGACGGTGAAGGTCGAATTCTCTTCACCATACACACGGCTTGCATCGTTGACTTTTGCTGTCAATTTCACTGGGTTAATCGTGTAGGAGTAAGGGATGTAAGCCGTAAATGTCTCTTCTCCATTGGTGAAGGTTGCAGGAATCACCTCTTCGTATGTTCCAACTTCTGAATGTAGTGTGGGCATTGTCAGTTTGGCTGTATAGCCTTCAACATTATTCGTCCAAGTAACGTTAGGTGCCTTTCCTGTATAGGAGAAAGTGTCTCCAGAGAATGAGATCATCTCAATGATATTGGCATTATTGATAGAGGCATATGGTTTTGAGTAATTTTTTTTGCTCGGAACATAAGTTTGGGAGGTGGCGGTCCAATTTGTTGGAGGTGTTGCCCCTAAATAAGTAATATCACGTAGCAAACTACAAGATTCAAATATATTTTTTCCACAAGATTCTACTGATGAGGGAATAATTATCTTTCTCAGTTTGGTATGATAAAAAGCAGCCTCACCTATACTTTGTAATGAGGAAGGAAGTTTTATGAGATTTAAATTGGGGGTATTAAATGCATAATCGTCAATTATCTGTATGCCTCCATTTATCTGTATGGTTTGTATCTGTGTGTTACAAAAAGCATAGCTTCCTATTCGTACTATTGTTTCAGGTAGGATGACATTTTTTACGTATGAATTGGCACGAGCTCTACCATCCTCTCGTAAAAGAGCGCCGAAATCTATGCCATCAGGATGATAAGAATAACCACGACCGTTCTCGACACATTTTCCATCTTCGTATAAATAAAAATAATACATAGGATTGTTGTAAAGGTCTTCAAAATTCACAAAACATCTTTCACCAATCTCATTAACCGTATATTTTAATCCTTCATAAGTGACTATTGATGGAATTTCTATCGTCGTTTTGGTGTTTCCAGATGTGACATGTATTACTTTTGCTGAAACACCCGATAATTCATAAGTCAAACCATCAATGTCAACCACTAATGCTAGTGCTGAATTTACACTTAATGTGGCAAAATACACGAGCATCCATAATGCTCTTTTCATTTTCTGTTTCATAATTCATTTAGATTTAATTGTTATTATATTGAACCATACTATTAATACCATCAAAAAAGGCATAAAGTTGAAGAAGACGAGTTTTCAAGGTACGCACTTCTATTAGTGTGGGAGGATAACGCATTGTTGTTTTTAGTTCTCCCGTATCATTTTGAACACTATATGGATAACGAAAAGCTGTTCCTGATGGATCATAATCATTTATGGTGTCTATCATTTTCTTTATAGCCCTTGTCGTTTCATCTTCATTCATATTAGGTATTTCTAGAATCTTCTTATATAATTCTTTCAAATTATGTCCTCTTATATCTTGCCAGCTTGTGCTAAATACATGTTTAATGGTGTCTTTCATGGACAATTCCAGAAAATGTCTGAAACAAAATAAAGATACAAAAATATAGCTATCCTTAACTGCATTATTTTTCGAGATTAGAATCATGTCAAGAAGTAAAATCGCTGTTCCTGCATAACCTTCAATATATGCGTTTTCATTTAGCCATAATCCACGTCCAAGCATTGAATCTTCGATATTTGAACTTTCAACAAAAAGTTCATCTTTTATTTGTATAGGCGGAACTAAACACAAATTATTATACATCTCGGTTTTCGACATCTGTATAATTCTATTGACAATTTGCTTTTTGTACGCCTCTGCTAATTGTCTTTTGCGATTACGCCACCTTCTTTGTTTCGTTTTTCGTTTCACGCACACTTCAATAATATATATCAGCAAGATCCCCTACATCCTGATGGAATAAATAATTGCTGTGACATATACATACAAAAAGCGTGGGGAGTTCTCTTGTCACTCGTCCCACGAATAGAGGCTCTGGCATCGCCCTGATTGTCGAACGAGCAACGCCGAAGCCCACGCATTGTATATAAACGACATTGTGGCAAGAAGCCAATAATGGCTTTCCTGTTCTTAGTGTCATGAATATACACCTGATGGACGACTTTGTTGCATTGTTCTTGACAATCAATTCGAAACTGCCAGATTTCTATTCGTCAAGCACAAAGCGTCAAGTACGCCTTTTCTATATATAGATTCTCTCCCTCAATCCCACCCGAAAGCGAGACTTCTGTAAGAGAACATTTGCAAATTAACAACAAAATTCCTTATCCTCCAAACTTTTCTTCAACTTTTTTTTCAATAAGGCTCGCTTATTCATCAGCAGAGGCACCTTATTTCACAATAACGAACGAGTATTGCTCAGCAGAGGCGGGGTATTGGGGAATATGCTTTATAGAGAAGAATCAGCCTAAACGCGTGACAGTTACAGTTGTGACAGTTAAAAAACAAGCACTACATATCTCTTTAAATACTATCTAATTAATTCATATATATATAGTTATATAGTATATAGAGAAAAGTGCGATACCCTTAAAAATAAACTGTAACAACTGTAACTGTCACACTCAGTTGTTTGTCTTTTTTTCTAAAAGGCTATAATACAATAAGATGCAGCATATTCTCATTTCCCAACTCAAGACACTAATGGATTAGAATAGGACAGTTTCCTTCAAAAATAGGCTTTTTTAGGGCTCTAAAACAAGCATAAACCTTGTGTTTTGATGCCATATCTGCCACTTTGTGCCCTCGAAGGCTTTTCAAAAAATCAGCCTCAACATCTCATTTGGATGGGTATTTGTCGTCAAATGACCAGTCTCAATACAAAAAGTAGGGGTAGAATTGCAAATAAATTGCCCCCTCGAACTTACAGTTGCACCCTCCCGAGCCTGCAAGTGTTCCCCCGAGGAGCCAACAAGTGTACCCTCGGGAGGCAACAAAACACCTCAACGTATTCGACTGACAAGGTTTTCAGTACGATTTAAACGATGTTGACAAGTAATTCAGTTTAACCCGGTGAAAACTGTCAAGTGAAATCAAGAAAAGGCAAAATTTCCTTATCCTCCAAATTTTGGAGCAGCGAATGCAGAAAAAAATGTTTTTTCTCTGCTGAGTCGTGACAAAATAAGACTCAAAGTCAAACTTTTCTAAAACTTTTTTTTCAATAACGCACGCTTATTCCTCAGCAGAGGCACCTTATTTCTTAATAACGCACGAGTATTGAACAGCAGAGGCTGGTTGTTGGGGGATAAGCCAAGCGGAAGAGGAGTCCGAGCCAAGCGGACTACCAGAGAGTGCCAAGCGGACTCCAAAAGGGGCTGTTTTAAAAAGCGACTAATATAAAAGCAAGCGCAAACAAATCTCTTGTTCACGCTTGCTTCTTTATATCTTTAGTTATGTTACCTCAGTCTATAGGCATGTTGGGTTTTAGTGAATAATTATTGAATAGTCATTTTAGCACACAACACCCTCATGGAGCTGTTCGATGGGAAATATCAAATCCCAATCTTCGCCCCATACTATATTACCATCTTCAAGTTGGAAAGTGTTGAAGAGGCGCTCATCAAGGTATTTGTTATACTGTGGATGTGGGTGACGACGGATGAAGTCACCAATGTTCACCACTTTAGAGGTGTTGTCGTTGAAGTACAAGTTCACCGACAAGTTCCCTGCAGGTTCTGCTTTCAAAATGTACAATGTTCTCATATCTTACAACTTTTTATTGATTCGTGTGGTTTTCACCTCACGTTTGTATACAAAGAAATCCACCCATTTTGCAACAATATCCTGCCAATACACTTGAATAAATGCCATCGCGGTAGAAGCATCTTTTGATACAAGCGGATCAACCCCAGGCTTTTCTCTTCTTCTAATCTCCATCAACTTTCCGTCTTCCATAATCAGTTCAAAAACACTTTCACAACCTCCATGCTTCACATGCACATGGATAGGTTCATGCTCATTCGAAAAGAAGTAGAAGATAAAGCCGAAGTATTCAAAGATTTTAGGCATAATAGATGGTTTATATTTATATCTCGTTGCAAATTAACGACATTTTTCAGTATCTTCCAAACTTTTCCAGAACTTTTTTGAAAAACGTGCCCAAGGAGTACCTCAAGGTTACCTCAAGATTACCTCAAGGTTACCTCAAGTTTGAAGAATCGATGTTAATCTAAGGGGGGGGGGTGGCTGTGTGAGATTAGAACAGTTAAGGTTAAGGTTATCGTTAAGGTTAAAATGACCATGAACAAGATTATGGTTCTATATTTTGTTCGTGTCACAAAAAAGTTGTACCTTCGCAACATCAAATGAACAAAACTAAAACTGATAGAGACATGAATGCAAGACTGAGACTTATGATGCTGGCTGCCACGTTGATGGTGGCGGTGGCTGGAATGGCACAAGAAAGCGAGAAGACACCAGTGGTCGAGACGACGCTGGGAAAGGTGCAGGGAATCATGCAGGAGGGCACAATGGCTTTCCTGGGCATCCCTTACGCAACAGTGGAGCGTTTCATGCCTCCCAAGCCTGTGAAGCCTTGGACGGACGTGAGGAAGTGTGACAAGTGGGGACCACAAGCGATGCAGCAGGTGAACCGACCGATGTCAGAGGATGAGATGTCGGAACAATGCTGCAAATTGAACGTGTGGACACCTTACATCCAGCCTCGTCCAGCAGGAGCACACATCAAGCCAGCAGAACCTAAGCCCGTGATGGTGTGGCTGCATGGTGGTGGTTTCGACAGCGGCACGCCCGCATGGGACCCAGGCATGTGTCTGGCAAAGAAAGATGTGGTGGTGGTGAGTGTGGCTCACCGTCTGAACATCCTCGGATTCCTCGACCTCTCCACTTGTGGTGAGAAATACAAGCACTCTGGCAATGTGGGTATGCTCGATGTGGTGCAGGCATTGCAATGGGTGCGCAACAACATTGCCAAGTTTGGTGGTGACCCTTACAATGTAACGATCTTCGGTGAGTCAGGTGGTGGTGGCAAAGTGGGCACTTTGCTCTGCATGCCTCCAGCCAGGGGACTTTTCCACAAGGCGATCATCATGAGCGGCACCATCCTGAACGTGAACACGAAGGCGATGACAGAAGAACTGGGTGAGGCTGTGCTGAAGGAACTGGGCATCAGCAAGGATGAGGTGGACAAAATCAAGGATGTGCCCTACAAGGACCTGTATGCCGCAGGACAGCGCGCCATGGCTGCCAGCATCGGCACCCGTCGTCCTGGCACTCCGATGATGTGGGGTTTCGGTCCTACTCCAGATGGGGAGGATATGGTGCAGCAGCCTTTCCAGCCAGGTTTCCCCGACTTCAGCGACAACATCCCCATCTTGATTGGCACCACCTTCAACGAACTGCAACGCCAACGCTATAACCAGCCCATGACGATGCAGCAGGCGCGTGAAGAACTGCAAAGGACTTTTGGAGAGGAAACAGATGCCTACATCGAGGCGTTCAAGAAGGCCTATCCACAAAAGGCACAAGATCAGAAACGTCTTCCCCAAGACCTGCTGAGCATCGACTGGCTTTTCCGTCCCAAGACGCTCATCACGGCTGATGCCATCGGTGGCAAGCGCAAGGCTGACACATATATGTATATGTTCACGGTGAACGATGTGTCACACAACAACGAATTCAAGGGTTCAGCGCATGGAGCCGAACTGAAATACTGCTTCGATGTGCTCCACCACTATCAGGATCAATTGGCAGGAAAATGCATTGAGGAAAACCAGGAATGGGCAAACTACATGAGTGCGGTTTGGGCGAAATTCGCTCATGACGGCAATCCGAACCTCGGAGAGGAAAGATACCTGGAAGACTGGCGTCCCAAATGGCAACCCTACACTGCCGAGAATGGCGAATTACTGGAATTGGGCGGCACACGGCCCACCATTCATCACAACCACGACCGCCAACTGGCTGAAATCATCGACAGACACTGCTTCAAGCAGTTGGATGAATTCCGAAAGACACACAAATAACTTTAATCAGCGTCTTTCAGTACAGGGAATTTACGTCTGAACTCACGGAGTTTCTGCAAGTCGAGTTCAATCGTGATGGCAGAATCCTCGTCTAACGGACAGGCTGCCTGCGTGTTGCCATAGTGGTCAACCAACAGGGTGCCTCCGCTGTAGCGACCACTCTGGTCTTCACCGATGCGGTTCACGCCTGCCACATAGCATTGGTTCTCGATGGCACGTGCATGGAGCAATGTATCCCACACCGCCAAGCGTGAGGTAGGCCATGAAGCCACATAGATGGCACAATCGTAAGGTATCTTCTCGTTGTTGCGTGAAAAAACGGGAAAACGAAGGTCGTAGCAAACTTGCAAGAGGAATCGGCAACCTCGGAACTCCACCACCACACGCTCATTTCCACGAGTGTAACGAAGATGCTCGTCAGCATTGGTGAAGAGGTGACGCTTGTCGTAGAAAGCCACCTCACCATTGGGCTTGACAAAGTAGAGGCGGTTGTAGAAACGCCCATCCTCCTCAATAGCCACACTACCACACAAGGCACCCTTCAACTCGGCTGCCATCTTCTTCATCCACTCGAGGGAACAACCGTCCTTCTCTGCGATGCCCTCTGGATTGACGGCAAAGCCCGTAGAGAACATCTCTGGCAACACATACACATCGCTCTTGTCGAGTCCCCAAAGGATTTCGGCTATCTTCTCTTGATTCGCTGTGGGATTGCCCCACACGATGTCATTTTGCAACAAGGAAAGTATCATTCTTTTTTCTTTTTCAGATTCAACACAATGGCTGTCACAACCAGCAAGATCAGCACACCCAATGCCACGTAGGCAATCGTTTCGGTGGTGTGAATGCTCTGTGGGTCGAACTTGAACACCACTTCATGATGACCAGCAGGCACGTTGATGGCACGCAGCACATAATCGGCACGCCCCACTTCTGCAGGCTGTCCGTCAATGGTGGCTGTCCAACCTGGGTAATACACCTCAGAGAAGACCACCAAACCGCCCTTGTCGGATTCAATCTCATATTTCGCCTCGTTGGCTTCGTAAGCAGTCAATTTGACCGTACCCTCACCACCAGCTTTCAAGAAATCGAAATCTGCCTTCGCCACCACAGCGGTCTTGCGAAGATTCACTTGTCCGAGTGCATCCAGTTCTTCATTGGCATTGGCTACCCATTGGATGTCGGTCACAAACCAAGCATTGCCCATCGCAGTGGTGTTCTCCACAGGCATCTTCACCTCACCCTTCTCACCAGCACCCAAGATGAACCAGCGGGTGTTGAGCATATTGATGACTGGGAAGAGTGAATCGGTGTTGACGACAGAGAGATCATAAATCGGATAAGGGGTCTGACGCTCCATCATGGCAATCGTGTCCATCGGAGCCTGACGCAATGCTTCATACACCTTCGACATCTCAGGAGCAATATGTGCCTCGATGAGTTCCTGATAACGACGCAACTTGGCAGCATGATAACCACCCACAGAACTGTAGAACGCACTCGTGTTGTTGTCGTTGAAAGTGGAAACGGTGAAGTTCAGCACACGATAGTCGCGTCCTTCCCCACTCTGCTCAATGATGTATCGGTCAGCATCGGTCTTCTGAATACGTGCCACACCTTGTGGCTCCACAAACATATCGTCGTGGAGGTAACGCTTGTTCACACCCCACATATCCACCAAGCTGATTGCCAGCAAAGCCACACTCAGCAAGGTCACCTGCACAGGCTTCGTCTCACCTTTCTTTTTCTTGGTGTACCACCACATCGCTGCAGCACCCAACAAAATGAACAGGATGCTGCGCCAAGCGTCGGCAGTCACCATCGCACCACGCATTTCGGAAATGCTGCGAAGGATGTCCTGACCAAATGCTGCATCGAAATAACCTGCACCCACATATTGATTGACAGCATCCTTATCGCTGGAACTGAGACAATCACTTCCAAGCCCTGGCGCCATCACATAAATCAAACAGATTACGACCGTGAAGATCGTAGCGGCATAGAGCGGTTTCTGTCGAGGATTCTCCACCCACAACTTCAAACCCCACAAAGCAATGAACGGCACCACAAACTCCACCACCACCAAGATACTTGCCACCGTGCGGAACTTGGAGTACATCGGCACATGGTCGATGAAGAAGTCGGTGAATGGCATGAAGTTATGTCCCCAACTCAGCAACAGCGTCAACACGCCTGCCACGATGAGCGCCCACTTGAGTGGTTTTTTATTCGGAATCACCAAGAGTCCCATCACAAAGAGCATGCACACCAACGCACCCAGATAGACAGGTCCGCTCGTGCCTGGCTGTTCACCCCAATACTGGGTGAAAGCACCATAAATGCCCATCTGCTCCAATTGCCCATCTGCCTTCTTCATGGCAGTCTTGTTCATCGAAAGCGGCATGCTTGCCCCACCCTTCACATCAGGAATGAGGAAGGTCATACTCTCGTCGATGCCATAACTCCAAGCCGTGATGTAGCTGCGTTCCAAGCCGCTGTCGGTCTGGTCTTCTGCCTTGCCTTGCTTCACGAGTTCACTCTTGCCACGCATGGTGTCTTTCGAGTATTCGTAAGTATGATAAAGAATGCTGGCATTCAGACCAATGGCAATCACAGCCGCCAAAGCGATGCCTGCCGTCGCTTTGCCAAAAGATGCCAATTCTTTCGCCTTGATTGCCATGATGAGGTAGGCAATCACCATCAGCAGTTCGACCGTCAGGAAATAATAGGACATTTGCACGTGGTTTGCCTGAATCTGCAACGTGGCAAAGAGAGCCGTCACCACCGTGCCCAACAAGTATTTCTTCCTATAACATAACGCCATACCTCCAATGGTAGGTGGAATATATGCCAATGCCATCACTTTCCAGATGTGTCCTGCCGCGATGATGATGAAGAAATAGCTGGAGAATGCCCACACGACAGCACCCAACGCTGCCATCCATTGACGGAAGTCAAAGGCTCTCAACAAGATGTAGAAACCCAGCATCGACACGAAGATGTACCACACATAGTCAGGGAACCACAAGTGATACGCTTTTTCCACAAATATCATCGGCTTCACAGAGTCATAAGACGGAGCAATCTGATAGGTGGGCATACCACCAAACAGGCTCGTCGTCCAACGAGGGGTCTCTCCATTGTGCGCATCACGATACGCATTGATTTCCACATTGATACCGTCATTCGCGCCACTATCGTGCTGTTCCAGACGATAACCCTTGCTCACTGGCGACATAAAATACACCCAAGCGATAACCGCAAACAATGCGATGCAATACACATCGGGCAAAATTTTCTTGAAATTGAATTGCATATATAAAGAGGTATTGTTTTCAGCGTGCAAAGGTAAGAAAAAGTTGGGAGTTAGCAGGCAGGAGTTGCAAAAAAACAACCCGAATCGCAAAAAACTCTAAACTCTAAACTCTAAACTCTAAACTTTTTCGTACCTTTGCACCCAAATCAGAAAAACATCTATGGTAGAAAGAAAGGTTAGGGTGCGCTTCGCACCAAGTCCCACGGGACCTCTTCATATTGGCGGTGTGCGCACTGCTCTCTATAATTACCTCTTTGCCAAACAGCATGGCGGTGACTTGATTTTCCGCATCGAAGATACGGATTCAACCCGTTTTGTGCCTGGTGCCGAAGAATACATCATTGAGGCATTCAACTGGCTGGGCATCAAGTTTGACGAGGGAGTTTCGTTTGGTGGCAATTATGGTCCTTACCGTCAGAGCGAACGCAGAGACATCTATAAGAAATATGTGCAGGTGCTGCTCGACAACGGCAAGGCTTATTATGCCTTCGACACCCCAGAGGAACTGAACAAGAAGCGCGAGGAGGTGGAAAACTTCCAGTATGATGCTTCGACACGTGGTCAGATGCGCAACTCACTCACCCTGCCTAAAGAGGAAGTGGAACGCATGATTGCCAATGGCGAACAGTATGTGGTGCGTTTCAAGATTGAACCCGGAAGGGATGTACTGGTGGATGATTTGATTCGTGGCGAGGTGAAGATAAACTCCAGCATCCTTGACGACAAGGTGCTCTACAAGAGTGCTGATGAACTGCCCACTTACCATTTGGCAAACATTGTGGACGACCACTTGATGGAAGTCACTCACGTGATTCGTGGTGAAGAATGGTTGCCCTCTGCCCCACTCCATGTGCTGTTGTATGAAGCATTCGGATGGGCAGACACAATGCCACGCTTTGCCCACCTGCCACTGCTCTTGAAGCCTATCGGCAACGGTAAGCTTTCCAAGCGTGATGGTGACAAACTGGGCTTCCCTGTGTTCCCACTCGAATGGCACGATCCCAAGAGTGGCGAAATCAGTTCAGGATACCGTGAAAAGGGCTATCTGCCTGAAGCGGTGGTGAATTTCTTGGCGCTCTTGGGTTGGAACCCTGGCAATGACCAGGAGTTGATGACTTTGGAGGAAATGGTGAAGTTGTTCGACCTCTCGAAATGTTCCAAGAATGGTGCCAAGTTCGACTATGTGAAAGCGGCTTGGTTCAACCACCAATATCTCATCCAGCGTCCAGACACGGATTGGTGTCCTGCCTTCGACAAGGTGCTGAAAGAGAATGGCATCGATGCCACTACAGAACAGGAAGCAGAAGTGGTGAGAATGATGAAGTTGAAAGTCATCGAATACACGGACGGACAAGGCAATAAGAAGAAACGCAATATCTCCTTCCCCAGCGACTTGTGGCCACTCACGAAGTTTTTCTTTGTGGCTCCGACAGAGTTTGACAAGGAGAACGACAAGTTTATCCGCAAGAATTGGAAAGAAACGACAGCGGATGAACTGCTGCAGATGATGAAAGTGCTGGAAGGCATCAACGACTGGAGCGTGGAAGGTCAAAAAGCCATCATCGACCCTTGGACAGAAGAGACAGGCATCAAACCTTGGAACGCTTGGCGTGTGGCATTGGTCGGCGCTGGACAAGGTCCCGACATGTACGAACTCTCTGCTTTCTTGGGTAAGGAAGAGGTGATGAAGAGAATGAAATTTGCCATCGAAACGTTAGGATAAATGGTCAAATCGTAAATCGTCAATTGTAAATTGTTATTGTGTACACGATTGGTATATATATCTATGTATTGGGCATGCTGATTGCCTCCATTTTCCACAAGAAAGCAAGGAAAATGGTGGTGGGTATCAGTCAGACTTACCTGCTCTTGCGCCGCCACATCAAGAAGACTGACCGTGTGGTGTGGTTCCATGCGGCTTCATTGGGCGAATTTGAACAAGGACGTCCCCTCATGGAGCGTCTGCACAGAGAATGTCCCGAATACAAGATTCTGCTCACCTTCTTCTCACCCTCAGGTTATGAAGTGAGAAAGGACTACGAAGGGGCTGACCTCGTATGCTACCTGCCCTTCGACACCCCAGGCAATGCATTCTCTTTCTTGCGTCTGGCACATCCAGAGATTGCTATCTTCATCAAATACGAGTTCTGGACAAACTATCTGATCACTTGTCGCTACAAGGGCATCAAAACCTATAGTGTGAGCAGTATCTTCCGTCCAGACCAGTACTTCTTCAAGTGGCACATGTTCGGTAAACACCCGACGCTCAAGCCACTCAGACAGTTTGACCACCTGTTTGTGCAGAACGAAAGTTCCAAAGAACTATTGGCTGAATACGGCATCACAAAAGTGACGGTGGTGGGTGACACCCGTCTTGACCGTGTGATCGCCATTAAAGATGCAGCAGCCCCACTTCCATTGGTGGAGCAATTTGCTGGTGATGCTCCATGTTTCATCGCCGGTTCTTCATGGGGACCTGACGAAGAAATCTACATCCCCTACTTTGCCCAGCATAAGGATTGGAAACTCATCATCGCTCCTCACGTCATCAGCGAGACGCACCTGAAAGACATCGAGAAGCTGCTGGAAGACAATGGTTTCAAGTCCATCAGATACACAGATTTGGAAAAGGGAGAGGTCATGCCAGCCACTGAAACAGAGGGGCAAGCCCTCATCATCAATTGCTTTGGCAAGCTTTCGTCCATCTATCGCTACGGCAAGGTAGCACTCGTGGGAGGCGGATTTGGTGTGGGCATCCACAATGTGCCTGAGGCTGCCGTGTATGGCATCCCTGTGCTCTTTGGACCTAACAACGAGAAATTCCGTGAGGCACAGGCACTCAAGGCTTGTGGTGGTTCATTCGAATACCAAGACGATGCCTCTTTCGCTTCCTTGATGGACAACTTCATCAACAACCCTGAAGCACTCCAAAAAGCAGGTGAAGCAGCTGGAGGTTACATCAATGCCAATGCTGGTGCAGCCGACAAATGCTTCAACGCCATCTTCTTAAACAAATAACTCTTGAAGTACACCGACCTTTTCATCGACTTCGATGACACCCTCTACGACACCCACGGCAATGCCATTATTGCTTTGGGAGAGTTGTATGAGTACCTACATCTGGATCAGTACTTCGATGATCCCAAAGTGTTCCACGACGACTATTGGAACACAAACATCCGCCTTTGGACACAATATGCCAAAGGAGAGATTGAGCGTGATTACCTCATTGTGGAACGTTTCCGTCATCCACTAAGTCTTGGAAAAGGTCTTAACCCGACCGTTGATTATTGTCGAAAAGCGAGTGACAAATTCCTCTCACTCTGTTCGACGAAACCTGGATTGGTGGATGGCGCACAAGAGTTGATGGATCACCTCAGAGGGAAAGGATACCGTATGCACATGTGCAGCAACGGATTTCATGAAGTACAATATAAGAAACTCCATGCCTGTGGGCTTTTCGATTACTTCACCACCATCATCCTCAGCGAAGATGCTGGTGCCAACAAGCCCTCTGCACAATTCTTCGAGTATGCCTTCAAGCAATCAGGTGCATCTCCCCAAAACACCCTCATGATTGGAGACAATTTCAACACCGACATTCTCGGAGCCAAACAAGCAGGACTCGACACCATCTACTTCAACCGTTTCCCAGACTATCCGGCTCCCGAACCTGTCACTCATGAAGTGCATCATCTTCGCGACATTATCGGTTTCTTGTAAGGATGAAAAGCTTTATTCTCATAGTCGTCATCTTCTTCAATGTCATTACGCTCCATGCAGGAAACTGGATGAGCAGACTTCCCGATGACGCTTATGTGGCAACCCTTTCCATTCCTGGTGCACACGATGCAGCAACAGGGTATGGTTTTAGTGGATTGATAGGCATCTTTGGCAATCGTTATGCTCGTACACAAGACATCGATATCGCCCAACAATGGCACATTGGCATCAGAGCTTTCGACTTGCGTCCCAGTGTGTACAAGAACTACATCAACACCAATCATGGTATCATGCCTACGAAGATGCGATTTGACAAAGCACTCCAACTCCTGTGCGATTCGCTCAAAGCCAACCCTTCCGAGTTTGTCATCATCCATCTCTTGCATGCTGCCGATGGTGACAAGGTGAAGGATGTCTACAACACCAGAATACAAGCATTGCTTCGGCAAGACAAATACAAACGTTTCCTTGTCAACTACAAGCACGACCTCAAGGTCAGCGACATGCGAGGAAAAATTCTCATCATCAGCCGAAACCATTACAGCAACACGCCCATCGGAGGAGTATTCAACAACTGGACAGGGAGCCTCAACTGGCATCGTCAAACAGCAGGCATCATCACAGGCACCCAAAATGCAACAGGCAAACTGTATGTACAGGATTATTCAGCCACACATCATACAGGAGGCGTGAACCTCAAGGTCAATGCCATCAAACAGATGCTGGATAGCAGCACACACATGAACCTGACTGATTCCAAAAGCCTTGTGTGGGTGTTCAACTTTGCTTCTGCCTATTCAAAAGTGGAATCCATCTTCGGCAGGAAAATTTCGTTGAGCAACGGCTATCGTGACAATGCCACCCATACCCACAAAGCCATCCTCGATTATCTTCAGAACCATCCTGCAGGACCTACAGGCATTATCCTCATGGATTTTGTTGGTGTTGACCACAGCAACGGATACCACACCCGAGGTGCCGAACTCGTTCAAACCATTATCAACAACAACTTCCTTTATCTCAAAAAATAAGTCCCTACTCCCTTATACTGTTTGGAGATAGAAAGATGCCACGAGATAAGCACTCAGTTCGGTTAACAGGAAGAGTGCACCACAGCAATCGCCTGTATAACCACGCAATCGTTTCCAAATAAAGAAACTAAGGAGACTCATCACGAGAAGTGGAATGAAGATGAGCAAGAGCCAGCCAACACGTTCTTGCATCCACCAAAGATACAAGCCTATTGGGAGCAATCCCTGGAAAGCAAGACCGATGCTGGCAGCAACAGGAGACTTGCGATAGACGGTTTTATTCTTGGCAGTCTCTTCCGTTCGGGCATATGGCATCATCTGTATCACTTGGGCGCTCAACATTTTCGCAAAGGGATCAACAGCCAAAATGGTCAATGTGGCATTGATGGGTGTCAATGAATGGAGGGCGAACCACAATGTCAGCATATAGACAATGAGTGCCAATACACCATAGGTGCCAATGTGGGAATCCTTCATGATATTGAGGATACGTTGACGGTCTTGACCACCTCCTCCAAACCCATCGAAGAAATCCGCCAAGCCATCTTCATGCAATGCTCCAGTCAGTAGCAGACGACTGACCATAGCAAGCACGATGGCAATCTCATAACTGAACACCAGCGAAGAACCATAAAGCACTCCAGCCATCACCCCAGCTGTGAGCCAACCAGCCAAAGGCCAGAACTCCACGACACCCTGATAAGCCTCTTTGGGCGGTTGGTAGATTCGCCAGAAAGGCAGACGAGTAAAAAAGATGAATGATGCCCAAAGGCGGTCATACCAACGGCTACGGGTAGACGAGCCTTGCTCGGGAATTTTAGAAGTATTTTGTGATGTTTCCATTGTCGAAGTTATTCATTTCGTTGATCATTCGCACTGCCGAATCCACGATGGGGAAAGCACACAATGCACCCGTACCTTCGCCCAAACGAAGTCCCAAAGAGAGCAAGGGCTTGGCGTGCATAGCATCCAACATCCGTCGATGTCCACTCTCGTCACCACTATGTCCGAATATCATATAGTCCTGTGCATCAGGATAGAGTCGGCAAGCAGCGAGGGCACAAGCTGTCATGATAAAACCATCAATTAATACAATCAGGTGTTGCTCAGCAGCTCGTAACATCGCGCCAACAGCTGTAATCATCTCAAAACCGCCGAAATAGCGGAGAATGGAAAGTGGAGAGTTTAGAGTGGAGAGTTTAGAGTTTGCCACTGCCTGAGAAAGCACTTCCTTCTTGTGTCGTATTCCAGGAGTATCGAGACCTGCACCAGCACCTATACACTCATCAAGAGGAATGTCACAAAAGAGACTCATCCAAATGCTTGAAGGCGAGGTGTTGGAAATTCCCATCTCTCCAATACAGAGAACCTTGCAACCATCAGCAATGCAGTCATCCACTAACGAAGCACCAATCTCAATCGCCTTGTCGAATTCCTCTTCTGACATTGCAGGCTCGTATAGAAAGTTTTTCGTGCCTCTCGCGATTTTACGGTCAATGATACCAGGCACTTGGGAGAGATCATAATCAACGCCCACATCAACAATACGCAGTTTAAAACCATGCTGACGGCAGAACATATTGACACCACCGCCCCCTTTCGTAAAGTTAATCATTTGTTGCCAAGTGACTTCACGAGGTGACACGCTAACCTCTTCACGTTCAATGCCGTGATCACCACCCAACAACAGATGGCAGGGATGAGCCAATGAAGGAGTAAGCGTCTGCTGAACCAGACACACCTGCATCGCCAATTCTTCCAACACACCCAACGAGCCTTTCGGTTTGTTCAGGTTATCAATCTTGTCCTGAATTGCAGGACGCATACCATCGTTCGGTTTCTCTATCTTAAAATTTCTCATGTTAATCATTCGCCTTTAACCTTAACTGGGATGCCACTCACCATCAACACCACTTCATCTGCCTTGCTGGCAACATATTGGTTCATCCATCCTTGCAAATCTGTAAACTTCCGCTGCACGGCATTCTCGCTCACACCACCCATTCCAATCTCGTTGGTCACAAAAATCAAGGTGGCATCCTGAGCAATAAACTTGTTGAACTCAGCTTTCAATACCTCCAACGAGGGTTCCACCTCCTGCAATTCATAAAACACGTTGGTGCACCAAAGCGTGATACAATCGATGACAGCAACTCGTCCTGTGAGGTCGTGCTTGCTCAGTTGTTTTTCTTCTTCGATATTCGTCCACTCCGAGCCGCGTCGTTCCTGATGCTTCTTCACCCGTTCACGAAACTCCTCATCCCAAACGTGAGCCGTAGCCACATAGACAGGGTTCTTGCTCAGCGACAAAGCCAGTTCCTCGGCATATCGGCTCTTGCCAGAGCGGGCGCCGCCTGTTATCAATATCACTTTTTTCATAGGCAGTAAATGACAATTATAATGACAATGGCTAGAATCTCTGCAATACGGTTGATGCGCACTGCCTTCTGCATGTCGGCTGTGGTCAATTCGCAAGCATTCTCACCAATATAGGGTTTATCAAACAATTCTCCGAAATAGTAATGAGGACCACCAAAACGGCAGTCAAGGACACCAGCCAAAGCAGCCTCAGGATAGCCACTGTTGGGAGAGGCATGCTTGCGACCATTTCTCCACACAAAGCCAACAAGTTGTGGTTTTCCTGCTGCCAGCACCATCAACAGAGCAGTCAGACGGGCAGGAATAAAATTTGCAATATCATCTATTCGAGCCGCCCAGCATCCAAAGTCCTTGTAGCGTTCTGTGCGATAGCCAATCATCGAGTCAAGTGTGTTCACCATTTTGTATGCCATCATGGCAGGAACACCTCCTACTGCCAACCAGAACAAAGGTGCTATCACTCCATCGCTCAGATTCTCAGCGAGAGTCTCGAGGGCTGCCGTACGAATCTCCTGTGCAGAAAGTTCTGAGGTGTCTCGTCCCACAATGCGTGCCACTTGTTTTCTTCCTTCCTCCAACGAACGATCTACAGCACGAAACACTTCCCTCACCTCTCGAATCAACGTTGTCCCTGCGAGACAAAAGAAGATCAGTATGGAGGTAAAAAGTTTGAAGTAAGAAGTAAGAGGATAACAAATGAACCAAGTGATCGCAAAGACAAAACCGATGAGAAAGATTGCCATCAAGGCACCTTTCAGCATCCGACGACTACCCTTATTGAGCCGTTTCTCACCAAAGGAAATCATCTTGCCGAATCCCACAACGGGATGTGGCAACCATGAGGGATCGCCCAACAGAAGGTCAAGCAACCAACCGATGAGTAGAGGTAATATGTATATCAGCGCATCACTCATGTTGCTTCTTCATAAAAGTTTTAATTGCTTCCACCAACGCATCGTTTTCTGCGGGTAATTGTGCGGCAATACGGAAGTGGTGAGGCGTGAGTCCTTCGAAATTGGAAGCATCACGGATAAGCATTCCGTGCTCCGTAATGAGATAGTCTTTCAATTCGGCAGCTGAATGGTTCACGATTTGGCAGAGCATGAAATTCGTCTGACTGGGCTTCACGAAGATTCCCCAGATATCCCTCAGCATGTTTGCAAGGCGTTGCGCTTCAACAAGGTCTGGCTTGCACAGCAACTCATCATGTTGTAGTAGATATTTGCCTGCCTCTATGGCAAGCGAAGAAACACTCCACGGACGAATACACTTCCGAATTTTGTTCGTAAGGCTTTCATGAGCCGTGATATATCCCAATCGCAATCCCGGCACACCATAATTCTTGGTCATCGAATGGATTTGTATCGAATAAGGGGTACGTGCTCCCCAACGAGGATTCATCACATGAGCATGGGTGTAGTTTTCGTACGACTGATCAATCACCACCATCTCGTATTCCGCCATCATACGGTCGATATACAATTGGTCATACACCTCTCCTGTAGGATTGTTGGGATTGCAAAGCCAAAGCATTTCTCCCGATTTATTGTTGCCAGATTCGATTGAAACAACATCAGCCCTGCGAGGAAATAATTGGCAAGCATCACCATATTCGCTAAAGGTGGGTTGAGGGATCACCACCTTCTGTCGGAATGTCTGTGCGATAAGGTAGATGGCTTCCGTCGCACCACTTGTCACAATCACTTGATTGGGTTTCAAGTCATGTCGTTCGGCTATCATCTTCTCCAATGACGAAGGTTCTGGCTCTGGATAGTGGTCAATAATATCAGAGGATGACGCCAAGAAGTCCATCAATTCCTGATGGGAGACATGCGGACAGATATTGGAAGAGAAATCACTCTTAATACCCTCGTATTTATATGCATCGTCACCGTGTCCGTCAATCATCGCCTTGAAGTATTTTGTAGAGTTGGGGGATATCCACGTAACGTCGCACGTGGTCAGCCAACAAATCATACTGCTGTTCCTTAAAATCAGCATAGTTTTGCACAGAAACCTCGTCTTTGGCTTGATCCTTGAGAAGGAAATCAATCACAGGAGCATTGTCAAGGAATCCGTGGATATAGGTGCCGATGCAATGGTCGGTTAGCATCACCATTTCTTCCGTATCGCTGACACCTTGATGTATCTCGTAGCCGCTGCACTCCTTTCCATCGAATTGGAAGGTGATTTGTCGGGTGGTCTTCTCTGCTGTGATGGTCGTATGAATCGGTAACAAACCAAGACCTGGAAGATGGGCAATACTGCCCTCGATGCCATCTGGGTCGCTGACTGTCTGTCCCAACATCTGATAGCCGCCACAGATTCCCACCACCATCTTCCCCTCACGATGAGCACGGATGATTGCCTGCGCACAACCATTTCGTCGTAGTTCCAGAAGGTCATCCAAGGTGGACTTCGTACCTGGCAAGATAATGATGTCGGCACGATTAATATCGCTGGTATTGTTGGTATAGAAGAGATTGACGCGAGGGTCACGCTCCAACGTATCGAAGTCTGTAAAGTTACTAATATGGCGTAATAACACCACCGCAATGTTCACCTTCCCTTCAGCCAACTCCCGTTGTTTCTTCTCAAGACTTACGGAATCCTCTTCCTCAATATAGATGTCTTTGTAATAAGGCACTACACCCAAGACGGGCACCCCACAAATCTCCTCCAACATCCGCTTTCCCTCCTCAAAGAGCCGCATATCGCCACGAAACTTATTGATGATGACGCCCTTGATGAGTTTCCTGTCTTCTGGTGTCTGCAACATGATGCTGCCATAGACGGAAGCAAACACGCCTCCCCTATCGATATCACCCACCAAAATTACATCGGCTCCAGCATGACGAGCCATCGGCAAGTTCACCAAATCCGTATGACGAAGATTGATTTCTGAGATACTACCAGCACCCTCCATCACAATCGGATTATATCGGGCAGCCAAACGGTCGAAAGCGGCACACACCTCCTTACGGAAATCAATCTCAGATTCACCTCTTCGCCAATAATCATACGCATCCTTATTGCCGATAGGCTTTCCGTTCAGCACCACTTGGGAAGTGTGGTCACTCTGAGGTTTCAGCAACAGCGGATTCATGTCTGTGTGACAAGGGATGCCCGCTGCTTCTGCCTGTACTGCTTGAGCACGCCCTATCTCCAAACCCTCTGGGGTGGCATAGCTGTTCAGGGCCATATTCTGCGCCTTGAAGGGAGCTGGGTGGTAGCCGTCCTGCTTGAAGATACGGCACAAGGCTGCCGCAATGACACTCTTGCCCACATCGCTACCCGTTCCTGCCAACATGACGGGATGGAGCACACTTCGTTCGTTTTGTTCCGCTTTCATGCCGCAAAGATACAAACTTTTTTAGGGAATAAGAAACGAAACGGGAAAAATCGAAGATGAAAAAAGCGTACCAACCGAGATTGATACGCTTTTCCATACTATATGATTACTAATCGTTACTTGACCTCCTCGAAAACGACTTTAACTGACTATCAATGCGTTAGCACCGGATGTTGCGCACATGTCGCAAAAACGGAAATAACCATTGATAATCAACATGTTACAAAATCACCACAAAGGTATAAATTTCTCCCTAAACAACCAAAAGAAAACACAGAAAAAATCATAAACTTGCCACATTTTTTTGATTTGGATTGACTATGCAAGACAGGTGTGGCACTTGTGATAGGCTTAGCACATGCTTCTATGCTATAGTGGATTATCATTTTATAAAGCTATTTCTATTTCCTTTACAGCGAAGAACTGCCTGTTTCATTCTGTCAATCAAGGAAGATGTTGAAAACTTATCATTCCCTTTTAATCCTGTCAAACGTGACTCCAATCCCTTGATTACTTCTTCCAATACTGGCACATCTTCTTTAAAGCAGTAATCTTTTTCTCCCTGAATATAATATGCTAATTTGTAATGGGATATTATAAAACTAGATACTGAAGTTCGACCCGCATTTGACAAGTTAACCAATGCTTGAACCACTGCGTTTGCATCACAATACTGGAAAACTGGCCCCATGTCATAACTAATGGAGTGGTCAGGCCATGCTTCAGTATCCAAACGATTCAAATCCTCTGCTATCTCATCCGTAAGTCCTTCTAGGGCAAGTGTCATTTTGTCTTTTGCCTGAGAATACTTTTCTTTATAATAACTATTATAGTCCTCACAGAATTGCGCTATTACCTCGTTGTCTGACGAGAAGTAATTGATTCCTTGCATCAAAGAAATATGATAATCATATAAATCATTCTTAGAGATGATATGATTTTCAAGTTCCTTTACAGCATCAAGTAACAGTTCGATAGTTTCAGTATTTCTCTCAATTATATCATTAGCCATCATAAATGCCAAAATGGCTATTGTATTTCCTAATTGTTCTGGTTTTTTCAGTTTCCCATCACCTATATCTGAAACAACTTGTTTGCTAATATTTGCTGCTTCTTCATTTGAAAAGCAACGGAACTCACGAAGTTTTATCCATGACTCTTGAGTTGGACTAATTGCATCAGGCTCCACACATGACTCCTCAAAAAAAGAAGGTTTTGCGCCCAGTTGAGGCATTTTTGATTCCGGTTCCCCCCAAAGTGTTTTGACTAATCTGGTAAATTCCACTTTGAAGTTTTCGTCAAGACGGAAATCATAACCTTTTCTGTTCTCAATAAGTTCGCTGAATGAATCATCAAACCCTGCACCTCTTCGTAATAACGGAATAAACTTTGTAGTACCAGCATCGTGATATATAGCAGCGTTTATTATCTGGTCTTCAAACTTAGCACCACCATTATTTCGTTCAAGCTTTTCTTTGTAAATTGGAGTGCCAACAATTAGAACTTTATCAGCGCGTTTGATTCCATCAATCATGAACTGAACTATATTTGTTCCATCAGGAGCATACCCATCGTAAAAAACATAGATGCCATTTTCCACTAACTCATTTGCAAACTTTTTTACCCATGCTCTATGACTTTCATCATCCCATGAGTAGCTAATAAATACTATAGGATGATTATCTGGTACATTGTCGAATATTGACTCTTTTGAGAATTTGAGTTCGTTTGAAATCTCTGACATAGAGAGTCCATCATTTTTTGGATACTCCTTGTTGTTTGACGCTTTTGTTGGCATCTCTCCTATATATGGAGATAAATCACGCGTGGCTTTCTCTTTATCTTTTACCGAGTTGATAAAAGTCAGCATTGCTTCACTTAAACGTCCTTCATCATTTAGCTTCCTTAAACGGGCAAGTGTATATTGCGCTCTGGAGGGACGGTTTTCAAAGTCATCTGCAATAATGCCACCATTTTCATAAATATAATCGTCTTTGAACCCTAAACAATTGAAGAGGTCTACCAAATCTTCTCCCGTAAGATAATTTGGTTCCTTATTTTCTCCAGTATATTTAGATGCAAATACTTGTGATATTTGTTTTAACTCCAAAGGAGCATATCGTTTCGAACTTGTATTGATCATCTTAAAAACAATAATAACGATGAATAATTATATCAATCTGCCGAATACTAACTTATTGAAAGGATATGATTGTCTGCTATTCTTGATTTTTTGCAAAAAAAATCTTGATGGAAGAATACTAATGCGCATCCTCTTTCAGCATCTCAATCAATTTATAAATACCTGTGGATGGATTCTGGAATTCACACAAGTCTTTCGCTCTTGCAACAGCAACATCCTTGTTGTTCTTCAAGAATGCCTTTTGCGTATCCGTAAAGGCAGACTTGGAATAATTCTTCCACACGGGAGCGCTCTTCTTCAATTCCTTGATGAGGGCGTCTGTTTCAATGGCAGCCTTTTGGTCTTTGGCATGAAGCAAAAACCATATTTCAAAACAAGGATTGCTAAGCAGCATTTCAGCGTTACATTTCTGCAATTTCTCATTGATGGCTTGCACGTCCATGTCGTACATGAGGAATGTGTGCACCTTATCCCATTGTGAGATTTTGAGTTCCTTTGTACGCTTCTCAACCAACGACGGAGTAATCTTTGTGCCTTCCATGTGCGAAATGATTCTGATGGGTGACTTATACCACGATTTCAAAAGATTGATATAGCAAACCTCTGTCTCGCCCTCGCAAATGACGAGAGCGATCTTTCGCATCCGCAGGGATGGAGATGGTTCTCTTTTGCTTGCCATAATCAATCTTCCAATAATTGTTTGATACTTGATACCGATGAATCAACATAAGGCACAGCATCAAAGCGTCCTTGTATATATCCCTTTTCGGCATCCATATTTTCACGAAAATCCTTGAAGTCATATAATGAATATACTTCCGTTGCACCTTGCTCCGACTTGTTGACAAAAACAATCTGGTCACGTCTCAGTCGTTTGACATCGATAAGGTTCGTGTTGTGGGACGTGAACAATAACTGACTGCTCTCAGAGGCATGAATCAAGTCGAGAATGAAATCAGCTAGACGAGTGTGCAATCCCATGTCAAACTCGTCCATCATAATGCTCTTCTTATTCTTTACCACATCCAAAAGACGTATAAGAATCTGGAACAATTTTCTTGTACCATTAGATTCTTCCATGTCCATGTCGAACATGATGTCCTTTTGGTTGCGATGGAACGTCTTGAAGCGAAGCACATCCACCAACTTGTATGATAGTTCCGTTTGTCCAGGAACAACCACAGGAGCCGGCTCTTTCCTTGCCTCGATGTCAGTAATATCTGTATCGCATATTTCAAGTGCTTTGAGTATCACCTTCTTGTAAGCATTGAAACTATCCAACACCATCATGTCATTCACATTCACAAGTCCAAGCAAGAATTGATTCATGAAATAACGATAAAGCTTTTGGGCAATTTCCCTGTTCATCGAGCTGGCACGACTTAGGAAAAGGTTCTTCTCACTGGTGTTTGTAACCACATCCGAAGGCTTAGCCATAACGCCAGTACCAAAGCTGTATTTTCCTTCTGCATCACGAACAAATATCTTTGCACGTCTGCCAACTGGGTAATGATATAGACTTTCGCTGATAATACGTTCACGAGTTAATTCAAAAGCGTATTCGTATTCCACGTCATCGCACACAAAATCAATCAAGAACTTACTTGATTTATCTTGCCAACCATCAAATTTGAAAGGCTCGAAATTGAATGTCGCACCTTCGTTGTAGAGGTGTGACTCCAAAATCATTCTACAGCAAAAAGTAATGGCTTTCAGAATATTCGATTTGCCAGAAGCGTTGGGACCAAAGAGTCCAATGGTTTTAAGTACTGGCACACCGTTCCACTCCATCACATTATGGCTTAACTCCCGAGCAAGAGCCGTATTGATGTTTCCTGCTCTGAAGTCGATTCTTATTCTATCTCTAATAGAAAAGAAATTCTCAAATTCAATTTTTAGTATCATTACACGCCTGATTTTGTAGGATTGCTGCAAAATTAGCGATTAAAGTTGAATCAACAATGGTTTTGAGGAGATTATTTGCTTTGTTGCTGTCATTTTTAACATTTATCAACCGAAATAATAGTTTGATGTGGCAAAAATGGTAAGAATCATACACTTTCTTTAGCAACCTTTTGTGATGCTAAGAGAAAATGTTCAAATCGATATTCAACCCATTTTTAAATGCGAATTTTGCTAACTTCTCGAAATTTTTGTACTTAAATCGAATTCTATATGTTTTTCGCTTGTTCCTTGTTGTATAGATGTTCCCGAACCTGTTTCCGAACTCTTTGCGTTTGTTCCCGAACTTATCTCCGAACTTATCTCCGAACTTTCATTGCTTCCATAATGAATGGGGATTGTCACTAAGAATATCAAATGGTCGTCAACCATTTCAAATGATATTTCAAATACACATTATATATAATACAGGCATGAATTTTGTCATTAATTCATCAAAAGATTGGCCTATTAATCAAATTTTGGCTTATTTATAGAGTTTTTTGAGCATATCAGCATTTGTCTCGATTAATTTTTGTAACTTTGCCGTCAAACAACAGAAATCTATCATGGCAAAGTTAAATCGTATAAGAGTGGTTCTCGCAGAACGCGACCTGAACAATAAGTGGCTGTCCGACAAACTCGGCAAGGATCCTGCTACAGTGTCCAAGTGGGTCACCAATACCACCCAGCCCAGCCTTGAAGCTCTCATTGCAATCGCAAATGCGCTTGAAGTGCCTGTGCAGGAGTTGGTGAGACAGGAAGAATTCAATCAAGAGAAATAAGTCGAA
>CACXKA010000001.1 GCA_902768125.1 uncultured Bacteroidales bacterium | reverse complement strand
GTTACGGTGTTTTGCCATGGGTTTCAAACTGAAAATCCCCAAACAGTAGGGGTTTTCCTATAACAGATATAGGGATATGGAATTAAACCTTTTGCAACTTATTGATTGATAGATGATAAGATGGTAGGGATACCTCTCTTGAGGGATAGAAAGAAGAAAGAAAAAATAAAGAAAAAAATAAAAAAAATTTGAATGCGTAGAATTGGATTGCTTTCCGACACACATGGGTGGTGGGACGAACGTTACGAAAAATATTTCAAGGAGTGTGACGAAATTTGGCATGCTGGTGACATCGGCAGCATGGAGGTGGCAGACAAACTGGAGAAAATTGCCCCCTTGCGTGCGGTGTATGGTAACATTGACAATTGTGACATGCGCTTGAGATTTCAAGAGGTGTACAGATGGAAGTGTGAGGAGGTGAATGTGCTGATGAAACATATCGGTGGCTATCCGGGAAAGTATGATACCAGTATCCGAAAAGCCATCTATGCAGACCCTCCCCAACTCTTCATCTCGGGACACTCCCATCTGCTGAAGGTGGAGAATGATTTCCATCTTCATCTGCTCCACATCAATCCTGGCGCAGCTGGAAGGTCGGGCTTCCAACCGGTCAGGACATTGGTGCGTTTCACGATTGACGGCAAAGAAATTAAGGACTTGGAGGTGATAGAACTGGATGATGCCCCCACGTTCTTCACCCAACTACGTTAGTCAGGCAACCCGTTGCAGGAACGTGCAGCGGATGTTGTACTCTCCCATGAAGCCAGTGTCTTGGTAGTACTTGATGCTGGAACCAAGAGTGGTGAAGACGCGTTCGATGGAGATTCTGTCGCTGCAACGGTAGCGACCAGGATTCCTGTCGTTCTCCCAGATGATTTCAGGTTCGGAAATCATGTGCTCCTCCACCACATAGGTCACTCCTCGTGCCACAAAGCGATGGCATGCATGATCCACGTAGGGGAGGTCGAGTGCCACCTTGATTTTAGGGCTGAGCGTTTCCACGCATGCGCGAGCAGAAGCCTTGATGATGGCTTCATCTCCATTCTTGAGATTTTCAACTTTGATGAGATAATTCATAACAATAAACAATTTTGAATTTAAGTTTGACAAGTTTTGATACACCTACAGTAGGTGATCTTCTTCCCGAAGAAAGAAGTCACGTCAGTTCAAAGCACAAGAAACGAGTGGCTGTAACAGAATGTCAAAGAACACATCGCTGGCTGTCCTCCCTGCCACAGAGGCAGTTTGGGCAATGGCAAAAGCGCAACATACAAAGGGTGACTACAACGCTAATGCGTGTTGCATCTTTCCCAAGCATCCCCAAAGGGTTGCCAATTGCGATTTGTCATTGATGTGTTCATAAAATTGTAATTGTTTATTGAGATGAATTGCCTTTCTTTTTTCGAAAGGCGGGGCAAAGTTAGGTGAAACTGGAGAACAGAATGGTAGGAATTTCCCTAAACCGAACAAGAAAATCCTCATCAGTTTGTTTGGCGCTGATAGAAAAATGAGGCAATTATTTGGTCACCTATAAAAAAAGACCTACCTTTGTGGCATCGTTACACATCTATTATATATAAAGAGGTATGCCCATATCTGTTGTCATACAAACCTACAATGCCCGTAAGTACCTGAAGCAGGTGCTGGCTGCCGTGAGGGATTTTGATGAGATTGTCGTTTGTGACATGGAGAGCACGGACGACACGGTGGAGATTGCAAGGGCATTTGGTTGCAAGGTGGTGACTTTTCCGAAGGGTGACTACAATATCTGCGAACCGGGACGTGATTTTGCCATTCATTCGGCAAGTCATGAATGGGTGTTGGTGGTGGATGCCGATGAGTTTGTGACGCCTGAGCTGAAGGATTATCTGTATGACTATGTTGAGCATCCTGACCACGATGCGTTGTACATCCATCGCAAGAACCTCTTCTTGGGTAAGTGGATCAAGGCTTCCTATCCTGATTCACAACTCCGTTTCATGAATCATAAGAAGGCGACGTGGCCACCCACCATCCACTCTGTGCCAGTGATTGACGGCACGGTGGGGCAGATGCCGAAAGACCCGAAGTATGCGTTGGTGCATGCTGGCATCAGTGTGAAGGGGCAGATTGCAAAGATGAACGAGTATACGGAGAATGACTTGGTGAAGCGAAACCAGAAGGATGCGTCGCTCCTGAAGATGATTTTCTCCCCGATGTGGCGTTTCATCAAATATTATTTCTTCGAGGGAGCATGCCTGGAGGGTCGTGCAGGGTTCATCAAGGCGGTGTTCTCTGCCACCAGCAAGTTCTACTATCTGGCGAAGGTGTATGAGCGGCATGTGTACTCAGACAACCCATGATGGATGCCTCGAATGAATTATTGTAACGTTAACGAGTTCCAATATTTCATTTTCTTAGAGGCTACGATGGTTTTTATGAATCTTTTCAAGTGGTGTTTTGTGAAACGTTTCCACCCATGATATTTATATGTGGGGGTCAATGTGTTCCAAGGACTTAATGCCACATATTTCCAGAATTCTGATTGATAGGGGTGCACGCACTCTATAAACCAAGGTTTGCGTAAGGATGCATAGTGAATGATGCTTGGATCTTGGCGATATTTGTGTAATTCTTCTTTCTGCCATTCCACGACGGGGGGATTTTCCTCCAAGAAGCTTTCCAGAAGGTTCCATTTTGGGGATACTTCCTTGAATAGGCCATGACATACACAATTCGTGATGTCTTGATCGTGGAAGATGATTTTCTCGGGATTTGTCTTGATAAACTGTTGAACTTTCTCTTCAAAGTTGAATGAGCGAAGAAAAGAAAGATTATACACTCCCATGCCACTATTGTAGTATCCTTCTTCACTGTTATATCCAAGTCGTGGGAAACACCTCTTCTGCATGCGTGTCGTGTCTTGGATGGCTGCTATCGCATGGTTGTCGAGATGAGTGTTCCATAATTCGGCGATATCTTTACGCACAATCATGTCGCAGTCAAGGTATAAGGCTTTATCACGGTCTTTTAACAAAGAAGGCATCCTGAGGCGAAAATATGCTTCATGGGAAATGTTTGTAAAACGTTTTCCTATGGGAAGGAACTCGAAGTCTTGTTTTCGCATGGAGGTGAAGTGTATCGTTTGCCCATAACTCCGTGCCAATTCCTCAAATTTCATCTGGTTTTCCTTTCCCATATCACTGGATAGGATGAAGACCTCAATGTGGTGACGTTTGTTGTTATGGAACAGCGAGGTTATCATCGTTCCACAAAAGGGAGCATACTTGTCATTGCATGCACAAACCACAGTGATGTCACACCCAACACTTTCATGGCAAACCGTGTCTTGTGAATGACCGATAGGGATGGCGATATCGTTCTGCATGGAATTCATACGTGGAGAAGTGTTTGGTTTTCTTGATACGGAGTGTTCAAGTCGAGCAAATGGAAATTATGCTGCTTCTGTTTGGCACCAGGAGGAATCACCATGTAATCGCCGTAAAGGTGGGTGAGATATTCATGTGCCTGCTGGACACCCATGACGGTTTTTCCCTCAAACTCGATTGGGGTGGGTTGACCATAAACATGACGAGGCATGATGCCTCGTTTCCCAAAGTCATGATCAATGATGAGGTCGGCAGTGTCGTAATCGTAGGCTTTCTGTAATTTTTGCATGGCACCCTGCACACCAGGCAGTGTGTAGAACTTTCGACAAAGCAGTGGAATCCATGAGGATGGCCCATGTCCGTGTTTATATGGGTCGCGACACAGAAAGTAGATGATTCTCTTATAGTAAAAATAACGCATCAGATGCCATTGGCGCTTGATAGGATTGGAGGTCATTCCATCGAGGGGAAAGACATCGATATAAACCCCACCCAGATATTTCAGGTGCATCCGCTCAATGAGTGTAGTACTGGCATCCTGTATCTTTGCAAAAGGTAATGGATAAGTGCTGTCAGTCTCATAAGCAACAACTTCATAAGGGGCTGGAATCCATTCTTTTGCATGAGCCATTAATTGGTCGTAATCTTTGCGAGGCATTCCTACGTCAAGGTCATCATCCCATGGAATAAAGCCCTTGTGGCGCACAGCTCCGAGCATGGTTCCCGCCACAATAAAGTAGCGAAGCTGATGCTCACGGCACACCTGGTCGAGTGCCATGAGGTTGCCAAGGATGTGCAATTGAAGTGGACGTATGTCGTATGCTGCCATTATGAACCTTAACGATAACCCTATTTTCCTTATCTCTTACTTCTTGCCTCTCACTTGAATCCCAAACTGAACTAGGGCTTCCTTCAGCACGACGAAGAAGTCTTCGATATCTTTTGGAGTGATGGCACCCAATGCACAAAGGCGGAAGGTGTTGGTGGTTGAAATCTTGCCTGGATAGATGGTGAATCCACGCTCATAGCAGTAATCGTGCACCTTTTCGAAATCCCAGTTGGGGTCTTCAGGATAAAGCACCGACACCACAAGTCCTGATTCAATCTTCGGGTCAATCACCGTTTGAAGTCCTAATTCTGCCACCCCTTGTCGAATCGCCTTATAAACGGTATGGTGGCGGGCAAACTTGGCTTCCTCACCCTCGGCGAAGTACTCTTTGAGTGCCTGAATGGTGGCATAGATGGTTTGCACGGGTGGTGTGAAGTGCATCTCCCCCGTCTTTTCAAAGTATTCGTATTGCAGATACAGGTTGCAATAATAGGAACGGGTGGGGTAGTTCTTCGAAGCTTCAACAATGGACTTACGACCAATGATGAAAGAAAGACCCGACATGGCCATCAGTCCCTTCTGGGCAGAAGCCATACAGAAGTCCACATTGTCTTTCACCACATCCAACGGAATCATGCCGAGCGTGGAAGTCGTGTCGCTGATGAAGATAGCCCCATATTGATGGGCTAACGCACCGATTTCGCGAATGGGATTCAGAACGCCAGTACCTGTCTCATGATGGCAGCAATATACAACTGCCACGTCAGGGTTCTTTTGCAAGGTGCGTTCCACATCCGCCAGATTGGGTTGTTCAAAGACACTCGACTTCAGGTCGATGTGTGGAATGTGATACATCTGGCACACCTCAACGGCACGGGAGTTGTAGGCTCCGTTGTTCACCACCAGAATCTTCTTGCCTTCAGGGACAAGTGAATTGATGCAGATATCGATATTGATGGTGCCTGACCCACAGAAGAGTACGGCGGTGTATTCGTCCTCAGGAGCATGCACCACTTTCAGCAGGTCGGAACGTAGCCCTTTCATCAACCCTGCAAATTCTTTCTCTCTCGGACAAATGTCTGGCACCACCTGTGCATACTTCACTGTATCGGTTGTGGTTGCTGGACCAGGGTTCAGCAATACGTTTCTCTTGATTTTTTCCATGATTTTTATAGGATGTGTTGAATGGGGATAATGGGAATTTATAGATAGGGGAGGATGTGCTGTTCGGCGTAGTTGAGGTCGTCCACATCGTCAATCTCGTACCACTTCAGGCCCTCCACACGGAGCACATACACCTTCATGATTTCCTGTGACATCGTGAGCAACTCATACTCATAGCCCAGTTTTGGCTTGTCTTCCACTTTCCGGGCATAGTCCTCACACATGGCACGATAGAACTTGTTGGAAAGCTTATGAATGCCCACCAATTCACCTTTGGCATCCAGCTCTGTCTCTATTGTAGAACAACGAGTGAGCCTGTTACCCTCTCCGTACTCCACATAGTATTGGTCCTGGAATTTCGTCACAGGTGTGATGAGCATGATGTCTGGCTCTGGGCATTCCAACAGCGACGTGATGGCTTTCTTTTCGAACACCAAGTCACTTTCCAACAGTAGAAAGTCGTCATCGCCAATCACTTCGCGGCAGTTCCACAAGGTGTACATACTGTTGGTCTCGGCATAACGTGGAGAGAACACGCATTCAATCTGTGGATACACCTCCTTTAATGCTTCATATTTCTCTTTTAGATATCCTGTGCCAATGATGATACGCTGAATGCCACAGAGAAGGAGTGTCTGAATGCTTCGCTTCACCATTGAAATATTACCGCACTCCACAAAGCCCTTAGGCATCGTTTCCGTCATCTTTCCGAAACGAGTGCCTAAGCCTGCTGCCATAATGACTGCCGTCTTTACTCCCTGCCCATGAATCGAGCAATCTTTATCATTCATCATTTCTGGATTATTTTTGTAGGAATGTCATCAGCGCCTCCTTGTTCTGGATAGGAGTGGTCGTCGGTCTTCCTAAATCCTTACGATTTCCTTTCTTCACCTTCACTTCCAAAAAGACAGGAGCCTCCCCTAAATGGGATAATTGTTCCTGCAGTTCTTCCTTGGATGACACGCTATAAACGGACTTATAGCCAACCGCTTTTGCCACAGCAGGCAAGTCTATTTTCAAGCCAACTGTTGGCTGACCACCTACAGAGTCATGTGCACCATTGTTGAAAACCACGTGAACGTAATTCTTAGGAGCTTTGTTTGCTACAATTGCCATGCTACCCATGTGCATGATGCTGGCACCATCGCCGTCAAAGCACCAAACCTTACGGTCCTTTTTCTCAAGGGCTATTCCTAAAGCGATTTGGGAGGCGTGACCCATGGATCCTACCGTAAGGAAGTCACGCTTATGGCTTTGGTTCATGGATGTACGATATTCAAAGAGTTCACGACTAATCATGCCTGTAGTAGAAACAATGGCGTCTTTTTCGCCCAGTGCAGCAGCTACAGTTTGGATTGCCCCCTCACGTGACATCGAAAGCTCATTCTTTTCTACATTCTGAAGGGTATAGGTTTCGAATGTGTCTTTCTCAATCACTAAGGCATAACACTGCTTAGTGTTCTGCATATAGGCGATAGCTTTTTTGATTTGCACCTCTGCCTTCTCCTCCTCTTTAGAGAGAACGGTGTAGTCGATGCCCATGACATTGAGCAACCCAGTGGTCACTTTTCCTTGCTTCACATGCTGAGGCTCATCGTGCACACCAGGTTTACCACGCCAACCAATCACTAATAGGACAGGGATGTTATATACATCTGGATCTGTCAGAGAAGCCAATGGGTTGATGATGTTACCTTGACCAGAGTTCTGCATATAGACAACGGGAATCTGTCCTGTCGCCAGATAGTGTCCTGCTGCCAAACCCATGGCACCACCTTCATTGGCAGCAATGATGTTGTGGGCAGCATCAGCATGGTCTGTAATGTATGCACAGAGATTCTTCAAGAGAGAATCGGGAACGCCAGCATAAAAATCAATGCCATAGTTGGCCAGCGTGTCGTACAAGAATTGTGGTCTTATCATTTTTCCTTCTTTTCAACAGCGATTCATCAATTACCTTTAGATTTTTTTTGTTCCTGGAATCAGATTCAGGATTTGCTTGATAGGCATGCAGTATTCTTCTGATGCCTCTAAACTACGGGAGGTCTCAAGAATGCGTTCTGCACATTTCACCATTGCGGGATAAGCACTGCGTAACATATGATTGGCGTAGATGACCACATTGATACCCCATTCCGCCAGTTCCTCTTCCGTAAACTGGTTGTATGTGGTGGGAACAGCTACAATAGGGGTGTGGTCATCCTTCTCGCGGAATCGCTGACAGAACTCCTTGATATCCATTCCATCCTTATTCTTGGAGTGAATCATCACACCGTCAGCCCCAGCTGCCACATAGGCATGACAGCGTTCCAGAGCGTCATCCACAGATTTGCCAGCAATGAGGCTCTCACAACGCGAGATAATCATAAAATCGCGCGTGATTTGTGCGTCCTTACCAGTCTTGATTTTGTTGCAGAACCCTTCAATGGTGTCTTGAGTCTGCACGGCATCTGTTCCGAACAGTGAGTTTTGTTTCAGTCCCACTTTGTCTTCAATGATGACCGCAGAAATTCCCAAACGCTCCAGTGTGCGGACTGTAAACACGAAATGTTCCACCTTGCCACCCGTATCACCATCGTAAATGACGGGTTTAGTGGTCACTTCCAGTGTGTCATTCAAATCATGCAGGCGAGTGGTCAAGTCAACGGCTTCAATATCAGGCTTACCCTTGGAAGTGGAGTCTGTCAATGAAGATGCCCACATGCCGTCAAATTCTCGGTGCTGACCATTGACCTCCATTGATGTGTGTTCTGCAATCAGACCCGTCAAACCATTGTGCGATTCCAATATGCGTACGATGGGTTTGGCTGAAATCAATCGTCGTAGTGATGAAAGACGAGCTTGGGGGGTTACACCCAAAGAATCAATAGCCTCTTTCAATCCTGTGGCAGAAATCCCTTTTGTATAAGGAATCTCTATCACCTTGCCCCCCTGAGCCTCCATCACTTTGAATACTTCATCACGGATGTATTTGTCTGGACCATACAGCCAGTCGTCACCATGTATAATATAGTCTGGCTTATATCGCTTTAGATTTTCCACATAACTCCATTCCTCCTGAGGAACGATGGTCTTCACACCAACAATCTTCTCTATCACCGCTTTGCGCTGGTCATAGGTGAGATACGGAAGGCGCTTATGTGTAGCAATCGCCCTGTCTGTGAACAAGCCAATCATCACGTCGCCATACTTGGCTCCCTCTGTGATGATGTTAATTAAACCTGGGTGCATGATGTCACCAATCATACCCAAATAAACCGTCTTTCCCATATCGTTGATTATAGAATGTTTTTCTCATAAATACCCATTACTTGCCTTGCTAGCGTCCTTGGGTCAAAAGTTTTCATTGCCCAATCTCTGCCACCGCTGATGGCTTCTTGCCGCCATGTCTTATCGGTCAATGCCTTCACTATCTGCTCCTTGATGTCTTCTGGATTGTTGGGGTCAGCCTTTAAGGAGAAAGGTCCTCCGGCTTCTGGCAGACTGCTCACATTGCTGGTCACCACAGGACATCCGCATAAAAGTGCTTCCACGACGGGGAGTCCGAATCCTTCGTAGAAAGATGGATACACCATCAGTTGTGCATTCGTGTAGAGTCGCTTCAAATCCTCTCCCATCACCATCTCAGGCCAAATGAAGAGCTTTTCCAGATCATGCTCTGCAATATATTGTTTCACTTGTTGCTTGTAGGAACCACCACCGCCCACCACCATCAATGGAATTTGTAAGTCCTTTGGTAGCAGTTCCATTGCCTTTACGATGCCAAGCAAATTTTTCCGTGAGTTGATGCTACCCACATATAACATATAAGGGGGTACTTCCAGACGTTCCATTGGACGATAATAGATGGAAGAGACGGGTTGGTACACCACATCTACTTTATGCTCTGGCACATTATAGAACTCCAACACATCACGCTTGGTGCACTCACTGATACAAATAATTCGGTCGGCATGGTTGCAAGCATACTGCCACTTCATGTCGTAAATCTTGCGGTCGTGCCAATGATACATGTCGGGGAATGTCCTGAAAGCCACATCGTGGATAGTCACCACCGATGCGATACCTGAATGGAACAAACCCACAGGCATTTCGTTGCTCAGACCATGGAACACTTCGATGCCGTCCTTCTTCATCTCATTCACCAACCCGTAGGTTCGCCATGCACCTCCTCTGATCATACCCTTCGGTTGCACCACATGGCAGTTTTTCTTCCCCATATACGGCAACGTCACGCCGTTCAACCTAATCTTTGGCGTATAGAGCCAATAGTCATGCTCGGGAAATTCCTCTGTCAGGATGTCAATGGTCGTCCTGCTGTGGTTTCCCAAACCTGTGAAGTTGTTGAACAAACGTTTTGCGTCAAAACCGATTTTCATTTCTTTTTATATAGTACCGGATTTGTGCTTTTATCGTTATACATTTTCATCTGCTTGTACACCTTCATGTACTTCTTCCCAGCTTCGATGTCCGCCAACAGTTGGTCAATTGCGGTTGAGAGGTCTTTGCGCTGTTCCAGCAGCACGTCTAACTTCTGCTGACATTTCGCCTTATGCTCTTCGCTGGCATCAGGACGTTCCACCTGCTCCTTCATGTGGTAAATCTTCAGCGCCAGAATAGACAACCTGTCCACAGCCCATGCGGGGCTTTCTGTGTTGATGGTTGCATCAGGTCTCACGGCGATGTCCTTATACTTTGTCCAGAACCAAGAATCAATCCTTTCCACTAAATCCGTTCTGTCCTGATTGCTCTTGTCGATGCGGCGTTTCAGCACCAATGCCTCTGCAGGGTCAATCTGCGGGTCACGGATGATGTCCTCAAAATGCCATTGTACCGTATCAATCCAATTCTTTGTATAGAGGTCAAATTCAATCGTTCCAGCCTGATAGGGATTCACCATGGGTTGGTCGATATTGTCATGCACATGATAGTCTTTGATGACCTGATCAAAAATGGGGTATGCGCGTTCCGTAAAACTCATATCAAGTCCACTAATGTTAAAATTTTACTGCAAAAGTAAAGAAAATTCATGAAACCTGCAACAAAATAAAACAAAAACGTTAACTTTGCCCCCGAAAAGACAAAAAAGCATAGCCCCAACCTTCCCCAAGCGCACTGCAGGTTGATTCCGAAGTCGGTGCCCAAGTTGGAAGTGCAGGGGCTTTTTTATTCAAAACCAAGCAGTCCTCAATGAAACAACTAACAACTAAATAACTAAGAACTAACATGGATTTATCTCTTTTTTCTCTCGAAGGCAAGAATGCGTGGGTGACAGGCGCATCTTATGGTATCGGTTTCAACATCGCTAAGGCTTTTGCCCAGGCAGGAGCCAAAAACATTGTGTTTAACGCCAGAAGCAAAGAATCTTTGCAGCTCGGTCTTGACAATTACAAGGCGGCTGGCATCACGAATGTGAAAGGTTATCTTTGCGACGTGACGGACGAGGTAGCTGTAAAAGCATTGGTGGAGAAGATTCATGAGGAAGTGGGTCAGATAGACATCCTTGTGAACAATGCGGGCATTATCAAGCGTATTCCGATGCATGAGATGGCTCGTGCCGAGTTTCAGGAAGTGATTGATATTGACCTTGTGGCTCCCTACATCTGTGCCAGTGCGGTGCTGCCTGAAATGATGGAGCGCAAGGAGGGTAAAATTATCAATGTATGCTCCATGATGAGTGAGTTGGGTCGTGAAACGGTAAGTGCTTATGCTGCTGCCAAAGGTGGTTTGAAGATGTTGACCCGCAATATCTGCTCTGAGTATGGTGAGTACAACATCCAGTGCAACGGCATAGGTCCTGGTTATATTGCTACTCCTCAGACGGCTCCACTCCGTGAACGTCAGCCCGATGGCAGTCGTCATCCGTTCGATTCCTTCATCTGTGCTAAGACTCCTGCTGGTCGTTGGCTTAACCCTGAAGAGTTGGCGGGTCCTGCCGTGTTCTTGGCATCCAAGGCTTCAGATGCGGTGAATGGACATATATTATATGTGGACGGTGGTATTTTGGCTTACATTGGCAAACAACCTAAATAATGCTTCTTCCATATTATAAACAAGGTGTTATCGAGGCAGGCTGTGATGAAGCTGGCAGAGGATGTCTGGCAGGCAGTGTATATGCGGCAGCCGTCATTTTGCCGACGGATTATCACAACGACCTGCTGAATGACTCAAAACAACTCACAGCCAAGCAACGCTATCGGTTGCGTGAAGAGATTGAGCGTGATGCGGTGGCATGGGCATTGGGAATCGTGACGCCTCAGGAGATTGACGAGATGAACATCCTTCGTGCCAGTATCACGGCGATGCATAGAGCTATTGATGGGTTGAAAGTGAGGCCAGAACATTTGATCATCGATGGAAACAGATTCCTGCCTTATCAGAAAGGAACTGTGCCTCACACCACCATAGTGAAAGGTGATGGCAAGTACCTCTCCATTGCGGCGGCATCCATCTTGGCAAAGACCTATCGTGATGATTATATGAAAGAATTGCACAAAGAGTTCCCTTTCTATGGTTGGGACCATAATGCAGGCTATCCGACAAAGGAACATCGGCAAGGAATTGAAAATCATGGAACTACGCCTTATCATCGAATGACATTCAATCTTTTGGGAGCTGTTCAACTCGAACTCCCCTTCGCATAATAGGGAAAAACCCCTCGCAAATAGGAAAAAGCCATTTGCGAGGGGTTTCATTTTGTCGTAACTTTGCATCGACAACAAAAAGAAACGCATTATTAACACTCTAAAAACAATACAACTATGAAGGCTTTAAGAACTACACTCGCAGCAGTTATTCTCTTCGTCGGAGCAATAACAGTGAACGCTCAGAGCATGAGCATCGCAGCAATGCGTAGCAATGCACGGTTCTTGACCGACCGCATGGCTTACACACTCGGTATCAACGACCCATTCCTCATCGACGAGATATATCGCATCAACTACGATTACATCTGGGGTGTGAATGAATATCTGGATGATGTGGCGTTGGGTTACTATTACGACGACTACATGGCAGTGGTGGCTGCTCGTGATGCAGCACTTCGTAACTTGCTTGGCGTTCGGCTTTGGAATCGTATTGTCAACTACAGCTATTTCTATCGTCCGATCGTTTTCGCAAATCATGGATGGCGCTTTAGCATCTACGACTACGACCGCTACGGCGTGAACCGCTTCTATTACCACGCACCTCGTCCATTGGTGACGTACACAGGAGGTCATTTCTTCCGTGGCATGACTCCAAGAAGAGACAGAATGGTTGCTCCTCCTCGCGACATGGGTTCTCGTGGTGGCATAGCTCCTCGCGGTGGTGCTCCAGTTCCTAACAATGGTCCATACCGTGGTGCAGCGCCTCGTCCAGGCAGGATGAACGATATGGCTCCACGCATGAACGGAAACGTGAATAACAATGTGAACCGTCCAGCGACTCCTAATACGAACGTGAACGTGAATCGCAATACGAATACGAACACAAATGTGAATGTAAATCGTAACGTGAATGTGAACGTGAATCGTCCAGCTACTCCCAGCACGACGACGACTCCAAACATCAACGTAGGTGCGAACCGTCACGAGATCCGTACAAACGCTAACGCCAGCACTAATGCAGGAAGCAGCATGCGCAGCGGCAGCAACATCAACAGCTCTTCTCGCTTCAATGCTCCTACTCGTAGCAGCGCAACTCCATCCACAGGAACTCGTAGCAGTGCAGGTGCATCCATGGGAACCCGCAGCAGCGCAGGTGCCAGCATGGGAACTCGTAGCGGAGGTGCTGCAGTAGGTGGACGCACAGGCGGTGGACGCAGATAAGATGATTTTCTCTCTCTTTATATAAGAGAGGATGCATCTCAGCATAAGAAATAAACGAGTTTATTTCATTCTGCATTCGATTTTTTCTCTCTTTCTACTATATATTGGTAAATTGATTTTTATTGGTTTGGGACTGCTCTTCGTGAGAAAAGCAGTCCTTTTTGTGTTCCCCAAAGCCCTGTAATTTAGATTTTTCACTTTTCACTTTTCACTTTTCACTTTTTATGCGTACCTTTGCACAAATTTTCAATCCTTATGACAATAGAAGAACAATTGATAAAAGGCGTACAAGAGGCGGTCAAGTCCCTGTACGGCTTGGAGGCAATCGCCCAGCAGGTGCAGTTGCAGAAAACTCGTGATGAATTCGAAGGACATCTTACCGTGGTGGTGTTCCCCTTCGTCAAAGCGGCTCGCAAGAGTCCTGAAATGGTGGGTGACGAGATTGGAAAATACCTTGTGGAGAACGTAGGCGATGTCGTTGCCAAGTACAACGTGGTGAAGGGTTTCCTCAACCTTGTCATCAGCGATGCACCTTGGATTAACCTCCTCAACAACATCAATGCTGACGAGAAGTTTGGTTTCCAACCCGTGACGGATAATAGTCCTTTGGTGATGATTGAATATTCATCCCCCAACACCAACAAGCCTCTTCACCTCGGACACGTGCGCAACAACCTCTTGGGTTCCGCTTTGGCTCGCATCGTTGAGGCGAACGGCAACAAGGTGGTGAAAACCAACATCGTCAACGACCGAGGCATCCATATCTGCAAGTCTATGCTTGCATGGCTGAAGTGGGGCAATGGTGAAACACCTGAATCCTCTGGCAAGAAGGGCGATCACCTCATTGGCGACTACTACGTGGCGTTCGACAAGCACTATCGCGAGGAAGTCAAGGAATTGGTAGCACAGGGAATGGAAGAGGAGAAGGCAAAGCAGGAAGCACCTCTCATCAAGGAAGCCCATGAGATGCTTGTCAAATGGGAGCAGAACGACCCTGAAGTGCGAAGCCTTTGGAAGAAGATGAACGAATGGGTGTATGCAGGCTTTGATGAGACCTACAAGATGATGGGCGTCAGCTTTGACAAAATATACTACGAATCAGACACTTACCTCGAAGGTAAGGAGAAAGTCATTGAAGGACTTGAAAAGGGCCTCTTCTATCGTCGTGAGGACGGTTCGGTTTGGGCAGACCTCACAGCCGAAGGATTGGATGAGAAGTTGCTCCTCCGTTCTGATGGCACTTCCGTCTATATGACTCAAGATATCGGTACAGCCAAACTTCGTTTCCAGGACTTCCCCATTGACAAGATGATTTATGTGGTGGGCAATGAGCAGAATTACCACTTCCAAGTGCTTTCCATCCTGCTTGACAAGCTCGGTTTCAAGTGGGGCAAAGACCTTGTTCATTTCTCCTATGGTATGGTGGAGCTTCCCAATGGTAAGATGAAGAGTCGTGAAGGCACAGTGGTGGATGCTGACGATCTGATGGCAGCCATGATAGCTGATGCTTACGAAGCCAGCAAGGAACGTGTGAAGCAAACGGAGATGCCAGAGGAAGAGGCACGTGAAGTGGCTCGCAAGGTGGGATTGGGTGCGCTCAAGTACTTCATTCTCAAGGTGGATGCCCGCAAGAACATGCTCTTCAACCCAGAAGAGTCTATCGACTTCAACGGCAACACAGGTCCCTTCATCCAGTACACCTATGCCCGCATCGCTTCTATCCTCCGCAAGGCGAAGGAGCAAGGCATCGAGGTGGAGAACGGAAAATCGCCCAGCACGTGGGCAGGTCAGCTGTCAGCGAAAGAGACCGAACTCATCCAGAAGCTCAACCAATTCCCTGCAGCCGTTCGTCAGGCAGGCACCGACTATAGTCCTTCAGGCATCTGCAACTACTGCTACGAACTCACCAAGGCATTCAACCAGTTCTATCATGACTTCACCATCCTCGGCGAACAGGATGAAAACTTGAAGTTGTTCCGTCTCTCTCTTGCCAAAGCGGTGGCAAAAGTCATCACGCTCGGTATGGGACTTTTAGGTATCGAAATGCCTGAGAGGATGTAAGATGTAAAAAGAAAATTCACAAACACAGAGATGCTCTCACGCCAACGTGGGGGCATTTCTTGTCTTAGTTCTCTCCATGCTACAAATACTGAACGCATACGATAATGATTGGCGATGAGAGGAGAAAAAATAAGCAAAAAAAGAAAGTTTTTGCTTGAAAATGAGACTTTTTGGTGATTTGTTTTGTTTCTATTCACACAAAACCTTATCTTTGACCCCTATAATTCCCGAACTCAAACTTAAATAAACTAAAAAACAAAGATATAATGAAAAATTTCAAACACGTATTCTGGCTATGGTTCGTTATGATGCTTGCCATACCAAAGGTGACCTGGGCTTCCGATGGTTTCGAAGTGGATGCCAATTTCCTTGCGACTTCTGCTGGACAGGGCGTTGTTCATTTCAAATTGTTGTATTTGGACAGTGGTACGGTCAACTATTATATGAATTACGGATCGGATTGGAAGGGACGTAATCGTTCTCATGGCTGTCAGATTTATGTGTCTGGAACGCTTGCCAACGGCGCGACGTTTAGTCGTAGGGAGGTGTTTGCTCTCTATCGTGAAAGTTCCGAGGACAAGAATGACTATGCAGACCTTCGCATCGCTCAGAAATATGCGGGTGGGCAATTGGTGCTGACCAATCCTGTTTCTCGAAATTATAACAAGGAATATGGAGGACAACAGATATCAACGGTCAATGAACTGAACCGTTATGATGTGAGTAAGTCTACGGGAAACGGATTAAAATATGCTGAGTTCGACTGGTATCCTCCAACGGAACTGGCTGGTGCCAATGTCTATTTTGAGATAGACGGTCCAGTATGGGGAGGACAGGACCTTGAGTGGAGAAAGCTGATGGGTGGCAACATCCAATTGGCAAAAAAGCCCGAAACATATCTGAGTGATCCTATTTTCATGCCGATGGGGGAGAACATGGGTTACTACCAGATGATTATCTCAAACACGTCGGGTGAGAAGATGAGAATTGACAGAATTGTGGAAGTGGATGAAAAGGGTGTTGAAACGGGCGTCGATCTCAAGGATAAGTGTAAGGTGGATGAGAAAGGCTATGGTTTGCTCATCCCAGCTCAAGACCATACCTTCTATGCAAAGGTGGAGGCCAGCGTGCCTTACAGTAAGTTCCAATATGTGAAGCTTGATACGAAGAATGTGAAACTATCTGCTTTCCATAATCCGAAGGACTTCAAATTGTCAACGGCTTGGGCAAAAAAGGGTGCCACTAAGCTGACTTGGACCATCCCTAATGCTGACGAGACTGATGCTTTGGCTGCTGATGTGATTGCCATTGAACGTCAACTTTATGACACCAGCAAGCCCGACTCCGTGGATACATGGGAGATGCTAGGACAAGTAGTGCTGGAGAAGGGGAAAGCCAACTATGAATATACGGACAGCACCACAGGGTGTTATGGCAACTCGAAATATAATAGTGTGCGTTACCGTATCTACCGTCTTGCCATTGGTCAGGTGAATGATTATATGTGCATCAGCTCGATGGATAACAAGCGTAACTCCATCTCCTGTGGGAAGTTGTTACCTCAGACCATCGAGGTAGTGGATGGAAAGGTGAAGTTGACGTGGAATCCTGTCGGAGAGGGAAACGATGATATAAAATCTTTCCTGCCAGAGGGTTGGAAAATATCACTTCAACGTACGGAGACCTATTTTAAGAATGGGGAAGAAGAAGAATTCAGCTTTAATTGGGACATCTCGGGTGACTATACTACAGAAAATGGAAAGAACGTCTATTATGACGATAAGTTCGCTCCATGCCGAAAATATTCATACACGTTGATTCTGAAGCCCAACGACCTAGCTGGCGTGCTGAGTGAGCAAAAGAAGCCATTCACGAAGAATGGAGAGACGGTCTGGGTGGAGCCTGTGATGGATGATACCAAGATTGGTAACTTCAAGGCATCGAACAACACGCTTCAGGATCGCATCCATCTGGATTGGAGTCTTGACCCTAAGGCGTTCAGTGAGATCAAGCTCCAAAGGTATGAGAAGAATGAAACATGGAAAGACCTGGAGATTCCTACAGGGTTGTTCTATTACGATGATTATGAAGTGGAGGCAGGAACGGAATACCAATACAGGCTGACTGGCATTTATGAGTGTCGCAACCAGGTGCAGGTTTTGGATGTAGAGGCAACTGGTCAGCGTCGGGCAGCAGGTAAAATTGCCGGTTTCGTCACCTTCCAGGATGGTACAGGTCTGGCAGATGTAACTGTGGAGTTGCTGCAAAACGGTGAGGTGAAAGAAACCCAGAAGACCGACGCATCAGGAGCTTATCTGTTTGGTGATGTACTCTATAGCGACACCCCTTACATCGTGCGAATCAGCAGTACCATCACAGGTTTCGACAAGGTACAGATACCTGTTTATGTAAACAAAGACCAGCCTAACAATTACGACAAGAACTTCATCAGCGATGGTGCGTTCGATGTGGATGGCTATGTGTATTTCGAAAAGACGACCGTGCCTATCTATGGCGCCACCTTCAAGGTGGACGGACAGACCATCGTCGATCGAAGCGGCAATCCTGTCATCTCCGACAACGACGGTCACTTCTCCTTCAAGGTGGTGAAGGGTGCCAAAAGGTTGGAAGTGCAGAAGGAGGGTCACACCTTTATGTATGGTGGTGTCTATTCTGACAATAATGGTAACCCCATTGAGATCACGGAAAAGAAGACCAATATCTTCTTCTGGGATCAGACCAAGGTGCGCACCATCGGTCGCGTGGTGGGTGGTATTGCCCAAGGTGAGAAAACATTGGGTCTTGGCAAATCTGTGAATAACCTTGGTGAAGACCTGCGCATTGTGCTTGAACTGGATGGCAACCAGCGTTCTTGGTTGGTGAAAGATCAACTGAACGATGCTGTGACCACGAGAAATGAAGTCTTTGTTCATGAGCAGACTGCTGAGAAACTGGAGAACACAGTTGTCACAGAACGTCATCGCGTGGTCATCACGCCTAATGCGACGACAGGCGAATACATCGTGGATTTGTTGCCAACCCGCTACAAGGTGGTGGAAGTGTCAGCCAAGGGTTATCCCTCTCTCTTCCAGAAGGGAAAGGTGGCTGAGATACTTGACCTCACTGACAGTATGAAAACCCAGACCATCACGGAAGACGGAAAGTCTCTCAGCTACAATGCTATTTACAACCGTATTTATCGTTGTGAACCTACGGTCAGCATCGTCGAGACCACTCAGGATGGTACAGTATTGCCGTTCATTGGTCTCTCTTCCAGTCAGGAAATGAGTTATTCGGGTGATGTGATTTCTGTTCCTCTTTATGATGAAAAGACAAAAACTTATACCTTCGGTTATCCAGTGCTTGCCACAGGTAATCACTATTTCCGCATTTCTGCCACGGAGAATTACTACTTCAACGGTCTGCAATCAGGTGTTTGCGATAGTGTTCCATTACGTGGTGGACGCGTGAAGGTATATGATGACTTTGCTTCGGAGCAGAGTGACACGATTTGTGTTCTGGACAAAGAAACTGGTTCCGTAGGAATTTCTATCGATGTGGAAAACACCGTCTTCGACATTGTTGGAACGAATGCTTTGCGTCACATGGATGTGACTCTTGAGTACGACGGTCAATTTATTGATGGCCAAAATCTGCAGGCCTTCGTGATGGGCTATCAGGAAGTGACGGATGACATGATTAGTGCTGATGGACTGATTGAACTGCAAGGTATTTTGCGTGACCCTCCAGGTAGCAAGAGTTATGCGTGGATTGACAAACAGACTAACTATTCGAGCCAGTATAATGTTTCATTTGATGCAAGTCTGGCGCTGAAAATTGGTATTTCGCAAGGAGAAGGTGCGGATCTCATGACAGGAACTTTTGTCGGTACGGGTGCTGGTACCTACGTTGGAACTCAACAGAAGGCGAAGACCACCTTTGAACTCTCTCCGAAGGAAATACCTTTGGTAGGTGTGCACTTCCAGTATGCGGGTAATGTGAACTTCCAGCTGAATGAGCGTCTACAAACCAGTGACAATCCAACGGATGTGGGCGCAGATGCCGATATCTTCTATGGATATGAATTGGTGGCAGCATCTCGTGTGGCAAGAAATGTGCGTGTCATCAACCAAGCCACTTACAACTACCTGAATGAAAGCGGTCTGTTCAACGATACTGATGGTGCATGTCACCTGATTTATGAAGGTAAGACGGCTGAGGGTATTCCATATTATCTCATCAGTGACTACAACTACATGGTGGGACCAAAGATCAAGTCGAACTTTGCCTACACGCAGAAATACATCGCTGAGACACTCATCCCGAAACTGAAAGCGATGCGCAACAGCTACTTATATAAAGGTACGCGAGAGCAAGCTCAGGCCAAGGCGAATGCTACTTTGCAGAATGTGTTCTTCTCCTTGCGTGACGAAGATGACCCACGTTATGGACAGGACAACTTGGATGATGAGTGCGATTACATCTCGTTAGATCGATATGAGGAATACAAAGACCGCCTGAACTATGAGGTCATTCCACCAGCATATGTCGATATTCTTGGCATCCGTAAACAGGTGGCTGAGACGGCAACTGTGAATGATTCTGTGCGTATCATGAACAGACAGATTGCACAATGGGAAAGCATTCTGGCTGTCAATGAATATGAGAAAGTGACCGCTTTTGCGGCAGTTGACAAACTGGATCGCGATTTGAAGTATGACGAGTTGGGCAATCCTCAGTATACGATGGGTACACCTTATAATTCTGATAATAAGGACTTATATTTGGAGAACCATAGCATTTCGGGAGGTATGCTCTTTAACCATCAGGAAACCTTTAATAGTTCAGAGAAACGTTCTTCGAAAATTCCGATATTGGGATTTGATGTCACAAATTGGAGTTCTGATCAGGGCATGAAATACTTCAACAAAGTGGTGAACGGCGCTTTGTCGGTTTTGACGGACTATGGCACTAGTAAGATGGAAAACAGCGATACGTTTGACCAAATCGGAAATGCTGTGAACAAAAAGTTTGGCAAAGATGATAGAAAAACATATCTGAAGTACACGAAAGATGGTGTGACGAGGAGAGATTCGGTCAGCAATAAAGATCTGAAAGATTTGGAAAAGATGGGACGTCTGGCACAGGGAATGAAAGGTTCCACCGATATTACGGTTGAGGCAGGTGGAAGTTTCACGAAGGTGGACATCTCACCAGTGCTGGATGCCAGCTATTCCTCAACCAGCGATGAAAATACGACCACGACGGAGTATCGCGGCTATCAGTTACAGACGAATCCAGATAGTCATCTGAGTATTGATGTTTACCATGATGTGAAGACGGTGACCTCGGGTGCAAATGTATTTGGAGTAGGAACAGAACAGAAGGTCATCTCGAAGGGTAACTACATCTACCGTGTTATGGGTGGTGCCACGAAGTGCCCTTACGAGGGTCCAACCTACACGAAGTATTATTTGCCTGGCACCCAGATTTCTGCTGCTACGGCACAGGTGGAGAAGCCTCGTATCAGTGTGGAGAAGCACATTATCAGTGGTGTGCCATACGGCGAGACCGCTAAGTTCAACCTCGTGGTGAGCAATGAAGGTACGGTACGCGAGGAAGGTTCCTTCGACTTTGTCTTGCTTGACACTTCCAACCAGAGAGGCGCTTCCCTTGTGATGGATGGTGCGCCATTGGGCAATGGACGTTCATTAGTGGTGCCATTCGGAACGGGTATGGTGAAGGTGCTTGAAATAGGTCAGGGATTGGTGGATGACTATGAGGATATGCGATTTGTCCTGCGTTCACAATGCGATCCTTCTGTGGCAGACACGGTGAGCCTTTCTGTTCATTTTGTACCAAGTGCCAGCCCTATTGCTGTCATCACTCCACAAGACAAGTGGGTGCTGAACACCAACTCGGCACAGGATAGTCGTGGCAGGTACTATATGCCTGTGAGCATCGGTGGCTTTGATGTGAACTTCCGTAACTTTGACCATGTGGAATTGCAGTACAAGCAGAGTTCGGAGCCAGAATCTCGTTGGACGAACTTGTGTAGCTATTATGATAATGATAGCCTCTATCAAGCAGGGGCAGGCACGAAGGCAATGTTGTCGGGTGGCACTATCACCCATGCCTTCTATGGCGACAGTGACCCTGTGGAACTGAACTATGACTTACGTGCTGTGACCTATAGTCGTCTGGGCAATGACTATGTGACCAAAGCATCATCTGTCTTCTCAGGTGTCAAAGACACACGTCGCCCACATGTGTTTGGAAGTCCTGAACCTGCTGACGGCATTCTGGGTGTCGGCGATGATCTGAAGCTGGTGTTCAGCGAAAGCATCAATGCCAATCGCCTGCTCTCCACCAACAACTTCAAGGTGACAGGTCTGCCTAACAACAGCGAGGTGGACAACTCAATGTCGTTACAGTTCACGAATGACTATACAACAAACGTCACGACTGCCAATTCATACTTGCAGTCGGAGGCTGAGCGTAATTTTGCGGGTGATAGTTTCACTATCGATATGATGTTGAAGCCAGACTTCTCTAATATGACAGATACATCGGATAAATTTGAACTCTTCAGTCATGAGGTGACAGGAACGACGGAAGAGCTGAAGCTCTACCTCTATCCTGATAACTCAATGGAGGTGAAGATGGGAAATACAACGCTCAAATCGGAAGCGGCAGCCGATGTGAATTGGAATATGTTCCAGCGTGTTGTGTTGGTATTCAACAAAGAAGAGAAGAAGACACACTTCTACTTGAACAATAGCGAATTGCCACTTAGCTCCTTGACAACATCGGAAGAAAATGGTTTTGTTTTGAATGGCTACTCAGGTAGTGGAAAGATGCGCTTTGGTGGCAACTATAGCGGAAAGATGACGAATGTGAGAGTCTGGACGAAGGCTTTGACACCAGAGATGATAGCAGAGACAGAGAACAAGAGACTCTACGGCAATGAGGTGGATTTGTGTGCTTACTACCCAATGAACGAGGGTAAAGGCCAAGAGGTGGAAGATATGGCTCAGGGTGCCAATCTGACGATGCATAATCATGTCATCTGGAGCATGCCTGAGGGACGTTCCATGAAACTGGAGGGAACGCAAGGTGTGCAGTTGAAAGCGAATGTGTTTGCTCCGCTGACCGACACGAAGACTTACACGCTTTCGTGCTGGTACAAGACCGACGCCACCTATTCTGGTGCTTTGTTTGCATCCACTCCAACGGCTGAACCTAACCTCAAGATGAGCATCTGGATAGAGAATGGTGAAGTGATGGTGAATGATGATGGCGTAGCCAAACTGACCTCCAAAGCTCATCAGGATGAGAAATGGCATCATTTGGCATTGGCTGTGGATCGCATCAACAACTTAGCTACGCTTTATATTGATGGAGAAATGGAGAGCCAGACCGCTGCGGAGAAACTGACAGCGTGGAATGGCAACATCAGCGTGGGTGTTGCTCCTTATTGGAAGGATGTTACCAGCCGCGAGAATGTGGAATGGGGAAAGCTAATGACGGGTTATGTGGATAACATCACCGTCTGGGATATGGCTGTGCCTCAGAATGTCCTTCAGCAACGTATGAATGAGTCTTGTGATGGCTCAGAGGTGGGTCTTTTAGCTTGCATCCCATTCGGCGTGGAAGTACCGCAGGAATCAGGTGGCGGCACTCAGATGGAGTTCTCCACTAAATACTTGTACAACAAGTGGGACGTTGAGCAGAAAAAGTATGTGGTTGCCTCAGATGAAGCATTTGTTGACATCAACAGCTTGAAGGAGTCAGTCAAAGACTATGCTCCTATCAAGGGGAAGACCAAATGGCGCAATCTGAAGTTTAATTTCGTCACGAAAGATAACGAGTTGTTGATTGAATTGGCAGAACCAGCCAAGGATGTGGAGCGCACGATGGTGAACATCACGGCGATGGGTATAGAAGACTTGAACGGCAATGAGATGGCAAATCCTGTGACTTGGTCAGCTTATATCCATAAGAATATGGTGCGTTGGGATTCTCAGAAGCGACACATTGACATTGATGCCGAGTCCACCAGCGACTACACCTTCAGCATTGACATTGTGAACAAGGGTGGTGGTTACAAGACATACTCCATCGAAGGTCTGCCCAGCTGGATGACAATCGAAGAAGGTACACAAGGTGACCTTGCTCCAGAGGAAATCAAGACGTTGCACATCACCGTGTCGAAGGATGTGAACATCGGCACTTATGATGAGGTGCTCTACTTGCGCAACGACGAAGAACTGGTGGATCCGTTGGCACTCACCATCGTGAAGTCAGGAAAGACTCCTGACTGGACCTTCAAGCAGAACACGCTGCGCAACATGCAGTTATGTGCACAAGTGACGATGGATGGTTATGTGGTGACTGACAAAAACAATGTGATTGCTTCCTTTGATGAATATGGCAACTGTATGGGCAAAGGCAACATCATTATCAACCAGCAGGGTAAGTCGATGCTTTTCTTGACTATCTATCCACAGAGGGAAACCAAGGAGCCACTTACTTTCCGCATGTGGCAGGCATCTACAGGCATCACTTATCAGTTGATGGCAGAATCGGCAATCTATTACGATCCCGACACCATCTATGGTACATACGATGAGCCTGTGGAATTGAAGGTGACGGATAACATGATGCAAGATATGGTGCTTAAGCCTGTCTGGAGTTGGGTGTCGCTGAATGTGAAGAGTCCATACTCGGGTGACATCAGTACCTTGATGAGAAGAGTGCAATGGGAGAATGGTGACCAGCTGAAAGACCCAGAGACTCAGTCATTCTACAACTACAATAAGGGTGCTTGGCATTATAGCAAGGGTGATGTGAAGGATTCGCTCACGTGCGACCGCATGTACTACATCATGGTGAAGACAGCGAAGACGGTGCAGATTGATGGCACACCAATGAAGGATGAGAGCCAGCGCACGATCAAGATTCGCAACGGATGGAACTACATTGGCTACACACCTATGATGAATCTGCCGGTGAAGGAGGCGTTGACGGACTTCTTCAGCAAGGCTACGGAGGGAGACATCATCAAGTCTCAAGACGAGTTTGCCACCTTCTCGAAAGAGGCTGGATGGCAGGGTAACCTGAAATACATGAAGCCAGGCAAGGGTTACATGCTCTACCACAAGGCTGCCAACGAGAATGAGACGGTGTCATTTGTCTATCCATACAAGAGTCTCAACGAGGCATCATCGGCAAGGATGCGTGTGGTGCAAGACGACGAGCCTTTGATGGAGAATACGTACCTCACAACCATGAATATGGTGACTCGCACCAGCGGCATCGAGGCACAAGAAGGCGACTGCCTGTATGCCTACGCTAACGGTGAAGTGAGGGGCATTGCAAAGGCTGTGATGGTGAATGATCAGCCCACCTTCTTCCTCTCCGTAGGTGGTGAAAAGCCAGAGGGTCTTTCCTTCACGTTGGAGCGTGATGGTGAGTTGCTGGGTTCTTCGGTCAATGCAGCCACCTATCGTGCCGACATATTGGAGGGAACGACAGACCTGCCGAGGGTGATAGACTTCAGCGATACCATCACTTACGAGAATGGTGTTTGGTACACACTCACGGGTCTCCGTGTGGGTGAACGCCGTCCGACCACTCCTGGTGTATATATCTTCAATGGACAAAAAGTATTGGTAAAGTAAAAATAGTTCTACAATGAAAAAGATAGTATCAATATTACTGTATGCTACAGCCCTCATCATGGTGTGGGGCTGTAGCTCATCAGACGATGATGATAATGGATATGGAAACATCGGCGAGGTGGTTGTCACCTCTGCCGCCACAGCTCCCGACTGGGCAGTGACGCTACAAATGCCACCAGGCGACGTGCAGGGAAAGCCCAACTGGGATTGGGATGAGGGGATTGACCCTGAATTCCGTCAGTACGAGAACAACATGACAGCCATCCTCTACATATCGAATGAGATGCTGCCGTTCACCTCTGACGATGACCGTATGGCTGCTCTTATTGACGGAGATGTGCGTGAAGTCGCTCCTCGTGTCCTCTACGATCAAGAGGAAGGCATCTATACCTTCATGCTCTTCATCCCTTACGATGCTGATGAAGATATGGTGGAAGTGCAGTACTACAATGCCCAAACGAATATGACTTACTTCTTTGGCGAATGCTTCAGCGTGCAGTCTGATGCCATTGGCAACGATGAGGAGTACTGGTTCACCCTCTTCGATTACTCAGTAGTTACTTTCAATCTCAAAGACCTGCCTTTCAATTGCAAGAAGGGGGACAAGTTGGCTCTGTTTGTAGGAGACGTTTGTTGTGGCATGATGGAAAATGAAGGTGGGAACGTTCCCTGGACGATGAAAGTGTTCCGACCCAATGAAGATGGTGACTTCTCGAAGGCCACGATACGCTACTACAGCACTGAGAAGAAAGCCATTTACTCTATCAACAAGCCGCTCAACATCAGAATCTCTAGAGAAGAAAACCTCGTTTTTGAGGAGACGCTCAGTTTCAAGGAGTGAACGACAGCTGGGGTTCTCCCTCTCTTTCAATAAGTGCATAAATTGCAAGAGAAATTTTCTGGACTCTCAATGATATAAAAACGAAGGTGAACACTCGATTGTGTCCACCTTCGTTTATTGGTAGTTTATGAGAATTACTTCACATACACTTTCTTGCCATTACAAATATACAAACCCATTTCTGTCGGCTTGCCGTTCAGCTTCACGCCGCTGAGGGTATAGTAAGCATCATCGGCTGCAGTATAGTCGGAAACACTGTTGATGTTTGTTGCCAACCATGTTTCATATTCTTCGTCGTATTCCTTTTTCTTGTTCTGTGACTGCTCACCGTTATTCACGATGTAGATGCCATGAACTTGGGTTCCTGTGGATCCAAATACCACAGGAACCACTCGAATGTAAACTTCGTCAAGACCTTCGTAAGCAATACGGTTGAACACCCAATGATTTGCGAGGCCTAAGTCGATTGTACCTGCTTTCGTCCAATATTCACCATCAGGAGAAGTCTCCAACTTCAGAGTAGAAAGTTCTTTTGTCGTCCCTTCCTTGCTGGCCAGCACAATGACATCAAAAGCCCCCTGATATTTACAATCTGACCGAATCTCAGCACAATCTTCAGCAGCCGCTCCCTCACTGAAAAAGAGGATGTCATCGTACAAAGTCTGATAAGACTGTGTGAACAATAACTTATCCATGAATGACTCTGGTGATGCAGGTCGATCCCTTTCGTAATTGGCATAGTCCACTTCGGCATTATTCTCCATTTGTTTCACTTGCATCACTTGCCCTTTAGAGACAAGACTCCAAACCAATTCTTCCCATACTACTTTTTCGTTCTTTCCACTGGTTGGTTCGTCTTTCCATGAAAAACAATAGCCTTCATTATCAGCAAAGATACTGTAACCCATTGAAGGATTCAATGCGTTTAAAAGGTCAATACGCACTTTGGCATTTCTAACCACTACTCGTTTGCTGACTATATCCGACTTGTTGTCGCCGTTTACGGAAAAAGCAGTCACATCGGTAGGAGCCGTCAACTTAAATGAGTCAAAATATCTTTGTGAATTGTCCGTGGAATTGCTACCCGTGAAGTTATACCAGATTTCTGCACCATCTGTGTTCGTAATAGTCACCTCTGTCTCGCCATCCTGACAATCAAAACTGATAATGGGAGCGTTCACTTGAGCGTTGGCAACAATCATCATGCTTGCAAACATGACAAAAAAGAGTATTTGTTTCTTCATAATGATTTTAGTTCTAAGTTAATAATAATACAATTAAAGTAGACAAAAACGTGGACAATTTACTCCGTCTATGTCTTCTGAGGTATCGCCAAACACCTGTATTGCTTAAACGCGTAAATGCCCACGCCCTTCGGCGTGAACTATCTACTTCAGTCCTTGCAATAACGATGATAATTTTGGCGATTTATCAGAAGACAAGAATCCAAAAGTGGATATTCATTCTATATGTCCTTTAATTACAAGTATTTCCTATCCCATAGGCATATTGGTTTTAGTAAATTCTTATAGTTATTACTATTTGACTATCGTTTGTTTAGAACAAATCTGAATGTGTGCCAGTATCAACAAGAATCAAATACAATTGGCTGTCATTCTGTTGCCATATTAACAACCAATCAGGTTGTAAATGACATTCCCAACAACCTTTATATTTGCCCTGAAGTTTATGGGGCTTATATTCTTGAGGGAGTTCACCCTTTTCTTGTAGAATATATCAAGTGCCTTCGTGAAGATTGTGACATCAAGTCCGCGACGGACGCATAGCTTCAGAGACCGCTTGAACTGACCAGTATAAATGACTTCGTACATAACTTATCCAAGGATCTGTTTCAATAAATCTTCGGAGTTCTTCGCATGATATAGTTTACCCTTGCGAATGTCATCGAGTCCCTTTTCTATTCCGCTCTTACGTTCTGCACGGATATTCCATCCCATCTTTTTCGACAGAGTTCTCAAGAACTTCACATCTGCATGAGGCAATGTCAGATTCAATGTTTGATAAGATGTTGTTGTATTCATTTTCTTTTCTGTTTATTCGTTTGCAAATTAACGACAAATTTCATTATCCTCCAAATTTTTCCAAAACTTTTTTCAAACAGAGGCAAGGCCGCTTTTCAATAAGTGGCACTTATTTCTGAATAATGGCAGGTTATTGTCCAATAAGGAACGCTTATTGCTCAGCAGAGGCAGGTTATTGGGAAATAAGCCTTGTAGAGAAAAACCAGTCCTTACAGATTACAGTTCTTACAGTTAAAAAATGAACATAACACTTCTTTATAAAGATTATATAACTAATTAATATATATATAGTTATATAGTATATAGAGAAAAATGGGTGTCTCAAAAAAATAACTGTAAGAACTGTAATCTGTAATATCTAATTCCTTAGCTTTTATCTAAAAGGCTGTAAAACAATAATATATATAATTCCCTTGTTCTTACAACCTAGACACAAAACCTCATTTGGAGGGGTATTTGTAGCCAAATGACTCCTCTCAATGCAAAAGTGAGGGTTAATTGCCAATAATTGCCCCTTTGAAACTACATGTGTATCCTCCCCGAGCCTGCACTTGTTACTACGAGGAGGCTACACTTGCACCCTCGGGAATCCACAAAAAGTCCTCTATCTACACTTCTTATGCAAAGAATCGTTTGGCGAACTCCCAGATGACGATGCCAGCGGTGGTGCTGACGTTGAGAGAGTGCTTGGTGCCAAACTGAGGAATCTCGATGCAACCATCGGAGGCATCGACCACTTCTTGATGAACTCCCTTGACTTCGTTGCCAAGAACGAGGGCGTATTTGGGGTTTGAGGTTTGAGATTTGAGGTTTGAGGTTTGAAGGTCAGAGAGGAGGGTGGAGCCTTCGCATTGCTCGATGGAGAAGACGGTGTAGCCGTTGGATTTGAGGGTTTGCACAGCTTCGAGGGCTGTGGGGAAGTGTTGCCAAGTCACAGTGTCTTCGGCTCCAAGGGCGGTCTTGTGGATTTCGGGATGAGGAGGCTGGGCGGTGATGCCACACAGATAGATGGCTTCCACCCGAAAGGCATCGGCGGTACGGAACACGCTGCCCACGTTGTACATGCTTCTCACATCGTCAAGCACAACGATGAGGGGCATCTTCTCCGACGCCTTGAACTCTTCTACGTTCATGCGCCCCATTTCCTCTATTTTCAGCTTGCGATTCTTCATCTTTCTACATCTGTCCACTTTCTATCAGCAGGATGGCACGTTCGGTCAGTCGGTCATCCACCTCAGCATCATACTCTTTCTTCAGGCTCGCTCCGAAGAGGGATGCAAAGGCATTGTAGAAGCCAGCCTTGAAGGAACCCATATATTTCTTGATCAGCTCATAACCCGTCATATCGCATTGACGGTCAATGAGTTTGATGAGGAGCTTCCCTTGTGCGAAAGAGAGTTTCTTGAGGCGAGGGTAATAAATAGCCTTGAGTTCCTTCTCTTGCTGCTTCATGTAGGCATCCTTCTCTTTCTTGGTGGGAAGGGAATCCATGTGGGCGATGGTCTTATCGACTGTCTGGCGAATCTCACAAGCGATGGGATAGACTTTCTTGATGTTGTTGGCTATCTTGTAGTATTTCTTTGCCTGTGCCTTGTTCTTGAAGACAAGCGGTCCGAATACGTAATAGTCAGCGAAAAGGAAGCTGGGTATCATCTCGCCCTCGTAGTTGACCATCCCTGTATAGTACATGCCGTGAGAGAAAACGGGCTCACCAGTCATCGCTCGATCGGTTTCCCTGTCTGCCCGAATCTCTTGTGCCATGCACGACATCCCTGCTGTCAACAGGATTCCTGCTGCCAGCACCATCAAGCGCATCACTATATGAGTACGTAACCACATAACCATCAATACTCCGTATTGGCTGCAAAATTAGTAAGAAATCCCCACAATTGTTTCTTTTTCAGTTTTTATAACAATGTTTTTTAAGTTTTTTCACTATTGTTGGCTTCACCGAAGTTACTCACGTTCGGAAAAACTCAAATATATTTTGTTTTTCTCTCACTTAATCGTACGTTGGCTCCGCCGAACTTAGGCTGCATCTCAACAATAAAAATGAAAAAATATCTTTTTCATTTTGTATTGTGTTCGATTTGCACTAACTTTGCAACTAAATACAATATAATATGGCGAAGACCAAAGATGAACTCACCCCGATGATGAAGCAGTTTTACGATTTCAAGGCGAAGCATCCCGATGCTTTGCTGCTGTTTCGTTGTGGTGACTTCTATGAGACCTATAATGAAGATGCCTCGGTGGCGGCTGAGATTCTGGGCATCACACTGACGAAGCGCAGTAGTGTGGCTGGCACATCGGCCAGTGGAACGGCGATGGCGGGATTCCCTTATCATGCACTGGATTCGTATCTGCCAAAATTGGTCAGGGCAGGAAAGCGCGTGGCTATCTGTGACCAGCTGGAAGACCCGAAACTGGCGAAGAAGCTGGTGAAGCGAGGGATCACGGAGCTGGTGACACCAGGTGTGGCTCTGACGGATAATGTGCTGAGTGTGAAGGAGAACAACTTCCTGGCATCGGTACACTTTGGAAAGTCGGCTTGTGGTGTGGCTTTGCTGGATATTTCGACGGGTGAGTTCCTTTGTGCTGAGGGCACAACGGATTATGTGGAGAAGCTCCTGACGAACTTCTCGCCGAAGGAGGTGCTGTTTGAACGAGGGAAACGTCCTATGTTTGAGGGCAACTTTGGCAGCAAGTTCTTCACCTACGAACTGGATGATTGGATTTACACGGATGAGTCGGCACGCAAGAAACTGCTGTCGCACTTTGGCACGAAGAACCTGAAGGGCTATGGAGTGGAGCATCTGAAGAATGGCATTGTGGCGGCTGGAGCGGTGTTGTACTATCTGGAACAGACGCTGCACACGCATATCTCGCACATCAGAAGCATCCATCAGATAGAGGAGAACAAATATGTGAGGATGGATAAGTTCACGGTGAGGAGCCTTGAACTGTTGGGCACGATGAACGAAGGGGGTAACAGCCTTCTGTCGGTGATTGACAAGACGGTGAGCCCGATGGGCGCGCGAATGTTGAGGCGATGGGTGGTGTTTCCGCTGAAGGACGTGAAGCCGATTGTGGAGCGCCAGAATGTGGTGGAGCACTTCTTCCGTGAGCCCGAACTGCGGGATGCCATTGAAGAACTGTTGCATCAGATTGGCGACTTGGAACGTATTGCCAGTAAGGTGGCTGTGGGTAGAGTAAACCCGCGTGAGATGGTGCAACTGATGCAGGCGTTGAAGGCAATAGCACCGATGAAAACCTTATGTATGGAATCGGATTGTGAGAGCCTGAAACGAATGGGCGAACAATTGGATGCCTGCATCCTGTTGCGTGACAGAATTGAGAAGGAACTGAACCCGTCGCCGCCTGTGATGCTGAACAAGGGTGGTGCGATAGCCGATGGGGTGAATGCTGAGTTGGACGAATTGAGACGGATTGCCTATTCGGGCAAGGATTACCTTTTGCAGATTCAGCAACGTGAGGCTGAGGCTACGGGTATCCAGAGCCTGAAGATTGGCTTCAACAACGTGTTTGGCTACTATATGGAGGTCAGGAACACGTATAAGGATTTGGTGCCGCAGGATTGGATTCGTAAGCAGACGCTGACCCAGGCAGAACGTTACATCACACAGGAACTGAAAGAATATGAGGAGAAGATTCTGGGTGCGGAGGAAAAGATTCTTTCGCTGGAGATGCGGCTGTTCAACGAACTGGTGGCAGATGCAGCAAACTATATTCCCCAGATTCAGCAAAATGCCCATTTGATTGGACAGATAGATTGCTTGCTGTCGTTTGCGATGGCTGCAAAGGAATATCGATACAACCGTCCTGTGGTTGATGAAAGTATGATTATCGACATCAAGCAGGGTAGGCATCCCGTGATTGAAAGGCAGATGCCAGTGGGCGAGGAGTATGTGGCGAATGACCTGTATCTGGATTCTGACAAGCAACAAATCATCATCCTAACAGGTCCTAATATGGCTGGTAAGTCGGCATTGCTTCGTCAGACAGCACTCATCACCATCTTGGCACAAATCGGTAGTTTCGTACCAGCAGATAGTGCAAGGATTGGCTTGACAGACAAGATATTCACCCGAGTAGGCGCATCTGACAACATATCGGTGGGCGAATCAACATTCATGGTGGAGATGAACGAGGCGGCAAGCATCCTGAACAATTTGAGTGCCCGTTCGTTAGTGCTTTTCGATGAGTTGGGACGAGGCACCTCGACGTATGACGGCATCTCGATAGCTTGGGCAATAGTAGAGCATATCCATGAGAACCCGAAAGCGCATGCGAGGACACTTTTTGCCACCCATTACCACGAACTGAACGAGATGGAGAAGATGATGCCGAGGGTCAAGAACTTCAATGTGAGTGTGAAGGAGGTGGACGGACGCGTCATCTTCATGAGGAAACTCTTGCCAGGAGGTAGCGAGCATTCGTTTGGTATCCATGTGGCAAAGATAGCGGGTATGGCTCCCAATGTGGTGGCACGAGCAGAACAGGTGTTGAAGGAACTGGAGGCAAACAATTCTGGTGATGGCATCAGTCGCCCAAAGACCGAGAACATCCAGACGGTGAGCAAGAGCGGAATGCAATTGAGTTTCTTCCAGTTGGATGACCCTGTATTGTGTCAGATTCGGGATGAAATCATGAACCTCGACATCAACAGCCTGACTCCGCTGGAGGCTTTGAACAAGTTGAACGAAATCAAAAAAATAGTGAAGGGGCGTTGAGGCTCCTTCACTATTTCTTATGAGTGAGAATGGTTGCGCTTAATCTTCTTCTTTCTCTTCACTGGAAGAGGGAACGAAGTCGCTACCAGAAATCTTTGCCATGATTTTCTTCTCAATCTCTTCTGCCAGTTCGGGATTGTCGAGCATCAGCTGCTTGGTGGCATCGCGTCCTTGTGCCAGACGAGTGCCTTCATAACTATACCAGCTACCGCTCTTCTGGAGAATGCCTGCATCTACACCCAGATCAACCAACTCGCCACTCTTGCTGATGCCTTCGCCATACATGATGTCGAACTCGCAACGACGGAATGGAGGAGCCACCTTATTCTTCACAATCTTTATCTTAGTGAGGTTACCCAGGATCTCATCACCATTCTTGATAGGTGTACTCTTGCGTACATCAATACGAACGCTGGCATAGAACTTCAAGGCGTTACCACCCGTCGTAGTCTCAGGATTGCCAAACATCACGCCAATCTTCTCACGCAGCTGATTGATGAAGATGCAAGTGGTATTGGTCTTGTTGATGGTGCCTGTGAGTTTGCGCAATGCCTGACTCATCAGACGTGCATGAAGACCCACCTTGCTGTCACCCATATCACCTTCAATCTCAGCCTTTGGAGTGAGGGCTGCCACAGAGTCGATGACGATGATATCCACCGCACTTGAACGGATGAGTTGGTCGGCAATCTCCAATGCCTGCTCACCATTGTCGGGCTGGCTGATGAGAAGATTGTCGATATCTACCCCTAACTTCTCTGCATAGAAACGATCGAAAGCATGCTCCGCATCAATGAAAGCTGCCACACCGCCTGTCTTTTGGCATTCAGCAATGGCGTGAATCGCCAAGGTTGTCTTACCAGATGATTCAGGACCGAAAATCTCGATGATACGCCCTTTGGGATAACCACCCACACCTAATGCGGCGTTCAATCCGATGGAACCAGAAGGAATGACATCGATGTGCTCGATATTCTCATCGCCCATCTTCATGATGGCACCCTTGCCGAAACTCTTCTCTATTTTCTCCATCGCAGCTTGAAGCGCTTTCATCTTCTGCTGCTGAGGCGTCAAATTAGCTTCTTCTTTTTGTGTCTTTGCCATATTATTTATTGTTTGATTTTACAATTCCAAGTCTCCATCAAAGATTTCATGCCAAGGCAGACCTTGTGTGTTCAACTGCTCCATGAATGGGTCGGGATCAAACTCCTCAACATTCCACACACCCGCACGTTTCCACTTACCCTGCATGAAGAGTTTTGCACCAATCATTGCGGGAACTCCTGTTGTGTAGCTCACGCCCTGCATGCCTGTCTCTTCGTAGGCAGCACGATGAGAACAGTTGTTATACACATAATAAGTGCGCTCTTTGCCGTCTTTGATACCACGGATGCGACAACCGATGGAAGTCTGCCCTTCGTAGTTCTCGCCCAATTCTTGTGGATTCGGCAGTACAGCCTTCAAGAACTGCAGAGGTACAATCTTCACTTTGACAGGACCACTGCCATCCACAGCTTCAGCTGTGTATTCAATTTCATCGATGCGTGACATACCGATATTCTGAATGACATCCAGATGCTTCAGATATTGCTCGCCGAAGGTCATCCAGAAACGGGCACGCTTGATGGTTGGGTAGTTCTTCACCAGCGACTCGATCTCTTCGTGGTGCAGCAAGTATGATTCCTTTGGACCGATCTCAGGGTAGGTGAGGGGCTTGTGAATCTCCAGTGGCTCTGTTTCCACCCATTGCCCATTCTCCCAGTAAAGTCCCTTCTGGGTAATCTCGCGGATGTTGATTTCTGGGTTGAAGTTGGTGGCAAATGCCTTGTGGTGGTCACCTGCATTACAATCAACAATATCAAGGTACTGAATCTCATCGAAATGATGCTTGGCAGCATAAGCAGTATAGATACTTGTCACACCTGGGTCGAATCCACAGCCAAGAATTGCTGTCAGTCCTGCCTGCTCAAATCGTTCCTTGAACGCCCATTGCCAAGAGTACTCAAAGTGTGCCTCGTCCTTTGGCTCATAGTTTGCTGTATCGAGATAGCTCACGCCGCTCTGTAGACAAGCCTCCATGATGGTCAAGTCCTGATAGGGTAGTGCCAGATTCATCACGAGATCGGGCTTGTAACTATTGAACAAAGCCACCAATTCAGGCACATTATCAGCATCCACATGCGCTGTTTTGATGCTGCCTGCAGGCACCAATCCTTTATCTTCAATTGCCTTTGCCAACGCCTTGCACTTTGACTCCGTACGGCTGGCAATCATGATGTCCGTAAACACGTCGCTGTTCTGAGCGACCTTATGTGCAGCCACCGAGGCAACTCCTCCTGCACCGATGATAAGAACCTTTCCCATAATCGAAAAATAGATATATCAATTCTTTTTGCAAAAGTAGCAAAAACTATCCAATGCATAAAGAAAACATGGATAATTCATGAATAATTTGTGATTATTTATGTTTTAGATAGAAAAAGCACGAACCTTTTAATGCTTTCCACCCTTCTTCCTGTTGAAGTCGGCGGGTATCTCTCCCCATTCTTCTGTTGGCCACTTGATGATGGGATTCTGGTAGGTGTTGTTGTGCAACCACGTCTCAGCACGAGCGATGAGCTGAAACAATGCTTCGGTCTTTTCGTTACGTTCCAAAGTGGTCTTGCACATCTTCCGCTTCACCCACAATTGGGCATTCACGCTATCGCTGTAGATGGGCATGGTGTGCAGGCCTTTCTGTTTGAGCAAAGCAAGTCCATGCACGATGGCAAGGAACTCGCCAATGTTGTTGGTGCCCCACACGGGTCCATAGTGGAAGATCTCCTTACCAGTCTTCAGATAGACTCCCCGATATTCCATTTTGCCAGGATTGCCGCTGCATGCCGCATCAACGGCAATGGCTTCATTGATGGCAGCAGGAGGAAGTGAAGGGGGCTGAGAGTCAGGTGTTGATTGTTTAGTGTCTTCTTTGATTTCCGAGTGAAGCGATAATTTCTTTGACTCCTCTAACTTCTTGGATTCTTCCCATCCCATCTCAAAGGCTTCTTCTGCTTCCTCTTCCGTCTTAAATGCCTTGTATTTGGCACCAGAGTAGCCACTTACTGCCTGTTGGCATGCTTCCCATGAGGTATAAACCCCATCTTCGGCTCCATCCCATACTACATAAAACTTCTGTTTCGCCATTATTCTCTTCTTTTTCGTGGGCGAAGTTACGAAATAATTGACAATTGATCATTGATATTTGAGAATAATTTCGAGTTGTGTGAAAAAAAGTGGCACCCGAAGATTCGGATGCCACTTCCCTTATCATTGTAAAGAATAAGAATTCTCGATTAGAGCTTTGGACCAGCTGCAACAAGTGCCTTACCAGCTTCATTGGTTGTGTACTTGTTGAAGTTCTTGATGAAGCGACCAGCGAGGTCTTTTGCCTTCTCTTCCCAGATAGATGCGTTAGCATAAGTGTCGCGTGGGTCGAGGATTGCTGGGTTCACGTTTGGCAGAGCTGTTGGTACCTCGAAGTCGAAGAATGGAATCTTCTTGGTCTCAGCCTTGAGGATAGAACCATCAAGGATTGCGTCGATGATACCACGAGTATCTGGAATAGAGATACGCTTGCCAGTACCGTTCCAACCAGTGTTCACGAGGTATGCCTTAGCACCGCTCTTCTGCATTTTCTTGACGAGCTCCTCAGCATACTTAGTTGGGTGCAACTCGAGGAATGCCTGGCCGAAGCAAGCAGAGAAAGTAGGAGTAGGTTCAGTGATACCACGCTCTGTACCTGCGAGTTTTGCAGTGAAGCCAGAGAGGAAGTAGTACTGAGTCTGCTCTGGAGTGAGGATAGATACTGGAGGCAGTACACCGAATGCGTCAGCAGAAAGGAAGATTACGTTCTTTGCTGCAGGACCTGCGCTCTTACCAGCCACCTTCTTCACGATGTTCTTGATGTGGTCGATTGGATAAGAAACACGAGTGTTCTCAGTTACGCTCTTGTCAGCGAAGTCAATCTTACCATCCTTTGCTACAGTCACGTTCTCGAGAAGAGCGTCGCGCTTGATAGCACCATAGATGTCAGGCTCATTCTCCTTGGAGAGGTTGATGACCTTAGCGTAGCAACCACCTTCGAGGTTGAACACGCCCTCATCGTCCCATCCGTGCTCGTCGTCACCGATGAGGAGACGCTTAGGATCGGTAGAAAGAGTAGTCTTACCTGTACCAGAGAGACCGAAGAAGATAGCAGTGTTCTTACCTTCCATGTCAGTGTTAGCAGAGCAGTGCATAGAAGCGATGCCCTTGAGTGGGAGGTAGTAGTTCTGCATAGAGAACATACCCTTCTTCATCTCACCACCATACCAAGTGTTGATGATTACCTGCTCACGGCTCTTAGTGTTGAAAGCAACACAAGTATCTGAGTTGAGGCCGAGCTCCTTATAGTTCTCAACCTTAGCCTTAGAAGCGTTGAAAATAACGAAGTTTGGCTCGAAGCTTGCGAGTTCAGCCTCAGTTGGCTGGATGAACATGTTCTTGATGAAGTGTGCCTGCCATGCAACTTCTACGATGAAGCGAACAGCAAGACGAGTAGCCTCATTAGCACCACAGAATGCATCAACCACATAGAGCTGCTTGTTAGAAAGCTCCTTGATAGCGATTGCCTTCACCTTTGCCCAAACGTCCTCAGACATAGGGTGGTTGTCGTTCTTGTAAGCGTCAGAAGTCCACCATACGTTGTTGTGGCTCTCATCGTTGTCAACGATATACTTATCCTTAGGAGAACGACCTGTGAAGACACCAGTCATCACGTTTACTGCACCAAGTTCAGTTTCCTGACCTACCTCATAACCAGTGAGAGATGGGTCAACTTCAGCTTTGTAAAGTTCCTCGTAGGAAGGGTTGTGTGCAATCACTGTGCTACCAGTGATGCCATACTTTGTCAAATCTAATGCCATAGTACTTTTGTGTTTATAATAAATGAAAAATTAATCTCTTTTTACCGTATTGATGCTTAACTATCACTCCATGAAGGCATAAGTCTCCACGGATTTTTGCAAAATCAAGCACAAAGGTACGCATTTCTTTGCTTTGGGCAAAGCACCTTAAGTGCTAATTCCTATTTTTTTCAATATTTTATCATTTTATGACCCATTTTTGACTACTTTTGTGAAAGAGTTGCAACATATGGTTTGCAATCTTTGGAAAAAGTCGTAACACTGAGCTTACATTTGAAAACAGGTTGCATCTCAGAAATACCTAAAAATATTTGGTATTTCGTTCGATTTGCAGTACCTTTGCACCCGATTTGATCGGGATGTAGCGCAGTTGGTAGCGCACTACGTTCGGGACGTAGGGGTCGCGTGTTCGAGTCACGTCATCCCGACACGAAAAAGCCCATTGCATAGAAGTGCGATGGGCTATGTTTTTTAGTTGAGCGTGATGTGTTCCACGGTGACTTCTTCGTTTAGAAAGAGACTGGCACTTTCGCGGAACTTGGAAGCGGATTCCGTAGTGAGGTATTGACAGGTTCCGCCTCGGGTGAGTTGTTCATCCATCTCAGGATGACGACGAAGATAATCCTCAAGGCTGGAGGCGATGTATTGACCTTGGGGGATGACCTGTACTCCTTGAGGGAGATATTGGTTGATTTTGTTGAGTAGGAGAGGGTAGTGGGTGCATCCGAGGATGATGGTGTCAATGAGAGGGTCTTGTGCCATCAGTTTGTCAAGAGAATCCTTGACGAAATAATCGGCACCAGGCTTGTCGAACTCGTTGTTTTCAACCAATGGCACCCACATGGGACAGGCTTGTCCAATGATGGTGCTTCCAGGATGAAGTTTCTCTATTTCCAGCTTATAGGATTCTGACTTGATGGTTCCTTCGGTGGCAAGAACGCCAATGTGTTTGGTGTGAGATATGTCTCCCACCACTTCGGCGGTAGGTCGGATGACACCAAGTACACGTCGGTCAGGAGCATACTGAGGCAGATACTTCTGCTGAATGGAACGAAGGGCTTTGGCAGAAGCGGTGTTGCAACCCAGGATGACGAGTGGACAACTCATCTCGAAAAGTTTCTTGACGGCTTGGAGGGTGAACTCATACACCACATCGAAAGAGCGCGTACCATAAGGGGCACGCGCATTATCTCCGAGATAGATGTAATCGTACTCAGGCATACGCTGACGGATGCCGTCAAGGATGGTCAAACCACCATAGCCGGAATCGAATACGCCGATGCAAGTACCATTTATCATGTATGATTCACCATTATTTAATGCCTAACTGGATGAGCACAGCATCGGTGCAGTTTTCGCCATCGCTACTGATGTAGGGATAGGCGTTGACATCGGTGTTGAGCACGTAGGCATAGTTGTGTTTTTTGCCAACGGCATTGATGGCATCTTTCAGCAAGGTATGGACAGGAGCCATCAGCTCTTCCTCGGCCTTGGTAAGCAACTCCTGGGCTTCCTTTTGGAATTGGAGACTCTGTTCCATCAGCTGTTGAAGTTCTTTCTGACGCTTGAGCATGATGTTCTCAGGGAAGGTCTTCTGTCCGTCCAAGTATTCGGTGAACTTCTTGGAGAAGTCTTGTTCCGAGCGTTCCATCTCCTGGTCGTAGGTCTTCTTCAGTTCCTCCAGACTCTTCATCGCTTGCTGATATTGAGGCATGGCGTGAAGCACATCATTGTAAGAAAGGTAGCCGAAGTGTTGTGGCTGGATGATGGTTTGCTGATTGGCATTGCCAGAGGCAAATGGTACAGTCTCTTGTGCAGATAATAAACCTGCACAAGAGAACAGTACAATGAGTATGAGTGTTTTATTCATACAAAAGCCGAAGCTTTATAAAGCTCTATTTTTATCTCTAACTTTATTTAGCACCCACCTTTGCCTTCACCTGGTCGGTGATGTCAGTGGCACTGGCACCAATGAAGGCGAGGGCACCAGCAGGAAGGATGTATGTGAAGCCACCAGCAGCACCCACTTCATCAACAGCCTTCATGATTTTTTCCTGGATCTCGCTCATCTTGGTCTGTTCCAACTTCTGCAGTTCCTGATCACTTGTCTGAGCGAATTGCTGCAACTCTGTATAGGCTTTCTGGAGTTCTTGCTCGCGGTAAGTGCGCAGAGTTTCAGAGAGAGTAGCCTTTTCCTTTTCGTAAGCATCGCTCTTTGTCTGGAGGTCTGTCTGCTTACGCTGGAACTCATCTTGAAGTTGCTTGCCAAGATTCTGGAGTTCTGTTTGAGCAGCCGTATATTCAGGCATACCCTGTACGACAGCATCGATGTTTACATGTCCAATTTTCTGTGCGAACATAGTCATTGGCAAAGCCAAGAGCATTGCAAAAATAATCTTTTTCATTGTTTTCTTTAGTTATTTGGGTTTTTAGTTTTTTTTAATGAGTGTATCCCAGTTTCTGGAGCACTTCTTCGCTGATGTCAATCTTTGGGGAAGCATAGATGATGCTGCCACCTGAAGCACGGTCGAGTACGAGCTGGTAGCCTTTTTGGTCACAAATGTCCTTGACGGCATTATAGATTTCGTCCTGAATAGGAGCGAGAAGACTTTGGCGTTTCTTATAGAGTTCACCTTCTCCACCGAAATACTTCTTCTTCAGGTCACTGGCTTCCTTTTCCTTTGCCATGATGGCTTCCTCTGCCTTGGTTTTCTGTGCGTCGGAGAGGAACACGGATTCTGATTGGTATTTCTTGTAGAGTGTTTCAGCCTCGTTGAGCAATGCTTCCACTTCGCCTTCCCATTTCTTGGAAACTTGGTTCAGCTGTTCGTTGGCGCGTTCGTAGGCGGGCACATTCTTAAGGATGTACTCCATATCTACAAGAGCGAACTTTTGTGCATTGGCAGCAATAGATGCCAACAGCACGGTCATGGTCAATAAAAGCTTTTTCATCTTGTTATTCTATTATTTGTTTTTTATGATGGGCTTAATGAGTGATGGTGAGATGATAAGTTGGTTCCTTTGTGGGTTGATTAGAACTCTTGTCCGAGGACGAAGTGGAACTGGCTTCCGCTATAACTCTTCGAACCATTGATATTATCAAATCCGTATGCCCAGTCAATACCCATCAGACCTACCATCGGGAGGAAGAGGCGCACACCTATACCTGCCGAACGTTTCATGTCAAAGGGGTTGAACTTCTTCATCTCTGTCCACGCATTACCCGCTTCTGCAAATGCCAAAGCGTAAATGTTGGTGGAACCTTGCAGCATGAGTGGGTAGCGGAGCTCGAGGGTCATGCGGTCGTAAGCATAACCATAGTTGTATCCCTGTGTGAGGGCACCATTGTCGTAACCACGCAGACCAATGGTCTCAGAGTAGTAAGTGGAGGAGTATCCAGACATACCATCACCACCCACATAGAAGGTCTCAAATGGTGACTTCTTATATTTGCTGTAATGACCGAGCAGACCGAAGTCGAAACGTGTCATCAGCACAAAACATTTTTGGGCACTACTCAGTGGTGTGAAGAATCTGGAGTTGAACTTCCATTTGTGGTACTCAATCCATTTGTATTTGCGACTCATGTCACTCTGGTAGTTGGCATCACGGTAGTTCGTTGCCATATGCTCATAGTCAACACCATCCCAAAGCGAGTAAGGTGGTGTGAAAGACACCGAAGCATTAATCTGTGAACCAGAGCGTGGGAACAGACCGCTGTCAAGCATGGAGCGTGATAGGCTGAGTGTGAGGTTGATATTGTTACAGTGTCCGTTCTGAATGATGAAATATTCCCAATTCTTCATCATGTAGCGAGTGTAACCGAGCGATGCATTGAATCGGAAGTTATTGTCTGGCCATGAGAGACGCTTTCCGAAACCGATGTTGACACCGAACAACTCAATGTATTTGTCTGGGTCGTAATAATTTGAGTAGTTATTGTAGTAACTGCTGTTGTAGTTGCCGTAGCCATACAACATATTATAGTAGTTGTTGTAATAACTGCTGTTATAGTAGCTGCTACTGATATCCGTCTGGCGTGAGAAGAACGCACCGATAGAAAGCTGGTTAGGACGTTTTCTGCCAAACCAAGGATCGAGGAATGAAATGCTGTACGACTGGTAGTAAGAACCATTGGTAGAAGCACTAAGTTCCAATTCCTGTGCATCGCCCTGAGGGAAGATACCACGATGGAGTCGGTTTTTGCCAAAGAGATTACGCATAGAGAAGTTGGTGAACTTTAATCCGACCTTTCCGATGACACCTGTCTGTCCCCAACCGAGCGAGAATTCAATCTGGTCGCTGGCTTTAGGAGTCAACTCCACTTCGAGGTCAACGGTTCCATTGATACGGTCAGGCTGAATCCATTTGTTAGGATCCATAGCCTCTGGGTCAAAATGTCCCATCTGGGCGATTTCCATGTAGGTCTGCTTGAATGCATCCATACTGAAAAGATCACCTGGTTTCAGCATGAATTCACGACGCACCACCTCCTCATACACACGGGTGTTACCATAAATTTTTATCTTGTTGATGGTACTCTGAATGCCCTCAGAGATACGGATTTCAAGGTCAATGGAGTCACCGTCCACATCCACCTCAACACTGTTGATTTGGTTGAACACATAACCCTGGTTGAAGTAACTGTTCGATACAGATTGCTCGTCTGCGAACAAACGCTTGCTGATGTGTTTCGTATTATACACATCACCACGTTTCATCTGAAGAGTCCTGTTGAGTGCTTCTGTGCTATAGAGAGTGTTACCCACCCATTTGATGTTACGCACATAGTATTTTTGACCCTCGTCAATGTGGAGATAGACATCCACCAGATTATCACCTACATTGACCACGCTATCCTCGTCAATATAGGCATCTCGGTAACCCAGTTCATTATACTTTTCAATCACGCGATCCTTGTCCTCTTCGAACTTCTCAGCCACAAACTTCTTAGCCTTGAAAAGACTCTTGAAACCCTTCTCGTTGGTCTTCTTCAAGAGACCTCCTGAGAAGAATCCTCCGTGGAATTTCTTGGTGGCAAGGTGGTCATTACCAGCAATATGGATTTTGTTGACCTTCACCTTCTCCTTCTTGTCAATGTTGACATCAACGATGAGTTGTCCTTGGTGGGTGAGGTCATCATGCTGCAGGATGTTCACCTCAGCATTCTTGAAACCCTTCTCGTCAAAGTATCTCTTGACGATAATCTTTGCTTTGTCCACCATGTTTGGCGTCAGCTGATTACCCTTCACGATACCCATTTTCTCCTGCAAATCATCGTGCTCCGATTTCTTCACACCGTTGATGTTGACCTGCGATACACGTGGGCGCATGGTAAGGTTAATCTTCAGATAGACTCTGTCATCCACAATGCTGTCTGCCTCAATCTTCACCGCCGAGAAGAGTCCTTGTTTCCAATATCTTTTGATGGCGTTTGTGATTTCTTCGCCAGGCACAGAAATCATCTCGCCGACGGTGAGTCCTGAAAGTCCGATGAGTATGTAGTCGTCGTAATTGGTGGCACCTTCCACAGCGATTCCTCCAATCTCGTATTTCTTCTCTTGGCCGTACACAATGTTCGGCTCTGTCTGCACTTGTGCCTTGAGAGTCACAAATGAAGATAGGAGAAAGACGGATGTGAGTATGATGAATCTTAAAATCCTCATGTATATTATAATATGTATATCGTTTATTTGTTCTCAGTCACTTGTTCACCAGTCTTGCCGAAACGGCGTTGACGGTTTTGATAATCCACGATGGCTTTATGGAACTCTTCTTCCGTGAAATCTGGCCAATAGACATTGGTGAAGTAGAATTCGGAGTAGGCGCATTGCCAGAGCAGGTAGTTGCTCAGACGTTCTTCGCCACCAGTGCGGATCATCAGTTCGGGGTCGGGCATAAAGTGAGTGGCAAGGTGTTGGCTGATGATCTCTTCGTTAATGGCATCAACAGCCAACTTCCCATCCTTCACTTCCTGTGCAATCTGCTGAACGGCATGCGTGATCTCCCATTTAGAGGAGTAACTCAATGCCAACACCAGACAGGTTCCCGTATTTTTTTGAGTGCGTTCCTCCATCTGCTGGCAGGCATCCTGCACCACTTTTGGCAAACGCTTTATGTCTCCAATCACACGGAATCGGGCATTGTTTTTCATAAAGAGTTCATCTTCCAGATGTTTGAGCAACAATGCCATCAAGGCAGAAACTTCTGCTTCTGGACGGTTCCAGTTCTCGGTGGAGAATGTATAAAGGGTCAAATAGTCGATGCCGAGTTTGGTGGCAGCGGTCATGATGTCATGCACACGTTCAGCCCCTGCTTGGTGACCGAATGTGCGTTCCTTGCCTTGAGCCTGCGCCCAACGTCCATTGCCATCCATAATGATGGCTATATGGTGGGGCAGTCTTGTCATATCTATTTGTTCTTTATACATATTCTTGAGTTCTTTTAAGCACTATAGTTTTGTCTGTACTTTTGTTTTATTCATTGGTGCACTTGCGGTACTTCGGACAGAGGTCGTAGGAGATGTACACCATTGTCCACGAGTAGCTGTCCTTGTTCTTCAGAAAACCGCTCTTGACCTTGTAGGGATCTTCGATGCCGTCCAACTTGTCGCTCAAGGAGAAGCGCATTGACCAGTCAAGTCCGACATTCCAGCGAGGCCTGAATTTGTATTTCACGCCAAAACCTACGGGGATGTTCATCGTCAGTTCCTTGTTGCAGACGGTGAATCCGAGTCCCATTTGAATGTAGGGCGTGAATCGCTTGTGCCCCTTGTATCCTGTTCCAGTGCCGTAGCCCCAGAAGTTCAGTTCGTATTGACAACCCAAATCGACCAGCGAGTTGTTGAAGTTCCATTTCTGCCCATTCTTGGCAGGGTATTTATTCTTTCCCTTGCTGCCATCGCCTTTCACACTTCCGTAACCGAGGTTGAATTTCAGTGCCATGCGTGGATTGATGTTGTATCGCCCCATGAGTCCGCCTGCCATCGTCACGTTCTTGTAGAAACCGTTGAGATTGCCATCACCAGTGTAGAAGCTAGGACCGCCCATCGCACCGAGTTCCAATGCATATTCCAGTTCCTGTGCCTGAACACTGACGGCGAAGAGAATGGTTGCGATTACTGAATAGAGCCTTGCCATACCTTGCCATTTTCCTGGATGATCCATATTTTCTGATTAACAGTGACGATGCTTGCCACACCATCCACTGACTTGAGATCCTCTGGGAGGGGGTATTTCTCCTGCTGATGCCACGTGATGCCATTATCATCTGAACGGTACAACTTAGTGTAGGCATCTTCTTCCTCACCGATGGCATACAAAGCCCCGTTGTAGTAGGTCACGCTGGGGTGGTCAAAGTGAGGCATTCCGTAGGCATTGTCACGTGTTACTTGTATGTAAGCCCAAGGTTGGTTGGTGCTTTCGTCCAATGTGGAGGTTTTGCACCAAGTCACTCCGTTTTGGGTGTTTTGACTTGAAACTCCTGTCATCACCGCCACTTGCAAGTTCTGGTTGGTACCAGAAGGATATGTCAGGGCGTTGATGGAGGTCTCTGGAAGCATTTCCGCATCGTTCGTCTCTTCCTCGGTCCATGTGTTGAAGTCGGATGTGCTGATGATAGAGGTGCCGTTGAAGGCGTAGAGATAGTAGGCATCGGCAGCTAACAGGCGTTCCACTTGCTGGTCGGATACTTTCTCCCAAGTGGAAACCTGCTCTGGGGTAGAACGATAGATGTAGCCATCGCTCCCCAATCCATAGAAGTTGTTGTTGAACAGCACGATAGAGCCTTCATCAACAGGGATGGTGGCAGGTGTACTCCAAGTGGCGGCATCCTCATCTTTTGCAGAAGTCACCACAGCTTTTTTGCTCTTATTCTGGGCGAACACATAAACTTTTCCATCCACATAAAAAACTTTGCTTGTTCCTACGATGGAAAGATTAGAGGTGGTGGACTTCCATTCCAGCGTGTCGGTATTGGCCACGTGCTTGTAGATGTCCACTTTGTAGATTCGTTTGGAAAGTCCATCTGTAGAGGCACACAGCAACTCTACAGTCTTGTTGAAGTCGAGGATGGTGGAACCGGAATTCAATGGATAATAGAGTATGTCATCCTCTTCCGTCTTGTAATAAACATCTCCCTGGGCATTGACGGTGGGAACCACCTTCGTCAAATCCACCCAGTTAGGCAGTGAATCGACGGTGTGGATGTGTCCGTTGAGCTGGTCGATGTTAAAGAAGATTTGACTACTGTACATCGTTCTGGAAACGAGGGTGTCAGTAGCTTTGCCGTTTTGGTCGTACTTCTTGGTCTTGACATCACAGGTGATGCTGTTGATAGAGAAGCCTGTGATGGCACACTCTGGTGTGGTTTTAATATCATCGCTGCCCATGCATGACGCAAGTACCAACACTGTCATCATCAGCACAGCCATGCTTTGGAACGTATACTTTTTATCTATTTTCATCATTGTTCGCAATAAGCCAATATACAAAACGATGCAAAATTACGAACAATTTTTGCATTGACGAAGCGTTAAGCCCTATTTTAACGGATTTTATGCTATATTAAAGATTAATTAAGTGAAAAGTGAGAAATGAAAAGTGAAAAATAGGCTATTGTAACATCTCACACAGTTCTTTCATCCCTTCGCTGGCACCCTTCATAATGTGGCGAATGTTAAGATTGGGATTGTAAGGAACGGGTTTGGGGTCAATGAGGTAAATCTTGCAATGCTCGTTGGCAAAATTCAGCAGACCTGCTGCGGGATAAACGTTGAGGGAAGTGCCAATGACCACGAGGATGTCCGCCTTGCTCACCTTTTCGATGGCTGGCTCAATCATGGGCACACTTTCACCAAACCATACAATGAAGGGACGCAATTGACTGCCATCTTTCGCCTTGTCGCCCATTTTAATTATAGGGTTGTCTTCAGGTAGGGTGATGATGCAGTTGGGGTCGTTTGGATTGCGTGAAGAGGTGGCTTTCATCAGTTCCCCATGCAAGTGGATAATGTTGTGAGAACCAGCACGTTCATGTAGGTCATCCACATTTTGTGTGATGACGGTCACGCTGAATTTGTCTTCGAGGCTTGCCACCAGTTTGTGCCCCTCATTCGGCACGACGCTGCTCAGCTGCAGGCGACGCTCGTTGTAGAACTTTTGTACGAGTTCGGGGTCACGTTCATAACCTTGAATACTTGCCACAGCCTCCACGGGATACTGTTCCCAGAGACCACCGCTATCACGGAAAGTGCTGATGCCGCTTTCGGCTGACATCCCTGCACCTGTAAGGAATACTAAGTTCTTCATATTTATAACCTTAACGATAACCTTAACTTTACTCTTAAACTCTCAACTAATAAGCCACAGAGCACTCAATGCCGAGTTCGCGCACGTGTTCCCCAATTTTGTCCAGCACTTCTGGCGACGTCTTCTTCAACCCGTGGGCAGGAGTCTCACGGTCAATCGTGTAGATCATCACCTTGCTGGGTTGGATTGCTTTGACGGTGTCGAGCCAAGGTTGCACAAACGCCTCGCTCGTGTTGTCTGCCGACGTTCCCTCGTATTCACCCTGCATGAACATCGTCTGGATGATACAGCGATTACCAAATTCTTTCAGTTTCTCGATGATTTTCTGCACATCGTAGTTACCGTTAGGTCGGTCAATATGCTGGATATAGTCGGTTGAGATGGTGTCGAGCTTGCAAATGTTGTTATCCACTTTGCAGAGAGCATCGAACACGGGTTGGCGAAGAATCTGGGTAGCATTGGTCAGCACACTCACCTTGGCATTAGGAAAATATTGGTTGCGTAGGGCAATCGTGTCCTCGATGATTTCAGGAAAATGGGGATGGAGGGTTGGTTCACCATTGCCAGCAAAGGTCAGCACATCAGGTGCAGGACCTTCTTTCTGCATTTTGATGAGCTGATTCTCAAGGGCTTCGCATACCGCCTCACGGGTGGGCATCTTCTGCTTCGGCACAAAGTCACCATTGAAACCACACTCGCAATAGATGCAGTCGAACGAGCAGCACTTGCCATCGCCTGGCAGGAGGTTGATGCCCAGCGATACGCCAAGACGGCGGCTATGAATCGGACCAAATATGGGGGATGGATAAATGATAGTCATCGTATGAGTTACAATTTGACGATTTACAATTTGCTGGGATGGAGCAGGTTGTAGAGCCAGCTGGTCAGCGCAAAGAACAGGATGGCGGTGAAGAATCCGCAGATGGAGTCGATGAGGTAATGCGCCTGGATATACACGGTTCCGCAGCACAGCAGCAGGTAGAACGGTATCATGATCCAGAAGAGCCACTTGTTGTGGGTTTTCCACGCCAACAGCATTGTCACGGTGCTCATGCCCACATGACTGCTGGGGAAAGCGGCTGTAGGACGTTCACCAATTTCCTGTGCTCCTAACACGAGTTGACTGAAAATGCCTTTGACTTCAGGCATCAGCATCTCTGTGTGTGTTCGGAAATAATAGCCTAATGCAGGGAAATCGCTTGTTTCAGCGGCTTCCACACCCACTGCCTTGAAATAGAATTGGGGACCTGCCACAGGCAGGAACTCATAAATCAAGTAGAAGAGGAAGAAGGAAGCGAGGAACACAAATCCTGCCTTGTCTGCCTCTGGATAGCGGCACAGCAAGTAGAAGATGAGGGTGGCGCCCATCATATAGTAATAGGCATAGTAGCCCATATTGAAGGCCTCGCTCCAGAAGGTGCTGCTCAGGATGGTGTTGAATACCAAGGCAGGTTGGCAGCCAAACAAAGTCTGGTCGATGCCTGCAAAGACGTGGTCGAGATAGGGCAGCTGTGAGCAGAAATCGTAAGTCTCTGGGTACCAAGAGATCAAGCCGAGCAGGGGAGGAACGACACGCAAGATGCGCAAGGCACGGCAAGGATACAAACGGTAGATGCCATACAGGAACCCGATGGCTGCAAGCATCATGATGCGGGTGAAAATCATGTCCATCGGAGCCGCCAAGTCGTTCCAGTAAATGCCGATGAGGACAGTGGTGAACAGCATGTAAATCAGCGTGAGGCTTTCCATGCTCCACAGCCCTTTCTCATAGTTTCTCTTGAAATATTCTTTGAATGTCATATCAAATCCATTTGTTTTCTTTGTACCAATTCATGCACTCCTTGACTCCTCGTTCCAGCTGCCATTCGGGCACGAAGCCGAGGTCTTCCTTCAGGGGTGTGATGTCGCATTGCCAGTTGCGTTGACACATAATGCGATATTTGTCCCCATTCAAGGTGCTGGGCTTCTTGGTCAGCTTCGAAAAAGCTTCTGCCACCGTCGAGATGCCTTTCAGCAACCATAACGGAGCCTTGATGTGCAATACGTTCTTCACTCCTAATTCCTTTTGGATGAGGTCGCTGAACGCACGACTATCGTAGTTGCAACCATCGCTGACGAAATATGCCTTTCCGTTTGCCACCTCGTTCTTCCCGATGGCTGCGAAGATGGCATTCACCAAGTCACGCACATACACGAAGGTGATGACCTGTTTCTTATACCCCACGGCAAAGTCGATATGTTGTTTGATGCTCTTTGCCATCATGAAGTAGTCCTTCTCACGGGGACCGTAAACCCCTGTCGGACGGAAGATGGTGTAATGGAACTGGCCGTTCGTCTTGATGCGTTTCTCAGCCAGGAAGGCCTCGCTCTTCACCTTGCTTTCTCCGTATGCCGTGTTGGGTGCGGGAGTGTCCGATGCCAGCATGTCGTTGTAGGTGCCGTCAGCGTTTTGTTCCTCACGGATAGGGCCTAACACACTCAGGCTGCTTACATACAGGAACTGCTCAGGCAGCATGTCCAACGCCTCCAGCGTGTTCACCAGATTCTTCGTGCATTGGAAGTTGTGCAGGTCGAAATCCTCACGCCTCAAGCATTTCGTCGCCCCTGCCGCATGGATGATGACATCCCATTTGCCCACCTTTTCCTGATACGTGGCGAGTTGCTTGCGGAGCTTCTCCTCATGGGTCATGTCGAGAAAGGCAAAGTTCAGTTTCTCGTGCTGCAACCATCGGCGGCTTGAGCGTTCCCTCATGCCTGCCCATGTTTCCATCCCTCGTTTCAACCCTTCTTCACAAAGGAAGCTGCCGATGAAACCGCTGGCTCCTGTCACTAAAATCTTCATGTTTGATTGAAATTTGTCTGCAAAGGTAGGGAAAATTGAAGAATTGAAGAATTGAAGAATTGAAAAATTGAAATAAGGGATGAAAAAACAGGTTATATCATAACTTCAATCCTTTAATTCTTCAATTCTTCAATTCTTTTTTTTATCTTTGCAACCAAATAAACGACTGATATTATGTCAAAGAAAGAATCAAGGCTGGTGAAGTCCAGCATCAACAAGCGTGAACTAACAAACATGGTGAGTGACTACCTGAGTAAGAACAAGGGAAGAGCACTTGCGTTGAAGAATGTGTTTAGTGAGATGGGGCTGACCAAGCATCCGCTAAGGATGTTGTGTGTGGATATCTTGAACGAGATGCTGGAGGCTGGCGATATTGTGAAGAACCGCGATGGCAACTTCATTTATCGTGGTACGGCTCATGAGGTGGAGGGCACTTTCAATCGCACGTCGAGTGGTCGCAACTATGTTGATACCGATGATGGGATGGGCATTTCCATCTATGATGAAGACACCAACCATGCGTTGCCTGGCGATCGTGTGAAGGTGGCGATTCATGCGAAGAAATACGGACATCACAAGTTGCATGGGGAGGTCATTGAGATTGTGAAACATCGCGAGAAGCCGTTTGTGGGTACGCTCGATGTTCAGCACAGCGTGGCGTTCCTCACGATGCCCTCGGGCATCTTGCAGAGCGACATCATCATCCCTGCTGACAAGCTGAAAGGCGCGAAGAACGGGCAGAAGGTAGTGGTGAAGGTCACTGACTGGCCTCAGGGTGCTCGTAACCCCATTGGTGAGGTTGTGGATGTCTTGGGTGAGGAAGGTGACAACAACACCGAGATGCATGCTATCTTGGCTGAATTTGGCTTGCCTTACAAGTACCCCGAGAATGTGGAGGCGGCTGCCAACAAGCTGGAGGCGGGCATCACCCCTGAGGAGATTGCCCAGCGAGAGGATTTCCGCGACACTTTCACCATCACCATCGACCCGCGTGATGCGAAGGATTTCGATGATGCCATTTCCATCCGCAAGTTGAAGGACGGCATCTGGGAGGTAGGCGTGCACATCGCCGATGTGAGCCACTATGTGCTGGAGGGTTCCGTCATCGACAAGGAGGCGCAGCAACGTGCCACTTCCGTCTATCTGGTGGATCGCACCATTCCGATGTTGCCCGAACATCTCTGCAATATGCTTTGTTCGCTCCGACCTAACGAGGAGAAACTGACGTTCTCTGCCATTTTCGAGATGAACGAGGAGGCAGAGGTGCTCAGTCATCGCATCAAGCACACCGTCATCAAGTCGTGCCGCCGCTACACTTACGAGGAGGTGCAGTACTTGCTGGAGCAGAATGGTGAGGCACGTGAGTGCGAACTGATTCGTCAGGGCTTGGTGCAACCCACACAGCCGATTCCTGCTCAGGAGGTGCTGCCAGATACCGAACTGAATGCTTTCCGCGACAATCTCGCGCCGATTGACCCCGCCAAGGTGCCTGTTACGCCTGTGCCTGCCGATCATCGGAAGGGCGAATATGCCGACCTGCTCATCACCCTCAACCGCATGGCACACAAACTGCGTGATGAGCGTTTTGTGGAAGGTGCCATCAACTTCGACCGTGAAGAGCCTCGTTTCGAGATTGATGAGAAGGGAAAGCCCATCCGTGTCTATTTCAAGAACGCCAAGGATGCGAACAAGCTGGTGGAGGAGTTCATGCTGCTCGCAAACAGGACGGTGGCTGAAAGCGTGGGGGCGGTGAAAAAGGGGCAAACACCCAAGACGCTGCCTTATCGTATCCACGAACAACCTGACCCCAACAAGCTCGACAACCTTGCCAACATGGCTTCCCGCTTCGGCTTCCACGTCACCACCCAGGGCAAGAATGCCGATGTGGCGAAAAGCATCAACAAGCTGTTGCGTGACGTGCGTGGCAACCGCATCCAGAACCTTATCGAGATGGCTTCGCTCCGTGCAATGCAGAAGGCCGTCTATTCCACTTACAACATCGGTCACTATGGCTTGGGCTTCGACTACTACACTCACTTCACATCGCCCATCCGCCGCTATCCTGACCTGATGGTTCACCGCTTGCTCACGCGCTATGAGCAGGGTGGGGCGTCTGCCAGCCAGAAGAAGTACGAGAACCTTTGCGAGCACTCCTCTCAGATGGAGCAGTTGGCTGCCAGTGCCGAACGTGCCAGCATCAAGTACAAGCAGGTGGAGTTCATGTCCGACAAGCTGGGCGAGGAGTTCGATGCACACATCAGCGGCGTGAACGAGTTCGGTGTCTATGCCGAGATTGACGAGAACCACTGCGAGGGACTCATTGCCGTTCGATTCTTGGGGGAGGAAACCTTCGACTTCGACGACAAGAACTACTGCCTCGTGGGTCGCCAAACCCATCACCGCTTCTCTCTGGGCGACCCCATCCGCATCCGAGTGGCTCACGCCGACCTCTTCCGTAAGCAACTCGACTACGACCTCGTCTCCCACGAGTCTTCGCTCTACACCGCCGAACCTGTCTTCTACCAACCCTTCGTTCAGGCAACCAACCAGCGCGGCGCCAAGCATACTGGTAAAGCCCCCAAACGTGAACGCAAAGGTGGTGGTCGTCAGAAGATGCGCAGGCGGAAGTGAGGCATATCGAAACAAGGCACTCCCCATCTCGTTCTTCAGCTCTCAAGCCTCAGACTTCTCCTCTCGTTTTTTTGCGCCCCTATAGGGAAAATTTTGTTACCCTTAGGGGCTGCAAATTTTCTCCCTAGTTTCACGATGCAAAGTTACGGCTTTTGTCAGGGGACACCAAATTAAAGGGCAAAATAAGCACGCAAAAAAGCACGGCCCCTTTCTTTTGCGGTTTGAGATTTATGTGACGTAGGTGTCATTGGTGTCAAAGTCATAAGTGTCAAAATCGATTTCACATGGTGTCAAGTTGCCACTATAATAATAATAAAATATTATTTTATAGTGAGTCGAAATCCGTTTTCAAAAATGAAAATGACACTCATGACTTTGACACCTAAATGCTGATATACCTGAAATCCAGTACGTTACATAATTCCTCAAAATGACCATTACCTGTACTGTTATCAAAAACAGCCTTTTGGGGAAACAAATCATTGTATAAAATTGATGGCTTGCCCGCAAAAAGTAACCTTAACAATAACCAAAACCTTCACTTTTCTTTGTGAATTTATGTGCTTCGTATAGTCTTTGAAGGTAAATTCGGAGTAAATACGGAAGGTGAATTTGCCCGAGTAATAGAAAAGATTCTTGTAAAACAGATAGTGTAAATCAGTGAGTTGTCGCAATCAACTTTTTCTGGTTGCAAAGTTACGGATGGTTCATTGGAAAGGCTTTTTCTGATGTTACAATTATTTGTTTCTATGTTTCCAGTCCCCTCCTTATGTCAAAAATCCTAAAATGTTGGTTGTTTTTTTAAAAGAAATGGTGAGGAAAATAAAAAACAGGGGATGTGGTCGCAACCACATCCCCCGCATTAGGAATTATGTTTCAGTTGTATTACTGAATGAACTTCTTACCGTCGCTGGTAATCACGATGCCCTTGTAAGACTCGTCAACAATCTGACCAGCAGTGTTGTAGAGCACCTTCTGTGCTGGAGCTTCGTTGCTAACCTCTTCGATACCTGAAGCAACCTGCTTGAAGGTGTCGCCAGAGAGGTACTCGAGCTTGAAGTCGTCGAATGTGAGGCAGTCGTTAGAAACTGAAGTAGGCTTGCGGAGACCGATTCTGAGAGTCTCACCGCTCTTCACTTCGATTTCAACAGAGTTGGTCACCATTGCAGGAGAATTGATGAACCACTGCTTGATACCATAGAGAGAGTTTGGATAGTAAGCACCATTGATGATCTTGTCGAATGGACTTCTGTCTTCTGCATCGTTTGCTACATGAGTCCAAGCCAACTCTGGATAAGTGTACTTCTCTGTATCCTCAGCATCGCCAAGAACTGTAACAGCTGTTGCATAATACTCTTTTACTTCAGCCTCTTCATCCACTACTTCATAGCCTCTTACAACCTCTGTGAAGCTGTCTGCTGTGCCCTTGAGAGCAGCCTGAGCCTTAATGTATGAAGATGCTTCTGCGTAGTAAGTCTTAGCGTAGATTTCTGCGTTGTGACCGCTCCAATTCTCCTCGCCTCCAGCAGCTTCGTAAGCAGCTACAGAAGTTTCGTCGAGATCGACATCACGGTAAACAGCCAGACAGCTGATTCTGTACTTACCTGCAGGCATACCAATGAGTTCCTGATAGAATTCACCAGTGCCAGAGTTCCAGAGTTCGCAGCAGTTACGAGACAACTGCATGGTTTGGTCGTAAGTGTTGATGCCTAAGCCAGACCATCCGTCTGCATAACCTCTTTCCCATTCACACTCGTTCTTCACCCATACGCCATCAACTTGACGCATGTCGAAGTTTGGATTCACGAGCAGAGATGTGAGGTCAGCTGGAGCTGCTTCGGTTGCATTTGCTGCACCAAGATCTGCCACCTTGTTGATCATGATTGGAGTAGCCAAGCTTGCCATGTATGTATCGAGAGTCTTAGTGTCAGCTACTGCTGCGGTAAGAGCTGCCTTCTGCTCAGCGATTGTAGCGTTGAGAGCATCATCTTTCTGTGCAACTGCCTCTGCATATACATTAATATATTCAGCATACTTGCTAGCGAGGTCGTTAGCTGCTGCGATGTCCTTGTAAGTGTCGTTTGCACCATTACCAAGATTATCTGCAGCTTCCATAGGCTTCGCGAGGATATCAGCTACACCTGCCACATTACCGTTTTCACCAGTGATGATTTCAGCGTAAGAGTCATATGCCTTCTCGTTCTTGTATTCCTTAGTAGCTGCCTTGATGTAGTCGCGTGCCTCGTTCAGATAGCCTCTGTACTCTTCGAAGAGTGCCACGCCTTCGTATGGCTCCTTGCACTTGTCGATGAGAGCAGCCACTTTCGACTTGTCACCTGCGAATTCAAGAGATTCAGCAAGTTCCTTTACTTCTGCGATTTCCTGACGGATCAGCTTGTCCACTGGAGGTTCCTCACCGTAGAAGAGGAGACGGAAGCCTGTGAAGTGTGAGTTGTAGTCAGACTGACCACCGATGAGGAGCTGACGGTCAGACACGTGGATGATACCTGTTGTCATATCCTGCCAACCTGCGTCTTCTGCAGATGCAAGAGCAGACTTCATCACGTCGCCCTGGTTGTTCTCCATGAAGATGTTGTGGAAGTTACCGTTACCATCACCCCATCCACGAACGAGACCCTTCAAGCTGTAGTAACCAGAAGGAAGACCTACGATGTTCTGGCAAACGTCCATAGAGCCGCTTGTGAAGAGACCTGCGTGCCATGTGTCGGCAGCACCGATAAGACCTCTGTCATCATAGTACAGATACAGACCGTTGGTCTTACCCTCGTAGCGAATGCGCTGGAACCATTCGTTCTTCACCTTCTCGTCGTTCAGCACGATCTGGACGTCTGAAGCGATTGCGTTACGAGTCATTTCAACTTCGTCCTGAGTGTACTTGATCTTGTCAGCGTAGTTGCCGTCACCGCCACCTACTGCGCTCGACCAAGTTTCATCATCAATGAAGTAATTGCCTTCTTCGTCTTGTGAAATCTTCACGCCATCGTTCACGAACCATGGGTGGTTGATCACAGCAGAGAAGTCCTTAGCGCCGTTCTCATCAGCAACCTGAGTGTCGAGGTAGTCACCACGAGCATCAGCCAATTCGTTGAAGTACTTCATTACGAACTCGTATGGAGTAGCATCTTCAAAGTCTGCTGTTGAGCAACCATTAATCTTACCAAGGATAGTATTGTATGCAGTCTTGAAGTCAGCCTTACCTGGATAGTCTGTGCTTTCCAGCAAAGAACTAGACTTTTCAAGTACGAATGAGAGGTGGCCAAGATACTGGTAAAGCTCTTCGTAATCGAGGTTTGCCTCCTTGAGATCCTTGATAAAGTCCAAAAGTTCATCACCCTCCAATCCAGAGAATGACATTTCTGCAATCTGAAGGTCGTCGTCAATCTTGTCAGCAATAGCTGAAGTGATGTTCTGACCGAAACCATTGAACTTAGCATTAGCGTAAATGTCCTTCAAACCTTCAAGTGTAGCCGTTTCGTTTGCGTACTCTGTCTCTGCGAATGCGACCTGAGCGTCAGTGGTGTAGCCATCGTTGTAGATGATTTGCCACTCAGACAATGCCAACCAGTCCTCAGTCACATAGTCGGTCTTGCGATAACCTACGCGTACATAAGTATCTTTATCAAGAAGGATATCGAACTCATTCCAATAGAAACCCTTCTGGAAGAAGTAGCTGGCACCGATGATACTTCTTGGATAGTAGTAAGTCACCTTACTGTCTACGTACTCTTCGAAGTCTGGATCCCAAACCTGTTCAATCATGTCGAATGAACCGTCGTTTCTCCAGTCATCACCATTAGGAGTCCAAGAACACAGGTTCTCTTCACACTCGGTGTCGAAAATGTGACGGATAGCAGTCTTGAAAGTACGAGTGGGGTTGGTACCTTCGTTGGCGCTTGCCTCGTCAGCAAAAGTCTCTACGTAAGCCCAAGCATTCTTCTTGCTCTTACCGGCCTTCCATGCGTTGAAGCAGTCTGTTGTCTGCTGACCGCTGGCGTCACGATAGCAAGCCTGAACTCTGATGGTGTAGTAACCTGCAGGAATCTTGACAACCTGGTAAACGTCTGGGTTGTCGTCGCTCACGTGACCGTCACCATAGTAACCCATACAGGTGTTAGCTGTCTCGTGGTCACCATACATGGCGTCGTTCTGATCGATGTAGTCAAAGAAGAACTTCTGGCCAACACCTTTCCAGTATTCACCGAAATTACCCTCTTTGCCTGCCGATCCACCGTTGCTCTTTGTGGTCCAAGCCTGAGTAGGATCAACGTCCTTCATGCCGAGATCAGCAATCACATTTTGTCCTTTCTCCCAAGAGGAAGGATTCTGTGCCCAAGCTGCCGCAGAGGCAACGAGAGCTAACAGCAAAGTGTAGATTTTTCTCATAACAAATAGTTTTAATTAGTAAAAAAGTTGATAAAAGATTATTATTGTTTGGTAATCTGTTCTCTACTTTGTTGGTTTAGTTTTGGTGCTTGTCGGCTGACCCTCTTTTGAAGGGGCTTTGACGACAGTTTAGTAATCGTGGCAAAGTTCGGTATATTCTTGTTAAAGAATTATAACTGATGTAACATAGATTTTAGATTTTGTAACAAAAGCTTTAAAAAAGCGGGGAGGTACGTGTAACCTCTCCGCTTTTGTTTCCTACCGTGTGTAGTTATGTTGCAAATTAGAACTTGAAGTCCACTGCGAAGCGGATTCCGTTCTTTTTCAGTTTGTCGCCTCCTGGAACAGCAGGAAGGTCGGTGTAGTTGAGTCGGCGCACATACTGCACGGTGAATATCTTGAAGATGTTACTGATACCGACGGAGAGTTCCATGTATGGCTTGTTTCCCATCACGAAGGAAGTGTAGTTGCCATCACGTGTGGGGAAGCGGAACAGGTCGTTGTCGTTGGTGCTGACAAACGGATTGTTCTTGTCCGTCAAGTGTCCATAGAGCATCTTGAAGCCAACGTACTCACGCAGCTTCATCTTCTTCAGCAATGGGATGCGGTTGAGAATCTTTCCGTCGAAACTCCAGTTGACGAGCAGGGACACGTAGCGGTCGTTGAGGAACTCCATATTGCGGAGCATGTTGAATGACCAGCTGTCGAACTGCACGAAGTAGGAGAGGTTTGACTGAGGCGTGAAGAGCATTGGGAAAGGCACCTTGTTCCACTGCACACCACCTTTCAAGTAAGTTTCAATGCTACCGCATGCACCAGGCAACCAGAATTTCTTGAAGATGGTTGCTTCGGTCATGTTATAGTTGTACTGTCCACCCAGGAAACCATCAACGCCCATCGTGTGATCCAGTGTGAAGATTGGAGCATCCTTGTTGATATGTTGACGTTGCTGCTTGCTGTTGATGAAGGTTTCGCCAGGGGCATAGCGGAAACCGAACTTGATGTCGGACGTCTTGATATGGGACAACAGGGTCTTATCCACATTGCGCATGTAGATGAGCTTGCCAGTCGGCGTGAGTTTCGAGTGGTCAATAGTGGCTGACCAAGTGATGAAGTTGTTGGTCTCATACTGATACTTCAGTTTGAAGTCGTTCACGTACATCATCTGATCGACCTTGCTGGTCTTGAAGGAACTATACATGTTGTCCTTGGTGGTTCCTGCAAATTTATCCACAGGCGACATGTCATCGTACATGTAGGAGGCTATGATGCTTCTGCGAGGAAACTCATGTGCCATATACTTCTTCTTGTTGAAGGAGTACTCCACTTCTGCCTTGTACTTCCACTTCTTGTCTTTGGCGCCGTATGCACCATAACCACGCACGAAGAGGTTCGGCAAGAGGTTTGCGGTTGTCTGGAGTGGGATTTGGTAGCGCATGCCGTCGATATCGTTGTGGGAGATGATGGAGTTGAGTGGAATGAGGTCAATCTTGTTGGGCTTAGGGGTCAATTCCACTGAGTTCTCAACCACAGCGGTGAGGAGGAACTTCCAGAAACCGCCTAAGTCTTCGTTGATCTTATCCACACCATTGCTGAGGTGATTCTCTGCGTTGGAGAGTTGGACGGGACGGATGGAAGCCCAGTAAGTGGAGTCTTTGAGTGTTGCATCGGTCAGTACACGGGCAATCTGAGGCGACTTGAAAGCCTTCTTGTCGGTGATAGGCGAAAAATCGTAGTTGCTGTACTGTGAGTAGCGTTGGCACTGGAACTTAATGGCTCCGTAGAGTCCGCTCAACTCCACAATCATGTTGTCCACTTTTATCACACGTTCGCCTGTGGGCAAGGTCATGAAGTCTTGGATGACCATGAGGTTATCGACGAAGTTCACGCCAGAGTTGGTGGGCACATTGATGACAGCACGCTTCACCTGGTTGAGATTGTCGTCTGTGATGTAGAGGTGTCCTGCAAATCCGAAGTCTTGCGTGTTGTTGGGCAGGAATGCCACATCGATGCAACGCTCATCGTCCACCATAATGGTGTCTTGTATATAATAATGATAGAAGCCGATTGCCTCGTTGGTGGAGATAGGACTGATGAACGGGTGCTGGAGCAGACGCACATTGTCCTTGTAGATATCCACATCGGTGAAGATGTCCTTCACATAAGTGGTGAGCATGTCGCCAGAGGATAGCATTGACTGGAAACCATCGCTGCGTTGTGCTTTGATGGTGGTCTTCACCGTCTTGGGATCCTTGCGGTAGTTCTCTTCTGAAGCTGTCTCTTCCACCATGATGGGAATAATCAGTTTACCGGTCTCAGGACAAATCTCAGACAGCAGCGTGTCTTTTGTTCCCTTGATGTCGTTGTAGGAGAATGTCTTCTTCTCGTATTTATCGAAACGATAGAAGTCCTTCTCCTTGATGTCGCTGAGTTTCTTGTTGGCAATCACCTTGCGCATCAAGTCAACGGCAGGGTTGTTCTTACGGGAATACTTGATCTTCGACTTCTTCACCACCACTTCGCCCAGCAGGATGTCATTTGAGTACATCTTGATGATCTGTCCACGAACCTCCTGTCTTCCACGTGGCACAGTGACAGTGACGTTTTTGTACCCCAAAAAGGTAATCTCGAACTTGTCGTAGTTATCAAGGATGGGCAGGACGAAATTACCGTCCAAGTCGGTGGAACGTCCCTCCGATGTGCCAATATATTTCACGGTAGCAAAGGGGATGGGTTCGCCCGTTGCCGCATCGAGCACCTGACCATAGAACTGCGCATGCAATCCTATGGTGATCAGAAGCGTCGTGATGAAAAGTAGAATACGTTTCATAAATTTAGTCAGTAATGAGGCACTTGCCTGTCATTTCCTTAGGCTGCTCCAAGCCCATAATGTGTAGGATGGAAGGAGCCACGTCTGCAAGTACGCCGTTCTCTACCTTCGCATTCTTGTTCTCCGTCACATAGATGAATGGAACGGCATTGAGTGAGTGTGCTGTGTTGGGGGTTCCGTCAGCATTGAGTGCATTGTCTGCATTTCCGTGATCGGCAATGATGATGGTCTCGTAATCCATACTCTTGGCTGTTTCCACCACCTCGTTCACACACTGGTCGATGGCCTTCACAGCAGCCTCGATAGCAGGATAAACGCCTGTGTGACCTACCATATCGCCATTGGCGAAGTTCACCACAATCCAATCGTATTTGTTGGTCTTGATAGCCTCCACCAGCTTATCCTTCACCTCGTATGCTGACATCTCAGGCTTCAAGTCGTAAGTAGCTACCTTTGGAGAGTTCACCAAGATGCGGTCTTCGCCTGCGAAAGGCTCCTCACGACCACCATTGAAGAAGAAGGTCACATGTGCATATTTCTCTGTCTCAGCAGTATGGAGCTGCTTCAAACCCTTGCTGGAAATATATTCACCGAGAGTGTTCTCCACGTTTTCCTTAGGGAAGAGGATATGAACGCCTGTGAAAGAAGCATCGTAAGGTGTCATGCAGTAGTACTGAAGTCCTGGGATGGTCTTCATACCCTGTTCTTCCATATCCTTCTGGGTGAGCACGATAGTGAGTTCCTTCGCACGGTCGTTGCGGTAGTTATAGAAAATCACCACATCGCCTTCCTTGATGCGACCATCCACGTTGCAGTTGATGAGTGGCTCCATGAACTCGTCCGTGTTCTTGTGCTCCTCAGTATGGCTGTCATAGCAAGACTGAACGCCTTCCACCATATCAGCCACCTCGCGACCCTTACCATGCACGAGTTGGTCATAAGCCACCTTGATACGATCCCAACGCTTGTCACGATCCATCGCATAGAAACGACCGATGATGGAAGCAATGGCACCTACACCCACCTCGTCAATGTGCTTCTGCAAGTCTGCAATGAAACCCTTACCAGACTTGGGGTCAGTGTCACGACCATCCATGAAACAGTGTACATAGCAATTCTCGATGCCATACACCTTTGCGATGTCGATGAGTTTCAGAATGTGGTTGAATGCTGAGTGAACGCCACCTGTAGAGGTCAAGCCCATCAGGTGAACGCTCTTGCCATTCTCTTTGGCATAGCTGTATGCTGATTTGATTTCAGGATTCTCCAAGATAGAATTGTCTGCACAGGCACGGTTAATCTTTACCAAATCCTGATAAACGATGCGTCCTGCGCCGATATTGAGGTGTCCCACCTCTGAGTTACCCATTTGTCCGTCAGGAAGACCAACATTCTCACCTGATGCTTGCAATTCAGAGTGTGGATAGTTTGCGTTCAGATAGTCCATGTAAGGTGTTGGTGTCTGATAGATAACATCCCCCTTACTCTTGTCACCGATTCCCCAACCGTCGAGAATCATCAAAAGTGCTTTCTTAGCCATAATTATTCTATTGTTTTTATTTGTTGAAATCGAAAAGTCAGTGTGTTTGAACACTTTGCGGCTGCAAAGTTACGACTTTTGAACGAAAAGATAAGACTGAATGAGAAAAAAAACGTACCTTTGTACCCATATTGTATACTTAAAAAACTAAATATGAATATGAAAAAGACCTTTTTGATGTTAGTTGTTGTGGCTGTTGCCATTTTCACCATCAGCGGCATGGTTTCATGCAAAGAGGTGGCAAAGTCTGTCATTGACGCTGTGTCTGACAGCGATTCTGTAGCGGTGGCTTCCGATTCGGTGGCTCAAGAACCCTCAGCTCTTCCACGCACGTTGGCTGATGCGCCAGCCCCCAAGGGAAAACTCACCACGTGGCTCCCCGCAGGCTTTCTGGAAGATGGTGGATATAAGATGTTCATTCTCGAGGGTGATGAAAGCCGATTCATTCAAGACAATATCGGAAGTACGGACACTATCTATATTCTCCGCCTGGTTAGCTACAAACAGACAAAGGATGAGAAAGAGAAGTTAGAGAATGGTGGCACTTTCGAGGATATTGAGGGAGATCTTGTGGTGGATGCCTATGATCCTGCCACAAAGGCTTTTGTGGGTCGCTACGAAGGTGAATACTCCAGTGGGGCTGAATATGACGAAAATGATGAAATCCTGCATGGTGGTGAATCTTATTCGGGTACTTTCACGAAAGTTGATGGTAAGAAAGAGGAGTTCTCATATTTTGGTGATTAATTGTGGTGCATAACCGACGCTGATGGAGTTGATGACGCACATAGACATTCCTGAGTCGGAATGGAAGATTGTTGCTGATGCAAAGGTGCTGCTGGTGGGTTCGTGCTTTGCCGATGAGATAGGAGAGAAGATGCTGAGAGGTGGCTTTGAGGCAATGGTGAATCCCTTTGGCACTCTCTACAATCCGGCAAGTATCGCTGCCAGTTTGTTGAGAACCATCAGCGAAAGGGAATATGTGAAGGATTCAGTTGAACTCATTCACGATGAGCTTGATGGAATGTGGCACTCGTGGATGCACCATAGTCGTTTCTCTTCTACTGAACAGGAAGTGCTGATCGAGAAGATGAATCGTACGATGCATGAGGTGGGGACGTTCCTCCGTGAGGCCGATGTGTTGATTGTCACGTTGGGTACAGCCATCATCTATCGGATCAAGGAAACAGGTATGTTGGTCGCCAACTGCCACAAACAGCCTGACAGTCTATTTGTAAGAGAACGGCTGAGTGCTTACGATATAGCCGATCAGTGGCAGATGCTTTTGCAACTGCTGGAGAGTGTGAATCCGAAGTTGAAGGTGATTTTCACCGTCAGCCCAATTCGTCACAAGCGTGATGGTTTTCATGTAAACCAAATCTCGAAGGGTATTTTGTTGCAATCGCTTGACGAAATCGTAAATTGTAAATCGTCAAATGGTAAATGCTATTATTTCCCTTCCTATGAAATCATGATGGACGAACTGCGTGATTATCGTTTCTATGCGGACGATATGATTCATCCCTCGGAAAAGGCAGTGGAATATATTTGGCAACGATTCCAAGACACTTATTTTGATAATAAAACCAAGGATGCCGTAGCGAAAGCCACGAAAAAGTGGACACGTCAGCAGCATCGACAGATTGTGAAAGATTGAGAGTTTAGAGTTATAATAATATGTATACGATTGATGAGATTGCGCAAGTCATTGGCGCAGAGAGAAAAGGAATGACAGAGGCGAAAATTAATTGGCTGTTAATTGACAGTCGCAGCCTGTGTTTTCCAGAGGAGACGCTCTTTTTTGCCTTGAAGACAGAGAAGAACGACGGACACAAGTATATAGAGGAGTTGTATAGGAGAGGAGTGCGCAACTTCGTGGTGGAGAGCCTTCTTGCTCGAGATTTTGAGGATTGCAACTTCCTCGTGGTGAAATCGCCTCTACAAGCTTTGCAGGAATTGGCGGCTTATCATCGTGCTAACTTGGATATTCCTGTGATTGGCATTACGGGCTCGAATGGTAAGACGACGGTGAAGGAATGGCTGTATCAGTTGCTTTCACCCGATTTTAATATATGCCGTTCACCCCGTAGCTACAATAGCCAGGTAGGTGTTCCACTTAGTGTGTGGCTCATCAATCCCCATAACGACCTTGCCATCATCGAGGCGGGTATCTCTCAATCTGGTGAGATGGTAAAACTGGAACGTATCGTTAAGCCGACGATTGGTGTGATGACCAATTTGGGAGCAGCGCATCAAGAGAACTTTATGAGTTACGACATCAAGTGCGCTGAAAAAATGCAGCTTTTCAAGAATTGCCAGACGGTGGTCATCAACTCGGAAGATCCTACCATTCAAAAATGTATCGAAACCTTGCCTGAATCTGTGCAGCGTATCAAGTTGCAGGTACGCCAAGTGGAGAAGGACAATGACCACGCTACGATACGTTTTGAATATCAGGGACAAATCGGACAATATATGATCCCCTTCATTGATGATGCCTCCATTGAGAATTCCATCACATGTTTCTCAACGGCATTGTTGGTCTTTCCTGGCGATGTCCAAGTGCTTTGCGAGCGCATGGGTCGTTTGGAGCAGGTGGCGATGCGTCTGGAGGTGAAGGACGGCAAGAATGGATGTACATTGATTAATGACTCCTACAACTCGGATGTGCAGTCACTTGACATTGCTCTTGACTTCATGAGTCGTCGTCCTGAGATGAAGAAACAACATCGCACCTTGATTCTCAGTGACATCCTTCAGAGTGGTGAGAGTCCTCGAAGCCTTTATTCTCGAGTGGCACAAATGGCAGCTTCGCGTGGTATCGAAAAGGTGATTGGTGTAGGCGAAGAATTGACGGCTTGTGAGGGCTATTTCCCTATGGAGCATTATATGTTCCGTACGACGGAAGCTTTGATTCATAGTGATGTGTTCGAGCAGCTACGTAATGAATTCGTCCTTATCAAGGGAGCCCGACAGTTCCGTTTTGACAAGGTGAGCGATCTTCTGACGTTGAAAGTGCATCAAACGATTCTTGAGGTCAATCTCAATGCACTGATTAACAACGTACGCTACTATCGCCGTTTCATGAAACCAGAGACGAAGATGGTATGCATGGTGAAGGCAAGCGGCTATGGTGTGGGTTCGTTGGAGACGAGCAAGACCTTGCAGGACAATGGAGTGGATTATCTGGCGGTGGCAGTAGCCGATGAAGGAGTGGATCTTCGTGAGGCAGGCATCACAGCCAACATTATGATTATGAATCCAGAAACGACTTCGTTCAAAATGCTTTTTGACTACAGTCTTGAGCCAGAAGTGTTCAGTTTCGATTTGCTGGAACAACTGATTTACGCTGCCGAGAAGGAGGGAATTACTAATTTCCCCATTCACATCAAACTTGACACGGGTATGCATCGCTTGGGTTTCAATCCAGAGAAGGACATGCCACGCCTCATTGAACGTTTGAGCCGTCAGACCGCATTGGTACCTTGTTCTGTATTTAGTCATTTCGTGGGTAGTGATGGCGATGAGTTTGATACATTCTCTCATCGTCAGTTTGAACTCTTCGACCGAGCCAGTCGTCAATTGCAAGCGGCTTATTCTCATAAGATTATCCGCCACATCTGCAATTCTGCTGGTATAGAACATTTCCCTCAGTACCATCTTGATATGGTGCGACTCGGTTTGGGTCTTTACGGCATCAATGCGCGCAACAACCATATATTGAATAATGTGGCAACGCTCAAGACCACCATCTTGCAGATTCGTGAGGTGCCTAAGGGTGACAGCATTGGTTATTCACGTCGTACCATCCTCGAACGCGACAGTCGTATTGCCGCTATTCCTATTGGTTATGCAGATGGTCTCAACCGTCACCTTGGCAATCGCGGGTGTTACTGCTTGGTGAATGGTCAAAAAGCTGATTACGTAGGCAATATCTGTATGGATGTCTGCATGTTGGATGTGACGGACATTGATTGCAAAGAGGGTGATCAGGTGGAAATCTTTGGTGACCACTTGCCTGTCACTGTCCTTAGCGATGCTCTTGGCACCATCCCATACGAAGTGCTCACAGGAATTAGCAATCGTGTGCAACGGATTTATATCCAAGAATAATGAAGAGAGTCCTCCACATATTACTATTGTTGCTGGTCGTGCAGTCAGTAGTTGCTCAGCGATTGATTCGTCGTTCCAGCCGATATTACGTGGAAGAACAGGCGTTGCCGGAGCGTGTGAATCCATTACTCAAAGATGATTGGGACCAATATGCACCTAATAATAATATGTGTCCGCTTGACCAAGAAGGGAAGCGTTGCATGGTGGGTTGTGTGGCAACAGCGATGACGCAGGTGATGCATTATTGGGAGTGGCCAATCAGAGGAACGGGGTCTCATGAATATGTGGACGTCAAAGGATGTGGACAGAAACTCTCCACCAATTTTGCGGAACATCTCTATATGTGGCCTTACATGTTAGACTCCTACAAAGAGGGGGATTACTCTTTAGTACAAGCTGACGCAGTCGCACTGCTCAGTAGTGATTGTGGCATTGCTGTTAATATGAGTTACGGAGCAGAATCGAGTGGGGCACGTTCCATCTATCAGCCGATGGCATTGGTGAATTATTTTGGTTATGACAAGGGTACTCAGCTCTTGTTCCGTGATTTCTATTCCTTGGAAGAAATCACTCTGATGCTGAAGAAAGAGTTGGCGGCAGGTCGTCCCGTGCTGGTTTCAGGATATAACAATGGTGGAGGACACGCTTTTGTGATTGACGGGTATGATGAAAACGATTGTTTTCACCTACATTTGGGCAATCCTGAAAACGATGGGGACGGATGGACATATCTGCCTTACATGGTGCCTGACCAACCTAAGTGGTATGATAAAGATAGTCCTGAAAACGGTTTGAATGTGTTTCAGATGTTCACGATTGGTGTGATGCCTTCGAATCATGGACAAGCTACAGGCATTGAACGCCACAACTTCGCGTTTCAATATATCGGTGCAGTGAGGGAAGAAGAGGATTCTCCTTCTGTTTATCCTCGAAACAAAGTGGCTGTCACTGTGCATAACCTCTCCAACGTGGGATGGAATCTGTTAGAAGATTCTGTTGCCATCATGTTGAAAAAGGATGAGGAGATGGTCTGTCCGCTTTATGTCTATCAACGTGATTTTTTATTGGAGGAAGTAGAGGATACTACTTATACTGACACGTTGTTCCTTTCTTTCCCTGAAAAGGTGAAAGACGGAGTTTATACAATGGTGCCGATGTATCGTGACAATGCGCTTGATGGAGGAAAAGAGTGGCGAGAAGCACGTACCTCAACAGGGACGCCCAACTATCTGCTTGCTCATGTGGAGGGAAAGGAGGTCACCCTTAGTAGCGATACCGCTTCTTATGCTTATTTGACGCTGGAGGATTACTCTTTTCCGGATTTCATGATACACAATACCAATCCTGAATATAGTCTTACGTTGAAAAACCATCAGGCAGAGATGGCTGGACGCCTCTATCTGGTGCTGGAAAGTTTGGATGATCCTTCAAAAACACATTATCTCCAACGTCAAGGACTCACCTTGGCAAAAGATGAGGTCAGCACCAGAAGTTTTCATAAAAGCACGGTGTATTTGCCTAAACTTGGGACTTACCGTCTGCATATCCGTTACGAGTCCAATCTTTTCTCCGATGTTATGTATGAATTCAAACTACCTGAAGACATCATCATCACCATCCTATCAGGTGATGAATGGGAAATCGCTTCAAGATAGTTCATGCTTTTTTAGCGTGGCATAATAGCCTAATTTATAGAGGGAGAAGAAGAGAAGAACGGGGTATGCTGAGAGCAAATTGCGTTTGATGAGACCACCAAACAAAGCGTGAAAGGCTCTAACGGCACCACATAAATGGTATTTACATAGCCGTTGGTACGCTCTTCCCACATAGCTGTGCTGTTCCATCCGTCCACCAAGTGCATTCAATGTACGTAAGGCTTGTTCACTCTTCTCAAGAAATCGTTCGTTGGTGTCCAGTCCCATATGGATAAGTGGATTATCGATATGCAGGATGCTGATGCCCCGTTTTTTCAGTTCAACACCAAAGAGGGCGTCTTCATATCCATAATCTTTACACGCTTTGTCGAAAAGAATACAGAGGAAAGTGGAACGGCGCATCATGAAGTTGAAGGTGGTGAACTTATCATAAGGTTGTTGACTTCGTTCTGCCGCGCTGCGATGAGCATCAGCTTGTTTCTCATATTTAAAACGCAGGGAACGGTGAGGATCATGGTTCTCCTGTTGGTGCTGCAAGCCGCCTACCACCACGTCTGCTTGACCAATATGCTGATGATAGGTGGAAAGAAAATCTGCCTTTCCCACTTTTGCGTCACTGTCGATGAAAAGAATCCATTCGTATGTAGCCTCTCGTGCCAACATGTTGCGGATGTTGGCAGGTCCGATGTTTTCTTTGTTAACGAGATGTCGACAATGACTTAGTTCTGTGATTTTATGATTAGCGATAATGTTCACTTGAGAACGACTTCCATCCTCTGCCACAAGAATCTCATAGGGAACACCCAAGTCTTCTGCCTGCTGGTGAAGGTCAGCCACTAGCTGGTAGCAAGTGTAGTCTCGTGTGGGAATGAGGATGGAAAGCATACTATTGTTTTTTGTAGTGCAAAGATACGAGAAATAATTGACAATTGACAATTGACAATTGACAATTTTGTGGTTCTCATGATGAAATATCAATCGTCAATTGCCAATTATCAATTAAAAGTACTACCTTTGCCAAGACATTATTTAAGAACATCTATGAGTATTCTCTTGTCCTTCATCATTCCTGCCTACAATGCTGGTCCTTACTTGAAAGAATGTTTGGACAGCATCTATCGTCTTGATATGCGTGGGCGAGGTTTTGAAGTCATCGTTGTCAACGATGGCTCCACGGATGGTACGGCGGAGTTGCTAGAGGCTTATAGAAAGTTTCATGCAGATTTGTTGGTATTCACTCAAGAGAATCAAGGATTAAGTGCGGCACGTAATGCAGGAATGTGTCAAGCCAAAGGGAAATACATTTGTTTTGTGGATGCTGATGACCATTTATTTGCGGCTCGCCCCCCTCTGGATGTGTTGGAGAAGCAAGATATAGATATCGTGGGAGTGAATGTCTTGCAAATGGATAATGCAGGGAAGCGCGTACCATTCCGACGCTACACACCTATTTATAATAAAATATATCAGCCAGCTCGCACTTTTATGAAAGGGCGTAATTTGATGCCTTGTGTGGTTGCTTATCTGTTCAGAAGGGAGTTTCTGGAGAGTAAGAATCTTTTTTTTACCAAGGGGCTCTATCATGAGGATGAAGACTTTACGCCAAGAGCATTCATACAGGCTGATTCTTTCTTGGCGTATCAAGTGGATTGGTATGAACGTATTCGAAGGAAAGAGAGTATCACGACAACTGTGAATGCGGAGAAGCAGCAAAGAAAACTTCGCGATTTGGTACAGATTCTTTGCTCGTTGGAGGAGTTGGCACAATCGGATCCGGAACTACGTGAATGTATGCAGTATAAGTTGGATTATTTGGCTGTTGACATGCTTCGTGTGATGCTTCGTCAGCACCATTCCAAGAAATTCGTGGGTGAGATAGTGGGTGCTATGCGTAAGCTTGGCTATTTCCCTCTTCGTTGGCACAATGAATGGAAATACATCCTATTCAATATTTATACAAGAGCGATTTTGTGGAATGTGTAGAAAAGTTGACAAACACCTTTCACTCCTAACACCCTTAACATAACAGCCTTTATTCTTTCTGTGACCGTTAAGCCTTTTGTCTTAATTTGAACAGGTCGGTAGGGAAGTAGTATCTCTTTTCGCAATCGTTGGTACACACTGATTTGTATGTTTAATATACGCATATAGTAAAGGTCATCCATCCATTTCACCTTCAAATTGGCTTTCAGCAAGCTTTCTAATGCTTGCCCATCAGCGGTGGCTGTGATTCCCTTGTTATTCCAATGATAGTAGTAGAGCCCCTGGTCTGTTGTAGCAATGCAGCGGGCTTGTTTCAGCAGTGAAGGCAAGGTATGGATGTCTTCGAACACTTCCCCTTGTGGGAAACGTATATGGTCGAATAGGCTTTTTCGATAGATTTTGTTCCATGCATAAGTGTGGTCATAAGCACGACCTTTCAACCAATACTCTTCCATGTTGTCATAGACTTTCGGCTCAAAGGTGAAAAGTTGCTGTTGCTTACTGCCGTATGCTCGATAGTATGGAAATTCGATGATGTCATAGTTGTCAATCATTGGCATTACCTTCTCTAGCGTGCCCTCATCCAATTCGTCATCTGAATCTATAAATGCCAACCATTCACCTGCTGCTGCATCAATGCCCACATTTCGAGCGTCACTCAGTCCTCCATGCTCCTTGTGGATGACTCGAATTCTTGTATCTCGCTTTGCCCAATCGTCACAAAGTTCAGGACAATGGTCGGGTGAACCGTCGTCTACCAGAATGACCTCCAAATCATGATATGACTGACCAATAATGCTCTTCACGCATCGGTCAAGGGTGTCTTCCACACAATAGACAGGGATGATGACGGAGAGCTTCATGATGGTTGACAGTTATGGTTATCGTTAATGAATAATGAGGATTTTGGCAACAGCTCCTTTCTTGCCATCTTCGTCTGTGCAGAGTGCGTAGTAGATGCCAGAACCTACTCGTCTGCCGCTTTGTGTGCAGCAGTCCCAAGAGAATTCACCTCCCACACTCGTTCCTTCTGCAACCAGTTTGCCTGCAGCGCTCACAATCTTTACGTTTGAGTTGTACATCAGTCCTGTAATGTGCACCTTTCCCTGATATTCAGGACGAACGGGGTTTGGATATACTTTCAGGTTATTCGAACTCATAGAAGTAGCTGGGTCGGTGGCATCTCCATGATAGGAACAAAGTCCTAAACTGGTGGCAATGAACACTTCTCCCGTCTCCCCATCAATAGCGATGTCGTTGATCTCGTCACTGATGAGTGGACTGTTCCCTGTGGTAAAATGCTCAATGGTTTCCATTCCATTTGCACTGAGCAGATAGACACCATTATTGAGTGTCCCAACCCACTTGCGGTTGCCACCATCGATAGCAATGCACTTGACAGGTATGCCATTCAGCAGATAATCACCTAATCCTGAGCCATCGTTTCTGGGTACGATAGGTTGTGTGAAAGTGAAACTGCTTTTGAAGATATCTTCTGGTGTAGTAGTCATGAAGACGCCCTTTGTGCAACCTATCCACATGTCTCCATTCAGATCCTCTATTGTACAGTAATACAGGTCGGGTGTATAGCTTTCTCCATTTTGATTGTAGAAAGTGGAGAGGTAGCGGTGCTGGTCATCGGATTGCTTGTCGATGGTGCCGTTGGTATTGATGATGAGTATGCCTGATTCTCCATTGTTGGAAGTTCTTCGAGAATTGATCCATGCCCACCCGCGTTTGTCAAAATAGGTGTGGTCCCATGTGGGTTTCTTGACTGCCTCGCTATAGTAGTAGCTTCTCCAGCTACCATCTTTTTTCAGAATGCGTACGATGGTGTCGCATTCGTCATTGCACATCCACAAGTTTCCCTCTCTGTCATAATTAAGTGCTGTGACACGCACATATCGGCCGGCATTTTTGTCGTTGGGCAGGATGCTTTCCAAGGGTGAATTGTCGAAAGTATAGTGATTCACCATTTTGTAGTTCTTGAATTCGTAGATGCCGCTTCGTTTGGTACCCAACCAATGGTGCTCTGAGTCATTGGGATCTTGTACGATGTCTGTCACATTGCGATAGGCTTTTTCGCCCACCAAGGCAATGGCGGCTGTTTCATCGAAGGCACTCCATTTGCCTTTCTCATACTTCATCGCTGTACCTTCATAATCCATCTCTGGATAGTAGAAGTTACCACCTGCCACTAAGAGGCGATGCCCCACCATGTTTAGTTTATAGGACCAATTCCTGATAGGGGAGTCGGGTACTATGTTCTTCACTTTCTCTAATAAGGTCGCCTCTTCTTTTTTCTCTGCTTCGGTCTTTCCAAACGTGACCGTGTTGTCAGCTACCTTTTTCCAACTGCTTGCATCCAAGAGGTTGAGGGTACGATTACCCTCTAAGACGTCTGTAGTGGTCTTTGCATAGATTTTATTACCAGAGGCGGTTGCGTTGGTCACTTTACCATCGAATGTGTAGAAGTCCACGAAATAGCCTTCTGTCAGATTCAACAATGCCAGGCCCGAGTTGAGGCTAATGAATGCCTCTTTTCCCACCACCTTCAGTTCGTTGATGGTCTTGTCATCCAGGTTCTTCATCTTCAAGTCGGGAATATTCCAACGGGTGTTGTCCATCCCAATCAAGTCAATGTTGCCATTTTCATAGATAGCAACCAATTTCTTCGTGGCAGCTGAATAGGCAATATGGGCAATGCCAAAGTCGCTCAACACATTTGTCTTGTCGTACAGTTCTACCGTTTGGTCTTCCGCGTCGTAACTGTAAAGGTCGCCATTGGCAAGCACGAAGATGCGCGAATCCGTCTTCACGGCTTGGGTGGCATTGTGATAGGACGCATAGATTTCCCAATCGTCAGCATAGATGCTGCCGATGCTTAAAAGACAAAATAATATATAGAATAGGAACTTTTTCATACTATCTATAACGAATTTATTGTGGCTTTATTGCTTTCACCATACGGTCGTTGCCAAATAGGTCTTGCCTCAGTTCCACCGCCTCATATCCCAATTTTTGCAACATTGTTACGACTTCCTTGCCAAACCTTCTGTTGATCTCAAAAAACAAGAGTCCTCCATTATTCAGTAATTGCAAAGCTAGGAGTCCTATCTTTCTGTAGAAAAGTAATGGGTCTTCATTGGGCACGAACAGTGCCAAACTGGGTTCATGTTCTAACACATTCTTTTCCATTTCCTCCTTTTCTTCCTTACAGATATAGGGAGGATTACTCACGATGACATCATAATTGCCAAAGCCAAAGATGTCGTCAGACAATATATCCACCTTCTTCACTTTCACCTTCACATGATTCTTGGTTGCATTATCTTTTGTCACTCTTAATGCTACATCGCTCACATCCCACGCTTCCACTTCTGCATTTTTTAACTTCTTGGACAAAGCGACGGAGATACATCCGCTGCCTGTGCCAATGTCTAAGAGTTGACAGTTGACAGTTGACAGTTGACAGTTTAGAGTTGGTTGTTTGGTGTGAAGCGTTTCGACAATCCAGTTCACTAATTCCTCTGTTTCAGGACGAGGAATCAACACGCCTGGTTCCACTTTCAGTGTTAAGCCGCAGAAGTCGGCTTCGCCCAACACATATTGGACGGGCTCACCCTTTGCAACACGAGCCGCCAGCTCAAGCAAGGTTTGCCGACGGCAAAGCAGGTCTTTGCCGTCGGCAATCAATGCTTTTGCCGTCGGCAATCCTGCAACCCTCTCTAGGAGCAGTAGAGCAATTGCTTTTGCTTCCCCTTCTGAAAGGTTGCCATCTGTCAGAATCTTCTTGATTTCCCTGTAGATATTATTCATGCTGCAAAAGTACATCTTTTCTTTTGTTCCACCAAAATAAAGAGGGCAAAAGTGGCGGGCTCCTGTATGGAACCCGCCACCTTCTTATCGAGTGTTAGTGATTAACGATCTGTTGGTTTAGTTCTTGAAGATCTTCCTCGTAGAACCATCAGCGTACTTCACGATGTTGATACCTGGCTGGAGAGCGTTGATCTGAGCGCCAGCAGCGTTGTAGATAGCTACGACAACCTTAGCACTCTGTTCTGTTACATTCTCAATGCCAGAGGCGTCACCAGCATCACCAGAAGCTTCCTTCGTGCTGGCTGTACCATAGTACATGAGTTTGAAGTTGTCTGCTGCCAACCAGTTAGCGTTAGTCTCCTTAGCCATCACACCAAGAGTAATTGGAGATGCTTCCTCCAACTTGAATGTTACCTCGAAGTGCTTTGGAGAAGCATCCTGAGTGTCAAGCAGCACAGAGTTGGTGTTGTTTGCAGCATCGCTGACAAAGAGGAAGAGTCCCTTGATGGCTACAGTAGCATCTGGCTGCCACTTAGCATTGATGTCTGCGCTAAGAGTGTAAGTACCAGCTGGGAGAGTTGCGGCAGTAGTCTGCTCGATAGTACCATCAGTCAATACTGCGCCATTTCTCCAGCACTCAATGAACTGGTTGAGAGAAATATCACCGTTCGTGTAAGTTTGGTTGTTCTGATAGCCATTGTTCTGACCCAGAGGCATAACAGTCCAACCGTCAGCGTTACCTGTACCCATGTCTGGGTTCACGATGAAGTCTGTTGCATCGAATGGATCATCGTCAGTAGCGGAAGCAGCCTTGCTCTCTACAATAGCAGTCTGCATGTCTTTGGTCATCTCCTCAATCTCTTCAATTATTGCTGCCAGTTCTTCATTTGTGAGAGACAGGTAAGCGTCGCCTTCAAGCTCATCACTGAGTTTGTCGATTTCAGTCCAAAGTGCATTGTCTGGATCTTCAGTCTCTAAATCTGTGTAAGCCTGATCAAATGCAACCATTACTTCCTTGTATTTTTCCACATTCTTGATGTTTTCCTGAGCAGCCAAGAGTGCGTCATTTGTTTCAATCAGCACGTCGTACTTAGCAGCATCGTTGAGATCTGTCTTCTTTGACTCATTGTAAGCATCTTGTGTGTTCTTGAGGACTGGATCAGTCATGAAGTCAGCACTTGCTTCAAGAAGTTCAGCCAATTCTTCAGACTTGCTTGCAAGTACCTTAGCAGCCACTTCAGGATTCTTTGCACGGTAAGTCAACTTAAAGTTGTCCCAGAGTGTCCATTGTGCTGCATTAGTTGGACCTTCCAACTTGCGCAGACCAATACGAATCTTTCCATCTTGTACAACACCATAAGCAGACATGGTGAAGTTACGTGCTGGATCCTCAAGGCTAAATGCATTGGATGCAGAAGTCATACCATCAAGGGTGTAAATCTCCGTACCATCTGGATGGTAGGTATTGGTGTTGTTCTCATCAAGTTCCTTGTCTTTAAACTGAATTTCCATCACATTGCGAATCTTAGAAGAGAATTCGTTGATGTACACTTCAGGATAAACCTTTGCGTCACCCTTCATCTCTGGGTCGTTCTTATAAGCCTCATAAGCAGCTTGGTTCGCACCTGTACGATAGAATGCCTGTACAGAAACCTCATAGAGACCATCCTTCACACCTTCAATTACCTGATAGATATCGAAGTTCTGCTGGAATGCCTCTGCACAATAATTATTATCATTACCACCATGCCAGTTTGTCAAAGCGTTGGTGCCACCCTTTGAGGTGTCAAGTTTCCAACCTTTTCCGCCAGCCTCTTCGAAGCCAGGGTTGACAATCATACTGGTCAGGTCAGAACCATCGGCGAGTGCATTCTTTGTTGCTTCCGCTAACAAGCCCTGCAAGTATGTGGTTTCAGTTTCAATGTCCTTGCCTGAAAGGATTCCTTCATATCCACCGACCAGATAATCTGGGATAATCACCTTTGCAGGACCATTCGGGAATTCCCAAGCAGCAACATCTTCAGCGTTTTCTGCCTCCAAGTAGTCAGAAAGCTTGTAGAAACTGTCATCGTCGCCTACGTTCTCATCGAGCCACTTCTGTGCATTAGCAAGAGCCTTTACGTATGTAGCATAGTTGTTTTTGCTTGTTGTAACAGCTTCAACAGCAGCGTCTACGTTCAGGATAGCTGCAGAAACAGCTTCCTTATCGCTAGCATCTGACAGCGTGGCAAGAATCTCCTCATAGTTCTTCTTGTCAGGAGCACCATAGTAAACTTCACCGTCGAAGCTAACATTGTAGTTAGCCTTCACGCTTTCAGCCCACTTCTTGTAAGCGTCAGCACCATTACCAAGATAGAAGAGCTGGAAGTCGTCGAAGATAGACCAATACATTGAATTTGTATTGCTAACTCCAATTCTCAGAGTCTCTCCAGCAGCCAATGGACCATAAGCCTCGTTGCGATAACGATTTGTTCCATCATGGAAGTAGTCATTAGCAGCAGCCATAGAGTTAGGACAATACAATGTGTGCTTTTCTCCGTTCTCTTCATATGCGTGAGCTGTCTGACCTTTTGTTCCAATCTGTTGATCAATACTACCACCTTGTGATACAAACATTACTGGAGTAAAGAATTGTCCATGTGTTTCAGACTTCATATAGATCTTTGTTTCTGAAACAGCACCACTCTTCCACTGAGCATAATCTTGATCATGATTGTCGTTATGACGAGAATAGCCATTACAAGCAACCATATAGACACCTTCTGGCAATCCTTTTATATCCTGATATACATCAAATGCACTGCGCCATACCTCTGCACAAGTGGATGTATCACCACCAGCACCGAAACCTTTAGACCAACCTGTGAAGTCACCTACTACATCGAAAGTGCTGTTTACAATCTTCTCAGAAAAGTCTACAGGGGTCTCTGCGGATGCGTCTTTAAGTTTGTAATTTACAATGAGCTCCATTAAATCTTCGCTGGCTTTCTTCAGTTCTTCCGCAGTAGAAGCAGGGTTGTCGTAAACAGCCTGGATAACAGACACATCAAGCCCTGGGCAATTAACAGCTGCTTCATCAAGATCTTTACCAAGAACTACCGCTGCATTATAGATTTCCTTCTTTGGCAACCATTCTTCATACGTTTCCTTGCTTACAAAGTACCATTCATCATAGAATTTGCCTTCATATACAGGCAAGGTAATTTCCTCTTGTGCTTCGTTTTTTACAGTACGAGTACGAGATGGGTCGTAAAAATAGGTACGGGTATTAGAGTCTGGCTCACCACCATTGAAAATCTGAGCTATACCATAATAGCCCTGACCTGTTTCTGGATTAACCTCTGGAACATCAACCTCTGTAGTTGTGTTGTAAATCTTGTAAATGTTATTGCCTATAGACGTAAGCCCCCACTTATCCGTACCTGGATAAGCACCAGTTTCCGCTAAAGTTTCATGAAACTTTCCATCGTTTGGAGCATCTACCCAAGAAGCATCCCAATTATTGGCAGAAACGAAGAAGAAATTACCCTTCTTTGCTACCGAGGGATAACAACGGAAATAGTAACTACCATCAGCTCCTTCTACAGGCTGAAAATAAATAGAGTCTCCAAATGTACGGGAAATGGAAGCACGAGTGTTGTAATCATTTCCACCACAGAAGAAGCCCTTAGCTCCTACGTTGTAAAGGAACTGTGGAGTGCCATCAAATGACGGAGCAGAACTCTCTGGAATAGGTTCCACCCATTGTGCCAAAGCACTCATTGTTGTAAGCGTTAAGCTTACTAACATAAGTAATGATTTCTTCATAATGAGTTAGTAATTAATTAATAATATAAAGATTAGTTAAACTTCTGACTCGTTCCCTTATTATTATATAATATGTATAAAATAGGTTGAAGTCGCTTTTAGTTAGTCTCTGTTGCCTCCCTCACGCAAGAGAGAAGGCGTTATTTTAGGTGGCAAAGGTAAGAAAGATTTGCAACAAGTACAAATATTTATTTGAAAAAATGCACCAAAGGCGAAAAAAAAGTAAAATTGTAGCAGCACGTAGGAATTTTTACTGCTTAACTGGGAAAATATTTTTTCCTAACTAGGGAAATAATTTCCGCTGCGTGCTGCTACAAGATCTCTTATACTGCTTTTGCCTTTTCCAAAGCAACATTGATGTTCGGACAAATGTTCTCTTCACCAATGAGTTCGTTGAATCCATTCTTGACGAGCACACTACGCACGTAGTCGTTCACGCCAGAGAGAATGATCTTGATACCCTCTTTCTTCGACATCTCAATGAGGTTGGTGAGGTTGTGCATACCTGTGGAGTCGATGAAAGGCACTTTGCGCATACGGATGATACGCACTTTGGGACGGTCTTTCATGCGTACCATCACTTCCTCGAACTTGTTGGCGATGCCGAAGAAGTAAGGGCCGTTGATTTCATAAACCTCCACTTGTTCAGGAATGGTCAAGTGCTCAATATTTGGATTCTCAGCCAAGTCGGTCTCTGCCGTTGGGTCAATCTCGTCATCATCAGTAAGTACGCTGACTTGGGTGGTTTCAGCCATACGGCGCATGCAGAGCAGACAGGCAAGCATAAGTCCCACCTCAATCGCAATCGTGAGGTCGAAGATGACTGTGAGAATGAAGGTGAGCCAAAGCACGAAGGTGTCGCTCTTGGGGTTGTGCATCATCTCTCGTATGGTGCGCCAACCACTCATGTTGTAGCTGACCACCACGAGCACACCAGCCAAGCAAGCCATAGGGATGTATTTGGCATATGGCATCAGGAAGAAGTATATCAACAGCAACACGACCGCATGAATGATGCCAGCGATAGGAGTTTTTCCTCCATTGTTGATGTTGGTCATCGTACGTGCAATCGCTCCTGTGGCAGGAATACCGCCAAAGATAGGACTCAGCACATTGGCAACACCCTGACCAATGAGCTCTTGGTTGGAATCGTGCTTATGACCAATGATACCATCTGCAACTGTGGCAGAAAGGAGGCTTTCAATGGCGCCCAACACAGCAATGGTGATGGCTGGTGAAATCAACCCCTTGATGTTGTCCCAATCGAGTGAAGGCACATCTGCTTCTGGCAGTGACGGATTGATTTCGAAACGGTCACCGATGGTGTCAACATGAATGCCAAAGTAGTTCGTCATGATGATACCAGCCACCGTCATGACGATGATGGCAACGAGTGAACCAGGCACTTTCTTGCTGAGGAAAGGTGTGCAGGCAATAATCACCACAGAGAGGATGCCGACGATGGCTGTGGCAAGGTCTACTGTGCTGAAATTCTGGAAGTAACAGATCCATTTTTCGATGAAATCAGCAGAAACGGCACCTTCGATGTGGAGTCCTAACAGGTCCTTCACTTGGGTGGAGAAGATGGTGAGTGCGATACCGCTTGTGAAACCCACGACAATGGGGTAGGGAATGTAGCGGATGATGGTTCCGAGTCGCAAGACGCCCAACAAAATGAGGAAAAGACCAGCCATCACTGTGGCGATAGCGAGTCCTGTAAGTCCATATTGCTGGATGATGCCATAGATAATGATGATGAAGGCACCCGTAGGTCCACCAATCTGTACACGGCTACCACCAAAGGCGCTGATGGCAAAGCCTGCAATAATGGCGGTGAGGATGCCCTTTTCTGGTGATACCCCTGATGCGATGCCGAATGCGATAGCAAGTGGTAGGGCGACAATACCTACGATGATACCTGCCATGAGATCGGCTGTGAATTTCTGCTTGTTGTAATTTTTGAGCGTGTTGAACAGCTCAGGCTTAGAAGGACGAAATCTCTTCATGCTTACTTTACTTTTTAACTAATACTCTGAATATAAACCAAATGTGTTGTATAATAGTAGACAAAAGCCCATAGTGCTTTGTCATTATCCTGAATCGTTCCTTGAGGGAAGCCTTTTGGTTGGCTGTCGTCATTCCCTCTGACAGATAGTCAGCTATTGGCTCCTGAATATAGAGGTTCTGCATGCCCAGCTTTTCCCCCTCCTTCATACAACGGATGCACCAATCGAAATCGGCAGAGAACCGATATGTAGTGTCGTAAGGGAGGGCAATCTGGCGGTTGATGTAAAAGGCTTGATGACAGACGAGCATGCCTTGCTTGAAACTCTTCCATGTAAGATGCTCTGGAGGGGTGAGACGACGATTACGGATGAAAGTTCCTTTGTTATCTACTATGTGTGTGTCACCATAGAGGACAGCAATGGTAGGCTTTGTCGTATTCTCCTGAGCCTGTGCAATGTGTGCCAATGTCTCTTTGCTGTGGAGTTTGTCACCAGCATTGAGGAAGCAGAGATAGTCGCCAGTAGCCCTCTTCAGTCCTTTGTTCATTGCATCGTAGAGACCATGATCGGGTTCGCTATACACGATGGCATGGGGATAGCGGTTCGCTATTTCCAACGTCCTATCCTTGGAGGCTCCATCAATGATGAGATGCTCAACGTCTGGATAAGTCTGTTGTGCCACACTTTCCAACGTGCGTTCGATAGTGGCTTCCGCATTGTATGTGACAGTGATGATGCTAATCCTCATAAATCTCGATATATTTGCGTGTCACAGCATTTTCACTATAGGTGATCATAACCTTGTTGCGAGCCTGTCGGCTTAGGATTGCATGGTCAGCAGCGAGTGTCCACAAGATGCCATCGGCAAAATCCTGTGCATCCTTGTAGATTGCCACATAGCCCGTTTCCTTGTGATCAATCATTTCTGAGATTCCACCCACTTTGAAACCTACACAAGGGGTGCCACATGCCATTGCCTCCATGATGGTGTTAGGCAGGTTGTCTTGGAGAGAAGGGGTTACATACACATCCACAGCATTGTACAGCTGAACCATGCGTTGAGGGTCGCTGACGTATTTGACTGGAATGATATCGAAAGGAACCTGACTGCGTACACTTTCCACTTCGCCACCTACCACGACCACTTCTGTGGCTTTAGCAACATTGGGATGGGTTTTCTTGATGAGTTGCAATGCCTCCACCAATAGTTTGAATCCCTTGCGTTCATCAGTGATACGTTGACATCCGAAAAGCAACAACTGCTTGTCTTTGGGTAAGTGGAAAGCGTCGCGTGCCTCCATCTTATCTAACGGACGGAACCGTTCAGTGTTGATAGCATTGGGGATGCTGACCACTTTTTGTCCTTGCGTTAGTTTCGAAGTTTTTGCCAAATCTGCCATCCATTGACTACATCCCACAAATGTCAAAGATGCGTCGCTGTACATCTTCTCTTTCTTCAAGAACACGCTTTTGGCGAGGTCACCACACAAATTACCCTTTATCAGTGGGCAATCGTGGCATTGGTTCGTGTATTTCTGACAATCGCCTGAATAGTGGCAGATGCCAGTGAAATACCATTGGTCATGCATAGTGATGACCACTCGTTTCCCAGAATGGAAGATTTTGTCGATGTCGGTGAGGGAGAGAAATCCTTGGTTGACCCAATGTAAGTGGATGACATCTGCCCTCTGAAACTCGGAAAGGTGTGTGACGTTTGTCCCTGTATTGGCAATGTCCACCTGAAAAAGGTTCTTGCGACTGAATTTGTTGGCGATGAAGATGCACAGGCGTTCCCAGAGGAACTTGAATGGCTGCATCCAGTTGTTTCCTACAGGAATCACTGTGAGGTGGTCAGTTTGCTTGTCGCGCACAAGCATCTTGACCTTGACACCATTTTTTTTCAAGGCTTCCATCAGACGATTGGCAGCAATCGCTGCACCACCGACACGCTCAGATGTATTAATGATTAGGACTCTCATTCTTAAAATCGGGTGCAAAGGTACGGAAAATTGGAGAATTGGAGAATTGAAAGATTGAAAAATTGAAATATGGGATGAAAAAACAGGTTATATAATAACTTCAATCCTTCAATTCTTCAATTCTTCAATTCTTTTTTCTATCTTTGCAACCAAATACAAACATGCATGAAAGAATTTATCATATCTGAGACAAAAGTGGAGACCGCTGCCATTGTGGGTCTCATCACACCTCAGCAGGACGAGCGGAAGACGACGGAATACCTGAATGAGCTGGAGTTTCTGGCAGAGACGGCTGGTGCAAAGGTGATTCGGCGATTCACACAACGGGTGAATGGACCGAGTAGCATCACCTATATCGGTAGCGGAAAGTTGGAGGAGATTGCGGCGTTCATCAAACAGAAAGAGGATGAAGAGGATCCTGTGGGTATGGTCATCTTTGATGATGAATTGTCAGCAAAGCAGATACGCAACATCGAGAAGGCTTTGCAGGTGAAGATTCTCGACCGAACGAGCCTCATTCTTGACATCTTTGCGATGCGTGCCCAGACAGCAGCGGCAAAGACACAGGTGGAGCTGGCACAATATCGTTATATGTTGCCACGACTGACTCGACTGTGGACACACTTGGAACGTCAGCGAGGTGGTAGTGTGGGACTTCGTGGTCCTGGTGAGACGCAGCTGGAGATGGACCAACGTATCATCCGTCATCGCATCTCCTTGTTGAAACAGCGGCTGGTGGAGATTGACCAGCAGAAGACCACCCAGCGAAAGAATCGTGGAAGACTCATTCGTGTGGCATTGGTGGGCTATACGAATGTGGGCAAATCCACCTTGATGAACCTGCTCTCGAAGAGTGAGATTTTTGCCGAGAACAAGCTGTTTGCCACACTCGACACGACGGTTCGGAAGGTCATTATTGAAAATCTGCCTTTCCTCCTTTCTGACACGGTGGGTTTTATCCGCAAGTTGCCGACTGATTTGGTGGAATCGTTCAAGAGCACCCTTGATGAGGTGAGGGAAGCTGATCTCCTCTTACATGTGGTGGATATCAGCCACCCCGATTTCGAAGAACAGATACAAGTGGTGGACAAGACCTTGGGCGATCTCGGTTGTGCTGACAAGCCCCAGATGATTCTCTTCAACAAGATTGATGCCTACACATGGGTGGAGAAAGAGGCTGACGACCTGACCCCACGCACCAAGGAGAACATTCCTTTGGATGAGTTGATGAAGACGTGGATGGCAAAACTGAACGACAACTGCTTCTTCATCTCTGCCAAGGAGCGTGAGCACATTGATGAATTGAGGGAACTGCTTTACAAGCGAGTGCGTGAGCTACATGTGCAGAAATACCCTTACAATGACTTTTTGTATGATAATTATAACACAAACGGAGAAATAGAATGAGAGAACTAACTGTACAGGAAATCGCTCAGTTGGAAGAGCGTGGATGTTGGGCTGAAGATTGGTCGGACATCTTGGTGGATGAGGCTTTTGTGCCTTCACAAATGTCAAACGTGCTGCTCTATGGTCACGTGGAAATCGGTGGTCTCAGTGGTTCCGTCGAAGTGGAAGAGGGATTCCGTCGCCGTTGCTGCGTACGCAATGCCACCCTGCGGAATGTGACCATTGGCGATGATTGTCTTGTGGAGAATGTGCGTGGCTACATTTCCAATACACAGATTGGTGCCCGCAGCTATGTGGCGAACGTCGGCATTATCACCAACCAGGAGGACAGCACTTTCGGCAATGGCACGGAGATTTCTGTGCTGAACGAGGGAGGCGATGCCAACATTGTCATCTTCGAAGGGTTGACTGCCCAGTTGGCTTGGCTGATGGTGAACTTCAGCAGTGCCAGGAAGCTGGCAAACGCTCAGCTCTCCGCTTTCAACGCTCAGAATTCCATTCCTCACATCGGCGCTGGTTCTCGTGTGGTGGATGTCAAGGAGATGAACAATGTGCGCATCGGTGAAGGATGTGAGGTGCAAGGCAGTTGCAAGTTGAACAACTGCACCATTCTCAGCACCGACGATGCCAGCACGCTCATCGGTTCCGATGTCATCATCGAGGATAGCGTCGTGGCAGCTGGTGCGAGTGTCATTGACGGTGCAAAGGTGTATTGTAGTTTTGTGGGCGAATCCGTCCATATCGGAAAAGGCTTTTCTTCCGAGGCAAGTGTTTTCTTTGCCAATAGTTACATGGATAATGGAGAGTCTTGTGCAGCTTTCTGTGGTCCTTTCGCAACGAGCCACCACAAGAGCACCCTTCTCATCGGTGGTGCCTTCTCATTCTATAATGCCGGTTCGGGTACCAACCAGAGCAACCACGCCTACAAGATGGGGCCTATTCATTGGGGCACACTCGATCGGGGCAGCAAGACAGCGTCAGGCAGCCACATCCTCTGGCCAGCTCATGTCGGCAGCTTCTCTATGGTGATGGGTAAGGTGCAGAACCATCCACAGGTGCAGAAACTCCCCTTCAGCTACGTCATTGCCGAAGGACGTGAGACAAACCTCGTGCCAGGCATCAACATTCGCACCGTCGGTACATGGCGTGATGTGGGCAAGTGGCCGAAACGCGACAAGCGTCCACTCAGTTCTCGTAACGATATCATCAATTTCGCTTTCCCCAACCCCTACATCGTGCAGTCAGTCCTCGATGGCAAGAGCATCCTCGAAGACCTCCTCAAGAAGAATCCAGAGGGTACGGAAACGTTTACCTATCATGGTTGCAAGATCAAGCGGACTGCCTTGCTGAAGGGCATACAGTATTATGACTTGGTGCTCAAGCTCTTCCTCTACCGCTGTTTCCAGAACAACACCAGCGACACCACCGAGAGCAATGGCGGTCGTTGGGTGGACATGATGGGCTTGCTGGCACCCAAGAGCGAGCTCGACAGCGTAGTGCGTGACATCGAGAGCAATGCCATCAGCAGTCCTGAGGAACTGAAAGAGATTCTCCAGCAGATCCATCGCAGCTACCAGCAATACGAACAGGCATACGCCAACTTCATCATGCAGAACTGTGGCGACAGCCTCTTCATCGACCGCGACCATTGGATGCAGGAGGCCGAGGAAGCCTATGCCCTGTGGCTCAAGATGGTCAAGGACGATGCTGAGAAGGAGTATCAGATGGGTGATGTCGAATCCGACCAGCTCCGCGATTTCTTGGAGAGCATCAAGTAGCTACATTCTCAACAGTTTCATCAGTCCTTTCACTCCATACGAGCACACGATGCAGACACCCACCAATGCCGCCCACATGACGACGGGGTAGTGGAGCGCTGTGATGAGTGTGCCCGTGAGGACTAAGATGTATCGGTGAATGAACCAGATGTTGGTGGAATGCTTGCCGATAAAAGCCAATGTGCTTGATAGCCATTGGGGACGCTGGATGCAGAGATACACGGGAATCATGGGCAGCAGGAACAGCGGGTCGATCAATGTGGAGGCTCCCACACAAATCCTGCCGAAGAAAAGCAACAGCAACAGCATGAGGCAAACGACCGAAGGGCTTACTTTCATTCGACGCACCACGAACGAACGCTCCACCCATCCCTGGATGGCAGCCACCACCTGTTCCATCAGCCCATCCCTTGCAAAGAGTGCACCCATGACAAACATGAAGAACAGCCCCATCGCTGCCAGTAGGTTCTGCCAGATCAGTCCCAGCCAACTGGTGTAAGTTGTCTCGTTCACATAGATGACCGCCTTCACGGCGAAAGCTGCTGCCAGAAAGAGCCAAAGCCACTTGCCTCGCAATCCCATCACCAACCGCATGATGGGAGCCGCCAACAAGGTCAGCAAGGCGTAAGGCAAGAGGAACCACAAGGTGTTGTTGTAGGAGCAGTTCAGCGCTGTCACATTCTCCATCAGCACCCGCCATCCCCCAGGATAGGTCTCAGGATGCAACCATGTGGCAACGCCTACAAACAGCAGCAACACCAGCCAGTAGTTCATCATCAACCGCCACACCCGACGGAGGTTCATGGAGAGTTGAAAGTTGAAAGTTGACAGTTATCCCTTTGCCACACCTTGCAAAGTCCGTAGCCCCCAAGGAATGTGTAGAACACCACGCACATGCGGGCGAATTTCCGCATGACATAGATCAGCGGGTCACCATTCCACAGATAGATGTACTTCTCGCATCCGTCCAGAATCTCCAGGTTCGTTCCAAACAGATGCAGCCACACCATCATCAGAATGGCGATGCCTTTCAGTTGTTGCGTCTCCTCTTTCGTCATATTTTTCCCGTTTCGGCTGCGAAGGTACGACTTTTTTCCCTTTGATGTTTCTTTTCCTAAAGAAAATGTTTCCTTGCAAGAAAGAAAATGGAGAAGGGAAAAGGATATGTTACATGAATGAAAACCAGAAATCAAAGAATGTCGTACCTTTGTCCCATCAAAAAAGAAACAGAAACACTCAAAACCTCTTTAGCATGAAGAAACTAATCTTTTTCCTGGCGATGATGATGCCAATAGGCATTGTCATGGCACAAGATGACAACACAGAGAAACTATGGTACGACACTCCTGCCAAGATATGGTTAGAGGCACTCCCAATTGGAAACTCCCATCTGGGTGCGATGGTGTATGGGGGTATTCAGGCAGATGAAATCCAACTGAATGAAGAGACCTTCTGGTCGGGTGGTCCCCACAACAACAACAGTAAGACCTCATTGAATTATCTGGATAAGGTCAGAGAGCTTATCTTCAGTGGAAAGGAGTCAGAAGCCGAAACCCTCATTAACAACCAGTTCGTGAAAGGTCCTCATGGTATGCGTTATCTGACATTGGGTAGTTTGAAGATTACCAACATGGGTTTTTCGGAGAAGAATGTAACGGATTATCGTCGTGAGTTGGATCTGAAGACAGCCTTGTCGAAAGTCACGTTTAAGGTGAAAGATGGGGATGACTCTTACAATTGTTCGCGAACCACTTTTGCCTCGATGGCGGATGGCGTGATTGTCATGCATCTGGAATCGGATCGGGACATGAGTTTCATGATTCAGCATTCATGTACATTCAACACTACCTACAAGAAGGATATGGGTGGTATTGTTGCCACGATTCAGGGTGTGGGTCATGAAGGAGTGGACAGCAAACTGAAAGCGCAGTGTGTTTTCAAGGTGGAGTGTGATGGCAAGGTGACGAACAATGGTTCTTCAGGAATCACCATGGTCAGGGAGGCCAAGAAGGCAACCCTTTACATTTCAGCAGCTACGAACTTCGTCAATTACAATGATGTCTCGGGCGATGCATCCGCCAAGAATAAGAAGTATTTGGAGGATGCTTCTCAGTACGATTATGAGACACTGCTTGCTCGTCATGTGGAAGCCTATCAGAAGCAATACAATCGTGTACATCTCTCCCTACCTTCCACCTCCAATAGCGACCTTCCCACCGACCAGCGCCTGAATGCCTTCACGGGTAGTAAGGACTGGGGCATGGTGGCATTGCTCTTCAATTATGGAAGATACTTGCTCATCTCTTCCTCACAGCCTGGAGGACAGCCTGCCAATCTGCAAGGTGTTTGGAATGACAAGCGTGATGCCCCATGGGATTCGAAATACACTATCAATATCAATGCCGAGATGAATTACTGGCCCGCAGAGGTTTGCAATTTGTCGGAAACCTCAGAGCCTTTGTTCTCGATGATAAAGGATCTGAGCGAGACAGGAGCCATCACCGCCAAGCAGATGTATGGATGTGATGGTTGGATGGCGCATCACAACACCGACATCTGGCGCATAGCCGGTCCTGTCGATGGTGCTTTCTGGGGAATGTATCCCAATGGTGGTGCTTGGCTTGCCACTCATCTTTGGCAACACTATCTCTACATCGGTGACAAAGAGTGGCTTCGGGAGTGGTATCCTGTCATCAAGGGTACAGCCGATTTCTACCTTGACTATATGCAACCCCATCCGGGTTACAACAATTGGTTGGTGGTTGTCCCTTCTGTGAGTCCAGAACAAGGTCCTTCTGGCAAGTCAACTCCCATCACGGCGGGTTGCACCATGGACACTCAGATTGCGTTTGATGCTCTTTCCAGCACCTTGAAGGCGGCTGAGATACTGGGCGAGGATGCCACCTATCAACAGACTTTGAAAGATGCACTTGCCCAGTTGCCTCCTATGCAGATTGGCAGTCGTAAGCAGTTGTTGGAATGGTTGGTCGATGCCGATGGCAGTGAGTTCCAGCATCGTCACATCTCTCACCTCTATGGTTTGTTCCCTTCCAACCAAATCAGTCCTTATTCTCATAACGAGCTGTTTGCAGCAGCTAAACAGACGCTCAAGGATCGTGGAGACGAGGCGACTGGTTGGAGTTTGGGATGGAAGATTTGTTTCTGGGCACGCATGCTGGATGGTGACCACGCACTCACCATCCTGAGTAACATGCTCAAACTGTTACCTTCTGAAGATAGTGAGGACACGAAGAAGTATCCGAATGGACGCACTTTCCCCAACCTGTTTGATGCGCATCCTCCTTTCCAGATTGATGGAAACTTCGGCGCTACGGCTGGTATTGCCGAGATGCTCTTGCAGAGTCACGACGGTGCCATCCATCTCTTGCCTTCTCTGCCTGCCAAGTGGACAAAAGGTTCGGTGTCTGGTTTGCGCGCCCGCGGTGGCTTCGAAGTCGGCATGGTTTGGGATGAAGGAAGTCTGCAAGTGGCAAACATCCATTCCACCATTGGTGGCGTGTTGCGACTGCGTTCCTATGTACCACTTGAAGGGGAAGGACTGACGGAAGCCAGTGGAGAGTGCCCTAATCCGCTCTATGCTCCAGCCGACATCAAAACTCCTAAGTTGGCAAAATCGTTGAGCATAGCCCCTCAACTCACTGTTAAGAAGGTGTATGAGTATGACTTGCCGACCGAGGCGGGCAAAGACTATCAAGTGGCACCAGTGGGTTCTGACATCAAGGAAATTCAGTCTGTTCAGTCCTCCTATCCCATTTCCTCTTACGATTTGAGCGGACGTCCCGCTACATCGGAGGGGAAGGGCATCTATGTGGAAAAAGAGATTAAGAACGGAAAGGAAACCCATCGAAAAATACTGAGAAGATGAGAAAGACAGCATTGTGTGGACTCCTTATGATGGCGTCTGTGGTAGGAGCACAAAATCCTATTGTTTCCCATTGTTACACTGCCGATCCAGCTCCTGTCGTGTATGAGGGCAATGACAGTCTCTATGTCTATTGCGACGAGGATATGAATGTGCCAGGAGTCAATGACTTCTACTACATGGAGCGTTGGCGTGTTTATTCCACAGTGGATATGGTGAACTGGACAGATCACGGCATTGCGATGCCTCGCACCGCCTTCCAATGGGGGCGTGAGGGAACTTGTTGGGCGAGTCAGTGTGTCAAGCGAGGTGACTATTATTATTGGTATATGTGTCTGTCGAAACCCAACGATTGGCGCCATTATATTGGTGTGGGACGCAGCAAGAAACCTTCTGGTCCCTTTAAGGATGTACTTAGAAAGCCCCTTTTTGACACTGGTGAAGGGGGCGACATTGATCCCACGGTGTTCATCGACGACGATGGACAGGCTTATCTCTATTGGGGTAACAACAAGTTGCGCTATGCCAAGTTGGGAAGTGCCATGATTTACATCAACACCAACATCGGTAAGAACGGCATTGTTGAGGTGCCGTTGACCAAGGAAGCTTTCGGTGGTGTGAAGGTGGACAATAAACTGACGGGCAAGGATTGCTACGAAGAGGGACCTTGGCTCGACAAGCGTGGCGACAACTACTATCTGATGTATGCGGCAGGTGGTGTGCCTGAGCACATTTCTTACAGCATGAGCAAGAGTCCCATGGGACCTTGGGAATATAAAGGGGTGGTGATGAAGCAACAAGACACAGGTTCTTTCACCAATCACAGCGGCATGGTGCATTATAAAGGCAAAGACTACTTCTTCTACCATACAGGATGGGCGAAAGGAGGTGGTGGATACAACCGAAGTATGGCAGTAGAGGAGATGCATTTCAATGCCGATGGTACCATCCAACCCATCACAGCCACCCGTAAAGGCGTGAAAGCACTGTGTACCATGAGTCCTTATCTACAGCAGCAGGCAGAGACGCTGAACGCAGGATTGGGCATCAGTGTGGTGGGCAATGAATCCGATGGAGTGTATGTGACAGACATAAACGCCAGTGATTCCATGCGAGTGGCGAATCTTGATTTCGGTTCGGAAGGTGCCAAGTCTATCACGCTTCGTGTGGCATCAGCTAGTGGCAAAGGTACGCTCGTCATCCGTCAAGACCATGCCAGAGGAAAGATACTGGCAAAGATTCCTGTTGCTGCGACTGGAGGAGATGATGTGTGGGAAGAAAGGACTGTTGACTTGACCAGCACCCCCATAGGCGTCCATGCAGTGCATTTCGGTTTCACAGGCACATCCTCTCCAACCCTGTTTAACTGGGACTGGTGGAAGTTCAACGAGTTTACTTCCGAGATTGAGGCGGTGAGTGATTCTGCAGATGATTCCTCGGCTGTCTTCTACACCCTTCAGGGAGTACCCGTCACCAACCCGTGCAAGGGCATTTACCTCAAGGGAGGCAGGAAAGTGCTCTTGAGATAGAAATCGTATAATGATAAAAAAGAAGAGTCCTGTAAATCGTGATCTACAGGGCTCTTTTTCGTGCGCTTCAGGATGGGCTTGAACCAACGACCCCATGATTAACAGTCATGTGCTCTAACCAACTGAGCTACTGAAGCAGTGATTTCTAAATCTGTTGCAAAGGTAGTACAAATCGAGCGAAGAACAAAATAAAAAGAGAAAGTTTTTTCTTTTTCGTGTGAAAAAACTTTCTCTGTCTCGAAAAGATGGTTCTTGATTAGAGTTCCATGTTGGGTTTCATCACGTCATGACATTTCACCGTTTGCTGCTTGGGGAGGCTATAGGGGGCAGTGGCACGGATGTCCTCCACACTGGCTCCGAAGCTGATGGTGTATTTGCCAGCGGCTGTTTCCCAACTTTGTGTGGCTTCGTTGTATGAAGCGAGGTCATAGTGGGAGAGCTTCATGGTGAGCGTCTGGCTCTGCTTGGGTTGAAGTTCTTGGGTCTTGGCAAAGGACTTCAGCTCGCGGGCAGGCTTCTCAAGACCTCCCGATGGGGCACTGACGTAGAGTTGCACGACTTCCTTGCCTGCCATTGTGCCCGTGTTCGTGACGGTGATGGAGGCTGTGAGTCCGTCCTTCGTGGCTTTGATGACGGGTTTGCTATAAGAGAAAGTCGTATAGCTGAGACCAAAGCCAAAGGGGTATGACACAGACTTGTCGGAGGAGGTGAAGTAGCGATAGCCTACATTGATGCCCTCCATATGTTTGGTGTAGTCTTGGAATTCCACCTTGTTGTTGCCTCGCATGCGGTTTGCTGTCGTAGGACGCACATTAGGGAAATTGGCACTGGATGGAAGGTCGATGAGGCTATTGGGCCACGTCATGGTGAGTTTGCCTGATGGGTATGCCTTTCCAGTCAGCACATCGGCGACGGAATAGCCACCCTCCTGTCCGGGTTGCCAAGCGAGGAGGATGGCGTCGGGCATACCCTTCCACGAAGCAGTTTCGATGACGTTGCCCATATTGAGTACCACCACCACGGGTTTCTTAGCAAGATGGAAAGCGTTACATACATCAGCGATGAGCTGTCGCTCTACTTCCGTGAGGGTGAAGTCTCCTTCTTCCTGACGGTCAGAACCTTCACCTGCTTGTCTGCCGAGGGTAATGATGGCAAGGTCGGATTCTTGTGCCTGTACGTTGACAACAGGACGACTGACGGGCATTTCGGGAAGGACAGCCTTGCCCCAGAACCATCCACCGCGTGCGGGCGAAGCAGCCGTGATGCTGTTTTGATAGTTCTGATAACTCTTGTAGAGGTCTGCCAGTTTCTTGTTCACAGTCAGTCCTGCTTCATTGAGTCCTTGCATCAAGTCAATGGTATATGCCTTGTTGACATCGCCAGAGCCACTACCACCAGCGATGAAATCGTAGGAGGTGACGCCAAAGACAGAGACGGTCTTGGTGTTCTTCATCGGGAGGGTATTCCCCTCGTTCTTGAGCAGCACCATTCCCTCTGTGGCACTTCGGCGGGTGACAGCAGCGTGTGCCTGTAAATCGGGCTTGTTGGAGTATTTATAGGCTCGGAAAGCTGGAGTCTTGACGAGATATTGGAGAATGCGCTTCACACAGATGTCGAGGTCGGATTCTGCCAAGACTCCGCTTTTCACCTTATCAATGATGTCTTTGATTTGAGCGTCGGCTCCAGGTTCCATAAGGTCATTGCCTGCCTGAATTTGAGCGGCAGTGTTACGCAGACCTGTCCAGTCAGTCATAACGATACCGTCGAAACCCCATTCGTCACGCAGGATGGTGGTGAGGAGTTCACGGTTCTCTTGGGTGAAAGGACCATTGATGCGGTTGTAGGAGGACATGATGGTCCAAGGGGCTGCTTCGCGAACAGCAATTTCGAATCCCTTGAGGTAAATCTCGCGGAGGGCACGTTGCGACATGACTTCATCCACCCCCATACGATTAGTCTCTTGTGAGTTGGCTGCAAAATGCTTGATAGAAGTGCCCACTCCTTGACTCTGGATGCCTCGCACGTAGGCAGCGGCAATCTTGCCTGTCACGAAGGGGTCTTCGGAATAATATTCGAAATTACGACCGCAAAGAGGGGAACGGTGGATATTCATACCTGGGGCAAGCAACACGTCGCAGCCATATTCCAGCACTTCATTACCGATACACTTGCCCACTTCCTCCACGAGTGGCACGTTCCACGTACAGGCGAGAGCTGTTCCCACAGGGAAACCCGTGCAGAAATAGGTGTTGGTGTCGTTGTCGCGGCGAGGATTGATTCTGACACCTGCAGGTCCGTCCGTGAGGACGGTGGAGGGAATGCCGAGTCGCGGAATCGCCTGTGTGGTGCCAGCAGCGCCTGGTACACGTTGAGCGTGTCCTCCAATCATACCATTGTTGCTCTCTCCAATCTGGCGATTGCCGCCCACGACGAGCATGGCTTTCTCTTCCAGCGTCATGGCTTTGAGCACTTGGTCAATGTTGTTGGGTTGCAGTTGAACTTGCGCCGTGAGGGTGCTGATGCTTCCCAGAAGCATGGCAAGGGTTGTAAGAATTGTTTTCTTCATAAGGTAAATTGATTGTAAAGATTGTGTTTGTTATGTATAATGTGTGATGTCCTTGGTGGGGTTATTTGCATTGTTTGAGTTCTTCCTTCAGTTGTCCCTGTGGAACACCGAGTTGGATGGCACGTTCGAAGTCTTGCTTGGCAAGGTGCTTGTGCCCTTCTTTCAGGTGGAGGTAGGCACGGGTGAGGAGAATGTTCTTGTTTTCGGGTTCGAGGGTGATGGCTTTGTCAAGATCCATGAGGGCGAGTTCGGACTGGTGGGCTTCAGCCTCGATTTCGGCACGGACGGAGTAGAGTTCAGCCTTGTCAGGGTATTGGTCAATGAGGAGAGTGAGTCGGCTGAGGGCTTCCTGCGGTTTGTTGGCGTTTTGGAAAAGGAGGACGACGCCGAGCAGGGCGGCGTAGTTATTGGGTTCGAGGGTGAGGAGCCGTTCGTAGTCGGTCTTGGCTCCTTGGTAGTTGCGTTGTTGTTGGTAGATGTAAGCACGGGCGAGGAGTGCCTCGATGTTATTGGGTGCCACATCCAGTATCTTGGTGTAGTTGAGGAGTGCCTTGCTTTGGTTACCCAGAGTCAGGAAGAGGTCTGCCTGTGACTTGAGGATGGGCACGTTGAGGGGAGCGATGCCGAGCGCCAGGTCATAACTGTCGAGTGCCTTCATCTGTTCACCCTTGAGTTCTTGTATATGGGCGATGTTGGCGTAGGTGAGGGCATTGCGGATATCGTCGGGGGAGAGTCGGAGTGCCTGACGGAATTGCTCGATGGCTTCGTCGTATTGTTGTGCCTGGGCAGCGGCAAGTCCTTTCTCGATGAAGGATTCGTAGGTCTGTGCCGTTGCTGACAAGGTCGTCAACCACAAGACGAAACTAATAAGCAGGGCGGTATTTGTCTTCTTTTTCATCTTCGAGCATGGAGAGATAGGAGTTGTAACGGCTTTCGGCGATGTCGTGGCGTTCTACAGCCTCACGCACAGCACAATGGGGTTCGTGGGTATGGGTGCAGTTGTTGAAACGGCAGTCGGCAGAGATGCGGAAGATTTCCTTGAAGTAGTGGCTCACTTCCTCCTTCTTCATGTCGAAAGTGCCAAAGCCCTTGATGCCAGGAGTGTCGATGATGTAACCGCCTTCTTCGGTTTCGTACATCTCGGAGAAGGTGGTGGTGTGCTTGCCTGTACTGTAGGCATCGCTGATTTCGCTGGTGCGGAGGTTGAGGTGGGGAAGGAGGGCGTTGATGAGGGTAGATTTGCCCACACCGCTGTTGCCTGAGAGAAGGGTGATTTTTCCTTTCAGTTCTTCCCGTAGGGTTTCCACGCCTTCTCCTGTGGCGGCGGAGATGCATCGGCAGGGATAGCCGACCGTTTCGTAGAGATTGACCACGCCATCGAGGTAGTCCTTCCACTCTTCGTCAATGATGTCAATCTTGTTGAAGATGAGGGTGACGGGCACACTGTATGCCTCAGCACTTGCCAAGAAGCGGTCGATGAACTGGAGGGGCGTTTCGGGTTGCTGGATAGTGACAATGAGGAAACACATATCGACGTTGGCGGCGATGATGTGTGACTGTTTGGAGAGGTTGGTGGATTTGCGGATGATGTAGTTCTTGCGATCGTCCAACTCTGTGATGAGACCTTGCTTTGCCTGCTCTATGTCGCCCTCCACTTCCTGGGGAACGAAGGTCACCTTGTCTCCTATCGCCACGGGATTGGTCGTGCGAATGCCACGAATGCGGAAGTTGCCTTTGACTTTGCATTCAAAGACCTCTCCCGCATCTGACTTGATGGTGTAGCTGTACCCCGTGTTTCTAATGACCAATCCGTGCATTACACAGTCATGATCTCTTTGCTCTTGGCGTCGAGCATGTCATCAATCTTCTTGATGTACTTGTCGTGCACCTTCTGAACCTTGTCCTCGTAGTCCTTCTCCATATCTTCTGGAGTACCGGTCTTGATAGACTTCTTCAGCTTGTCGATAGCATCGCGACGAGCATTGCGCACGCTGACCTTAGCAGTCTCAGCCTCCTTGGAGCACTGCTTGGTGAGTTCCTTACGGCGTTCCTCAGTCAGGGCTGGGATGCCGAGACGGATAATCTCGCCGTTGTTCTCAGGCATGATGCCGACAGATGAGTCGATGATTGCCTTCTCGATGACCTTGAGCATGGATTTCTCCCATGGTTTGATGGCGATGCTGCGGGCATCGGGTGTGGTGAGTGATGCCACATTGCTCAGTGGCACCATGCTGCCGTAGGAGTCAACACGAATTTCATCGAGGATGTGTACGTTGGCACGTCCTGCACGGATGCGGCTGAGGGCTTCTTCGAGGTGCATGGATGCAAATTCCATCTTCTCCTCAGCGTCTTCCAAATACTTCTTTACGTCTTCCATATATGTAGTTATTTAGTGGATTAGTTGTTTAATGGGTTGGTTGTTTCGTTAGAACATGATTTTCATCTGCGCATCTTTCGCTTGCTTGGTGGGGTCGAGGAAGAAGTAGCCACGCTTGTTTTTCACATAGTGATAGGGCGAATCGGCTTTCTTGTCTTCCGCACGGAGGTACGCATAGATTTCCTTCCACGCTTCCTCGTAGGAATGCCCCTCGCCAAAGAGCTGTGGCTCCATGTTGCAGATGTTGCGAACGATATGACTGATGCGCAGGCCTCCTTTTCCAGCCTCCATCAAGAGCTTTTGTAGATTCGGTTCAAACCAGCGCATCTGTCATTTCCTCATTCTTATTACAGAATAGTGCAACCCTCGCAAGGCTTCAACTGCTTGAAGAAGTCGTTGCCCTTGTCATCCACGAGGATGAAGGCTGGGAAGTCTTCCACCTCAATCTTCCAGATGGCTTCCATACCGAGTTCTGGATATTCCACACACTCGATGCTCTTGATGCTCGACTGTGACAAGACTGCTGCCACACCGCCGATAGTGCCGAGGTAGAAACCGCCGTGCTTCTTGCAAGCGTCAGTCACCTGCTGGGTGCGGTTGCCCTTGGCAATCATCACGAGCGATGCACCGTTTGCCTGGAACTCATCCACGTATGGATCCATGCGGTTGGCAGTGGTTGGACCCATCGAACCACAAGGATAGCCTTCTGGTGTCTTGGCTGGACCAGCATAGAGCACAGGATAGTCCTTGAAGTACTGTGGCATACCCTCACCAGCGTCCAGACGTGCCTTCAGCTTCGCATGAGCGATGTCACGAGCCACGATGATGGTGCCCTTCAGGTTCACACGGGTGGATACTGGATATTTGGTCAGTTCGGCACGCACGGCGTCGATACCCTTGTTCAGGTCGATTTCGATGCCCTTGCCGCCTTCACCTGGACGACGCAGTTCTTCTGGGATGAGTTCTGCTGGATTGTCATCCATCTTCTCCAACCAGATACCGTCCTTGTTGATTTTTGCCTTGATGTTGCGGTCGGCAGAACAGGAAACGCCCATACCGATAGGACAGCTGGCACCATGACGAGGCAGACGAATCACACGGATGTCGTGAGCCAGATACTTGCCTCCGAACTGTGCACCCAGACCAATCTTGTAGGCTTCCTTCAGGAGTTTCTGCTCCAAATCCACGTCACGGAATGCACGTCCCGTCTCATCACCTGTTGTAGGCAGGGAGTCGTAGTACTTGATGCTTGCCAGCTTCACGGTGAGCAGGTTCTTTTCTGCCGAAGTGCCTCCGATGACGAAAGCAATGTGATAAGGAGGACAAGCCGCTGTGCCCAGATGCTTCATCTCCTCCACGAGGAATGGCAGCAATGTGCCCTCGTTCTGGATAGTTGCCTTGGTCATGGGGTAGAAGTAGGTCTTGTTGGCAGAACCGCCACCCTTTGCCACCATCACGAAACGGTACTCAGCACCTTCAGTTGCCTCTATGTCAATCTGTGCAGGGAGGTTGCACTTGGTGTTCACCTCGTCGTACATATTCAACGGAGCGTTCTGAGAGTAGCGGAGATTATCCTGTGTGAAGGTGTTGAACACACCCTTCGACAGTGCCTCTTCATCCTCAAAACCCGTCCAGATCTGCTGACCTTTTTCACCGTGGATAATGGCTGTACCCGTGTCTTGGCAGAATGGCAGAATGCCCTTGGCAGCCGTCTCGGCATTGCGCAGGAACTGCAGAGCCACATATTTGTCATTCTCACTTGCCTCGGGGTCGCGCAGTATCTTTGCCACTTGCAGGTTGTGCTCACGACGCAGCATGAACTCCACATCGTGGAATGCCTGTTGAGCCAACAATGTAAGTGCCTCTGGGGAAACCTTCACGATTTCCTTGCCCTCAAACTCGCTCACTGTCACGCCTTCCTTTGTCAGCAGGCGATATTCTGTCTCGTCCTTGCCCATCTGGAACATAGGAGCGTACTTAAATTCTGGTGCTTGAGCCATAAATGTTAGATTTTATTTGGTTTTTATTACGTTTCAACGGGCAAAGATAAGGCAAAAAATCCAAAATTCAACTTTTTTAGTGTTGTTTTTTGCTAAATCCCCCAAAATCACCCCGACACCTTCCTCCGAACTCCCAACTTTTCACTCTTGGGGTTCCCCTTTTTGAAGGTCAGCGACAAGCGTCCGAGGAAAAGATGAGGCGACTTTGGTTGAAGAAATTGGCAGGTTGATTGAATAAATTTGACAGCTTTTCCTATTCTTATTATCTTTGCAACAAATTTCAAACAGGACATGACATGAAGAAATTTGCTTTACTAATTTTGACTTTGGTGGGAACAATGCTGATGCATGCCGAAGAAACGTATTCCTACCTTACCTTTGAGATGACGGACGGCAAGAAAGTGTCCGTCAACGCTGAGTCGCTGAAACTGTCCGTTAATGGCAACACATTGACGGCAGGCGCTCAGTCGTTCACCCTTACGAACCTCAGCAAGATGTATTTCTCAACATCCGACGAATCCAACACCTCGGACATTGAGGAAGTGAGCAGCGCCACACTCGACGACGCCATCGAAATCTACGACCTGCAGGGACATCAAGTCACCAAGGCGCAGATGCGAAAGGGCGTGTATATTGTGAAAACGAAGGAAAGAACCTGTAAAATCGTGGTGAAATGAAGAAAGTAGTTGCATTCCTGACAGCGCTTGTGCTGACCTTTTCAGCCACAGGGCAGACGCTGAACGTGAAGGTGGGCAGTGTGACCTATCAGTTCCCTGCCTCTCAGACAGGCGAGATGACCTACCATGACGGCTCGTCTTTGACCATCATGGGCAAGACTTTCACTTTGGCAGACATTGATGAGATGACGATTGACGACAGTAGCATGAAGAACAATAGCGTTGACATCGCCTATGACGGTTCCAACGCCCAAATCACGGTGGCTGGCAATGTGGCACAGTATGTGGATGCCTCTGTCAACAAGGCACACGTCACCATCAACCAGACGAACACCAGCGATGTGGATGACGACGAGATTACCTATGTGCTGAGTGGTTCGTCGTCTGATGGTTCTTTCTCCCTCGATGGCAGCTACAAAACAACCCTCCAGTTGGCAGGACTGACCCTGACCAACCCCAGCGGAGCCGTGATTGACATCGCCAACAAGAAGCGCATCCAGCTCAGCGTGAAGAAAGAGACGGAGAATGTACTGACCGATGGGGCAGGGGGAACGCAGAAAGGTTGCATCTACAGCAAGGGACAACTTCAGTTGCAAGGCAATGGCACCCTGACCGTCAAGGGAAAGACTGCGCATGCGGTGAAGAGTGGAGACTATATCACCGTGAAGAACTTGACGCTCAACATCCTGTCAGCGGTGAAGGACGGCATCTCCTGCAACAAGTATTTCCAGATGAAGAGTGGCAATGTCACCATCAGCGGTGTGAGCGACGAGGGCATCCAAGTGGAACTTGAAGAGGATGATGCCAGCACAGGGGAGACAACGGATCATGAAGACGAGAACTCAGCCAACATCTACATCGAAGGTGGCAATCTGGTGGTCACGGCTTCTACAGAAGGCATTGAAGCAAAGGGTGTCCTGACCGTTACAGGCGGCAATGTCTATGCGGCTGGTGGCGATGACGGCATCAATAGTGTGGGCGATATGTATCTGAAGGGTGGCTATGTCTTTGGTCGCACCACAGGCACACGCACTGGAGCCGACGGCTTTGATGCCAATGGTAATCTGTACGTCCAAGGGGCAACCGTTTTCGGCATCTCTCACGGCAATCCCGATGTGGCTTTCGACGCCAACAGCGAAAGAAACAAGAAACTCTATCTGGAAAGCGGCAATCTGGTCGCCATCGGTGGTGTGGAAAGTGGAGCCAGCCTCACCCAAACGTGCTCCTACACCTCCTCTTACTCCAAAGGCACTTGGTACGGATTATATAGCGGAGGCACGTTGGTGCTTGCCTTCCAGATACCCAGCACTGGCACCATGGGGTCGAACCTCATCGTGTCCACAGCAGGCACTACCGAACTGAAGAATGGCATTACTGTCAGCGATGGCACCTCCATCTGGAATGGATTGGGTTATGTGAATGCCACCGTCAGTGGCGGTTCCTCCGTCAGTCTCTCCACCTATACCAGTGGCGGTCAAGGTGGTGGTGGCGGCTTCCCTGGAGGCGGCGGTGGCGGTTTTCCGGGTGGTCGTTGGTGATCACTTACCCAGGAACTTAGAGTCCAGATAATGCTGGAAGGCTTCCTTGTAGAGGTCGCCAATGGGCAGGTAAGTGTCGGCGTCCATGATGACTCGATTCTTGTTGACCTCCTGAATTTTATCAAGATGAATGATGTAGGAACGGTGGATGCGCATGAAGCAATCCGGAAGCCGTTCCTCCATTTTTTTCATGGACAGGAGGGTGATGATGGGTTTAGGTTCGTTGTCCACCCAAACCTTCAAGTATTCGCTCATCCCCTCGATATATCGGATGTCAGAAAGCTTGACCTTCACGATGCGGTAGTCGGTCTTCAGGAAGATGGTGTCGTCACCTCCTTCAACTCGTTCACTCATCCGTTCGCTCAATCGCTCCTTCACCCTCATGGCAGCCTTTTGGAAATCCTGCAGTCCAAAAGGTTTCAGCAGGTAATCGACGGCATTTACCTTGAAGCCCTCGACGGCATATTCCGAATAGGCGGTGGTGAACACCACGAGTGGGGGAACGGCGAGCGACTTTACGAACTCCATGCCGTTGAGATCGGGCATGTTGATGTCACAGAAGAGGACATCGACGGTGTCGTGCTCCAAAAACGAACGAGCCTCCAACGCACTCTGGCATTGGGCGGCAAGTTCCAGAAACGGAACCTTATGGATGTAAGCAACAAGTTGTTGGAGAGCCAATGGCTCATCATCAATGGCAAGACAACGAATCATATCTATTAACCTCTTAACTTCTAAAGCTACTAATCTCTGACTTCCAAACCCATTTCCAGCGGTATCACCAGCTCCACCGAATACACGTCAGGCGTATCATCGATGTGGAGCGTGTATTTGTGTTCGAAGAGCAAGTTCAGTCGCTTGCGAACATTGGCAAGACCCACTCCGCCTTTCTCTTGATTGGGTATGTCAGCCTTCGAGTTGCGACAGCTGAAATGTAGGCGTTCGTCCACCACCTTCATCTTCACCTCGATGAACGACTCTCGCTGATAACTCACACCATGCTTGAAGGCATTCTCGATGAAAGTGATGAGAATCAGCGGAGGAAGCTGTCGGTTGGGTACGTCCTGAGGCAGGTCGAGGGTGATTCTCACCTTCTCCGTATAGCGCAGTTGCATCAGCTTGATGTAGGTGCGGATGAACTCCATCTCCTTCGTCAGGGACACTCCTCGCTTGTCTCCCTCATACAACACGAAACGCATCATCTTCGACAACTCCAGGATGGTTTCCTGTGCCTTCGCAGGGTCGATGTCCACGAGGGCATGGATGTTGTTGAGCGTGTTCATGAAGAAATGCGGATTGATTTGGTAGCGCAGATACTCCAGTTGCTGTTCCAGGCTCTGTTTCTCCAGGGCAGCCAGTCGCTTGCGGTCATCACGGTTGCGGAAATAGCTCTTGATGCCCAGATTGGCGCCAAACATCAAGATGAGCATCACGATGGCGAGGATGTCGTGCTCTCCCATGATGGGAGGAGGCATGTTGGGTCGGTGTCGCCCATGCGGATCATGTCTGTCAAAAGGGGGAGGGGCAGGTCTGCCCATCTGCTCCATAGGAGGTCTGTGGTCTCTGTGTGCACCTTCTTTCGGTCTATTGGTGCACTGGTACACCGTGAATGTCGCCAGCACCGCTGCCACTAAAGCGAAATAAGCAATCCGTTTGTGTCCATGTACTAACAACGGAGCCAACAAAAAGTTGTGGACGAGGAACAGCAGCAGAAAGACGGCAAACTTGCGCCACACCACGAACACCTCCGTCCAGTCGAACAGGAGATTCGCATCATTGAGGGTTCGTATATACAAACTTAGCATGGGGGCTACAAATAGCAAGCCCCACACTGCCAAGTAAATCAGGTTCTCCTGTCGTATCTGCTTCATCCAATAGTTTCTTCTCATAGATAATAACGTAAGAAACAGGGTATTATTGCCTTTCCATCTCCCACGCAGTCGTGGATGATTTCGTTACAAAATTACGATATTGGAATCAGATACGAAAAAAGATTCAACAGAACGCGGGAAACTTTCAACGAAACGGACGCTCGTGGAAAGTTCTCCTTCTATTTCCAGATGGTCTTCTGACCATTCTGAATCACGATGCCATGAGTGGCTTCCGTGGCTTGCGTGCCATCAATGGCATACGCTGGACCAGACGTGCGGTGTTCCACCTTTGGCGCTTTTGCATCCGTTCCGCTCTTGATGGCGTTATATTCTGCACGTGCCTTGACCAGCTGAGCCTGATATTCCTCCGTGCATACGATCGTGGCGAAGAGACCCGCAGAAAGCATCATTGAGGCATCAATGTCAGTCTTCCAATGGTGGCCGCAGATGACACGGTTCAAAGCATATAACCGAGCACGGAGAAACAATTCTTCGGCTTTTTCAGGATCCACAGTGGCAAGTATCAGAGCACTCATCCACCCCCTGGAACTGTGACCAGAAGGATAACTGAATGTATTGGCTTCCACGTCATCCTCCTCTGGCTTCAGCGATGGTTCATTAAACTGGGCGAAAGGTCTTTTTCGCTCGTATCTATCTTTCACTTTCTTGTTGACGTCGTTAGCGTCGGTGACGGCACGCTGAAGCAACAACAAGGTTTCAGGCATATGAACCTCGTCCAATGGAACGTCCAATGTCTCCCCAAACACTTCATTCAGCGGGGCACTCTCATCTTTCAGTGCCATCTCTCCTACGCCACCTTCATCGCGCTTGAGGCGTCCCCACTGGTAGTAGTAGAAGTCGTAAGTGAAGTCAGCACCAGTCAGTTTGGGAGGTTCTGGAAGCCAAACATATGCATCAGGACGATTCTCTTCAGCGAGAAAACCATCAGGAAATTTACTCTGAGCCCAAAGGCTTGTGAAGGAAGCAATGGCTAAAGCCAAAAATGCCATTCTTTTCATACTTTTTTCGATTTAAGTGAATAATATGTTCATGTTCTCATTTTCGATTGTCGACGGCAAAGGTATATCAAAAACACAACACAACCAAATTTTTCAGCAATTTTTACATATAACAAGGAAAGACCCCGTTTTGGAGCCTCCCCTTTAACCTTTAATGGTATTTGTTTTGTCCTGTCAGGATGTGCCAGCGATTGCGGATGGCTTGACCAATTTGTTTGAAATTGCCGTATCGGAGGTTGTTGAAGAGTTCCTCGAAAGAACGCCCAATCTTGAGCCAGGGATGCCCCCAGGCGTTGGTGCGATAGACGTGTTCCTTGAAAGCAACGTGCTCAATGACGTGGGCAGGATGGCGCAACGGGAACTGGAGGTCGTGACGCTTCATGGTGTACATACGACGCAAACGGGCAGGGATGGTGTTGAGGTTGGCAGCATAGTGGGTGCTGTCGGGGGTGGCACCAAGGTTGTTGACGAGGTTGCGTGTGGGCATGATGGCGAGTTGATGGTTGAGCACGAGACTCATGAGGAAGATGGTCTCGTAGTATTCCTTGCCTGAGTCGCGATGCTGCCGACACATATCGAGCAGGTGAGGACGGTAACGGCGCAGTTTCCACAGGTCGTTGACTTGCTGCATGGCGTACTTGTCGTCGAGGAAGCTGTAATGGCTGTCCCACTGGTCGATGACGCGACGCCAGCTTGCCCATCCCCAGATGCTGAAGACGGTGGTGAAGAAATAGTCGTCGGGCACGTCGGGTGTGACTTCATCGCTGTTGAAGCCTGCAATCATGCCGATGCGCTCATCGTCGGCGTAACGGTCGAGCAGTTCTTTGCAGAAGGGAAAGAAAGACTGGGAAGGCACATCATCGTCTTCGAGTACGATGCAACGGTCGGTGATGGAGAATGCCCATTTCTGGGAGAGGTATTCGGAGGGGTCGCACCCGTAGTTCTTCTCTTGGTAGAGCTGGTGCACCTCGCATTCCCAGTCGATGTCGGCTACGACCTGACGGCATTGCAGGATGCGTTCCATGTCTTGCGGTCCGCGCGGTCCGTCTTGGTAGAGGAAGAGGCGGGCAGGACGTGCTTTCTTGACTTCGTCGAAGACTTTCTGGAGGAAGTCGGGACGGTTGAAGAAGAGGATGAGGACGGAGACGTCTATGTTGGAAGGATGCATGGTGGTTTGAGGTTTGAGAATTGAGGTTTAGCGCCCGAATAGGTACTTCTTGAGGAAGGGACTTATGCGGAGGATTTCGGAGATGAGGAGGCAGAAGGCGATGATGATGAGAGCCATGCCGACGGAGAGGACGATGTCGATGACGAAGTTGGGGTGGTGGTCATTGAGACACTTGCCCACTTCGGGGAGCTTGGGCAGAAGGAGAAAATGAAGGAGATAGACATCGAGGGTGCGGGTGCCGACGTACTGGAGTCCACGCCCAATCCACGTCTGTTGGGTGAAGCGGTCTTGGTGGTGGCGGAAGTACATGACGACGATGAGCATGAGGGTGTACATGGCGAGGGTCTTGGGTATGTTGGTCCACTCGTGCTTGATGAAGTGCCACCTGAAGATGTCGGCACAGCAGAGGTAAGCGAGCACTACAGTGATGAGGAAGAAGCCCTTGGCATCGAAAAGCCGCTGGACACTTGGCCAGAAGCGGTGGACGATGTTGCCGAGCAAGAAGAAATGCATGAACTTCATGGTCTCGTAGAAGGAACTGTACATCATGAAGTCGGTCTTGTACCATTTGCCCAAGGTGTGGGGAAGATAGAGGGATACGTAGGCACCCAGACTGATGACCCACAGGCTGATGATGGCGGTGTGCTCGGTGCGTTTGCCGAAGCGTTGGAAGAGGGCAGCCACCACGTAGTAGATAAGGAACATCTGAAGGAGTACCCACGTGAACCAGTAGCCGTCCTTGGTGGGTGTCTTCATGGCACGCATGAAACCTACGTCGAAGGTGTAGGAGGTGCGCAACACGATGAACACACAGAGGAAGACAAGTGTGGGCAGGACTTGCACCTTGATTTTCTTCCAAGTGAGGGAGGCAAAGCTTTGGGGTGTCCAGAGCCAGTTTGCCTTATATGCCAAAAACCCGCTGACGAAGAAGAACAGGGGCATGCGGAAGAGTACGAGGAAGGGAAGGGAGGCGGATATCTTCTCCGACTCCATAAATCCCGACTGCGCAACGTGGTAGGCAACGACGAGAATCATGGTGAAGCCACGCATGGCATCGAGCCATTGTAATCTTTGGGTTTTAGTTTCTTCCATGGAGTAATTGAATGAGTTGGTCACTTTTTCCACTAACGAATTTTCGGGCAAACATCTTGCCACTTGTCAGGAGCATGTCGTAGTCGTTCTCGTCCATCACCTTGATGACGGGATCATAGACGATGCAATGGAGTGGCGTGAGTCGGGTGAGCCCTGGGTATTCTCCCTTGTGGAGGATGCACTTCGATGCCCATTGAGGACTGTTGAAGGCAATAGTCTGCGGCAATGTTTCAGAGGGTGCGAAGGAATCGGCGAAGTAGTCTCGAACTTCGGACTTCTGGGTATAGACGTTGTAGATGTGGGCGAGGAGTCCTTGCGACACGCACCACCAATCGGCACCCTTATAGAGCTGCCAGCGTTCCCCGTCCACCATGAAGGAGAGGGGTTTTCGAACTCCCGTCCATTTCTTCATCTTGCGGCACAAGACGCGGAGTCGTTCGTTCCATCGACGGCTGAGACCATTCAGATGGAAGAAAGGTCGTGGCACTTGATATAGTAGCTGTTGGTCAGCAGGAAGTTCGTCGGTGTCCATGCAGTAGCCTGCGATGAATTCTTGATCGGGATGTTCTTCCAGCCAAGTGGTGATATGCTCGTTGCTCCACAGCGGGTAGTCCAATCCTGACAGGAAGAAGATGCGGTCGAATTCCGTTGGATCATCCAGCACCGCCTTGATGAGCGACATCTGGTCTTCCACCTGCCGAATGGTGCCCCAAATCACGTCAATGCGATTCTCCACGAAATGTACGTTCTCTCGCTGGAGGATAGACGCAAAGGCACTCATATCAGACTTCTTGTCCACATGCACGAAGAACTGCGCGTCTGGGTGCAGGGCATCAATGAGCCTCTTGAGCTGAAGAGGATCGGTGTGAGCTGATATGAGGTAGGCGATGCTCATTGAGGTTTGAGGTTTGAGGTTTGAGGTTTTTTCCAGCGTCCTGAGAGCCAGGGGACTTTCTCTACGTAGGGTACCAGCCAAGTGGAGATGGCAAAGACAAAGAAGATGAGGACGATGATGTCATCCCAATGTCCCTTGCCGTAGATGCTATGTCCGAATATGATGTGGGTGAATCGGTAGAACTGGAGGATGGGGTAGTGCACCACGAAATAGACCATAGAGTGCTGACCGATGTAGTTGATGATAGGCACCCGACCCAATGGCAATTTCAGCAAGAAACCAGAAAGTCCCAAAAGGATGATGACGGTGTTGACAAAGGCTGCCAACTCATTCCCCTTGAAATAGTTGGAATGCATGATATACTCACCGTGCCACACGATGTTCAACACGATAAATGCCACAATCATCAAGGAGGATACCACGAGGGTGAAGTGGCGTCCCATCCGCTCAATCAGCCATCGCCAAGTGCGTCCCATGTTGAAGAAGAACACGCCCATGAACACGTTGCTCAGGCTCATTGGCAACGGATTCTCCAGTTTCCACATCCAATAGCTGAGGAAGGGACAGATGAGAATGATGACCGTCTGGAATACGGAGATAGGCTTGACAATATGGATTTTCTTGATGAAATGCACCAGCACATAGGAGGAGAAGAAGGAGAAGAGGAACCACATCGGTTCATTGCCCCATACGGCACTGGTCTTCCACAGGTGACTCCACTCCATCGGTTCAATAGGATGTCCGTAGCGGTTGATTTCGAAAGGGAGATAGAACGCATAAACTGCAAAGCCGATGAGACCCCATGCCACATAAGGGATGAGCAACCGTTTTGCTTTGTCCTTGATGTATGCTCCCGTGTCGCCCGACACCGTCTTGTTGAAGTAACCTGCCTTAAAGAAAAAGAAGCACATGAAGAAGAAGGACCATCCCATCACCTCTGCCCACCAGTCGTCGTCTTTGTGACCACAGAAAGTGATGATGTGAAGCAGTATCATGCGGATGATACAGATGCCACACAAAAAATCAAAAGTATGGTTACGTTCCTTCATCGCTGCAAAGGTAGTGAAAAGTTTAGAGTTTAGAGTTGGGAGTTGAAAGTTTTTTTTGATATCGACCTGACAACCACGGAACTTTCTCCACATAAGGGGTGAGCCAAGCACAGGTGATAAGCACAAAGAGCATCATGAGAATGACGTCTTCCCAATGGTGGGCGACGGAATGATGGAACACCAGATGGGTGAAGGCATAGAGGAAGAGAAGAGGGTAGTGCGCCACAAAATAGACCATCGAATGTTCTCCGATGAAACCTATAACGGGCACTCGTTTCAGTGGTAAAGCCAACAGCAGTCCTGAAATGCCCACCAAAGCACAGAGGGTATTGATGCCTGCTCCCCAAGGGTTTTGTACGAATTTGTTGAGACTCATGTCATATTCCCCATGCCATAAGCGGTTGCCTACGACGAACTCGGCTATGAGCAACAGGCTCAGGAAGATAAGCCAGCCTTTTGGCACACGAGTCTGCAACCAGCGCCATCCCCTGCCCAGATAGAAGAAGAACACACCTGCAAACACGTTGTCGAGGCTCATCCACAAGGGATTGTGCTGTGTCCACAAGTAATAACTGATGAAAGGGAAAACAACAGCCACCCAGCGCAGGTATTTCACTTTATTGAGGAAATGCACCAGCACATACGACATGAAGAAGGAGAAGAGGAACCACAAGGGAGGATTGCCCCATACGTGGCTGTCTTCCCACAGGTGTGACCAACGCAGAATCTTGTAGTATTTCTGGAAGTTGTCGGGGAATATCAGCAGAAATCCGAAGAAAATAATGCTGCCAATGATGCCCCAAGTGACATAAGGTACCAGCAACCGCTTGACACGGTCTTTCAGGTAGGGCCACGTGGGGGTGGAGATGCCTTTGTTGAAGTAACCCGCCTTGAAGAAGAAGAAGGACATGAAGAAGAACGACCACGCCATCACCTTTGTGAACCAGAACTCGCCCCTATAGCCACACATGCCCATCACGTGCAGTAGGATCATGCGGAGGATGCAGAGTCCGCACAGGAGGTCAAAAGCATGATTACGCTGTTTCATATCTCTAAACTATCAACTATTTCCCATACACCAATCTGTCTTCCACCATTCGTTCCATATACGACTGGATGATGGCTTTCAGTTCACGCTCCATTTGTTGTTCGGTCTTTTCTCCTTTACCCAACAGGTTTTGCTTGAGGAACCAGTCTTTCTTGTAGTTGTAGAGGGCTTTGGTGTGGCCGTCGTCGGTAAATTGCAACACATAGTCACCCTTCACATATTGGTAGATGCCCTCGGTGTTGTTGACTGCCCATGTGAGGCTGTCGGGGGTGTTGAGCAAGTCGTTGCCGAATGCCACGTAGGGGTTCTTGTAACCGAGGTGGTTGAGCACCGTTGGCATAATGTCAATCTGCTGTGCGATGCAGTGGCGGCGTTCAGGTTTAATCTCGCCTGAAGGGTCGAAGATGATGATGGGCACTCCAAACACGCCAAGGTCGGTCTGATATTCGGGACGTGCTGTCAGGTTGGTGTGGTCGGCAGTGAGCACGAAGATAGTGTTCTTGTACCAAGGTTGCTGCTCAGCCGTTTCGAAGAAGAGCCGGAGGGCATTATCCACATAGCGGATGCATTTACACAGCACATTGGGGTCATCTGGCTCGTCCTTGTAGATGTCCTTGTATCGTTCAGGCACTGCATAAGGATGGTGAGAACTAGCAGTGAAGACTGAGGTGATGAAAGGCTCCTCCATCTGGCTCATCTGCAAAGCATAGAACTGCAGGAACTCCTCGTCCCAAATCGCCCACATACCGTCGAAATCCTTGTCACCGTTGAAGCGTTTGTCTTGCTCATATTCCGTGCGACCGAAATAAGCTTTGTATCCCGTGGCTTTAGCAAATGCCTCAAAGCCCATCGAACCATTTTCTGCTCCGTGGAAGAAGGCTGAATAGTAGCCCGCCTTTCCAAGTTCTCCTGCCAATCCGCTCACGGTGTTCAGGGATGCTGGCGTGAGGAAGAAAGGCTCGATGAAACGTGGAATGCTAGAGAGGATGGAGGGCATGCCGTCAATGCTCTTGCGACCATTGGCAAAGGTGTAGTCGAAGGTAAGGGAACGCTGGACGAGGGAATCCGTGAATGGTGTGTAAGTCTTGTAATTGACGGTTGAGGGTTGAGCATTGAAAGGGATGGGATTGTAGCCACCGATGTACTCTCTACCATAGCTTTCCATAATCAGTACCACCACATTCTTTTTCTTCATCACGATGCTGTCAGCTGGAGTGTAGATGGGCTGATAAATCTGATCCAGTTCCTCTCGTTCGTAGTACTTAGGATCAACAAACACGTCTTTGTTGATGGAACGTATCATGGAGAAAGGCGTGTTGAGAATCAGTGCCACTTCGGGGGAACGATTCACATACTGGTTGGCATTGCTCAACGTGATAGGACGCACAGCGGTGGTGGCGCCTCCACGCATACCCGCAACGGTGATGGGGATGTAAAGTCCGAAGCAGATGAGGTGGATGACATAGTAGAGAAGGTAGTCCTTCAATAACCGCAAACGGAATTTTCCTTTCGGCTGGGCATAGAGCAGCGCAAGTCCGACAATGAGTACGATGCCCACCAACAAAAGATACCAGTGGTTGAGCAATTCCACGCCAATCACATTGCCGATATTGCCTTCATTGCTGAACTCCTTGAACACTGACCAATTGGTGCGGCGACCTGTATATTGGAAATACACGGCATCTGCCAGATTGGCGATGATACACAGGGAATTGACGATGAGGTATATCCATTCCGCCATCGTCTGCCACCAGTTCTTTTCTTTCCAATGCAGGGGAATCAGCATCAGGATAGCATACAGTACATTCGTGTAGAGAATGGCGGAGGTGTCGAACATCCAGCATCCCTTGAAAGCCTCCCAGAACGAGAGCGAGTCGAATCCTTCCGAAATGACTGACCAGTTCTCAAAAAGGTAAGCCAAACGGCACAAGCCATAGGTGATATATACCAATGCCAAGTTGTAGATGAAGGCAATGGGGCTGGAGAAAAATGATTTCTTTAAGTGTTTCCTTCTCATTCTTTCAGTGATTATTTGATATGCTTTCTTTGCTTGTATTCTTGAATGCGTTCCGCAAAGGCAACGTCTTTCTTGTTGTCGGGGTTGGGAGTGAATTCAATCTTCTCAGGAATGTCCCTGCCGCAATCTTTTAGCATTTTCGTTCCCTCGCTGTTGATGATATAGAGTGAGTCATAGAGAGTTCCTTCGTTGGCATCCCATGCTGTAAGGAAAAGCGTGTCGCCCTTTGTGTGCACTTTCTGGTAGTATCGGCTACCCGTGCCAAATTTGTCAAACCGCTCGTCAAACTCAATGCGGTAACTCTTGGGAGAACAGTGGCTGACGGTGTAGATGGGGTTGGAGGTTTGAGGTTTGAGGTTTGGCTTCGCCGAGCTGAAGGTTGAGGTTTGAGTGTTGGTCATGCGAGCATAGGCGTGTTCGTGACCTTGCAGCACGATATCCACACCCTGTTCACGGATGAGGTCATCGAACATCCATCGTTGAATCAAGTTGTTCATGTTTCCACGAATGGAGTATAGCGGATGATGTAGCACCACAATCTTCCATGTTGCCGTACTCTTTGCCAGTTGCTCCTCCAACCATTGACGCTGTGTCCATAGGTAGAAGAACTCGCGGTTGCTGTCCAGACAGAAAAGCTGTACGTCTTTATATCGTACGGTAAATACTTGGTTCTCACCCACCATCGAATCGAGGAAGTAGGAGTGAATGAGGGAGAACCGACGTTCCAATTGACAGATGATGCCCTTTAGATAGTCATGATTGCCAGTGATGGTCAGTACGGGATGCGTTTGTCCGATGGAGTCCAGACTCTCGAAAGTCTCTCCCCAATAGGCATCGGTGGGGCGTTCGGTCAGGTCACCGCCACAAACAAGAAACGCTGCATCGGGGTTCTGCTTGAAAGCCGCTTTCAGCAGTTGGTTGGCAATGCCACCGATGGAGTCTTGAATGTCACCCATATAGAGGAACGAGGTCTCTCGTTCTTGGGGTTGAGGCAACTGAAACTCATACCAGTCGGACTTCTTCCCTCCTGTGCATACCCGATATTGATAGGTGTGTCCAGCTTTCAGGTCTCTCAACCGGGCCACATAGTAAGTTGCCTTACCGCTACGTGATTCAAATACCTCGCCAATGGCGGGAAGGGTTTGAGGTTGGAGGTTTGAGGTTGAAGGTTTGGCTTCGCCGAGCTGAAGGTTGAGGTTTGAGGTGATGTCCATGAGTTCCACTTCTGAGGGTAGGACCTCTTTGCCACAAGTCCAACTGATGTTGCGGCTGGTCTCTCCGTTTTCATCGCCAAAGGTTAGTAGAACTCTGGTTGGGGTTTCCGAGGGCTCATAGGCAACCTCTTCGGGATTGTCAAACCAGACGCTCCAACGGCTTGCGCACCAACAGCACACAGCCACTACCAATAGAATCCATATATATCGGCTATAACGACGCACCTCTTTGTGTACAATTAGATTAATCCGTGTAAAGCAATTTCACCCTTTCGGCAAAGCGTTCGGGGTGCTGTTTCAACTCCTCCACAACCTCTCCGTAAGGACGGGTGGTGTCGAGATAACGCTGCCCGTGGTCAGTCGGCAAATGCTTGGGAGTCATATAATCCTCGCCAAAGTAGCAGACGAGGGCATCATGCGTATCGGTGGGAGCAGGGAATTTCGTGTCTTCGAATGGAATCCACACTTGTTCGTCATAAGAACTCCGTTTGCGGATGAAGTGGTGTGTGCTGTACTTGTAAGAAAGCACCGACACCCGTTTGGTCTTGTCGGCATCCACCATACGGAACAGTTTTTCGTAGAGGGCAAACCCCTTGCGGTAATCGACGAAATGATAAAGTCCTTTTGACAACACTGCAATGATGCGTTTCCCGAAGCTCGTCTTCTCGTTGAGGTCAGCCAATTCACCACGGATAGTTTTCTTCACAATCATAGTGGCTGTACGATGGAAGAAGCGTAAAACGGGATTCTCGATGTAGCCATCCAGAACAAAAATATCGATATCGATACCTCGGCAGTACTCCCTGTCCAGTTCGTAGGGACACAATGCGGTTGATTCCACATGGCGCAAGATGCCGTGTCCGCAGTAGTTTCGTTTGTCTGAATAGGTGGTCTGCAAGAAGTATGGATGCTGGAACTCCTGATCTGCAATTTCCACCAGCTTGTCATAATCTTTGCGCAGCATCACAAAATCGATGTCATCATCCCAAGGAATGAATCCCTGATGGCGCACAGCCCCCAAGAGCGTGCCGCATTCCATCCAGATTTTCAGGTCATTCCGCTTACACACGTCCAACAGCACCTGTGCCAGCTCCAATTGTAAAGCCCACACTTGTTTCATCTCCTTTGGCACTGTGTAGCCGCACCTCACTTCTGTTTCTAAATTCATAAGGGTGTTTATTTGCAAAGATGCATCAGAACATCTTTCTGATTCTTTCGATTCCTGCCACGAGCGCATCTACTTCCTCTTTGGTGTTGTAGAGGGCAAAAGATGCCCGAACGGTGCCTTCGATGCCTAACCGCCTCATCAATGGTTCTGCACAATGATGACCGGTACGCACGGCAATACCCAGACGATCGAGTAGGGTGCCCATATCCAGATGATGGATGTCGCCTACCAGGAAGCTGATGACTGCATCCCGTTCTTTCGCCGCACCAAGTATTCTCATGCCTTTAATCTGTTGCAGTTGCTCCAAAGCATAACGTGTCAGTTCCTGCTCATGTGCCTCGATGTTTGCCATCCCCAAGCCGCTTACATAGTCAAGAGCGGTTGCCAATGCGTGGGTGGCAACATAATCGGGGGTGCCTGCCTCAAACTTGTAGGGCAGCTCGTTGTAGGTGGTTTTCTCGAAGGTCACATTCTTAATCATCTCTCCACCTCCTTGATAGGGTGGAAGTTTCTCCAACCACGCTTCTTTGCCATAGAGCACGCCGACTCCGGTAGGACCATAGACTTTGTGTCCTGAAAAGGCGAAGAAGTCGCAATCCAAGTCTTGTACGTCCACTTGCATATGAGGCACAGACTGAGCACCATCCACAAGCACGGGAATACCTTTCTCATGTGCCATCCTCACCACTTCCTTGACAGGATTCACTGTGCCCAATACGTTACTCACATGTGTGCAGCATACGATACGTGTCTGCTCGGTGAGTAGTCCTTCAAGGGTGTCCAACTGCAACTCCCCTTTGTCAGTCATCGGTATCACCCGCAACAAAGCCCCTTTTCGTTCACACATCATCTGCCAAGGTACGATGTTGGAATGGTGTTCCATCGCACTCACCACCACTTCATCTCCCTCCTTCACCATCGCTTCGCCCAACGAAAAGGCGAGCAGATTGATGCTCTCTGTGGTGCCACGAGTGAAAATAATCTCACTCGTGTTGTGGGCATTGATGAATGCCCTCACCACTTCACGACTTGCCTCATGTAGGTCGGTTGCCTGTTGAGAGAGAAAATGCACCCCACGGTGGACGTTGGCATTCACATTGTAATACTCGTCCACCATCGCCTCCACTACTTGACGAGGCTTCTGGGTCGTGGCTCCATTGTCTAAATACACCAAGGGCTTTCCATACACTTCTCGGGTAAGAATGGGGAAGTCCTCGCGCACTTTGTTTATATCGTACATCGTTGAATGTTGAGCGTTGAGTGTTGAAAGTTTTTGCAAAGGTAAGAAAAATTGAAGAAAAATCCGTACCTTTGCATCCAAATTGTAATTCGATACAAAATTATGGCACAAAAACCGAGCATTCCAAAGGGTACACGTGACTTTTCGCCAGTGGAAATGGCGAAGCGCAATTATATTTTCAACACCATCAAAGAGGTGTATGCGTTGTATGGTTTTCAGCAGATTGAAACCCCTGCGATGGAGAACCTCTCAACACTGATGGGTAAGTATGGTGAGGAGGGTGACAAGTTGCTCTTCAAGATTCTGAACTCAGGCGATTTTCTGCATGGAATGACTGCAGAGGAGGTGGCGACGACAAGTACGGGAAAGTTGGCTGCGAAGTTCTGTGAGAAGGGCTTGCGCTATGACCTGACAGTGCCGTTTGCTCGTTATGTGGTGCAACACAGAGAGGAATTAGCTTTGCCGTTCAAGCGTTACCAGATTCAGCCTGTGTGGCGTGCTGACCGTCCACAGAAGGGTAGATACAGAGAGTTCTATCAGTGTGATGCTGATGTGGTAGGCAGCGATTCCCTGTTGAATGAGGTGGAGTTGATGCAGATTGTCGATACGGTGTTCACACGTTTCGGTGTGAGAGTGTGCATCAAGATGAATAACCGCAAGATCCTGACAGGTATTGCAGAGATGATAGGTCAGGCAGACAAGATTGTGGACATCACTGTGGCGATGGACAAGTTGGACAAGATTGGACTTGATGCTGTCAACGCTGAATTGGCAGAAGATGGTGTCCCTGCAGAAGCCATTGCGAAGTTGCAACCTATCATTCAGTTGAGTGGTTCGAATGAGGAGAAGTTGGCGACGATGAAGGAAGTGTTGAAAGATTCGGAAACAGGACTGAAAGGTGTGGAGGAAATGGAGTACATCTTGAGTAAATTGGAGACGAAGAATGAGGTGGAATTGGATCTGACGCTGGCTCGTGGCTTGAATTACTATACGGGTGCCATCTTTGAGGTGAAGGCATTGGATGTAGAAATTGGTTCTATCACGGGTGGCGGACGCTACGACAACTTGACGGGTATCTTTGGTATGCCGGGATTGAGTGGTGTGGGCATCTCGTTTGGTGCCGACAGAATTTTCGATGTGCTGAATCAGTTGGATCTTTATCCGAAAGAGGCAGTAGGTGGTACAAAGGTGTTGTTTGTCAACTTCGGTGAGGCAGAGGCTGCCTATTGTTTGCCAGTGTTGGCGAAGGTGCGTGCCGCTGGTATCAGTGGTGAAATTTTCCCTGATGCGGTCAAGATGAAGAAGCAGATGAGTTATGCCAATGCCAAGACGATTCCTTTTGTGGCACTTGCAGGTGAGAGTGAAATGAACGAGGGTAAAATTAACCTAAAGAACATGACCACAGGCGAGCAGAAATTGGTAACAGCTGAAGAACTGGTGGAAGAATTGAGTTAAATAGCTCATCGTGAATAGAAAAGAGTGAGAATCTAAGTTACCTGTCCATGTAATTGGCAACTTAGATTTTCACTCTTCTTTTTTTACTAACCCTAAATCCGGCTTTTATCCTGCCTGTGCTTTAGCAGCTTGAAGGTTGATTTGGGTTGTGACACTGCTAAGCAGTTTCTCCATAATGATAGGCTTGTTGATGAAGTCATTAGCTCCAAGCTGGAAGCCCTTAGAGATGTCTTGCTCTGAATTCAATGCTGAAAGGATGATGATAGGCAGATCTTTCGTGGCTTCGTCTGCACGGAGACGGCGAATCACCTCAAAACCATCGATACCTGGCATCATCAGGTCAAGCAGCACGAGGTTTGGTTTTTTCTGTGCAATAGCGTCAAGCGCAGCCTGACCACCATTAGCTGTACGGAGTTCAAACGTGTACTGAGAGAGCATCTTCTTGATTAGAAGGATGTTCAATGGAACGTCATCGACTACGAGGACGGATAGACTTTCAACGTCGATTCCTGGTGTGATGTAGTTGTTCATATCGGTATGTTTTTTAAGTTTTTATTGATTCGTTTAGTGTATTCTTACATGTCTTCAATCTCATCAGCGACGGATGGTGCTGCCTGAGTATGTTCAGTCTCTTGGCTGGCTGTGTCGTCAGGAGTAGGTGAGATATATTCCATCTCCTTGATGAAGTCGTCGATGGTGGACTGATTGCCTTGCAACTTCATGTAGTTGTAGCAAATGGTCTCGCCAGGTTTGAGGATGGAAACAGCTGCACGAAGTGTCTCTGACATCATGACTTGGAAATTGATGATTTCCTCTTCTGTGTCAATACCCTTGTGCTCACGGATGACAGAGCCGACGTAGATGATGTTATTGGCTGCCGATACCTTGTTGTTGGGGAAGTAGAGGCAGACGAGTTCGATGGCTTCGGGTCGTATGGCCATTGTCTCGCCTTCTTCGTTGAGAATCCAGATTTTTCCGACGAGCAGGTCGCCTTCGATGTTGCCAGAGAATTTCTGCTCTGCCAAGAGGCGAATACGACTGACGAAACGGTTGAATTCGATGTAGTTGTCGTAAAACTCTGTGTATATCGTGAATCCAATGTTGGGCGAGATAATGCTTTGCTTACCTTCGGACGTAATCTCATAGACGTTGATGTCCTGTGGTATAAGTTCCTCTACATCGTTGAGCTTGTGACAGCTGGTGCAAAGACTTTGTGTCTGAGGCTCAATGAATGTGTTACCACAGGTGTTGCAAGTGTAAACAACTGCTGGACGGTCATAGTCCATACCAATGTGGCGAAGAATCTTGTGGCACTTGGGGCAACGCAACTGTCCACCGAAGTTGTAGGTGTGTTCGGGTGACACGTTGGCGCAACGGAAATGGTGAATCACCTCCTCTGTATGCACAGAAGACTGTCCGCACTTGGGACAAGTCTTGATGTAAAGCAAATGAGAATGGAGACAATTGGGACAGAGGTACACCTTGTTGACGAACTTGGAAGCGCGGAAGAGTCCCTTTTCAGCCATAGACTGAAGGAACACGAAGTAGTCAGAAAGTTCGTACTGTCCGAGTCTATAGAAGAGGTCGAACACAGGAATGACATAACCTGTGGATGCGGTGACGTCGAGTTTGGGCTCCAAAATCGTCTTCTTGCGTGAAATCAAATAACGAGTCAGACGAATGAAGAACTGGTTGGAAGACATGATGGGGTCTTCTGTCGCCGCAAGGCCAATCAAAGTGTTGTAATTGATGATATTTTCAACGGTGGTGAGCACCTCCATGTCATTCCAGTTGTCGGAATAGCCATCAATGATTTCATCATAACTACCCATCTTTCCCTGAAGAGAGGCAGATACAAACAGTGGCTTGTAGCAACATTTGGTGGAAGTGACAGGATTGATGCTGTTGAGGATGGTCTTGGTTTCCTCCACAGAATCATTAGCAATGAACACAACATCGAAGAGGTATTCAGGGAAGTCAGGGCTTTCATCAAGGGCAAAGGGGTTGTCCAGCACGAGCACCCGTCTGTCACCGTCATTATTTTGGATAGTTATCATACGCTTAGTACGACTTGATTGTTATTGTTAGTCTTCCGCACGTTGCACCCACTCTGTTTCGCATAGGGTGCATCAGTCAAGTTGCAAATTTATAATAAATTTTTCTAAAAAAAGAGTTTCGGCACTTTTTTTTTTGAAAAATGTTGTTTTTTATCGTTTTTCAGCACTTTATGAGGGATGTTTAGTCCAAATATCCCGCTTTCTTGAGTTCTTTGGCCGCCAAATCGCATTCATCCCACCACGTTTGTCCAAATCGTCGGATGAGGGGTTCTTTAAGAAACTGATAGACGGGCAACTGGAGTTTCTTACCAAATTCACGGGCGGGTTGGCAGATATCCCATTTGTGTACATTGACGGCTGTCACACCTCCCACTTTGGAGAGTCGTACTGGATAGAGGGCACAAGAAATAGGCTTTTGCCAATGGAAACGACCACAGCGATAAGCGGAATCAATGGCACAAAAGGCACATCCTCCTTCATTCTTGACAAAGACGCAGTCCTTGCCACGAACAATCTGAGTAACAAGTTCACCATCCTTGTCGGGATAGACAACCCCTTCTTCCTCAATTTGTTGTTGGGCATCGGGAGTGAGGTCGTCATGGATTACCTCATAAGCTTCTTCGAGAAGACCCACTTCTTCCATGGTGACTGGAGCACCAGCATCGCCTTCAACGCAACAGGCACCGTGGCATTTCTCCAGGTCGCAGCAGAAGAAGACTTTGAAGAGATCGAGGGAAACGAGTGTGTCGAGAATTTCGAGCATGAGAACGGGGTTTTATATGGAAGAATTGAGGAATAGACGGCATTGAGCCTCGTCTGCAACTAGTTGCTGCTGGAGTGCTTCGAGGGTGTCAAACTCTTGTTCCTTGCGCAAATGATGCAGGAGTTCGAGGGTCAAAGTCTGTCCATAGAGGTCGCCATCAAAATCAAAGATGTGTACTTCGATGCTTCGTTGCTGTCCATTGTGAAGAGTAGGGCGGGTGCCCACATTGAGCATACCGAAGACATTTGACATTTGACATTTGACATTTGACATTCGACACTTCACCAGATACGCACCGTTTTCGGGCATAAGTTTGGAGGAGTTCACTTGCAGGTTGGCGGTAGGGTAGCCGAGTTTGCGACCATTCTGGAAACCCTGCACCACTTCGCCCTGTAAGGAGTAATGATAGCCTAGTAGAGTGTTGGCGGTTTCGACGTCGCCATGAAGCAATGCCTGCCGAATGGCGGTGGAAGAGATTTTCTGTTCGGAAGCTAATTCTTCGCATCCTAGCACTTCTATGCCCAGTTTCTGACCATCACGTTGGCAATCGTCAAAACTTTTGTGGTCTTGTCCGAAGTGGTTGTCATAGCCCATGAGCAACACTTGTGCGTTCAGCTGTTCCTTGAGGATGGTTTGCATGAAGTCGCAGGCAGTCATATTTGCCACTTCCTTCGTGAAGTCCATGAGCACCACCCTGTCCACGCCTGTCTGCTGGAGGAGTCTTTCCTTCTCGTCCGACAAAGTGAGCATCTGGGGGTGGAAGTTTTCTCGGAGCACTTGCAGGGGGTGATTGGGGAAGGTGAGCACAACGGCGTCAAGTCCTCGTTCGCGGGCTTGCTGCACCACTTGCTGCACCACGAACTGATGCCCCCGATGCACGCCATCGAAGGTGCCAATCGTCGCCACACAAGGTCTTATCGTATTGTCCTTACCCACCACTTCTATATTTATTTACAGAGGCGACAGTCCTCGCATTTGTCGAGTTCGCCGCGGAAGCGTTTCTCCACTTTCACATAGAGCTTCTGGCGCAGAGGCTCGAACTTGATCTGGTCGATGACCTGTCCCATGAAAGCGTTTTTGAGCAGGGTGCGCGCCTCGGCTTCTGGGATGCCACGCTGACGCATATAGAAGAGAGCGGCTTCGTCCATCACGCCCACTGTCGAGCCGTGAGCGCACTTCACATCGTCGGCATAGATTTCCAGCATCGGCTGGGTGTACATCCTTGCGTCGGTCGATGCACAGAGATTGGCGTTCGTCTCCTGCGAAGCAGTCTTCTGAGCGTCCTTATCCACCAGAATCTTGCCAGCGAATGCACCGACCGATTGGTCATCCACCACGTACTTATAGAGTTCGTTCGAGGTGCAGTTCGGCACCTGATGATGAATCAGCGTGTTGTTGTCGATGCGCTGGTTGCCGCCGCCGATGGCACAACCGTTCAGCGTCACCTCTGAGTTCTCGCCTTGCAGATAGACGTCGCAGAGGTTGCGGGTCTGTCCGTTGAAGAGCGTGATGCTGTTGTGCTTCACCGAGCAGTCGCGACCTTCACGAATATAGACATTTGAGAAGCGCGAGCAGAGCGGCGTGGTCTCCTCAATCTCATAGAGGTCAAGACGAGCATTGTCGTGGCAATAGACCTCGATGACCTGGGTGGTGAGGAAGCGCTGCTTGTCGGCAGCATGGTCGTTGATGATGATAGTGGCATCGCTCCCTTGCTCCATGATAATGAGCACGCGGCGGTTCATCATCGTGGCGGCATTGCCACGGAGCCAGTTGTCCACCACGATGGGGGCGTCCACCTTCATGTTCTTGGGCACATAGACCAGCAGAGCGTCGTGCACCAGTGCCGTGTTCAGTGCTGTGATGGCATCGTTGGTGTCAGCCACCTGATGGTAGTAGGGGGTCACATCAATGGGCGCGTCCTTTATATTATATATGTACGCGGAAGGATTGACGGTCAGTGGCGACAGCGAGATGCCATAGTTGGGAGCGAAAGCGGCATCCACATCCGTGTATTTGTAGCGTTCCACCTTCTTTGTAGGGAAGCTCACACGCTGGAATGCCTCAAAAGCCTCGTCGCGCACGGCGTTCATCACCGCACTACTCTTGCCCTTAATCAGGTCGCCCGCCTCGCGGTATAGTTCTATGTACTGCAACTCGCTCTTCATGCCAGTTCCTCTTTAATCCAGTCGAAGCCCTGTTCCTCAATCTGCTGCGCCAGTTCCGCTGTACCTGTCTTGACAATCTTTCCGCCGATGAGCACATGCACGAAGTCCGGACGGATGTAGTCAAGCAAACGCTGATAGTGGGTGATGACGATGGCACTCGTCTCCTCCGTGCGGAGCTTGTTGAAACCCTCCGCCACAATGCGCAGTGCATCCACATCCAGACCCGAGTCCGTCTCGTCCAAGATGCAGAACGTCGGCTCGAGCATCGCCATCTGGAAGATCTCGTTGCGCTTCCGCTCACCACCTGAGAAACCCTCGTTCACCGAGCGGTTCATCAGCTTCTGGTCAATCTCCACCAGCTTCCGTTTCTCGCGCATCACCTTCAGGAAGTCCGTCGACTTCAGCGGCTCTTTCCCCAAAGCCTCACGACGGGCATTCACCGCTGCCCGCATGAAATTTGTCATGCTCACACCCGGAATCTCGATGGGCGCCTGGAACGACATGAAGATGCCGGCATGCGCCCGCTCCTCCGTGTTCATCGCCAGCAAATCCTGTCCGTTGAACGTGATGCTGCCCTCCGTCACCTCATAGTTCGGATTGCCCACAATCACATTGCTCAGCGTCGACTTGCCCGCACCGTTCGTGCCCATCAGCGCATGAATCTCCCCGTCGCGAATCGTCAGGTCGATTCCCTTCAATATTTCCTTCTCGCCAACCTTGGCGTGCAGATTCTCTATTTTCAGCATAATGATATGTACGATTTACAAGTTACGATACAATGGCTATCCCACCGTTCCTTCAAGCGAGACGCTCAGGAGCTTCTGGGCCTCTACGGCAAATTCCATGGGAAGCTTATTGAGCACGTCTTTGGCATAGCCGTTGACGATGAGGCCGACGGCTTCCTCGGTGGAGATGCCACGCTGGTTGCAGTAGAAGAGTTGGTCCTCGTTGATTTTCGAGGTGGTGGCTTCGTGCTCGACGGTAGCGGTGTTGTTGTGGATGTCCATGTAGGGGAAGGTGTGTGCACCGCACTGACTGCCCAACAGGAGGGAGTCGCAGGAAGAATAGTTGCGGGCACCGTCGGCCTGCTTGCCCACTCGGACAAGCCCTCGGTAGGAGTTCTGCGACTTGCCTGCTGAAATGCCCTTGGAGATGATGGTGGAACGCGTGTTCTTGCCGATGTGAATCATCTTTGTGCCGGTGTCAGCCTCCTGATGATTGTTGGTGACCGCCACGCTGTAGAACTCAGCTTGGCTGTTGTCGCCTCTTAAAACACACGATGGATATTTCCACGTGATGGCAGAACCCGTCTCGACTTGTGTCCACGAAAGCTTGCTGTTCACGCCTCTTAAGTCGCCACGTTTGGTGACGAGATTGAGCACACCGCCTCGGCCCTCTGCATCGCCTGGATACCAGTTCTGCACGGTCGAGTATTTCACCTCGGCATTGTCCATCACCACAATCTCGACGATAGCGGCATGGAGTTGGTTCTCGTCGCGCATCGGCGCCGTACATCCCTCGAGATAGGAAACGTAGGAACCCTCGTCGCAGACGATGAGTGTGCGCTCAAACTGTCCCGTGTTGCGGGCATTGATGCGGAAGTAAGTGGAGAGTTCCATAGGGCAACGCGTATTCTTCGGAATATATACGAAAGAACCGTCGGAGAACACGGCACTGTTAAGGGCTGCAAAGTAATTGTCCTTAGGTGGTACCACGCTACCCAAATACTGGCGGACGAGGTCGGGATGGTTCTTCACCGCCTCGCTGATGGAGCAGAAGATGATGCCCTTCTCCGAGAGCTTCTCTTTGAAAGTGGTCTTGACCGATACGGAGTCCATCACCGCATCGACTGCTGTGCCCGAAAGTGCCAAACGTTCTTCGAGGGGAATGCCGAGTTTGTCGAAAGTCTTCATCAGTTCTGGGTCAATCTCCTCCACGCTCTGAGGACCTTTCTTACTGTTGGCAGTCGGATCAGCATAGTAGGAGATGGCCTGATAGTCAATCTCCGGTAGATGCACATGTCCCCAAGTGGGCTGCTCCTGCGTGAGCCAATAGCGGTAGGCCTCCAGACGGAACTGCAACAGCCAATCGGGCTCGCCCTTCTTCTCAGAGATGAGGCGAACCACGTCTTCGTTCAAACCCTTTTCAATGATTTCCGTGTGTACGTCGGTGGTGAAGCCAAACTCGTATTTCTTCTCCGCCACACTGCGTACAAACTCGTTCTTTTCACTCATTCTTCCTTCTTCGACGGTATGATTTTCTCCGTTGCTTTATCGACCACAGGCTTCAACCCGTACTTGGGTTCGTAGCCGTTGGCAATCTCTGTTTCGTCAGTCACCAGTAGGATGTCGGGAATGACCACTTGTGTGGCATGCTTCATCTGATAGTAGAGTTCAGAACGTTCTCCCAACTTCTGAGTCTTGAAGCCCGCATTGCTGGCAATGAAGTCGAAGAGGTTGAGCGCCACACTAAGCATCAGCGCATAGCAAACCACTCCTACCAAAGCACCCAAGATGCGGTTGAGGAAGTTGAGCTTGAGTTTCTTGAAGAACTCTGTGAGGAAAGCGGCAACCCATCCCAATGCAATCGGCACGACGATGACGATGAGCACGAAGGCAATCAATCTGCCGAAACCGATGTTGGCACCCGTCTTGTCAGCCAAGAAGTCGCCAAACTGATGATAGAGCGTGGCGGCGATAAGCAAACCGACCGCCACACCCAGAAAGTGTGCCACCTGCTTGAAGGCGCCCTGCTTGAAACCAATGATGGCGCCAACGATGAGCACAATATATATAAGTATATCCATGAAGCAGATATCTGATTAGAGTTTCGCCTTCACTTCCACTTCCGTGTAAGTCTCTAGCACGTCACCCTCGCGGATGTCGTTGAAGTTGACGATGGAGATACCGCACTCGAAGTCGCGGCCCACTTCCTTCACGTCATCCTTGAAACGCTTCAAAGCAAGAATGTCGCCAGTATGCACGACGATACCATCGCGAACCACACGTACCTTGTCGCTGCGATGCACCTTTCCTTCGGTCACCCAGCAACCAGCCACCGTACCGACCTTCGTGATGTGATATACTTGACGTACATCCACCTGAGCCGTGACTTCCTCCTTGAGCGTTGGAGCCAACATGCCTTCCATTGCGTCCTTCACCTCCTCGATAGCATCATAGATGATAGAGTAGAGGCGGATGTCCACACCGTATTGCTCTGCCAAACGACGGGCAGCAGCGGATGGACGCACCTGGAAACCAATGATGATGACATTGTCGGAAGCGTGTGCCAACTCCACATCGTTCTCGCTGATCTGGCCCACTGCCTTGTGGATGACATTCACCTGAATCTTCTCGGTGGAGAGCTTGATAAGCGAGTCGGAGAGTGCTTCGATAGAACCGTCTACGTCGCCCTTCACCACGAGGTTGAGCTCCTGGAAGTCGCCCAAAGCGATACGACGTCCCAGCTCGTCCAGTGTAAGACGTGTCTGGGTACGCAGACCTTGTTCACGCTTTAACTGTTCACGCTTGTTGCAGATTTCACGAGCTTCCTGCTCAGTTTCCATCACATGGAAGGTGTCACCTGCAGTGGGCGCACCATTCAGACCGAGAATCACGGCTGGTTCAGCAGGCAGTGCCTTCTCGATGCGCTGACCACGCTCGTTGAACATTGCCTTGATGCGGCCATAGTGAGTACCTGCCAACACGATGTCACCCTGATGGAGCGTTCCGTTCTGCACCAACACGGTGGCCACATAACCACGTCCCTTGTCAAGTGAAGACTCGATGATGGAACCTGTTGCCTTACGGTTAGGGTTCGCCTTCAAGTCGAGCATCTCAGCCTCCAGCAGCACCTTGTCCATCAGTTCTTCCACACCAAGTCCCTTCTTCGCACTGATGTCTTGGCTTTGGTACTTACCACCCCATTCCTCCACGAGGAGGTTCATGGCAGAAAGTTGCTCCTTAATCTTATCGGGATTTGCTCCAGGCTTATCAATCTTGTTGATGGCAAACACCATTGGCACACCTGCTGCCTGAGCATGAGCAATGGCCTCCTTCGTCTGAGGCATCACGTCGTCATCGGCAGCAATGATGATAATGGCAATATCCGTCACCTGAGCACCACGGGCACGCATGGCGGTGAACGCCTCGTGACCTGGCGTGTCCAAGAAGGTGATCTTACGACCATCCTTCAATTTCACCTTGTAAGCACCGATGTGCTGGGTGATACCACCAGCCTCGCCGGCAATCACGTTCGTGTTACGGATATAGTCGAGGAGTGAAGTCTTACCGTGGTCCACATGACCCATCACCGTGATGATTGGTGCACGTCTTTCGAGATCTTCCTCCTTGTCTTCTGTTTCTTCGATGGCATTCGATACTTCGCCCGACACATATTGTGTGGTGAAGCCAAACTCTTCTGCCACGATGTTGATGGTTTCTGCATCCAGACGCTGATTGATGCTCACCATCATACCGATTGACATACAAGTGGCAATGACTTGATTCACGGAAATGTCCATCATCGTCGCAAGTTCGTTGGCAGTTACGAACTCAGTAATCTTCAGCACCTTGCTTTCTGCATTTTCAGCCATTTCCTCCTCAGCCATACGCTCATGGATAGCCTGACGCTTGTCCTTGCGGTACTTCACGCCCTTCTTCTCCTGCTTGGCAGTGAGACGTGCCAACGTCTCCTTTACCTGCTTTGCCACTTCCTCTTCACTGAGTTCCTGTGGCTTTGGAGGCTGCTTCTTCTTGTTCTTCTTCTTGCCCTGACCTTGCTGTTGAGCCTGTTGCTGGTTCTTCTGCTGCTGGGCATTATTCTGACCTGGCTTGCCGCCCTGCTTCTTGCCTTGACCCTGTTGGTTCTGGCCATTCGCTTGCTTGGCTGCAGCATCAATGTCAATCTTGTTGCTCTTGATTCGGTTGCGCTTCTTCTGACCATTCTGTGCTTGCGCATCACCCTGAGCTGCCTGACGCTCCTTGCGGCGTTCAGCCTTGCTCTTGCGGTCAGGACGCGTCTTGCTGTTCAAGCTTGACAAGTCGATGAAGCCCACCTGCTTGAACTGTACACCAGCCTCAGCAGGTACTGCCAAGTGATAGACACCATTCTCGTCCTGTTCCAGACGGTCGGCTGGAGAGAGCTTGCCCTTCTTCTTTGCTGCAGGCTCTTTCTGCTCCTCTTCCTGAGCGACAGGAGCAGGAGTCTCTGCTGGTTCAGCGGGAGCCACAGGTGCAACGGGAGCTGGTTCTGCCTCCTTCTTCACCTCTGGTTCGGGCTTCTTCTCTGGGGCAGGAGCAGCAGACTTAGGTTCTGCTTTCTTCTCAGGCTTAGGTTCCTCTTTCTTGATGTCGTTGATGTTGCCGACAATCTTGAGTTGAGGCTTCTTAGCTTCCTTCTCCTTTTCCAGGCGTTCCTTCTCCAGACGTTCTTTTTCTTCACGAGCAGCCTGCTGACGTTCTTTTTTCTCCTGCTGTTCCTTCACCTTCTGGTTCTGAATCTTCTGCTTTGTCTCGGCGTTTTGTTTCTTGTCTTCACCGAACTCCTTTTGGAGCAGGGCATATTGCTCGTCCGTGATCTTGGCGTTTGGCGTCGCGTCTTGAAGCGCCAAACCCTTCTTCTGCAGGAATTCAGCCACGGTGTTAATTCCTACATTCAGTTCCTTTAATGCTTTATTCAGTCTTACTGCCATATAGACTTATTTATAATTGTACATTATTCTTCTTCAAATTCTGCCTTCAAGATGCGGAGCACCTCATCCACAGTGTCCTCTTCAAGGTCAGCTTTTTCAACGAGCATGGCACGTGGAGCACCCAGCACTGACTTCGCTGTATCCAGACCGATACCCTTGATGGCGTCGATGATCCAAGGTTCAATCTCGTCCTTGAACTCATCCAAGTAGATGTCCTCCTCGTCAGGCTCTTCGCCGTTCAACTCACGGAACACGTCGATAGTGTATCCTGTCAGCATACTTGCCAGTTTGATGTTATCACCATTCTTACCGATGGCGAGACTCACCTGGTCAGGCTGCAGATATACTTCTGCCTTCTTCTTCTCCTCGTCCAAAGTGATGGAAGAGACAGCTGCAGGGCTGAGCGAACGCTGGATGAACAGCTTGATGTTGCTCGTATAGTTGATGACGTCAATGTTCTCATTGTGCAACTCACGCACGATGCCATGAATACGGCTACCTTTCACACCGACGCAGGCACCTACAGGGTCGATGCGCTCGTTGTAACTCTCCACAGCAATCTTGGCACGCTCACCAGGGATGCGGGCAATACGCTGAACGGTGATGAGGCCATCGTTGATCTCAGGCACTTCCTGTTCCAACAGACGACGCAGGAAATCAGGAGAAGTACGGGAAAGGATGATTTTGGGGTTGTTGTTCAGGTTGTCCACACGGAGTACGACAGCGCGAGCAGTCTCACCCTTGCGGAAGAAGTCGCCAGGAATCTGCTCGCCCTTTGGCAGGAGCAATTCATTGCCCTCATCGTCCAGCAACAGCATTTCGCGCTTCCAGATCTGATACACCTCACCACTCACAATCTGACCCACTTTGTCCACATACTTGTTGTAGAGGTTGTCGTGCTCGAGGTCGAGAATCTTGCTTGCCATTGTCTGACGCAGGGTCAGGATGGCGCGGCGGCCAAATTTGGCGAATTCCACCTTCTCACTCACTTCCTCACCCACTTCGAAGTCTGGGTCAATCTGCTGAGCTTCAGTCAGGCTGATTTCCGCATTCTCGTTCTGAACCTGTCCGTCTTCCACCACGACGCGGTTGCGATAGATTTCGAAGTCACCCTTGTCTGGGTTCACAATCACGTCGAAGTTCTCGTCAGAGCCGTAAGTCTTTTGCAACACACTGCGGAAACTGTCCTCAATCACACTCACCAGAGTGGTTCTGTCAATGTTCTTGGTCTCCTTGAAGTCCTTAAAAGTGTCTATCAAGTTGACACGTTCTGTTAATTTCTTTGTAGCCATTATACTTTGTTATTTGAATTATTTTCTTGCTTTCCTAACACCCCGCACGGTTCTCCCCATAGAGGGGGAGATGCCCCAAGGGGCACAGAGGGTCTTTACTTGAAGTCAATGATATTCTTCACCCACTTCACGTCGCCATAGCCGAAGGCTTTATCCACCTCCACCATCTGTGGACGTTTCTTGCCCTCAATCTTCTGCTTTTCGATGACCGTCACCACAAAGCCCTGCTCATCAGCACTCTTCATGCATCCCTCCATCTTCTTGCCATCAGCCGTCAGCAGCTCCACATCATAGCCAATGGAGTTGATGTATTGCTGAAGCACCTTGAACGGCTGACCGATACCCGCAGAACCGACTTCCAGTTCGAAGTCCTCCACATCGCGGTCGAAGTGTTCCTCAATGAAACGGCTCAACTCACAGCAGTCCTCAATCCACACGCCGTCCTTATGGTCAATCTCTACAGTGATCTTGTTTTGCTCATCCACTGTGGCATCCACCAAGAAATACTCCTTGCCCTCCAACCATTCGAGAGCCAAATCCTTCACTTTGTTTTTGTCAATCATTCGTGTTGTTTTTTTAGTTTCGCTTTTGCTTCGCTTTATTGACTCTTTCCCTGAGTCTTTACAATAAGAAGAGGGAACTTTTCAGTCCCCTCATTCATTTTCGCTGCAAAGTTACGTCAAATATTGGAAAATACCAAATAAAACCACATTTTTTTGCTGTTCTCGTTGAAAATCACTTGCTGTTCCCATTGGTTGGCAAGGTGAATGAATATTTGCCTGGAGCCGAGATGGTGACAGATTTCGTGGATTGCTGGGTGTTTGAAGCAGGTTGAGTGGTTGTTACTGGCACCGTGTCACGCTGAATCTTCAAATTGGGGCAACCCTTGAAAGCATCATTCGCGATGGTGCGCACGCTGGCAGGAATCTCAATAGATGTCATGTTCTTCTGGTTGGCAAAAGCTTGTTTACCGATGCCCACCACTTGATACGTCACACCGTTAAACTTCACCGTGCTTGGAATCTTGACGTGTCCGCTGTAGATGCCTCTCAGTTCCCCCGTCACCTCAACAGTGTTGGGACTCAAAATTTTGTAATTCAGCTTGTCAACGGTGAAGATGAGTCCGATGTTGCCCGTGTTGGAGTAGTGGTTGCGAATGTCGTTCATCGAGACGCCGAACTTCTTGGCAGTCTTTTCAATGTCGAAATTCTTGACGACGATGTTGCCATCACTCCCCACGCTGCTGGTCTCACCTGCCTGCAGGGCGTATTTCTTGTTGGTTTTCTTGCTCTTCACATCCACCGCACCGGCAAACAGATACACGTTCGACTTTCCGCCTTTTTCCTCAAATGCCACGATGGTGCCATTGATGCCACAAACACATTGGGACATCTCTATTTCGAGGGATTTGCCTGCTGCCATTTTCTTGATGTTGGCAATCATCGTTCCCATGAGCATACTCAATTTACTTTCCCTGGTATTATCTGTCCTAATGACCAGGGTCGTTTCAGGCTTCATGACGTAAGTGCTCATATCCCACAATCCCAAGATGGCACCGGAGTCATCATAGGTCTTGATTCTGTCGTTTTCATAGAGGACAACATCAAAGTCGGCATATTCATAAGCATCATCATCCTCATCATTGCAGCGATACACCACTTGCCCATATAGATCATTAAATCGGATGTGGCTATCCTTCTGGTGGCAGTTCTTCGGTTCTTCTGGCTGGCGAACAGGTGGTGGTGTGGACACGACTTTGGGTGCTGGCTTCCCATCGATGTCGAGGAAACACGTCACGACAATCCAGTCACCGGAGTCGCCCAGATAGGAGATGGTGACCTCGCCATACTTCTTTTTCGGGACAACGCTGCTCTTCGCCTTCACACTGTCTTTGCGCATGCTTTCGTTTGCCAATAAGTTGGGCGACATGCGCGGACTGTCGTAGTACTGGAACTCAATGAGGATGATGGGAATCTTCTTTCCCTTCAACTTTTTGCATTCGACAGTGATGGTTTTCCCCGATGCCACCGTCGCATTATAATTCTGCATGTAATTGCCCTTCTCGGGGTCGTTCCCCGTATAGAGAGTCTCCTCCTTGGTGACCGTCACTCCCTTGATGGTGTATTCCATAGCCTGCCCTTGGCGGGAAATGGTCCTCTTGATGGTTTGTGCCCATGTTTCCATATTCGCCCCCATCAGCAGGACGAGTGTCAATATTACAACATGAAATCTTCTCATAATCATATAGGTTTTAGTTAAAATTCTTCTCGTTAAGGAGATGTTTCATTTGCAAAGTTACAACATTTTTTAGCAAAACCAAACTTTTGGTTATTTTTTGTTTCCCCTAAGGGAAAATTTTGCAGCCCTTAAGGGTAACAATTTTTTCCCTTAATGGTAGCAAAAAATTCAACGCCGTTTCAATCTCCTTTGTACGGTGTTTCGTTGCCCTTGATACGGCGTCTCGTCAAGGTCGGTACGTCGGAGGCGTATTTCTTGTCATTTTGCAGATAAAATTCAGTTTTTTGTGGAATTATTTTTGTGGTGGGAGGAAAAAGTTGTACCTTTGCCGCGGAATTTTAGCCAAAGCTTCTTTTACAAACCAAAATCAACCCCGATTCGAACAAAATGGGCAATGAGGATAGCGCCATCAAGGAACTTCTTGATTCGATGGCTCCCATCACACTGGAAGAAATGACAGGCATCAAGCTGATGAACCGCCTCGACACCAAATATGTGGCGTCGAAGGCGCAACTCGTGCAGTTGCTCAAATTGGTGCAGGATAAATATTATGTGCAGGAGACTCTGGAAAGGCGCATCATTCCGTATCTGACGACTTATTACGATACGGACGACCACTTGATGTACATGATGCATCACAACAAGCGTGCACGACGCATGAAGGTGAGGGTGAGGACGTATGTGGCGAGTGAACTGACGTTTTTGGAGGTGAAGAACAAGAACAATCATGCCCGCACGAAGAAGAAGAGGATTGAGGTGCCCAGCCAGGATGATTTTAGAGGGGTGGAAGGTGCACACGAATTGGTGCAACGGAAGACTGGTCTTGACCTGGACAAGCTGAATGCGGTGGTGAGGAATCAGTTTGAGCGTGTGACGCTGGTGAACAAGGGGAAGACGGAACGCCTGACGATTGACTTCAACATCGGTTTCCACAATTTCGAGACGGAGCATGACCACGGGACGGATGAGCTGGTGATTATCGAACTGAAGAGGGACGGTAATGTGTTCTCGCCTGTGTGCAACTTGCTCAGGGACATCCACGTGCATCCGACGGGCTTCTCCAAATGTTGCATCGGTATGGCGCTGACCGACCCAGCCCTGAAGCAGAACAACTTCAAGCCGAAGCTCCGAAATCTGGAAAAAATCAACGGAAGAAGGTTTATTGACCACGAATTATAGTTTAGGGAAATGGTCAAATGTAAAATTGAATAATAAATTGTCAAATTGTAAATAATAATCATGGACGCTCTTAACGATTTTCTTGCAGTGCTGTCGAGCGACACGTGTCGAATCCTCGACTTGTTCCTGCGACTCATCATCAACACGGTATTCACCATTCTCATCGCTCGTGCCTTCTACTTTCCAAAGGCGCGTCGTCGCGATTTCTTCTTCACCTATATCTTGGTGGGCTTCTGCATCTTCATGCTGATTCACCTGATGGGCGACGCGAAGATCAAGACGGGTATTGCGATGGGTCTCTTCGCCATCTTCTGCATCATGCGCTACCGCACGGAGTCGGTGCCAATCCGCGAGATGACTTACCTCTTCCTCATCATCTCCTTGGCTGCCATCAACGGTTTGGCTTGGGCGGCTGACATCAGCCCGAAGCACCCAGAGTTTGCTGGTCCGCTGATGACGAGTATGGGTGAGCTGATTCTGACGGACTTGGTGTTCGTGCTGGGTGTGTGGATTGCCGAGGCGAACAAGCTGGTGAAGAGCCTTTCGTCGAAGTACATCAAGTATGACAAGATTGACCTCATCAAGCCCAGCATGCGTAAGGAACTCATTGAGGACTTGAAGGCTCGCACGGGATTGGACATCACGAGTGTGTCTATCGGCTCCATCGACTTCCTGAAGGATATGGCCCTCATCAAGATCTACTACAACACGGATGAGGAGGATGAATCTGCACAAAAAATGCCTAAGGAATATGCGTAAAGCCCCTCAACCCCCAAAGGGGGAGGGCTGTCGCATCATCAGAAAAGCCATACAGGTCAACGCTAAAAATAGAATCAATATATGAATATAATAAAAGTATTTCGTGCCATCGCGATAGCCCTCCCCCTTTGGGGGCTGGGGGGCTCTTCCTTTGCTCAAAGCGATGACTTCGGTATGGACTTCAACTTGGGCGTTGAGAAGAAGATACGTCCAGGCATGAGCTTTGGCATCGAGGGTGAGGCACGCACACAGGACAACACCCGCAAGATTGAACGTTGGACGGTGGGAGGCGTGTTTGACATGCGTCTCTATCAGAATGCGTCGAAGTCTTTCAACCTGAAGGCATCGGTAGGGTGGAAGTATATGTGGCGATACAACCTGCCTGAGGTGAACATGAAGTATGAAACCGTGAAGGATGGCAACGGCAATATGGTGAATGCCTACAGCAAAGGCTACAACGACAAAGACGGCTATTGGCGAAACAGCCACCGTACGAGTGTGAGCCTGTCTTCTTCCTACAAGCCCAACAAGCGTTGGAGTTTTGGACTGAAGGAGACGTTCCAATTCACGCATTCCAACAAGAAATCCACGACGGTGAAGAAATATCGCCTGATAGATGAGGATGACCCAGATTCTGGCATGAACCCGAATCCGACAGTGGATGAGAAGGTGTATGCCAAGAAGGATCGTTCGGTGCTGCGCTCGAAGTTGACGGCACAGTACAACATTCGCCATTGCCCCGTGAACCCCTACGCCTCGGTGGATTATGGCTGTGGGCTGAACTACACGGCGAACAAGTGGAAATTTACGGCTGGCACTGACATAAACCTCAGCAAGCAACACAAGTTGGACGTGTTCTATCGTTACCAGACGGAGAATGACGATGATGACCCCAACGGACACCTGCTGGGTATCGGCTATAACATCAAATTTTAATACCCCATAACAAACATGAAGAAACTGATTTATCTCTGTTGCGCCTTGATGATGGGAAGTGTGCTCTTCTCATCTTGTGGCAGCGATGACCCTGATACAAACAACAATCAGGGTGGCAACAATACTGAGAACACTGATCCAGAGCCTGAAGACCCCACAGAGCCGACAGAGCCTGAGGAGGTGAACGATTCGCTGGTGCTCATCACTTATAGTGGCTCCACAGCTACGGTGAACATCCCTGAGGCAATGGAGGGCGTGACCTGCACCAGTGGTACCAGCTCTCACGTCGTGTTGGAGAGCACTAACACTACCAAGGAAATGTATTATGCTATCTCAGGTAGCAGTACTGCTGGTTCACTCACCATCAATGGCAGCTACAAGCTCTCTGTGATGCTGAACGGTGTGAGCCTCACCTCTGACAAGGGTGCTGCCATCAACATCCTGTGTGGTAAGCGCATCAACCTCATCATGGAGGATGGTTCCAACAACTCATTGGTTGACTATGCGGCTGGTGAACAGAAGGCTTGCCTCTATACGAAGGGTCACCTCGAGATTGAGGGTAACGGAACCTTATACGTGACGGGTAACAGCAACCACGCAATTGCTTCGAAGGAATATCTGCAAGTGAAGAAGTCGGTGAAGGCGATCAACATCCTCAAGGCAGCCAACGATGCTATTCATGTGGGAGAGTTCTTCCAGATGAATGGTGGAGAACTGACCATTGACCAGAACACTGTGAATGACGGCATTCAGGTGGAATATAAGACGGATGATAATGACCAGCCTATCGATGACGCAGAGAACACGGGTAGTGTCATCATCAAGGGTGGTACACTCAATATCACATTGGCGAATGCTGAGGATGCAAAGGGTATCAAGGCTGAAGGCGATGTGGACATCACAGGTGGCACCATCGTCATCAATGCGAACAGTAATGGTTCTCGCGGTATCCAGGCAGATGGCGACATGAACATCAGCGAGGCTGAAAATACTACCACCACCATCACCATTGCGGCTACAGGTAAGAAATGTACGGTGCCTGAAGACAGCGATGACCCACACAAGTGCTGGGGCATCAAAATTGATGGTGATCTGACGGTGAATGCAGGTACGTTGACGGTTTCTAAGGACGGTAGCACTATGAAGAACGGCATCCGTTGTGGAAGCTACACGAAGAAGGGTGGTACTGTGAAAGCTACCATCAAGGAGGAAGATTAAGTCTCTTTCCGATTATATCACAAAAAGGGTGCACCGTCAGTGCACCCTTTTCTATTGCTGTTGTGTCAAAAGTTATCTGTCCTCGTCGCTTACTTCAGGGTTCCAATGCATGCCTTCTCCCGTGGCAGAAGCAACAACCAATTGTGGCTGGTGTTGGAAATAGACAGCCTTCATCTCTGGCTTCATATATGTCTTGTTGAGCGATGCTCCAAAATGCTCACGCTCGGCATAGCTCAAGCAAGCTTGGCTTTGCTCTCTCTTAATCGCATTTTTCATCGTACTGCCTCCTTTCTTCCGTTATGGAGATAGATACCTCTCTCAGTAGGCTTCCCCTCCAGTTTCACACCTGTCAGTGTCCACCAACTATCATTATCATTTATCATTTCTCCATTGTCATTTAGCGCAGCGATTCCTGTGCTTTCTCCTCCCTCGAAATCAATGTCGAAGTCCATCATGGCACGAATGCTGGATGATGTCGGAATCATGAAATGAGCACGGCAAGAACGCAGGGTACGAGGATTCTGTGAGTATCCCAATGTGTTGTTACCTGACAGCAGGATAATCTTGCCAATGTTGCCAGCATCGATGCTGAAAGGTGAGTATGTACCTACAAACTGACCTAAGGCTCCGAAAGCATTGCTGAACGTTACGGCTGTGGGGGCTGCATTGTTCAACGTGACATCGCAGAACCTCACATTAGTCAAGTGACTGCCCGTATTGTTCCACTTGATGATGAACGGGGTTCCGGCAGGAATCGTTGCATCAACGTCGATGGATGTAAAGGTGAGAGACAGCAAGCCTGCGGAGTTAAGCGAAGTGTGAGCTCCGTCAAGCACCTTTGCCACCACACCGTCTCCTTCAAGTACAGAACCGTTAAGAGTAAGGTCGAATGGCAGACAAAGTGTGTTCCAATATCCATCTTTGTAAAGAGTACGACCACTGAGTTCCACGTTACGCGTCTGACCATTATAAGTGGTAAGAGTTCCACTGTTGTCGTCTGTTTCACTCAGTTGAACAATCTTGAAGCATGTCAACTCAGGTAATTTACCATCGACAAATGTCCAGATGGTATAATCATCTGCTTTGTTTAGTTGCCCATTCAGAGTTGTTCCTTTTATATTTATTGGACTTGTTGTATTTGGTACATTTCCGATAGGAGAAGTTCCTTCCAAGAGTACGTAATAGAAACATTTAGTCAATGTTCCTCCTTGATTAGTTGCAACAATACCACCTGTAGAACTCACGTTGTCCATTCTATCACAGTAAGCATATACGTTTGAAATTTCTGTTCCTTTAAGGACTCCCGCAATACCACCTAAAAAATATTCACCTCCCCATCCATAAGTAGCATCAATGGTGCCTGCGTGATAGCAGTTTGTGATTGTTCCGTGATTTTCTCCTGCAATACCACCAGCGGTTGTTCCTTGGATCTGTGCTAAGTTGGCACACTGTCGGATGATTCCTTTGTTGTAGGCGACAATACCGGCAGTACTGCTTGTGTAATCAGTTTTTGTGTTGAAAACAGTTCCTGTTACTTTCAAATTTTCAACTATACCATAAAAATAACCGAACAAACCAAGGACTGTACTGCTTGTCGTAACATCAATGTCGATAGTATAACCTTGTCCTTTGAACGTGCCTTGAAATGTTTCACTCACATCATCAACAATACCGATAGGAACCCAACCGCTACCTAAATCCAGGTCTGCCATTAGCTTCACGGTCTTTCCTGCGTAAGTATTAGTACCATTATTCACATTATCACGTAAGTCCTTCAGGTCCTTCGCCGTCCAAATCTCAATGACATCGCCATCAGCATATGCTGAGACGATAGTGCACAATAATATCAATACAGATACAATTCTTTTCACGATTCTATGTATATTTCAGTTCATACTTACTCTTCTCCTGTGAAGAAGGGCACCTCATAGGGGGTTCCTTGGTCGGTGGGCTGGATGGTGGAGTCGAACTCCTTCCAATCAGTGACGGTGAAGATGCGGTGCAGCTTGTCGCAATAGTATTTCAGCGTGACGGAACCTTCGCTGCTGCTACCCAAGATGGGAAGCATGAAATAATACTGTCCGCCTGTCTCTTTCAGACCGCTCACGGCACGCACCTCGCCTTTCATCATGGCACACATCAAGTCACCAGAAGACACATAGGGTAACAGCGCGGACTGGACACCTATCTGGACTGACATCGGCCAATCGTCCTGAGAATCGGGATCGGACGAAACCACCCAAGACGGACGTGTATCCGTACCTTCTTTGGGTGTCATGCTGGCACCTTTATTCTCGTTTGAGTCGTCGTCATCTGACGAGCTGCAAGCTCCCAAAAGCAGGGTGGCAACTAGTGCCACACCTGCGAGATACAATAGTTTCTTCATTATTTAATCAGTATTTTTTGTCCGTTAAAGATATAGATACCTGGCACCTGTGGACGCTGGTCAAGCTTGCGACCTTGCAAGTCGTACCACTCTCCCACTACTTGGTCACTCACTTCTGCGAAGTTGATCACCGTCGGTTCTTCCACCGTACCGATTACAGCATCGGTCATGTAGGTCATCATGTTACCACTCAGGGCAATCAGTTCCTCACCACGCTGGATGGCGAAGCTGAGCGCGTCGTTGCCATAGTCACCCACCGAGAGGTAGAACAAGTTGTCGTCAGACTTCTCAGCCACGCCACAGATTTCTGCTCCGTTGAATGCCACCAGACAATCACCCTCTTGCAGGTCAACGCCAGCGGTGCGAGCCACGATATTCATAGAGCAGCCCGTGTTGTTCTCGTACATTGGGGCATGGTGCTTCAAATTGCCATAGCGTGAGGCTCCCTCATAAGAAGGATAGTAGAATATCACATCATTGGTGCCTACATGCTTGATCATGTAACCCTGACCTGCTGTCAGATGCGTCAACGTACCCTTCCACATGCGGTTACCTTGCGTGTCTTCCACGAGCATGGAGAATTCACTCTGCGACTTAATGATATCGCCCACGGTTGCATTCGCTGTGTAGTCAGCCAAAGCTGTGGCAATCGGCAAGTTCAGATGAGAAATGTAGGCAACGCGGTTCCATCCTTGGTGTACATTGATGTATTCATAGTAACCATTACCTGAGAGATAGGCCGTCTTTTCGTTGCAAGAATAGAAGCGGTACATCTTGGTGGCATCCAGCTCGATGCTGTCATTACCGTTATCCCAGAAGTAATTGATGCGAGATGGGTTCTTAGAATCTTGAATGCCCTTGTAGCTGATTTCGTAGAAGCCGTTGGTGCCTAACACCTCCAAGGCATCACCCACCTCCCACTGTGTGGCTCGGTTGAGCAGGTTGCTGATGGTGTTCTTCTCTGGTTTCATGTAGAATGACAGCCAGTTCCAGCCCTTCTTCAGTTGCAACATCTGCACCTCTTCGCCGCTGTTCACCAACATGATTGGGTTGCTGGTGCTACCCAAGAGCGTGTCAGCGAGGAACACCAGTTCTTCACCATCCTCACGTTGCAGCACACTGATGTGTCCTGTTGAATTGTCGTAGTATTCGAAGCGCAGAGGTTGCTGTGCTGTGGTGTTGTTGTAAACCGTGATGAAGGCCAGTGGCTCATTGGCGTTGGCGGTGTTGTCAACGCTCAGACGTGCCACACCCAGCGGTTCATGGCTGTTGCCAAACACACCGATGATGTCATCAGGATCGTCTGTCACAATGCCGTCGATCTTCACGCGTGCCACCATATTCATCGTGATGTTCTTCTTCTTCAGAGATTCGCTGATAGCCCAATCGGGACGCTCTCCACGCACCTTGATGTGGATAGGCAGCACCTCACTCAGTCCCTCTTCAGTCACGAGGCTGATCACCTCGTCGAAGTCACCGATATTGGCGTATGGCGAGACGGTCAACGTGATGGTTTCCTCATCGGTGGCAGCGATGGTGCCGCTGGTCTTCGATGGAGTAATCCAAAGTGGCAGGTTGTCCAGATAATAACTGTGGGTCTTTCCACTTTGGTTCTGGATAGTCACCTCCACGCGGTTTTCGAAACCATAGTCAGTAAAGATGTTCAAACGTTTCTCCGACCAGCGCAAAGGATTGCGATAGACGTAGAGATCCATCATCACGGGGTTCTCCATGAGGTTGCCATTGACGTCAGCCACATCACGCACGGTGATATAGACGTGAGTCTTCTCCAGGTTCTGAGCAGGCTCGTCGATGTTGATGAGCAGATTCTGCTTGTCAGCAACATAGCTGTAGTTCAGGTTCTCACGCTGTCCCGTGTTGTCGATAGGAGCATAGTTTTCTCGATCGGACACGGCCTCCAGTTCGCTGTCTGGGATGATGACATCCAGACGAGTGGAGTAATTGCCTTGGTTGTCGCGACTCTGCTTCAAGCTCTGACCCGAAGCCACCATGCGTTGCGAGTGATCCTTCTGAACCTCCGAGCGGCTGAATGGCAGATAAACCAATGTACCCATCTCGCGTCCGGTTGGTGTGGTGGAAGCATAGTCCTTGATGACGTTCAGAGGCAAGGTCATCTCGTAGAGAGCCAGTTCGTCGATGTTGCCAGCAAGTGCATTCGACGTGGTGTAGGCATCCACATAAGTGACACCCGCAGCCAGCGTGCCTCCGTAGATGCCACCCAGCGTATCAACGGCGAAGGATTGCATGAGTTCATTGTCAATATAGAGGTTACCCACGTTGCGGGCACGGTTCAGGGTCACTGCCATATGGTGCCAAGCGCCATCGTTGTAGTGCTGCGAACCAGTGTTCTTCACCTCAAAGTTTCCACTGCGGTAGTAAACCTTACCCTCTTTCAGACCGATGTTGAAGTGGTTCTTCCACTGTGGTTCTTCAAGTGCAGGACCGTTCGACAGCAGCGTACCATCGCTTTGTGACGTGCGGAACCAGAACATCAGCGTGTAGTCTTGTGAATCCGTACGGACAAAGGCACTGTCGTTCATCACGATGCCCTTCTCGCCGTCAAGCTTGACACTCAAGCCAGCAGGAACACTCCAAGTAGCAGAGCGGAGCAAGAGGTCTGTGCCACCCACAGCCTTGTTGTAGCAGTTCTTGCCCTTGCCTTCGTTGAGGGCAAAGTTATCGAGCAATCCCGATTCATAGCCCGTCAGACGTTTCTTGGCATACTGTTGGATTTCACCCTCCGAAAGTGCCTTGTTCCAGAGGCGCATCTCCAACATCTTGCCGCGATATTCCTCTGACTCGAGTGCTTCGCCCGTAGCAGTTTCCAAGTAGAGTTGGTCACCCAAAACGAGTGGGGTCACACCTTCATAAAGTCCTTCGTACACACCTGATCCTATCTTTGTGTTGCCATCATAGAAGCTAATCGTCGTGTTCTGCTTCTCCGAATCAGCCTTGAACACATAGCTCACCTGATGCAGTCCCGAGAACTTCACAGGCTCGTCGCTGACAAACACCTCCTTGTTGATGATGACCATCAGATGATTTTCGGCAGTCAGACCTGCCTGCAGGTTCTTTCTCACCGTGCCATGCTTAAAGATACCCATGGCCTTGGTATGCTCATCAGGTTCGATCATCACGTCCAGTGTGAAGCTTCTTGCAGAGAGGTTGCGGTTGGACTGAGTCTCAGCCCCTATTCCGCCATTGAAGCGCAGGCAAGTGCCTTGTGTGATGTTGGCAGAGTTGGTCAGACCCAGCACCTCGAAGTTGTTCACCTCCGAGAGATAGTTGCCCGCAATCGGTTCAGAGAAGGAAATGGTGATGTCGTCGCCAATGCCCAGCACACCATTCACAGGCTTCGGAGTACCGAAGAGCTGAGGACGGCGGGTGTCCTTCACACCGGTCAGGATAGGTGATGAAGCCGTGAGGAAACCGTTTCCGTTGCGGCAATACACCACAGCCCTCAAGTCGTAGTACTGCTCCACGGGGTCTTTCTCGCCGAAGAAGCTTGCAATGATGTAACCGTCGTTCTCAATGAGCTTGCAAGTGCCGCTTGCCAAAGCCATGAGTGAGTCACTCTTATAGTAAGAACAGATGTTCACCCAATCCTTGTCGCCCTGCGTCGAGAGCTTGTACTGTAACTCGATGTGGTCGAAATTACGTTGGTTCACATTGAAACCGTCAATGCGCACAGGCATATAATATCCATATTCCTTCTTGTCGTAAGGTGACTCCGTGTTCATCACCCACTTGTCGCCAGGAGTCGAAATGGCAATGTTGCCAGCCGATGGCACAAAGTGAGCAGAGAGTTTCACGGTGACAGGACGTTTCGGATCATTCGGCTCCAAGAGGTTGATGCCGATGTCCTCATAGTCAAATTCACTTCCAGCATACACCTCAACCTCCTTCGTGATCACCTCACCTGGCTTCAACAGCACCGTATAGCCTGAACCATTCAGCGCATTACCGCCAAAGAACACCTTTGCACCCTTCTGGTTCAAGTCATCAGGAGCACAAATGTTGAAGATCTGGGTTGCTTGCTCAGGGAATGGAGACTCATTCACCATGTGGATGGTGTAGCGGGCAGGCTCACCGTATGGCACATTCGACACGATGCTCTGGTCTGCCCAGATGCGCAGCTGGTCAATCTGAAGCGTCTTTTGATCATAGACCGTGCCAGGACTGTAGTACTTGGTCTTGCGCTCATCCTCCCATGGCTGGCAGGTTGCACCACCATTGGTCCTGAAGATGAAGTTGCCATAGATTTGTTCATCGTTGCTAGCATATGTCGTCCAGTTCATGCCTTTTCCGGCTCCTGTGAAACCGCCACGCACGTGGTCAAGCGTGTTGTTGATATATTGCAGGAACACATCAGCATCCTTCTTCGCCACCGCATCGTCAATCGCATTCTTGTCCACCTTGGTGCGGTACACGCTGATGTTGTAGTTCGAACGGGCAGCTGCACTCAGCGTGAAACCTGTCTTCTTCGACCACGACTCCGACTTGCCGTTCTTGTCATTGAAGTCGAGGTTCAACACTGGCTTAATCTTAAACTGAATCTTGGAACCACCACCATTCACCATCACGTCACCTGTAGGCTTACCATATTCATCTCGTCCTTCAAACATATCGAAAGTGGTCTTCACCAAATCGTTGACTCCATCCGCAACAAAACCTTTAGAGAAGGAGATTGGCATGATTCGGAAGTAACAAGAGTAGTCGTCGCTGGTGTTGAACGTCTCGCTGTACTGCAAGTTGGCAGTTCCGTCAAAGTCATAATTCCTCACCAAATCTGACATATAAGGAGCCATCACCTTCTCGTACTCGTTCTTTGCCAGGAACGATGACCAGGTCACTATCTGAGCATTATAATCTGCCACATCATCCGCCAGATTCTTATTCTTTGCTGGTCGGATAATCGTGTAGCGATCCTTATTGTCACTTGTCAGGCTGGCATTGAAACCAAATGTTGGGTCACTGGCATCCACGGTGCTGATATAGACATTACGTCCGTCGTTGTCTGCCATCTTCTGAGCTTCCGTCGTAGACGTGCCCTTTGGCAGCAGTCGCTCGTTGCGCAACTTCACATAATAAGGTATCAGCTCGGTTTCGATGTAGTCGGTGCTGTGGATAAAGTCAGAGTTAAACTTCGTGCTGTAGGTCAACACCTCGTCGCTGATAAGATAAACCTTTTGGCCATCAGCACCCACGCCTTCTGCCAGCACGGTCACCGTACCATTCTTGATATCGAAGGTGTTATCACCCACCGTCGTCTTACCACCACCCTTCGTGCGGTTGATCAGTTTCTTGTATTGGCTCTCTGGCACCATACGGACAGCGATACCGTCACTAAAGATGAAGTTGTCGGTAAAGCCGATGAAGAGGTCTGCCTTGTTGCCAATCCACTTGTTGCTAGATGAGGTTTGGATGCGCTCTGTGGTGTTCATCTCATAACTATATACCCACGTGCCTCCAGCCTGTATGTTGAAGTTGAAGGTCCAGTTGTTGGTACTGCTGGCAGTGTTGATGGTACCGCTGTTAGGACCACCTCCTGAACCAGCCCACGTACCTACATAGTAGTTGGCACCGGTACCTGTCACCTTATCGAGGGAAATGCCCACTTTACCATCCAACACGGCTGTGTAGGAATATTTCAGTTTCGATCCCTTTTCAATGTAAGCCGAACTACCAGAACCAGGAGGGTCACGAAGGATGTCAATCAAGTGGGTTCCACCCTTGGCAATGGTTTGTTTGCCCTGATTCTCGATGGCACCCATCACGTAGCATTTCAAAGGTTTTCCATCAAATGGCTTGATGTCATAATAAACACCGTCATAGAGCAGGTTAATATCCAAGGTGCGTAGTGCATTCTTGTCGTTGCCGAGGAATGTGGTGTTCTTCGGAATGAACTTATACACGCCTCGTCCAATGGAATCGAGTTTCACGCTGTCCGTCACATTGTTGCCCACCAAGTCGTTGTGGAAATAAACCGTACCTTCATGCAGCGGCACGATGTCAGCCACGGTGTCAACACGGTTCTCAAACGGATACTCCTCCTGAGCCTGCAAGTTGAACAGGTAAGAGGCATTACTCATGAACACAGGATTTTTAAGTACGTAGCATTCGGGGGTGCTGTCAGTTGCTGCTGTCCAGATTTTCACCGTGTCCGCATGGTTATCGATGTCCTGTGCCATATAGAATTCTTCACCAAAGTGCTTGTCGCCGCTGATATTGAATTGGGTCACAGCCAGCTTCACAGGTGAGTGGTAAACACACTTGTACTCGGCAATGCTGTCCTTGCCCACATGGGTCAAATCGAGGGTCTCGCCCACCTTGCCCTCCTGGAACAAGGTTGGGTAACCCGTACAGGACTGCTCCGTAATCTTATACTTCACAGGAGGAAGCTTGATCTCATATTCACCAGTCTTTTCATCGGGATATACCTCGATAATGTGACGTGTCATGTGCCATCGCGTGATATCCTTTGGCTTCTTCGTTGCAGGGTCAAGGGCACCATGACGGAGAGAATCGTCACGTTCCATGATGGAGAGGTTCTGTGGGTCGCGTACAATCCACGAGGTGTTGTCGCCCTCCAACTGCATCACCATCTTCAGGTTGCGACCCAAGTTGTTGGTGGAGAGTGACTGTCCCAGAGGCTTCGATGCCTGAATCTCGCCACCCACCATACGTCCACGCAGAGTCACACGTGTCTGGTCCCACAGATATATATCCGCAATGTTGCGTTGCCAGTTGTGCTCTGTAGGATCATTCGTGTTATCTTGGTCAATGTAGTAGCCTTCATTTTCAAAGACATGTCCTTCCTTTTCCACCTGTATCTTGTGTGGACCGGCAGGGATGTTGATGGTAAAGGCACCTTGGTTATCGGTTTCCACTCGCTTCTGCTGGTGATTGTAAAGCGGTTTGCCATCAAGACGGAACTGTGCTCCAGGTACAGGGATGCTGGTGCCATCGTAGAGCACCTTACCTGTGAAGACGTAATATTCACGCAGAGCCAGCACCGTGTTGGTGAACTCGTTCTTGTCCACCGAGAAGTTACAGGAGGCACTAGTATACTCGGGACCGTCGCCTGTCACTTGCACCTGAATGGCGTAAAGACCATTGTTCGGCAAATAGAAGAGCGAGTCAAGGAGGAAGTAACCCGTTTCGTCAGTCGTGACGATGCGTTCCACTCCCACTCCGCTGAGTGATGGATCGGGCGTGGCCTTCACTTCAACGCCACCGATACCCGTACCGTTAGGCATTCGCACGAAACCGCTCACACGACCAAAGTTGTCGCACTGACCCTTGCAGGTGAGTGAGTCGATATGCACACCTTCACACTGCACCACAGCCTTTACTTTATATTCATACTCGTGATGTGCCTTGACGGTCATGTCGGTATAGTTTTTCTCCATCACATCGCCATTCAGCAACATAAAGCCTTTATCGTCAGACAGATCGCGACGATAGACCTCGTAGTAGTCGGCAGCACCACCGTTGGTGTACCACTTCAGCAACACGGCATCGTGCAGTTGGGTTGCCCTCAGAGAATCCATCTTCACATTGTTGTCGAAATAGAAAGTGGATGTGGATTTATCGGGCGTTGTAGCGTCAGGATAATATTTCACAGGAATCTCGTATGTGCTCGTCGTTACATCCGCAGTCTTGTTGCCGATACAAAGCTGTGAAGCGCCACGAAGCACTTCGATGCGAAAGCCGTAATCCACACAAGGTGACAGGAGTTCCACCTCCAACTGACCAGCCTCACGCTCATTCTCAGTAATCACGCGCTCGTCGGTGTAGCGAAGCACTCCATTCACATACTTATCGGTGTAGAGCTTCATGTGGGCATTGTAGTCCCATACGTAGGTCCTCAGCTGTTCTCCATCGGTGTTGGCAATCGTCACAGGCACGCACTTGCCGTCCTCCAGAGTCCATCCACTGCCTAACTTAGCTGCCAATTCGGATGCTGGAATGTCTTTGACATTGGCGTGACCATCACCCATCTCACCCCAATTCTGGAACGAGTAGTTGTTGGTGTTGTTATTGGTACCACCGTTCCCGTAAGGAATCACCCTACCGGAATAGCGGTAGCAGAATCCCGCGTGAGCTATATTGTTATAGGTACCACACTCCAAGTTGTTCTCCAGAGAGCTTTTATCAGAGTGTTCCCAACCCACGAAAGCGCCGCCATAAGAGTCTGATCTACTGGTAGCAGTGAGCTTTCCGTCGAAGAGACTGTTTTGAATTCTGAAATACATATTATCACCATGACCCACGAAGCCGCCACCATGAGGGGCTGTGTTGCCACTGCCCGTGAAAGTGATGTCGGCAGACACACGGCAATTCGCGATGGTGATTCTTCCTTCACCCACACCTAAGCCGATAAGTCCTGCAGAATGCATGCCACCCTTCACGCTACCCGTCACATGTAAGTTCTTGAAGGTTGCCGCACCTACATACATGAAGGGAGCCGTAAATCTCACATCGGTGTTATAACCCACCTTCAACGTATGCCCACATCCATTGAATGTACCACGGTACGGATTACTTTCTGTACCCACCTTCGAAGTGCTGCTGCTGATATCAACATCGGCTTCAAGTACGGCATTTGTTGCTGTATTGCCATTATTGACAATTTGTACAAAAGCATCCCAATCCTCAACACTCTTGATGCTGAAGAAATCTTTCACGATCAACGGCACACACTTGTCATCCAGCACCGTCCAGTTATTTCCCAACTTTGACTTCTGCTCCTGAGCCGTTCCTGAGATTTTTTTGTACAGAGTTGAATATGAACCGAAGGTCTGTGTGTAATAGCAATTGGTAAATTGTACGGAAATATAGCTTATATTGCGGTTAAACGTGCCCGAATCATTGGTGTTCATAGTCACACTCTGCGGATTGAACAGCACATTCTTCATGACGGTAGTATTATCATTGTCACGCCATCCCATAATACCTCCGCAGCTGTGCGTATTACCGCCCAACAACTTACCATCAAACAAGCAGTTCTCTATTGATAATGAGGAAGGTCCGGCCAAAGCCACAATACCACCATGTGTACCGTCACCATTGACCGATGAATTGATTTCAACCGATGACCAGCACTTATCAATAGTAACCGAACCACTTACCCTTGCAACAATACCACCAGCAAACTTCGCAGAAGTCTTGACGGTTCCAGCCGTGTGCAGGTTCTTGATGACAGCACCTTCACCGACATAGCGGAACGGGGCGCTATACTGTTCAGTCGTATTGTAGTTGACGGTCAGTGTATGTCCTCTACCGTCAAACGTGCCAATATACTCCGAATTGCTTTCACCCAACATGAACTCGCTACTGCTGATGTCGATATCGTTCAGCATCGCTACATTGATTGAGTTGAAGCCCTTGCTCACCAAAATGCACAGTTCATTCCAATCATCCACATTACACAAACTAAAGGTGGGGGTTGCAATGTCAGCGCTATTCTGATGGGTATCCCAACTCAGTTTCACCATATGCTGGTCGTTCTTTCCCCAGTTCTCAGTCCTAACAGCAGTAGCCAACAGCACGTCGGGCAGGGCCAATTGCTGCAACAACACGCCCTTGCCTGCACCGCTCAGGGTTCCATAGCCCCAACTATTGGCAACTGATGCACGCTGCACACGGTAATAGACAGTCTTGCCCTCATACACATTCGTCAACGTCTCGTCGGTGAACTTGAAACCGGTCTCATCCTGTTTGAAACTGATCTGTCCAATCGTAGTCCATCCATCGTCATCATCCTTCATGATGCCTTTGACATTACGCTGAATAATCCAGTAGTCTGTCTGCTGAATATCTGTTCGGGTAGGGTTATCAACTTCCCAGGTCAATTCCACCTTGCCGTTGGTGAGCAATTTGGTCTTCACATTCTTGGCTTGATGGAAATATGCCACGTCATACTTTGTCGATTTCTGTCCTGTCACCTTATGCTTCTCACTGTCCATATAATCCACCTCCACTTGCAGGTCGTTGATCAGCTGGTCAGACGGCACGTAGATTGTACCGAAACTCTCGTTCGGCAAAGTTGTGCTCTTCGACACACCATTCGCCTTGAAGGTGGCAACGGCTCTTGTCACCTGGCTGGCTGCAATCTGCCACATCACACCGACTTCCTTAGCATGACCAGATTCAATGGCAAGCATCGAATTCACGATACTGGGTTCAATCTTATCTGGCGGAGGAGTCAGGGCAGAAATCTTTTTCGTCCAATCCCTGTTCCATTCCTTCCAGGAATTTTGGTCACCATGCACCTTCACAGTGAATTCCAGGTCCATGCCGCGCCATTCGTATGGGGCTTCCCATTCCAGCACAGCCGTGAAGTGATCGCCACTACTGTAAATCTTGACGGTCTGCTGACTCTCCGACAGACGCACCCAACTACCGCTGGTGTCCTTGATCTTCAGAACACCACCAATGCTGGTGTTGAACTTGGCATCGTTGGTCGTGGCACCACCCGAGATGTCGCCCTGCGACTTGTAGTGCAGCAGCGTCTGCTCCGTCTTGCCGGCAGCTTTCACATACACATAACCGTCAATGACCCACATGTCGCGGCCGTCTTTGTCGTAGATTGGCAACTCGATGCTTACACTTGTACCGATGTTACGGAACACATACTTGTCGCCGTCCCACATAAAGTCGTAGGCGGATGCTTTCTCTGCTGAGAGCAGCATCAGGAGCGACAGCATGGTTGTCATGAGGAAGGAACTCGCCTTCCCACTTCCTTTGAAAATTGATAAGAACTGATTCATAATGATATAGATTTGTGTATTGGTTTCTGTGGCAAAGATATGGGTTCTTTTTTATTCCCCAAACTTTTTACGAAAAAAAATGGCTCAATTTGTAAAAAAAACAAAAAAACAGAGGCTCTGATTAATTCGGAGCCTCTGTTTCGATGAGTATAATGCTTTTTTTATGGTTGCAGTTCGTGCATGAGGGGGATGATATCGCGCACATCACCGAAAGACTTGTAGATGCGTTCGCCTTCAGCTTTGGAAAGTTCTTTGCCGTCCTTGGAGTAGGTGCTGTTCATCTCATCCTTCTGATAGTCGTATTCCTGAAAGTCTTGGAAGCGATAGAGCACCTTGCTGTTGTTGAGCTTGACGTACTCGGCATTGAAACATCCTGTACCACAACTGCCTGCGGAACCAATCACGTTGTTCTCGTGGAAGATGAGGTGGGTTTTGTAGTAAGTGGAAGCCACCATATGAATACCATCATGACTGATGGTGAAGATAGCCTGATTATCATTGTTGTTGGAGGAAAGCCACAATTCAGGATTGTTATCCTCGTCGAAGTCGATGAGTGCATATTTGTCGAACTTCACTTTCTCCTCCAATTGATAAGTGCTGTCGAACTGACGGCACATCTGGTCGTAATTGTCGATAGTGGTGGATGACCACATGGGCTGCATGCCATTCCATTTGTAGGTTTGCTTGATGTAGCAGCCCCAAGGCATCAGGTACTCCCAGACCTCCACATCCTTTCCTTGCTGTGGCAATTTGATGTGCACAAAATCCACGCTGCGGTCGCTGTAGGAGGGCAAGAGCTGTACCAAGGGAATATCGAACTCAGGGGTGAGGGTGCCCTTGGTGGCATCGTAGTCGTAGAAGAGAGCAATGGGGTGGGGTGTGAGTCCATAATAACGGGTATAAACCACAGCAAAGAGCTTGTGTCCGTTGGAACGTTTCCACACGCAAGCCGCAATGTCCTCACCATCATCGCCCAACTCTTGGGCACTCACGTATCCGTTGGGGGTGTCTACCGTAATGGAATAAGCATCTTCGTCTCCCTCGTTGGTGACGGGGTGTGCCAGTAACTCTGTGGCTGGGGCTGTGCGCCAAGTCTTGTTGAAGGCGGTGAGCAAGGGGATAATGTTGCCACTTTTGACACCTGTAATGGTTTTCTTTGCCCAACCCGCACGAATTTCGTCGAGGGTGTAGTTCTTCTGGGCAAAAGTAACTGCGAGTGAGCAGCTAAAAACTAAAAGTGCAAGAAACTTTTTCATGTCGAATATGATTATTTGTCTTTATATCTGAAATAATTCTTTCTGAGGGTGATAGGACCATCGTAAGAATAGTCTAAGTCTGCCAATCTCACCATGATGTGTCCTGTCAGTTCATCTCCCTTTTCATTGAGTTCCAGCGTCAAATCGATGGCATCATTGTCGGGACGTTGACCAATCTGAACTTTTCCGTCATACACACCGCAGAGGGGACCGTGGAAAGAATAGAGGCGATAGAGGTAGCAATCCTCGGCTTTCAGACTTTTCATTGTACCGTCCTTCATCGTGAACTTGAGGAGCAGTTCGGGCACGTCGTCGCCCACCCATCCCCATTCGCCAATGAGTTTCTTAGCGATTTCGTTGTCTTTCTTCAGGGTCGTGATGAACTCCTGAATGTCCTTGGCTTCGTCGAAGATTTGGGGCTCGGCATCAGGACCGCCCCAACCGCCTTCAGACTCGGTGAGGAAATTGTCCACATACCAGTCGCCACGTTCGAACACAAGTTTCAGCATCACCTCGTGTTCGTTGAAATTGTTGACCAGCACCGTGGCTGTGGCAGTGCTGGGGGTGATGTCTGTCACATCCAGGATGCGATATTGCCAATCCTCGTCGATATCGTTGCCTTGCACCCAGTGGTCACCATCCACAAAGACCATACCGCCTTTTTCGCTCAGCTCTTGGGCTTCGTTGAAGAGTTTCTGGTAACGCTCAGAACAGCACTTGCTGTCGTCCTGCAGCTTATAGATGTCGTTCAGACGCTGGATGATGTACTCCTTGTTGTGCTTGCCATCGTCGGTCTGTACGCTGTCGATGGCGGTGGAATCGCTATCCGACGCATCGCCTGTGGTTTTAATGCCGTTGCAGCTCATCCCCATCATTGCCATGATGAACGCCAAGAGAAAAAAGAAGTTTTTCTTCATATCGGTGGAATATTACTTTTTGGATTTTGGATGCCATTCAAGGTTTTCTGGCAGATAGCCTTCGCCCTTGATGTCCTCTTTGATTTTCTTTGCCTCAGCTTCAGTGATTTCGGTGTCACCAACGTAATACTCATGGTTCTCCTCCACTTGGAAGTCGGTGAACTCAATCGCCTTTCGACTGTTTTTGATGATAACGTAGTGGTTGAAGTAGGAAGGACCACCAGCTGGGAATCCGACACCCACCCAACCTTTACCGACGGAAGGACGCTTCCCTTCTGTCTCCGTGGTAATCAACACGGGTTCTTCTTCATCGTCGAAACAGAAGATGGCACCATCCTCGTCGTTCTCAGAACGCAGCCACACCTCTTGGATTCCGTCCTCGTCGATGTCGATGAAGGCATACTTGGTCAAGGTCTCATGTATATCATCCAAATCTCCCTCCTGATACATTTCTTGGAATTGTGCCCAATACTTTGCCACGTCAAGGGTGGGAGCATCGCTTTGTGCCTCCTTCGTCTCATCCTCTATCAATGTTGACACTTGGGAGTCGGCAACGATAGAGTCAGCATCGCTTCCGGAAGACTTGCTCATTCCATTGCAACCAACCAATCCGCAAAGGGAAAGGGTTAACATACAAGCATAAATAATCGTCTGTTTCATTGTATTCATTATTTAATTGTTTGTAATCAGTCCTAACGCTTTTCTCAAATTGGTAGCCTTTGCCTTGACATATTTCTCGTTGAAGAATGCCCCCCATTCTGTATTGACCTTCACGTCCTTGTGTGCCAAGGTGCCATCCTTATAATAATAGTAGCGTCCTTCGTTCTTGGAATTGTCGCCATTCTCTTCATAGGCATAAGCAAAGAGCAAGGCGCCCGTTTTCTCGTCAAGCAGATACTCCTCGTAGATTTTACGTGCCCCCGAGTTGTAGGAGTCGCTGACAAAGTAAGTTTTGAAACCCAAGATTTCTCCCTCGTCCGTATCCTCCGAACTGATGTAGTACTTGATGTAGTGCTTGATGGGACCCGCACCAGGTGCCATGTAGTTGTAGGTGATTTCCATGTTGCTCTTGGCTGGATAGTCGTCTTGATCGTTATACGCCATACGCTCTTTTGCCTCGGCATAAAGTTTCCGAACCTCTGCCACACGGGTCTGTGCCTTGGCAGATGTTTGTGCCTGCATAGCAACTGCTGTCAACAGACACACCAACAAAACTTGAAATTTCTTCATAATGACAGTAATAATTAGGTTTTCTTGAATAACATCCCTTCGTCTTTCGTGGGCAAAGGTAGTGAAAAAACATAAAAACAACAAATAAATCCTCTTTCTTCACACCTAATTCCCATTTTTTCACTACCTTTGCCCCGTTACATGAATACAAAGGAGTAAAATCAACTTGTTTTCCATCCCCATGTTTGGTTCACGACACGACAAATCAATCAAGCGACTGCTCGTCATACGATTTAGTGCGATGGGCGATGCTGCCATGACGGTCCCAGTGCTGTATGCTCTTGCTACTCAGCACCCTGACTTGCGTGTCACCATGCTGACACGCACCCGTTTTGTGCCGATGTTCGAATGCCTTCCCTCCAACGTGCAAGTGAAGGGGGTGGACTTTACTGAACAGGATGGCATCATCGGGTTGACGAAGGTGTACAACAACCTGAAAAAAGGGAACTTCGATGCAGTGGCAGACCTCCATGATGTACTTCGTTCCAAATATATCCGCACCTGCTTTGCCGTAGCTGGCACGAAAGTGTCAAAGGTGAACAAAGGACGGACGGAAAAGAAAGAACTGATAGGCAATGGACAAACACACGTTGCCCTCAAGCCCATGACAGAACGCTATGCAGAGGTGTTCCGCTCTTTGGGACTCTCTATCGACCTCTCTCGGAAAATGAAGATTGACCTTCGTTCAGAAGATTCCGTTGCTGTCCGCAACGTTGTCGGCAAGAAGTTGCCTGGAGAGAAATGGGTGGGTGTGGCACCCTTTGCTGCCCATGCTCAAAAGGTCTATCCGTTGGAACGGATGCAACAGGTTGTACAACAACTGGCAGACAAGGGCTGCAAGGTGTTCTTGTTTGGGGCAGGAAAGAAGGAATCAGATATATTGAAAGCTTGGGAACAGGAGGCTTCGGAGAAAAAAGCAGGACAGGGAAGTATCCTCAGCGTATGCGGCAAGTTGGGCGGATTGAAGAACGAGATGTTGCTCATGTCGCAGCTTGACCTGATGATTTCGATGGACTCAGCCAACATGCACATCGCCTCGATTTTCGGCATCCGAGTGCTGTCTATCTGGGGAGCCACCCATCCGAAGGCTGGATTCTCGGGCTATGGACAGACCCCTGATAGCGAGATGCAAGTGAACATACCCTGCCGCCCTTGTTCCATCTATGGGAAGAAACCCTGCAAGTTTGGCGATATGAGATGTATGGAAATAGCTCCAGACATGATTGTCCAAAAGGCAACAAATATGATTGAATGACATGCTTAAATACAAACTTCTAAAAGGATGGCTGTGGACCATCAGCATTTGGCCGCTCCCCGTGCTCTATGCTCTATCAGACTTCTGCTGTTTCTTTGTGAGACGCTTCTATCGCACGAAAGTGGTGCGAGAGAACCTTCGTTCTGCTTTTCCAGAGAAATCGGAGGAGGAACTGAAGGACATCGAACGGAAGTTCTATCACCAACTGTGTGATAACTTTGTGGAAGACATCAAGATGCTCACTATGTCAAAAGAGGAGATGATGCGCCGCATGACTTTCAGTGGATTGGAGGAAATCAAGAAACGCCATGAGGCTGGGCAGTCCTTGCACTTCTTTTATCTGAGCCATTTCGGTAATTGGGAGTGGATTGCCTCCATCAATTACCGTCTCCAGCCTTGGGGCACTTCTGGACAGATCTATCACCCGCTTCGCAACGATGAGATGGATGAACTGTTCTGTCACTTGAGGGCTCAATATGGCGGACTGAACATCAAGATGAAGGAGACGTTTCGTCGCATCCTCCAACTGAAGAAAGAAAACAAGAATTATACGATTGGTTTCATCAGCGATCAGCAACCCAAATGGGCGAGCATCCACCATTTCGTTTCTTTCCTCAACCACGACACGGCAGTGTTTATCGGAGCTGAACACATTGCCCGCAAGGTGGATGCCTTCATGACTTATGGTCGTATGAGCCGACCCAAGCGCGGCTATTATCATCTGGAGATCATTCCGATGGAAGACCATCCAGCTTCTGTGCCTGAGACAACTCTCACCAACCGCTACTTTGAACTCCTTGAGGCTGACATCAAGGAGCATCCTGAGATGTGGCTTTGGACACACAAGCGTTGGAGCCGTACAAAGGAAGAGTGGTTGAAAAGGAAGCAAGAGGAAGGGCTGCGGGAGGTAGGTCAGCAAGAAGATACCCGTCAGGAGGAAAAAGAATAAAGTCCTTCCTTTTTTACATGATTGCTTTTTTGTTTCTTGGATGATGTTCCAAGATTTCTTCACGCAGATGGGTGGTATCTATATGCGTGTAGATTTGTGTGGTGGCAATGGATTCGTGACCCAGCATGGCTTGGATGGCACGGAGGTTGGCACCGCCTTCCAATAGGGAAGTGGCAAAGGAGTGACGGAAGGTGTGAGGAGAAACCGTCTTTTGTATGCCAGCTTTTTCCACCAGGTCTTTAATCATGAGGAACACCATCACCCGAGTTAGCGGTTTCTTCCGACGATGGCTGACAAAGACAAAATCCTGATATTCCAGCGGAATGGGGAGTAAGTTGCGATCCATGAAATAGAGTTGTAGCTCATGGATGGCTTTCTCCGAGATGGGCACAAGACGTTCCTTGGAGCCTTTACCCTCCACTTTGATGAACTCGTCATCGAGGAAAAGGTTGCTCAGTTTCAGGTTGACCAGTTCCGACACGCGAAGCCCGCAACTGAAAAGCGTTTCGATGATGGCTTTGTTGCGCTGACCTTCGGGTTGACTGAGGTCAATGACCGACTCGATGGCATCGATTTCATCCACGGAAAGAACATCGGGCAAGTGTTGAGGCTTCTTGGGAAATTCCAGCAGTTCGGTGGGATTGACCTCCAACACATCGCTGAGCACCAGGAAATGATAGAAACTCCTTACACCTGAGAGGATGCGGGAAAGAGAGATGGAATGGATGCCCACGTCCATCAGGAGGGAAGAGAAATGGTGGAGGTCTTCCAACTGGACAGATAGGATGTCCTTGCCCTCGTCCTTGATGAAGCGCAGGAACTTGTCCAAGTCGCGCATATAGGCATCAATGGTGTTGGGCGAACTTCCCTTCTCCAGTTTTAGATACTGGTAGTAACGTCGTATCAGTTGCTGTTGTTGTTTCTCTTCCATCGATGCAAAGATAGTGAAATCTGAAGAATTGAAGAATTGAAGAACTAAAAAAATGAAGTTTTTGAAAAAGGAAGGGAACTTATCATTAAAAAAAACATAAAAATGAAGAGATTAAAGTACTTCACTCTTTCAATTTTTCCATTCTTCAATTTTTTATTCCTATCTTTGCACACAAATAAACAATTCGATATGAAAAAGATACTTACACTTCTTGTCTTTACTCTTTCGTTGGCTCCAGCCTTTGCCCAGCAGGAGCATAACTTCACGTTGACGAAGTACTTGGACATCTTCAATAGTATTTATCGTCAGTTGGACATCTTCTATGTGGATTCGCTGGAGGCAGATAAAGTTGTCCGTGTGGGAATTGATGCCATGACCCAGGAACTGGACATCTACACGAAGTTCTATCCTGAGGAGGAGATGGGCGAGCTGAAGATGATGACGACAGGAAAGTATGGCGGCATCGGTTCCATCATTCGTATGCGCAAGGACTCGACGGTCATCATTCAAGAGCCATATCCCGATATGCCAGCCGCTGAAGTGGGCTTGCAGGTGGGCGACGTGCTGTTGAAGATTGACGACAAGGACTTGAAAGGCATGAACACTTCCGAGGTGAGCGAATTGCTGCGTGGCGAGCCGGGTACGACTTTCATGCTGAGGGTGCAGCGTCCGGGCGAGAAGAAGACGCGCGACTTCAAGATTACCCGTCGGAGCATCAAGGTGCCAGCTATTCCTTATTATGGCATGATGGGCGATGCAGGCTACATCTTCCTGAGAGAGTTCACAGAAGGTTGTGCCAAGGATGTGCGCAAGGCCATCATCTCCTTGAAGGAGAAGGGTGCCAAGAAACTGATTCTCGACTTGCGCAACAATGGTGGCGGTTTGCTGAATGAGGCGATTGATATGGTCAACCTCTTCGTGCCCAAGAATATCAAGATTGTGGAGACCAAGGGTAAGATGGTGGCTGCCAATTACTCTTATAAAACCAACAATGATCCCCTTGATGTGGACATTCCTTTGGCGGTGCTGGTGGATGAGAACACAGCCAGTGCGGCTGAGATTGTGTCAGGTTCCCTGCAAGACCTCGACCGTGCTGTCATCATTGGAGGCGACACCTACGGCAAGGGACTGGTGCAGAGTTCCCGCGAATTGCCCTACAACGGCAGCATCAAGCTGACCACCGCGAAATATTACCTGCCTTCGGGACGTTGCATCCAGAAGATTGACTACAAGAAACTGCGTGAGGCGGCGGAGATTTACCGCACCACAGGCAAGAGAGTCAGCACGAAGGGCGATAGCATCAAGCAGATATTCCACACGGCTGGCGGTCGTGAGGTGACTGAGGGCAACGGCATCAAGCCAGACGTTGAGGTGAAGCACGACACCCTCTCCAACATCGTCTATTACCTTTCCAACGACGATGTCCTGACGGATTGGGGCACCAAGTATTGCCAGAACCATCCCACCATCCCTGCCGTGAAGGATTTCTCCATCACCGACGCTGATTATGCCGAGTTCAAGAAGATGGTGAAGGACAGCGACTTCAAGTATGACCGTCAGAGCGAGAAGCGTCTGGCTGACTTGAAGAAGACTGCTCAGTTCGAAGGCTACTACGACGATGCCAAGGCGGAGTTCGATGCCCTTGAGAAGAAATTCGCCCATAACCTCGACCGCGAGATGGACCGTCAGGAGAAGGACCTCCGCAAGGTGATGGCGAACGAGATTGTGCGCCGCTACTATTTTCAGGCAGGCACCGTCGAGGAAATGCTGAAGGATGATGACGACACCAAGCGCGCCATCGAAGTGTTGGGCAATCCTGCTGAATACAACAAAATCTTAGGAAAGTAATGAGTCTTCGTAATAACAAAGCCACCCGGCTGAACCGCTACATGATGTTCGGCACACTCTTCCTTGGCATCCTTGTCCTCGGATGCGTCTTCGGGTTCCTTTATCTGGCGTTCAACAAGGAAAGCAACCCCTTCGTGCAGCAGCCGCAGCAGGAGGGTATGGCTGACAGCATCATGCTTATTGTCAACGATTCAACATTATTAAACTAAAAAGTTAATAACTAAAAACTAAAAGTTAATGTCACCCATGCACTTTGTATCAGAACAAAAACCACGTCTGACCAAGTTCCTATTACTTTTAGTTTTTAGTTTTTCGTTTTTAGTTTCCCACGCCCAGTGTCCCACGGAGAACACGGCATTCAAGGCAGGGGAGAGCCTCACTTACGACCTTTACTTCCAGTGGAAGTTCATCTGGGTGAAGTGTGGTGCCGCCCACTATACGATGAAGGCTGCCAACTACAAGGGCAAGTCTGCCTTGCGCAACGACCTGCTTTTCACCTCCAACAAGCGGTGTGATGCCGTCTTCACCATGCGCGACACCCTCATCTCCTACATCACGCCCCAGCTCGTGCCCCTCTACTTCCGCAAGGGTTCCCTCGAGGGTAAGCACTACACCGTCGATGAGGTGTGGTACACCTATCCCAACGGCAAGAGTCACGTGAAGCAGAAATTTCTCAATCGTCACGGCGAGCTTTCCGAGCATCACCATGAATCCGATGATTGCAACTACGACATGCTTTCCATTCTCTCCCTCGCCCGTTCCTTCAATCCCACCCACTACAAGGTGGGGCAGCGCATCCATTTCCCGATGGCGACGGGCAAGAAGGTGGAGGAACAGACCCTTGTCTATCGTGGCAAGAAAGACTGGAAAGCCAACGACAAACGCACCTATCATTGCCTCGTCTTCTCCCTTCTTGATTATGAAGAGAAAGGCAAGGACAAGGAGCTCCTCCGTTTCTTCGTCACCGACGACCAGCGCCACCTTCCCGTCCGCATCGACTTCTACCTCAAGTTCGGCACCGCTAAAGCCTATCTGGCGAAGAGCAATTAAAGGGTTTGATAAACCATATAGAAAAGGCTGGACGATACGCATGAGGCGCATCGTCCAGCCTTTCTTATGATGGGGAAAGACACTTAGTCTTTCTCTTCGTATGACATTTTAAGCGTCATACTCCTGCCAAGACTTGATCTGCAGGTCTTCCATACCCTTCTCACAGAAGGCTTCGATGAAAGCAGAAGCGAGGCGGGCGTTGGTGATGAGCGGAATGTTGTGGTCGATGGCACCACGACGGATGCGATAACCATTGGTGAGCTCACGCTTTGAGTGGTTCTTTGGGATGTTGACGATGAGGTCGAACTTGTGGTCGGCAATCATCTTCATCACGTTTGGCTTGTCACTCTTCTCTTCGTCTGGCCAAGCCACAGCAGTTGCCTTGACGTTGTTGTCGTTGAGGAACTTGGCAGTGCCTTCGCTGGCGCAGATGGTGTAACCCTTGCTTTCGAGGGCACGGGCTGCATCGAGCATCGCCACCTTTTCCTTCGTGCCACCAGAAGAAATCATGATGGCTTTGTCCTTGGAAGGAATCTTGTAGCCAGTGGCAATCATGGAGTTGAGGAGTGCCTCTTCGTAGGTGTCGCCCATGCAACCCACCTCACCGGTACTGCTCATGTCCACGCCCAAGACTGGGTCAGCATTCTGCAGACGGGCGAAAGAGAACTGGCTCGCCTTGACACCCATACGGTCGATGTCAAACTCGCTCTTGTCGGGCTTAGAGTATGGAGCATCGAGCATGATGCGAGTGGCGGTCTCGATGAAGTTGCGCTTGAGCACCTTGCTGACGAATGGGAAAGAACGAGAAGCACGGAGGTTGCACTCGATGACCTTCACGTCGCGACCCTTTGCCAAGAACTGGATGTTGAATGGACCAGAGATGTTGAGCTCCTTGGCGATGGCACGGCTGATCTTCTTGATCTGACGGATGGTGGCGAAGCTGATTTGCTGCGCTGGGAACACCATCGTGGCGTCGCCTGAGTGAACACCTGCGAACTCGACGTGTTCGCTGATGGCATACTCAACCACCTCACCATTCTGTGCCACAGCGTCGAACTCGACCTCGTTGGTCTCCTGCATGAACTGAGAGATGACCACAGGATATTCTTTGCTGACTTCGCTTGCCATTTGGAGGAAACGCTCCAGCTCTTCGTAGTCGTAGCAAACATTCATGGCTGCACCTGAGAGCACGTAGGAAGGACGCACGAGCACTGGGAAGCCGACACGCTCCACGAATGCCTTCACATCGTCCATACTGGTCAGGGCACTCCACTGAGGCTGGTCGATGCCGAGTTGGTCGAGCATGGCTGAGAACTTGTTGCGGTTCTCGGCACGGTCGATGCTCACAGGGCTGGTGCCGAGGATTGGCACGCTCTGGCGATAGAGCTTCATCGCCAGATTGTTTGGAATCTGACCACCTACTGAGACGATGACACCACGAGGATTCTCGAGGTCAATCACATCGAGCACGCGCTCGAAGGAAAGCTCGTCGAAGTAGAGGCGGTCGCACATATCGTAGTCAGTCGATACGGTCTCAGGGTTATAGTTGATCATGATGCTCTTGTAGCCGAGCTTGCGGGCAGTGGTGATGGCATTGACCGAACACCAGTCGAACTCGACAGAAGAACCGATGCGGTATGCACCCGAACCGAGCACCACGACAGATTTCTCGTGAGCGTAGTAGTTCACATCGTAACCTTCTACAGCGTAAGTCATGTAGAGGTAGTTGGTCAGGTCAGGATGCTCGCTTGCTGGCAGGATGCCCAACTTCTTGCGATAGGCACGTACAGCAAGGTTCTCCTTCTCCATGTTCTCACAAGCCTCCTTGCGTACGAAGCGTGCAATCTGGAAATCGGAGAAGCCCCAAATCTTTGCCTGACGCATCACGTCGGCAGGGATATCCTCGATGGCGTTGTAGCTTTCCAACTTGTGCTTGTAGTCCACGATGTTCTTGAGGCGCTCGATGAACCAAGGGTCAATCTTGGTGAGCTCGTAGATGCGGTCGATGCTGTAGCCCTCTTCCAAAGCCTGTGCGATGGCAAAAATGCGCAGGTCGGTTGGGTTGGCAAGTTCTTCGTCGAGGTTGTCGAACTTCGTGTGGTCGTTGCCCACAAAGCCGTGCATGCCCTGACCAATCATACGGAGACCCTTCTGGATGAGTTCCTCGAAGGTGCGGCCGATAGACATGATTTCGCCCACAGACTTCATGCTGGAACCAATCTTGCGGCTCACGCCCACAAACTTGGTCAAGTCCCAACGTGGAATCTTGCAGATGAGGTAGTCGAGGCTTGGTGCCACGTAGGCAGAGTTGGTTGTACCCATCTCGCCAATCTGGTCGAGCGTGTAGCCGAGAGCAATCTTGGCAGCCACGAATGCGAGTGGATAACCAGTTGCCTTGGATGCCAAAGCAGAAGAACGAGAAAGACGAGCGTTGATCTCGATGATGCGGTAGTCGTTGGTGAAGGCGTTGAACGCAAACTGAATGTTGCACTCGCCCACGATGTTGAGGTGACGCACACACTTGATGGTGATGTCCTGCAACATCTTCACCTGCTCGTCGGTGAGGGAGCAGGTAGGAGCCACCACGATGGATTCACCAGTGTGGATACCGAGTGGGTCGAAGTTCTCCATAGAAGCTACCGTGAAGCAGTGGTCGTTGGCATCGCGGATGCACTCGAACTCAATTTCCTTCCAACCCTTCAGACTCTCCTCCACGAGCACCTGTGGGGCAAAAGTGAAGGCTGATTCAGCAATCTTGATGAAGGTCTCTTCGTCAGGACACACACCTGAACCCAGACCACCCAGTGCATAAGCAGAACGAATCATGATAGGATAACCGATGCGACGCGCTGTGGCAATCGCCTCCTCCATCGTCTCACAAGCCTGAGACACTGGCACCTTCAAGTCCACCTTGTTCAGCTCTTTCACGAAGAGGTCACGGTCTTCCGTGTTCATAATGGCTTCGACGCTGGTACCCAGCACCTCTACGCCATACTCCTTGAGGATACCCTTCTGGAAAAGCTCCGTACCGCAGTTCAGCGCTGTCTGTCCACCGAATGCCAGGAGGATGCCGTCAGGACGCTCCTTCTTGATGATTTCAGTAACAAAAAAGGTATTGACCGGCAAGAAATAAACCTTGTCCGCAATACCTTCACTCGTTTGAATGGTTGCTACATTAGGATTCACGAGTACCGAACGAATACCTTCCTCGCGAAGTGCCTTGAGTGCCTGACTACCCGAGTAGTCAAACTCACCTGCCTGTCCAATCTTCAGGGCACCAGAGCCCAAGACAAGCACCTTCTTCAGTTGCTTCTTCATCTGCAAAAAATGTAATTTTGTGAAATTTTGTGCAAAGTTACAAAAAAACTCCCAACTCTAAACCCTAAACTCTAAACTTTTCACTAACTTTGCAAAATAATTACCAAAACTGACACAAATATGAGGACTTTTATCACGACATTGCTTCTCATGCTTTGCATAGTGGCAAGAGCACAAAGTGCAGATGCGCTCTACGACGAGGGCAAGAAACTCTATGATGCCAAGAAGTATGAACAGGCGTTCAAGAAACTGTTGCCTGCTGCCCAGAAAGGACACAAGAAGGCACAATACCGTGTGGGTCGTAGCTACGACAAGGGGCACGGCGTCACGGAAGACAATCAGAAAGCCTATCAGTGGTATCTGAAATCTTCTCAGCAAGGATATGGCAAGGCACAATACCAACTGGCAAAGTGCTACATGAAGGGTAAGGGTACTGCCAAAGATACTGCAAAGGCCAAGACGTGGATGCTCAAAGCCATGCAGAATGATAAGGCAAAAGAGAAATACAAAGAGGATTTGGCTGATGGCGACAAAACCGCTATCGCGCTGAAAAAATTGATTGGGAAATAAAAAAAAGAGAAGCTTACGGGCTTCTCTTTCTATTTAATTAATTATGCACCAATTATTTAGTTATGCACCAGCGTGCCGATATCTTCGCCTTCCATCACTTTCTTCAAGTTGCCTACAATGTCCATATTGAACACATAGATAGGAAGGTTATTTTCCATACACATCGCTGTGGCTGAGATGTCCATCACCTTCAGGTTCTGGGCAATCACCTCTGAATACGTGATATCGTGGTACTTCGTAGCCGTTGGGTCTTTCTCTGGGTCAGCCGTATAGACACCATCCACACGGGTACCCTTCAGCATGACGTCAGCCTCAATCTCCACACCACGTAGGGAAGAACCTGTGTCGGTCGTGAAGTAGGGTGAACCAGTACCTGCACCCATGATGACCACCTCACCACGTTCCATTGCCTCAATTGCTTTCCATTTGTTGTAGAACTCACCAATGGGTTCCATACGGATGGCAGTCAAGACACGATTCTTCTGGCCAATCGCACCCAGTGCACTTGACAAAGCCAAGGAATTAATGACAGTGGCACACATACCCATCTGGTCGCCCTTCACGCGGTCGAAGCCTTTGCCTGCTCCGCTCAATCCACGGAAGATGTTGCCGCCACCGATGACGATGCCAATCTGCACGCCCATCTCAGCAATCTCCTTGATCTGCTGAGCATACTGGTTCAATCGTTCCACGTTGATACCTTGCTTCTGTTCACCCGCCAAACTCTCACCTGAGAGCTTCAACAATATACGCTTGAATTTTGCCATAGGATTACTTTTTATTTTGCAATGATGAGGCTGTACTTCTTCTTGCCCTGTTGAACGAGGAGGTATTTGCCATCAAGGAGGTCTGCAGCTGTGAGCAGTTGGTCAGGCGCTGTTGCTTTGTCCTTGTTGATGCTCACGCCACCACCTTTGACGAGGGTTTTCACTTCACCCTTGCTGGGGAAAATCTGGGCAGCGTCAACAGTCAGGTCGGCGAGTTTCACGCCAGCCTCGAAAAGGCTCTTCTCCACTTCGAAGTGAGGCACACCCGCAAAGACATCGAGCAAGGTCTGCTCATCGAGTTTGAGGAGGCTTTCCTTCGTGGATTTGCCGAAGAGGATGTTGGATGCTTCCACAGCCATATCATAATCCTCGCGAGAGTGAACCATAACGGTTACTTCCTCTGCCAATTTCTTCTGGAGCACGCGGCGACCTGGGTCGGCATCCTGCTCAGCGATGAGTGCATCAATCTCCTCCTTCTCCAACGAAGTGAAAATCTTGATGTAACGCTTGGCATCCTCATCAGGCACATTGAGCCAGAACTGATAGAACTGGTAGGGAGAGGTGTAGTTGCGGTCGAGCCACACATTGCCGCTTTCGGTCTTGCCGAACTTGCGACCGTCGCTCTTGGTGACCAGCGGACAAGTAAGGGCAAAGCACTCGTTGCCGTTCATACGGCGGATGAGCTCTGAACCTGTTGTGATGTTGCCCCATTGGTCTGCACCACCTAACTGCAACTTACAGCCCTTATGCTCATTGAGATAGTAGAAATCGTAACCTTGCAGCAGCTGGTAAGTGAACTCCGTGAAGGAAAGACCATCACGTGCCTCACCGTTCAGACGCTTCTGTACGGACTCCTTCGCCATCATGTAGTTGACAGTGATGTGCTTGCCGATGTCTCTCACGAAGTCGAGGAACTTGAAGTCCTTCATCCAGTCGTAGTTGTTGACCAGCTCCGCACGATTCGGTGCATCGCTGTCGAAATCGAGGAAGTGGGAGAGTTGCTTCTTGATGCAAGCCACATTGTGACGCAGCGTCTCCTCATCGAGGAGGTTGCGCTCCTGGCTCTTGCCCGATGGGTCACCAATCATACCTGTGGCACCTCCGATGAGGGCGAGAGGCTTGTGACCGCAACGCTGGAAATGACGAAGCATCATCACACCGCAGAGGTGTCCGATGTGGAGAGAATCGGCTGTGGGGTCGATGCCGAGGTAAGCAGTCACCTGCTCCTTCTTGAGCAGTTCGTCAGTACCGGGCATCATCTGGTGAATCATCCCACGCCATGTCAGTTCTTGTACGAAATCTTTCATTATGTAGTTGTTTGGTTTTTTAGTTTTACTTTTTGCACTGCAAAGGTAGTGATTTTAAGTGAAAAAATTTTTGTTCGTCAAATATTTTCCATATCTTTGTACCCAAATTTTTCATAACCAACACAAAAACTTAATACTTATGTCATTTAGAAACATCATGCAGGCCGTTGCGCTTGCAACATTCTTAGGGGCACCACTGACTGCTTCGGCGCAGAAAGTGAAGGCTCCAGCAGGTGGTAAGAAAATCAGTAAGGAACTCATTGGTATCTTCTTCGAGGACATCAGCTACTCGGCTGACGGTGGCCTCTATGCAGAATTGATAGAGAACGGTTCGTTCGAGTACAACCCCAACGAGCGCGATGGTTGGGGACCTGGCACATCTTGGAAGACAGCCCGTCCTGGTCACTCTCTGGGTATGTTGCAGGTGCGCATGGACAATCCTATCAACGCCAACAACCCAACCTATATGCGTCTGCACACAGAGCGTGTAAAGGAGTATTATGACTATGCTGGTTGGAAGGGCTTTGGTTTGGAGAACGACGGTTTCGATGGTATCAGCGTGAAGGCAGGTGCGAAGTATGATTTCTCTGTGTTCTTCCGTAATATTGGCGAAGCTAAGCAAGTGCGTGTCGTTCTGGCTGCTCCAGGCGGATGGGGCCAGAATCCAAAGGTGTTGGCAGAGACCACTCTTAACGTGAACGGTCAGGCTTGGAAGAAGTATGAGGCTACGCTGACCGCTTCAGAGAACTGCACCAACGGTATCTTGCAGATCTTGGTACTCAATCAGGGTGACCTCGACATCGATATGGTTTCCCTCATGCCACAGGACACTTACAAGGGTCACGGCTTGCGCCAAGACCTCGCTGAGGCATTGGCAGGCTTGGAGCCTAAGTTCATGCGCTTCCCAGGTGGTTGCGTCGTTCATGGTGGTGGTGACGGCTTCTGGGATACTTACCGCTGGAAGACCACGATTGGTCCAAAGGAGCAGCGTCGTGGTTTGAAGAACACATGGGGTTATCACCAGTCAATGGGTCTTGGTTACTATGAGTACTTCCAGTTCTGCGAAGACCTCGGTATGGAGCCACTTCCTATCCTTCCTTGTGGTGTGAACTGCCAAGGTACCAACGGTGGTTGGAGCATGCGTACACAGGCTCAGGATTTCGTGCCTATGAGCGAAATGGACGAGTGGGTGGATGAAGCGCTTGACCTGATTGAATGGGCAAATGGCGATCCAGCTACCAGCAAGTGGGCAAAAATGCGTGCTGATGCAGGTCACCCTAAGCCTTTCAACCTGAAATATCTGGGCCTTGGTAACGAGGAGAAGATTACAAAGGAATTCGAGGAGCGTTTTAAATATATATATGAACGTGTACGTGCGAAATATCCTAACATCGTGATCGTTGGTACAGCAGGTCCTGGTTCTCACAAGGGCAACCCTGACTTCGAGAATGGTTGGAGAATCGCTGACGAGACAGGTGTGGACATCTTGGATGAGCACTACTACGAGCCTCGCAACTACTTCCTCGACAACCAGGCAAACTACGACAACTACCCACGCGACCGCAAGACTAAGGTATATCTGGGTGAGTATGCTGCAAAGGACAAGAAATTGGCTGACGCACTCTACGAGGGTCTTTACCTCCTCGGCGTTGAGAAGAATGGTGATGTGGTGTCTATGACCAGCTATGCACCTCTCTTCTGCAAGAAGAACCACGAGAGCTGGAACCCAGACCTTATCTACTTCGACAACGAAAAGGTCATCCTGACTTGCAGCTACTATGTTCAGCAAATGTTTGGTACTACTGCTGGTGACTACTATTATGGTGATGTGGCTAAGTTCCAGGGTGGTGACAAGTATCAGGGCACTTCTGCTGTGCTCAACACAGAGAAGGGCGAGCTTTACATCAAGCTCATCAATGCAGCAGGTGAGGCTAAGAATGCCACCATCGACCTGAGCAAGTTCAAGGGCTTCCCATCTGTGGCGCCAATGACGACCATCAGCAATGCATCCATTGATGCAGAGAACAACTTCGATGCTCAGCCAGTGGCTCCAGTCACTAAGGACGTCAAGATTTCCAAGAAGATGACGCTCTCTGTAGCCCCATATTCAGCTAATGTGATTCGCCTGAAGGTGAAGTAATCGCATTGTAAAGTAGAGAGAATGCACAATTGGCTTGCGAGCCTTTTGTGCATTTTTTTTGCAAAATTCGTCAATTTTTTCCTTTTTTTATTTGTAAGTTGTGGAGAAAGGCGTATATTTGCATTCAAAACAGTAACATTTGAAATACCACAAGAAACAAGAAAACCTTTGATTCCAGTCGTACAATATTTTCGTAAGAGACTCTCCGCACGAATCAGTTTGTGGGTGCTGCTGTGGGTGACCATCTTGTTTGTGGCCGCTCTCATCATCATGTTCCATTATTCCCACAATGCGATTGAGAAGGAATCTTTGGCAAAAGCGGAGCAGATGTTGGAGGGAAAGGTGCTGGATATTGAGAATCGACTCCACCGCGTGAAGGTGGCGACGGAGAATATGCGGTTGGACGTGGAACAGCACCTGGACGACCCCGATGCAATGGTGCTTTACACCAAGCAGATTGTGAAAAACAATCCTGATATTGTGGGTTGTGCCGTTGCTTTCGAACCTAACTTTTATCCAGAGAAGGGCGAACTCTTCATGACCTATGCTTTCCGTCCTGAACCGGGATCAGAAACCATCTTGCTGTCTCACGACCCGACCATCATTGAGCCGAACGAGTTCAAGGCTGTGCCTTATTTGGCAGTCAACTGGTATTTCATCGCCAAGCAAGAAAACACCACCTGCTGGATTAGACCACATGCTCCCAGTGACACCGTCAATTCCACCATCGTGACTTGTAGTACGCCGATTCACGACAAGAATGGAGAAGTGGTGGGTATATTGGCTTCCGATCTTTCTTTGCAATTCCTCTCAGAAGAGTTCCTCAGAACTAAGCCATTCCCTGATTCCTATTGTGCGGTTCTGGGTGTGCAAGGCACTTATATCATCTATCCAGACAGTTCCTACCTCTACCACAAGATGGTGCGTGAGGTGGTGAAGAACGAGCCTGACAGACGTGTGCCTGAGATGGTGGAGAAGATGTTGGCTGGTGAGGACGGAATGTATCACGTGACGATGTTTGGGAGAGACAGCTACGTGCTCTATAAGTCGTTGAATAACAGGCACTGGAGCGCCTGCATGGTGTGTCCAGGAAAGGATATTTTTGCTACCAACAAGCGTTATCAGGTCTATATGATTCTCATTACGTTATTGGGTATCATCTTCATTTCCAGCTTCTGTTGGTACTTTGTCAGCCATCAGCTTCAGCCGCTCAACTTGTTGTCGAAGGCAGCGAAGAGAATCAAAGAAGGGGATTATTCCTTCCACATTCCTTCCACCAGCCGAGTGGACGAGTTGGGAATCCTGCAAAACAACTTTGGTGCGATGCAGACCTCTCTGTCACGCAACATCCATCAGTTGAATCAGGTGTCGGAGGTTCTCAAGGAGCGCAATGATGAGTTGAGTGCCATCCATGCGCATGTGAAAGAAGCAGACAATGTGAAGATGAACCTCATTCATAAGATTGCTGACAAGATGATCCTGCCGATCAAGGAGATAGAAGGTGTGGTGACCCAGTTGGAGGAGCATCGTGAAGATAGCCAGAAGGAAGACATGGCCAATATGTCGGATGTGATGTTGAGTCACACCAAGACGATTACGGATTTGTTGGACAAGATGCTTGACATCCCCAAGAAAAGAAAGAAGACCTCATGAAAAGCCCCGTCTATCATATTAACCGTTCTCTGTCGCTGAAGCTTTGCCTCGGCATCTTGTTTTGTGCGGTTATTGTCTTCATTGTTAGCTTGGGCTTCCTTTTCGAACGTTCCCGTCGGATGGTGAAGCAAGAGGCGTTGGCGCATGCAAGTCACGTGTTGGAGAATATCGCCTTGCGAGTGTCGGGTCACCTCGACGAAGTGGAGATTGCCACTGAAAACATAGAGTGGTTGGTGATGGAGAATCTGGAACCCGATTCCCTCTTTAACTACGCCCGTAGGGTGGTGGAACAGAATCCGGGTGTCAATGGATGTTCCATCACGATGGAACCCGATTTCTTCCCTCAGTATGGACGTAATTTCTCCGTCTATTCCTTGAGAGATCACGATTCGATTATATCAGTCTTTGAGAAACCATACAACTACTACGAGAAGGTGTGGTACAAGGCGCCACGTGCAAAGAATCAGGCTTGTTGGGTGGATCCTTACAACGACTATAACGAAGATGCGTTGTCTTCACCAGTCATGATTGCATCCTATTGCAAACCGTTGAAGACCGACGAGGGCGATTTCGTTGGTGTCATCGCCACCGACCTCTCAATCAAGTGGCTCTCCCAGACCATTTCTGCGGAGAAACCCTATCCGAATGCTTACTACCTGATGCTGGGAGCTGATGGACACTACTTCGTGCATCCTAACCGCGTGAAACTGATCAAGGAAAGCATCTTCACCTCTGTTGATGCACACGAACACCAAGATATCATCACCCTGGGACACGAGATGACCTCAGGCAAGAAAGGTAATATGAGTGTCAACATCGATGGAGAACCTTGCATCGTCATCTACCAGCCGTTGAAGGGCACTCAGTGGAGTATCGCTGTGGTCTGCCCCGAAGACGAAATCACCAGCAGTTACAGCAAGATGGCATACTTCCTTGTGCCTATCCTCATCGTTGGCTTGTTGCTGATGCTCGTGATTTGCTGGAAAGTCATCAAGCACTTCATCCGTCCGCTCGACCAGTTGGCACAGCAGTCACGCTATATCACTGATGGACACTACGACAAGCCGCTTCCTCCCAGCACGCGTGATGATGTGGTGGGCGATTTGCAGAATAGCTTCATCTCCATGCAGCAGTCCATCAACGAGCACATCTCCGACATCAAGCGGTTGAACGAAGAGACCGAGCAGCGCAACAACGAACTGCAGGCAGCCAACACTTTGATTGAAGATGCTGACCGCCGCAAAGCCTCATTCATTCACGATGTGTCCATCCAGATACGTACCCCGCTTAACATCATCGCAGGCTTCATGCAGGTGTTGCGCGAGACCTACTCCGTGCTGCCGAAAGAAGAAATCTCCAGCTTCACCGAGATGATGAAGCAGAACACCGCCACCATCCATCGTATGGCGAATATGATTTTTGATGTGTCGAGGTTGGATTCTCAGCAGAAGTTGGATGTAACTAAGGATGTTGCTATTTTCCCTGTGGTGCAAGAAGCCATCAACACCTTCCATGAGAAAGAAACCGACGAAGAGGTGTCATTCAACTTCACCACCGATTTGGTAGAGGACTACACCATCCACACCAACCGTTTGTACTTGCTGAGGGTGTTGCGCGAGTTGCTCCTCAATGCCAAGAAGTTCTCTTCAGAAAAGAAGGTCAACTTCATAGTGGAGGTGAAGGACGGTATGCTTCGCTTTATCGTCGAAGACAAGGGTGAGGGCATTGCACAGGCAGAACGAGAACACATCTTCGCACCGTTTGTGAAACTCGACAACTTCAGCGAAGGTCTCGGACTCGGACTTGGATTGGCTGAACACAACGCCCGTATGTTAGGTGGAAATCTCTTGCTCGACCCCACCTATACGGAAGGTGCAAGATTCATACTGGAAATCCCCAACAACTGATATTCTCAAGTGTTGGGGATTTCTATTTTATTATTCTTCTGAAGAAATTCTGCTATTCTGTTTCTGAGCATTTGATACGTGTCGCAATCCTTGAATTGGGTGTTGCGACGTAGCATCTGTGCAGGTTGAAATTGGCTGTGTGAGTAGCAGGCAAGTTCGTTGTTCATCTGCTGGTTGTTGCCTCGGGCCAGCATCTTGATGTCCTTCTCCCGTTCGCGTCGCAAGATGGTGCACACAGGCGTCAGGGCGGCGTCTACCACGTTCTCCATCAAGTGGTGTCCCTGCATGAAGAGGTATGTGTTGTCCTTCCTCAATCCGAGACCTTCCAGTTCCACCTTCAGGGGCGTGAGTTTCCCCTTCGCATCCTTCACGTGCTGTTGGAGCCACGACAGCTTGCGGTTCACCCGTCGGCGCAGTCTCTCCAGCGCATCAATGGGCTTGAACACATTCAGCTGCTCCACTTGCACGATGTTGTTGAAGTTGTTCAGCGGGAAGTCGTTGAAACGTCCATTCCGATGCAGCCACACCATCCAGACAAACAGCTCGTAGATGATTTCCGAGTATTGGTGCAGGTATTCCTCAAAGTTGAAGAGATTGCGGTCGTTCAGCGTTGCCATCACACACACGTTGTGGAGCGATGGGGCATAGCACTGGTAACTCTCGATGGAATAGACATAGGTGTGAATCACGTAGGGGTTGTCCAGCATCCGTTGGGATGAAGGCGTGTGGCGTTGCAGCAGGTAGTCGAGGTCGGCATCCACACAGGCAATCATGTATCCACCTAGCGACTCGCCCAGCTTGTTCATCAGAGCCGTCTTCTTGCCCCTGTTCAGGTTGGTGCGCGAAGGCAGCATCACCTCAAACGCCGTGTTCTCATCCTCAAACTCGCTCAGCACGTCACGCCAGAAGAAGATGTCATCATAGCTTTCCACATACACGACAATCTTCCGCTTACGATTCTTCGGACGCAAACGGTTCGCAGCCTCGATATAGGCGGAACTGATGTTAGAAAGCAAATGCCGAGCCATCTTCCCTCAACGCTAAATTTCAAACCTCATACCTCCAATCTCCAACCTCAATTCGCAATGTCTCCCACCTCTGTCACATTGCTCATCCATCCGTCCATGATAAGGGCAGGGGAGTGTGTGGAGAGGATGATTTGTGCATTCGGATTCAGTTGGCGGATCAGGTCGATGAGACGCTGTTGCCAGTCGATATGGAGCGAAATCTCAGGTTCATCCATCAGGAGTGCATACGGTTCGCGGTTCTCCACCAGCACCGTCAGCAGGATGGCAAGCATCTGCTTCTCACCGCTCGAGAGTTGGTAGGGAGTGATGACCTCACATCCCTGTCCCATCTTCTGCATGAACTGAATCTCGTTGCTCTTGCGGTCAATCTTCTTGTTCGTGTCGGCAAACAGTTCGTCAATCATATCCTGGAACTGCTTCTTGGGCGCACTCACCTCCGCAGCCTTCACTTGATCCTCAGGGTCGCCGCTTGTCAGCAGTTCGATGATGCGGTTGCCGATGTTCACCTGATAGTCAAGGAAACGCTTCTGCAAGCGATAGATTTGCCAGTCCAGTTCCGTCTTCACACGCGAGTCCGACAGCTTCTCCAGCAGGTCGCTGTGCAGCAGTGGGCGGTCGAACGAGCGGATGACGTCAAACTTGATGTACGTCGCGTCCTCAGGCATCAGTTTGATGGTCACCCCCTGTGGGGCATCCTTTGGCACAATTTCATCGCGGTCAATTTCCGCCAGCGTGCGTGCCGAATGGTTGATGATGGTGCTTTTGCCCACACCATTGATGCCGCTGAGGATATTCACGTCGGGTTGGAGGTTCCAAACCACGTGCCTGCCCCCCTTCCACAAAGCCTTGATCTCAATGCTCTGGATATAATCAGCTCTTTTTCTCATAGTCATATCGGTTTTGATGGTGCGAAGATACGACTAATTGGTGAATCCACAAAATAAAAACAAGAAAAAGAAGCCCATTCTCATGAACAGGCTCCCTTCCTTCTATAACCGATAACTGATAACCGATTCTTTTAACCTTTAACCCATAACCCTTAACCTTTATTCTACCACAATTTGATGTCCGTGAAGTCGAATTGGTCTTCGAACTCGTCGAAGTCGGGCATCATCGGAGCACGTCCACCACCAGTGCCGCCACCTTTATAGCCAACGTCACCTTCGATTTTATCTACAGTGCTGCCAACAAGGACACCCTGCATGTTCATTCCTATCACCTCCATCTGAGGCTTCATATATATCTTCTTCATAATCTTCTACTTTTAACCACGAATTTTTTTTTTGAACACGAATTACACGAATTTAACGAATTTAGATGCTTTATTTATTCGTGTTTATTCGAGAGATTCGTGTTCGTTCTTCTCATTCGTTGAATTCGTTTTAATTCGTTGTTATTATTTAATTACGATTTTTTTGCCGTTAAAGAGATACACACCCTTCGTGGCGGGCTTGCCGTTCAGTTTCACACCGCTCAGCGTGTACCAACTGTCATCTGTCAACTGTCCACTGTCCACTGTCTCGATGTTCGTTTCCTCGTCTCCGAAGTCCACCACCATGTTCTTGATGCTTCCACCCAGACTTGGGTCAATGGCTTCGATGCCGCCCAAGAGTTGGAAGTAAGCACGGAAAGGATAGAGGTATGAGTAGTTCTCTGAAATTTCTTCTATAATTTCTTCTCCAATCTTTATCTCCGTCTTCACAATCTCTTTCTTCGGGTAATAAAGTTCGTTCTTCGCACCCAAGAGCAGCATACTGGGTGAATCATCAATGCGTTCCCACAATGTGTATGTGCCTTCAAAGGAGATGAGTTCGTCAATTGTCTCTGGATTCAAGGTGGCGTTGAGCTTCACGTTCTTGAAGGTCGGTGCATACAAATCGGAGGCTAATTCTGGGTGCTCGTAACTGAATGCTACATAGGGCTCGGGTTGCTTCCACTTGATCAGGTACGGCACACCTGCCTTCAGTTCCGTCTCTTTATCCGTAAAGGTCAGCGTCAGGGTGCCTTCATCATTCAGCGAAGCATCCTTCAACGTCTTCACCTCCACACCATCACCGTCCAGAGGACTGCCAGCCACCGTCACGTCGAACGGCAGGCAGAGGGTGTTCCAGTCACCATCCTTGTACAAGATACGGTCAGGGAACGAAGCATTCACCTGCTCCCCATCGTAAGCCATCAACGTGTGGTTGTTGTTGAGTCCATCATATAAGAAGATACACGTGACGGTTTCCGACTTGCCGAAGTTGAACAGCACATCCTTGTACTTGGATGGGAAACCAGGACTACGCAACGTCATGCAGTAGTTCGCGCCCAAAGAGGTGACACCATCCTCGCGTTTCATCGTATAAGTGGGTTCAACGTCGCTACTTTTACTTTTTTCAATCATGACCGCATCATTTTTCCCATCACCATTGAAATCATAATGTCTATATAGATAATCATAAGGATCATTAGAGGTTTTCTCCACTATTTTCACGTCGGTCAGATAGCCCTCCCATTGCATCATCAGGCTTGCCATTTCTCTACCTTCGATGGTTTCCGTCGCTTCATCAGTCAGCAGGTTCAGCACCAGTGTCTCCTGTTTCGTCAGCACAGCATCCACCGTCACATCATGGTCGGGCATGATGAAGTAGTAGTTGACACCATCTTCTTCTTTCTGGAAATGCACATCCTCAGAATCCGATTTGTAGTTACCTTCAATCAAGTACATGCCTCCGTCAATGGCGTCAGGAGCCACGTCCACCCATACCTTTTCTCCCCTGAATGCCTCTACGATTTGATGGGTTCCCCCATCATAGAAATCCACATATTGTCCACCACTCAATGCATAAGGATCCATATACGTGGCCGTCACCTCCACTTCGCCCCAAGGCATCGTGAAATAATGATTTCCATCCTCGTCAAGGGTTGTAGTAATAGGTGTCGTGCCCCTCGTCGCTGTCAGTACGTCCAATCTTTGGCCATCAGGGTCTTCCACCTCCACAACGACGATTTCTCCTACTGAAACTTTTTCACCCTCTTCAACTTCCCATCCATTCACATAGAATGTCATGTGCTCATCCCCAGTCACCGTGTATTCCGTAGGTGCGTCCTTGATTGTTACTGTCACCGTTACATTGCCGTTAGGCATCATGAATTCGCCTGTGCCGTCTCCGTAGTCATCAAATTCAACAGGAGCTTCACCTTGCATCACGGTCAGTTGATTCACCATCTTGCCCTCAGGGATAGTGGCAGCAAAGGAAACGAGCTCGCCTGGCATCGCCTTCTCTACGGCGGTTCCATTGATGTCAAAGGAAACATTGCCTGCTAAAGTGTAGAATTTTTCGAATACGGGTGTCACCGTCACAGGACCATCGGGCATCGTGAACGTGTAAACTCCCTCGTCATCGTCGTATGTAAGCGTCACTGGTGTGTTGCCGCATGTTGCCGTTAGATTAAGCAACTTATTCCCTTCTGGCACATCCACCTCTACCTCAACCTGGTCTCCCTCCCTCGCCGAAGTGACCTGTTTGTTTTTCATCCAAAACGATACAATCTCATCGGGACCATTCAATGAAAATTTTTGATCCAATCTTAGAAGTCCATTCTCGCCTGCATGAGCCCATTTCTTGCCATCTTTATTCATTTTCTTGATGGTATTTTTGTTCATTTTTGCCACTGCTGTACCATCTGCACCCACCAATGCTTGGCAATTTTTAAACATGTTCTTCTGTCCCGACTTGACTTTTTTCCAAATGTGATCATCTATAAAGATAGACACCAATTTTCCACACCCAAAAAACATGTTGGTCATGTTCTTCATACCCACAGATTGGATGTTGAATCCGCATAGATTGAGGGAAGTCAGGCTATCACAGCCCTTAAACATAGCCCTCATATTCCTCACATGAGAACTAACGAAATCAGTCAAATCAAGAGTCTTTAGAGAAGCACATCCTCGGAACATGAAGCTCATGTCCGTCACGTTTTGAGCATCTAAAGTCCCCGTATTCAAAGTAGCCAAGCCACTGCAACCATCGAACATGTGGCTCATGTCCGTCACTTTTGATGTATTGAATTTGGCCAGATTGAGAGATTTCAGAGATTTACACCCTTTAAACATGTAACTCATGTCAGTGACTTCATTGGTTTTCAGGTGTATTATGTTTGAAATGCTTGTCAGTTGGGCGAAACCGTTGAACCAACCTTTGCAGCTGATGGGGCGGGCTTTGCTGAACGAAGACTCAAACACCACATGGGTACAAGTTCCTTTCGCTGTTTTCACCCATTGAGCAGTTTTTTCTGTGGCCACTTGCTTTTTGTCATTATAATCCGCAATCTTCCACACGTTTGCAATTGAAACATTATTATGCTTTTCACCAGCTTGATGATCCACATTGTCCCTAACAAAATACAATGTTTTTTTATTTGCGCTCCAGAGTGCCCACGACTTTGTTTCCTGTGCTCCTGCTGTCACCGACGCCAGCATCACGAGCATCACCATGATTGCCCGCATAAAAAGACTTCTTTGTAATGTAGTATTCATATCAAATAGGTTTGTAAAAGATTGTCTTTGTAAATATGTGGGTACAAAGGTACGGATAAGTGAGTAAAGAACCAAATATTTATTTGAGTTTTTTCAACATCGCCCCTTTGGGGCAAATGAAACGAACCCTTTGTTCGGCGTAGCCCATGTGACGAAGTTTGAACGCACACAGAACAGCCGTAGGCTCTTCAACGAATCAGAATCTTCCCCGTATTTTGGTTGGTGGCTGATACCCCCAAAAGGTTCGTGAAATTAGTCAAATTCGTGGTTGTTATAAAAAAGTTTTACTTTTCATTTTGTGGTGTCCTCACTTATCCGTAACTTTGCAGTCGAATTCAAACACGCAATTGTTTTATGGGAGGTTTTTTTGGGACCGTATCATTGGAAAAATGTGCGGCAGACCTTTTTTATGGTACTGACTATCAGTCACATCTCGGCACTCGTCGCGGAGGTATGGCTACGTATAGCAAGGAAAAAGGGTTCTATCGCGCTATCCATAATCTGGAGAGCACTTATTTTCGTACACGCTTCGAGGCGGAACTGTCTAAGTTTGACGGTGAATCGGGTATTGGTATCATCAGCGACACCGATGCGCAGCCGATGCTGTTCAACAGCCACTTGGGACGTTTCGCGATTGTGACGGTGGCGAAAATCAACAATATGGAGGAGATTGCCTCCAAACTGCTGGATGAAAACATGTATCTCTCGGAGTTTTCATCGGGCAAAATCAACCCGACGGAGTTGGTGGGCGTGCTGATTGTGCAGGGCAAGACCTTCGTGGAGGGCATCGAGAATGTGTTCAACACAGTGAAAGGTTCCTGCTCCATGCTCCTGCTGACGGAGGACGGTATCATCGCGGCTCGTGACGCTTGGGGACGCACCCCAATCGTGATTGGAAAGAAAGAAGGGGCGATGGCTGCGACCAGCGAGAACACCGCATTTGCAAACTTGGGTTACGAAACCGACTACTACGTGGGACCTGGCGAGATTGTGCGCTTGCGTGCTGACGGAATGGAGCAGTTGCGCAAGCCTAACAAGAAGATGCAGATCTGTTCGTTCCTGTGGATTTACTACGGATTCCCCACTTCTTCGTATGAAGGCAAGAATGTGGAAGACGTGCGTTTCGAGACTGGACGAACGATGGGTGAGACCGACGATACGGAGGTGGATTGCGTAGGCGGTATCCCAGACTCAGGTATCGGTATGGCTGTGGGTTACAGTGCCGGCAGCAAGATTCCTTACCAGCGTGGCATCAGCAAATACACCCCCACATGGCCTCGTTCGTTCATGCCACCAAGTCAAGAGGTGCGTAACCTGGTGGCAAAGATGAAGCTTATCCCCAACAAGGAGCAGCTGAAAGGCAAGCGCTGCCTCTTCTGCGACGACTCTATCGTGCGTGGTACGCAGCTTCGTGAGAACACAAAGGTGCTGAAGGAACTGGGTGCGAAGGAGGTACATATGCGCATCGCTTGTCCTCCACTGATTTATGCTTGTCCGTTCGTGAACTTCTCGGCTTCGAAGTCAGAATTGGAGTTGGTGACTCGTCGTGTCATCAAGGATTTGGAAACCCATTCCCACACAGCCACGATGCTGGCAGATGCACAGACGGCACAGAATGTAGAGGTGCCTGCTGAACGCATCAAGGCTTACGCCACCACCGATTCGCCTGAATACAAGGCGATGGTGACAGAGATTGCCCATCGCCTGAATCTGGATAGTCTCAAGTTCTCTTCACTCGAAACCATCGTTAGGGCGATTGGACTCGAAAAGTGTCAGATATGTACACACTGCTTTGATGGCAGCTCATTCCACTCGCTGGAAGAAGAGAATGGAAACGAGTAGGGTTGAGGTTTGAGGTTGGAGATTTGAGATTTCTTGGCAAGCCAAGCGTGCTAAAGATACGATAAGAGTTTTGAGATTTACAGTTTAGGGTCATTGATGAGATAGTCAATGACCTTTTCATTTGCCACTTTCAGGGCTTCGCAAGCTTGGTGAAGGTTGCGGGAGAACTCTTCGAAGGTCTCGGCACCGCTGTCGCAGAGATCGGTCACCGACTTGACATAGAGGATGGGGACATTGAACAGGGAGCAGACGAAGCCGACGGCTGCACCTTCCATATCTTTCAGTTCGCCACCATTCTTTTCAATGATTTCAAGGTCACACGGTTGCATGTCTAACGACGAGCCGGTTGTGACCTTGCCTGTCTTCATCCCTAAAGCCTTTGCCAATTCCTGACTGCCCTCCCAAACGGGGTAGTTTCCGAGGCTCTGAGTGCCCCAGGTATTGTCGCCTGGCACACGGCGATCGTGGAACATCACACCTGAACCGATGAATACCTGAGCGATGTCGGCTCCGTTCTTCTTGAATGCACCACAAGTGCCAGAGTTCACCACGATGTCGGGATGCAGGCGTTGGATGGTACTCAAGGTCGCTACAGAAGCTGCTTCGCAGCCAATGAGGTCGCTTCCCTGTTGCTGACCGTTCAGCACCACATTGAGTGTGGCACCGTTCACTTCTCCTTCATACAATTGGCAGGGCAGGGGAGAGAAGAAATCCTCCACCAACTGGATGCCGTATCGTTCGATGAATGGCTTTGCTTCTGCCACCATCGCCACTACATAACAAATTCTCATATCGTATTCCTTTGAATTGTTCGCAAAAGATTTGTTTGCAAAAGTAGGCAAAAATAGTGAATAGTGAAAAGTGAACAGTGAAAAATATCAATTTCTAACTACCAGTATGAAAAGAAAATGTATTTTTTCACTTTTACTTTTCACTTTTTCGCCTAAAAATGCTTAACTTTGCCTCACCAAAAACCTACTATTATCAATAATCAATAAATTATCAATGAAAAAGCTATTTGCTATTTGTTTTTGTGCCATGCTTCTGGCAGCACCTGCTTGGGCACAAAAGAAGAGCGCCGTTTCGTTCGACTCTTACGAGTATGACTTCGGAAATGTCAATGCGACAGAAGGCGCGATTTGTCACACATTCACATTCAAGAACAAGTCGAAGGCTCCTGTAGCCATCGGCGAAGTGAAACCCAGCTGCGAGTGCATTCAGGCACAGTATGCCGAGGAGGCTGTTGAGCCAGGTCAGAGTGCAACTGTGATGGTTGTGTTCAACCCGCGCAAGTCGATTGGTAAGAGTTTCCGTAGCGTGGAGTTGCTCGACAAGAACGGCAACACCCTCGGTGCCTTGTCTATCAAGGCGATGGTGACTGAAGGTCCTGCTCCGCAGAAGTATCCTTATCAGAACACGAATCTGTCTTATGCTGAGCGTGTGGAAAACCTCATCTCCCTGCTCACTCCTGAGGAGAAGGTGGGTCTGATGATGAACAAGTCTGTTTCTGTGGATCGTCTCGGCATCCCATCTTACAACTGGTGGAGTGAGGCTTGTCATGGTGTGCGTCAAGGCGACTACACGGTGTATCCTCAGCCTATCGGTATGGCAGCAGCCTTCAATCCTCAGCAGATGTACGAGGTGTTCTCTACAGTGTCTGACGAGGCGCGTGCCAACTGGAACCGCACTGACCACAACGACCCCAAGCTGTTTAACGTACCTATGGGTGTGACTTACTATCCAGGCAACCCAGAGCTGACTTTCTGGTGCCCGAACGTGAATATCTTCCGTGACCCTCGTTGGGGACGTGGTCAGGAGACTTGTGGTGAAGACCCTTACCTGAACGCTGTGCTGGGTGTGCAGACCGTGTTGGGTATGCAGGGTGATGACGACAAGTACTTCAAGACTCACGCTTGTGCCAAGCACTATGCCGTACACAGCGGTCCTGAGCCACAGCGTCACTCTTTCAACGCTTCTGTGTCGATGCGCGACCTTTGGGAGACTTACCTCCCAGCCTTCAAGGCTTTGGTGCAGAAGGGTAATGTGCGTGAGGTGATGTGTGCCTACAACCGTTACGAGGGCAAGCCATGCTGCACCAGCGACCGACTTCTGGTGGACATCCTCCGTCGTAAGTGGAACTACGATGCCATCGTGCTCACCGACTGCGACGCTATCAATAACTTCTACAACCGTGGTCAGCACGAGACCCACGCTGGTCCTCTGGAGGCTTCTGTGGACGCTGTGCTGAACGGTACCGACCTCGAGTGTGGTAAGGTGTTCATGGTGCTTACTGAGGCTTTGGAGAAAGGTCTCATTCAGGAGAGCACCCTCGACTTCCACTTGCGCAAGAGCCTCTATGGCCGTTTCGAGTTGGGTATGTTCGACCCAGCCGAGATGCTGCCTTGGGCAAACCTCACTGCTGATGTGATCAGTAGCGAAAGCAACAATGACCTCGCTATTCAGGCTGCCCGTGAATCGATGGTGCTGCTCGACAACAGCAAGGGCATTCTTCCTCTCTCGAAGAACTTGAAGAAAATCGCTGTGTTAGGTCCTAACGCTGACGATGTGGAATTGCTGAATGGTAACTATGGTGGCACACCTACGAAGGCACACCAGCACTCTCTGCTTGAGGGTATCAAGAATGCGTTGCCCAACACGGAGGTCTTCTACAAGAAAGCTTGTGAACTGTCTGATGGTTACACCACCATTCATCACTTGCAGGAGTTCAACGACGGCAAGGGTATCATGGCTGAGTTCTTCAACAACAACAGCCTGAGCGGCAAGCCTGCTGTGACGAACTACTACAACGAACTGAACTTCTCCACCTTTGGTGCTTGGGGTTTTGCACAGGGCGTCAGCAAGGACACTCTCTCTGTACGCCTCTCTGGTAAGTACAAGGCTACCTTCACGGGTGATATGCAATACACACTCTCTACCGACAACGGCTACGTGCTGAAGGTGAACGGCAACGTGGTGGAAGAGTCTAAGGGCGGCGGTGGTCGTGGCTTCGGCTTCGGTTTCGGTCGCGGTGGTGCTAACTACAAGTCTTTCCCTGTGAAAGCTGGTGAGACTTACGACGTCGTGATTGAGTACAAGCACGGCAACGGCAACTTCGCCATGCTGCGTGGTGATATCTGCGAACGCAAGCTCATCGAGTTTGACGACCTCGCAAAGGAAGTGAAGGATGTGGATGCCATCATCATCATCGGTGGTATTTCTGCCCGTATGGAAGGTGAAGGTGGTGACAAGGCTGACATTGAGCTGCCAGCTGTTCAGCAGCGTCTCGTTCGTGCCATGCACGCTACAGGAAAGCCTGTTGTGTTTGTCAACTGCTCTGGTTCTGCTATCGCATTCGGCAGCGTGGAAGGTCAGTATGACGCCCTCCTGCAGGCTTGGTATCCTGGTCAGGGTGGTTCGAAGGCTTTGGCTGACGTGCTCTTCGGTGACTTCAACCCAAGCGGCAAGCTTCCAGTCACTTTCTATCGTTCCAACAGCGACCTGCCAGAGTTCACAGATTATAGCATGGAGAACCGCACTTACCGCTACTTCAAGGGTGAGGCTCAGTTCCCATTCGGTTATGGTCTTTCCTACACGACCTTCAAGTATGGTCAGGGTAAGCTCTCCAAGACTTCTATGGCGGCTGATGGCAAGGTGACGCTCACCGTTCCTGTCACGAATACAGGTGATCGTGAAGGTGCTGAAATCGTACAGGTGTATGTGAAGGCACTTGACTACCCAGAGGCTCCTATCAAGTCGCTCAAGGGCTTCCAGAAGCTCTTCCTCAAGGCTGGTCAGACGGCTCAGGCAGTCATTACGTTGGATGGCGAGTCTTTCGAGTACTATGATCCATCCATCGACGAGCTTTCCACTCGCCCTGGACGTTATCAGATTCTCTACGGTAGTTCTTCCCTCGACAAGGACTTGCAGCGCCTTGATTTCGTCGTGAAATAAATAAAATCCAATCACTCTATGAAGCGTCGATTTGCTATTTACATCGCGGCTTGTCTCTGTGCAACCGCTACGATGGCTCAAAAGGTCAAGCAATCTACCGTTTGCAATGCTGACGGTACAGTGACCTTCCGTTATGAAAATCCCAATGCCAAGGAGGTGCAGGTGGATGTGCAGTTTGCTGGGCGCAACCCGATGAAGAAGGGTGCGGATGGGGTGTGGACAGCCACACTCGGTCCTGCGGCTCCCGATATATATCCTTACTGCTTCGTGGTGGATGGGGTCAGCGTGATGGACCCTCTCTGTCCGCAGTATTTCCCCAACGAAGGTTTCAAGAACAGCCTCTTGGAGATTCCCGCCAAGAGCGGCTCCCTTGCCCACGACATCAAGAACGTGCCTCACGGAAGGGTGGACTACATCCACTACTATTCTAACAGCCTCAAGGGTGTGAACAATGCCATCGTGTATCTTCCTCCGAAGTACGATACCGACAAGGACAAGAAGTATCCTGTGTTCTATCTGCTGAGCGGTACGACCGACACGGAAGAGGTGTATTACAAGGTGGGACGCGTGAACTACATCCTCGACAACCTCATTGCTGAGGGTAAGGCTGAGGAGATGATTGTGGTGCTCCCATACGGTAATCCTACCAAGCTGTTGCCTCCTGCTCCCGCTCCTGCTGGCGGATTTGGCGGTTTCGGCGGTGGTATGGGTATGATGCGTGATGTGGTGGGTGATGATCTCACTGGCGACCTGATGAGCTATGTGGAGAGCCACTATCGCACCATCAATGATCGTGACCATCGTGGTATCGGTGGCTTCTCTCGTGGTGGTAACCAAGGTCTTGGTATCGGTCTCCGTAACCTCGACAAGTTCTCGTATCTCTGCTCCTACAGTTCCTTCACTGCAACTGAAATTCCAGGTGTGTATGACAATGCTGCTGACACCAACAGCAAGATTCACCTCTTCTGGTTGGGTGTGGGCACGGATGACTTCCTCTTCGGCAATGCTCGTGACTACATGGAGCATCTCGACAAGCACGGCATCCGTAGTGTGAAGGAGTTCACGCACGACAAGTTCGGTCACACTTGGATGAACGCCAAGTATTTCCTCGATAAGTCCTTGCGTCTGCTCTTCAATCCTACCGCTTCGGAGGAGGCTATGAAGAACGGCAAGCCTGCTTTGGCTCGTACGGGTGAGGAACAGCAGTTCACGGGTGCCACAATGGCGAGATTGTTCCCTCGTCAGGTGACTTCGCCCGAGTATGCTGACGGTAAGGTGACCTTCCGCATCAATGCGCCTGAGGCAAAGAGCGTGACGCTGGAAAGCGAATTGCTTGCTACTCCTGTAGCCCTTACGAAGGGTGATGATGGCGTGTGGAGCGTGACGCTGACCGACCATGTGGATGATGTCTTTAAGTATTGCTTCATCGTGGATGGTACGAAGGTGGCTGACCCCACCAATATGTACCTTTCTCCCGATCAAGGATTCAAGTACAGCATCGCCTATGCGCCCAACAACCCATACGATGTACAGAAGCTGGGCAACATCAAGTTCGGCACAATCGCTCATGATTGGAACCAGAATACAGCCACCTATGTTCCCTCCATCTCAGCAGCTGACGGTGGCATCATCTTCTTGGTGCCAGGCAAGGATGACACGATGGAGAGCTGGTTCAAAGTCGGTGGAGCCAACCTGATTTCTGACAAACTCCTCGCAGAAGGCAAGATCAAGTCTTTCCACTTGATTTCGGATGCGGATGCAAGTAAGAAATTCATTGAATCGAAGACAGTTCATGTCCTCAAGGCTTCTGACTACAAGACTTGGAAGGAACGTCGTGCAGCCCTCGAGAAATTGCTCTTGAGCTTGAAATAAGATGGCGTGATAGCCAAGCTATCAACAAATAAAAAGAGGCGGTCGTTTGACTGCCTCTTTGTTGTTTCTGTCCTTATCGCTTTTTCCTGTCAGCGTTCCGGTTCCTGATAGTCCTTTCCTTGTCTGGCTTCTGCTTGGTGATTTTCTGCGGTTTCTGCTTTGCCAGCGGCAGGGCGGTAGGATTCCAGTTCTGGGTGATTTCCCATTGTGCCTTGAGCGTGAGGCCATCTGGGTAATAATAAACAGGCTCGGGCTGGAGATGCAGGTCGTAGTCGCCTGTGTCCCAAACACCATTGTCGTTGAGATCGCGGAAGAGGCGCAGGTAGTAGGTGCCTGGAGCGAGGAAATAGAAGTCGGCGTGTCCGTTGGTTGCCTTGATGCTCTTGACCACTTTGTCGGAGCCAGAGAGCAATTCCACGATGGCATCGTCCCAGCTTCCCTGCAAGGCAACGAAGAGGGTGGAGTAGGAGTCAAGCGAGCGCATACGAATCGTTCGCTTGAGAGCTTCGCTACGTTTGCCGTAGATGTTGATGAAGGCAGCGGTGTCGATTTCTACCTGATAGGTGGAGTCTGCTTCCCACTCTGCATAAAGACGGTAGGTCTTGAGCTTGCCAGGCACTTGTCGGAAAAGGAACTTGGCTGGCTGGAAAAGGGTGTCCACCTTCATGCTGAAATGTATCTTGGAAAAATCAACGGTTTCGAGTGGTTCCTCAAAGACAAAGTCGATATTCTTGTCGGGGTCCATCGACTGGAGGTTGTTGATCTTGTAAGAGAGGAACTCCTCGGGCAATGGCGGAATCTCTATCTCGTCATCGTCTTTCTTTTTCTTCTTCTTGTCTTGCTTGCTCTCCTTCACCTCTTGCTCTTTCTCGTTCTCCTTCTCGGCTTTTTGGGCGGCACGACGTTCCGCTTTCACTTGCTGCTTGTACTCTTTCGCCCATTCTTCCATCGCTTCCTGATACTCACGGGCAAGACGTTCCTTGGAAATCTTGGAGACAAGTCTCAAGGTGTCGGTGGTGATGGACAAGTTGCCCGTAGTGTCGGTCTCGAAGAAATCCAACTGGATTTGAAGCGTGTCTAAGTTGTAGATGAGGGAATCCTTGATCCAGTAGTCGAGAGAATCGTTATGCTGGCTGGCTTCCACGAGGAAAGCATCTTTTGCATCGAAGTTCAATCCAGTAATACGAGGCAAGGTGTCGCTGCCTGCCGTGAAGTAGAGCGAGAACTGCTGGAGGATAGGGCGTTCGCTCTTGAGCAAGTGACGGTCTTGGAGGGCTGACTCAAAAGCGGTCAGCACGATATCGTCGGGATAGTAGTGGGTATATGGCGTATAGACGATAGAATCGTAGTGGATGCTATCGTGCCAGATGGTATCGGGGCGGATATCGGGACGACTGGAGGTGCTGAGAAGGCGGTCGGAGAAAGCGACGGCTTCGGCACGTTGGTCGTAGATGTAGTTTTGGTTCAAATCCTTGAGGGCAAAGGCACGATAGTGTCCAGGGGCAAGACCTTTGACTACGAAATGCCCACGACTGTCTGTGCGGGAGATGCGCTCGAAAGGTTGGGTGCGGAAGACGGAATCAGGCAAAACCTGAAGGGAGTCCACTTTGTAGAGTCCGACCAACATTCCCTTGATGGGTTCGAGGTTCTCAGCGTTCAGTACGTGACCTGACACTTGGAAAGTATCTACCTGTTCGCCTGTGGAGAAGGTGAAGGCATAGTCGCCATAGGGATTGCCTTCGTTGTTGTCAACAATGGCGTCGGCGAAATCTATCGTGTAGGTCATATTGGGCTTGAGGGAATCCAGCAGGGTGACGGTGATGCGTCGCCCATTGGCTTCAATCTCTGGTTGCTGGATTTGAGGGGGCGAGATGACCACCTTTTCGGAGGCATTCTCTATCTTTACGATTTCATCGAACTCAATCGTCACTCGCTTCACGTTCTTCTCATTGGCAGCACCAAATTTGGGCGAGGTGTGCATCACCTTGGGAGGGGTCTCGTCGTAAGGACCACCATCGGGAGAACCAATGCGGGCACAAGCCAAGAATAGCAGCAGGATTGCTGCTATCATGAGGGTGTGAAGTGTATAGAACGAGGTTCGTTTCATTGGTTCATCTGGAGGAGCTCCTCGATGTATTGACGAGAATTGCTGAGGCGAGGTATCTTGTGTTGACCACCGAGCTTTCCCTTACCCTTGAGCCATTCGTCGAAGAGTCCAGGTTTGGCGACAATGATTTCCAGCGGTTGAAGGGTGATGTCCTTGTGACGCTTGGCTTCATAGTCGGAATTGATGGCTTGAAGGGAACGGTCAAGAATGGCAGCAAACTCGTCGACGGAGGCTGGTGCCTTCGCGAAGTCGATGATCCATTGGTGGCGGCACTTGGCGTTGCTATCCATAAAGATGGGGGCAGCCGTGTAGTCCTTCACTTGTGCACCTGTTGCCACACAAGCTTGCAAGAGTCCCTTCTCAGCATTGTCCACAATCAGCTCTTCACCAAAGGCGTTGATGAAATGCTTGGTGCGTCCTGTGATGGAGAACTTGTAGGGGTCTTTCTGAGAGAATTTGACGGTGTCGCCAATGAGGTATCGCCAAAGTCCGCAGCTGGTGCTGATGATCATTGCGTAGTTGACGCCTGTCTCTACCTCCCAGAGAGGAACAATCTTGCTCTCGTCGATAGGATAGCCGTTGGAGTCGAGGTTGTCCATTGGACAGAACTCGTAGAATACGCCGTAGTCTATCATCAGGAGCATATTGGGGTCGGAGAGGTCGTTCTGCAAGCCAAAGAAGCCTTCGCTGGCGTTGTAGGTCTCCATGTAGTGCATATTGGGCAATCCGATGATGTTCTTGTATTGTTCACGATAAGGGGTGAAAGCCACGCCTCCGTGGAAGAACACCTCGAGGTTGGGCCACACTTCGTCAAGACGGTCCACGCCTTTCAGTTCCATCACTCGGTTCAAGACACTGAGCATCCAAGATGGCACACCACTGATGTTGGTGATGTTCATATCCATCGCTGCCCTTGCAATCTTGTCGCGCTTCTCCTCGAAATCGCTCAGGAGAGCAATCTTCTTCTTGGGCACACGAATGACTTTTGCAGCTGATGGGATATTCTCAATCAGGATGGCACTCAGGTCGCCTACCAAACTGTTGGGGGTGTTGAGGTTGGGCGCATGGCTACCTCCAAGAATGAGGCTCTTGCCAGAGAAGAACTTGCTCTTGGGGTTGATGTGCAGGTAGCTCACGATACAATCTGTACCACCCCGATAATGGATGTTCTTGAGTCCCTCGCCACTCACGGGAATAAACTTGCTCTTGTCGTTGGTGGTTCCAGATGATTTGGCATACCAACGCACTACGCCTGGCCAGAGGATGTCAGCCTCTCCTTCACGCATCCTTTGGATGTAGCTCTTCAGTTCTTCGTAGGTGTTCACCGACACCTGCTGACAGAACTGCTCATAGGAGCTAATCTGGTCGTAGTGATGTTCCGTACCCCATGCAGTCTTTTGTCCCTGACGAATCAGGTGACGGAAAATCTTGAGTTGCAAATCCTTTGCATGGGTGGTATATTTCTCCAACTGTTTCTGTCTGCGGGAGAAATAAATTTTATTGAGGAAACCGGTCGTATTCATTGCAATGTCTGAATTTAGGTACAAAGGTACGATTAAGTGAGCACAATACAAAAAGAAAATCCCTTTTTCTTTTTTATTGTCGAGGTGCAGGCTACTTTCGGCGAAGCCAACGGTAGGGAATTTAAGTGTTATTTCCGTTTCCTCTTTTGGTTCTTGCATTTTGAATGCCAGCCAGCAGGTCTTTATCGCGTTTGAGTCGCTTGAGTGCCTGATGGGCAGCATTTTGGTCGCTTTCTTTCTTGCTGTAGCCATCGCCTGTTCCACAAGGAATATCTTCGACAAGGGCACTGGAATGGAAGACGGGCACATTCTGTTCGTCGCGTGATTCTTGCTGAGAGAATTCAAACTTGTATTGATTCTTCTGACACCATTCGATCAAGGTGCTCTTGTAGTTCCTGTCTTGTTTGGCAATGGACTCTATATCCAGGTGCTTCTGGAATATCTGCTGCTCCACGAAACGATAGCAGTATCTGTAGCCACGATCGAGATAGATGGCGCCCACAAATGCCTCAAGGGCATTACCACTCATGAAACTGTTGTGACCCGTGGTGATGGCACCTGCATGACGAATAAGCTTGTCCAAGCCTAAATCTTGGGAGATTCTATTCAGCGAATTCCGACAGACAATGTTGCTACGCAAATTGGTGAGGAAACCTTCCCGCTGATTGCTGTATTGTTTGTAGAGAATGTCTGCCACAATGGCTCCTAATATCGCATCACCCAAAAACTCAAGCCGTTCGTTGTTGATCAGGTGTGTTTCGTGCTCACGAACAGCCATCGACTTGTGGAGCAACGCCAAGCGATACAGCTTGATGTTGCGAGGGTAAAATCCAAGGATAGACTTGAGGCGCAAAAAAGGCTTCTTCTCGCGAACGAAAAGAAGCCTTATTTTATCTATGAAATCCGCAATCACTTGAACCTTAGGTAAAGTTCTCGGGATGGACTCCCAAGATTACTGATATTTCTTGAATATAACGCTGGCATTGTGACCGCCGAAGCCGAATGTGTTGCTGAGGGCAACACGCACCGTGCGCTGCTGAGCCTTGTTGAACGTGAAATTGAGGTTGTAATCAATTTCAGGATCCTGATCGTCTTCAGCGTGGTTGATGGTTGGAGGTACAATGTCGTTCTTGACTGCAAGGACACTGATCATTGCCTCAACTGCACCGGCAGCACCGAGAAGGTGACCAGTCATAGACTTCGTTGAGCTAATGTTCAGCTTGTAAGCTGCGTCGCCAAACACTTCCTTGATGGCCTTAGCCTCAGAAATGTCACCCACATGAGTGGAAGTACCGTGAACGTTGATGTAATCAACATCCTCTGGCTTGATTCCAGCGTCTTTGAGTGCGCGCTCCATCACGAGCTTTGCACCAAGACCCTCAGGGTGAGTGGCTGTGATGTGGTATGCATCGGCAGACATGCCTGCACCAATCATCTCAGCATAAATCTTAGCACCGCGAGCCTTTGCGTGCTCCAGTTCTTCAAGAATCAGGATGCCTGCACCCTCGCCCATGACGAAGCCGTCACGGCTTGCACTGAATGGTCGGCTTGCCTTCTCAGGTTCTTCGTTGCGAGTGGAAATTGCCTTCATGGCATTGAAACCACCTACACCAGACGCCCAGATAGCTGCTTCCGCACCACCTGTTACGATTGCATTAGCCTTTCCGAGACGGATGAGGTTGAAAGCATCGGCAAGTGCGTTTGAAGAAGATGCACATGCGGAAGTTGTTGTGTAGTTAGGACCACGGAATCCATACTGGATGGCAATGTGACCAGAAGCGATATCCGCAATCATCTTCGGAATGAAGAATGGATTGAACTTAGGACCGAGCTGAGGACCATTGATGGCATAGTTGCCTGCCTCCTCTTCGAAAGTCTTGATACCACCGATACCTACACCGAGCACAACTCCGATTTCGTTCTTGTCAACAGCTTCGAGATCCATACCAGAATCGTCGATGGCCATCTTGGCTGCTGCAAGCGCATACTGAGTGTAAAGGTCCATCTTGCGGCTTTCCTTGCGATCAATGAAAGCAGCAGAGTCAAAACCTTTCACTTCGCATGCGAACTGAGTCTTGAACTGTGAAGCGTCGAAATGAGTAATAGGACCAGCGCCGCTCTTACCAGCCTTGAGGTTCTCCCAAGACTCCTCAGCAGTGTTGCCAAGTGGAGTCAGTGCGCCAATACCTGTTACAACAACTCTCTTTAATTCCATAATTTACTTAGCGTTCTGCTCGATGTAAGCAATAGCGTCGCCAACAGTAGCGATCTTTTCAGCCTGATCGTCAGGAATATTGATACCGAAAGCCTTCTCGAACTCCATGATGAGCTCTACTGTATCCAATGAGTCAGCACCGAGGTCGTTAGTGAAACTTGCTTCTGGCTTTACTTCTGCTTCGTCAACGTTGAGCTTCTCAACGATGATAGATTTTACTCTTGATTCAATTTCAGACATAATCTTAAATGTTTAAAATGTTAATGATTATTTTCTATTTAGTCGCGTTATTACAATTTCCGCTGCAAAGGTAGGAATAATTCTTTGATTTCTGCAAAAATATTTCCATAAAAAGAAGATTTTCTGCACAAGGGGTATATTTTTGTGCATTTATTGCACGAAAAGACCCCTTTTTTATCTCTCTGCTTTGCAAAAGTTATTCTTCACGATTGGCACGCTTTCTTTCGAGGTGGTCGAGAATGATTTTGCGAATGCGCATGCTCTTGGGAGTCACCTCCACATACTCGTCCGCCTTGATGTATTCCAATGCTTCTTCCAATGAGAGTTGCACGGGAGGAATGATGTGTGCCTTTTCGTCTGTTCCACTCGCGCGTACATTAGTTAATTGTTTTGCCTTGGTCACATTGATGACGAGGTCTATCTCATGAACGTGCTCACCTACCACCTGACCTGCATACACGGTGTCTTGTGGGAAGATGAAGAACTTGCCTCTATCCTGCAAGTGGTCGATGGCGTAAGCGAAAGCCGTTCCACTCTCCAGTGCAATCAAGGAACCATTCGTGCGACGGGTCAGTTCTCCCTTGAAGGGCTGGTAATTCTTGAAACGGTGTGCCATGATGGCTTCACCCTGACTGGCGGTGAGCACATTGGTGCGCAGACCGATGATGCCACGGGAAGGAATCTCAAACTCGATGTTCACACGATCACCCTGAGCTTCCATGCTGACCATTTCACCCTTGCGACGAGTCACCATATCAATCATCTTGCTGGAGAACTCTTCAGGAACGTTGATGGTCAGTTCCTCCACAGGCTCACACTTCACACCATTGATTTCCTTGAAAATCACCTGAGGCTGACCCACCTGCAACTCATAGCCTTCACGACGCATCGTCTCAATCAGCACAGACAGGTGGAGCACACCACGTCCACTCACAATCCACTGGTCAGTCGTTCCCTCTTTCGTCTCCACACGCAGCGCCAGGTTCTTCTCCAACTCCTTGTACAGACGGTCGCCAATGTGGCGGCTTGTGCAGAACTTGCCCTCCTTGCCGAAGAAGGGTGAGTTGTTGATGGTGAAGAGCATGGACATCGTTGGCTCATCAATCGAGATGGTGGGCAAAGCCTCTGGTTCCTCGAAGTCGCAGATGGTGTCGCCAATCTCAAAGTTGCTCAAACCAATCACCGCACAGATGTCACCAGAGCTGACGGAATCTGTAGCTCGGTGTCCCATGCCCTCAAATGTATGTAATTCCTTGATTTTTGTCTTCTCGCTGCTGCCATTGCGATGTACAATCGTGATGTTCTGACCTGCTTTCAGCGTGCCACGATGCACACGACCCACAGCAATACGTCCCGTATAGGTGGAATAATCCAATGACGTGATCAGCATCTGAGGTGAACCCTCCAATTGCTCTGGAGCAGGAATCGTGTCGAGAATCACGTCCAACAGATAGGTGATGCCATCCGTCGGAGTCTTGTAGTCAGGACCCATCCATCCCTGCTTGGCAGAACCATACACCACAGGGAAGTCCAGCTGGTCTTCAGTTGCGTTGAGTGAGAACATCAGGTCAAACACCATCTCGTACACTTCTTCAGGACGACAGTTGGGTTTGTCCACTTTGTTCACCACGACCACAGGCTTCAGTCCAATCTCCAATGCTTTCTGCAATACAAAACGTGTCTGAGGCATCGGACCTTCAAAGGCATCCACCAAGAGGATGCAACCATCTGCCATATTCAGCACGCGTTCCACCTCGCCACCGAAGTCCGAGTGTCCTGGGGTGTCGATGACGTTAATCTTTGTACCTTTATAATTGATGGAGACATTCTTAGACAAAATCGTGATACCACGTTCACGTTCCAATTCATTATTGTCCAAAATCAAGTCGCCTGTCTGCTGATTCTCACGAAAAAGGTTTCCGGCAAGCAACATCTTATCGACCAGCGTCGTTTTTCCGTGGTCAACGTGTGCGATAATCGCAATGTTTCTAATATCCTGCATACTTATTGATTGAAAACGGGTGCAAAGGTAGTGCAAACCGAGCGAAATACAAAGAGAAAATCCCTTTTTTCTTTTATTTCCGAGGTGCAGCCTACTTTCGGCGTAGCCAACGGTGGTTTTGTACCCTCCTCGAGGTAACACTTGCACTTATTTCCATGTGTCATCTGTTCTGTACAATCTCAAGAGGTAAGTGTTAGGTAAGTGTTGGTTAAGTGTTGAGGTAGGTGTTTGAAAACGTAATATCCTAAGAACCATCCAATTGGTCAATTAAAAGGTAAGTGTTAGGTGTTTCTTGAAAAAATTCTACAATTCTGTCTTCCCAGTGGGGAAAAACTTGCGCCCCAGTGAGGGAAAAAGTTTTTCCCAGTTAGGCAGCAAAAAATTGTTCCCCTTAAGGGAAAATTTTGTAGCCCTTAAGGGAAAATGTTTTTTTCGTTAAAATTAGCCCTCTTTTAAAGAGCCGACGGCAAAGCACCCTTTTGCCGCCGCCTCTTTGATGCTTTGCCGGCACCAATTTAAAACAACGGCGTTGTTTCATCAAAACATCGGTGTAGGAAAGGCAAAACAACGGTGTTGTTTTTAAACGTGTACGTCGGGGGCTTTTGGAGTCCGCTTGGCACTCTCTGGTAGTCCGCTTGGCTCGGACTCCCCTTCCGCTTGCTCCGGACTTCCAAATAACCCGCCTCTGCTGTTCAATACTCGTGCCTTATTTCCCAATAACCTCTGAAAAATAAAAATAAGCGTGCCTTGCAAAAGTTCACAATTTTCAGGGATACAAAACGAAGGTGAGCACTTGATGTGCCCACCTTCATTTATTGATAGTTTATAAGGATTACTTCACATAAATCTTCTTGCCATTGGTTGTAATGTATACTCCCTTCTCTGTGACATGTTCAATGCGGCGACCTTGTAAATCATAGACAGGTTGTTGGACATCACTTTCAGGAATATCAGAAATCTCATTAGAAGGTGTAATTGTTAATTTTCCGCTTGTGTAGCTTAGTTCGTAGTTGAAAGTCTTACCACCACCAACAGTTACAGGATAAGTGCCAACAGGAGATTTACTGGTTGCTGTTGTTGTAACGATTGGCTTTTGAATAAAAATAGAAGAAGCTACATCATTGTTTTTGAGTCCTTTGTAGGTTAAAGTGAAATTAGGAATGGCGTCGCCTGCAGCAATTGTAACATCTTCCACTCCAACTATCAACGGTGCTTTTTTGATGGTTAGAGTTCCACCAATCAGTGTGAGATTTTTTTTACTTACAGTTCCTTGATAAATATATAAGGGCCATTCTTGTGTCGTCAAGTCCATCCCAGCATAATCATATATTTCAGGCTCACCTTCGAAATAGCCTCCAGTTGCTGTATATTTGATGATAGGACGTACATCACCATATTCACATGAGACATTTAGAACATTTATAGTTGTAGGGTACAACAGATCTTCTTTTAATTGGTTTGTGGGGAAGCCAACAATCCATTTGAAATCTCGCCAATAAAAAGCGTTCTTATATGTGTTCAAGTTAGCTTCATCCAGAAACAGCATGATGTCGCCACTATATTTGAAAGTTTGGCTATAGATGTCAGGCGGTGTGTTATTTAACGCCATGACAGCATCTAGTTTATTGCAATAAGAAAAAGCATTGTTCCCGATTTCTTCCACGTTTTTAGGAATAGTTACATACATCAGGCTAGTTCCATAAAAAGCATTCTCTCCAATTTTTTTCAGAGTATTGGGGAGAGAGACCTTTTCAATTTTTGTATTTCTAAAAGCGTTATTTGCAATTTCCTCCACTCCTGTAGGCACAACATATTGGGCGCCTTTCTTAGCAGGAGGATACGCGAGAAGCTGTTTCTTGTCTTTTTTAAAGAGTACACCTTCTACTGCCGTATACGTATCATTCTCTGGATGCACATTGTAAACTGAAAGGTTCATACAACCTTCAAAAGAATCATCATTAACTAAATCCACGCCTTTAGGAATATAGATAGAAGTTAAACTTGAACATTCCGAAAAAGCAGATGAACCAATGGTCAAAATTTGTGATTTGGAAGAAATGTTGACCGTTTGCAAATTTTTACAGTGACCGAAAACACCATTCCCCATAGAAAGAACATTGTCTGGGATAGAAACAGATGTAAGGCTACTACAACTATGGAAAGCACCGCCCCCAATATTATTCACAGAGGTGGGAATCTGGATGGATGCAAGGCTACTACAACCACTGAAAGCACCAGCGTCAATGCTGTTCACGGATGCGGGTATTTGAACACTTTTTAAACTATTACAACCACTAAAAAGACCTGAACTAATCAGTTTTACTCCATTGGGAATAATAATCGTTTTAATTTTACGACAATTCTCAAAAGCATCTGATCCTATATTATGTACAGAAGATGGTATATTTATCTCTTTTAACTCATAACAATTTTGGAATGATCCCCACCCTATTTCAGTAATAGTTTCAGGTAAACTAATTTTTGTGATTCTATTACACTCAAAAAAAGTTTCGTTCTCTATCTTACTAACTCCACTTGGAATAATCATGTCACTTTGAAGATTATTGCACTTATAGAAGCAACCCTCTCCTATCTCTATAAGTGTTGAGGGTAGGTTTATTGATACTAGGTTGCCACAAAAGCTAAAGGCACTTTTTTTTAAAGTTTTTATTCCCTCAGGCAATGTAACTTTTTTCAAATTATTGCAACTCGTAAATGCACGTTCGTCTATGTCTGTGATACCTTTTTCTATTGTGACAGAAACTAGTGTAGTACAGTTGCGGAATGCCTCCCAACTTATTTTAACCACTTGATAATTTTTCCCTCCATATCTTACTTTTGAAGAAATAGTAAAATCTGGACTAGGCAATGTTTCGTATGAAGATATTTGAACGGTTGTCGTTGTGAGTGTCTGGTATTTAATACCATCAACCGTAAAAATGCTGCTAAACATGGTATTAGTAACCATGTAAAAGCAACATAAAAGAAATAATTTTGTTTTTTTCATTGTATAATGTATTTTTTCTATTGTGGTTAAGTTACTATTTTATACTAACATGATGTAACATGCATCGTAATACGCCCGTATTTTTCATCGATAAGATAATTAGGATTCACGTAATATAATTTATCAGTACCTTCCAGGTGAAAAAAAAGAAATGTTTGTCTACTTATCTGAGAATTCTCAATTTCCTTAATAAAATCTACAATATAGACATTACAATAAGGATCTTCTTTTTCACTCTTATCTGTAAGATTGAAGAAAACAAAGCCGTCATCGTTTACTAATGACTCCTTATCCCAATAATATAAAGATTGAGGGACTTGAAGGTCATTAAAACAAATGGTAAACCCTGAACCATATTTTGTAATGATTCCATTTAAAAAATTGTAAAAGTCATCCACACTTTTAATTGTTGTGGAACCAGAAATTGTTTTTGCGATTTTAGTCATAAATTTGAGGTTTTAAAGATTGATTATTAAAATACATGTTCTCTCAGTTGATAGTACAAAAAGAAAACGTGGACAATTTACTTCGTCTACGTTATCTGAGGTATCGGCAAACACCTTAACTGCTTAAACGAGCAAATGCCCACGCCCTTTGGCGTGAACTATCTACTTCAGCTCTTGCAGTTATCTTTCAATTTTGCCGATTTTCAGATAACAAGAATCCAAAAGTGGATGTTCATCCTATATGTCCTTTATTATAAATTATCTCAGCCCATAGGCATGTTGGTTTTTGTTACGATTGCAAATTAACAACATTTTCCGAATTTTTCCAAATATTTTACGATAAAAATGTGTTTTTCACAAGGCTTGTGAAAAGTATATGCTAGGAGATTTGTAAAAGAATGACAAAAAACGTTGAGTTAATTCATTTCATCGTTAGAGTTAATTCATTCGATGATTTGAATTAATTGACTTCGTCGAGCTCTAACCTACAGATACGAAACACCGAAGGAATGATTCCCTTCAATAAAATAATAACGAAAAAAGGTGGGAAGGAATAAAAAACGCCTCCAACTCTGATGATTTGGGGACTGGAGGCGTATGGGGGAATTTATTATTGCCATAAAGGCTCGTTCTCCCAGCCAAGGGGAAAGCCCATAGCTGCGGTATCAATGGCTGGATAGTTGGCAAGAAGTGCATCTATCTTTGCTTTCATGTCATTATTGGGAGAAATGATGTTCAGAAAAAACTTGATGATGCAAAGACTGAAATAGGCTTTACGTTGGTTGACTGGAATAGTAATCCAAGGTTGGGTCATTCGCCGCTGAGTAAGCACTTGCAATGCAAATGTACGGTTCCATACGCGGGCATGATGACCACAATTATTTCGGGCAACCGTAATGATTGTCATCCATGAATTGAAAACAGGTATGCCTAATGAGAACTCTTGAGCTATCTTCTTTCGAATCTGGTTACTCTTGATGTTGTCGTATATCTTTGTCAGCACGCCCAAGGGAAGAATCTCTGCCAACATCCAAGCGGGAGGATATGAATCTGAATAGGTGTTGCGGAAATGCTCGATAAAGTCCTCTCGCGACTTTGTCAGTTCTGTATCTATGAGCTGTTTTGTCTTTGCAAAGGCATGGGCATTATAGAAACATGACGGATCGGTCATCCAGAACAAATTACCTGTCTCGCGGCTCGTTATGTTGACAATGGTGCTACGCACGACCACACCTCAATCTTCTCAATTTCGTTGAACATCAACAGCCGCAAATGTCTGTCAAAACGGTACATGTTCAAGGCTTGATTGAACGTGGCACCAGACTTGAAAACATGATTTTCCTTTGGTGTTGTCAGAAGAGGATAAAGATAAGCGCTGAATCTGTAATAGCCGATATGGCGAAGATAATTCTCTGTTCTTGTTGCATTCTCGATGAAAAGTCCACGAGATTGCAACAGCGATACCAATTGGGCTGGTGACGAATATGATTTTGAATATCGTGCCATAATATAATAAAACGACCCGCCGATTTAAGCATCGTAGAGAGGCTTGGCGGGTTCTCGTGTTGCAAAGGTAGCACCTTTTTTCATCTCCACAAAATATTTCCACAACTTTTTTGTTTTCCATCAAAAAAGTTCCAAGCATTTGTGGAAGGCTGCGCCTAAGAGTGGCAAATAAAATGGTGGGTAACTTACCCTTTTCGGAGTCCGAGCCAAGCGGAAGGGGAGTCCAAGCCAAGCGGACTACCAGAAAGTGCCAAGCGGACTATGAGAGTAGAGATTGGTGATTCGGAAGCCTCCCCCATTTTTAAAAAGATTGAATAAAATTTGGTTCTTTGTTCATTTCTTCGTACCTTTGCACCCGATTTCTGACGAGCCATCTATCTGGCTGAAAAGATGTTGGCGCGTTAGATAACACATTATTCATTTATTATTCACATTTAATTATGTATTTAGATTCAGCAAAGAAGGCAGAGATTTTTGCCGAGTATGGCGCTTCTGCCACAGACACTGGTTCTTGCGAGAGCCAGATTGCACTTCTCACTTATCGTATTCAGCACTTGACTGAGCACGTGAAGGCTAACCACAAGGATCACGTAACCAACCGTGCACTTGTACAGCTCGTGGGTCAGCGTCGTCGTTTCCTCTCTTACCTCAAGAGAAAGGACATCGAGCGCTATCGTGCAATCATCAAGAAGCTTGGTCTCCGCAAGTAATCGGACATCCAAGAACAACAACCGCGGCATCCTTCTGGACGTCGCGGTTGCTTTTTTTATGTGTGATGGTCTTTCCGTTCCAACGCGAAAAGACCATCATTGCTGTTTACAATTTCACACTCACGTTTTTGCCGCTATAAGTGACAGATTTCTCTGCACCACCAGCCACTTTCACGTGGAAGGTGCGAGAGGCGGGCATTCCTTCAAATGAACCCGTTCGCTTGCCGATGGTGAGGGTCTTGGCACGGTCATTCCAAGTGAGGGAGATGGTGCTGTACTGTCCCTTCTCATAGTTGTAGTTGTCGCCTTCGTCTTCGTAGAGGGTGAAGGAAGCGTCGGCACCGGGATAGACCACGAGGTCAAGGTTGTCGAACTTGTTCTCGTTGGCATACTGCACATCGGGACCCAGAGGCAGGATGGAACCCGCCTTGATGTAGAGCGGAGAGTGGCTGAGCGGAGCGGAAGCCGTGATGGTCTGACCACCATTCAGCTTGGCATTTGTCCAATAGTCGTACCACTGTGCGCCTGCTGGCAAATAGACGCTGAAGGTCTTGTTCTCTTTCCAGTCCACGTTCGCATAAGTCTCACGCTTCAGGTTTTGTCGGTCCCAACCCGACATCGGGTCAGTCTTCACAATCTTCTCCTGTGTGTAGAGTGGGTCAACGACGGGGCAGACGAGGACATTGTGTCCGAACAGATATTGGCGGTTGTTGTTCCAAGTCTGCTTGTCAGCCTTGAAGTCCATGAAGAGGGCGCGCATGAACGAGTCGTTGTTCTTGGTGACCTGCCAAGACTGGCTGTAGATGTATGGGAGGAAACGGTAACGGAGTTTCACGGCATCCACCAGCGCATCATAGACGGGTTCACCCTGCTTGCCGAAATAGTAAAGTTCACGGTAGATGTCGGCTCCGTGACTACGCATCATCGGGGTGAACGCACCAAACTGCATCCAGCGCACATAGAGTTCCTGGAACTGTGGGTTGCGAGTGGCTGAGTTGTGACCTTGTGTACTGTATGACCCTGCAAAGAAACCACCAATGTCTGCATTCACGTTGGGGTTGGCAGTCAGCGTGTAGTTCAGGCAGATAGGCACTTGCTTGCGGAAAGTGTCCCACGAAGAGCTGATGTCACCACTCCAGGTGTTGGCACCATAGCGTTGCTGACCGGCGAAGTAGGAACGGGTGAGGATGAAGACGCGCTTGCTGTCATCCACGGCACGTTGGCTGTCATACACACCACCCACCGTCATCAATGGGAAGGCGTTGCGAACACTACGATAAGAACCCATTGCCGTAGGCTGGTCACGCTGTTCCTCGGTCAAGTCCATTTGGTCGGGGTCAGTGGAGTCCATCCACCAAGCGTCAATACCCATCTTGTGCAGACGAGAGAGGTTGTTCCAATAGATGTCACGAGCCTCCTTGCTATAGACGTCGTAGCAACGCACGCCGCTGGGGTAGTCTCTGCGTGGAGGCCACTGAGGGAGTCCGCTCTGAGGCCAAGTGTCGAAGTCGAGCATGAGACCCTTGGGCTTCATTTCCTTGAACGCCTTGGTCTCAGGACCGAAGGAAGCCCAGATGCTGATGCTCATGTGGGCGTTCTGCTTGTGCACCTCGTTGATCATGTCCTGAGCGCGGTCAAAGTCGGGGTTGAGGAACTCCATCGCGTTCCAGTTGTAGTTGCTGCCCCAGTACTGCCAGTCCTGAATGATACCGTCGAAAGGAATCTTCAGGTCACGATATTTGTGCACCACCTCGAGCAGTTCCTGCTGAGACTTGTAACGCTCGCGGCACTGATGGAAACCATAAGTCCAGAGGGGCAGCATGGGCACTTCGCCAGAGAGGTGGCGCATCTCGGCAATCACACCGTCGGCATCGCCACCATACATGAAATAGTAATCCACCATCTTGCCCACTTCCGACTCCAGTTCGATGTTGCCTGCCTGACCTTCAGCGGGAGTGACCAGACGGGTGGGGGAGTAGTTGTCCCAGTAGATGCCATAACCCTTGATGGTCTGGTAGAAATGGGCAAAGTCCTCCAGATTGCTCTGTTCCATACGGCGGTTCTCACCCCGTTGGCTCATCTTGCCGTTCTGCAAGAGTCCCACGCCGTAGATACCCTCGTCGCTGTCCACCGAGAAAGTCTGCTTCACCTTGTAGGCATCTGTGTCAGGACCTTTGGTGATGGGCGTGAAAGCACAATCGCCCTCACGAGTGAGGAGGTTACCTTTGTTGTCGGCAAAAGACACTTTGCCATTCTCCACCGTCACCGTCAGTGCCGATGACTTGTAGATGGTGGCATTGCCTTGTTTCGATTGGCTCACCTTCACTTGCTCTGGTGAGGCGATGACCACCAATGATTTCTTCTCAACCTTCTTGCCGTTATCTTTCACGATACGGACGGTGCGGGGAGTATAGAACTCCACTGTCTGTGCGTTCGCGGCACTCATGCCTACGAAAGCCAAAGCTAACCATAATGTTCTTTTCATGTTTGTTTAGGTTTCTTGGAAAAAGTAAAATAAATCTGAGTGCAAAGGTATGGGTTTTCAGCCACGCAGTTACAACACTATTGTTGAATCAACAGAACACAATGGTTGATTTTCCCCTAATTAGTCAGGATTCACGCAGTTCGCTGGGTTTCTTGTTCCATTCCTCCTGGAAGCATCGTGCCATGTAGCTCGCGGAGCTGAATCCTGTTTGTTCCGCCACCTCGTTCATGGTCAGTTTCCCTTCGCGGATGAGTTGGGCAGCATGGGTCAGCCGGATGTTGCGGATGAAGGCGGTGGGGGTCTTGTCAATAGCTGCCATCATCTTCTTGTAGAGTCCCGTGCGATCCATGCAGAGGTCTTGCGCCAATCGTTCCACCGTGTAGCCAGGTGTGGCGAGGTTCTGTTCCACCAAGAGGGTGGCACGTTTCATCAGGTCTGCATATTCCTCCGACACGGATTCTTGGGGTTGAAGCTCTTCGTGCTCTTCTGTCTGAGGCTTGGAAGAGTTCTTGCGCTGATAAAGAAGGAAGAGAACGAGGAAAAGTCCGATGCCGATAATGCCATAACCGAGGTATGCCCAAGGGGTTTGATACCAAGGGGTGGGTTGAACTCCTCGCAGCAGACCGTGGTCGTATGTTCCGAGCCACACGGTTCCCTCACGGTCGGTGAAGACGGTGTTGATGCGGCTGGAGGAAAGGTGATTCCCGTCGACCATCTGCACCTGATCCAACCGTTCTGCCTTGCGTGAGATGAGGTCGAGTCGCCAGAGTCCTTCGTGACTGACAATGAATGCTGTGTTGGGGTCTGTAAGGGCGATGGTGTAGAGTCTCTCTGAACGGAACAATTCTGTCCAGACGCGAGTGTGGGTGTCGAATTCCAGACAGAGTCTTCCATCCACTAACTGATAGAATTTTCCTCGGAGTGTGTCTGCCACCACGAGTGAGGTCTGTGCTGTCGAGTCGAGCATGCTGGCTGTGTTGGCATATAGCTCCTTTCCCTTCTCGCTACATCGCACCGTTCCGCTGGCATAGAAGAGGTAGAGCTTACCATCCATGCGCTTCAAATCGAACAGCATGTCCGTCGAGTCTTGTTGCACGAAATAAACCTCTCCCTGGTCATCCACAAATACATCATCTGCACTGTCGGGCAGACAGTCCTGCAAGAGATTCAGTTGAGCATCGTAGCACCAGAGTCGTTGATAATCCTTCACCCACAGGCGGTTGTGCTGATCGGCATACACATGATAAGCACCTTGATAACCAGGCAAAGGCGTAGAAGAAAGGGAGTCCTTCCGAATGTGTTGAAAATCCTTCCCGTTCCACAGGTCGATGCTGTTTTGGGTGGTGGCGACAATCCTACCGTCGTGGAGTTGCATCACATGAAAGACGAAATTGTCGCTGAGTCCGTCAGCGGTGTCAAGAGTGGAAAACACATACTGTTGCGCACCACAGGTGATGGCACACAACAGCATGATGATATGTAGGGACCTCCTTTTCATTCACTCGTGGAACTCATTCGTTCCCATCAGGGTCTTTGGAGCACTTTCTTGCCCTCCTGAATCAGAATTCCTCGGGTGACAGGTGTGGCAGGAAGTCCGTTCATGTCGTACCACGTACCCTGATTGGCATTCTTTTCTACCACAGGTGCTTCAATGCTGGTGACCACCTCTTCGGATGCCTTGGAGCGGTTGCCTGCATAATCGACCGCCTTCACCTTGTAGTAATAACGCACGCCTTCCTCCGCTGTGTTGTCCGTGTAGCTGGTGCCTGAAACGCCTCGGGCGATGGTGTTGTATTCGTCAGCCGTTCTTTCCGCTCTCAGCACGATGTAAGTCAGTTCGTCATTGTCTTCAGGGGCTTTCCACGAGAGATTCACGCCTCCTGTCTGTTCTTGGAAGTTCAGCTCTGTAGGAGCCGCAGGGGCACGCGTGTCAATTTTCGAATCCACAGGTTGAAGGCGCCACAGGAATGCTGCTTTGGAACGGGCATTGTGTGCAGGACCTTCCTTCAGGCGCACCTCTGAACCTGATGCCGTGTTCGTGCAATAGAGATATTTGTTCGACAAGCGGCTGATGATGTAGTAATAGCCGTCCTGTGCATACTTCACATACCATTGTTCCTCCAGCAAGTGGTCTCCATTGCTGCCACCCTGCCAGCAGATGACGTTGGCGCCGTCGTATAGGTCGAGGTTCAGCACGTTCAGGTGGAAGTTCTTGCTGGTGGTCACATTGTCGATGAACCAGTAAGAGATGTCGCCTGTGGTGTATCCTGGCTTCACCTTCCATTGCTGGGAAGTGCCCGATGCGAGCAGGTTGGAGGTGGTCACTTTCGAGTCGCCTGCGCCAGTGAGCACCTTGCCGCTGTATTGGTTCACGATGAGATAGGTGCCGTCCACCACACCGGGTGCCACATCCTCGCCCCAAGTGATGTCGAAGAGTCGTTCGGCACCGATCTGTCCTTGCTGATAGCCCGTTCCGCCAGGCACTTCAAACACATATCTTCTGGTCGGACCGTCGCCGTTGAAATAGACATCCCTGTCCTTGCTGACGAAGGCAAACGTGGAAGTCGTGGCTTGGCGTTCCGACGAGCCCAGATATCCGTGCACCTCGCCCGTCGTGTTGTTGCGATACACCGCACCGCAAGTCCAGGCGTTCTTGTTCTCGCCATAACCCAGACGCACACCGTCGTTGGAGTCGATGCAGAACTGACCTCTTGCCTTCGAGTCGAAACCCCACCAGATGCCGTTCTCCATTCCATAGTTCACGCCCACGATGGCTTCGCCCACATTGTGCAGCTCGTCGGCAGTCGCCACTTTCTTGTCTCGCTTCAATCTGGAGAAGAAGCTGGCATAGTTTTCCATCGAACCCGCCAACTGGTGCGTGTTGCCCTCGTCCAGATAAGACTTCAGGTAGTAATACCAAGTCAGCGCTTTGTCGTCGTTCAGGGTGTTGCCGCCACAGACGCGGATGTCGTTGAAGAACTCATCCGCCTTCAGCAGTTTGGCAATCTTCAGGAAATCAGCCTTCGCCTGTTCCTCGTCGGTGGCTTGTTCCCACACATAGTCAGGCTCATTGAACGGCGACACGCTCACCACCGTCAGCCCTTGTGCCTGCACATATTGCACACTCGCCTTGATGAGCTTGTACCACTCCTGCGGCTTGCCCCTGTAGTTGTTCCTGCCCGTGTAGTCCTTGTCGTCAGTGTCCAGATAGTTGCCATTGGCATCCGCAGGACGGAACAAAGCCTCATGGTCGCAGTTGAGGTTCACCGCCTTGGTGCCTGTCAACTTGATCATGTCGCAACGCTTCTTCAGTTTCTTCTGCTGGCGGGCAGACAGCGTGTATGTGCCGTCGCCATTGTCGGTCACGAGGTCAAGGGGTTGGAACGACACGCGTCCTGTGGCAAAGTTGCCCTTGCCGATGTGCGCCACACCGCGGTTCACGTTGAAATCCCAGTCCCAAGCGGTGTCCATACCCCAGTTCACCTTATATTCTTCACCTTCGTCAGACAAATCGAAGACGATTTCCACGTCAGCCTTCTGGCTGGCTTTCAGAAAGTCCGCTCCTGTCTGTGCACTGGCAAACAGGAGGGTGCAAAGTGAAAAGCAACAAGTGTATAATCTCAGTTTCATATTGATAGGTTTTAGCGTTAGTATTTATTCCTCATGTTGTAGTGGGCTGGCTATTGCGCTTTCTCGTCCAGATAGCTGTCCTTGAAGCCCAGGAAGTACAGCACGCCGTCCAGTCCGATGGTGTTGATGCTCTGCTGTGCATTCGCCACCACACGAGGCTTGGCGTGGAAGGCAATGCCTAGACCCGCCTGTGAAAGCATCGGAAGGTCGTTGGCACCATCACCCACAGCGATGGTTTGCTGCAAGTCCACCTTCTCCACTTGGGCAATCAGCTTCAGCAGCTCAGCCTTGCGACGCCCGTCCACAATCTCACCCACATAGTTGCCCGTCAGGTGTCCCGTCTCGTCAATCTCCAGTTCGTTGGCATACACATAGTCGATGCCGTATCGCTTCTGGATGTACTCGCCAAAGAACGTGAAACCACCACTCAGGATGGCAATCTTGTAGCCATACTTCTTCAGCACATACATCAGTCGGTCCACACCCTCCGTGAAAGGCAAGTTCTCGGCAATCTCACGCATCACGCTCACATCCAGTCCCTTCAGCAGCTTGCATCGCTCCGTGAAACTCTCCTTGAAGTCAATCTCACCTCGCATCGCCCTTGCCGTGATGGCAGAAACCTGGTCGTACACCCCGTTCCTCCTTGCCAGCTCGTCAATCACCTCCGTCTGGATGAGGGTGGAGTCCATATCGAAACAAATCAACCGTCGCATCCTTCGGTACATGTCGTCCGTCTGGAACGAGCAGTCAATCTCCAGTTCTCTCGACATCTTCAGCAAAGCCCCATGCAGCGCCTCCCTGTCCCGTGGCGTGCCGCGCACGGAGAACTGGATGCACGCCCTCGTGCGTTCCAGCGGATGAGCGATGCTCACACGCCCTGTCAGACGCTTGATGCCGTCGATGTTCAGTCCTTGGTCGGCAATCAGTCGGCTCACCGCCTCAATCTCCCTTGCCCTGATTCGTCTGCCCAGCACCGTCAGGATGTACCGGTTCTTGCCTTGGCGTTTCACCCAAGCCTCATACTCCTCCATCGTCACGGGCTGGAATCGGATGTTCACGCCCAGTTCACTCGCCTTGAAGAGAAGATTCTTCATCACATAGCCGGAGTTCGCCTCATTCACCCTGATGAGGATGCCCAACGAGAGGGTCGAGTGGATGTCCGCCTGTCCGATGTCCTGAATATCCACGTCATACTTCGCCAGAATGTCCATGATGCTTGCCGTCAGTCCTGGACGGTCCTCACCCGTGATGCGCAAGATCATCAGTTCCTCACCACCATTGCTCATGGCCTGTCCGTCAACAAAATCCAAAGATTGTTCCTTCTCCATAACACAACATTTTATTTCTTTTTGCAAAGAAATGAAAAAAAGATGACTCCACCAAAAAAATCCACATTTATTTAATATCCTTTAACTCACACAGATTCTTGGCAAGCCAAGCGTGCTAAAGATACGATAAGAGATTTGAGGTTCAAAAGTTCAAAGGTTCAAGATTACGGTTAACGGTTATAGGTTAACGGTTATAGGTTATAGATTAGGAAAAACTCAAATAAATTTGGTTTTTCACTCACTTATCCGTACCTTTGCATTTGAAATCTAAGTGGATGGAAAATGTATAAGATTTTTAAGGCTATTAGTGATACGCTGAGTGGGAAGGCAAGTTTGTTTGTGATTCTCACGGCTGTGGTCACGTTTTTCTTTCCTGTGCTCTTCGAATGGGTGAAGGGCAACACACAAACGGTTATTTTGGGCATTATCATGCTGACGATGGGATTGACGCTGACGCCTGACGATTTCAAGTTGTTGGCAAAGCGTCCTTTGGATATCCTCATTGGGGCGGCTGCCCAATTCACCATCATGCCGCTGGTGGCGTTCTCGCTCTCGTGGCTGTTCGGTCAGGTGCCTGCCTTTGCTCCCTACAGCACGGCGATGGCGATTGGCATCATTCTGGTGGGTTGCTGTCCGGGCGGTGTGTCGAGCAACATCATGTCGTTCCTCTGCAAGGGTGATGTGGCGTATTCGGTGGGCATGACTTGTGCCTCCACGTTGCTGGCTCCTGTGCTGACGCCGTTGCTGGTGTTGTGGCTGGCTGGTGAACGAGTGGATGTGGATGCCTGGGGAATGTTCCAGCAAATCCTCATCGTCACGATCATCCCCATTGCCATCGGCTTCTTCCTGAATGTGTGGCTGGGACACAAGGAGGTGTTTCAGAAGATTCAGGCTTGTATGCCAGGCGTGTCGGTGGCGTCGCTGGCTTGCATCGTGGGTGGTGTCATCACGACGGTGCACGACCCGTTGGTGGAGAATGGTCTGGTGCTCTTCTTGCTCACCTTCGGAATGGTGTTCTGCCACAACACGATTGGCTATGTGCTGGGCTATTCGGTGGGCAGGATGTGCCACTTCTCTGTGGCGAAGAAACGCACCCTCTCGATTGAGGTGGGCATGCAGAATGCTGGTCTCGGCACGAACCTCGCGATGACTTTCTTCGTGGCGACCAACCCCATGGCTGTGGTGCCTTGTGCGATTTCCTGCGCCTGGCACAGCATCAGCGGCACGATTCTTGCCAACCTCTTTGCCAAGCAAAAAGTGAAAGAATAAATCTCAAACCTCAATTCTCAAATCTCAAACCTCAACCCCTCAACCCCTCATGGTACTCAATTATATTTGGATTGCATTTTTCCTGTTGGCAGCCGTGTGCGCCATCATTCAGTGTTTCTTGGGCAATTCGGGCGTGTTTGCCGATATGGTCGGCTCCACCTTCGAGAATGCCAAGACTGCCTTCGAGATTTCCATCGGATTGACGGGTGTCCTCTCGCTGTGGATGGGCATCATGAAAATCGGTGAGAAGGGTGGTATGGTGAGTTTGCTCTCCAAGCTGCTCAGCCCTCTCTTCACCCGCCTCTTTCCCGACATTCCGAAAGGACATCCTGCCACAGGACACATCTTCATGAATATCGCAGCCAACATGCTGGGACTTGACAATGCCGCCACGCCGCTGGGACTGAAGGCGATGGAGAGCATGCAGGAACTGAACAAGTCGAAGAACGAAGGGCAGGGCGTGCTGAAAGGATGGTCTGCCGAGAAGGTGGCGAAACTCAACGAGACGGCTTCCAACTCGATGATCATGTTCTTGGTGCTCAACACTTCAGGACTCACCATCATTCCTGTCAGTATCATGGTGTATCGTGCCCAGATGGGGGCAGCACAACCCACCGATGTCTTCGTGCCGATTCTTCTGGCTACCTTTGCCGCGACTTTGGCGGGCATCATCATCACCAGCATCTACCAGCGCATCAACCTTTTCCAGCCCGTGCTGCTGGGCACGCTGGGAGGTATGTGCCTCTTGGTGGCTGGTATGATTTGGGGCTTCTCTCAGTTGGACAAGGAGACGATGGATATGGTCAGCACCTTGGTTGCCAACATCATCTTGTTTGGCATCATGCTCGCCTTCATCATCGCAGGAATGGTGAAGAAGGTCAATGTCTATGAAACCTTCATCGAGGGTGCCAAGGACGGCTTCACCACCGCTGTGCGTGTCATCCCTTATCTGGTGGCGATTCTCATTGCCATCGGCGTGTTCCGTGCCAGCGGCGGTATGGATATCCTCATTCGTGGCATCAACTGGCTGGTGGAACTCTGTGGAGGCAACTCGGACTTTGTGGCTGCTCTGCCCACCGCCCTGATGAAACCCCTCTCGGGTTCGGGTGCGCGAGGCATGATGGTGGACACGATGACCACCTATGGACCTGACTCCTTTGCGGGTCGCCTTGCCTGCATCTTCCAGGGAAGCACCGACACCACTTTCTACATCCTCGCCGTGTATTTCGGTTCTGTTGGCATTCGTCACACTCGCCATGCGGTCACTTGCGGACTCCTTGCCGATCTCTTCGGCATTCTGGCTGCCATCGCCGTGGCTTACTTCTTCTTCGGATAGTTTTGTCCACTTTTTCTTTGTCCTTTCAAAATAAAGTGGTAATTTTGCCAACAAATCAACGAAATAACCATGTACAGAGGCTATAAAATCGTTTGCAACACGGCTGCTGGAAGACGCCGCTACATGCAGTATCTCTTTCCGCAGGTGCTGGCGGCTGACATCATCGACCGCTATGACGTGTGGGTGAACACCATCGATAACTGCGACATCGAGTTCTTCAAACTCCTGGCACAGAAATACCCCAAAATCAACTTGGTGTGGCAACCCGACAAGCGGGTGGATGGCATCGCCACCATCAATGCGTTCTATAAGTTCTGCATGGAGGAGGACACCATCTACATCAAGATGGACGACGATGTGGTGTGGCTGGAACCCGACTATTTCCAGAAGATGGTGGATTTCCGCATCGACCATCCTGAATGCTTCATCGTGTCGCCGCTGGTCATCAACAATGCCATGAGCACCTACATTCTGCAAGTGCAGGGAAAAATCAAGCTGAACCGCTACTACAATGCCCAATGCAATCATCGCATCATGTGGAAACGTGGCAGCTTTGCGGCTCAGTTGCACCAGTGGTTCCTCGACAAGTATCTGACTACGGGCAAGTATCAGGAACTCTACTGCGGCTCTTACCCTTGGGCAATGGGACGTTTCTCCATCAACTCCATCTTGTGGTTCGGCAAGGACCTGAAAGCATTCGACGGCAATGTGCAGGGAGACGACGAGGAGTTCTTCTCGTGTCTGAAGCCCACCCAGTTGGGAAAGATGAACCGAGTGAACGGCGATTGCCTGATTGCCCACTTTGCCTTTGCCCAGCAGCGATGGATGCTCGACCGTTGTGGCATTCTGGAGCAGTATGGGGAGTATCTCTTCAAGGAATGGGAAGGACGTCCAGAGGTGCAGCGCATCAGCAACGATGTGCAGGCCATCCTGAAGGACATCGCGCAGCGACAGGCTGAACTGAAGGCGTTGCCACCGATCTATGAGACACGACAAGTCAGCAACGGCACTCAGATGAAGCGTTGTTGGAAAGCGTGGATGAAGCAGTTGCGCTGTCGTTGGGACGGCTACAAGGGCGTCAAATATGTGTTAGAGTAATTGGACAGCCTTTTCGAAGGCAGTCTTGAAATAGTGTCCGTCGTTCAACTCATCCTTGATGGTCATCGCGGCACGTTTGTACAGGGCATACTCCTCAGGGGTGATGCCCTGCAATTTTTCAGGCAATTCACGCAGGGAATCCACCGCTATGCCCAGATGGTTGCTGGTGATGAAAGGTGCCATCGCTGATTCTTTCCACACAATGACGGGAAGTCCTGCCCGCAAGCAGAAAGATGCCTTGTGGGGGTTGTTGATGCGAAGGTAGCTGCCCCAAGTGCCTGAACATCCATCGATGGTGTCACCATCCCAGACGAGTCCCCAATCCGCTTTCACCGTTCCGATGAACTGGTCTGAATCAATCTGTCCGTGATAGGTCGTGTTCTTCCAATTCGTTTCTGTGCCAGGAACAAGTCCTGAACCATACAAGTCGAAGTGGCATCCATCCAACACCTCGTCAAGCTGGTAGAGGAAGCCAGTTTTCCGTTGGCTGATGCCGCCAGCAAAGGTGAAAGTGGGTTTCTCGCCCCTCACATGAGGTTCAGAAGAAGGCTGTTCGGAAGACAGGTAATCGAAGATATCGAGGTTCACCAATGGCACCTTGCATCCATGCTCCGTGAGCCAGTTGTTCATGCTTTGATTGTGAACGATGATGACATCGGTGTGAGAAAGTCTTTTCACTTCCTGCTCAGCGGTCAGTTTGCGGCGTCGGAAAGTGCCGAGGTCGTGAATCAGCGTCACCGTCTTAGCCCCTTTCAGATGGGCAATCTGGCATTGCGCCACATAGAATTTCTTGAATGGATATTGTATGACCAGCACGTCGCCCTTCTTCAGTTTGAACAGCAGGTTGACCATGCTGAACACCTTGCGGAAGAACGTCGCCACTTTGCCCTTACCCGTCTTGACGGCAAGGTCGGTGAAGCCCCAGCGGCGCATCAGTTCGTCCACGTGTCTTTTCGCCGTGTTGGGCGAGTCCATGCTGATATAACAATTCATAGATGTTTGAGTTTATGGGTCAGGTTTTTTCTTCGATGCCAATTGCGGTCGTGAATGGCTTTCACCCGCATCACCTCATCCAGCGTGCTGGGCAAGTCGAGCCCTCTGGCTTTGGCGTATTCCTCCACCACATATTTGAGCAAGTCCTTTCTGTCTGTCCAGCGCACAAAATCATCTTTGCAATCTGCCAATGTCAGTTGATTGGCAGGATGGATGGTGAGCCTGTTGATGTCGATGACGGAAATGATGAGGTTTGAGGTTTGAGGTTTGAGGTTTGGGAGTTCTTGGTAGAGGACGTTGTCGAAGTTCAGGTCGTGGTGTACCAAGCCGTGCTGATGCAATTGGGCGATGAACTGGGCGAAGGACTTTGCCAAGGGTTTGTTGAAATCCACATCCAAGGCTGTCCGTACACTCTTCGCCTCTGTGAAGGCGGTGAGATAGTAGCAGTAGCGTAGCATTCCGCCGTTTCGCTCTTCCACATAGGCAATGGGTTCGGGGGTGCTGAGTCCGCACTCCAACAACTTCAATCCATTGTGGAATGCCCGTTGTGCCTTCGAAGTCGTGAAGGTGCTGTAGGCAATGGTCTGGAAGATGTTGCGGGCATGAAAACGCTTCACCACCACCTTCCCCAATACGGGATGCCCCTTGACGACCTCAAACACCTTCAGCACATTTCGTCCGTTGGCAAAGAGCTGTTTCCCCTCTGCCTCGAACAATGCGGGGAGGTGCGTCACAAAGTCCTGCACCTCTTGCATTGCTGCATACTGTTCGTTGATCTGGTACTTCACGCTCATTCGTCAAGGAAACGCCCAGCGCATGGGCTGGTTAGCAAACCTGGCTACCGCCCTTCACAGCCTTCTCCACAGTGGTCACGCTGATGGTGCCGTCGTAGTTCTCTGCTGACAGAATCATGCCTTCGCTGACAAGTCCGTTCTTGAACTCACGAGGAGCCAAGTTGGCAATGAAGAGCACTTGCTTGCCCACCAACTGCTCTGGCTCGTACCACTGAGCAATACCGCTCACGATGGTGCGTCCCTTGGGGGTGCCGTCATCCAGCTTGAACTTGAGAAGCTTCTTCATCTTGGGCACTCGCTCGCATTCCAGCACGGTTGCCACACGAATGTCGAGTTTGGTGAAGTCGTCAAAGGCGATGGTCTCTTTCACGGGAGCCACCTCTGCATTGGCAGCTTCGTTTGCCTTGATGGTGGCTTCGAGCTTGTCTGTCTGGAACTTGATGGTTTCATCCTCAATCTTCGAGAACAACAGGCTGGGCTTGCCCAACTGCTTGCCAGCAGGCAAAAGGTCTGTCTTGCCGAGGTCTTCCCAATTGAGTTTGTCCATGCAAATCATCTCACGCAGTTTGGCGGAAGAGAAGGGGAGGAATGGCTCGAACGCAATCGCCAGATTGGCGGTGAGCTGCAAGGAGATATAGATGATGGTCTTGACGCGTTCTGGATCGGTCTTGATGACCTTCCAGGGTTCTTCGTCAGCAATGTACTTGTTGCCGATACGTGCCAAGTTCATCGCCTCCTTCTGTGCCTCGCGGAACTTGAAGCCCTCAATGAGCTTCTCCACGTTGTCCTTCACGGAAGCAAACTCTGCCAACGTTGCCTTGTCGGTGTCGGTGAGTTCGCCACAAGCAGGCACGATGCCGTCATAATATTTCTGGGTGAGTTGCAAAGCGCGGTTCACGAAATTGCCATACACCGCCACCAACTCGTTGTTGCAACGTGCTTGGAAATCAGCCCAAGTGAAGTCGTTGTCCTTCGTCTCAGGCGCATTGGCGGTCAGTACATAGCGGAGTTCGTCCTGACGGTTAGGCAGTTCCTCCAGATATTCGTTCAGCCAAACAGCATAATTCTTGGAGGTGGAAATCTTGTTGCCTTCGAGGTTGAGGAACTCGTTGCTGGGCACGTTGTCGGGCAGAATGTAGTCGCCGTGTGCCTTCAACATGGAAGGGAACACGATGCAGTGGAAGACGATGTTGTCCTTGCCGATGAAATGTACCAGACGGGTCTCGTCATCCTGCCACCATTTCTGCCAAGTGCCCCACTTTTCAGGTTCCTTCTCACAGAGTTCCTTGGTGTTGGAAATGTAACCGATAGGAGCGTCAAACCACACATAGAGCACCTTTCCCTCAGCACCTTCCACGGGTACTGGAATACCCCAATCGAGGTCGCGAGTCACGGCACGAGGTTTCAAACCGCCATCGAGCCAGCTCTTGCATTGTCCATATACATTGCTACGCCACTCTGGGTGTCCTTTCAGAATCCAGTCTTCCAACCATCCCTGATATTGGTCGAGCGGCAAGTACCAATGCTTGGTAGCTTTCTTCACCAATGGGTTGCCGTTGATGGCATTCACAGGGTTGATGAGTTCCTCGGGAGAGAGGGTCGCACCACACTTCTCGCACTGGTCGCCATAGGCTCCTTCAGCATGGCAACGTGGGCACTCACCCTTGATGTTGCGGTCGGTGAGGAACTGCTTGGTCTCCTCATCGTAGAACTGCTCAGAGGTGATTTCCACAAACTTGCCCTCGTCGTAGAGCTTCTTGAAGAAGTCGGCAGCAAACTGGTGGTGCGTCTTGCTGGTGGTTCGGCTATAAATGTCGAAACTGATGCCGAAGTCAGCGAAGGACTTCTTGATGATGCCATGATACCTGTCCACCACGTCCTGCACCGTGCATCCCTCCTTCTTGGCACGGATGGTCACGGGCACGCCGTGTTCGTCGCTACCACACACAAACATCACCTCACGTCCTTTCAATCGCAGGTATCTTGTATAAATGTCTGCAGGCACATAGACTCCTGCCAAGTGTCCGATATGCACAGGACCATTGGCGTAAGGCAGTGCTGCTGTCACCGTCGTTCTCTTAAAATTTTTCTGTTCCATGTTCTTCGTTTTGATGTAATTTGGATGCAAAGGTACGAAAAATGAATGGAAGAATTGAAAGATTGAAGGATTGAAGTTATTATATCTTCTGTTTTTTTACGCCTAATCTCAATTTTTCAATTTTTCAATTCTTCAATTCTACAATTTTCCGTAACTTTGTGCCACCTTTTCCGTGAACGGGAAACAATTCGTGTATAAGCAATTCAAATAGAGCAAGGTATATGACTCATCAAGTTTCAGTAATCCAGCAAAGTCTGATCGAACAGCTGAACGTCCATCCGTGCGACTGCATCGCTTGGGTGAAGGAAGGCTTTCTGATGAAAGACGAAGTCCAGATGCCCCCCAAACTCAGCGTACTGCCTCAGGGAGATGACTTCATGACGTCGATGCCTTGTCTGTTGCCCGAACGTGACGGGAAGAAGTACTTTGGCGTCAAGATTGTCAATCGCATCCAAGGGCAAGTGCCTGTTTTGCAGGGCACCATCAGCTTGTATGATGCATCCACAGGCGGATTGCTGGCGATTATGGATGGTGACTGGATTACGGCGATGCGCACTGGTGCTGTGGCTGCCTTGGCGGCAAGGACGTTGCAAAGAGAAGGTGTGGACACCTATTCGATGATGGGATTGGGCAATGTGGCGAGAGCCGTGGCACTTTGCCTCATTCATGACAACCACGACCGTCCCATCACCCTTCGGCTGCTGCGCTACAAGGATCAGGCAGAACAGTTCGTGGAGCGGTTCAAGAACGAGAAGAATGTCACCTTCGAACTGGTGGATGACAAACGTGCTTTCGTGGCAGAGGCTGATGTCTTGCTTTCGTGTGTGACGGTGGCAACAGAACTGCTTTTCCCTGATGACAACCTGTATAAAAAGGGAGTGACGGTTATTCCTGTGCATACCCGTGGTTTCCAGAATTGCGACCTCTTCTTTGACAAAGTGTTTGGAGATGACACGGGACAGATTCAGCGATTCAAGTATTTCAGTCGCTTCCGTCAATACGACGAGTTTCATCATGTATTGCAGGGAAAGAATCCTGGACGAACATCGCAGGAGGAGCGCATCTTGAGCTATAACTATGGTATTGCTTTGCATGACATCCTGTTTGCTGCCAAGATTTATGAGATGGCGAAGGGGGCTTGTCCTGTGTTTGAAATGGAAAAGAAAGACCAGAAAAATTGGATATAAGCGATGAATAACGAAGAACTCCGTAAGCGTTTCAATCCCGATGGTTCCTTGCTGCGCCGTCAGCAACTTCGGATGCTGGACATCTTGTTGGAGATTGACCGTATCTGCAAGAAACATCAGATTCCTTATTGGCTCAGCAGCGGCACGCTGATTGGTGCGATGCGGCATAATGGCTTCATCCCTTGGGACGACGACGTGGACATCGAGATGATGCGTGAGGATTATCTGAAGCTGATGAAGGTGCTGCCCGACGAGCTGCCCGAGTGGCTGGCTTTGCAGAACAGCGACACCGACGAGAACTATTTCTTCTTCTACGCCAAGATTCGTGACCGCCGTTCCAAGATGCTGGAGAACACCAACTACGACCGCATGTGGAAGGAGCAGGGCGTCTATATCGACATTTTCCCAATGGAAAAGCATTCCATCGGATTGCATAAGTTCACGGAGAAGACCGTCGGCCACATGTATAAGATTTGGCGCACCAGCACGGACGATGCCAAGAGCATCAAGCAGGTTCGTCGCATCTTCGACTTCAACAACCGGTTCCTCTTCCCCCTCCTCCGCTTCTTCTGCCGCCTGAAACCCGGCAAGCTGATCACCAGCGGCATGGGCATTCCCTACCATAACCGCCGCTACGAAGACGAGATTTTCCCTCTGACCACCCACGTGTTCGAAGGTCACGAATTCTCCGTGCCCGGCAAAGCCGACGCCCACCTCCGCCACATTTATGGGGATTACATGAAGCTGCCCGACTTAGACAAGTTGGCGCCTCATGTCGCCCAACTCGAACTTTTTGAATAAGAATGAAAATAAAAAAGGTCGGCAGGAAACTGCCGACCTTGCTTTCGTCTATATGTTGATAGATGATTAGAAGCTTACGTAAGCACCGAATGAGATGTTGTTGCTGAGACCCATGTCGAATGCGTTGCTCTTCAGGTCACCCTTCTTGTAGAAAGCGTAACCGAGGTCACCAACGTGTGCTACGAGGCTCACCTTGTCAGTGAGGTTGTAAGCGATACCTGGCTTGAAGCCGAGTGCCCACTGGTTACCATTGTCGTCAATGCCGCTGTAGTGGATCATGGTGTAAGAGAAACCACCGTCAACGAAGAAAGTGAAGTCACCAGCGTTAGCGAACTTGTAACGAACGTAAGGATTGATAGTGAATGCATTGCGATTAACATCATCCAAGTTGGCGTCAAAGTTCTCGAAGTTAGAGCTACCTACATAACGTTTGCCATTGGCATTTCTGTGAGAAAGACCGATGGTCAGAGCGATATCAAACTTGTCGTTGATAGAGTAACCAATCTCAGGAAGAAGGTTAAAGTTAGCGGTTGCGCCCAACTTGTTACCATTGAAAGAAGTCTTGGAAGCGTTGAAACCTACTTCACCACCGACCCATACCTGAGCGTTAGCTGACAGAGATGCAACTGCTACGAGAGCAGCAAGAATCATTTTCTTCATAATTTTCTCATTTAATCAATTAGTTTTTCCTACTCTTTTTAACAACGTCAAACCGAGGTTTTCGGATTCCCCTCTTCAGTGGATGACGGTGCAAAGGTATATTCTTTTCACATATCAACCAACACTTTTTAACAAAAAAGCATCGTTTGGGACAAATTTAGGTACAAAAAGAACAAAATCGGTAAAAAAACGATGAATTTATTTTGTCATTTCGGCATTTTTCTCTTACTTTGCACACATATATCATCGAATTATGGGAGATAGCAACGAATATAAGTACTTAACGAAGCTTGATTATCCTGTTGACTTGCGCAAGTTGAAGGTGGAGGAGTTGCCAACGGTGTGTGAGGAATTGAGGCGTGATATCATTGAGGAATTGGCGATGAATCCTGGGCATCTGGCTTCGAGTCTTGGTGTGGTGGAACTGACTGTGGCGTTGCATTATGTGTTCAACACCCCCTACGACCGCATTGTGTGGGACGTGGGACATCAAGCATATGGACATAAGATACTCACGGGACGGCGTGACCAATTCTGCACCAACCGCAAGTTGAACGGTTTGAAGCCATTTCCGCATCCCGACGAGAGCGAATACGACACTTTCTGCTGCGGACATGCCAGCAACTCTATCTCTGCTGCACTCGGTATGGCTGTGGCAGCCAAAATGAAAGGTGAAGACAGGAAGGTTGTGGCGGTGATTGGCGACGGTGCCATGAGCGGCGGTTTGGCTTTCGAGGGTATCAACAACACGGCAAGCACCCCCAACGACATGCTGATTGTGCTGAACGACAACAATATGTCGATTGACCGAAGTGTGGGTGGTATGCGAAAATACCTCCTGCAGTTGACCACCAACACCACTTATAACAACATCCGATACAAGGTTTCGCAGAAATTGTTTGGCTGGGGTATCCTGACGGAGAAGCGTCGAAGGGGACTGATTCGTTTCAGTAACAGTTTGAAGTCCGTCTTGGCACGTCAGAAGAATATCTTTGAGGGTATGGATATCCGTTATTTCGGTCCTGCCGATGGAAACAACGTGGTGGAACTGGTGCGCATCCTGCAAGTCATCAAGGAGATGAAAGGACCTAAGCTCCTCTATATCCACACGACCAAGGGATATGGTTATGCACCAGCCGAAGAGGATGCCACCATTTGGCATGCTCCTGGTAAGTTCGACCCCGATACGGGTGAGCGCATCAAGAACGATGACGGAAAGCCCCATCCACCAAAGTTCCAAGAGGTGTTTGGACAGACCTTGCTGGAATTGGCACAGAAGAACCCGAAGATTGTGGGTGTGACCCCTGCCATGCCGACGGGTTGTTCGATGAATATCATGATGAATGCGATGCCTGACCGCGTGTTTGATGTGGGTATCGCTGAGGGACATGCCGTGACTTTCTCAGGTGGTATGGCGAAGGATGGATTGCTGCCGTTCTGCAACATCTACTCCTCGTTCATGCAAAGAGCCTATGACAATATCATCCACGATGCAGCGACGATGCGTCTGAATATGGTGCTGTGTCTGGATCGTGCAGGACTGGTGGGTGAGGATGGTTCCACCCATCATGGAGCATTCGACTTGGCTTTCTTGCGACCGGTCCCCAATCTGACCATCTGCTCACCCTATAACGAAATGGAATTGCGCCGTCTGATGTTCACGGCACAGTTGCCTGATAAGGGCGTGTTTGTCATCCGCTACCCTCGTGGCAGAGGCAACACGGTGGATTGGCGTTGTGAACTGGAAGAAGTGCCAGTGGGCAAGGGACGCAAGTTGAAAGATGGAAAAGACATCGCTGTCTTGAGCATCGGTCCTATCGGCGTGGAGGCGGAAAAAGCCATCTCCATTGCTGAACTGAGGTCGTTGAACACTAATCCGGCCGCACCCTTGGACATTGCCCATTACGATATGCGGTTCCTGAAGCCGATTGACGAGGACATCCTGCATGAAGTGGGTAGGAAATTCAAGAAGGTGGTGACGGTAGAGGATGGCGTGATTTCTGGTGGATTGGGCAGTGCGGTGTTGGAATTCTTTGCCGATCATGGCTATGAGGTGGAAGTGAAACGCGTTGGCATCCCCAACAGGTTCGTGATGCACGGCACAGTGGCTGAGCTGCGACGGATTTGTGGAATGGATGCCCAAAGCATAGCTGAGATACTGATATGAAAATTGTAATTGCTGGTGCAGGTGCCGTGGGCACTCATTTGGCACGCATGCTGTCGAACGACCGTCAGAATGTGGTACTCATTGATCCAGACGAGGGCAGACTCTTTCGTCTGGGTAGCGAACTGGACATCATGACGCTGGTGAGGCAGCCGACATCCATTCAGGGTATGCAGGATGCCGAGGTGCAACGGGCGGACTTGTTCATTGCTGTGACTCCTGACGAAAGCGAGAACCTGACTTGTGCCATGCTCGCCAAGCAGTTGGGAGCCAAGAAGACGGTGGCACGAGTGGATAACTACGAATACATGAAGCCCGAGAATCTTGAGTTGTTCAAGAACATGGGCATTGAGTCGCTGATTTATCCAGAATTGCTGGCTGCGGAGGACATCAAGGCGAGTGCCCAGTACAGTTGGGTGCGTCAGATGTGGGAGTTCAACAACGGCGAACTGCTGTTGCTGAGTGTGAAGATGCACGATGCGAATCCGATAGGCGAAAAGGAAATCAGCAACAAGGATAATCAGTTGGTAGGCCACACCTTGAAGGAAATCGGTCAGGCGCATGGACACAACTTCCACGTGGTGGCGATTAAGCGTGACGGTGAAACCATCTGTCCTTATGGTGACGAGAAGATTCTGCCACGCGACCTTGTGTTTTTCATGACCACCAAGGATAATCTGGGAGAAATCCGACATCTGACAGGAAAGGATGATTATCCAGCCATCAAGAACAGCCTCCTCATTGGTGGAGGAAAACTATCGGTGAGAGCCAGTTGGAAGTTGGCTGCCATCCATGAGAATGTGAAGCTTATTGAGCCCAATCCGAAGCGAACAGAAGAATTGCAGTCGCTCGTGTCGCCCAAGACGATGATTCTGGAAGGCGAGGGCTACGATATGGATTTGTTGAATGATGAGGGGTATGGCAACATGGAAGCACTCATTGCCTTGACCGACAATGACCAGCAGAATATCTTGGCCTGTGTGGCAGCACGTCGCCGAGGCATCCGCAAGACTATTGCTCAGGTGGAGAACCTCGACTATTTCGATATGGCAGATGACCTTGACATCGGTACCATCATCAACAAGAAGATGATTGCCGCCAGTCATATTTACCGGATGTTGCTGAAGGGTGACGTGGATAATGTGAAGATGCTCACGATCGGCAATGCTGATGTGGCGGAATTTGTGGTGAAGCCTGGGGCACAAGTCACCAAGAAAAAGGTGATGGACTTGCATTTCCCTTATGGTGTGAATATCGGTGGTATGTCGAGAGACGGGAAATCCATGCTGGTGGCTGGTAATACTCAGTTGCAAGCCGACGACCGGGTAGTGGTATTTTGTCTTAGCAATACACTCAAGAAACTTGATAAGTATTTCAAGTAAATGATTAACTGGAAACTCATAGCGAAAATCATGGGATTCCTCCTCTTCATCGAGGCAGGTTTGCTGATGCTGTGCCAGTTTGTCGCATGGACCTACGATGAGGGAGTGAAGGAGTTTTCTCCAGCCATCGTCCTGTCCTTGCTGTTGGGCGTCGTTGGTGTGCTGCTTGGCAAACGTGCTGGCAAGAAAATGGGTAGGAAGGACGGTTACATTGTGGTGTCTTTAGTGTGGACCATCTTCACCCTGATCGGCATGATACCCTTCTTGCTCGACGGACATGTGCCTGATGTGGCAAGTGCCTTCTTCGAGACGATGTCTGGATTCACCAGTACGGGTGCCACCATTATTGATGACCTTGATGCGATGCCGAGGGGATTGCTTTTCTGGCGAAGCCTCACCCAGTGGATCGGTGGTATCGGTATCGTGTTCTTCACCATCGCCATCTTGCCCGCTTTTGGTGTGGGCGAAGTGAAGCTATTTGCTGCTGAATCCACAGGACCACTCCACGACAAGGTGCATCCTCGCATCTCGGTGGCTGCCAAATGGATTGGAGGCATCTACGTGATGTTGACCTTGCTGTGCATCCTTTCTTTGCTCCTTTGCGGAATGCCCGCCTTCGATGCCATCAACTACTCACTCTGCACGACTGCCACAGGAGGTTATGGAACCCATTCAGCCTTGCTGGGTGATTATTATCATTCCCCAGCAATTGAGTATGTGCTCATCTTCTTCATGTTCGTGTCGGGCGTGAACTACACATTAATATATTATACGATCCTCAAGGGGAAAGTGAAGAAATTCTTCGGTGATGCAGAGCTGACGACTTATCTCGTCATTGTTCTGATTTCCTCTCTCATCTGTACAGTAGTGCTGGTATTGTGTAACTACACCAACGATATCGAGGAAGCCATCCGACAAAGCCTCTTCACCGTTATCTCCATGCAGACCACGACAGGACTTGCCACCGTCGATTACACTTTGTGGCCTGTCCAACTGATGCCAGTGATTCTGTTCGTTATGTTTGCAGGAGCTTGTTCTGGTAGCACTTGTGGTGGCTTCAAGTGTGTGCGTCTCAGCATCATCTATCGAGTTCTGAAGAACGAGTTCACCCATATTATCCATCCACGTGCCGTCACTCCCGTGCGGATGAATGGCAACATCGTGCCTTCCAAGGTGGTGCAAACCCTTTTGGGTTTTGTGGCACTCTTCGTCTGCGCCCTCTTCTTGGGTGCTTTTGTCTTGGCACTGAGTGGTGTGGATCCTAACGATGTGCACCCCAACTTCGACTACTATGAGGCGTTCGGCATCGCTATGTCGAGCATCAGTAACGTGGGTCCGGGCATGGGTTATTATGGTCCTGTCCATTCATGGGCAATCCTCAGTCCTGAGGCCAAGTATGTTTGCTCCTTCCTCATGCTCATCGGTCGTCTCGAAATTTTCCCGATCGTCATTCTCTTCACTCGCGGTTTCTGGAAAAAAGGATAGTTGGGCTTCGGTAAATCCTGCTGAAACGCATGAGGTTTTGAATTTTTTCCTCGAAAAGTGAAGGGATTTGGAAAAAAGTTTATACATTTGTGCGCACAAACTCAAAAACCTATAGATAATGGTAAAGAAAATCCTCGCCTTGATTTGTTGTTGTGCATCGGTTATGAACTCGTATGCTCAACCTTACAAAGACCCGAATCTCTCTGCGGAAGAGAGAGCCAAAGACTTATTAAGCCGTCTCTCTTTGGAAGAGAAGGCACGTTTGATGGAACATACATCTCCAGCTATTGATCGTCTCGGCATTCCTGCCTTTAACTGGTGGAACGAGGCGTTGCACGGCATTGGAAGAAGCGGTACGGCAACGGTTTACCCCATTACGATGGGACTGGCTGCCACTTGGGATGATGCCTTGGTGGAAAAAGCTTTCTCTGCATCTAGTGATGAGGCTCGTGCCAAGAACAATATAGCCCGTGAAAATGGTCGTATCAGACAGTATCAAGGTCTTTCGTTCTGGACACCCAACATCAATATCTTCCGTGATCCTCGTTGGGGTCGTGGACAAGAGACTTATGGTGAAGACCCTTATCTCACTACGCAGATGGGTCTTGCTGTCGTGCGTGGATTGCAGGGCGCACAAGGCAACGAGAACATTGAATATGGTAGGAATGGACAATACAGGAAGCTGTTGGCTTGTGCCAAGCATTTCGCCGTTCACAGCGGTCCTGAATATAATCGTCATAGTTTCAACCTCGAATTGCTTCCTGAACGTGACTTGTGGGAAACCTACATGCCAGCCTTCAAGGCATTGGTGCAGGAAGGTGATGTGCAGGAGGTGATGTGTGCTTATCACCGTTTCGATGGAGAGCCTTGTTGTGGCAATTCCCGTCTGCTCACGGACATCCTTCGCAAGGAGTGGGGCTTCAAAGGTTTGGTGACTAGTGACTGCTGGGCTATCAATGACTTTTTTAACAAACAGAATCATGGTACTTCTGACTCAAAGGAATCTGCTGTTGCTACGGCGGTCATAGCAGGTACGGATGTGGAGTGTGGCGGCACTTTCCGTAGTTTGACGGATGCGGTTGCCCAAGGGAAAATCACGGAGGAGAAGATCAATGAGAGCCTGCTCCGTTTGCTGAAGGCTCGTTTCGAATTGGGTGACTTTGACAGTGAAGAGCTTGTTCCCTGGAAGAAGATAGGTCCGGAGGTCATTGCCAATGAGGCGCATCATCAGATTGCCCTTGAGGCTGCCCGTAAGAGCATCGTCTTATTGCAAAACAAACAGAATATCCTCCCATTGTCCAGGGGGACCAAAGTGGCTGTGATTGGTCCTAATGCCAACGATTCAGTGATGATGTGGGGTAACTATAACGGATTCCCCCGTCACACGATCACCATTCTCGAAGGTATCAAGCAGAAAGGAAACGTGATTGGTTATCTCAAGGGTTGCGAACTCGTGCAGAACTCTTCACGTCCACAGCGTAGAAATGATGAAGGACCAGCGAGGGATTATGGTCATGACGAAGCCCTTCAGATAAAGACAGACGATGCCACCACCACCACGAATCAGGATATCCTCGATTGTGTGAAGGATGCGGATGTGGTCGTGTTCGTGGGCGGTATATCTCCCCGTGTGGAAGGTGAGGAAATGCGTGTGACATTACCTGGTTTCCGAGGTGGTGACCGCACTAGCATTGAGCTACCACAGATTCAGCGCGATGTACTGAAGCTCTTGCACGATGCAGGAAAGAAACTGGTGTTTGTCAACTGCTCAGGTAGCGCAATGGCATTAGTGCCCGAGACCACCACTTGTGATGCTATCGTGCAAGCTTGGTATGGTGGCGAGGCAGGAGGTGAAGCGTTGGCTGATGTGCTGTATGGCGACTGCAATCCCACAGGAAAACTCCCCATTACGTTCTATCGCAGCACAGACCAATTGCCCGATTATGAAAGCTACGAAATGAAGGGACGCACTTATCGCTACATGAAGGAAGCCCCTCTGTGGTATTTTGGTTATGGACTTAGTTACACCACAGTCCGTTATGGTGCTCCCACTTATAAGAACAATGTGGTCAGCGTGAGTCTCACTAATACGGGCAATCGTCCTGCAGAGGAACTGGTGCAGGTGTACCTCAACAAGCAGGGTGACACGGACGGTCCTCGTGCTACGCTTCGTGCTTATCAAAGATTTGTCGTGCCTGCTGGCAAGACGGTGACGGCTGAGATTCCACTTCCTCGCACCAGTTTTGAGTGGTGGAACCCTAACACCAACACGATGTGCGTCACAGCAGGAAAATACAATGTGATGGTGGGTCCTTCGAGCGACCCAGCGGACTTGAAATCCATCTCCGTCACCATCCAATAATCGCATTCCAACTTAATTTCAAAAAAACAATGAAAAAGATTCTTTTTGCAATGGCAATGCTGCTGACGATGGTGGCATGCAACAACAACAAGCCTGCAGAAGCTGAGGCAAATTCAGAAACGTCGGCTGAAGCTACAGCAGACACGATTAGTGAAGAAACAAAACAGCAGAACATGGAAGAAGTACAAGCTTTCTTGAAAGAGTGCAACGCATTCTTCATCGCCACCGTCGATGGCGACCAACCTCATGTGCGTCCTTTTGGTGTGTCGGAAATTATTGATGGACGTCTTTACATCATGACGGGCAAGGTGAAGGACGTTTACAAGCAGATGGCTGCTAACGGTAAGTTCGAGATTTGCGCCCTGAAGCCATCGGGCAGTGAATGGATTCGCATCGCAGGCACTTTGGTGAACGACGATGCTTTGGCTGTGAAGACCGAGTTCTTGGAGCGCAACCCAAGCCTCAAGTCAATGTACAAAGCCGACGATGACAACATCGCTGTGCTCTACATCACAGAAGGCTCTGCTCGTTTCTGCTCTTTCTCTGCTCCCGAGCGGAAAGTGCGTTTTTAACAGAAAAGCCTTATATAGTTATTGGAAAAAGCCAGGGAAACCTCCACCAAAGCCTCCGAACTGGGGTGCTTTGATTTCCTTGAGCTCTTGGATGCGTGGCTCCCAATCCTTGTCGAATCGCTCGATGTTTCGGTCGAGAAAGGCAAGACGGTTGTGGAGCCAATCCTTTACAATCTTGATTTCCTCTTCGTAGGAACTGACACGATAAGCTCCGAAAGGGTTGAAGCCCATACCGCCACCTCCGAAAGCAGGGAACCCACCCTCGCCGAAATTAGGGAATCCTCCTTCACTGAAATTGGGAAATCCACCTCCGAATGTCGGCACGGAATTAGGCATTGCTGGAAATCCTTCACCGCCAAAGCCAGGGAAACCACCACCGAAGCCACCGAATGGTGGTATGGAATCTGGCATAGCAGGGAAACCTCCGCCAAATCCAGGGAAACCTCCTCCGCCAAAGGGATTCTGTGGACGCCCTTCCTTCTTTTCCTCTTCTGACGCCAGCAGTTCGGGGTATGTTTCGAAGTGGTGGGCAAGATAAGGAGTGATGAGGCGAACATGGCGGTCGATGTAGGCATCGATGGCCTTATCGCTGAGTACGTTCTTGCGAAGGGATTTGTAGCGAGTCTTGACCGCCTTGCGGAAGGTAGGATCTTGGAGCAACCGTTGCCACATAGCTGGGGTGGGGTTGTTGCTGGCACCTTCGAAGTTCCAAGCCTCTGGATTGTCGGCATTGGCAAAGCCCGCGTTGCCATAAGCGAGGTTGTAATCCCACACAGGACCAGCCACAAGTTTACCTCCCGTTCCGTCGGGTTGCTGACGTTCCTTGTAGAAGTAGGCACTGCGTTTGTAACCGTCGGCATTGAGGCTTAATTCCGTATGGATAAAGTAATCAACGAAGGAAGGCACGTCGATGTAGCGGGCATAGCCCGTCTTGGGGTCGGCGAAGTAATCGGATTGGATGACCTGCTCGACGGTGTCGATGTAACTCTGGATGTAAGCGATTTGTTCAGGCTGAAGACTTTTCTTCTTTTTCGGATAGATGCATGACCAAGTGACTTGCGTCATGAAATTTCCCTCACCCACACCTGGCACCTTCGAAGGGAATGTGGCATCGTCGTCGTTGGCGGTATCAATGCGTAGCAAGTAGCCACCCGTCAGCTCTCGTCCGCTGATGTCGGTCTTCTTCATCTTGTCGATGTTCACGCGGTCAGCACCTCGTTTGATTGCCTCACAAAGAATATAGATGCCTCGATAGTCACCATTGAGCGTCAGTTCCACCATTCGCGTGCGAGGTCCCCAATGTCCCATATCTCGCCAGAGCTGGAACGCCAATGGGTCTCGTACCGTCGATACGTCATAGTAAGGACCCAGCAGTACCCAGTCGCTGTGAGCAGGCATGCCCATCAGTTCAGCGTCCACTTCTTTTCCTTCCTCATTGCGTAGTTCGAGGGTGTATTTTTTCTGATTGTTGCCCAATGAACTGTTGCCACGCAGCTTGATGCCGATGGGACCGTCGTAGTCGTCCATCGTCATGTGTGCCGTCACTTTCTGCTGAGCGTTCAGCTGCGTCTCTGCCGTGATACTGATTTGCCCCACAACCTTCTGTGGAGTCTCTTTCCGTACGTTTGTCTGCTTCTGTCCCTGTCCCACAACAGCAACGAGGGCAAGCAGGAATGTGATGATTGCTTTTCTATCCATAGTATTGTTTTGGATAGCTCGGCAAGGAAAATGGTTTAAATGGGGGAATGCCCACCACAGGGGTGGTTCACTTTCTTTTCAGCAGGTAGCCGATGCACTCTTTCAGGATTTTGGCACCCAAGAGCCAGAGCAATCCGATGTAAAGAACTGCTGCCAACAAAATGCGGACGAGGAGGAGGATGGGAAGGTTCTCTATCCAGCTTGTGGCGAAGTAGGTGATGACCATCGTGGCGGAGGCAATGAGGAGGAAAGGAAGGATGTCCTTGATGGCTGAGAAAAAAGGATAGCGGATTTCTTGATAGAGGAAACGATGCCAGATGCCTGTCCAGAGAATGACGATGGCGACGTAGGCAATGACCATGTAGGTGATGTTGCCTCCCAAACCATACACCATCAGGATACTGCCGAGGATGGCGCATCCTTGGGCAATGATGTTCCACATATAGATGTCTGACTTGCCACGCGAAATAATCAGGTTAAAGTAGAGTGTGGCGATGGGTAGGAAGGCACCGCCAATACAAAGAATCTGCATGAGGTGGGCAGAGGGAAGCCACTTTTCCTTGATGAGGGTGACGATGAACTCGGGTGCCACCAGCGAGAGTCCGAACATGAGTGGGAAGGAAACGAAGCAAGTGAAGCGTAGCATCTTGGAGAACACGCGACGAAGGCGTTCGAGGTCATCACCCACTTCCACAAAAGCAGGTTGCGCCACACCTTGCACCATACCGGTGATGGTGTTGGCTCCCATCGTGTTCCACTTGTTTGCCTGAGTGTAAGTACCCACCTCCACCTTCGTGTAGATTTTTCCTAACACCAACGAAAAGATGTTGTTGTTCACTTGGTTGAAGATGCTGGTGATGAGCATTTTGCAGGAGAACGGGAACATCTCTCGGATGGGTGTGAAGGTGAACTGAAACGAGGGCTTCCATCCTGAGAATACCCAACTGATGATGCTGACCATCAGGTTGAACGTGATGGTTTGTGTGGCAAGTCCCCAGAATGCCATTCCGTTATACGCCATCACAATACCCACCGTACCTGATACCAACAGGGAGATAATCGCCATAATTGCCAATTCACGTTGTTTCATGAGTCGGAAGAGGATGGCACGAGGCACGATGCTGAACGATGCGATGAAGAAACTGATGAAATAGTAACGGGAAAGATCCGTCAGGATGGGTTCCTTGAAGAAGAGGGCAATGAGAGGGGCACAGAGGAACAGCAGGATGTAGAGGAGGAAACTCACGCTGATGTTGAACCAGAAGACAGCGTTGTAATCCTGTCGGGTGGCTTCTCGCTTGTTGGTCAAGGCAGTCACAAAACCGCTGTCCTGCAACGAGTTGGCAACCAACGTGAAGATGGTGAGCATGCCAATCAGACCATAGTCGCCTTGATCGAGTTTACGTGCCAAGACGATGCCAAACACCGCATTCAGCACTTGCATGGCACCACTGTTCAAGGCTCCCCAGAGGAAACCCTGTGCCGTCTTCGATTTCAGGTCAGTTGACATAGTCTTCTTCCTCCTTACCAGGCAAAGTAAGCAAGCTTACTCTGCTCTTGTTTCGTTCGTCAGTTATAGGCATTGACGATTTGTCCGTTATAGTTGATGCGATAGCGGTAGAGTCCACGCTTCACAGGCAGGTCGGCATTCTCAGGAATCTTGTAAATCACGCCAGAGTTATTCAAGTCAAAACTCACGCCACACTTGCCACATTTGGCATAGCCGTCGTTGGTCAGCGTCAGTCTTCTGTCTACTCGGTCACAAATCGGGCAGGCAAGGTCGTAACAGAGGGGTTCGCCAAAGTTGTTAGTGCCCACGATAAGACCGCCCAAGCCCAATCCGAAGTTGTCCACCAATTTGTCAGAAGGGTAGTAGCCTTTGAGTCCTGTGTTGCTGACTAACTCAATCTGGGTGATTCCATCCACCACTCGTCTTCGGATGCTGGCGAATTGCCCATAGTTTCCCATCACATTGAACAGCACGTCAGACCTCAACACATCGAAGGCGCAATAGACATGTTCACGATTGGAGAACATGCTGGTCGCGTCATCGCTGCAACTGATGAGCATGAAGACCGACAAGAAAAGCGGGAGAAATCGTTTCATATTACTTCAGCAGTTTCTTCACTGCCTCTTCCATTTTCTCAAACTTGAAACCCTGCATGGCTTCGTCCATCAATGCCTGAATCTTGTCGTTGCAGAGGTTGCCAATAGAACCTTCGTGGGTGTGGTGAATGTCCTTGTTGGGGGTGAAGTTACCAGCCTCGATGTCGAGTCCCACTTTCTTGTAGGCATCGCGGAAAGGCATACCTTCACGTGCCAGACGGTTCACTTCCTCCACAGAGAACATTGGGTCGTAGATGGGGTTATCGAGGATGTGCTCGTTCACCTCCATTTTGTTGATAATATATGCCGCCATCTGGAGGCAGTCCTTCAGTTCGTTGAAAGCAGGAAGGAACACTTCCTTGATGATCTGGAGGTCACGGAAGTAGCCCACAGGCAGGTTGTTCATGATCATCGTGACAGTGACAGGCAGCGACTGCAGTTTGTTGCACTTCGCCCTTGTCAGTTCGAACACGTCGGGGTTCTTCTTGTGGGGCATGATGCTGGAGCCAGTGGTGCAGTCGGCTGGGAGTTTCACGAAGCCGAAGTTCTGAGAGTTGAACATACACGCATCGAACGCCAGTTTTGCCAATGTACCCGCAATGCTTGCCATCGAGAATGCCACATTCCGCTCCGTCTTGCCACGTCCCATCTGGGCATACACCACGTTGTAATCCATTGAGTCGAAACCCAACAGGTCGGTGGTCATCTGGCGATTCAAGGGGAACGAACTGCCATAACCCGCAGCCGAACCCAACGGGTTGCGGTTGGTGATTTTCCAGGCTGCCTGCAAGTACTGCATATCGTCCACCAATCCCTCGGCATAGGCCCCAAACCACAAGCCGAAGCTGCTGGGCATCGCCACTTGCAAGTGGGTGTAGCCTGGCATCAGCACGTTCTTATAACGCTCCGACTGAATCATCAGCTCGTCGAAAAGATTCTTCACTAATCCAGCAATATCCTTAATCTGGTCGCGGATGAAGAGCTTCAAGTCCACCAACACTTGGTCGTTGCGGCTTCTACCTGAGTGAATCTTCTTGCCGATGTCGCCCAATTTGCGGGTCAGCATCATCTCCACCTGAGAGTGCACGTCTTCCACGCCCTCCTCAATCACGAACTCACCTTTCTCAGCCTGGGCATAGATGGCTTTCAGTTCCTTCAGGAGCACCTGCAGTTCGTCAGCCGTCAAGAGGTCAATCGACTGCAGCATCGTGATGTGAGCCATAGAGCCAAGCACATCATACTTGGCGAGATACAAGTCCATCTCGCGGTCTCTGCCCACCGTGAACTTCTCTATCTCTTCTGTCATTGCGATGTTCTTAGTCCAAAGTTTTTCCATTATTCGTAGGGTATCATTGCCAACATGTCCGCAAACTTATCCACTCCCTGACTCAGCGGCTTGTCCAGCATCTGCTTCATAAAGAAGTTGAGGTCGGCATCCAGCGTCACCTTGATTTTGCTGGAGGTCTCATTGACGGGAAGCACTTGCACCCACAGCTTGAAGTCCACGGGCGACTTGGTAGAGGAGAACTTCACGCACTTCTCTGGTTCCCGATTCACAATCTGCACAGAGATATTGCCGCCAATAGGACCTGCAGGGGCAGACACTGTGTCGGTTGTAAACTCCATCTTGTCCACCACGTTGCGAATTTCCTCAATCTTGTCTGCGGGCATCTTTGCCTGCACGGTCGGGTCATCGAATCGTTCCTTGATGACTGCCAAGTTCGTCAAATCCGAAATCTTGGCATAAATCGCACTTTGAGTGTAAGGAACCTGCTTGATCTGACTTTCGTATTTTGCCATAATCTTATCCTTGCCAGTTACTTGGGTCTTTTCTCCATTCATTCAGCACAGGAATCTGGCTCTCCGTGATGTAACCCGTCTTCAGTGCCACCTCCAGAACAGCCTCGTAGTTGGTCAGGGTGATGAGCTTCACGTTTGCGTCGTCGAAGGCTTTCTTTGCCACATCGAAGCCATAGGTATAGCTTGCCACCATGCCAATCACCTCACAACCGTTGTTGCGAATGGCTTCAACTGCCTTCAGTGAGGAACCACCTGTAGAGATGAGGTCTTCAATCACCACCACCTTCATGCCGGGCTTCAACTCACCTTCGATGAGGTTCTCCAATCCGTGATCCTTGGGTTTGCTTCGCACATATACGAATGGCTTGTACAGTGCATCAGCCACCAATGCACCCTGTGGAATGGCACCTGTTGCCACACCTGCGATGGCATCCACCTCTTGGAAGTTCTCCTCGATGATGCGGCAGATTTCCAATTTCACGAAGTTGCGCAAATCGGGGTAGCTCAGTGTCTTTCGGTTATCACAATAGAAAGGTGACTTCCAACCACTTGCCCAAGTGAAAGGGTTATCTGGTTGTAACTTGATTGCCTTGATGTTCAGCAGTTTCCCTGCAAAAATCTTCTCCAATGTTTTCATAAGAATTCTTTTTTTAATTGTTTTTACGATGCAAAGTTACGATTTTTCCTGCAATTATATCGTCAGAAACTTGAAAAACAGGTAAAAACGGAGATTATTCGAACACAAAGTCCTCCAATGTGCAAAGAGACTTCTCTTTGGTGTCGGATTTGAAGAGGAAGAAAATCGCATGAACGCCCACGAGTTGGGATGCGTCGATGTCGGCTGTCACTTCTGTAGAAGTCTTGGGCATATCGGCTTTCAGGTCAATCTGACCAATCTTCTTGCCACCTTGCGAAGTCCAAGGGCGGTCCATCATGATGTCGATGGTGCCGTCGATGCCTTCAGGAATGAGGCGCAGACACAACTTCAGGTCGTCGGAAAGACGCTTGGCGTCGAAGTTGAAGTATTTGTAACCGACGATGGAACCATCGGTGTTGTTGACAACGGGGTTGGTGTTGTTGCGCAGGTCGTAAGGAGCCTCAAACTTGTCATCCGTACCGTACGAGGAGGCGATGTAAGAACCATAGAACGTGTTGTTAGGCCAGTTGTGTTCAGCCACTTTGGGACCCGTGTACCAGCAAGCGATACCCGCTGAATGACGTTCGAATGGGTTGAGACCTTCCAGCGCAAAGCCGTTGGAGTTGTATTCACCTTCCGAAATCTCCACCTTGCCACCTTTACCTTCTTCCACCTTCACGCTGATGGGAGCCACCATTGCCTGACGGGCATACTCATCCGTGCCTGTCTGACGGTGATAGAAGACATACCACTGTCCGTTGATTTCACAGATGGAGCCGTGGGTGTTGCCGTCGGGGGTGGCTGATGCAATCACGTTGCCCTGTTCGTCTTTCTCACGACCACGACCATCAATGATAGTGCCTCCGTAGGTCCAAGGACCCAATGGGTTGTCGCTGTAGGCATAAGCCAATGTGTAGTTGGAGACAGGCAATCCGAACTCACCATCCTTGGTGAAACGGCTGTAGATGAAGACATACTTGTCCTTGATTTTGCGGATGGAAGAGGCTTCGAAGAAACTGAACACACCTTCTTGGTATCTGCCAGAAATCATGTCCTCCACAATCTTCGTGCCAGGCTTGACCGTTGCCATTGTCTTGGGATCAAACTCTGCAGCATAAGAGCGCTCAAATCCCCAATAGCCATACACTCTGCCGTCGTCATCAACAAACACGGCTGGGTCGAACTGCAGCACGCCATCCACCTGATTGGGGTTGTCCTTGCTCCAGTTGCACACCTCAAAAGGACCATCGGGACGGTCACTCTTCGCTATCAGCCCGTTACGGGCACCTGTTTGGTCATTGGGGAACAAGTAATAGGTCTTCTTGCCCGTACTATCAGTCACCAATGTCACATCTGGAGCATAAAGCACATCGGCAGTACCTTTCGCATCAAAAGGTTCCCCGTTGGCATTCTTGTCCACCACCAGGATGACACCGTCATATCGCCAGTTGTTGAGGCTGTCAACAGAGGCTGACCATACCACTTGGTCACGTCCGCAGTATTCGCTGATGAGGTCATCGTGTGAGCCATACACATACACACGGTACTTCCCGGGTTGGTCGGGGTCTTCAAACACATAGGGTTCGCCGTCAGGAATGTGTTCCCAAAGGGGCATGAATGGGTTGCCTACGGTGGTCAGTTTGGTCTGTGCCATTTCTGTGGTTTTGTTGGTGCAGGATGTTGCCAGCGCTGTGCAACAAATGGCTGCAATGAGAGTTTTGATAGAGGCTTTCATTTGCTGAAAACAGAAAGATTAATGAATTGAAAGTTGATAGTTTTTTGCAAAGATACGACATAAAGTGAAAAGTGACCAAGAAAAAGTGAGAAATGTTTTTTTTAGTGGTTTGAAAAGTGAAAAAACCCAGTTACTATGCGATGAAGAACTGTCAGAATGGCTGTTGATGTAGATTTTTCACTTTTCACTTTTCACTTTTCACTTAAAGTCGTACCTTTGTAGCTCGAATCACCAAGAGAGACTATTATGACTATTTCTACAGCAGAATCGTGTACGGGTGGACGCATAGCGGCTGCCATCACAGCACATAGTGGTGCCAGCAATTATTATCAAGGAGGGCTGGTGGCATACCAGAACGAGGTGAAGGAACAGATGCTGGGTGTGCCAGCGGAGATGATTGCGGAGTATGGCGTGGTGTCGCGCGAGGTGGCAGAACAGATGGTGAAAGGTGCGTGTCACCTTTTCCACACCGATTATGCGTTGGCTTCAACAGGTTATGCTGAGGCGTGGGAAGGACATGAGGTGGAGATATGGGTAGCATGGGGTAGTGAAGGTGATGTACACTCGATGTGTCTGCGTGAAGATTTCGGCAGGGTGAAGAATGTGGAGATTGCCACTGAATGTGTACTGGATGAGTTCGGGAAATACCTGAAGATGATTCACGACCCCTTTGCAGGTAACGAATTTAATATAGCATAACTCAAGTTTCTGAAGTGGTTAAGTAGTCAGTAGTTAAGTAGTTAAGCCGATACCAAGTCAACTGTTGAAGTGAAAAGTGAAGAGTGAAAAGTGAAAAATCTAAGTAACCTTGCCACGAGAAGGACACCAGCATATCATTTGGCTTTAACTCCTGAGCGAAGCGATAACTCCTTTAACTCCTTAACTCCAAAAAAGTTGAGCACTTGCGAAACTTAAATAGCATAAAAATAAAATCAAAATTATATGAAACAAGTATTAGCGATGGTGGCCCTCGTTGTGGCTACACTGCCAGTAATGGCACAACAGACAAAGTACAGCATTAAGGGTACAGCCCCTGCTGGTAGTAAGATGGTGTATATGGGAAACCGTGATTCACATGAGGTGCTGGACAGTGCTGCGGTGAGTGGCGGTCAGTTCTCCTTCGAAGGCTCCTACACCAAGGATGCCCTTCTTTTTGTGAGAGTGGATGAAGCTCCACGTTTCGTTATCATGTTCAATGATGGCACACCCGCCACTATTGATCTCTCCACCAACGTCCTGAAAGGTTCTGCTCAAAATCAGAGCTTGAACTATTATGACCGTCAGAACGATTCCTTGCTGATGCAGATGAGTGCCTTGAGGTCAGAGGTGCTGGATGCCTATTATGATATGTCCTTATCTGAGGAAGAGCGGGAGAGCAACGCAGAAAAGAAGGGTGCGGAGGTGAAACCTGAGTTGGATCGACTGACTGACAAGGATAGGGAACTGATGGCGCAGATGCTGAAGGAGAACGAGAAGACGCTTGTTCCAGCCGCTTTTGTTGATAACCTCGTTGCATTCTATGGAATGGATGGTTTCAAGGAGATGCTGGATGCCAATCCTCCTTATGCGAACCATCCTGCCCTTGATGAAATCAAGTATCGCATTGCTCAGGAAGAGGCGAAACAGAAGATTATGGGACAGTCTTTCACTGACCTTGAAGAGGCAGACACTGAGGGCAAACTGCACAAACTCAGCGAGTATGTAGGTAAAGGTCAATGGGTGCTCATCGACTTTTGGGCTTCATGGTGTGGACCTTGTCGTGCTGAGATGCCCAATGTGGTGGCTAACTATGAGAAATATCACGCCAAAGGTTTCAACATTGTCGGTCTTTCTTTCGACCAGAAAAAGGATGCATGGGTGAAGGCTATCAAGGAACTGAACATGCCTTGGGTACACCTCGCTGACCTGAAGGGTTGGGAGACCGTCGCTGCTAAGGTGTATCACATCGATGCCATTCCTGCAAGCCTGTTGGTGAATCCTGAGGGAAAGATTGTGGCACGCGACTTGAGAGGTGCTGCATTGGGCAAAAAACTGAAAGAAATATTTGGTGAGTAAGCTTTGCTTATTCAGCTAAAGTTTCGCAAGTGCTCAACTTTTTTGGAGTTAAGGAGTTATAGCTTCGCTGAGTTGACAATTGACAGTTGAGGGTTGAGAGTTTAGGGTTTAGAGATTCAATACCTCATTGGCTTCGCCGAAGATGCTCACACTCGGCATAGTTCAAACTAGCTTGACCTCTGCACTCGCTCAACCGCATCTTTCCTAATTCCTAATTTTCATTGACTAGGTATCGTCGTTAACTCCTTTAACTTCGATTACTTCGTCACTTCCGAAAGTTGTGTTATTCAGCTAAAAATCTTTTTACATCTTCCAGCATGGATTGGGCTTTCTCCCGTCCGTGCTGGTAGATGGCACGTAGTTTAGGCTCATCCAGTTCGATGCGCCCGATTTCTAAAGGGTGGTCGGGATAGATGACGAGGACATTCCCTTTTTCAGCTTGTTCTTCGATGTATTGTAATTGGGCATTGTACATCTCATGACGGCGTGCCATACATTCCGCCACTTGGGGATAGTTGGGATACCACATCTTGAAGAGCCACTTGTATTTGTTGGGTGTCTTCTGGTAACCTTTAGGTCTGGTGAGGATGACGATGTTGCGCTCGTAGCCGATTTCCTGAAAATGCTGTAGGGGGATGCAATCCACCAATCCGCCATCCAACAGTTTCATGCCGTCGATTTCCACAGGTGTGGAGGCAATGGGCATAGAACCAGTAGCTCGAAACCATTCGAGGGTGCTGTCCTCCACGTGGTCAATCTGCTGATAGACGGGTTTGCCTGTCTTGATGTCCGTGCACGCCAGATAGAACTCAGTCGGGTCAGCTTCGAATGCAGGTATGTCGAACACGTCCAGTTCCATCGGCATCGTGTGGTAGGCAAATTGGGCATTGACGAAATTGCCCGTTGTGATGAAGGAACGCCATCCCATGTAGCGAGGGTCATCCTTGAAACGCGTGTTGTAGCGAAGCCCTCGTCCCACTTGGTGCGACTTGAAGTTGCACCCGAACAAGGCACCCGCCGACACGCCTATCATGCCGTCCACCGTGATGCCTTCCTCTTGCATCACGTCAATGAAGCCTTCCGAGAAAAGTCCGCGCATGCCGCCACCTTCCAATACTAATCCTCGTTTCATGTGTTTATGCCGCTGTTTTAGGTTTTGATGTGCAAAGATAGTGAAAAGTTAGGAGTTAGGCGTTAGGAGTTAGGAGTTTTTTGTATCTTTGCAGACAAAAAAGGAAAATATGAGGAAATGGCTCATTTTCGTTCTGTTGCTGTCTGTATGTGGAGCGGTGATAGCACAGGAGACAAAACTTTCTGCTGATGAGAAGGAAGTTCGTCCCAAAGTGGCATTGGTGTTGGGTGGTGGAGGTGCGAAAGGTGCTTCCGCAGTGGGCGTGTTGAAATATGTGGAGAAGTCGGGTGTGCCGATTGATATGGTGGTGGGCACCAGCATTGGTTCCATCGTGGGAGGATTGTATGCGATGGGGCAGACAAGTGAACAGCTCGATTCGTTGTTTCGCACACGTGCATGGGCAAATCTCTTCACGGGGTCGTTGATGGGCGACAGCATCGTGAGGACCTTGAGAGACCTGACGGGGAGGGAGATGACGTTCGAGTCGTTGCAGATACCTTTCCGTTGTGTGGCGGTGGACCTGAACGGGATGCGAGAAGTGGTGCTGAAAGAAGGGAATTTGGCGCAGGCAATGCGTGCCAGTATGGCAATTCCGGTGGTGTTCAAGCCTGTGAAGATGGGAAACATGCGGCTGGTGGATGGCGGTGTGCTCAACAACTTGCCAGTGGATGTGGCAAGGGAGATGGGTGCCGACTATGTGATAGCCGTCGATTTGACCGTCAACAAACACGAAAACGACACATCTTCCCTCCTGTCGCTTTTGCGTCCAGATTTGAAGAAGTATCAGCGTAATTGTCAAGATGCCGACATCTACATCAATCCTAAACTGAAAGGCTATGGTGCAGAAGATTTCATGCCTGCCAAAATAGCCGAGATGATAGCCTTAGGCGAGAAAGCCGGCAAAGCATCACTGAAACAATTGAAGAAACTGAAGAAGAGGCTGAGGAATTAAACCAGCCTCTTCTTGTTTTGCAGTTGACGGCGGTAGCTCCACATGAAGAAGAAACACAGTGAGAGCGCTGCCAGCACCACGAGACTCGTCCACAGCAGGGTGGCATTCCCGTTGTCCGCACCCGTACCGTTCAACCAGTTGATGGCAGAGTGCAGGGTGTCCATCACGTTTTCCTTGCAGGAGTCGATGAAGTCCTGTGGAATGATGGAATCCTTGGCAACAGGGGCATTCACGGGTCGTGTGATGTGGACGGTGTCAGGTGGATTCACGATGATGTCCGGTCTGACTGGACGATAAGGTCTGCCTGGATAGGCAATGTCTAAAAGATTGAACATAAGCGTAATATTTTAGTGGATAGTTGTTGAATTATCTCCATAATGTGTATGAAAGTTGGGCGAGCATTCCGATGAGGAAACTGATGGCATTGCACAGGAAGCTGTAGATGATGGCCTGTCTGAGACTTCGTGTGAAGAACCCGTACCATGCGGCTTCGAAGAGGAAGACGAGCACCTCCCCGATGAGGATTTCGCGCCAGCTGTCGCCCACCAGCAGCACATAGAGGTTCAGCGGCACGTTCGTTAGCACATTGACGGCGATGGAGGAAAGGAGCACTTTCTTTTGCCGCTCCAACAAGAGCCACAACACGCCCAACTCAATGAGGATGGTGGGGATGAGGGCGGTGAGAATTTGGATGACCAGTCGCATAGTTCTTGATGATTATAATGTGGCGAGCAGATACCCTGGTATCAGGGCTGCCGCCAGTAATCCGAATGCCAATCCTTCCCGTCCTTTCAGCAGCACGTTTGCCCAATAGAGGGTGACAGGCATGGTGCAGTTCACCAAGAAAAGTCCTGTCAGCATCACAGCGATGTGGATGTCCTTACCGATGAAGCAGAGGAGGGTTCCCACCACCATGAGCGTCACGGCTTTCCACATTCCCAATCCTTTGACCAACCAGCCGCCTGCCATCTTTCCGAACATCGACGTGGCACCCAATCCCAGCAGGAGGGTGGTGGTTTTCGTGATGTCCTTCGTGAAGGCTTCGCCCACAAATGAGCGTCCTGCTACGATGAGCATGATGAAAACGATGAGGAGCCAGATGCCTTTCCACCCACCTGCAGCCGAGTAAGTGCCGCTTTCGTAGGTGTGGTTCCGTTCAGGAAAGAAGAAAAGTGCCATCACTGCCAACGCGCAGATGCCCAGTAGGAACACGTAGAGCAGCCACCACGCAGCAAACACGCCTCCAATCGCCAGACCGAACGCACCTGTGGAGACAAACACGCCCAAGGAGCGGATGTCGTTTTTAGTGCGGACCGCCGTTTGCTTTCCTCCCCATACGTGAAAGAGCGAATTGCCCATACCGAGACAGATGGTCATGCTCAGCAAGAGTGCTTGTATGGCGTTGGGTGTCTCCACCATCATCCGTATCGAGGCAAGCATCACCGCCAAGGTCAGCAACAGCACGGAACCGAGCAGCATCCAGTGCTTCTGCCGTATCTTGTCTGCACCCCATCCCGTGAGGGGTTGGGTGAGGAACGCCAGCACGTTGTAGGTCACATAAGTCATCACCATCTCCGCACAGTCGGCTGTTGTCAGGTACAGGCAACAAATGCACAAACCATCGACGAGAAAATGGAGTAGGGCACTCACTCCCGTCAATCTCACACGCACTTGTGGGTTGGGTTGTGACATTTCTGTTTGTTTTTGTTTGCAAAAGTACATAAAAAACACGCACTTGAAATAAAATAATGGCTTCTTTTTGAGTTTTTTAGGATTTTTATCCCTCTTTGCCCGTTATTTTCAAACCAGAGTCTCATTCGTGTGGACTTTTTCGTGAATGCATCCAGATATTCATCCCTCTTGTAACATAGTTGAAAGAATTGGTAACAGGAGAGAAGATGATGTAAGGGGAAAAAGTTGTAACTTTGCCGCCAGAATCAAAACCTATTGACATGAAAAGATTATTTTTGTATGTTGCCGTAAGCATTTGTGCTGCCGTCTCCGCATTGGCGGCTGAGCAGTTCGTGATTTTTGCCCCTCAGGGGGATGCCCTCTGTCTGACAGACCAAAAGGGTGAGATGGTGTATGACCAGAATGACTGGAAAGGTGTGCATATCGCCATCGAGAACCTGAAGAAGGACCTGGAGAAGGTGACAGGCAGAAAGAATTTCCCCATCACCATCGGTACGGTGGGCAAGAGTGCCGTCATCGACAAGTTGGCGAAAAAAGTACCTGCCATCAAGCAACTGAAGGGTGCGACGGAGAAGTTCATCATCACGACGGTGAAGGACCAGTTGGTCATTGCTGGTAGTGACAAGCGTGGTACGATTTACGGCATCTACGAATTGAGTGAGCAGATCGGCGTGAGCCCTTGGTATGACTGGGCTGATGTGCCTGTGGAAAAGCACGATCAACTCTATATTAAGAAAGGTGTATATACCGATGGTGAGCCAGCGGTGAAGTATCGTGGCATCTTCCTCAACGATGAAGCTCCCTGCCTGACGGGATGGGTGAAGGAGAACTATGGAGGCTACAACCACGAGTTCTATGCCCGCGTGTTCGAACTGGTGCTGCGCCTGAAGGGTAACTATATGTGGCCAGCGATGTGGGATGCGATGTTCTACGCTGACGACCCACTGAACATGCAGACTGCTGACGATATGGGCGTTTGCATGGGAACGAGTCACCATGAGCCTTTGGCGCGTGCCCACAAGGAATGGACGAGCCATCGTCGGGAATATGGTGCGTGGAACTATGACACCAACCAAGAAACGCTGGACAAGTTCTGGAAAGGTGGTGTGGAGCGTATGAAGCACACTGATGATGTGGTGACGATTGGTATGCGTGGTGATGGTGACGAGGCAATGGGCGATCATGCTGATGTGGCACTCTTGGAGCGCATCGTGACCAACCAGCGCAAACTGATTGAGGAAGCAACAGGCAAGCCAGCCAAGGAGACTCCTCAGGTGTGGGCTTTGTATAAGGAAGTGCAGGAGTACTATGAGAAGGGTATGAATGTGCCAGACGATGTGATTCTCCTCCTTTGTGACGACAACTGGGGCAACGTTCGTGTATTGCCTGAGCAGGAATGGAACAAGGGAACGGGTGCTTTCTCGAAGCGTCATCCTGGCGGATATGGACTCTATTATCATGTGGATTATGTGGGCGCACCCCGTAATTCCAAGTTCCAGAATATCTCACAAGTGCAGCGTATGTGGGAGCAGTTGCAACTCACCTACACCTATGGTGTGGACAAATTGTGGATTCTCAACGTGGGCGACTTGAAACCGATGGAATTCCCGATTGACTTCTGGTTCAGAATGGCTTGGAACCCTTCACAGTTCAATCCTTCCAACCTGATGGAATACACGGAGAAGTTCTGCCGTCAGCAGTTTGGCGAGAAGTGTGCGAAGGAGGCAGCACGTATCCTGAATCTGCAATGCAAGTATGCGCATCGCCGTACTCCAGAGCAGTTGGATGCAAGAACCTTCGACTTGCTCTCTGGCGAATGGAAGGGGCGTGTGGAAGAATACGACCAGTTGGAGCGTGAAGCCACTATCTTGCGTGAACTCGTGCCCGTGCAGAACCGAAATGCCTACAACGAGCTCATTTTTCATCCAGTGCGTGTGTTCTGCAATCTCTATAATATGTATTATGCTGTGGCAATGAATAACTATTATGCACAGCGCAACAATATAAACGCCAATGAATGGGCTGACAAGGTGGAACTGTGTTTCCGTCGTGCTGCCGAACTTTGCGATGAATACAACCACAAGATTGCAGGAGGCAAGTGGAACCACATGATGGATGAAATCTACATTGGCTATCGTTCGTGGAACAACCCACGACAGAACACGATGCCACAGGTGAGACGTGTGGAGGAAGCAGATGCTGTAGCTGGTGAGGAAGTGGCCATTGTGCCCAAGAAGACCATCGCCGTCCTCGAAGCAGACGAGTTTGTCAGCAAGAAGGATTCGAAAGAAGCAACTTGGCAGGTGGTTCCCGACCTCGGTATCTTTAAGGCTGGTGTGGCTTTGTTCCCTTATACCAAGAGCACGGAGGGCGCTGGTATCACCTACGAGTTCAATGCTTCAGAAGCAAGTGAGAAAGCAACTGCCACCATTATCCTTGCCACCAACTTCCCCTTCAACGATGGTAGAGGACAGCGTCTCTCTATTAGTTTTGACGGCAAGGAACTGCAGACGCTCAATGTCAACGAAGCCAGCCGCTATGTGGTTCAGATGTCGCACGACCAGAACTTCGAGTGGGAAACCACACGCATGAACAAACAGCGAGTGACCTTGCCTGCTTTGACACAAGGCAAGCATCAGCTCACCCTTCAGCCACTCGACCCCGGTGTCGTGATTGAACGCATCGTGGTGGAGTAAAATTATCCCTTTTTGGAAACAAAACCAGCTTCTGCCGCCTTGATGATGAAAAAAAAGAGGTAAAAATGCTTGAAATGGATTATTTTTACTAATTTTGCATCATCAAAAGTCATAATGAATTCGTAAATGGGAAACATTTTGGTAGCGGAAGCAGTGACAGCAGATAGCGCCGGACTCTTTTCACAGGGCGTCATCTGGGCTGTTTTGTTTGGTGTGTTGCTAGTGGCTGTGGTGGCTTATGCGATTTGTCGGATGGTGCTGACACGCGAACGCAACAAGATGCAGGCAGAGATACAAAAGATGCGTTTGGAGCATCGAAACGAACTGGAAGAAACGAAACAGGGCGTGCTGAGTGGCGTGAGCAGAGATTTGCTTACGCCCATCACGTTGATCATTAGTCCGCTGCAGCAATTGGCAGCAGAACCATTGACGGATGAGTTGCGGGTAAGTATCCAAATGATTTTGAGAAATGCACAACTTTTGTTGCATCAGGTGAATATGTTGCCTACAGGCATGAAGGGTAATGTGGTTCCTTCGTTGGTGCCTGTGGATGCTGTGATGACGCAGATGACGGCTCCTGCCCCCAAGCCTTTGGTGAAGAATGAGGAGAAGGGTAGTGATGCCAAGATGGTGGGAATTGATGACAGCAATGTGGCGAAAGTCGCTTCGAGCCACGAGAATGTGGTAGCACCCGAGGGAGAGCAGGAGAAGCGTTTCACGATGCTGATAGTGGACGATAGCCCTGATATGTGTCGTTTCGTGCATGATTACTTCCGTGGTGAATATAATGTCCTCACAGCAAGCAATGGTGAGGTGGCATTGGAACGTCTGGAGGAGAATGACAATATCGATCTTGTGGTGAGTGACGTGAATATGCCGAAGATGGATGGTCTGGAACTCTGCAAACGCATCAAGACCGACTTGAAATGGTCGCATATTCCAGTGATTCTGTTGACAGGTCGTCGGGGTGACCAAGTGGAGGTGGAAGGTCTCCGTCTGGGTGCCGATGACTACATCACGAAGCCGTTCAATGTGGAAATGCTTCGTCTGAGAGTGAAGAAGTTCATTGAGAAACGTGAGAACCGTCAGCGTCAGTTCCGTGAGAAGATGGATGTGGCGCCCAGCGAAATCACCATCACCTCTGTGGATGAACAGTTCATCCAGCGTGCCATCAAGATTTGTGAGGAGCATATGTCCGACACGGAATTCTCTGTGGAGGTGTTGGGACAGGAGTTGTCGCTTAGCCGCACGTATCTGTACAAGAAGCTCATCAACATCACGGGCAAGGGTCCTGCTGAGTTTATCCGCACGATTCGCCTGAAGCGTGGCAAGCAGTATCTGGAGCAGTCGATGATGCCGATTTCGGATATTGCTGCAGAGTTGGGCTATGCCAATCCGAAGCGATTCACGGAGAACTTCAAGGCTGAATATGGAATGTCGCCTTCGGAGTATAGCAAGAAATACCGTGAGGAGCAGCAGAATAAAGAGACTGAATAGATCAAACAATAGAGAAAAGAATGAGACAGTTTAAGGACATCCAAGTGGCAGTGGCAGGAACCGGATATGTGGGTCTGAGCATTGCCACTTTGTTAGCGCAGCATCATCAGGTGACTGCTGTGGATGTGATTCCTGAGAAGGTGGATATGATCAACAATCACAAGTCACCCATTCAGGATGAGTATATCGAGAAGTATCTGGCGGAGAAGAACTTGAACCTGACGGCAACCCTCGATGGGAGGAAAGCCTACGCTGATGCGGACTTTGTGGTGATTGCTGCTCCGACGAACTATGACCCTGTGAAGAACTATTTCGACACCTCCCACGTGGAAGAGGTCATTGATTTGGTGCTGGAGGTGAATCCTGATGCCGTGATGGTGATTAAATCCACCATTCCTGTAGGCTACACGGAAAGTCTCTATAAGAAATATGGCTATGCGATGCGACTCTTGTTCTCGCCTGAGTTCCTGCGTGAGAGCAAAGCGTTGTACGATAACCTGTTCCCTTCTCGCATCATCGTGGGTTCGCCCAAGCGTATCGAAGTGAAGTATGCCGACGAACTGAGAGAGGCAGCACAGACCTTTGCCGCCCTCTTGCAGGAAGGAGCAGAGAAGGAGAACATTGACGTGCTCTACATGGGTTTGACGGAGGCAGAAGCGGTGAAGCTGTTTGCCAACACCTATCTGGCGTTGCGTGTCAGCTACTTCAACGAATTGGACACTTATGCAGAGGTGAAAGGCTTGGATTCACAAGCTATCATTCAGGGTGTGGGTCTCGATCCTCGTATTGGTACCCATTACAACAATCCTTCCTTCGGTTATGGAGGATACTGTCTGCCAAAGGACACGAAGCAGCTTCTTGCCAACTATCAGGATGTACCACAGCAGATGATGACTGCCATCGTGGAGAGTAACCGTACTCGCAAGGACTTCATTGCCGACAGAGTGCTGCAAATGGCAGGTTATTACAGCTACACCAACCGAATCCGTTGGAATCAGGAAACGGAGAAGGAAGTGGTGATTGGTGTGTTCCGTCTGACGATGAAGAGCAATTCCGACAACTTCCGCCAGTCATCCATTCAGGGCATCATGAAACGTATCAAGGCAAAGGGTGCCACCGTCATCATCTACGAGCCTACGCTGGAAGACGGTACGACCTTCTTTGGTTCGAAGGTGGTCAATGACCTTGAACGCTTCAAGGCACAAGCTCAAGCGATTATTGCCAACCGCTACGACACCTGCCTCGATGATGTACAAGATAAAGTATATACCCGCGACATCTTCCGTCGTGACTAAAAGCTCACCAACACTTATGACAAAGAAAACACTTTTGATCAGTTTCCTGTTCCTGTTGTGCAACGTGGTGTTTGCACAGGACTTTGAATTACGATTACTCAATCATTGGGACAACCCCGATGGTACTGTTGAACGTGGCTTTGCTGGTCGCTCCATCTGGAAGTGGGAGGAGATTCCTGCCGACAAAGGTGCGATGCCCAAGGCGCTGAAAGCCCGTTATGAGGAGTATGGTCGTATCAACAAGGAGTATGGTATCAATGGAACAGTGCTCAACAACGTGAACGCCAAACCACTTGCGCTCTCTACGGATATGCTGAAAAAGACCGCCAAGATTGCTGACGTGTTACGTCCCTATGGCGTCAAAGTGTACCTCTCTGTCAATTTCGCCTCTCCCAAGGCGTTGGGTGACCTTGACACAGCTGACCCGCTGGATCCTCGTGTGCCCCAGTGGTGGCAAAAGAAGGTGAAGGAGATTTATCGTCTCATTCCCGACTTTGGTGGTTTCTTGGTGAAAGCCAATAGTGAGGGAGAACCGGGTCCGATGGATTATGGACGCACGCATGTGGACGGTGCCAATATGTTGGCAGAAGCGTTGAAGCCTTATAAGGGTATCGTGATGTGGCGCGCTTTCGTGTATTCGGCAAAGGGACCTGGTGATGCTCAGAAGAGTGCAGCTCAGCGTGCTTATGAGGGAGACCGTGCCAATCAGGCATACGAAGAGTTCATCCACTTCGATGGACAATTTGCCGACAATGTGATTATCCAGATTAAGAATGGTCCTGTGGATTTCCAACCTCGTGAACCTGTTTCACCTCTTTTCTTCGGTCTGAAAAAGACCAAGATGATGGTGGAGTTCCAGATTACTCAGGAATATACGGGTGAGAGCATCCACACTTGTTTCTTGGCTCCTATGTGGCGTGAATTCTTTAACACCTTGAGCATCATGGACAAGCCTGATGCTTCGAAGAATCCCGTCCTTTCCCGCTATCCCAATTTTGTGGGTATCGCTGGTGTTGCCAACATCGGTGACAGCCCTAACTGGACAGCCAACGATCTCGCAATGGCGAACTGGTATGCCTTTGGTCGGTTGGCAAATGACGTGACTGTTTCGTCCAAGACGATTGCTTCGGATTTCCTTCGTGACTACTATAAAACGGAGAATGACGACTTTATTCGTCCGATGACTCAGCTTCTTATGAGAAGCCGTGAGGCAGTGGTGGATTATATGATGCCACTGGGATTGCACCACATCTTCGCAGGTGGACACCATTATGGTCCAGAACCTTGGTATGCTCCTCGTGGCTCTCGTGAAGACTGGTTGCCTCGTTTCTACCATCGTGTTGATACCATTGGTATTGGATTCAACCGTTCTGACCATGAGGAGCCTTGTCTGGCTGGCAATGTGGGTTCCAACAATGTGAGTCAGTATCCTGAGCCTTTGCGTACATTATATAATAATATGGAAACCTGTCCTGAGAACTTGCTTCTGTGGTTCCATCATGTACCTTGGGATCAGACGATGAGCAACGGATTGTCTTTTTGGGATCATCTCTGCTACACCTATGATAGGGGCGTGCGTCAGGCAAACGAGTTCGTGAAGACTTGGGAGGCAATGAAACCTTACGTTCCTGCTGAGCAGTATGAAGAACAGTTGTGGCGTTTCCAGCGTCAGGCAAAGGATGCGCAATGGTGGCGAGATGCCTGTCTCCTTTATTTCCAGACGTTCTCTCACCGTCCGTTACCACCAGACAGTCCTGCTTTCCACTTCACGTTGGAGCAGGTGATGAACTACCATCTGCGTATGGACAACTATACAGCAGCAGACCCAACGAAGTTGCCATAACGGCACTTCATTGGGTCTGCCCCTTTTATGCTATTTCTTTTTAGGAAATCTCTGGAATATCAGGTTCTGTGAGAGGAACTATTGGCTCAGGTTCAGGCTCAGGTTCAGGCTCAGGCTCTGGTTCGGGTTCGGGTTCTGGCTCTGGCTCGGGTTCTGGCTCGGGTTCAGGTTCCGGCTCTGGCTCAATTTTAGCTCCTCCGTTGATGTCTACGGTGATGGTGCCATCCTCGTGCTCCACAATGTTGTTAATGGTCTGCCCAAGTGTCTCCCCCGTGAATACAGCGTATGAAGTCATTTCCGTCACGTTGTTTTCGCCTGGATAGAGGTCACCATGTTGTGACTTTGCCCATGCTGAGCTGTTTTCGTTTTGGGAAGGGATGAGTTCCCCGTCGGCAGGCACAATCGTCATATGCTGATTATCCGCACTTTGTGTGTTCACCGTATTGTTGTTCCACACCGATTGCTTGTAGTTCACGTGGCTAATCATCAGCCCGTGGTTAGCTCCATAAGTGTCACACATAGTCTTGAGGGCATAGCCAATATACTGGTCTTGCCCAATGTCTTGCCGGTTTTCCAAGATGAAGTACTCATCGGGGTTTGCTTTGTTCACCACCTTATATCCCAAACCCTCCTTCTCCAGCGGATCGAGCGTCAGGCTGTAAGCTGTTTCAGGATCCAGTTCCACCAGTTTTCTCCATCCGAGGAAATCCAGTTCGTAGGCAGAGAGTCCTATGGGCATACGACCGAGTATCTTATAGCATCCTGCGTCCATCAGGTCCCAGTAGTCCATCCCATACGACTTGTAGTTGTAGTCGTAGACATCAGGAAGTCCCAATCCGTGACACATCTCATGCACACATGCTCCAATGCCATCTTGGCTCCCCTTATACATTTCATTGGTGCATCCATAGGCACCAAAACGGATTGTGCCTTCATCGTTTTCCACCACGAAAGTCGAAGCACTTTCCTTTGGCCAGATAATGGTTGATTCCGTCCCTTTCTGATTCTGACCATGTCCTGCGTAGATGAAGAAAACAAAATCCACCACTCCATTTTCGTCGTTGTCATATTTCTGCCAATCCACCTCTTTTTGTGTTGCTAACCGACAAGCCTCCTTGAAGAAGTCGTTGATGTGGATGTCCTTCGAACTTCCGCTGTCTTCACCATAATAGGTGTAACTTCTGGAGAGAGTCACAGGACCGATGATGTCATATTCGGGAATGAATTGCGAACCTGACTGCGTACGGAAATATTCCTTCACAGAACAAGTGGAAGTGCCGGGAGAGATGCCCTCTCCAGCGTTGAAGAAATCCTGATATACTTGATTGATGGTTTCGTCATTCTCACCAACAGTAAATGGTTTGTCGTCAAACTGCACCAGAATCACAGGCACTTTAGGTGAACCCATGCAGGTCAGCGGTGCTGTGGCGGTGGAACCGATTCTTCGTACCTTTCCATCGGAAGGTAACTCAGCATGCTCAGTCACATTCTCAATGCGTCCACGCATCTCGAAATCATCTTCTTGCGCCCCCATGTTCAGCGTTGCCGTCAGCAACACTGTCATCATCATTATCTTTTTAATCATTCTTCTCTCTTTTGCTCTACTTCGGGGGTGTTAGTTGTGGGTGTTTTGATGAGGACTTTCTTCTTGATGAGAGACATGATGCCAATCACCAGCAAGATGATGACCAATGCGTAGCTGATAAAGGCATACGGACTCAGCCATACAGGTGGTTTCACGGTGACGACAAGCACAGCGGCTTCACCCTCCCAACGTTCAGGGTTGAAGCTTGCCTGTAAGGTGATTCGGAAAGTACCTGCCGAGAGGTTGGACAACTGGATGGGTTGTGCGTTGTCTGTCACCACCCAAGGCTCATCTGGATTCAGACGATAGCGGTACCACACGATTTCACCACTTCGGTAAGAAGGAACGGCATAGTAGATGGTGAAGGTGTTCTGGTCACGAGCCAACGTGATTTCCTTCGTCATGAATAATGTATTCTTCAGGATGCCCGTCTCGTCGTTCGGCAGGATATGTTGTCCGTTCACATAGAGATTCAAGAAGTATGGCTTCAAGCGGTCTCTTGACATGATGAATGAGGCAGGATTGAAGGAAATCATTCCCTTGTATGTGCCAATATACACGACGCCGTCTTCATCCACATAGCCTGATGCATAGTTGAGATAAGGTGTAGGCAATCCGTTTGCTATCGTCACGTGGTTGATGACCTTCTTGCCGATGTTGTAGGCGTAGAGTCCGTTAAATGTGTTGATCCACAGACGGTGATGCGTGTCCTCTATAATGTTTGTCACCGTTTCTTGCATGAGTTGCTCCGACATCGTCATCCGCTCTGTCTGGCCCGTCCTGTCGTCGTAGGTCATCAGACCAAGCAGGTCGGTACCCACCCAGTAAAGTCCTCGTGAATCTTCAAACACACTAAAGACACAGTTGTAGTCGAATTTGCTCTTATTTGCCTTCCATTTTCCGTCCTTCTCCTGCTGAATCTTCCACAGACCCTTGTCAAACGATGCCACCCACACATTCCCGTGACGGTCGCCATAGAGGCGTTGTGCATACACACCACTTGTTTCGGGTAAAAGATTGAACTCTCCTTTCTCCTTGTCGAAGATGAAAACGCCTCGTCCTGTGCCGGCAAAGAGGGTACCGTTCTGGTAGCACAAGCTTTTTGCGCCAATCATCTGCCCCTGTTTGGTGTTGTTCGTCTTCTCGTATCGGTGTTTCAGACTCATGGTCCTCGTGTCTATCACATAGATGCCATTCGTGATGCTTGATACCCACAGGTCGTCATCAATCAGCGCCATTCCCTGCACATTGAACGGACGAGGGTTCCCACCCCAATCCAGATTGGCTTCACGCAGGGAGCCATCATCCCTGTTGAACAGGTAAAGACCGCCATCTTCTGTGCCTACCCAGAGATGTTCGAAGTGGTCTCCGAGAATCTCACGCACCACGTCCACATCTTCATCCTCTGGCATATGGACGGTGAAATTGTGTGGTGACAAGCTGATGCGGTCCGTTCCGCCAAAGTAGGTGCCTGCCCACACACCATTCTCATGATCCACATATAGCGAGTGAACAGAGTTGTCCGACAGCGAATTCACAGAGTGGCGCGATTGACGGATGCCCTTCACATGCCCATCTCGCATTCGGTAGATGATCACACCTCGTTCAGTTCCAATCCAGAGGTTGTCGCCATCAGGTGTGACGGAGGTGTGTGACACCATGCGGGCACCCTCGTCATCATGCGTCAGCAGCATCTTCGAGGTGTATTTCTCAGGAGAGAACAGGGCGACACCATCGTTGACACTGACCAATGCCAATTGTCCGTTTCTCATCTCCGTGATACTCACAATTTCCGTGAACGACTCCACGTTCTCGGGCTTCACATTGTACGAACGCAAACGGTGGGTATGGGAATCGTAGCGGTACAGGATGCCTTCATTGTCTCCCAACCACATCGTTCCCTTCTTCGTCAGTGTCATGCATCTGGGCGATGCCAAGCCTTCGCCCACACATTCCACCTTCTTCGTCTTCAAGTCAATTTTGTACACCTTTCCGTTCATGATGCTCCACAGGTGTCCTTCCTTGTCAAACAACAGTTGCGCCACATCTGGACTGTCAGGAAGATCCTTTGCCGTGAACTTTTCCAGACGCTCCTCATCCATGTAAAAATGATAGATGCCTCGTCTCGAACCTACCCACAAAGAACTATCGGGAGCAGCTGCCAGCGAGGTCACGCAACCGAACCATCCGCCAAGTCCGTCCTCATCAGGAATAGTGTATTTGTGCATGTGATTACCGTCAAAGGCAAAGAAACCCTCCGACGTGCCAATCCACATAAATCCGTTGATCTGTGTAAGACGTATGGTGCCACGCGTCTTTAATTCATCGTCCTTTCCAAAGTTCCTGATGTGATACTCTTCCTGAGCACACATCGTCCCCACCACCATCATCGTCACCCATAGCCAGATAAACTTTTTCATATCACTTAGTATTAAGATTGTTATTTCTTTTCCCTAACTGTCAACTGTCAATTGTCAACTGTCAATTCCTCTGTCTCACCGCCTCAAACAGCAACACTGCCGCACTCACACTCACATTTAGCGAGTCCAGTCGTCCCAGCATCGGAATCCTAATGTGCGCATCAGCCGCCTTCCTCCACACCTCTGTCAGTCCCGTCGATTCCGTTCCCATCACAATCGCTGTCCCACGTTTCATGTCCGTGTCATAATACAAATGGGAATCCTGCAACTGCGCCGTCAGAATCTGTATGTCATGCTCCTTCAGGAAGCGGATGCACTCCTCACTCTCACACACCACACAAGGCACCGTGAACACCGCTCCAATCGAACTGCGAATCAGGTTGGGGTTGTATAAGTCGGTCAATGCATCACATACAATCACCGCATCAGCTCCAGCCGCATCCGCACTCCGCAGAATCGCACCCAGGTTTCCAGGCTTCTCCACACGCTCCACCACCACAATCAGCGGATTCTCACCCAACTCCAGTTCTTCCAACCAACGCTCTCTTCCTCTCACCACAGCCACAACACCTTCCGTTCCTCCTCTGTACGCCATCTTCTCATACACATCCTTCGTCACCACCGTCATGTTCGTAGCCACCGCACCACCATTCCACGCTTCCATCTCCTCACACACAAACAGCTCTTTCACTTCCATCCCCGCTGCCACGCAATGCTCCACCTCACGTCTTCCTTCCACCACAAACAGCCCCGTCCGCCGTCTCTCAGCCGACTTCTGCTGCAATGCCACCACTGCCTTCACTCGTGGGTTCTGCACACTTGTAATCCTCTTTTCTTCCATTATTCAACTACTTAAATTTTACAAAGATACGTCCTTTTCCCTTTCCGCCCAAATTTTTTCCAGATTTTTTCACGTTTTCGCTACTTTTGTGCCGATACAAAGTTACACATTATATATTGGACCTCCAAATTTTTTGGCATTTTTTGCACGATTTTTTTCTTCCCCTAAGGGAAATTTTTGTAATCCCTAGGGGCTGCAAATTTTTCCCTTAGGGGAAGCGTAAAAAAGGTGTCATTGGTGGTACTTTTGCCTGAATATCAGCATTATATGAAATCTTGTAACAAATTGCTTGTGTGTGAAATGATGGCGCATGTTACATAATTGAAAGTAAATGTTACATGGACGAAAGGGTTTGTTGCAAAAAAGCAAGGCGGAACGAAAGAAAAGCAGTAACTTTGCAACTTGAAATGTTGTGGTTTTTCCGCGCTCGTGGTTAAACTATGCGTGCGAACGCTCGTCAAACGATGGAATGAACTGACTGAAACATCGAAATACAAAAAACTAATCATAAACAAAACCTAAAAAGAAATGGCAACAGAAAATTCAACTCAGGGAGCCAATGGCTTCTACAAACTCAGCTGGCTTCAGCGCATCGGTTACGGTTCGGGCGACTTGGCTCAGAACCTGATTTTCCAGACAGTGGCATGTTACTTGATGATTTACCTGACCACCGTGTTAAAAATCAACGGAGCTTTTGTGGGTGGACTGATTCTCGCGGTTCGACTCATCGACTGCTTCTGGAGCCCTATCGTGGGACGCTACATCGACAACCGCAATCCCAAGCTGGGTAAGTATCGTGCTTACCTCCTCTATGGCGGTATTCCATTGACCATTGCTGCCTGCCTGCTGATGCTTCCTCAGGCTGCTGAATGGGATATGACGGCAAAGATTATCTATGCAACCGTCAGCTACACCGTGCTGAGTATGATCTACTCGGTGGTGAACATCCCATACGGCTCTATCATGGCAAGTATGACCCGTGACAACGACGAGGTGCTGAAACTGACTTCCACCCGTATGGTGTGCGCCAACATCGGTCAGATTGTCGTTCAGGCTGGTTTCCCTATCGGTCTTGCAATGTGCATCCATTCAGCGATTGACTGGAATCAGGCCACTTTCATGGCAATTGGTACGATTCCTGCTTTCGTCATCCTGCCTTCTCTGCCTCTCCTGAAGAGCTGGTTGGGTAAGAAGGGTCTTTACTATACTCTTCTCGCAGTCGGCTTGGTGGGCTTCATCGTGTTGTTCACCATCGGTAAGTTCTTTGATGTGGCTGAATGCAACACCATCGTTCAGATTGCGAAGGTGATGACGGGTGTGGGTCTTCTGGTCGGTTCTTTGATGTGGGCATTGGTGCCTGAGGTCATCACCGAGGCTGAATATCGCACGGGCAACCGTCCTGCAGCTACTGTCAACGCCCTTGCTGGTGTGGCATTCAAGGCTGGTTTCTCTATCGCTGGTTGGATCACTCCATTGGTGATGGGTATGATTGGCTTCAACTTCGATGAAGAGGAGTCAGCGCTGCCTATCGAACCCAGTGCTTGGTTCACGGTGACTTGTGTGTTTGCCCTTGTTGGCTTCATTCTCTTGATGCTTTGCTTTGCTGGTTGTCGTGAGAATATCACCACAACTCCCGAAAAGCCTGTGTCATTTGGCGAGATGTGGCAGGAGTTCAAGGCAAACAAGTGCCTCCAGCTGGTGCTCAGCATCTTCGTGGTGGTGTTCCTGGCATCGTTCATCAGCGCTCCTGTGAACGCTTACTACACGAAGCTGGCAAACTATTCTGAAATCGCACAGAATGCCATTTTGGTGTTCACCTGCATCATCCCTGCTGTGCTCCTGATCATCGTTGGATTCCTGGTTTACCAGTATCCTCTGACGGATGAGCGTTTGGACGAAATCAACAGAGAGATTGAGGCGCGTAACAAATAATCGAAAAATCAATATTAACTTCTAAAACTTAACGATTATGGAAGGAAAGAAATATCTTTTCCCAGCTGACTACATGGCAGATCCTGCTGCTCATGTGTTCAATGGCAAGCTTTTTATCTATCCCTCTCACGACTGGGATGCGGGTGAATGTGAGGACGACGATGGCGGTCACTTCCAGATGAAGGACTACCACGCACTTTCGTTCGACGATTTGGAGAACGGACAGGCTACTGACCACGGAGTGATCTTCAGTGTGGAAGATGTGCCATGGGCTGAGAAGCAGCTGTGGGATAGCGACGTAGTGGAGAAGGACGGCAAGTACTACTATGTATTCTCTGCTAAGGGTTATGATGGTGTGTTCCGTCTGGGTGTGGCTGTGGCAGACAAGCCAGAAGGTCCATTCAAGCCACGTCAGTTCGCTATTCGTGGTTCTTTCTCCATCGACCCATGCGTGTTCAAGGATGATGATGGCACCATTTACACCTACTTCGGTGGTCTCTGGGGCGGTCAGCTCCAGTGGTGGCAGCCACTCTATCATGGTTTCGAGACCATTCCAGGCAAGTATGGCGACAACAACGGTCTCATCGACCTCGGTCCTGCTCCAGATCACAAAACACAGCTCTTCGCAAAGCCAGATGCTCCAGCACTCCCAAGCTGGGTGGTGAAGATGAGCGACGATATGGAATTTGCTGAGGCACCTCGTTGCGTGCTCATCCTCGATAAGGACGGCAAACCGCTGAAGGCGGGTGACCCACATCGCTTCTTCGAGGCATCGTGGATGCACAAGTACAACGGCAAGTACTACTTCTCTTACTCAACAGGTGACAGCCACTACCTCTGCTATGCAATTGGTGACAACCCATACGGACCTTTCACTTATCAGGGTGTCCTCATGACTCCTGTGGTAGGTTGGACCACTCACCACGCAATTGCTGAGTACAAGGGCAAGTGGTATCTCTTCCATCACGACTGTGTGCCATCCAACGACAAGACTTGGCTCCGCTCTCTCAAGGTGTGCGAGCTGCACTACAACGCTGACGGCACCATCCAGACAATTGAAGGATTGGATTGAGAAAAATTGAAAAATGAAAAGATTGAAAAATTGAAGTAATGTCGATCCGAATGGCCGAGACTTCAATTTTTCAATTCTTCAACTCTTTAATTCTAAATAATATGTTACTTTTAGGTTACGACATAGGAACGTCGTCAGTGAAGGCGGCGTTGGTTGATGCGCAGACAGGTCAGACAGTGGCCAGCGCGCAGTATCCTGATGCAGAAGCATCTATCATTGCAAAGCAGCCCGGATGGGCAGAGCAGGAACCCGAAATGTGGTGGGACGAACTCAAGCAGGCAACAGCTCGCGTGGCTCAGAAGGCTGGTGGTTCGTTGGCAGACGTGAAGGCTATCGGTATCTCTTACCAGATGCACGGACTTGTGTGTGTGGATAAGGCAGGCAAGCCTCTCCGTCCTTCCATCATCTGGTGTGATGGTCGTGCCGTTCCTTACGGCAACAAGGCATTCGAGGGAATCGGTGGTGAGAAGTGTCTCCAGCACCTCCTCAATTCTCCAGGTAACTTCACCGCTGCTAAACTCGCATGGGTGAAGGAGAATGAGCCAGAACTCTTTGCAAAGATTGACAAGATCATGCTCCCAGGCGACTACATCGCGATGCGCCTGTCAGGTGGTGACAAGAAGACTACCGTTTCAGGTCTTTCAGAGGGTATGTTCTGGGACTTCAAGAACAACGAAGTAAGCAAGGATGTGATGAACTTCTTCGGTTTCTCTGAAGATATCATCGCTGAAATCGTTCCTACTTTCTCTGTTCAGAGCACCGTTTGTCAGGCTATTGCTGACGAACTCGGCATCCCAGCAGGCACTCCTATCTCTTATCGTGGTGGTGACCAGCCTAACAACGCTCTCTCACTCAACGTGATGAAGCCTGGCGAAATTGCTGCTACTGGTGGCACCTCAGGTGTGGTGTATGGTGTGCTTGGCGAGGTGAATTACGACAAGCTCTCTCGCGTGAACACCTTTGCACACGTGAATCATGGTGAAGGTGGTGCAACCCGTCTGGGTGTGCTCCTCTGCATCAATGGCACGGGTATCCTCAACGCTTGGATGCGCCGCAACGTGGCACCAGAGGGCATGAGCTATCCGGAGATGAACGACCTCGCTGAAACAGTTCCTGTAGGTGCTGACGGCTTGACGGTCATCCCATTCGGAAACGGTGCTGAGCGTGTGCTCCAGAATGAGAACGTGGGTGCTTCCATTCACGGCATCAACTTCAACATCCATAAGAAGGCACACTTGGTTCGTGCTGCCCACGAGGGTATCGCCTTCTCATTTGCTTACGGTATGGAGATCATGAAGCAGATGGGTATGGAAATCAATACCATCAAGGCTGGACACGCCAATATGTTCCTCAATCCTCTCTTCTGCCGCACGTTGGCAGCAGTCACAGGGGCTACCATCGAACTTTATGAAACTGATGGTTCTGTGGGTGCAGCATACGGTGCAGGTATCGGTGCGGGTATCTACAAAGATAGCGACGACGCCTTCAAGACCCTCAAGCACAAGGCGACGATCAAGCCTGAGGCTGACACTGCTCCATACAAGGCTGCCTACAAGCTTTGGGTGGAAAGACTTGGAAAGTAAGATGTAAGAGGTAAAACTCTTACCAATATATATTAAGAAGGTGCTGGTTCTGTGAATCAGCACCTTTTTTGTGCCTTCTCTTCTCCATTTTTCCCTCATATCTATCAAAATCTAAAAAGTAGGTAACATCAGTGATAATCTGATTGCTGAAATATCATTACCTTTGCACCACTAAAACTAACGATAAAAAATTGAACACTCACCTATTATGAAGCAAAACAATCTATGGGGCGTTTCACGTCTCGGCATATTGAGAAACTATGCCGCACTGATGACTTGTATGATGGGCATCGCAACGGCGAATGCACAAGCAACAATGACTGGTAAAGAATGGGACGACGTCTCTGTGACCAATGTCAACAAAGAAACAGCACACACACTTGCCATTCCTTTTTCAAGTGAGAAGGATGTGATCAAGAACGACATGACCGCATCTCCTTACTACCAATCTCTGGATGGTGTATGGAAATTCTACTGGGTGTCAAACCCCAGCAAAGTGAATGCGAAGATGTGCGAGAAAGACTATAATGATGCTGCTTGGAGCGATATTGATGTACCCTCCAGCTGGCAGGTTTATGGCCTTCATCACAACAAGAATTGGGACAAGCCCCTCTATTGTAATGTGGCTTATCCTTTCTCCTTCGACAAGAACACCTACAGCGTGATGGCTGACCGTCCAGGATGGTTCACCTACAAAGGGGATATGACCAATCCTGTGGGTACCTATCGCCGTAAGTTTACAGTGCCTTCCAGTTGGAAAGGCAGAGACGTCTATGTGCGTTTCAACGGTGTGGGTCACGGTTATTATCTTTGGGTGAATGGTCAGCGTGTGGGCTATAGCGAAGACTCCTATCTGCCTTCTGAATTCAATATCACAGATTATCTGACCGAGGGTGAGAATACCATCGCCCTGCAGGTTTATCGCTTCACCAGCGGTTCCTTCCTGGAGTGTCAGGACTATTGGCGACTGACAGGTATTCAGCGTCATTGCTTCTTGTGGGCTGCTCCCAAGAGCCAGATTCGTGACTACTTCTTCACGACTGACCTCGATGCCAGTTTCGTAAATGCAAAGGCCAATGTGAAGGTGAATCTGACGGGCTTTGATGCAGTGAAGAATGGAAAGGTGGAAGTGAAGATTGAGGAAGGTGGAAAGACGATTGCGAAGACATCCAAGACGATCGAGGCAGACGAAGAGTTGAGCCTCGATATGGATGTGACAGCTCCCAAACTGTGGAGTGCAGAGACTCCGAACCTTTATGACTTGGTGCTGACCCTGAAGGATGCGAAGGGGAAAACGGTTGATATTCGTGGTGGCAAAGTGGGCTTCCGTGAGGTGAGCGTCCGCAATGATGGTGCTCTTCTCATCAACGGTAAGCGTATGGTCTTTCATGGTGTGAACCGTCACGACTTCTCTCCTGTGAATGGTCGTGCCATCACGGCAGAGGAGATTGAAGAGGATATCAAGACGATGAAGCGTCTGAACGTTAATGCCATCCGTACCTCTCACTATCCAAACGATCCCGTCTTCTATGACTTGTGTGACAAGTATGGTATGTATGTGTTGGCTGAGGCAAATGTGGAGTGTCATGCTGACTGGAGCTTGTCATCGAAGACTCAGTTCAAGGCGGCGATGGTGGAGCGTTCCCAGAACCACGTACGCTGGATGCGCAATCACGTTTGTATCTTCATGTGGTCTTTCGGTAACGAGAGTGGTAGTGGTAACAATTTCGAGGCGGTGCAGAAGGGCATCAAGGCATTGGACAAGACCCGTCTGACTCACTACGAGGGTGCTAGCCAATATGCGGATGTGACCTCTTCGATGTATTGGGACTATAACGGAATCGAGGGGAAAGGTAAAAATCAGCATGACCGTCCCCACATCCAGTGCGAGAACAGCCACTCGATGGGTAACTCGATGGGTAATGTACGCGAGATGTTTGACCTCTATGAGAAATATCCCTGTCTGACGGGTGAGTTCATCTGGGACTTCAAGGACCAGGGTCTTCTCACCAAGAGTTCTACAGGTGTGGAATATTGGGCATACGGTGGCGACTTCGGTGATAACCCGAATGATGGTAACTTCTGTATCAACGGTTTGGTGCGTCCCGACTGGAGTCTGACGGCAAAATCCTATAACACGAAGAAGATTTACCAGCCATTGGAATTCAAGGCGGTGAAGAACAAGAAAAATGCTTTCATCTACAAGAATAAGCTTGCTTTCTTGCCCAGTACTACATACGATGTGAATTATGAGATTCTCGATGAAGAGGGCAAGCAGTTGGCAAAGGGAACCATCGACACCCAAGTGGCAGCAGGTGACAGCACCACCATCACACTCGATATCTCTGCTGTGGATGCCTTGTCGGCAGAGGAAGAGGCATTCATCCACTTCATCGTCAAGCAAAAAGAAAAGACCCTCTGGGCAGATGCTGGCTATGTGGTGGGAGAAGAGAAACTGCCTGTGAAGACTGCCACCAAGGCAATGTACGACCTGGGACAACTGGCTTCCTTCGAAGATATCACAGTGGAAGACAATACCTCTACATTGACACTTTCCACGTCTAAGTTCACTGCTGTCTTCAACAAGACTGCTGGTTATCTGAGCAGTTATACTTATGATGGTGTGCAACTCATCACCAAACCGCTCCGACTGAATGTGTTCCGCCTGCCTACCGACAATGATGGCTCGAAGCGTGAAAGTTGGGACAATATGGGATTGAGAAGTCTGACGGCAAGTGGCAAAGGTGTCGAGTTTGAGAAGTCTGCTGATGGCAAGACGGTGAACGTGGCACTCAACACCCGCTATACAGGTAAGAACTCTACAGCTTTCGATGTTCAGATGAACTTCCTGGTGTGTGCCAACGGCGTGATGATGGTCAATTCGTTCATTAAACCTACCTCTACAGGGGCGATTCTTCCTAAGATTGGTTTCCGTCTGGAGATGCCAGCGGAGATGGAGCAGTTGACGTGGTTCGGTAGAGGTCCTTGGGATAGTTATCGTGACCGTAAGGAGGCTTGTTTCCCAGCCATTTATCAGAGCACAGTCACAGACCAGTATGAGGAGTACATCATGCCACAGGAACATGGAACCAAGCAGGAGGTGCGTTGGATGTCACTCACGAATGAAGAGGGTAAGGGTTTGCTTTTTGCTGCTCCAGACCAGATGGCTGCATCTGCTGTACACTTCCGTCCTGAAGACAATTATACGGATCGCAACAACCGCAGCAAGCATACTTATGAGTTCAAGAAGTGTGCCAACACGATTGTATCATTGGATGCTGCCACACGCGGCTTGGGTAATAACAGTTGTGGTCCTGATGTGATGAGCAAATATGAATTGAAGGCTGCCAATACAAACTTCCGCTTCTTCATCATGCCGCTCACGAAAGAAACAAAGGCGGCAAAGGCTGCACGTGTCAACATGCCTGTGTGTCAGCCTGTCGATTGCAAACGTGCTACGAATGGGCGCATCAGCATGACAACCTCCACTCCTCAGGCAACGATTTATTATAGCATCAATGACGGTGAATGGCAGAAATACACCACCAGTCTCACGAACAATGAGGCTTGCACCATCAAGACCTATTGTACCGCTGAGGGGTTGTTGGACAGTCCATTGATGTCGTATGATTTCGACCTCTTCATCAACAAGAGTGGTTGGAAGTTGGTGAGTGTGGACAGCTATCAGGGTGGAAACGAAGCGGCGAAAGCTTTTGACAACAACACCTCCACGTTCTGGCACACCGCATGGGGCGCTAATGAACCTCGCTGTCCTCACACTATCGTGATTGACATGACCCGCATCTATCAGGTGACAGCATTCACCTATACGGCGCGCACGGACGGAAATGCCAACGGTATGGTGAAGGCATATGAGGTGTATTTGAGTCTGGATGGTAAGACCTGGGGCAATCCTGTGGCTACAGGTGAGTTCAAGAACACCACAGCGATGCAGATTGCCAAACTGAAGACGGCTACTGCTGGACGTTACCTCAAATTCGTAGCCAAGTCGGAAATCAACAACAATGCGTGGACTTCCGCTTCTGAACTGGGCATCCAGGCAGCTGCTGACGTCACCGCTGTGGATGAGGTGTATAGTCCTGTGATGTTTGACGATGAGAACTATTACACGTTGCAGGGTGTGGCAACCGCTACACCTTCTCACGGCGTGTATGTGTACAAAGGAAGGAAAGTACTCTTTTAATCATAGTTTCTAACGATAGGAGAATCATTTGTTATGGAGAATCTTTGGGAACAGGTGACCGCAGACGATGTGAACATCGTGGGTTCGGTGTTTAAGTTGTTACTGAGTATGGTGCTGGGTGCGATGGTCGGATTGGAACGTCGCAACAAGGGCCAGATTGCAGGTATGCGTACCTTCGCCCTCATTTGTATGGGTGCGACGTTGGCGATGCTGGTGTCTATCTACATCCCAGAACAACTCTTCGGATGGACAGAGAATGGTGATCCTGGACGTATCGCTGCACAGGTGATTTCAGGTATCGGTTTCTTGGGTGCCGGTGCCATCATCCAGATGAAGGGCTCCGTACGTGGATTGACCACAGCGGCGGGTATGTGGATGACCGCTTCCATCGGTTTGGCGGTGGGAGCAGGCATGTATGTGGTGGCAGTGACGGCAAGCATTCTCATTATCTTGGTGCTGACCCTGCTGGAGCTATGCGAAAAACGGCTTTTCAAGGGAAGGGAACAGAAGATTGTGCGGTTGAAGGTGGACTACATCGTAAAAGATGCTGCTCCGTTCCGCCAATACTTTGCCAACCACAACGTGCATATCTCGGATGAGTTCCTCCGATATGACTATACACAAGGTACCACGATCATCAATTTTATGGTGCGTAGTAACGATAAGACGGACTTTATAAGGATGTTTGACGAAATTCATTCGACAGGCAATGTGCTCTCTCTCACATTGACGAATGAAGTGAACAATTAGTTGTTATAGCAGGGGCGAAATGCAAATGTTTAATAAAAGTTTGTGAAAACAAGAAAAAAACTTGCCGATTTCTTTGGCGATTTAAAATAATGGTATAACTTTGCAACCCCTAATTGTGGCAATAACAATTTTGTAACTAATTTATAAACAAACATTCATTAACAACTTAAAATTATGGCTAAAGAGTATTTTCCAGAGATTGGTAAAATCAAGTTCGAAGGCAAGGATTCAAAGAATCCAATGGCATTCCATTACTATGATGCAGAAAAGGTGATCATGGGCAAGCCTATGAAGGACTGGCTCCGTTTCGCTATGGCATGGTGGCACACACTCTGTGCAGAGGGTGGCGACCAGTTCGGTGGCGGTACTAAGAAGTTCCCTTGGAACAACGGTGCTAACGCAGTTGAAATCGCTAAGCAGAAGGCTGACGCTGGTTTCGAAATCATGCAGAAGCTCGGTATTCCATATTTCTGCTTCCACGATGTTGACCTCGTTTCTGAGGGTGCATCTGTTGAGGAGTATGAGGCTAACCTCAAGGCTATCACTGACTACCTCGCAGTGAAGATGAAGGAAACTGGCATCAAGCTGTTGTGGTCAACTGCTAACGTATTCGGTAATGGCCGTTACATGAACGGTGCTTCTACCAACCCAGACTTCGACGTTGTTGCTCGCGCTATCGTGCAGATCAAGAACGCTATCGACGCTGGTATCAAGCTCGGTGCTGAGAACTATGTATTCTGGGGCGGTCGTGAAGGTTACATGAGCCTTCTGAACACTGACCAGAAGCGTGAGAAGGAGCACATGGCTACTATGCTCACAATGGCTCGCGACTACGCTCGCAGCAAGGGCTTCAAGGGTACATTCCTCATCGAGCCAAAGCCAATGGAGCCATCTAAGCACCAGTATGATGTTGACACTGAGACAGTGATCGGCTTCCTCAAGGCTCACAACCTCGACAAGGACTTCAAGGTGAACATCGAGGTGAACCACGCTACACTCGCAGGTCACACATTCGAGCACGAACTTGCTTGCGCTGTTGATGCTGGCATGCTCGGTTCTATCGACGCTAACCGTGGTGACTACCAGAATGGTTGGGATACTGACCAGTTCCCAATCGACCAGTACGAGCTCGTACAGGCTTGGATGGAAATCATCCGTGGTGGTGGTCTTGGCACAGGTGGTACAAACTTCGACGCTAAGACTCGTCGTAACTCTACTGACCTCGAGGACATCTTCATCGCACACATCGCAGGTATGGACGCTATGGCTCGCGCTCTTGAGTCTGCAGCTAAGCTCCTTGAGGAGTCTCCATACAAGAAGATGAAGGCTGAGCGTTACGCTTCCTTCGACAGCGGTATGGGTAAGGACTTCGAGGATGGCAAGTTGACATTCGAGCAGGTTTACGAGTACGGCAAGAAGGTCGGCGAACCCAAGCAGACTTCTGGAAAGCAGGAGCTCTTCGAGGCTATCGTTGCTATGTACGCTTAATGCTTTTGAACAAAGCACAAAAAAGGGTTGCATCCAATTGGGTGCAACCCTTTCTTATTTGATTTCAATCACTTCGCCAACATCTCTAACCCCTTGAACTCTTGAACTTTGAACTCTTGAACTTTGAACTTTCTAAAAGTTATTCCTTTCCAAAGCTGACGGTGACACTGGCTGGTTTGTCTGCAGGCTGTCCGTTGGTCAAACCTGGACGCCAGCGAGGCATACCGGTGACGATGTTGAAGGCAGCGGTGTCAAGGGTGTTACCTGCCGACTTAGTCACCTCAGCGCCGTAAATGTTACCTTTCTTGTCCACCTTGAAGCTGATGACCACATCGCCCTTACCGCTTACGTCGGAGTGGAGGAGCTTCTTCTTCAGATATGCCTGCAGGAAGACTTCGCCACCAGGGAACTCTGGGTCGGTGTCACCTGCCACTTTAGCGGCTTGATCGGCTTCCACCTTGGCAATGCTGTCGGCTTTGGCACCTTGAAGGATGGATTCCTTGTTCTTGGAGCCGAAACCAGACATCTGTGCTTCTTTTAACCTTGCTGGAACATCAGTTCCTTCTTGTGCGTTGGCTGTGAGTGCCACGATGCCCAATGCGAGCATCAGATAGAGCTTGTTCAGTTTCATATTCATCCCTTTTTTAGGTTTTGTGGGAGCAAAGTTAGGAAAAAGTTAGGAGTTGGAGGTTAGGAGTTGGACTATATTTGATAGGGAATGAGGAATTTGGGGTAGGGATTTGCCACTTTTTATCAAAAAGTGTGTTCCAAATAGCAACAGAAAAAAAACTTATTCGTATCTTTGCATGCATATTGTATAGAATGAGCATTTAAAAGAAAGAGAAAACTATGAGACTTGACGGAAGAAGAGAGAGTTCCAATGTGGACGACCGCCGTGGAAGTGGTGGCTTCAAGCTGGGTGGCAAGGGTGGACTTGGCATCGGTATGGCGATAGTGATAGGTCTGATTGCCTATTGTGCGACTGGCGACCTGAATCAGGCCGTTCAGGTGGCAAGCAGTGCAGGCGATATGACCAGTGTGGTCACAGGTCAGAATGGACAGAACGAAGAATACCAGCCCACGGCTGAGGAACAAGAGTTGGCGTCGTTTGCCAAGAAGGTGCTGGCTTCTACCGAGGATGTTTGGACGGCTGAGTTCCAGAAGATTGGCAAGACCTACGAACCTCCTACGTTGGTGCTCTTCAGCGGTTCAGTACAGTCGGGTTGTGGTGGTGCCAGTGCCAGCACGGGTCCTTTCTATTGTTCTGCTGACCAAAGTGTATATATCGACCTCTCATTCTTCACGTCGATGAAGTCTTCGTTGGGTAGTGATGGCGACTTTGCCTACGCCTATGTGATTGCCCACGAGGTGGGTCACCATGTACAGTACCTCTTGGGTACGTTGGGCAAGGCACACGAGCAGATGTCAAGACTCTCTCAGAGCGAGGCGAATAAGATCAGTGTGCAGTTGGAGTTGCAGGCAGACAACTATGCAGGTGTCTGGGCACATCATGAGCAGAAGATGTTTGGCTCTCTCGAGGACGGTGACTTGGAAGAGGCGCTGGGTACGGCACAGGTGATTGGTGATGACTACTTGCAGAAGAAGGCACAGGGGTATGTGGTGCCTGAGTCCTTCAATCACGGTACGAGCCAGCAGCGCATGAAGTGGTTCAAGCGAGGCTTCACTTCTGGTGACATCGCCCAAGGCAACACCTTCGCCTACAGCTACGAACAACTCTAAAACGTCATCACGTCATATCGTAATCTCGTAATAACGCAAAATATTAATTAACTACTTAAAACTTAAAACAAAGATTATGGCTAATTTTTCATTGGAAATGAGTGCTGCTATCAGCACAGGTTGGGAATATGCAAAGAAGTATGGTTTGCTCATCGCAGTGATTTATCTGTTGCTGGGTATCGTAACAAGTGCTTTGTCATCAATGGTGGGTCCTTCATTCAATATGGCGGACTCTCAGGCAATTGGTGAAGCAATCAGCAAAGGTGACTGGAGTAGTTTGGGTAACCTCTCCCAGTCTTACAATAGCGTAGGAGCCAATATCGGCAATATGTTTGGTGGTATCATTAGCACCATTGTGAGTGTGGGTCTCTACAATCTGGCTCTGGGTTTGATGAGCGGTCGCTACAATGAGGTGACTTTCGATGCCTTCAAACTTCCATTCGCAACTTATCTCAAGGCGTTTGTAGTGAGCTTCATCGTGGGTATTATCGGTATCGTGGCACTCTTCTGCTGCGTTATTCCTTTCTTCTTCGTGGCTCCTCGCCTCATTTTGGCTCCTGTTTATCAGGTGGAGAATCCAGAGGCAGGCATCGGTGAATCTATCAGTGCAGCATGGAAGATGACTTCAGATAACACGATGTCTATGCTTGGTCTGGGTATCGTTATGGTGGGTGTTGGCATCGTGGGTTTCCTGTGCTGCTGCATCGGTGTGTACTTTGCTGAGGCCATCCAGTTGTTCGTGATGATTGCTGCTTACAACCAGTTGAAGGGCAATCTTGAATAATCATAAAAACAGAATAGTTTGACAGTATCAGAATTGATCAATAAGACTGAAAAGACGGCCTTCTCCTTCGAGGTGTTGCCACCAGTGAAAGGGACAGGCACGTCTTCTCTTTTCAGCACCATCGATGCGCTGAAGGAGTTCGGTCCCGAATATATCAACATCACGACCCACCGTAGTGAGTACGTGTATGTGGAACAACCTGATGGCACCTATCTCCGTCATTTTGTGCGCCGGCGTCCGGGCACGGTGGCTGTGGCAAGTGCCATCATGCAGAAGTATGGCATCAAGGTGGTGCCTCATGTAGTGGTGAGTGGTATGACCAAGGAGGACATTGAGTATATGTTGCTCGACCTCCAGTTCCTGGGCATTCAGGATCTGCTCGTTCTTCGTGGTGACAAAGCGAAGGATGAGGCTCGTTTCATGCCGATGAAGGACGGCTATAGTCATGCTACCGAACTGATTGAACAGGTCAACCTTTTCAATGCAGGGAAGTTTGTGGATGGTACACCCATCAAGAATCCGGGTGCACCGTTCTCCTTTGGTGTGGCTGCCTATCCCGAGAAGCATGAGGAGGCTCCGAATCTGGAGTTCGACCTGCTGGTGCTCAAGCAGAAACAAGATTTGGGCGCAGATTATGCGGTGACCCAGATCTTCTACGATAATGAGAAATACTTCCAGTTTGTGGAACGTGCCCGAGAGGTGGGTATCACCATGCCGATTATCCCAGGCATCAAACCGATGGCAAAGTTGAGCCAGTTCAATGTGCTGCCCAAGACTTTCCATCTGGATCTGCCCGAGGAACTCTCGAAGGAGATGGAGAAATGCACCACCGATGCAGAGGTGAAACAATTGGGTATAGAGTGGGGTATCCAGCAGTGCAAGGAACTGATGCAGCATAAGGTGCCCAGCATCCATTTCTACTCAATGGGTGCCACAGAAAGCATCCGCGAAATCGCGAAAGCAATCTATTAACTCCCCCTAAACAGTAAACAGTAAACTGTAAACCATAAAAACCACCACCTCATGTTCGACCAAATCATCGCACAAGACACTGTGAAGCAACGCCTGCTTGATGAACTTCAGCAGGGGAGGGTGCCACATGCCTTGATGTTGTATGGTCCTGAAGGTTGTGGGGCTTTACCCATTGCGGTGGCATACGCACAGCGGTTGCTGGGTGACAATCCGATGGCGGAGAAGTTGCAACACCCTGACCTGCACTTCGCTTTCCCCATCTACAAGCGAACCAGTGGCAAGGACTCTTTTTGTGATGAGTTCCTAAAGGAATGGCGTGAACAGTTGCTCACTCGTCCCTATTTCGGGATGTCTGAATGGATGGAGATGGCGGGAGCAGAGAATCAGCAACTGGTCATCTATGCCAACGAGAGTGAGGCGATTGTGCGGAAACTCAGCCTGAAATCCAGTCAGGGAGGGTATAAGGTGATGCTTATCTGGCTGCCTGAGAAGATGAACACGGAGTGTGCCAACAAACTACTCAAACTCTTGGAGGAACCGCCAGCACAGACGGTCTTTCTCTTGGTGAGTGAACAGCCTGATAAGGTGTTGCAGACAGTACGGAGCCGCACACAGATGGTGGCAGTGCCTCGACTCACAGAGCAGGAGGTGGAACAGGCGCTCATTGAACGTTACAGCATCCTGCCTGCTGAAGCCAAACGCATTGCTCGCTCTTGCAACGGAAATATGGCACAAGCCCTGCGAATCATCACCAGCGATTCCGAGGGGGAATACTTCTTCGATTTGTTCGTGGAGTTGATGCGCCTGTCTTATGCTCGTCGGGTGAAGGAAATGAAACTGTGGAGCGAACGTGTGGCAGGGATGGGACGAGAACGCATCAAGTCTTTCCTCGACTACTGCCAGAAGATGATTCGAGAGAACTTCATCTACAACTTCGGGCGTCAGTCGGATCTGAACTATATGACGGAACAGGAATCGCAGTTTGCCGTGAAGTTTGCCCCGTTCATCAACGAGCGCAATGTTATCGGCATCATGGACGAACTCTCTCTCGCCCAACGAGACATTGCCCAGAACACTAGCCCCAAAATCGTCTTCTTCGATTTCGCCCTCAAAATGATTGTACTCATTAAAAACAGATAACAATTCGTTTCATTTGTATACAGCGATAGGTGTGATTATTGACAACATCGCCGCAAAGCGGCAAATGAAACGAATAGAACGAAAAGAAACATGGTGACAAAAAAAGAATCGAAGACATATAGTATTATTGGTGCAGCGATGGAGGTACATAAAGTTTTGGGTTGTGGTTTTTCGGAAAGAGTGTATCAAGAGGCATTGGAAAAGGAATTCATACGTCAGTCAATACCCTATGAACGTGAGAAGCCTTTGAAAGTGAACTATAAGGGTGAGATGCTATCGGCAGAATTTATACCCGATTTTGTATGTTATGATAGTGTGATTGTGGAGTTGAAGGCAGTGGAACAGCTGGAGGATTTACATAGGGCTCAAACCATCAATTATGCCCATGTTGCAAATATGAACGTGGCGTTGTTGATAAACTTTGGTACGAAATTGTTAGAATACGAACGACTCTATAACCCCAAGGCGCCCCAGTTTCGTTAGATTCGTTTCATTTGCCGCTTTGCGGCGATGTTTAATAATAGATATAATTTTTTGTAAAATATGACTGAATTTAAATGTGGAAACTGTTGCGGTGACATCAGTGTCAAGGGATGTAGCCGCCATGCAGATAAACTCAATACATACGATTGGTTTGCCGACCTGCCCGACAACGCGGCGGCATGTGATGTAGTGGAGGTGCAATTCAAGCCCCCACGTAAAGGCTATTTCCTCAATGTGAACAAACTTCCCTTGGAGAAAGGTGATGTGGTGGCTGTGGAGGCAAATCCAGGTCACGACATTGGTACGGTGACGATGACCGGCAGACTGGTGCCCTTGCAGGTGAAGAAAGCCAACCTCAAACCTGGTACCGAACTGAAGAAGATTTACCGCAAGGCACGTCAGACAGATCTCGATAAGTGGGAAGAAGCCAAGCAGAAGGAACATGAAACCATGATTGAGAGCCGTCAGATTGCCCTCCACCTCGGTTTGCAGATGAAGATTGGGGATGTGGAGTATCAAGGTGATGGCAACAAGGCGATTTTCTACTATATTGCTGATGAGCGTGTCGATTTCCGTCAACTCATCAAGGTGTTAGCTGACCGTTTCCGGGTACGTATCGAGATGAAGCAGATTGGTGCCCGTCAGGAGGCGGGACGTATCGGTGGTATCGGTCCTTGTGGACGTGAACTCTGTTGTGCCACCTGGATGACCAACTTCTCATCGGTCAGCACCGCTGCTGCACGTTTCCAGGACATCTCACTCAATCCACAGAAGTTGGCAGGACAATGTGCCAAGCTCAAGTGCTGCATGAACTACGAGGTGGATCAGTATATGGAGTCCCTCAAACGCTTGCCGTCTCGTGAGATCACCCTGCACACCCAAGAGAGTGAGTATTTCTTTGTAAAGGCAGACATCCTTGCCCATATGGTTACTTATTCCACCGACAAGAAGATGCTGGTGAATGAGAAGACTATCTCTGCCCGTCGTGCGTTTGAGGTGATTCAGATGAACCGCAACGGACAGAAGCCCGAATCCCTCGATGAAAAGGAAAGACAGGAGGCACCTGTATCAGTTGATTTGTTGGATCAGGGCGACATCAATCGTTTTGACAGCCAGAACAAGCGTCATAAAAAGAAGAAAAAGAAGCACGGCGGTCACGGAGGAGGTGCGAAAGAATGAAACGAATCCGCTCATATTTCACGTTGATAGGGATTCTTTGCTTGACCCTCCTCACAGCTTGTGAGGACAACCTCTATTATACCCTCTATCAGGATATGCCCAAAAAAGAATGGGACAGCAACGAACCTCTCTATTTCAATATTCCACCTACGGAACAGGAGATGGATGTGGCTGTCACCTTAGGGGTGCGCACCACTACCTTGTTCCAATACAAGGACATCGTGGCTCGTGCCGAATTGTTGGATAATGATTCGGTCATCTCTTCCCTTCCATTGACCATCACCCTCTACCAAGGGGAGGGTCTGACTCAGGAAGGAATGCTGATGCATGAAAACTATTCCAAGCCACAGGCGCTTCACATGCAGGCAAACCACAACTACGCCTTGCGAGTCACACACCTCATGCGTCTCAATCCCTTGGACGAAGTGCAGAGCGTGGGCATCATCGTGGAAAAGTAACCCTTAACCTTTAACCCTTAACCCTTAACTGTTAACTCTCTCCCCACAAAGGTTCGTCCAATGGGGCTTCCATGAATTGATTCAATGCCTGGGCGTAGGTGCTTGATAAGTCTTTCACCCTTCCCATGCCTTCCACATAAGGGTTGATGTATCGTTTCTTGGAACGTACCGTCTTTGCACCAGTATGAGCCCCTCTGTGGATGCGGCTGAGGGCCTTGAATCGTTCCCAATCCTTTTTGGCTTCCTCATCCCCGTTCAATAGAGCAATGACCTCGCTTTCTGTCTTATGGAGGTCGGCAACCGCCAGCACGTTTCGTTCGATATGCTTTTTCAGCAGTTCTGCCAATGTCTGCATAGCAAATCGGTCTTCATCCGCTATATAAATTTTTGAGGTCTCAAGGGCTGCCATACTGAAAGACTCAGCTATTGCCAAATCCGAAAACATCAGTTCGTCCTCTCCTTCTTCATTCTTTCCCACTTTCAGACTTTCAAACCAATGCTGGACACGCTTCAGCGGGGCGATATGGTAATTTACCATATTTGACAAGGTGTATTCCAAACGATCTGCTGACAGTTTGGGTGAGTCGTTGTCTGCAATGGGGTATTGGTGATAATCTGCCACCTCGTCTAATGAGATGCCCCATTCCTTGAATCTCGTCATGATTTCAGGAGAGGACGCAATCAGGGTGGCAGTCCCACTTTCCGTCGATTCCTGTTTCATGTGGTCGCCATTCAGGAAGTCCACCACATGGGCAAAGGTCGGGGTGGCGATATCGTGCAACAAAGCTGCAATCGTCTGCCGTTTGTCCTGTGTGAATCGCCACACAATCAAGGCACATCCCACACTGTGCTTGTATCTCGAATAGGGATCCAATCCGGTGAACATCGGGAACGATGTGTATTCACACCCACAATGCATGCCCACATCCTTCAACCGTTGCATGGCAGGTGTCGCCGCTATTGCCTCAATAAAATCAGGAATCAAAGAGTGATAGATTTTCCACATGATTGTTACCTCCTCCTTTCTACTTCAGCAGGTAGGTCACAGGACTGTTGATTTCACGAAGTCCTTTTGCCACACTCTGGGCGTTGAGTTGTGCCCCCTTGAGGGAGGTGTGGGTATGATCGTTCTTGAAGTAAAGGGCGGCTTTCTTCTGCCCCAGTTTGTCCAGGGCGTTAGCAGTGATGTTGTGAACGTCGATGAATTCGCAACCGGTCTCTCGTGCCACTTGACGACACCAAGAGCCGTAGGTCTCGTTACGACGTTCGATATAGAACTTGCCAGCCTTCTCGTTGACGGGATAGACGAAGCCACGAGAATGTCCGTTGCCTTCGTGCCACTCGTTGCGAGGGGTGAGGGAGAGCAGGATGGGGTAGGCGCCCTTCTCTTGGGCATCGCGGATCATCTTCTTGAGATACCATCCATAGGAGTAGATGACTTTGTAGAGGTTTGAGTTCTCCATGTGATAGACGGCACTGGAGTCTTTGGCAGTGGCAAGCACACCTCGTTGCTTGCCATCCTTGATACCACCGATGTCGTTGTGACCAAACTGGATGAGCACCACATCACCTCGCTGAAGGGAATTATAAACTTCCTCCCAACGACCTTCATCAATATAGGTGCGGGTGGAACGTCCTGCCTTTGCCTGATTTTGGAAGACGCACTTGTTGGCATCGAAGACGGTGTATGCCTGACTGCCCCATCCCCACATGCCGTCGGGGTTATTGTCTTCGTTCTTGCCCGTGGAGTCACCACACAGGAATACCATGGGTTTCCCCTCCTGACGGTTCTGATCACATCGCTGGGGAATGACTTTGTCATTGAGGCAAGTCTTGAGGAAGGCGAGTTGGGGATCATCAGACGCAAGAATGCCTTCTGCGGCACTCTGAGCATTCATGCGGGCACCATAGGCAGAGGTGTGTATCTTGTCGAGATAAAAATGGTAGTTGGTTTTCCAAGGACCATATTGTTCCAGTTTCGTGGCAGAGATGTCGTTGAGGTCGATGACGGGCGTGTTGGTTTCCTTGCCGATGGCGTAGATGGCAGGCGTGAAGTCAGTCAATTTGCGTTGGATGCGCTTGGGGTCATCGGGTTCGTAGTCATTGCGAGGCGTCAGGGTGAAGAGGACGGGCGTCGCTCCCTTGGCACGAATCTCACGAATGAACCGACGCATGTATCCACCAAAGGTGTAGACGGTCTCCTGCTGCTGGGTCACCTTATTATATATAGAGATGGAATCTTCCCTCACTTCCAATTTGCCTTCAGGACGGTAGGAAGAACGGGCACGGATGGAGTCGATGGGACCATTATCGTTGTGTCCCAGTTCGAGGAAGACATAATCTCCTTTCTTGACCGCCTCAAGGATGGGCTTCCAAAGGAGGGTGTAGAAGGTACGGGGAGAGGTGCCACCGAGGGCATGATTCTCTACGGTGATCTTCTCTTCGTCATAATATTCGTGGACATAGAATCCCCAGCCCCACTGACCGTTGCTGCCATTGCCGAGGGTACCCGTTCGCATGGTGCTGTTACCCACCAAGAAGAGCACGGGGTTGTCCCCTATGCGATTGCTGCCCGGCACGGGACGTGCCTGATTGGCGATGTCGATGGAGTCGAGCGTGAGGTCACGCACACCATTGATGTCAATCCATATGTCTCGCTGGGCAAAACAGTGGAGAAAAGATAAAATGAGCAATGAAAAAATAAGTGACTTCTTCATATAGGTTACATTATTTAATGAGTTCTAATCGGTTGAGTTCGCTCTCGAAGTTGGGCGTGAAGACACCCTTGCCAAGGTTCTCCTTGATTTCCTCAGTTGTCCAGAAACGGCCGCCATCCAGCTCTTCGGAAGGCGTGATTTCTCCATCATAGATGGTCTTGTACGCAAAGACGAGTTCCTTCTCGCGTGCGCTCTCGAACACATATTGGGTGAGCCGTTCGGGGGTGAAGTCGGTGATGCCGAGTTCTTCCCGCACCTCACGCTTCAACGCATCTTCCACACATTCGCCCAAATCCACATGGCCTCCCACGGCAGTGTCCCACTTGTCGGGTTGGATGTCCTTCCAGGCAGGACGCTTCTGCAAGTAGAGTTCTCCCTTACTGTTGAATACATGCAGATGCACCACGGGATGCAGGAGTTTGCTGCCTTGATGGCACTCCCCACGGGTGGCAGCACCAGTGATGTTACCTTCTTCGTCCACGATGGGAAACATTTCTTCGCTATTATCTTTCATGTCGTCAAGGAATTAAGAGTGAGGAGTCGCCATAACTCAAGAAACGGAAATCGTGTGCGAGGGCATAGTCATACACTTTCTTCCAATCGCCCTTCAGGAAGGCAGATACCAACAAAAGAAGGGTGGATTGGGGTTGATGGAAGTTCGTGACCATACGACGCACGATATGGTATTCATACCCAGGGGCGATGATGATCTGGGTGGAAGAATGGAGAACATCTAGATGATGTTGGTCCATATAGGAGAGGAGGGCTTTGAGGTTTGAGATTGGAGATTTGAGATTTGAGGTTTGAGATGGGAGGGTTTCGTAAGGCATCCATTGGGGTACATGCAGGTCCTCTGCTCCCTGCTGGGCAAGGATGCCCATATAGTAGAGACTTTCGAGGGTGCGTACACTGGTGGTGCCTACGGCAATGGCTTCACCTCCATGGGCAATGAGCTTCTCGATGGTCTGACGGCGTACGGCAATGTGCTCTGTATGCATGTCATGTCCACCGATCTCTTCGCTTTTCACAGGTTTGAAGGTGCCTGCACCCACGTGGAGAGTCAGTTCTTCACGATCAATACCAGCTTCATCAAGGGCTTTCAGAACACGTTCTGTGAAGTGGAGTCCGGCCGTTGGGGCTGCCACCGAACCCTTGATCTTGGAATAGACGGTTTGATAGGTGGTCTTGTCACTTTCCTGGGTCTCACGATTGAGATAAGGAGGAATGGGCAGTTCACCTACCGCATCCAGTAACTCTGCCCACGTGTAATTGCCGTCCCAAGAGAACTCAACGATATGAGAGGTGCCATGAATTCCTTTCCGTTCACAGGACAATGTCACTTGCTCCCCATCGGGCATCTGGATGACACGGAACAGTTTTCCTTCTTTCCACTTTTTCAGATTGCCCACCAGACAATACCATTGCACCATCCCCTTCTGGGAGAAGTTCAGTTGGTAATCGTTGGGAAGGGCTGGCTCCAGACAAAAGACCTCGATTAATGCCCCTTGTACGCTCTCTGTTGATTGCTTGCGGAAATGCAAACGTGCCTGGATGACCTTGGTGTTGTTGAACACCATCAAGGCACCTGATGGCAGGTACTTGGGCAGGGAGGAGAAGACATCCTCGCTCACTTCGCCCTTATGATAGATGAGTAACTTGCTGGCATCACGTTCCGCCAAGGGAAATTTGGCAATACGCTCGTCGGGCAAGTCGTAATTGTAATCAGCGATATGTATGTTTTTCGGATTCGTCATTAATCTGTTCTTTTAGTCTTGGATGAATTGTACTTCTTTCAACTCGTAGCGCACCACCTTGCCATCCTCAAAACGGAGACGAAGGTGTCCCGTGGGTTCTATGTCGTCAATCGCTGCCATGAACTCCCCTCGTGCATCCCGATAACGATGGAATCCCTCGCGGCGGTAGAGGTGCTGTCTGTACAGTTGACGGATGGTGTCTTCTTGTCCCTCTTGCAACTGGGAATAGAAGTACTGGAAATGTTGGAGGAGGGCGGATAGGACTTTCTCCCTGTCGTATTCCTTCCCCGTCAACAACTGCAAGGAGGTGGGGTTGGGAGCATCACTGCGAAACACCGTCTGGTTGATGTTGATGCCCACACCGATGATGCAGTTGGAGATGTGCTTTCCCAGCAGGTCGCACTCAATCAGGGTGCCGCTGATCTTTTGGTCACCGATATAGATGTCATTGGGCCACTTCACTTTCACGCCCTCCACGAATTGGGAAAGGGCTTGCTGAATGGCAACTGCCATGCATTGCGAAAGTAACCACTGACGGGATGCCAAGATGAAGTCGGGATGACACAACAAGGAAAAGGTCAGATTCTTGCCTTTTTCTGTCTCCCAACTATTGCCTTGCTGTCCCCGACCTTTCGTTTGGTCATCTGCCACCACCAAGGTGAAACCCGGCAAAGAATTGGCGGACATCACATGTCCCGTCCCCTCTTCCTGCAACATCGACCGAACAAAAGAATTGGTCGAATCGACAGTGGGAAGATTGATACGTGAAATGTGAACCATACTTTGTAATTTGAGTGCAAAGTTAGTACAAAAAGTAGGATAAAAGTCCTCATAAATGATTATTTTTCCATGAAAAGTTGAAAAAAATAGATTTTTCTTGGTTTTTTACCAAAGTATTCCCTACATTTGTCCCGTCATTCACGATAGTGAGAGAAAAAAACCTATTCAACCTAACCTGTTCAACGATATAATAATTGTATGCGGATAGTCCGTACTATTATATTATGCCTATTTGTGAACCTTCCTCTATTCGGTATTGCTCAGGATGTTTCCTACAGCAAAAAAGAAGTGGAGGAAGTGTTGGTTTCATTAGATAGCGTAATTGCCCATAAAAAGAAATACCAAACGATTCGACAGCACCGTGTGGATAGTTTGGAGCAGGTGGTCAATTCTTGCCATATTAGTGTATATGTGGATAAATGCAAAGAATTATACCAAGCTTTATCCTGTTTGGATGGAAGAAAGGCGCTGAAAGCCTTGGACCGCATCAAAAAAACAGAGGAATACCAGGAAGACAAAAATCTGCAGGCGTGGGTGAAACTGAATGCTTCCAGTACCTACGGAATCATGGGACTTTATTATCTGGCTGACAATCTCGTCGCAAGCATCGATCCTTCGGAAATTTCGAAGGAAGAACAACTGCACTATTACATGACCTGCAAGGATAACTACGAGAAAATCTCGGAATACATGTCGGACATCAGCATTGTGCAGGACGAGGAGAAAAAGATGATCACCTATTATGACAATATCATAGAATTATTGCCCGAAGGGGGAAAGAAAGACTTGATGATGGCAAGCAAGGAGGTCTATCTTTCTCATCCCAAGATGGCATTGAGGATGTTGTCAAACAGCTTCTCCAAGACAAAGAATCAAGATTATTGCAACAGGATGTGCATGACGTTGGCGTCTGCCAATAACCAGTTGGATAACCGTAAGAACTACATCTATTATTTGGCGACCATTGCGGTCAACAATCTCCAGAATGGTAACACCACCTATGAAGCGTTGCCTAATCTGGTATATGCCCTCTACGAAGAAGGGGATATTGAACGTGCCTATGCCTATCTGATGTGTACGATGGAAGATGCCAATACTTATCCTTCCAGAAGACTGGCATTGGATGTGTCGAAATATTTCCCGCTCATCAATTCATCTTACAGGGAACATAAGGCATACATTGCTTCCAACAGCAAGATGAAGCGTAACTCGCTCATCATCACTTTCGCTTTCCTGGCTTTAGCGTTGGGCTTTGCCTTCTTCCTCGGATGGAAACAAAATCAGGCGGCAGAGGAACGCAGACGCGCCAACCAGTTGCAGAAAGCGCTGGATCAGGCGTCAATAGCTGACCGTATCAAGACGGTCTTCATCCAGAACATGAGGCACGAGATTCGTACACCACTGAATGCCATCATGGGATTTGCCCAGCTGATGTCGAACGACCTTTCTGACGAGGAACGTTCCCTCTATAACGGCTACATTCAGGAAAGCAACGACCAGCTGCTTTCCACATTGGATGACATCATCGATGTGAGCAACATGGAGGTGGGTACTTTCAACTTCCAGTTCGAAGAGATCAATATCGATGAACTTTGTCAGGAACACATCGAACATAGCAAGGATATGATTCCTTCGGGTGTGGAACTGGTCTATGAACCATTCGAGCACAATATGATGCTCTGTTCTGACAGGAAACGCATCGGACAGGTGATTCACCATCTTATCACCAATGCCTGTAAGAACACGTCGAGTGGTAAGATTACCATCAATGCAGCACATGATATCGGCAACGACAGCATACAATTTGTGGTGACAGATACGGGTACGGGTATTCCAGAGGGTAAATCCGATATCATCTTTGAGCACTTCGAAAAACTCGATCATTATAGCCCAGGACTCGGATTGGGACTCTATGTGTCTCGCCTCATCGCCCGTGCTTTGGGGGGTGACATCAATTTGGACCCACTCTATATCGATGGCGCACGATTCGTCTTTACTGTTCCTAACTATAAACCACAAGAAGAGGAAGAAGAACTCGTTGAGGAAGAGCGTTTGCAGGAAATCAATACTTAAAGAATGAATTTGCGACGCTCCATACACCTTTTTCTCACCTCCTTGCCCCGTGCCATTCATCGACGGGGTTTTGGCATACAATCACCATGGGCGTACGAACTCATCCGCGACGTGCTCTTTGAACCGTTGCATTACTATGCCTACAAAGAGCAAGAGCTCAACGCTCCGTTGGAACGGCAAATCTTCCGTATTCGGAATCATTATAAGGGACACCCCATCATCCTCATTGATGAAAAAGGAGAGGCTGCTGCTCAACATTACGAGGACGCTGTACAGAACATCACGCCAGATGCAGTTTTGATTATGGAACATATCCATGACGAGAATGCAGACCTCTGGACACATATCGTCAACGACCCACGAGCCATCATCACCTTCGATATGAGGAAACGGGGCATGGTGGTCTTCGATCCACAACGCATCAAACAGAATTACCTCCTTTAAACTCTTGAACTTCTTGAACTTCTTGAACTTCTTGAACTTTGAACTTCTTGAACTCTTAAACTTTGAACTCTTGAACTCTTGAACTCTTAAACTTTGAACTCTTGAACTCTTGAACTTCTTGAACTCTTGAACTTCTTAAACTCTTTAAACTCTATAAGATATGAAAATCTACACACGAACAGGCGACCAGGGAAAAACTTCCCTTGTAGGAGGACAACGAGTCAGTAAGACTTGTGCCCGACTTGAATCCTATGGAACGATTGATGAACTTTGTTCCCAAATCGGGTTGCTCGTCACCTATTGCACGACCGAACATGATCGCCGATTCCTGACGGACATCCAGTGTCAGCTTTTCGTTGTGGGTGGCTATCTTGCCACTGATAATAGCCAGCATGAGGTGCGGCAGGGTAATATCGTGACAGAAGAAATGGTGACAAGTCTCGAACAGGAGATAGATGCCATCAATGCCACGCTTCCTCCTTTTCGTTGTTTCATCCTTCCAGGGGGATGTAGGGCAGCGGCTGTGTGTCATGTTTGCCGTACGGTTTGCCGACGTGCCGAACGTCGCATTCTCGCCTTGTGCGAGGAGGGTGCGGAAGTGGATGGCAATGTCATTGCCTACGTCAATCGACTGAGTGACTACCTCTTTACCTTGGCACGCAAACTCAATGCGGATGAAAATCATCCCGAAATTATTTGGCAGAGAAAAAAATAAGTACTATCTTTGGCTTCGCCGAAAGTACTCTCGTTCGAAAAAACTCAAATGAAATTTGGTTCTTTGCTCACTTATTCGTACCTTTGCAGCCCCAAACCAATTAAACAACTAAAAAACCAACCAACCAACTAAAAAACTAAACAACTAAATATCATGTATTGGACACTTGAATTAGCTTCAAAACTGGAAGACGCTCCTTGGCCTGCAACTAAAGAGGAGCTGATTGATTATGCCACCCGTTCTGGCGCTCCGCTCGAAGTGATAGAAAACCTCGAAGAAATAGAGGATGAAGGTGACATCTACGAATCCATCGAGGAGATTTGGCCAGATTACCCTTCGAAAGAAGACTTTCTTTGGGACGAGGAGGAATACTAAAAGAGAAAGTGACTGGATTCCAGTCACTTTCTTTGTATTAATTCTCATCCAGCCTAATGGTCGCATTGCAAAGGCTGCTGACTATGGGGCGGTGGGTGATGAATATCATGGTTTTATTGGGATAAGCATCAAACAGGCGGCGGTAGAGTTCCTGCTCCGTCTGTTCGTCTAACGATGCACTGATCTCGTCCAGCAGCATGATGTTTCCAGGGCGCAGCAGTCCTCGGGCAATGGCGATTCGCTGGGCTTGGCCTTCGCTCAATCCGCCACCTCGCTCTCCACACTCGCTGTCGAGACCTTCTTTTAAGTTTAGAACAAAATCGGCCATAGCGGTGTGAAGCACCTGTTTTAGTTCCTCGTCGGTGGCATCAGGCTTGGCCAGTTGTAGATTATAACGGATAGAACCGCTCATCAAGGTGTTTCCTTGAGGTACGAACACGAAGTTTGAACGGGTGTTCTCACTGATCAATTGCTTTCCCTTTTGTCCATATAGGCTCAGTGTTCCCTCGCGCGGTTTGATTAAAGCCAGCAGAAGTCTGAAAATAGTTGTTTTACCGGCTCCTGTATGTCCCATGATGGCGACTTTATATCCCGGATGAAAGTTATAACTGAAGTGGGAGAGGATCTCACGGTCGCCCAGGGCATAACTGAAACTCACATTTTGTATGCTAACACCCAAAGGTCCTTCCATGAATTCTGCCTTGCTCTTGTTGTCATCTTCTACCTCAATTGTTTCCAGCTCATTCACTCGTTCTATACTTGCTGAGGCCTGGATCATCTGAGGAACCATGTTCAACATCTGGAGAATCGGTTGCTGTATCTGGCTCACCAGTTGCAGGAATGATGTCATCACGCCGAAGGTGATGATTCCTTCCCGTAGTTGCATGGCTCCCCAGATAAAGGCGATGATATAGCCTAGGCTAAAACTTGAGGAAATCAGAAGTCGTGAGACAACTGTAAACCTTGCTCTGCGGTTGATTTTCCCCTTTAAGTCCTGTTGCATGTTGTCCAGCTGCTCTGTCACCCAGTCACCGCTCTCTAATGAACGGAGCACAGCATTGTGCTCCATCGTTTCCTGTACCAACATCTGGATGACACTTTCCTGTTGGCGGATGTCAAGTGTCATCTTACGCATCTGTCGGGCAAAAAGTTTTCCAACAATTAAGAAAATGGGCGTCAGTAGCAGGAGTGCCCATGCCAGGCGGGCATCCATCGATTGCATCAGCAGAAAAGCGCCACACAGTTGGATGATGGTCACGCTCATGTCGGGAATGAGCGTTGTCGTTGCATTACTGATCATGTCGATGTCTTTCTCTAAGCGAGAGGTGACATCACCGGAATGCAACTCTTTCTGATCGAACATCAGGCGTCGGAACAGATGACCGAAAATGCGCAGTCGGATAGAGGTGGTCTGGATTGCATTGGCCTTTATGCCAAGATAATAATAGATTTGTCGGAAGATGATACCGCCGATAATTACAGCGACCAGAGCACCAATCATTAACAGGATGTCCTCTTGGGTACCAGTACGGATGGTGACGTCGATAAACCTTTTGCAGAGCCACACCATCAACAGGCCGAACGCCACGCGCCCGATGCCTGCCAGAATGCGGATCAGCATGTTCAACCGGATTCCTGCCGTGTTATGCCATATCCATGCTATATAGTTCATCAATCTTCCAATAGTCCAGTCTCCTGCCAGCTCTTCAGCAGCTTACAGACATCATCAAATGCACGGTCATAGTCCACCTCGTACGTTTCACAGAGAGCATCCGCTAATTGTTCTGCCGTGAAATCGCCCAGTTCTTTTGCCTTGTTCCAGATGCTGGCTGCCGTCTCGTTCAGAGAGATGAGCTTGGTGAAGTCAACCACCTCAATGCCTTCTGCTACAATCACATTCTCGCCGCACACCTTGCGCAGCACAAATCCTTTTTTTTGTCTCATATAGTTCTTCTTCTTTATGCGTTGTTGTTGCTTGTGGTCTTACAGCACAGACGGGCTGCAGCCTCGTCGGGCAAACAGTCCAGATGCCAGAAAGGAGCCAACTGTACTAATAGGCTCTCTGTCTCGTGCAATCCCTCAGCCAGTTGGCTGTCCCAGCGTTTGCCAGAGACGGATGACATCACCACGGCGTAGGCTTTCACACCTTTCAGACGCTGGATGTCATTATGGGGAGCCTGGTCCAGTTTTACAAGGGCACCGACGGGATAACTGACATTTCTGTAACATGGCGTCTTGCCGCTCCAGGGCGAGCCATAGACACGCACCTCGTTATCGTCGCCGATACGCACCACAGGGTTGTCATCGTTCACCAGTTCTGTACCTTCGATATGTTTTAGCCAAAGGCTGGAGTGTGTGCTTTTGCCGGTTCCGCTTTGTCCCAGAAACATATAACCGCGACCTTGGTAGCTGACCACTGACGAGTGGAATAGCAGCGTCTTGCTGTTGGCAGTTGTCAGGGCATACATCACCATGATGGCATTGTTCAGGCCAAACGACCACGAACGTTCCACAAAAATCTTGCCCGATTTATAGTCTGCGCTTGTTACCAGCACCGAAGAGCGTTTAGTGCCAAGCCAAAATTCAAAATAAGGGTCACCCGACGGGAGTTTCCCGACAACGATTTCCTGTCCTTCGTCCTGCTGACGCATTTCCTCATGGAGATTATCTGATGCAAGAGGTGTGTCCACAATCTGAAGACGGAAAACGGTATCGTCTGTGGGGTCAGTCTGGAAAGGGTCATATTGCTGCAGCTTATCCACTGCGTCCTCATGTCCGTTAGTGTCAAGTACAAACACGTGTCCTGCCACTTGGTAATATAGTTCCTTCATTACGTTTCGAATTATTGCGCAAAGGTACCACTTTTTTTTGAATGTGGCAAGTTGTTAAAGAAAAAAGGGAATGCGGTTAACGCCAAATCATCAGATGCCCCTGATGGATGTAAATGCCTCCCTTGGTTGGAGCTGCCACACGAACACCCTGAAGCGTATAGATGGCGCCTCCCTTGGTTGTTGTCGTGCGAGGCGTATGGATATCGTCTTCCTGCCCGTCCACAAGGAATCTGAAGGAGATGGTGCCGTCTTCGTGCTCCGTGATATTAGTGATCGACTTGCCCAACATCAGGTTGCCTTCCTCGTCAGCATCGTACATCAGGGCTGCCGGTGTCGATGTGGCACTCAGTTCTTGGTTCACAAACGTCGTTGAGTCTGTGCGCCAGGGATAGGATGCGGTACTCAGATGTATTTTATTCAGCATCGGGCTATTGACATAACGACTTGCCTTTCCGCTTTTCGCAAATATTTCGTCCCAGTCGTTATAGTCCAGATTGTCAGCAGCCACCAGACTGTAATTGGGCTTGCCATTGGTATTGTTCACGATGTTGCCAACCCATAACGAGTGGTCGTACTTCACATGATAGACCACCAGCCCATGTCCAGGAAGTCCGAGATCCCATCCTTGCCATTGGCGATTTTCCAACAGATAGTATTCCTGATCGGTATGCCGGATGAGATAGGCCTTACCGCCATCGGCAATGGGTTTCAGTCCACTGATGTTCGTGTTCTCTGTCAGTTCCTCGGGGGTGAGCCAACCCATCAGCATCTTCTCCAATGGCGAATAGTTGGGTGGGCACCAACCTGTGTTTGTAGTGATTCCGCCATCCATCAGATCCCATTCATCGACAATGGATAGAGCATCCACCGATGTGGAGGTGGGATAGATGTCGGGCAATCCCAAGCAATGCGAGAACTCGTGGCAGATGGTTCCTATGCCACACGTTAGGGTAGCCGTCCATCTCTCGGCGCTGGCCGAATAATGTGATATCTTATGACCGTCCGGTGTCTGGATGGTAGAGAAATACGAGGTGTTGGGCCAGATGTATCCAATGCTTGCAGCCTGGTTGCCGCTCAGACCAGCATAGATGAAAATCACCTGATCCACAGAACCATCTTCATTCCAGTCGTAGGGAGAATAGTCTATATCGGGATGGTCAGCTATCAATATCTGCATTGCCTCACGAAACGTCTCCTTGCTATAGTCTTTGCGGGGCCTTGACGACGACTGCGCATTGCCACTTACCTTCACGGGGCCATAGAGGTCGAACTGCATATTGAACAGCCCGCCTGACTGGTCGCGGAAATAGTCAGCCATACAGCCAGGACCGTTCAACTCATTATAGCCCGACTCGTTGAACATGGCATTATAAGTGGCTGACGGGTCCTCCGACTTGAAGTCACAATCGGCAAACGACACCAGCACCACCAATTGGCGATAGACACGGTCTTTGTCCCAGAAGGTGTGGGGATATGTCAGATAGCCGTCGCTGCTGCTACGTGTTTGGAGCGTGGCTGTGGCCTCTCTCCTCAACTGATTAGGTGTCATCAGACTGAACACACCCAGACTGTCGCGCGAATAGAATCTTCCAGCCATATCGCGATAGCAACTGAAATGCTCGTCGCCATAGAGGGTTAAGGTCAGCACCGTACCGTCGGGCTGGACGTAAGTTCTCCACTCTATCTTGGCTGGTGCAGCAAAAGCTCCCACAACAATATGGCAGGCCACCAACAACATGACCAAGCCATATTTCCATCGTTTATCGTTTCTTGTTTCCATATCCGTTTGCAAAGGTACTGATTATTTCTGAAACGACAATACTGTTGGGTTAAAAATCAATAACGGCAGGTTATTTCCCAATAACCCTGCCTTATGGTTAGATAACCTGCCCTTATTATGACATCATTCTTTTTATTAAGTGTCCCAAGGTGTTGAGGAGGCCTTGGGCATTCATAGCTACAAAGACCATTCTCCTGTTGATTTTAGTCAGAAAGGCTTCAAACGAACCAGCACAGATTTTACCTTTTAGGCAAAACACCTCTCAATATTCTTTTGAAAGATTCCAGGATTTTTCCATAGTACAGTCGTAGGCCACCCAGTATATATCCAGTAAGAGGAACCATCATGCCGGCACCCTCTTTCCTGGCGCTCTTACAGGCGAAACAATGCCCACAAGGCATGCCTAACACAGGATTAAAACAAGTCCACACCTTTTTCAGCACCTTGTCGTAGCCCCAGCTCTTCAATTCCTCTATCTCCTCACGCTTTGTCTTGTGATAAAGCGATTTAGGAAATAAGATGTCCTTAAAAATGGTGTAGCTCGCCCATTCCTGAGAACCCGCCACGGGATCCATCATCATCACATCGTCATTGTCAGGACAATCGATAAGATAGGACTGATCGATGACTTTCACCACGGAGCTGTTTTCTGAAAACTGGATGCCCATTTCCAGCTTTAACTCTTTTTGTCGTGCCTAACGAGAAACTGGCCATACAGGTGTCGTATAGCATCAAGGAGAACACAACTTACAACAGGTCACCACTGGTGAAGTATGCCAAGGCGCACGAGAACTGGGAGTGCCTGCTGATTACTTATGATGAGGAGGGCACGGAAGAGGGAATACCCGTGATACCGGTGTGGAAGTGGCTGATGGGGGTATGAGGGCATCCAAAGGATGCCGGAACTACGGAATTCACAGTTGTAGTTTTGTGCACTATTGCGGATGCAAAGGTACAACGAAACTGCAACTGTTACAACGTGTATTTCAACGGATGCTTACCATGAAAGATACAATAATAGATAAAAGGAAGCCTATGAGGCAGGTTGGGAAGAAGAACCTGATTTTCTAATTAATAAAGGTGGACGCTGGGGTTGAAGCCTGCGTCCACCTAATTATAGAGATTATGAACTCTCCTCTTTTCCTATATTTTCAGACATTATGAGGGATCATCATCTGAGTACTCATCATCAAGACCTGGAGTTGATGAACTACCGTCGCTTGCGCAGATGATATAATTGTACTTCATCTCGAGAACCTCCATCTCTGGAGCAGAATAAACAATCTTTTTCATTTTCGTTTAATTTAATTTTCTATGTTAATAATTCAAATTGAAGTTTGCCTACGCCCGCTTCTGAGCGTAGGCAAACTCAGCAGATTCGTTTAGTTTTACTTAATCGCAACCTTCTTGCCATTGTAGATGTAGATACCCTTCTGAGTAGGAGCACTATCGAGCTTCACACCCTGGAGAGTGTACCAACCCTCAGCATTTGCCTTCTCGATAGCAACACCGTCAGCAGAGATAGCATTGATAGCAGTCACTGTACCATCAGCTTCCTCAATGTAGATTGTTGGAGCAGCGCTAACACCAGGCTTAGCAGTGATGTATGCACGCATTGGAGCAACCTTCTTACCCTTTGCATACTTGTTGAACTCGAAGTTCTCCTCAGTCATCTTGCTACCTACTGCCCAGAAGTCTGATTCAATAGCAGCCAGATCCATCTTACCGATGAAGTTGTAGTCCTTGTTAGACTGGGTCAGGTTCTTTTCAATAAGAGCAACGATATCCACACTTTCCACACCATCACCGAATTCAACCGTATTCATGTTGATATCCTGATCAACCTTCACAAGGAACGGGGTGTAAGCAGGAATCGCGCCCATCCAAATCTTGAAGTTCATGTCAGAACTTGTTTCGTTAGCATCTAACATGTCAACGATAGCGTAGCCAAGTGCATTTGATACCTCACGAACAGTAGTGGCAAATGGCAGAACCATTGAGGTCCAAACACCCTTCTTCAACTCACGAGAAGAGAATGTAACAACTTTATTATCAGCTTTTGCAAGCTTAGACAAATCTTCAGCATCGTTCAGAACAACAGTTCCTACACCTGCAACAACAAGTTCACCTGTCGTTACAGCGTATGAATAGTTGGCTGCAATAGCTGCTTTACCATCCTTTGCCACCAAATTAATATGGTTTCCAGTTGTAGAACCTGCCCTAATAACAGTTCCATCCACAACAGCATCGGCCAACTTAAGTTTGAAGATGTCGTCCTTCTTACCATCCTTTGCCACAAGACCATCCATGGTGAAGAGAGTCTCGTCAAATACTTTGGTAATAGTAGCACCCACAGTTACCGTCTGAGGCTTAATTGTAACTGTCAGAGGCTTCTGAGTGACCTTATAGTAAGTTGTTACATAGTTGATGTTGTACTTGTCGGCATTTTTAGATAAAGTAGCACCAGAAAGTGTAACCTTATAGCCAGGATCAGCGTTCACAGCACCTGTGTTTTCAGCAACAGTAGCTTTCAAACCAGTAAGAACAAGCTCGTCTCCCGCAACAAGTTCACCGATGATGTTCAGGTTAGCTGCATTAGTAACATCTTCTGCAATGGCAGCAACTTCACCGTCATATACCTTAGTCAGCGTTACATTTGAGTTCAGAGCAATAGTAATAGTACCCTTTGTCGTAGTCAGTGTACCTGTCTTATCGGCACCTCCATTCTTATTGTATGCAGGCTTGTAATTTGCCAATACCTTCTTGTCAGCATCTTTAGCTGCATCGTTTGCTTTAACTTTCAGCTTACCGCCTTCTTCATAGACAATCACAGCGCGCTTGATAGCTGCCAAATCACCTTCATTGGGTTTTCCGGCAACAGTCCATCCAGTAATAGCGCCCGAAAGATCCTGGACAGTCATAGCGTCTGTTGCTATAGGAGCACCATAAGCAATGGTCTGATCATTGGCATATATATCCACATCTTTTTGGGTAATTGATAATGTACCATTCTGAGGAATGAATATATAGTTGTCATTAGCTGTTGACAACTCATTCACCTTAATCTTCAGAAGATAGTCAGCTTTCACATCCTTCTTCAGATTAGCGTCAGATTCCCATGTTGTTCCGTTAAGAGCAACGTTAGTAGCTGTTGTTGCATCAACAAATCCTGTGTATTGCAAAGCGGCTTGTGTTACTGCAGGCAGATTTGTTGTTCCATCATACACCTTTGTAGCTTTTGGAGCAACCAATACGGTAGCCTTACCGATGATGAGTTTCTTAGCTGCTTCAATGTTGCCAGCAGTGTAGTTACCCTTACCTGTTACAGTAATGCTATATTGACCGGCATTTTTGTGCGTGCCTTCATAAGTTACGGTGTAATCTTTACCTTCTTTCAGAGTTCCAAGTGTTTTGTCTGCAACTACTACAGTTGCCTTCTGTGTGTCAGTACCATCATAAGTTACCTCATTGTTGGAAACTGTCACAGTTATGTTTGTTTCGTTGAAGGTCTTTTGCACAATGCTGAAGGTCTTATTGACTTCGCCGCTGTAGTTACCCTTACCTGTAACGGTAACGGTAGCAGTAGCACCAACATTGGTATTGTTACTCCAAGCAACATCATAATCGGTGCCCTTAACAAGGTTATTACCACTTACTGTAACAACTGGTTCTGGTTTAATAGTGCTACCCGAGTATGGTTGATCGGCAATAGCAGCAATATCACCAGCTGTAATTTCAATTCCATTGATATGGAAACTAACATAAATGACTCCGCCAGCATAGGAACCTTTACCAACGACCTTAACGTAGTAGGTTCCGACATTGGCCTTCGACAGATGATTCACAGGTCCCTCCTCTACTAGGGTTTCGCCTGCACCATTGTCACTGGTGTAGAATCTGTCTGCGACTACCACGTAATCTTCATCTTCACCCTCTGTTAATGATTGGGTGTTGGTGACTGCTCCTAAAGCGACAGCGCCGAAGGAGATGTTGCCTGCCGTGAACTTGGAAACATCCAAATCAGCTGCAAAAACAACCATTGGCAATAATGCCATTAAAAATAAAAGAAAATGTTTTCTCATAATCTTAAAATTTTAATTGTTAATAATAATGTGAACTAAAAATTTTTTCTACTTTATCATCCCAAATCCCCCATTTATAGCGCTAACTATTTTTCGCCAGGGCACCCAGAATGGACCAAGGGTTTACACCAATGGACGGTGCAAAATTATGGTTTTTTTATGAAAGAACCAAATTTTTTTATTTTTTTTTTGATTTAATGGCAAAAAAGGGCATTTTTTTTGATTTCCCCCTCAAAAAAGGCAGATGAAAGCCTTAATAAATCATAAAAACGCCAATTATTAAAAGATGGTGCACATATCGCTTTCCACACGGGATTTCTGTTGGTACTCTTATTATAATATAATATGTACACGTACATTATATATAATATATCAATGGGTAGATAAGGGGAAATGACAAATATCACTCAGAAACGAGAGGCGATTAGAAGAAAAATGGCTATTTTTGTGTAAAAAACATGGTACACAACAAGCAAATAATCAAGGCGAAGGAACCTGTCAAGATGCGGTTCCGTGAATTGGCAGACGGGAGTCACTCTATCTATCTGGACTATTATATCGATGGCAGGCGGTCGTATGAGTTCTTAAAGCTCTATCTGGTTCCGGAGGTGGATGCGACCTCGAGAATGATCAACCGTCACATCCTGCAGGCTGCCAACATGATCAAGGCCAAGCGTGTGATCATGCTGGTGAACGAACGTGCCGGCATCAGCAACAGCACCATCCATTCAGTGATGCTGCTGTCTGACTATATTGAGCAGCACATGCGGGAGAGCGCTCTGACGCATCGTGGAACAAGCTACGTTGCCAACTGCCGGAACATGAGGAATCACCTGCGCGGCTTTCTGGGGCGTCGATTCGGCATCTTACGCATGAAAGAGGTGGACGCCAAACTGTGCCGCAACTTTGCGGAATATCTGAAACGGGTGAGGACCAGCACGGGCAAGCGGCTGTCGGCAGTGAGCGTGCACCACTATTTCGGGGCACTGAAGAGTGTGCTGACTGCGGCTGCCAAGGAGGAGGTCATTGCGGACAATCCCATCGAGCGGATGAAGAAACAGGAGATTCCCAAGCGCCCGGTCGTCACCCGCGAGTATCTGGATGCCGACGAGGTGGCCAGACTCTCTGTGACGGCTTGCAGGAACGCCGAGGTGAAGCGGGCCTTTTTGTTCAGTTGCTTCACGGGCCTTAGGATTAGCGACATCCGAGGGTTGAGGTGGAAGGACTTCAAGCGCGTGGGCGATGCGTGGTACTTCTCCATCGTGATGCAGAAGACGCAGGAGCCCATCGTGAACAAGATGAACGAAGAGGCGGTGAAATGCCTCGGAAGCCTGAGTGGCAGGCCTGACGAGCAGATGGTGTTCAGTCTGCCTGGTGCGAGCAGCCTGGGACGCATCATCTCGCAATGGGTTCGTCAGGCTGGCATCGACAAGCATGTGACTTTCCACACCGCCCGCCACAGCTATGCAACGATGGCGCTGATGGCTGGTGCCGACATCTACACGATCTCGAAACTGCTGGGACACAGGAGCATCGCAACGACTACTGTCTATGCCGCTGTGGTGGATGCGCAACGCGATGCAGCCACAGACCGTGTGAGCAATTATTTCCAGTCGCGTCTGAAAAGCCTGAAGGAATAGATTATGTACTCGTTTTCACTGTTTTTGTTTTTTACAGTCACACGGGGGCAAGTGGTTTCGCAAGGGGGAGTTGCAATTACAATAAGGGCGCCATGTAAAGAGGAAGATAGGTGACATCACTCTCTACCTTAAAGTCGGCTGCGTGCAAAATAGTAGGAGTGGTCATATACTCTCCAAACCTATTCATACACTTCTTTAGGGAAGATAATGTGTAGTTCTTGCCGCTTTTGACTTCTATCGGACGGATATTGTGGCGGCTGGTCACATTGTCCTTTTGGAGCAGGAAGTCTATTTCCATACGTTCCTCGGCATCTTCAGACGACTTACTATAGAAAAAGAGGTTGTTACCGCTGGCAGTCAACATTTGTGCCACGATATTCTCAATGAGCATACCCTCGTTCATCTCCAGCTTTCCAAAGAGCAGTTTCTGGTAAATATCAGATGAGACTATGCCCTTTTCATCGAAAGCATGACTGATCAACAAGCCTGTATCGTTCATATAACACTTCAATGTCGTGCGGTCTTCGTTCATCTTCAGTCCAATGTTAGGCTCTGTCGAATTGTAGCAGATGTTGACAACTCTCGCGTCCTTCAGCCAGAAGAATGCATCGTCCCAATCGCGGTATTTCGCGCCTGGTTTCAGGGCTGACAACCGAAACTTCTTTTCGTGCTTGGATAACTGGGGAGGAATCTGGTCGAAGATAGACACCACCTTGTTTGCTATCTCACCTGCATAATTGAAGATGTCATTACGATAGATTGTCAGCACATCACGTTTGGCAGCATCTACGGCATCAAAGTCCTTGGTCTCAACATACTTCTTGACAGCTTGGGGCATTCCTCCCACAATCATATAGAGGCGGAAAGCATCCATAGCCTTACGATGGAAGGCCTGTCCCATCGGCTTCCGCTCTGCGTACATTTTCCTTATCAAGTCCATCAGCATGTCGTTACCTGTAGCCCAAAGGAACTCCTCGAAGTCCATCGGATACATCTGTATAGGACGTTCCTCCGAAGGGAGCACAATGCCTTGCGTATTTTTCTTAATGCTTACCAAGGATCCTGTCTCTATATAGTCATATCGACCATCAGCTACCAGAAACTTGATGGCCGCTCTCGCTCTGGGACACAACTGAACCTCATCAAAAATGATAAGCGACTTGCGCTCATGGAGCCTTACCTTATAGTGTTGGCTCAGATAGAGGAACAACGTGTCAAGGTCTTCCAGATAGAGGTCGAACCAGTCTCTGACCATCTGGGGAGCCTTGTTGAAGTCGATGAGGATATATGTCTCATATTCATTCTTGGCGAATTCCTCTACGATATAGCTCTTTCCGATGCGTCGCGCTCCCTCTACGAGTAGTGCCACTTCACCATTCCTTTTCTCCTTCCAATCAAGGAGTTGCTGATATATTTTACGCTTCATAATAATGTTTTTACACCTTTTTGAGATTTTTTACGCTACAAAGATACACCTTTTTGAGATTTCCTGCAAGTTTTTGTTGAAAAACTATCAAAATCTTTCCTATATAACTGATGGGTCCCTATTTGTTGAAATTTTGTGACGCCTTTGTTACAAAAGTCCATCGGATGTGTACGTATCATGCTGAATCTCTTTTTATTACCCTCTTACCGAAAAATAGTTAGCGCTATAAATGGGGGATTTGGGATGATAAAGTAGAAAAAATTTTTAGTTCACATTATTATTAACAATCAAATTTTTAAGATTATGAGAAAACATTTTCTTACTTTAATTTTAATGGCTCTCTTGCCATTGGCAGGATGGGCTGCTGACTTGGATGCTTCCAAGTTTGTTATATCCAACGTTGCATATGGTGCAGGTGGTGCTCTACACATCGAAGATGGTGATTACACTCTTGACACTGAGTACACTGTTGATGCTACAAAATTCTACACATCTGCTGCTTGCACAGAGATAGCAAAAGATGGTGAGGGTCATGCTTATACCCTTGCAACCTTGCCTATTAATGAGTATTGGGTTAAATTTGAAGGAAAGGGTGCTTATGTTGGTCAATGGGTGGCTGCTAGTTTCCACGTACATGGTGTAAATGTAACCATCGACTTTACTGAGAATTTGTACAAAGTGTTTGGTACGGCTGCAGACCCAGCTATTACTTTTACTTTGCAAAAGGAAGGCGTTAATTGGGATGTTACAGCTGATGTTATAACAGATCTTGGACTGGAAGTAAGTCGTGCTGCGGGCACAAACGCTGGTTTTTACGATTACTCTTTCACTTGGTCTAACAAGAACTATGCAATGACAAGAAAGACTGGTGATACCGACAAATTTGAAATTAGAGCAAAGGCAATCACTCCAACAGTTGAACTTGGCACAGAAGTTTTGACCTTCAACGGTGCAAATCAGGCTCCTACGATTACTGTAAAGGATGGTACGACTGTTCTGCCCGCAGACGATTACACTTTGACATTTAAGCCAGATGGCGGTGCTTCTTATGGTGATGCTCATGCAAATGCCACTACATATACTGTTAAAGCAACTCTTAAGCGTAACTATTCAGGTAATGCTGAGAGCACAGGAACATTTACTATTGCCCAAGCTCCTCTGACTATTTATGTTAACAACTTCTCTGTGGAATATACTGCAGCAGATGCTAATCTCGCGACTGCAACCTTTGCATATTCTGGCTTGCAAGGTGCTGATGCAGCAAATGCAACGCCTTTTGGCGCTGCTGCCTTTAATGCAGCATTTGTTAGTGGTGATCCTGGCACACATAAAAATGTCGCTTCGTATAACGTAAAGCCTGTAGCAATCGCAACTAATGCTAATTATAATAACTATGCACCAACTCTGTTGAGTACAGGTAAAGTAACTGTGACTCCTAAGGCTATCACAGTAAAACCTTCTGATGGTCAGACAAAGACTTTCGGTGATGCAGATCCTGTCTTCACTGTTGATGCTTCTGCAGCATATGCTGGTGACCGAGCTACTGTCGCAGGTGCTTACACTGTTTCTCGTACCAACGCCTCAGTTAACACAGTGGGTACTTATGAGAATGTATTGACTCTCTCTAAGAAAAGCGGACTGCCCGCAGCTACTGAAACATTGTTGAAAAACTATACGATCACACCTGGTACAGCTAATTTCCAAATTACCGGTGCTACTTTGTATGTATATCCGAAGAACGTTACTATCACTTATGGTGACGAGGCTCCTGAACTCGTTGTTATTGCTACAACAGCTGGCGGTACAGAAGTAACGCTGGATCAGACTCCTACTGTTAAGTTTAAGGGGCTGGCAAGCGCTCCAACTGCTGCTGGCACCTATGTTCTGACACTGGAAGGTGCAGCAGCTAAGGCTGGTTACGAAACTATTAACAAACTCGATGGTCAGTACATTATCAACAAGAAGGCTCTGACCGTAACTCCAGTCGCTCAGGTTCTGCACGTAGGTGATAAGGTGACTAACCTTAATCAAGCAAAAGTTGAGTATGAAGGTCTGGTTGAAGGCGACAAAATTGGTTATGCTCTGTCATTCAACGCTGGTGGTGGAGAAGGTCAGATTCCTTCTGAAAAATTTACTGAAGGTGACGCAACCAAGGCATTATTAAATGAAGCTGTAGGTACTTATAATCAGGGTATTGTAGCTGCTGCAGCTGCTGGCGAAGGTATTGCAAATGGTAACTATACCATTACTTGGGCTAAAGGCGCCCTGACAGTAGGTGGGTCTACTGCAATCAATTTCTTGGCAGATGATGATGACTGGGCAGAGATTGTTAAGTTCGACGATAAGACTGCTACAGCGGTTACTTTGAAGAACCGTGCTGACCAGCCACTTACAGCATCTCTTGATGGCAAATGGAAGGCTGAGGAATGGAATACCATTATTCTGCCGTTCAAAACCAATGCTCGCAAGATTTCTGCAGCTTTCGGTTATGCAATTATAAATGTTGTTGATCCTGACAACACATCGACTGGTAATGTGCAGTTCAAACTCCAGATGAAGGGTGATATTCCAGCTAATACTCCTATTGCTATCAAGACCGACGCTGACATTGCTGCTGGTGCTCTCATCAACTTTGGTAACATCGCTGGTGAAAAGATTGTGAAGCCTGCAAGCAAAAAGGTTGAAGTTAATGCTGGTGCTGGTCACAAGTTCGTAGGTGTCTATGAGACAGTGAAGATTGACAAGAATACTCCTAACTATCACTTCCTTGTAAATGGTGGTTGGAAACACATCGGTGCCTCTTCTACTCGTAGCTTCAACATCGTTCCATTCAACTGCTATCTCGACCAGTCTAACGCATCTGCTGCTCGTGAACTGATATTCACATTCGAGGAGATTGATGGTACTACTACTGCTATTAAGGCAGTGGAGGCTGATGTTATGGAGAACAGCTCTGTTAATAATGTGAAGGAAGGCTGGTACACTCTCCAGGGTGTGAAGCTTGACAGCGCTCCAACTGAGAAGGGTATCTACATCTTCAACGGCAAGAAGGTGATGGTTAAGTAATCATTGATTAAAACCAAGAACTCGCTCACACCCGCAAGAGCGTGAGTGAGTTCTTTCACAAACAAATAACAAATTAAACAAAATTTTTTAAGATGAAAAAGATTGAATACAAAGCTCCTGAGATGGAGGTTCTTGAGATGAAGTATACCAAAATGCTGATGGCATCAGGTGAGCAAGCTCCTGGTTCTGGTGACTCAGAGGAGCTGTAAAAAGAGTATTTAAACGGTTCAGAGTTTTATCCCTGATCCCTTTATAATTCTTGGTTGGTGTGCGCAGGCGCAAACTGCACTGCGCACACCATTTTTGTCATAAGAAAAGAATCAAGACATGAAGATTCTCTATGAATAACAAGATTGTTCACATCTTATGGACGGGTGGGCTTGACAGCACATACAGAGTGGTGGAACTGTCAAGAAAAGAATGTATTATTCAACCACATTATATTATTACCAGTAGAAGAACCGTTGAAAATGAGCTTCAGGCCATTTCTGAGATTACTGCCCTCTTAAATAGTGATAAAAGGACCATAGCGAAATTGCTGCCGGTTGAAAAATTCCCGAAGACCGAGCTGGAAGTGTATCCCGACATCCAGTCAGCCTGGGATCTTCTGCATGAATTGAAGGATTTTAAAAGTCAACAGTATCCTTTGCTTGCTCGTTATGCGCGACAAAAAAAGCTCAAGCTGGAAATGGGCATCCAGTTTTCCGAAAATGGGTCTGTTGTAAAAGTTGTCGATCAGTCTTCTCTTATTGATAGTCCTGATTATGACGATGTGATGATGATTGATCCAGAAAAGGGTTCTCAGGAGTGGGCGAGCTTCACCTTGTTTCAAGATTTCCTGTTCCCCAAGTCGCTCTATCACAAAACGAAGAAAGAGGAGGTTGAGGATTTAAGGAACCTCGGCTACGACAAAGTGCTGAAAAAGGTGTGGACTTGTTTTGACCCAGTGTTAGGAATGCCTTGCGGGCATTGCTTCGCCTGCGAGAGTGCCAGGAAAGAGGGGGCAGGCATGATGGTTCCTTTTGTCGGGTATGTATTGGGGGGCATACGACTGTACTATGGAAAGACGCTGAAATATCTCAAAAGCATATTCAAACGTGTTTTACCTCAAAAGCTTTATGAAATGCTTCGAAGCATTTATCGGGCCACAAAGTGAGGTCACAAGTTTACTGCTGTATTGGGGTGTATTGCTGAATAAATGTATTAATAGGCGTCTCTTGGCATTTCTACGGCGAGGGTCTCTTGTTGAATCTTCTGTAGGAGAGATATGCCAGGCGTCGCTAACCGCTAAACGCTAAACGAGAAGAGGAGGCTCCGAAATGGATACCTCCTCTTGTTTGTACTTCAATCTTATAATTGGAGTGATAAACTGTCTCAGTAATTATTTGCGAGTTACGTAAGAGCCGTCGCGTGTGTCAACCTCGATGAGGTCACCCTCGTTGATGAAGAGAGGAACGCGGATTTCCACGCCTGTTTCGAGTGTGGCTGGCTTGGTGGCGTTGGTGGCAGTGTTGCCTGCGAAACCAGGCTCTGTGTATGTCACCTGGAGAATCACCTTGACAGGTGCCTCAGCGGTGAGGATGGTGCCTGTGGATTCGTCAATAGATGCCATCACCATCGTGTCTCCCTCCTTGAGGAAATCACCACCAGTGATGAGGTCTTTAGAGATGTTCACCTGCTCGTATGTGTCTGTGTTCATGAATACGAGTTCTTCGCCTTCCTTGTAGAGGTACTGGAACTGCTGGTGAGATACCTGCACGTCATCGAGCTTGGCAGATACAATCCATGTGCGCTCAAGCACACGGCCATCTTCCACGTTGCGGAGCTTGGTACGCATCACTGTGTTACCCTTGCCTGGCTTCACGTGCAAGAAATCGATTACTACATAAATTTTGCCATCGTCAAGACGGAGGCATACGCCTTTCTTAATGTCACCTGCTAAAATAGCCATAGATGTTCTTGTTTTTGTTTTTTATTATACTTTCTATACGTTCAAATCGAGTACAAAGGTACGGATTTTCAGCGAAAAGTGAAGAGTGAAAAGTGAAAAATCGTACGGAAATCATAAAAATGACAAAAAAAGTTGGTGTTTTTTTGTTTTTTCTTTTGCCGATTTCTTGAAAATCACTAATTTTGCAGTCGCTTTCCAAAAAATGTTGCGGCAGGGAGGCTGTAAGAATGAGTGCAAATAGTAGTATAAGATTAACAAAAATAATACAATAGGACAATGAAAAGAACATTCCAACCTCACAACAGAAAGAGGATTAACAAGCACGGCTTCCGTCTGCGTATGCAGACCGCTAATGGCCGCCGCGTTCTTTCTGCTCGCCGCAGAAAGGGTCGCAAGTCACTCACCGTTTCAAGTGAACATCACGGCAAATAAAAATGAAGTAAAAGCAGGAGGAAACTTCTGCTTTTTATTTTTCCCCTTTTCAAGGTTCATTCGCAATATTCTGTGTGAAGATTAACAAAAACCATAAAAACCCCGCTTTTTAGGTTGAGACTATGTCTCTGCTGTTGTGGCTGCATGCTTTCCCTTGTGTGCCAGCACCCAGATAAAAGCCTCCATCCACACCATCAGCCCTTGCAGGGCAACAACCTGAAAACCGAAAAACCGAGAAAATGAGGTGTGTCTTTTTTGCAAAACCTTTTCAAAAGGAATCTGTTTTTCCTCCAATGCCACTTTCAGCGCTTCCTGATATACATATTCGTTCAGCCAAGGTCCTAATTCCTTGTGAACCTCCTGACAACAGCCCACAATGTCATAAACATGTGATTTGAGCCGCATTACTAAATTCCCGTCAAGATTAGGCTTGTCAACAATTTTCATCTTTCTTTTTCTTTGATAAACGGCATTTCTACTACTGTTATTGTATGACAATTATAAATTTTCTCGGTTTTTCGTTCTGTGCTGCAAGCCGTAGGCTATTCTAAGGTGTTGGATAAGAGCTGTCAAACGATGAAGCAGCGAGAGCGGTGTCATACTTGCATGAACACAGCCGAGTCGTGATAGAGTTCGAGGAACTCAACTTCGCTTGAACAGAACTTGAACGATGACTTAGAATGAATGCTCATAGAGCAAGCAGCACAGAGCGGGGTTTTATCGTTTTTTTTTCTAAATCTCAACACAGGGGGGGGCAAGTGAGCTTTTTCTTCTTCACTTTTCACTGATTTGTACTACTTTGGCTACGCCGAAGGTACTCACGTTCGGAAAAACTCAAATTAATTTGGTTATTCTCTCACTTAATCGTACCTTTGTGCCCAAATTATAATTTATGTACGCGCGAAAATGGCTTTGAAGGATTTTTTTACCGGTAAATCTGGAACGAAGTTTTGGGCGAACATCATCTTGATGGTGCTCGTCATTGTGGCTATTCCTATTGCGGCATTGTATATGCTGGATTCGTTCACGCATCATGGCGAAAAGATTGAAGTGCCCAATGTGGTGGGCAAGTCGTTGTATGATGCTGAGATGATGCTGAAAGACCGTGGCTTGTTGGCAATGGTGGTGGACTCTATCTATGACAAACGTGCCCCAAAGGGTTCTGTGCTAGAGCAGACGCCGAAGTCGGGCTTTGAAGTGAAGGGGGGGCGCATGATTTATCTGACCGTGAACCTGAATGGAGAACCGATGGCTCAGCTACCGGACGTGGTGGGTCATGGCTCGTTGCGTGAGGCGGTGGCATTGTTGCAGTCGTTGGGTTTCAAACTGACGGCACACAAACCGGTGATTGGCAGACCCAAGGATTTGGTGCTTGGCGTGAAGCAGGGTGCTCGAGATGTGCATGCTGGAGAAACAATCCCGCGTGACCGTGCTTTGACGTTGGTGATTGGTGGTGGCGAGATTGACTCGACGATGTATGACGAGGAAGAGGACCTTGATTTTGATGGTCTGGGCATTGAGGGGATTGATGAGGATGGTGAGGACTTCGACATTGAACTGTAAAGGAGGATGACGGCTGACACATTGGACATTGTCGTAGGGGATGAGGAACTGGAAGATGACGAGACCTCGCAACTGTACGAACATCATCGTATCATAGCTGATAAGGGGCAGAAACTGCTCCGGGTCGATAAGTTCCTGCTGACACAGCTGTCGGGTACGAGCCGCAACCGTGTGCAGAAGGCGGCTGATGCGGGTTTCATCATGGCGAATGGGAAACCCGTGAAGCGTTCTTACAAGGTGAAGCCTGACGATGTGATTCAGGTGATGCTGGATCGTCCGCACTATGAGAACAAGATTACCCCAGAGGATATTCCGTTGAACATTGTGTATGAGGATGGTGACCTGATGGTCATCAACAAACCTGCGGGTATGGTGGTGCATCCAGGGTTTGGCAACTGGAACGGTACGATGCTGAATGCCATTGCCTGGCACCTGAAGGATATGCCACAGTATGACATCAACGACCCAGAGATTGGCTTGGTGCACCGTATCGACAAGGACACGAGCGGTCTCTTGGTGGTGGCGAAGACGGCAACGGCGAAGACGAGCCTCGGTTTGCAGTTCTTCAACAAGACCACGAAACGTGAGTACAATGCCCTGGTTTGGGGCAACTTCACAGAAGAGGAGGGCCGGATTGAAGGGAATATCGGACGTGATCCGAAAGACCGGATGCGCATGGCGGTGTTTCCGCCTGACTCAGAGATGGGCAAGAGTGCTGTGACGCATTACAAGATTCTGGAACGCTTCGGTTATACGACGTGGGTGAAATGTGTGCTGGAGACGGGCAGAACGCATCAGATTCGTGCACACATGAAGCACATCGGCCATCCGCTGTTCTGTGATGAACGATATGGAGGTGACCAAATCCTGAAGGGGGCGAATACCGCGAAATACAGGCAGTTTATTGACAACTGCTTCAAACTCTGCCCACGTCAGGTGCTCCATGCAAAGACCTTGGGCTTCGTGCATCCCAGAACGGGCAAGGAAATGATGTTTGACTCCGAACTGCCTGAGGACATTAAGGCGTTGTTGGAGAAATGGAGGAAGTTGACAGTTGACAATTGACAGTTGACAGTTGACAATTGACAGTTGAGGTTATCGTTAAGACTAATAAATACAAAGATGAAAAAGGTAATTGCAATCGTGGCTGGGGGTGACAGCTCTGAGCATGATGTGTCGCTGAGAAGTGCGGCAGGAATTGATTCATGGATTGACAAGGAACAGTATGACGTGTATATCGTGGAAGTGAGCCAACAAGGTTGGGTGGCACATCTGTCCAATGGCAAGAAGTCACCAGTGTATCGTCATAACTTCTCTTTTAAGGATGAATGGGGTAGAGATATCCGCCCCGACTACGCATATATCACCATTCATGGCACGCCTGGGGAGGATGGTATCTTGCAGGGTTACTTCGACCTCCTCAATATCCCTTACTCAACCAGCAGTGTGTTGGTGGAATCCATGACATTCAACAAGTTTACCTTGAACCAGTTCCTGAAGGGTTTTGGCGTGAAGGTGGCTGAGGATGTGTTGGTGCGCCAGGGACAAGAAGTGGATGCACAACAGTTGGTTGACAAGGTGGGACTTCCTTGTTTCATCAAACCCAATGCTGGGGGTTCCAGTTTTGGTGTGACACATTGCAAGAAGTTGGAGGATGTGATGCCTGCCATCGAGAAGGCAATGGAGGAGAGCCCTGAGGTGCTGGTGGAAAGTGAGTTGAAGGGTGTGGAGATTAGCAATGGTGTGTACAAGACCAAGGCTGGAGGTATGCATGTGCTGCCGATTACAGAGGTGGTTCCCAAGACGGACTTCTTCGATTATGATGCCAAGTACAACGGTCTGGTGGAGGAGATTACGCCTGCCCGTCTGTCGGAAGAGACGACGAAGCGTGTGCAGGCTCTCACGGCTGCCATCTATGACATTTTGGGTGCATCAGGCATCATTCGCATTGACTACATTGTCAGCAAGAACGAGGCTGGCGATGATGTGATTAACATGCTGGAAATCAACACGACTCCAGGTATGACACAGACCAGTTTCATTCCTCAGCAAGTACGTGCCGAAGGCAATGAGATGAAGGACGTGCTGAATGAGATTATCGCCGACAAGTTGACATCAGAGATTTAACATATAACATCGTATGACATTATCTGATTTTGATGATATCCGTCCGTATTCCGAAGGCGAGATGAAACCCGCTTTTGAGAGTATGTTGGCTGACCGCCAGTTCGACAAGATTCTGAGGGGAATGATTCCGTTGCCTAAGGGACTTCGGAATGGACTCCTGAGAATGATGTTTTGGGGAATCAAGACACCGCTCGACTTCCAGAAACGTTTCATGAAACCGTTGGTGTATTACGTGCTCCACAAGGCAACCACGGGTTATAGCTTTTTCTTTCCGAAATCACTGGATAGGAAAGGAAACTACACCTTTATGTCCAACCATCGTGACATCGTGTTGGACTCGGCTTTCCTCGACACGTTCTTGTTGAAGGATGGTTTCTCCACCACCGTGGAGATTGCCATCGGCAACAACTTACTTATCTATCCATGGATCAAGACGTTAGTGAAGATGAACAAGTCGTTTGTGGTCAATCGTGGATTGACACCCAAGGAGATGCTTAAGTCGTCTATTCACATGAGTCAGTACATGCATTTCGCCATCAACGAGAAGAATGAAAACATCTGGATTGCCCAACGTGAAGGACGTGCGAAAGACTCTGATGACCGTACCCAAGATTCTGTGCTCAAAATGCTGAATATGGGCGGTCCTACCGCTGGAAAGACCACGGCTGAAATCATTGAGAATTTGCGTCATTTGAACATCGTTCCTGTGGCAATCTCATACGAGTATGACCCTTGTGACTACCTGAAAGCCAAGGAGTTCCAATGCAAACGTGACATCCCAGGCTGGAAGAAGGCAAAACAGGACGACCTCGACAATATGAAGACGGGCATCTGGGGCAAGAAGGGGCATGTACATTATCAGGCAGCGGATTGTATTAACAACTGGCTTGACGCTCTCGATCCGACCACCATCGATAAGGGGGACCTGTTCCGTTTGGTGGCAGAACATATCGACCACGAGATCCATAAGAACTACCGTATCTACGACATCAACCGTGATGCCTTGGCGGGTACGACCAATGCTTACATCGAGGAACGTATCCAGATGGTGGATGTGGAGAACCCAGATGTGCCTTTCCTTCGGGAAAAACTCACAGCGATGTACGCCAATCCTCTTCGCAATTATGAGAAAGCTGTTGACTGACATCCTGTGTGTGGCGTTCGTGGTGATGGGGATGGTGGCATGCTCCGATGACGAGAATGATGTTCCCTCGTATATTACAGACTTTCTGATGGTTTCCGTTGATGCCAACGGAAAAGTGACGAGTGTCCGTCTGGATGATAGCACCACCTACCAGATTGCTGCCCAACAGTTCAGTGTTGATGTGAAGGACACGGTGCTCCGTTGTAAGGCAACCTACACCCATGACACCCACAAGGATTTTAAGTTATATGGCCTCTCTTATGTGTATTCCGAACGACCCTATCCTGCCTCCTCTTTCTATTGGGTGGTCAATGGTGAGATCTATCGGGATGTCTCACTTTTGCCTCGTAACCCGATGAAGGTCATCAGTATGTGGAAGAGTGGGGGATACCTCAATATGCATCTGGGATTGATGACCACCGACAATGGCTACCATCAGTATTTTTTCTGTGAGGATAGCGTCGGACATTTCTCCCTGTTGCATCAACGACCTGCCAACGATGGCAGCTCCTATACAAAAGATGTCTATATGTCCATGCCCATTCCTAAAGGACTGGACAGCCTGACTTTCTCCGTCACCACCTATGACGGTATCTATACACGAACATTCTAAATCGTCATTAAATCGTAAATAGTAAATCGTCAAATCGTAAATAGTAAATCGTCAAATCGTAAATATATATATGACTCGAGCAATCATAACCGTAGTGGGCAAGGATACCGTAGGTATCATCGCCAAAGTCTGCACCTATCTGGCAGACAACCAAATCAATATCCTCGACATCTCACAGACCATCGTGCAGGAGTTCTTCAATATGATGATGATTGTCGATCTGACCAAGTCTGTCAAGGCATTCGACCAAATCAGTAGCGAACTTGACAAGATTGGTAAGGACACAGGGGTGCAGGTGAAGTGCCAGTTGGAGGATATCTTCGACAAGATGCACAGAATCTAAAGAGTATTCAAATAGTAAATCGTCAATCGTCAAATTGTAAATAATAAGATGATTAATTTACAGGAGGTCATTGAGACCAATAAGATGATTGAGCAGGAGAACTTGGATGTCCGTACCATTACGATGGGCATCAGCCTGCTTGATTGTGCTGACCACGACCTGAAGGTCACATGTGACAAAATCTACAAGAAGATAACGACGTTGGCACGTGACTTGGTGCAGACGGGTGAGGATATTGCCAAGGAATTTGGCATTCCCATCGTCAATAAACGAATCAGTATCACGCCGATTTCTTTGGTGGGAGGGGCTTGCTGCCGTATCCCAGGGGATTATGTGCAGATTGCCAAGACACTGGATCGTGCTGCCAAAGACGTAGGGGTGAATATCCTCGGTGGCTATTCTGCCATCGTGTCAAAAGGAATGACGCAAAGTGATGAACTGCTCATTCGCAGTATTCCAATGGCATTGGCTGCCACCGAACGGATCTGTTCCAGTGTCAATGTGGGTTCCACCAAGACGGGCATCAACATGGATGCGGTACGTCTGATGGGTGACATCATCCGACAGACGGCTGAGGCGACCAAAGATCGGGATTCTGTGGGCTGCACCAAACTCGTGGTACTTTGCAACGCACCGGACGATAACCCCTTCATGGCGGGTGCTTTCCATGGGGTGAGTGAGGCAGATGCCATCATCAATGTGGGTGTCAGCGGTCCTGGTGTGGTGAAATATGCCCTCGAACAGATGGATGAGTCCATCGCCCGAAAGAATCGCTCCGCACAGGGATTGGCTAATTTCGAACTCCTTTGTGAGACCATCAAGCGTACGGCTTTCAAGATTACTCGTGTGGGACAACTCGTGGCGCAGGAGGCAAGTCGTCGTTTGGGTGTTCCGTTCGGTATTATCGACCTCAGTCTTGCCCCCACTCCGGCGATAGGTGATTCCGTGGCGGATATCCTCAAGTGCATTGGTGTGGAACATCCAGGTGCACCAGGTACTACCGCTGCCCTTGCCATGCTCAACGACCAAGTGAAGAAGGGTGGGGTGATGGCGTCCTCCTACGTGGGTGGACTCTCTGGTGCTTTCATCCCAGTGAGTGAAGACCAAGGAATGATTGATGCGGTGGAGGCAGGTGCGCTCACCATCGAGAAACTTGAGGCGATGACTTGCGTCTGCTCCGTCGGACTGGATATGATTGCCATTCCGGGCGATACACCTGCCACAACGATTGCGGGCATCATTGCAGATGAAAGTGCCATTGGTATGGTCAATCAGAAGACCACTGCTGTCCGTATCATCCCTGTGATAGGCAAGAACGTCGGGGATACTGTCGAATATGGTGGACTCTTTGGTCATGCCCCCATTATGCCTGTCAACACCTTCTCTTCCCAGCGGTTTGTGGACCGAGGAGGACGAATACCAGCACCAATCCATAGTTTCAAGAATTAATATGAAGAAAATAGCAATCTTTACCTTATCTTTCCTTTCCCTGCTTCCTGCTGTGGCACAGCGGAAAGCCAGCCTTGACACGGGTTGGAAGTTCCATCGTGGGGATGTGGTCAATGCCGAAGTGGCAGAATATGATGATTCGAAATGGCGCACCCTCACCGTGCCCCATGATTTCAGTATGGAACCTGCTTTTGATCCTTCCGATGAACGTCAACGCTTGGTGGGCTGGTCTGATATGCAGGTGGGTCCTTTTTCCCGACTTAGTGTGGGTAACTGGGACACCGGACAGACCGTGGGGGGTACGGGATGGTATCGCAAGACTTTCATCCTGCCCATTCAAGGCAATGCCACGCTCGACACCTATCTTTCGCAGACGAATGTGAATATCCGTTTCGATGGTGTCTATCATCAGGCAGAAGTGTGGGTGAACGGAGTCAAGGCTGCTGTCAATGTATATGGTTATATGCCTTTCGTCATCAATCTCAACAAGATACTTGCTGATGCCAAGAACCGCAGACATGACAACGAACCGGTGGTGACCGTGGCGGTCAAGGCGGTGAACGAGGGACTTAATTCCCGATGGTATGCCGGTAGTGGCATCTTCCGTCATGTGTGGCTCGAAACTACTGAGAAGTTGCACCTTGATGAGTGGGATGCTTATGTGGATGGTTCAGAACTCATCAACAAGGGTAAGGATGCGAACGTGAAGGTCTTTGCCAAGGTGTTTAACGAAGATGCGCATTCCGCGGTTACCCAGTTCTGTGTGGACATCTTGGATGCAGCGGGTAATCCTGTCGCTCATCAAGAAAAGGAATTGACTGTCGGTGCGTCCAACACTGCAGGGACTGATGTGGCAATTGAACTGCCAGTTAAGACTCCTCGCCTCTGGTCACTTGAAGACCCTTACAGATACACCGCCAAAGTATATGTTTCTAAGTCGGGCGAAGAGAAAGATGCACTTTACATCCCCTTCGGTATCCGTACCCTCCATTTCTCTGCTGAAGAGGGCTTTCTGCTGAATGGCAAACCCACTAAACTTTATGGAGGCTGTGTGCATCATGACAACGGACTCTTGGGCGCGGCGGGCATCGACAGGGCGGAGATACATAAGGTGGAGCTGCTGAAAGCACAGGGCTACAATGCTGTGCGGTGCAGCCACAACCTGCCCACAGAGGCTTTCCTCAATGCTTGTGACAGTCTTGGCATGCTTGTCATCGATGAGGTGTTCGACCAGTGGGAGGAACCTAAACGCAGCAATGACTACAGCCAGTATTTCGCCCGTGACTACATGAAGGACATGGCTCTTATGGTGCGTCGCGACCGCAACCACCCCAGCATCATCATGTGGAGCATCGGTAATGAAATAGCACAACGGGCTGACATCCCTCGTGGTAAGGAAATAGCGCTTAACCTCAATCTTGCTGTCAATGAAAATGACCACACGCGTCCCACGACAATGGCAATCAATTCCTTCTGGGACAGACCCCAGTTCACTTGGGAAAAGGACAGCCACCGTGCATTCGACTACATTGAGGTGGGAGGCTATAACTATGAGTGGAAGCATTACGAGGCGGATCATGATTCATTCCCTGATCGCATGATGTATGGTTCGGAGTCCTTCCCTAAGGAGATGGCACAAAACTGGAATTTGGTGGACAAGCATCCCTACATTCTTGGTGACTTTGTCTGGACTGCCATTGACTACGTGGGCGAAGCGGGACTGGGTCACACTTACGAGCGCTCTGACAACCGTTGGATTCAATTCCTCTCTTGGCCTTGGTTCAATGCGTGGTGTGGCGACCTTGACCTTATTGGCGACAAGAAACCACAAAGTTACTACCGCGATGTGCTTTGGAACCTCAGTAAACTCGCCATGGCGGTACGTCCTTCAGTGCCGGATGGTGAGTATGAGGATGTGAATGGCTGGGGATGGACTGCTGAAGAGAATCACTGGAACTTCGGGAAAGCATATCTTCCCATAGAACTTCGTCCCGAAAACTATCAGACATCTAATGTGGTGGGGAACCTGAAACACAATGTGAATGGACATCGCAGCGATTCCTTGCGTGTCAATGTCTATAGTCGTGAACCTCGAGTGCGACTGCTCATCAACGATTCCATCATGGGTGAGAAGGACACCGACCCAGAGACTTACACGGCGACCTTTACGGTGGCTTACGAACCGGGTTCACTGAAGGCAATGACGGTGCCACAGGCGAAGAAGGCAAAAGTGGATTCTTTGGAGTTTGTGACAGCCCTTCAACCGGCTCGTCTGACATTGAAGGCGGATCGTGATGTCATCGCTGCTTCCCACAACGACCTGTCCTATATCCAGATTGGGGTGGAAGACGAAGAGGGACACTTGTGTCCTACAGCAGAAATCCCCATTGAGATTACCGTGTATGGCGATGCTCAGGTGGTAGCAGGTACAGGACATCCTTATGACATGCACTCTTTCCGCTCGCTCCATCCCACGACCTTCCGAGGCAAAGCATTAGCGATCGTACAACCACTGGGAAAACCGGGTGAAGTGACGCTAACCGTCAAAGCCCAAGGACTGGAAGAAGCCCAGATTACCATAGAAATGAGATAAAATGAAATCACTCGCAAAACTCTGTGTTGAGATTTAGACAAAAACCGATAAAACCCCGCTCTGTGCTGTATGCTTTATGAGCATTCATTCTAAGCCATCGTTCAAGTTCTGTTCAAGTAAACCCGACAGCCCTTGTCCAATACCTTAGAATAGCCTACGGCTTACAGCACAGAACGAAAAACAGTGAAAACTAAAACAAGTGCAGTATTTTGGAATATTTTTCTTGGTTTTTCCGGTTTTCAGGTTGCTGTCCGCAAGGGCTGATGGTGTGGTGGAGGCTTTTGTCTGGATGCTCGCATTCAAGCAAAAGCATGCAGACACATCATCAAAGACGTAGTCTCAACCTGAAAAACGGGGTTTTCAAGGTTTTTTTTGACACATGAATTAACAGGCGAATCATAAAATGAGAATAGACTTAAACTCTTGAACTTTTATATCACAATGAACAAAACAAGTAAAACACTCATTGCCTTAGCCCTCTCCTTTGTAGGACAGATGGGCTTTGCACAGACGGTTCCCGACAAACCCACCATGGGCTGGAGTTCATGGAACACTTTCGCACTCAACATCAGCGAAGAAATCATCAAAGGTCAAGCCACGGCCATGCGTACACAGGGATTTTATAAGGTTGGCTATAACCATATCAATATTGACGATGGTTATTTTGGAGGGCGTGATCCAGAAACGGGAAAACTGCTCATCCATCCCACACGCTTCCCGAATGGTTTGAAACCTGTTGTTGATTATATCCACACCCTCAAGATGAAGGCGGGCATTTATTCCGATGGTGGTAAGAATACCTGCGGAAACTATCATGGCGGTGACAAGATTGCAGAGGGTGTGGGATTCTACGGACATGATCAGCAAGATGCTGACCTCTTTTTCAAGGAATTGAACTTCGATTTCATCAAGGTGGATTTCTGCGGTGGCGTGGGTTATCATAACAGCGAAAACCTCTATCTTGACGAGCAGGAACGCTACACCGCCATTGCCAAGGCGATTGCAAACACAGGACGTACCGATGTGCGCATGAACGTGTGTCGATGGGACTACCCGGGCAATTGGGTACACGATGTGGCTGCTTCATGGCGCACTACAGGCGACATCAACGCTTCATGGGGTTCTGTGAAAAGCATCCTCAAGGAGAATCTCTACCTCTCTGCTTATTGTTATGATGGTCACTACAACGACATGGATATGCTCGAGGTGGGCAAGGGACTCAACACAGAAGAAGATCGCACCCATTTTGGCATGTGGTGCATCATGTCCAGCCCGCTTCTCATTGGTTGTGACCTACGCAATGTCAAGCCAGCAGCTAAGTTGCTGCTCCAAAACAAAGACCTTATTGCGCTCAATCAAGACGACCTTTGTATTCAGGCATATGTGGTGCAGCATGTGGGGGACACATACGTGCTGGTGAAAGACTTGGAGCAGCTTTACGGAAAGACGCGTGCAGTTGCTCTCTACAACCCATCCGACAAGAAAGTGGACATGAGCATTCAGTTTACCGACCTCGACCTCGATGGTGCCGTCAAGGTACGTGACCTCTATGAACAGCAAGACCTCGGTGAAATGACCGATCAGCTCGCTGTGACCGTCCCTGCTCATGGCACTCGTATCTATCGTCTCGAAGCAGAGACCCGTCTGGAACGGAATCTCTACGAGGCGGAAACGGCCTATTTGGGCAAGTATCAAGAAATCGCCAACAACCAGGCTGTCCACTCCGCTGTATATGAAAGCAGCGATGTCTGCTCGGGGAAAGAATATGTTGGATGGCTTGGCAACGATCCCAAAAACGACCTTCAGTGGCGAAATGTCTATAGCGACAAGGGGGGTGACTATCAGTTGACACTCTCCTATATGTCGGGTGAAAACCGCGATTTCACCCTCAGCGTGAATGGAAAGGACGTCAAGACCTTCACCTGCAACTCCGGCAACTTTAGCGCTGTTGGCACCAAGACCCTCACGGTGACTCTCGTCCCCGGTGAGAACCAGATCCGCCTGTATAACAAGTCCGCCTCTGCCGCCATGCCCAACATCGACTGCATGACCCTACATCCCCTCGGCACCACCGACCGCGTCCCAGTGGGCATCAATTCCCCTGTATCAGTGCCCTCCACCCGCCAGCACGACGGCAAATACTATACCCTCGATGGTAAACTGGTCCGCCATCCCCACAAAAACCACCTCTACATCCACAATGGCAAAAAAATCCTCATGAAGTAAATGGGGCATCCCGAAAATATCGATAACAATTAAATAAACAAAAACCGATAAAACCCTTGGATGTGCTGCATGCTCTACGAGCACTCATTCTAAGCTCTCGTTCCAAGGACTGCCCAAGCAAGCTTGACAGTCCTTGTTCCGACAACTTAGAATGGCCTACGGCTTGCAGCACATCCAAGTAAAACCAAGAAAAAATATTGAGAAGTACAATACTCGATGTGTTGATTCCGTTTTATCAAAAAAGTTAAAGATGGAAGTGGTTGATAAGTCAAACTTAAATGCGGAAATCTTGACACAACTGAAGTCGTATGTTTACGACATCGTAGGTTGTTGTCAAGAGGTTCATAGAGAATTGGGACCCTGGCTGAATGAATATATGTATCAGGAAGCGCTGAAAGTGTCGTTGGAGGAAAAGCAAATCCCTTTTGAAAAGGAGTACTATTTCCAAGTTTCTTATCATGGACATCCCCTGTCGCATAAACACTATATGGATTTCCTCTGCAAGGGGAATGTTGTGGTGGAATGCAAGGCCATTGCTTCTTTGGGGGCGGAGCAACGTCAACAATTGTGGAATTATATGAGATTGACCAACACCCCTATTGGTGTGTTGTATAACTTTGCGCCCATGAAAGACCAATGTGAAAAGTACTATTATGATGTGAAAACTAAAACAATCACAGCCTTTTAGAAATCAAATTCTTGTTGTTTTCTCTGTTTTTCTTTTTCAAGGTTGTTGACTCGGAGAGGCTGATGGCGTGGCTGAAGGCTTTTATCTGTGAGCTGGCTCACAAGGAAAAGTATGCAGACACAACATCAGGGACATAATCCCAATCTGGAAAAAGGGTTTTAGTGGTTTTTGTTAATTTCCGAATTCCCCATCATTCATGTTCAAATATTTTTCTCATTATCCCCCCCCCTAAATCACCTATAAATACTCCTTATTCGGAAAAATGCACGCCTATCCTATTTATTTTTTTATGATTTTTTCACCATGTCGTAAGGATTTAGTATCTTTGCACCCAAATATGGACTCTTTCCGTAGGAAAAGTCGATATCATGACAGAAATGGCATGATATAGCGTGAAGTAGCATGGCGGATATTCCTGAAAATAATGCTTTCCACGAAACGGTCGGTGATTCGTTGCGCCAATCGCTCGCCGGAGGCGTACCCGAACGCAAATGGTTGGTGGCTGTAGTGCGGACGAATTACGAAGAAATTTGTCGCCAGCAACTGGAGGACCAGGGATATGAAGCCTACGTGGCTTGCCAGAAGGAAACCAAGGTCTATAAAAACCGCCATCGTCGTGAGGTGACACGTATCATCATTGGTCGTACGGTCTTTGTCCGTGTCAATGAGAAACAGCGTTTTCAAATCCTGAAAGATTTTCCCATCATCAAGTGTTTCCTCACCAATAAAGCTGCTCAACCGAATGAATATGGCAGACATCCTTTCGCCGTCATTCCTGACAAACAGATGGAACGTCTCCAGTTTATGCTCTATAATGCCAACTCTCCTGTCAACTTCACCTCAGAACCACTCCGTAAGGGCGATCATATCCGTGTGGTACGCGGACCACTCTCCAATCTTGAAGGAGAAGTCATTCGTATGGGTAACGCATCCTACCTCGTTGTCACGCTCAATGATTTAGGTTCTGCCATGGTGAATATACGACTTGATGATTTAGAAAAAATAGTGTGATAGAATGAAATTTTTTGGTTATTTGATGATGGCAGCCCTGTGTCTGATGACAGCCAGCTGCAGCAATGAAGTTCAAGACGTACAAACACAAACCAGTGAGGAAGTATTAGTACCAGTCTTGGTACGAGTGAACGGATTCTCCATCTCTCAGGAGAAGTTCCCCAGAACAAGAGCAACAACACCTGCCAGTCAATATAATGGCGTCAAGGCATTGACGTTGGCATATTACAAGAGTGATGGCACCGAGGTGTACAAACATACCCAACTGCGTGAAGATAACACCACTTACACCACTTTTGGCGTTTTCTCCTGTTATCTACCTCAGAACAGTTACACGATGGTGGTGATTGCCAATGGCGGTGATCACGCTGTGACACTCTCCAGTAAGACATCAGCCACTTATGGTGACAACCGTGTGATGGATACTTTTGCAGCGTCGCAGGCTGTGGTTGTCAATAGCACGGATGCGCTGAATCTGGATGTCACCCTCGACCGCATCGTTTCTGCGTTAGCCGTTCAATCCACAGATAACCGTCCAGCAGGGGTGACACACATGCGCCTCACCTATTCTAAGGGTGGCAAGAGCTTCGACCCAACGACAGGTCTGGCAACCAGCAACACGGGTTTTGTCAACCTGATGGGTTTCACGGGGAATGCAGGTAATACAACTTATTCGGGCGGATATATCTTCCTTGCCACCGATGAGCAGACAATGGACGTGACGATTGAAACACTGGATGCCGACGAGAATGTGCTGTTCAGCAAGACCGTGACGGATGTGCCGTTCAAACGGAATCGTCAGACGACATTGACAGGTGCACTCTATTCCAGAGCAGCCTCCGCTTCGATTAAAATCAATAGCGACTGGCTTACACTTACGAACCTGAACTTTTAATTGAAAGAAAATAAAGCGATGATGAAATTTAAGGTTTCTTTCTTTGCCATGTGCGTGCTGATGATATTGGGAGCGATGACCTCCTGTGAGAAGGTGGCACTTCCAGAAGATCTTGGAACAGACACTCAGAAGGGTAACCTCCGAATCAGTATTTTTGAGATAGAGAAGACACCCTTTGCCAGTCTCACCCGTGCGTTGGAAGCCCCATCGGAGGCATGTGCGCGACTGAACTACGTCATCTATACGACCGACGGTGAACGACTGAAACAAGTCAATCAGACTTCAGACAATGCCAACTTTGGTAACTGCTCCTTCCAATTGGAACAGGGAACTTACCAACTGGTGATTGTGGGACACAGCAGCAATGGCAACCCCACGATGACCGACCCCAAGAAGATCCAATTCACCAATGCCCAGGGTTTCACAGACACCTTCCTGTACTGTGAATACGTCACCATCGGTGAAGAAACTGTTGATCTGAACGTATCACTCAACCGCATCGTGTCCATGTGCCGCATCGTCATCACCGATGACTTCCCGACCAATATAACGAAGATGCGCTTCTACTATACCGGTGGTTCTGGTGCCTTCAATGCCCAAACCGGTCTCGGTTGTGTCAACAGCAAGCAACTACAGACCTTCGATGTGACAGAGAACCAACAAGAATTCGACCTCTACACGTTCCTCCACGATACAGAGGGCACCATCCACCTCACCATAACCGCCCTCGACGCCAATGGTAACGAACTCTACGACCACACCACCGACGTCACCATGGAACAAAACCACATCACCTGGCTCACCGGTGCCCTCTTCAACGGCTCCACCTCCTCCTCCACCTCCACTACCGTCACCATCAACACCGCCTGGGCCGGCGAAAAGCACCTCACATTTTAAAAGAAACCACAATAGAGTTTATAAACGACCACGAATATCACGAATCTGGCGAATTAAATAGGCTTAGACAAGTGGTACACGGCAAAGATTCGTAAGATTCGATAGGTTCGTGGTTAATAATATAAAGCTGTGATATTCTACAAGGAAGAGAGTTACAAGATTGTAGGTGCGGCCTTTAAGGTTTACAACACCCTAGGTCATGGCTTCCTTGAAGCGGTTTATCAGGAGACACTTGAAATAGAATTACAGCGACAGGGAATACCTTATGAGCGCGAGAAAGAGCTAACGATAACGTACGATGGAGTAGAGTTGAAACAAACTTACAAAGCAGACTTTGTATGTTATGGGAAGATAATAGTGGAACTAAAGGCGGTAAATGCATTAGATGATGCCCACCGGTCTCAAGTTTATAATTACCTTCGAGCGACAAACTATAAGTTGGGACTTTTGCTTAATTTCGGTTGTCCTGATGAGTTAGAAAAAGAAAGGATAGTTTTATAACGACCACAAATCACACTAATCAACACGAAAAAAATATGTGGATTCTTACTGATGAAGAGTTTCCTTTGACTGATGTGCTTATGAAAACGAGTTTTCAATATCCATCTGACAAACAAAATCTTTAATCACGATTAAAGCAGATCTCAGGTCTGTCATCAGTAAGAAACATTCGAGCAATTCGAGCAATTAGTGGTCAAAAGAAAGTAATATGGTAGTCTTCAAGGAAGAAAGCTACGCCGAAGCTTCTCCGTTAACCGCTAACCCCTAACCGCTAACCAATTAAAAACAATGAACGTAATTAAAACAAGCATAGATGGTGTTCTCATTATAGAACCCAAAGTTTTTGGTGACACCCGCGGCTACTTCTTCGAGAGCTTCTCTCAACGGGAGTTCGATGAGAAGGTTGCCCCCATTCTGGGTCACACCATCCACTTCGTCCAGGACAACGAATCCATGTCCACCTACGGTGTCATGCGAGGTCTCCATTTCCAGCGCCCCCCATATACCCAGAGCAAACTTGTCCGTTGTGTCAAAGGTGCCGTCCTCGACGTGGTAGTGGATATTCGCAAAGGCTCCCCCACCTACGGTCAGCACATCGAATGCCTCCTCTGTGGCCGCGACCCCGAAGGTGAACGCATAGCCCAGCAATTCGCTCAAGAATCGCTAACCGCTAACCCCTCACCGCTCACCGAAGGCAACCCGCTAACCGGTTCTATAACCGATAACCGCTCCACGCTAACCGGAAAAATTGGTCTCCAATTTTTCATCCCCAAAGGCTTCGCCCACGGCTTTGCCGTTCTATCCGACACCGCCGTGTTCCAATACAAATGTGATGAATTCTATCACCCCGAAGCCGATGGTGGCATCAACATCCTCGACGAATCATTAGGCATTGATTGGCGCATCCCCACCGACCAAGCCCTCCTCAGCGAAAAGGACACAAAGCACCCCCTCCTCCAGGACTTCGATTCCCCCTTCTCGCTAACTTAAAATGAGTTCTCGCAGAAATTGCAGAAATCACAGAAACCACAAAAATGTATTGTATTTGAAAAGAAACGACCACGAATGACTCAAATTGACACGAATAATAAAAAGGATGCTATCTGTGTGTAGTTATGTTACACTATTGCACAAAGCTATAGCATTGTGCTGCATCCATTGTCCAAGATTCGTCAAATTCGATTAATTCGTGTTCAAAAAAATCTGTGATATCTGTGAGATCTGTGTGACATTTATTCTTCTGTGATCCGCTTGGGGCTTGTACCCATGACCCCAATTCTTTTTAATTATGACCCAACTATCGGATAAAGAACATAAAGCGCAGATGGAAGACATGAAGGCGTTTGATGAACAAATGCCATGCGTGGGGATATTCTGGTATGATCCAGAAGAAAAGACGTTGTTTGGAGTGCGCAAGAAAGAGATAACGCCAAAGATGGTGGAAGAGGCGGCAGAGAAGGGTAAACCCTTTATCAATTACCCTCACTTGCACCGACAAGTATGGGCAAAAGAGTATTTCAAAGCGCAAGCGAAACATATTGAGACAAAGTTCACAGGTGACTACACCCAAGTACCTCGAGGTCGTGTAGCATGGAACATCGATAAGTTCATCGTACTCGTAGGCAAGTGGGCGGAACCCATTCAAGACGAACTCACCGAACTACTCGAACAGGAATTTTCCCTCCCATACTTTGAATTTGTCTACGAACCGATGGAGCAGCGAGCGTAGTGCCATGCTCGCGTGAGCACTACCGAGTCGCGACAGAGGAAGACGAAGTCAGCACCATTGGGACCTCGGCCACGGTTGGTCAGGAGACATGCCCTAGATAAAAGAGCATCCTTCTCGCTAACTTAAAATGAGTTCTCGCAGAAATTGCAGAAATCACAGAAACCACAAAAATGTATTGTATTTGAAAAGTATCGACCACGAATGACTCAAATAGACACGAATAATAAAAAGGATGCTATCTGTGTGAATGAACACACAGTAGTGCAACATGACATCTATTATCTTGCAAGCTTGTTTGCAGAGTGATAGTAG